>JAVJOQ010000027.1:0-222994 GCA_040216665.1 Cyclobacteriaceae bacterium | reverse complement strand
GGATAGTGTATGACCAGCCTATCTGAGTTTGGAAGTCACCAGACTGTTGCCATAAACCAGCGCGGAAGTTACTTCTGTGCTTAATGAGTACAGCAAGAGATGCTTCGCCCGCCCCGCGAATCTTCGCTCGGTAGCTCAGCATGACGGCAACAACGATTATTGTTCCTGCCAATTGATGGCGCGCGATAGGGTTAGTTCGTACTGCTCCCTCTCCCTGCCTGTATGCCGTAGCTTGTGACAGCCGAAGCTTTTGGCGAAGGCTGTTTAGCGTAGGCATAGGGAGAGGGTTGGGTGAGGGATTTCTTCCTCTTGCGTCCTTCCAACTTATTGTAAAGCAAGAGATGCTTCGCTTCCGATAGCTATCGGAACCGCTTGCTGCCTTCGCTCGGTGGCTTCCGCTATCATCCCCTTTTTCCGCTTTTTCCTGGAACAGTCATAAATACAGGGTGTAGATACTAGGTAGATAAAGGGTAGATAAAGCGTAGATAGAGTATAGATAAAGCATAGATAGAGTATGGATAATGTATGGCCAGCCTTTCTTAGCTTGGAATCCAGCTAAAGTTGCCATAAACCATCGCGGAAGTTACTTCTGCGCTTAATGAGTACAGCAAGAGATGCTTCGCCCGCCCCTCTAACCTTCGCTCGGTGGCTCAGCATGACGGGCAACAACAATTGCTGCTGCATCCAACCCAAGAGGGCTTCGGCTAGGCATGGCTTGAGGGCAGCTAAAACCTAAACCCAACTAAGGACTATACTTAAGACTATAAACTAAAGGTAAATCCATCCTCCACCAAGAGGTTTTTTGGCCTTTGAAAAAAAAGTTAAAATATTTTAAAAGATTTTTCTTATTTGTGAAACTTTTACATAAGGTTTTTCCGTATACTATAGTATTATGACACACGTTAAAAATGTGGAGACCTTTGAGAAGCTCTTAGGTTTCTGCTCCGGGTACGGAGACAAGTACAACCCCGGATTGCCCAAGCTCCAGTTAGATGCATTGAATGTACTTCTTGTCGATGCACGTCAGGCGCTCGCCAGCGTCAAGGCCAACAAAACTGAGTACAACTTCATGACCAATGATCGTGAGGAGTTATTCAGAGACATGCCCAAGCTGGCAGCCAGTGTAATCTTAACGCTAGCCGCATCAGGCGCTAAGGAAGAAACACTAAATGATGCGAGAGTTTTCTTCAGACTCATGACCGGCAGAAGAGCCAAGGCCAGGATCCCCTTAGCTTCTACCGTAGAGGAGAAGGAAAAAAGATCGAAGTTCGCCCAGCTGAGTTACATCAGCAAAGCAGATCACTTCGCACGATTGGTGCAGACGATAAGTGTTGCCCCGAACTACACAGCCAATGAACCCGAATTGTCTGTCGCAGGCTTAAAATCCATCTTGAAGAAGATGAACAGTCTGAACAGCGGTGTGGCTAAAGTAGAGGTAGCGCTTAGCAATGCACGAATCAGTCGCAATGAATTGTTGTACACCGGAAATACAGCAATTTACAATTCGGCTGCCAGTGTGAAGAAGTATGTAAGAGCGATCTTCGGGCTGAACAGCGAACAGTACCGCCAGATTAAGAGTCTACGTTTCACGAAACCCAAAATCTAATGGAAAAGTTAGTTGTCAATTAAAACCCCTGTATGTTGAATGCAGGGGTTTTTTGCTTTATAGGGTTAGCCATTTTAATAAGATGATTCCTCAAACCTTAACTAGCGCGGAAGTTACTTCCGTGCCTGCCATAGGACCAAAATAAGGTTGTAGGGTTTCGCAATTCACATGTGACCTCTTTCAGATTACAAGCACTGGACAAAAAAATAAAATTTATCTAGGAATTGACTTTAGGGATTCTCTATATTTGCGCCATGCAAAAGCAAAACCAATACATATTCACGCCTCTTGATAGCAATATCACGAGTTGGTCGCGGCATTTCAGTTAACTGACAGTTTTTTTACAACAACTGAAAGCCCGGCTCGTCCGGGTTTTTTTATTTCTCGGAATGGTTGGAACAAAATTGAATTCGCCATAAGGCGAACAGGAATGTTTATGCCTAAAAATAAGTAAACGAAAGATCCTCGCTTGTACACAGGCCAGGATCGGAAAGGAGAACAGTATGAAACGTAAAATGATAAGTGGTAAAGATTTACTCAAAATGGGTTTCCCCGAAGGAAAGGCAGTGGGTATCGCCATCAATACCATTTATAAGCATTACCGTAGAAGTGAAAAGGAGGAGATCTTTGCCGCTTTGAGAAATGTGATTGCAGACCCCAAGTCAATGGTGGATGACTCCATATGGAGCAAAACTGCTATGGCGCTTGTGCCTACCGAAAAGAAGAACAGGGTGTTCGACCTGAACAAGAGCAGGATGCCCTATGAAATTTTTGGTGCTGCAGAGATTGAAGAAGGAGCGCGTCATCAGATGGAGATCGCCATGAAGTTACCCGTTACTGTAGGTGGGGCGTTGATGCCTGATGCCCATCAGGGGTATGGATTACCTATTGGCGGTGTGCTGGCAACCAACAATGCAGTTATTCCCTACGGTGTAGGAATGGATATTGGCTGTAGGATGTGTCTGACTGCTTACCCGCTGGATGAAAAATTTGCCAGCAAGTATGAACATAAGCTGAAGAAAATGCTGGGTGATCATACCTGTTTTGGTAGGGAAGTATTTGACAAGCCGATGGATCATGAGGTGTTGGCGCGTGATGAGTTCAATGAAATCACCATGCTGAAGGGCTTGAAAGGACGTGCGGCACGACAAATAGGTACATCGGGTAGTGGTAATCACTTTGTGGAGTTTGGAATGATAACGCTGACTTCAGATAATGAATGGAACCTGGAGCCAGGCAAGTACCTCGGGGTGTTATCCCACTCCGGTTCGCGTGGAATGGGGGCAGAGATAGCGAGGCACTATACTAAGCTGGCTAAGGCTACTTGTGTGCTTCCTTCGGAAGCTGCGCAACTGGCCTGGTTGGATTTGGATACGCAAGCCGGTGCAGAGTACTGGATGGCAATGAACCTTGCTGGTGATTATGCCAAAGCCAATCACGATCAGATTCATCATCGGTTGTCAAAGGCAATAGGAGAGAAGCCATTGTTCAAGGTGGAGAACCACCACAACTTCGCGTGGAAGGAGCAAACATCCGATGGACAAGAAGTGATAGTGCATAGGAAAGGAGCTACCCCCGCAGGTGCAGGTGTGATGGGAATTATTCCAGGCACGATGGCATCACCGGGTTTTATCGTAAAAGGTAAAGGTGAAAGCTCATCGTTGCAGTCAGCATCGCATGGAGCGGGAAGAGTGATGTCACGCTCAAAGGCGAAAGAAACCATTACGAAGAGAATGGTAAAGCAGGTGCTTGAGCAAAACAAAATCACTTTAATAGGTGGTGGGTTGGATGAAGCACCTATGGTGTATAAAAACATCCATAAAGTAATGGGCTACCAACAAAGTTTGGTGGAAGTAGTGGGCGAGTTTATGCCACGCATCGTAAGGATGTGCGGGGATGGCTCAGCCGCAGAAGATTGAGGGCCATCTGATCCATACAGGTTCAGATGGTTAAACTAAAATTTTAATGATCTGAACACAATGGAAAAAATAGAATGGTTGGAGGCTTACTTGAATGAAGCCGAAACAATGATTACCGAAGGTAACGTTAAGGATGGTTTGGCATTTGCTGCAAAACCTCTTGTACGAAGAACCTGGTTATGCTGCTTTGCACAATCACCTGGGGTGGGCCTATCAATATTTTATGGCTGATGAGAGCAAAGCAGAGGCGCACTGGAAGTGGGCCGTTAAGTTTGATGCTGAACTGGCACCTCCTTATTTGCACTTAGGAAACTTCTACTTGCAGAAGGGAAGGTATACCGATGCAGCAGCTTACCTGGAGCAAGGTTTGAGCAAGCCTGATGCCAATCGTCTGGTTTTGCTGGAGCACCTGGCCCATGTGTATGAATTGCGCTCAGCGTATGGCAAAGCAATCGCCACTTACAAGGCCGCCTTGACAAGTTGTGTCGGCTACCAAAGCGATGCCTTGCTGGAAGGTATCAAACGATGCCGCAAGAAAAAGTGGGCATTGCTTTTCGGTATAAAGTCGAGAGCCGATGCCTGAGTATAATTCAGGCTTTGATTATTAGCCCCGGGTATCACCTGGGGCTTTTTCATTTTTATGGGCAGCATGATAAAGTTGGCCTGTGACTTTCCATTAGTTATGGCATTATGAAATAAACTCCTGATGTGAAAACCTAAACCCCAACTATTATGGAAGCCAAGAAAAGCAGCAAAGCAGATCTTAAGAATTACCGTAGCCTTATTTTTGGACTAAGTTTTTTAATAACCCTGTCATTTGTGATTACTGCGTTTGAGTGGAAAACTTATGGAGATGGAGGAATTGTTATTACAGAATCCTCTTTCGGTAATTTTGATCCACTCCTCAACATACCCACTACTGAAATTCCACCACCGCAAAAACCTATTCAGATTACTCCTATACTGGTTGAAATACCAAATGACGAAAAAAATAATAGATGAAATTGATATAACTGTTGATGCAAATCCGGACAATCCCGTAGCACCAATCCAAATAAGTATTGTGCCCCCAGAGCCGGAAGAAAAGCCGGAAATTTTTGATGTGGTGGAGGAATCAGCCAAACCTATTGGAGGAGTGAATGCATTTTATAGTTACATATCTGATAAAATGAAATACCCTGCACAGGCCAGAAGAATGGGAACGGAAGGTAGGGTGTTTGTTCAATTTGTAATCAACGTGGATGGTTCGCTTACAGACATTAAAGTGATTAAGGGAATTGGTGCCGGTTGCGATGAAGAAGCGGTCAGGGTACTGAAGGCTGCACCAGCTTGGAAACCCGGTAAACAACGTGGAGTGCCTGTGCGCCAGCGCATGGTAATACCTATTACTTTCAAATTAGGGTAAGTGAGCTCATCCTGCTCTTCTTCCAGATGGTGAGGAGATTATAATTTTCTACCTTTCATAGTGTGTAGAAATAGTGACTCCTTTAGAACTTTGAAATATGCCAATTCCAGACTTTTCATCCATGATGCTTCCTTTATTCGAATGCCTAAAAGAGGATAAGCCACATGATTTGAAATCACTGAATGAAAGCTTGGCCTGGCATTTCGAACTTACGGATGAAGAACTAAGTACCCTCCAGGGGGAGCAAACAATAATCAGTGAAAGAATAAATGAGGCAATGGGCCATTTACAAAAGGCAGGACTATTGGAGACACAGGAAAGCTTTATTAAAATTACTTCGTTAGGTAAGCTAGTTCTCAATAAAAGACTCAATTCCATTGATGTCGAATACTTGAGAAGATTTCCAGAGGTGAGAGAGTAGGTAAGATCAACCACATCTCAATACTCAATACTATTTACTATTTACTAAATACTACCTTCACCCCATGACCACCTACCTGTCCACCTTAGAAACTGAGTTCAAGCGACACGCCAACCCCAAACGTGCGGCTGAACAAAAGGCATACATGAAGGATAACTTTGAATTCTATGGCATCACTGCTCCGGAGCGAAAGGAAATACAAAGGCCTTTCTTGCTCAAGCAGCATTTGCCACCGAAGAAAGACCTGGAGAAGTTGGTAAAGAAGTTATGGGGTAAGCCACAAAGAGAGTATCAGATGTTTGGCCAGGAGCTGGTGAACAAATGCAGTAGGCAACTGGAAAAAGAAGACATGGCTTGGCTGGAGTTTATGATCACGCACAAGTCGTGGTGGGATACGGTAGATTATATTGCTGCTAACACCATGGGTACGTATTTCAAATTGTATCCTGAAATGCGTAAGAAGTATGTAAAGAAGTGGCTGGCCACCGACCACATGTGGCTGCAGCGGTCAGCGCTGTTGTTCCAATTGAAATACAAAAAAGAGTTGGATAACGAATTACTGGCTGACGCGATCAAACAATTATTGGGATCAAAGGAATTTTTCATCAACAAAGCCATTGGGTGGACATTGCGCCAATACAGCCGCGTCAACCCTAAATGGGTAAAAGACTTTGTGCGTGATAATCCATCACTCGCTAATCTCAGTAAACGCGAGGCGTTAAGGTTGATGGAATAGCATTAAAGTTCAAGGTTTAAAATTCAAAGTCGAACAAACCTTGAACTTTAAATCTTAAATCTTAAATCTTAAATTAATACACCTCAATGACCATAGAAAACGAGTCATTGTTTCTATTTCTCATCATAGGGATATCACGATCCAAAACAAGTTGGGGTGTTACTTCTTTTACAGTAAAAGTTTGCCCTCCCAAAGCGGGATTATCCGGATTGAAAGAAGCCCCATCTCTGTTGCACTCGATAGATTGTGGGAAAAAGTAAATACGATCTCCTGGCTTTACAGTGGTGTTGGCCATTACGTTTACTCTGGTGTAACGCATGAACATAACAGTTACTTTTCCTCCATGTTGTGGTGAGAAGGCACTGGCATCTCTATTGGATGGGAGTGAAGGTTTTTGTGCTACAGCGGGCTGTGCCGCGGGTTGGCTTTGTGGTCGGCTTTGCGGTTGACTAGAGACAGGAGGTGCAGCATTGGAGGGGCTTTCTAATTCCCATTGTGCGCTCCACCATCCATCTTGAATAGCTCCTGCTTCAAGCCTTCCGTTTTGATTGTGTATGGCCACGGTGGGTTTCCATCTGTTGCGCAGACGATAAAAGGAAGTGCCAGGTATGGCTTCTATCTGCCATTGTGCACTCCACCATCCTGATTGGATGTCGCCAATAGCAAGTGGACCTTGTTCAATATGCAGGTAAGTGTTCTTCCATCTGTTCTTAATTTTATAAAATGCCGTGCCCGCCACAGGCTCCAATAGCCATTGCGCACTGTGCCACCCAGGTTGAATGCCACCAGATGCCGGTGTTGGCTGTTCTACATGAATGTATTCAGTGGGTTTCCATCGGTTCTTTAGCTTAACAAAATTCTGTGATGTTGCGCTCAATGCGTAGCCACATAGCAAGAGCATCATTATTCCTGGTTTCATAAGGGTAGTTTAAGGTGCAAGTAGAGTTAAGTAAGCATGTGAACAACCAATTACGCTTTATTCGAAATAAATATAAACGATTAAGGTTTAATATGTCGATGCATTGCACACCAAAAACATGCCAAACTGATTATTGGGTGAATTCACAGAGAATAATCATAAGGAATTTGTTTTAGCAGGTAGCTAAAAAAGGAAAGGTTCAAGACTCAAGGCTGAAATAAACCTTGAACTTTGAACCTTTGAACTTTTAATGATGAATTAACAGAACTCGTCAAACACCTGTACCAGGTGCTCACCGATCATCTGTGCATTTCTTCCTTCGATGTGATGTCTTTCCACAAAGTGTACCAATTCACCATCTTTGAATAATGCAATAGCGGGTGAAGAAGGAGGGTATGGCAGCGTATACTGACGTGCTTTAGCAACAGCTTCTACATCTGCTCCGGCAAATACGGTGGTCAAATGATCAGGCTTCTTTTCGCTGTTTTGCACAGCCCATTTCACGCCTGGTCTTGCAGCACCTGCTGCACATCCGCATACCGAGTTGATGACCAACAAGGTGGTGCCTTTCTGATCTTTCAATTCTCCATCTACTTGTTCAGGAGTTTTTAATTCTTTAAAACCAATGGTGGTGAGGTCACTCCGCATAGGGGCAACCAATTCTTCTGGGTACATATTCGTTTAGTTTAAATTCAAGTTTTATCGTCTATTTTCTTTTTCCAGCATCCAGCATCCAGAATCCAGAATCCAGAATCTAGAATCCAGCATCCAGTCTACATAAATCCTAATTCCAATTTAGCAGCTTCGCTCATCATATCCTGCGTGTAAGGCGGATCAAACGTAAGTTCCACCTTTACATCGTTGATGCCTTCAATCTCCTTTATCTTCTGTTCTACTTCTCCGGGTATCACTTCTGCAGAAGGGCAGGAGGGTGATGTAAGTGTCATTAAAACATACACATTATTAACAGGGTATACGTTGATTTCGTAAATCAATCCCAGTTCCAATACATCTACAGGTATCTCTGGGTCATAAACCGTTTTGATGGCAGCAACTACCTTTCCCCGAAGGTCATCGGAGGTACTGGTTGTTTCTACTGCTTCATTCTTTTCTTGTTCACTCATGATTATACTTCCATCTTGGTTTTGAACGCAAGGGCATACATTTTTATCTGCTTGATCATGGCGGCAAAGCCGTTGGAGCGTTGCGTTCCAATGAATCGCTCCATCCCAATCTTACTCATGAAGTTGAGTTCAGCTGATAATATATTTTCAGGTGATTGGCCTGAGAATATTCTCAGTAATAAACTCACTAGTCCTTTTGTAATGGCGGTGTTACTGTCCGCTTCAAAATAAACTTTATCGTTTTCCAGCTTAGCGAACAGCCATACTTTCGATTGACATCCTTTTACAATATTATCTTCTGTCTTTTTAGCATCATCCATGTCGGGCAGTTTTTGTCCCAGCTCCATGATGTACAGCACCGTCATTTCCTGATCGCCATCCAGCAAACTGAACTCGCTAATGATCTCTTCCTGTATGTCGGCTATTGTTTTCAAAATCTTACGCTTTTAAGAAGTTGATCACTCTTGTCAAACCCTCTACCAGGTTATCAATTTCTGCTTTCGTATTGTAAACGGCAAAAGAGGCCCTGACGGTTCCTTCGATGCCAAACCTTTCCATTAACGGCTGTGTACAGTGGTGACCCGTTCTTACGGCTATCCCTCTGGCATCCAGCATTTGACCAATATCAAAATGGTGAATGCCTTCTATTACAAATGAAAGAACACTCACTTTTTGTTCGGCTGTGCCAATTAATCTCACACCTTCAATGCTTCCGATTTTGTCAGTAGCATAAGCAAGCAACTCCTTCTCATGACGATGAATGTATTCTTTGCCCAGTTCATTCACAAAAGCAATCGCTTCTGCAAAAGCAACCACATCGGCAATATTGGGTGTGCCTGCTTCGAATTTATAGGGCAGGTCATTGTAAGTGGTTTTTTCAAAGGTGACATCCTTGATCATTTCACCACCGCCCATGTAGGGAGGCATCTTTTCCAATAACTCCTTCTTTCCATACAATACGCCTACCCCTGTAGGTCCGTACATCTTGTGAGAAGAGATACAATAGAAGTCTGCGTCCAATTCTTTTACATCAATAGGCAAATGTGCAGCGGACTGCGCACCATCAATAAGCACCACCGCACCTTTTTCATGTGCAAGTGCTATTATTTCTTTGATGGGGTTGATAGTGCCTAGGCTGTTGCTCGCATGATTGGTAGCAACAATTTTAGTTTTGTTGCTCAGTAATTTTCTGAAAGCATCTAGTTCTATTTCACCTCGGTCATTAACCGGGATCACCTTTAGAACAGCACCTTTTCGTTCACACAACAGCTGCCAAGGCACGATGTTACTGTGATGTTCCAATTCCGCAATAATGATCTCGTCACCTTTATTAATAAAAGCACCATAACTTGAGGCCACAAGATTGATACACTCTGTGACTCCGCGAGTAAAAATGATTTCTTCTACATGCTCGGCCCCTAAGAAGCTTTTCGCTGCTTCGCGTGTATCCTCATAGGCTTTGGTTGCTTTTTCAGCAAGGGTATGAATGCCTCTATGAATATTGGCATTATAGCCTTCGTAATACTCAGTAAGTTTATCAATTACCCGCTTTGGCTTTTGTGAAGTAGCCGCATTATCGAAGTAGACCAAAGGCTTTCCGTTTACTTGCTGATGAAGCACTGGAAACTCCTCACGAATTTTCTGAATGTCCAATTGGGTAGTGGCTGAGATACTCATGCCTTAATAACTTTTATGTAATCGTTCTGAAACGATGGAATCAATATAATTTTTTAGTTGCTCGTTCTTGATAGTTTCCAGTACCTCTCCGGCAAATGCGTAAAGCAGCATGGCTTTGGCCGTGCCTTTAGGTATACCTCTGGATTGAAGATAGAACAAGGCTTCTTCGTCCAACTGACCCGTAGTACATCCATGTGAACACTTTACATCATCAGCCCATATTTCAAGCTGAGGTTTGGTGTTTACTGTAGCGTCATCTGACAACAATAAATTTCTATTAGACTGAAATGCATTTGTCTTCTGAGCTTGAGGACGGACATAAATTTTTCCATTGAACACCCCTTTGGATTTTCCTGCCATCAAGCCTTTGTACAACTCGTTGCTAAAGGAGTTGGGCTTTTTGTGGTCTACCGTGGTATGGTTGTCTACCAACGTATCGCCATCGGTAAGGTACAATCCAAAAAAATGAGATTCGCACCCTTCGCCATCAATAATGATGTTAAGGTTGTTGCGTATCAGTTTACCATTAAGTGTAAAAGTATAGGTGTCTGCTCTGCTGGCTTTGTGTTGATGAATGGTGGTATTAGCCACTTGTATCAAATGCCCGGCATCGTTTTGAATTTTGCAGTAATTAATTGCTCCATTTTCTCCGACAATGATGTCTTCACTGATCGTATTGAATACAGGTTGATCTCCTTGAGTGTCTGTCTTTTCAATGATTTGAAGGGATGCACTTTCGTCAATAGTAATGAACAACTTTGTATGAGCGCTTACTTTCTCAGTGTTGGCATCGTGGAGATGGTGAATAAACAACGGCTTTTTCTCTACAACGTTCTTGGGTACGTTGATGTAAAGTCCATCGGACCATAGTGTTGAATTCAGGAGCGCAAAAGGATCGGTGGTATTCAGTTGATCAAAAAGCAACGAAGGGTCTGCGGTAACTGCTTCACTCAATGATTGAACGGTGACTTTAGAATCGGCTGTAATAGAGGAGAGGGTCTTGCTGTAAATACCATTGACAAAGACTACCCTGTTTTCTGAAAACTCAGGATTCAAAAGTGTTTTTACACTTTCATCGGCACCAGTTTGTTTTGACAATTCTGGAGCAGAAAAGTGTTTAGTTAATGACCGGGTGACCGGTGTGAATTTATACTCCTCACTTTTTGCTTCGGGAAAACCGGTAGCTTTAAAGGCTTTAAAGGCTTCGGATCTCTGTGTATCAGCAAATGAGAATTGCCCTAAATCGAGAGACTCAATAAGAGATGTAGAAAGAGATTTTTTTTCTGTAGCAGTACTCATTAGGCAACTTCCATTTCACTTTTGATCCAATCGTACCCCTTAGCTTCTAGCTCCAAAGCCAATTCTTTGGTCCCTGACTTCACAATTTTTCCTTTGTACAACACGTGCACATAATCAGGAACGATATATTCAAGCAAACGCTGGTAGTGAGTCACCACAATAGTGGCGTTGTCTTTGGTGCGGAGTTTATTAACGCCATTGGCAACTATTCTCAATGCATCAATGTCAAGTCCTGAATCTGTCTCGTCAAGAATAGCCAGCTTAGGTTCAAGCATCGCCATTTGAAATATTTCATTGCGCTTCTTCTCTCCACCAGAGAAGCCTTCATTCAATGAACGGTTGAGTAAGGCCTTATCAATCTCAACTAAATTGATTTTCTCTTTCATCAATGTAAGAAAGGAGACAGCATCCAGTGTGTCTTGTCCTCGGTATTCTCTGATTTTGTTCAGTGCGGTTTTCATGAAGTTGACCGTACTTACACCTGG
Organism: Cyclobacteriaceae bacterium; assembly: GCA_040216665.1. Lineage (GTDB taxonomy): Bacteria > Bacteroidota > Bacteroidia > Cytophagales > Cyclobacteriaceae > ELB16-189. Next base: position 211,403 of record JAVJOQ010000027.1, on the reverse strand, counting down.
AATCTCCACAGGGTATTGAAAGGCAAGAAAAACGCCTTCTCTTGCTCTGTCCTCAGGACTCATTTCTAACAAGTTCTTACCAAGAAACTCTATGGATCCGTCAGTTACTTCAAAATCTTCACGGCCTGCCAGTACAGAAGCAAGCGTACTTTTCCCAGAACCATTGGGTCCCATGATGGCGTGTACTTCCCCAGGTTTAACCTCTAGGTTAATTCCATTCAGAATGGCTTTCTCTTCTACACGAGCGTGTATATTTTTAATTTTTAGCATTGCTTAATCTTCTATTTATGATTTATGATTTTAGAATCTGAGATTGTAGCAACCTCAAATCTTAAATCTCAAATTTATTACCCTACGCTGCCTTCAAGTGTCAACGCCAATAGCTTCTGCGCTTCAACGGCAAATTCCATAGGCAACTGCTTCAATACTTCTTTGGCATAGCCATTTACTATCAACGCAACAGCAGCTTCCTCATCAATACCGCGTTGCAGACAATAGAAAATTTGATCTTCACCAATTTTTGAAGTAGTCGCCTCGTGCTCTACATGCGCACTTTTGTTTTCTACATCGATGTAGGGAAAAGTATGTGCTCCACACTGATCGCCCATCAACAAAGAGTCGCATTGAGAAAAGTTACGCGCATTTTCTGCACGCTTCAGTATATGTACTTGTCCTCGATAGCTGTTCTGTGATTTTCCAGCAGAAATACCTTTGGACACGATACGCGATCGCGTATGCTTCCCGATATGAATCATTTTACTTCCAGTATCGGCCTGCTGATAGTTATTAGTAACGGCTACTGAGTAAAACTCACCATTGGAATAATCGCCTTTTAATATACATGATGGATACTTCCAGGTAATCGCTGATCCAGTCTCCACTTGTGTCCACGAGATTTTAGAGTGATCACCGGCACATAAGCCGCGCTTGGTTACGAAGTTGTAAATTCCACCCTTACCTTCCTTATTGCCAGGATACCAGTTTTGCACCGTAGAGTATTTTATCTCTGCATCCTTCATGGCATACAATTCAACCACTGCAGCATGCAATTGGTTTTCATCCCGCATAGGAGCGGTGCAGCCTTCTAGGTAGCTCACATAAGAAGCATCCTCTGCTACGATCAAAGTTCTTTCAAACTGACCCGTGTTGGCCGCATTGATTCTAAAATACGTGGACAGCTCCATCGGGCACCTTACCCCTTTGGGGATATAGCAAAAGGAGCCATCAGAAAATACAGCTGAGTTGAGCGCTGCAAAATAGTTATCATTAGGAGGGACCACCGAACCTAAATATTTCTTCACTAGTTCAGGGTGCTCTTTTACTGCCTCACTGAATGAACAGAAAATAATACCGAGTTCTCCTAATTTATCTTTGAATGTGGTAGCTACTGAGATACTATCAATTACAGCGTCTACAGCTACGCCTGTTAATCGCTTTTGTTCCGTAAGAGATATCCCCAACTTTTCAAAAGTCTTGATCAATTCTGGATCAACTTCACTTAAATTTTTGGGTTGTACTTTCTGCTTGGGGGCAGAGTAGTAGATAATATCCTGATAATCGATGGATGGATACTTAACGTTGGGCCATTGTGGCTCCTTCATCGTTGTCCAATGTCGGTATGCCTTTAATCTCCATTCCAGTAACCATTCGGGTTCGTTTTTCTTTGCAGAAATGAATCGAACAGTATCTTCACTTAACCCTTTGGGGGCTGAGTCACTTTCAAGGTCAGTTGTCCAGCCATGTTCGTATTCTTTGGATGTAAACTCTTCTAATACCTGATTGTCTTTACTCATGTCGTCTATTTAGACTAAATTCAAATAATCCTCAAAATTACAACAAATATCCTCTTTTAAGGTTTCGTTTTGGTCATATTTTATTCTATTGGGATAGCTCCAAATGCCGATTAAGGCTTTCTTCCAAGGAAATGATGGTCTCTGTTCTGTCAATGCCATCTACCTGTTGCATTTTGTCGTGTAACACTTCTTTCAGGTGGTTGGTGTCACGGCAGTGGATTTTCAAAAACATAGAATAGTTTCCTGTGGTGTAGTGAATCATCGTTATTTCGGGGATTTCCTTGAGTTTTTCCAGCACGGAGTCATATAATCCACTCTTTTCCAAGTAGATACCAATGAATGCCATTACTCCGTAGCCTAGTTTGGCATAATTGATTTGAAGTGTATTCTTTTCAACGATGCCCGCCTCTTCCAGTTTGTTCATTCTCACGTGCACGGTTCCCTGCGAAACATGAACAAGTTTTGCCACTTCGGTGTAGGGTTTTTTAGCGTCTTTCATCAAAATATCCAGGATTTTGAGGTCGGTATTATCAATCACGTAATTTTTGCTCATATCAACAGGGTAGTTTTAAGTAATTTATAATGATTGTACACAATATTATAAAATATGTAAATATTATATCAGTGTATTGAATTATTTTAATGTTTGCCCTTACTTTGCTGAAGTATTAACAATGTAGGTGTTGATCTCGCCTGTCGAGCCATCAGGAAATGAGATTAACATCCTACGGTGTTCTTTAAAATTGTAGGGTGTTGATCCCGATAGGTATCGGGAGGCAGACAAGCTACGAATTGAGTTATTGTTCTTTAAAATTGTAGGGTGTTGAAACTGGCAGACAAGCCCTCCTGTCTCGGGGGTGGAGAGCAAAGGATAAACGCAGGATAACGGGTTGACCACTAAAGAGGTTTTTCTTGTCCTGCAGCTAACTTCTCCGTGGAGGTTCGAACCCTCCCTCTACAGCTGAGCTTCTTCTAAACCGACTAAGGTCCCAATTTCGAGTCTACATCTCGAAGTTGGTGACCAAAAGTCAACACTTCCACTTCATTTCATCAAAAAACGCTTTTGGTCATTCAATTGACTTTTTGTCAATGGCTTTTGAGCGCATAGTTGATTATATTTAACTATGCGCCCCTCTTGGTACATAGCATTGCTGCTTTTGACAGCCTGTGAAATTTTCCCCACAGCTCCTGATCCAAATGCATTTCCTCAGCCAGAGAAAACTCCGGTTTTTGAATTTACTTACGTTAATAGTGGAAGTTTTCCTGGATGGATTAAGTTTCAGAACAAATGCGTGGCCATCAATTCGTATAAATGGTACCTCGGTGTGAATGATGAAAGTGGAAATGAGTTAACCTCCTTCAGTTCAGCTCCTAGAATTCAATACCCGCAAAATGGAACTTACAGAGTAATTGTTCAGGGAAAATCACTTGACGGAAAAGACTTTGAACGCCAGTTCTTAGTGGATGTCTCCAATTATTGATTGTCTCCTTTTACATTTGACTTCATCATTTTTTTCGCCTAATTAGTCATTAATTCAAAAAGCTCGCGGCATGACTGACTATCCATGGTTTAAAAATTATCCTGAAGGTACACCGAAGGAAATAGGTCCTTACGAATACACCTCACTTATAGAAATGTTTGATAACACCTGTGATCAGTATTCAGATCAGGTGGCTTTTGAGAACTATGGTGTGAAGATGACATTTAAAGAACTTCATGAGAGCGCTACTCACTTTGCTGCTTATCTGCAGGGGGAACTTGGCCTAAAGAAAGGGGATCGCATTGCCATTCAAATGCCCAATTTACTTCAGTTTCCGGTTGCTTTTTTTGGTGCTATCAAAGCTGGGCTTATTGCCGTTAATACCAATCCACTTTATACTCCTCCAGAAATGAAGCATCAGTTTGTTGACGCTGAAGTTTCTGCAGTTGTCATTGTCGCCAACTTCGCGAAACAATTGGAGGTTATTCAAAATGAGATTCCTGCCAAACACATTATTGTAACGCAGATGGGAGACATGCTGGGAACAGTGAAGGGAGGTATCATGGATTTTGTGGTGAAGTATGTAAAGAAAATAGTTCCTTCATACCATCTCCCAAATGCGATTTCTTTCAAATCAGTTTTAAAAAGAGGGGCGCAGTTGACATACACAAAACCTGCCATGGATATTGAGGATATCGCAGTCCTACAATACACAGGTGGAACTACTGGAATTTCAAAAGGAGCGCAGCTGTCCCATAGAAATCTGATCGCCCACAATCAGATGATAACGCATTGGTTCAAGCCATACATGAGACCAGATCATGAAGACTTGATCATTACAGCCATTCCTATGTATCATATTTTTGCATTGACAGTCAACGGACTACTGATGTTTACATCGGGTGTCAAGAATGTGATGATAACCAATCCGCGTGACATGCCTGGGTTTGTTAAAGAACTAAAGAAACACAAGTTCACTATCGTAACAGGTGTTAATACTTTGTTTAACGGATTGTTGAATAATCCTGACTTTAAGAATCTGGACTTTTCTCGGTTGGCCGGTGCAGTAGGAGGAGGTATGGCAGTTCAGGATGCTGTGGCAGAACGTTGGGAGCAGGTAACAGGAAGACCTTTAGTAGAGGGTTATGGCTTGAGCGAAACTTCGCCTGTACTTTGTTGCAATCCGTTGGATGGGAAACACAGAAGAGGTTATATCGGAATTCCAGTGCCCAGCACTGAGGTGGCTATTTTCGATGATGATGGTAATCAATTGGCGTTAGGTGAAACAGGAGAAATTTGTGCCCGCGGTCCGCAGGTGATGCGTGGGTACTGGGAAAAAGACAAGGAAGGCGTATTCTTTCCAGGTGATTGGTTTCGTACAGGCGACATTGGTTTGATGGATGAGGAGGGGTACTTTAAAATTGTTGACCGGAAGAAAGACATGATCAAGGTGTCTGGATTTAACGTTTTTCCTAATGAAATAGAAAATGTAATTGCCAGTAATCCAAAAGTTTTAGAAGTAGCGGCCATAGGGGTGCCCCATGAACGATCAGGAGAGGCCATTAAAGTTTATGTCGTAAAGAAGGATCAATCATTGACAAAAGAAGAACTCATCGATTTTTGCCATAAAAGCTTGACCAATTACAAGATTCCTAAATTTGTGGAGTTTATTGCTGAAGTCCCTAAGTCTAACGTTGGTAAAATTTTGCGTAGGGTACTGAAAGAAAAGCACGAAGCAGAGCAAGGGTAATATTATCTGTAAGTTTCCTGCTTTATGTTTTTATAATTTTCTGATGATACTCACCATACCATGAGGTAATCTATGAGTGGTTTATTTGTTGCCTATGAAGCAACAACTAAACATTCTGTTTATTACTCAGGAAGATTTTCTTGCAGGGTCGACCTATTCCGTTTTTTTTCTTGCCAGAGGATTGGCTGCTAAGGGGCATCGTGTGTTTATTGCTGCCAGAGAAGATTCTTTACTTGATCATCTTGCCACATCTGCTCGTATTGAATTTTTTCCGATTACACTAAAATCACGCTTTGACATCAAAGCAATACGACAGATTAAAACCGTTGTGAAAACGTATCATGTCGATGTGATCAATGCGCAATCTAGCAAAGACCGCTATGTGAGTGTGCTAAGCAGATGGATTTACCAATTGGATACTAAAATAGTTCATACGCGAAGGCAAATTTCATTAAGTGTGGGTGGGCCATTACAGAATCTCTTTTATGTAAATGGCACGGATAAAATTGTGGCTGTTGGAAATGGAGTAAAGAAATCCCTTGAGCAAGGAGGGGTGCCGGAGAAACACATTAAGGTGATATTTAATGGTACTCCCGCTGAGAAGTACAACTCTTTAAGTGAAAAGCATCTGAAGAAACTCCGGGAAAAATTTGATATAAAACCGAATGACCTAGTAATAGGATGCATATCTCGCAGGAAGCTTCAGGATCAACTGTTGTCTGCGTTAGATCATTTAGATAAGCCTGCGAAGGTTATATTGGTGGGAGTAATAGAGGATGAACAATTGAAAAGAATAATCAAAGGTTTTAAACTTCCTCATCAAGTGTTTTTTGAAGGGAATATACCCTCATCTGATGCTATCAATTACCTCCCTTTGTTCAGCATGAGTGTATTGTGCTCTGTTACTGAGGGGCTTTCGCAATCACTACTGGAAGCCATGTATATGGGTATTCCCGTGATTGCCACCAAGGCATCTGGAAATACAGATGTAGTAATAGATGGAGTAAATGGGTTTCTATTTGAAAATGGCAATTTGAACGAATTGGCACATAAAATCACAGAACTAGATGAGGATAAGTTGCTATGGCAGCGGTTGTCGTCAGAAGGAAGAAGAACTGTAAAAAACTCCTTTACTATTGAGAAAACTGTTTCGAATTACGAAAACTTCTTCATCGATTTGGTGTCAGAATCCGAACATTCATGGTTGCTGCATAATATGCCACAAAATAGTTAATCATTGAAAACTTGAATGTTACCCTGCTAGGGGTAGACTGGCTTAGTAATTGATAGTAGAATAACAACAAATTGGTTACAAACCTGTTGTTCAATAGATCCATTGAAAACATCAACATTTTGCTTAAAGTCAAATTCTTTGACTATTAAGGATATGTTTAAAAAAATAGTATCAACTTTGCATTGAAATAGTCATACCAAACTGTTTATGGAGGCAAAAGAAAAACTCACCACCCAGGAAAAAGCCCTTCGAATCAACTTAAGGCGAGAAGTTTACGGATCCTTTGCGGAGATAGGTGCAGGGCAGGAGGTAGCCGCCAACTTTTTCAAAGTAGGAGGGGCATCAGGAACAGTGGCCAAAACCATGTCGGCCTATGACATGAAATTCAGTGATGCTATTTATGGAGTGTGTGAAAGGTATGTGTGTGAAGACAGGCTTTCGGGCATGTTGGATCATGAGTATCCGTTGCTTCCGGAAAGACTTCCTCATCTGATAGAAAAAACGAGATTTTTTGCTTTTGCGGATACAGTAGAGGCGTTGAATTTTGAAAGAAGTAATCAAGGCCAGGGATGGGTTGGTTTGCGCTTCCAAAAAAGACCGAATACTGAACCCAATGATTGCGTCATCCACGTTAAGATGTTTGACAACGATCCGCTGTTGCAGCAATATGCACTGGGGGTTGTTGGCGTAAACATGATCTATGCATGTATGATGCTGGATGATCCTGAAGAAATCATGATGTCGCTGGTGGATGGGCTGGCCAGAAGAATTGAGATTGATATGTTCCGTCTTTCAGGCCCGGATTATGAGAAGGTAGACAACCGTTTGATGGCCATGAAGCTGGTGAAGAATGGATTGACACGTGCGGCTATGTTTGGACCTGATGGAGAGGTAATGCAACCATCAGAAGCTTTATATAAAAAAAATGTGTTGGTATTAAGAGGCCGGTTCAGGCCAGTAACACATGTGAACGTGGATATGCTGCTGGCAGCAAGAAGATACTTCAAGAAGGAATCAGATGTAGATAAAAAGAAAATGGTGGTGCTTACTGAGCTCACATTGAATGATCTGAGTGCTGATGGTGCTATCGATGAAAAGGATTTCTTGTACCGTGCTGATACTATTTGTTCGTTGGGACAAACAGTACTGATTTCGAATTACTTTGAATATTATAGAGTCGCAGAATACCTGTCTAAAATCACCAGAGGTAAGAAAATTGGTATCATTCTTGGAATTTATGCACTGCAAAAGGTATTTGAAGAGCGCACTTATCAGAACTTAAGAGGAGGCATATTGGAAAGCTTTGCCGCGCTCTTTGGCACCAACATTAAGTTATACATCTATCCCGCATTAAAACGGGGTACTGAGAATGAGTTGTTTACGCTGAAGGATTTTGAGAATGAGTTACCTGACAATTTAAAAGGCCTCTTCCGCTACATGCAAGACAACAACAAGTTGGAGGATATTGAAAATGCCAACACAGAAAACTTGCACATCATTTCAGATAATGTGCTTGCAATGATCCGTAAAGGAGAGCATGGTTGGGAGAAGTATGTTCCACATAAAGTAGAGGAGGCAATCAAAGAACACGGACTTTTTGATTACCCATATACCCTTGAGCACAGCAAGATTGCTTCAGTAAATAATTAATCTACTTCTCTTCCTTTAATCGCGCAAAGTATCCTTTGGCTTCCTTCATTACTTTTGGAGCGAGTATAATTCCCGACACTACTGTGGGTATAGCCATAATGGCATAAGCGATATCAATAATATTCATCACATCCTGCATCGTAGCTACAGCACCAAAGATGATGGTCGCCAAATAAAAGTAGTTATAGTAACTACCCGCTTTTACTCCTCCGATGAATGACATTGCCTTGTTGCCATAATAGCTATAGGAGAATAGTGAGGTGACAGCGAAAAAGAATCCACAAATTAATAATAGAAATCTTCCTGTTCCACCCAATGCACCTTCAAAAGCATTGGCAGTAAGCGTCACTCCATTGGCTTCAGAAGTTTGCCAAACACCGGTAACTAAAATTGCAAATGCAGTAAGTGTACAAACTAAAATAGTATCAATAGCTGGGCTTAACATGGAAACAAGTCCTTCACGAATAGGTTCTTTGCTTTTGGATGCACCCAAAGCCATAGGAGCTGTACCAATTCCAGCTTCACTAGAGAAAGATGCTCTTCGAACCCCTGCGATTATTAACCCTCCTAAGATACCTCCCAATGCTGGGTCGCCTCGATAATTATCTGCTGCAAAAGCATCAGTAAAAATCATAGTGAAAATATGCGGTACTTCTGTGATGTTGGTAAATAGAATGGCAATGACAGAACCGAAATAAATAACAATCATGATAGGCACCATCCTTCCTGCCCACATGCCGATTCTTTGTATTCCTCCCAGGATGACAGTTCCTGCAAGAATAGTCAGCGCTACTCCAATAATGAGTTTAGCAGTACTTACTTCAAATCCAAAGAGGTTAAAAGGTGTGGTTCCAAGGGTAGTTTTATTGATTCCAAGATCAATAATTACTTGTGTGAGTTGATTGGCTTGAAAGATGGGTAAGCATCCTACCATAGCGCACGCTGAGAAAACATAGGCCAACGGAAGCCACTTCTTACCCATGGCCTCGCGGATAACATACATGGGGCCTCCTTGGATTACTCCAGCAGAATCCTTACCACGGTACATCAATGCCAAAGCACTTGTGAAAAAATTGGTTGACATACCTACAAAGGCAGTAATCCACATCCAGAACAATGCACCTGGGCCTCCAATTGAAATGGCTGCAGCTACACCTGCAATATTTCCCATTCCCACAGTAGAGGCAAGCGCTGTGGACAGCGCCTGATAGGGATTAATTTGTCCTGGATCATTGGGATCATTGTACTTGCCACGCAGAATATCAATGGCATGTTTGAAATATTTATACTGAACGAACCGTGAGTAAAATATAAAATAGAGGCCTCCAAAGATTAATAGGAACGAAATGGGAAGGTAGATGTCGTTGGCAAGCTGGCGTATAAATTCACTCATTCATTAGCAGTTTAGAATATGCAAAATAGAAAATAAATTGAAACTGCTATTAATTGCTCTGTCTAACGGTTGTAGCGCAATTTCCCTTGAGATACTGCCATGGTATTGCAAAGCTGAAATAATAGCCTTGCACCCACATTGGCATCCCACTCATCCGATTCCCCAGGGGCAACTTCATTGAGGTCAAATCCTATGATTCTTTTTCCCGATTGGGCCAGTGTCTTCAATAATAGTGTGATCTGATGAAATTCAAATCCTCCGGCTACAGGTGTTCCGGTATTCGGGCATAGTTTAGGATCCATTCCATCAATATCAAAACTGATATAAACCTTATCGGGGAGTTCACTTACAATTTGCTTACAAATACTGGCCCATGACTCTCCATTGTATTGTGCGTGCTTAATGTCTTCATCAAAAAAAACTTTTACCCTTCCCATTGAGCGATCCATCACCTGCTGTTCTTCTTCACAGTAATCACGAATACCAACCTGCACAAGCTTACGAACAGATGGCACCTTCAATGCATTGTACATAATTGATGCATGAGAGTAAGAGAATCCTTCGTATGATTTACGTAAATCAGCATGTGCATCAATTTGTAAAATACCAAACTCATGATCTTCACTTAGTGCATGAATAAAACCCAAAGGTGTACTGTGATCACCTCCCAATAAACCCACCAACTTGTTTGATTTTAAATATTTTTTGATGGTGTTTTTTGTATAGATTACCATGCTTTCGCAGGCTTCATTTACTTTATCCAGTGATAGTTTATCCCCTGTATCTTCTCCCGCTTCCAGTTTTTCGATGTGCTTTTCAGCCAGCGTTCGTAACGCATCACTTTCTTCTTTTACTTTTTCTGGGAATGGAAGCATAGCAATACCCAATTTCCACGCATCCGGGATATCTTTCACGAAAAGATCCACTTGAGCGGAAGCATCGAGAATAGCCCGGGGTCCAATGGCAGTTCCTCCTTTATAGGAAACGGTGACTTCCCACGGAATAGGAACTATTATTACTTCAGCATTTTCTTCATTAAAAGGGAGCCCAAACAATTGACCGCTAACCCCCGGGTCATTAGGATTGAATTGTGCAATTACTTCTTCTTTGGATGGCATATGTTCTTACTCTATAATAGATGGGTGTACGTAGTTTTCAAAAGATCCAATATCCTCGGTTATTTCTTGCCACTTCGAAATTTCAAAACGAATGCTTACCAATCCTGCAGTTTCCATGTTACCAATTTCTGCTTTAGTGAGGTGTTCAGCAAAGTAAGAGATATATGGATTATGACCTATTATCAAAATATTTTTAAAATCATCATCAAGGCTGGTGATCACCTGCAAGAGATTGCGGACAGAAGCTTCATATAATTCGTCATTAATGGCAATTTCTGATTGTAAATTCAAAATTCCATGAATAACCGTTGCAGTCGATTCCGCTCTTCTTGCGGCACTGGAAACGATTAAATCTACGTCATAATTATTTTTTTTTAAAAAATGTCCGATGGTGGCAGCTTCCCGCATTCCAGGAGGAGTTAATTCGCGCTCTTTATCGTGTTGACCATGCTGTTTGTCAGCGGATTGCGCATGTCTCATGAGGTATAACCACCGGGCCATAAAACAAATCTAATCTTTTGATTGTTGGCCTCATAAAGATGGGCAACTAAAGCCACTGAATTTGTTTATTTAAAAAAATGCAGATATTTGAAAATCTGGATCATATAAAATCACATGTCAAAGAACTTAGTTATTGTTGAATCACCCGCAAAAGCAAAAACGATTGAGGGTTACCTGGGAAAGGATTTTAAGGTCACTTCAAGCATGGGGCATATCCGTGATTTGACGAAAGGAAACAAGGCAATAGATATAGAGAATGGGTATACACCCACTTATGATGTAAGCCCCGATAAGAAGGAGGTCATCAAGCAACTTAAGAAACTGGCGAAGGAAGCAGAGATGATTTACCTGGCGAGTGATGATGACCGCGAGGGAGAAGCCATTTCGTGGCATCTAAAGGAAGTGTTGGACCTTAACGATAAGAATACAAGGCGCATCGTATTTACTGAGATTACTAAAAATGCGATAGACAATGCGATGAAATCGCCCCGAGGGATTGATATCGACTTGGTCAATGCACAGCAGGCGAGAAGGGTACTTGACAGACTCGTAGGGTTTGAGCTGTCTCCTATATTATGGAAAAAAATAGGTACAGGCTTATCTGCCGGAAGAGTTCAGTCAGTAGCGGTACGTTTAGTAGTAGAACGTGAAAGAGATATTGAGAAGTTTGAAAGCAAGTCTACTTTTAAAGTTTCGGCTGTATTTGATCTTGGAAAAGGCAAGCAGCTTATGGCGGATTTGGCAGAAAAACTTCCATCGGAAAAAGAAGCTCTTGAATTTGTCACTTCGTGCATAGGTGCAAAGTTCACCATCACCGATTTACAAAAGAAACCAGCAAAGAAAACTCCTGCACCTCCTTTTACCACCTCTACGTTGCAACAAGAGGCGGGTAGAAAATTGAGTTTCTCTGTGATTCAAACCATGGTAGTGGCTCAGAAGTTGTATGAGGCAGGTAAGATTTCCTACATGAGAACGGATTCATTGAATCTTTCAGATGATGCTATAAAGAGTGCTACCGCTCAAATTGGTAGTGCCTTTGGTAAAGAATTTATTAAGACACGCAAGTTTAAAACAAAATCTTCTGGTGCTCAGGAAGCGCACGAGGCCATCAGGCCAACTGACTTTTCAGTTATTGACCCAAAAATGGATCGTAATGCCAAGCGTTTATATGAATTAATTTGGAAGCGCGCCATTGCATCTCAGATGGCGGATGCAGAACTGGAGCGTACTACAGCAACAATAGGAATCTCCACCAATCCAAGGACGCTTGTTGCCAAAGGTGAAGTGGTGAAGTTCGAAGGTTTCTTGAAAGTGTATATGGAGTCGAAGGACGATGATGAAACTGACGATGAAGCGGATGAAGAAAGCGGAAAAATGCTGCCTCCCCTAAAGGTAGGTCAGGACTTGAAGCTTGACGAAATGAAGTCAACAGAAACTTTCAGCAGGCATCCACCTCGATTTACAGAAGCAAGTTTGGTGAAAAAATTAGAAGAATTGGGAATTGGCCGACCTTCAACCTACGCGCCTACCATTACCACTGTTCAAAAAAGAGGATATGTGGTGAAGGAGGCGAGAGAAGGAACAGAAAGAAATTATCAGGTAATCACGCTGAGTAAGGATAAGGTGGAGACCAAAACGGCTCAAGAGATTACAGGTGCGGAAAAGAACAAACTGTTTCCTACCAACACTGCCATGATTGTAAATGATTTTCTGGTAGAGCATTTTCCCAACATTACCAATTATTCCTTTACAGCTGAGATAGAAGAAGACTTTGATGAAATAGCCAGTGGTAAGCTGAAGTGGCAAGAAATGATTGATCAGTTTTACAAGCCATTCCATAGCACGGTGGAGGAAACTGAAAAAGTAGAACGTTCATCGGTAGCCAATAAAGCAAGAGAGTTAGGGGTAGACCCTAAGACTGGGTTGAATGTATATGCCAAGCTGGGCAAGTATGGTGCATACGTTCAGTTAGGTGAGAATCCTGAGGACGGTAAAGAAAAGAAACCAAAGTTTGCGAGTTTGAGGCAAGGTCAGTTTATTGAGAACCTTACCCTGGAAGACGCAACCGTTCTTCTTAAGCTCCCTCGACAAATGGGTGAGTTCGAAGAGTTACCTGTGGTAGTGAATATTGGTCGGTTCGGCCCATATGTATTGCACAACAAAAAATTCGTTTCTATTCCCAAGGAAGAAGATCCGTATACGATTACTTATGAAAGAGCTGTCGAGCTTGTCAAGGAGAAGCGGATCGCTGATGCCAACAAAATAATCAAACAGTTTGACGAGAATCCGGATATTCAAATCTTGAATGGAAGGTGGGGGCCTTATATCAAGGCGGGCAAAAAGAATGTTAAAATCCCCAAGGACAGAGAACCAGCAGACCTTACACTCGAGGAATGTGTCGAATTGGCTGAAAAAGCACCGGAGAAGAAGGGTCGCTTTGCAAAGAAGAAAAAGCAATAACCTGCATCCTTCCATCTTTTAGTTTCAGCTTTCTTATATTAGAGAAAAGCTTAGTTAATATGAGAACAATAGTCCTTATTATCATATCATCGTTGGCATTGCATTTTGCCAATGCGCAAACCTTGGAACAGTTTCTTAGTCACCCTGTCAGTTCAGGGTTGGCTCATTCAACGAATGGACAATTGGCATGGGTGGTTAATGATCATGGTCAAAGGAACATTTTCATTCGGTCCAATGAAACCACCCAACAACTGACAAAGTACGGTCAAGATGATGGTCAGGAGTTGTCTAATTTATTATTCTCAAATAGCGGTGATCTCCTGGTGTATGTGCGAGGAGGTGGAGCCAATCGCTTTGGTCAAAACCCCAATCCGGCCAGTATGGCGGAGGGTGCTGAACAGGCATTGTGGTGTATAGGTACTTCTCTGGGAAGCGAACCTTTTCGATTGGCAAACGGAAATAACCCGATCCTTATCGGAAGTAATAAAATAGTTTTTAGCAGGGGAGGACAGTTGTATTCCATTGACTTAAAAAAAGATGCTTTTCCTGAGCTACTTTTTAGCGCAAGAGGAAATAATGGAACTCATTCATTGTCGCCTGATGGTTCCAGGTTATTATTTGTCAGTGATCGAGGAGACCATGCCTTCATTGGAGTTTATCATTTGAACAATAAGAAGATACAGTGGATTGCACCGGATATTGGCAATGATGGTTTTCCGGTATGGTCACCCGATGGGAAAAAGATTGCTTTTTTGAGAATGCCGGGTACGAAAGCGGACGAATTATCCAACCTGACAGGCGGTGTTAAATTTTCTGTTTGGACAGCTGACGCTGCTACTGGAAAAGGTTCGGCCATTTGGAATTCTCCATCTGATGATGGTGGATTTGCCCAATACTATTCCTCAACACCTCTTTCATGGTCCAAAACAAACAGAATATTATTCTTCTCTGAGCATGAGGGATGGAATCATGTGTATGCTATGAATCCTGATGGAGCGGACTTGAAAGACATAACACCTGGTAACGGAATGGTAGAGAGTTATAATTACAATGAGGACGAGTCTTCTATTTATTTTGATGGCAATCGTGAGGATGTAGACCGAAGACATATTTGGGTAAGCAATGTAAAAGAGGGCAAGCCTGCTGCGGTTACAACAGGAGAAGGGATTGAAATGTATCCTACATGGGCCAATGGCTCATTGTATTGTTTTCAATCTACTTACAACACATCATTAACCCTGATGCGTTACGATTCAAAAACGAAAAATTTAGAATCCATAGATCGGAAGGTGGGGGCTTCGTTTTCTTTCAAAGGATTTGTAAAGCCTGAGCAAGTAATAATGAAGGCTGCAGATGGCACCACTGTTCATGGTCAACTATTTATCGATAGAAAGCAAAAGGGTAAAAAACCCGGATTGGTGTTTATGCATGGCGGGCCCATCAGGCAGATGTTGTTGGGCTTTCATTATAGTGAATACTATATCAATGCCTACGCATTCAATCAATACCTGGCCAGCCAGGGGTATGCTGTACTTTCTGTTAATTATAGAGATGGGATTGGGTATGGAAGAGATTTTAGAAGAGCAAAGAACCAAGGCCCGAGAGGTGCCAGTGAATATCAGGATGTGGTAGCTGCAGGTGATTATTTAAAAACAATATCAGAAGTGGACCCCACTAAGATTGGTTTGTGGGGTGGTTCCTATGGGGGATATCTTACTGCTATGGGATTGGCGAGAAACCCTGAATTATTTAAGGCAGGTGTAGATTTGCATGGGGTTCATGATTGGGCATTCCGTGCACGTGAGTTTTCACCAGGTGGATCTTGGGGCATTGGTGAGAAGGATATGGCATTGGCCTATCAATCTTCTCCTGTTAGCGATTTATCTAGATGGACTGCACCTGTTTTGTTTGTGCATGGTGATGACGATAGGAATGTTTTGTTTCAGCAAACCATTGACCTTGCGGAAAAACTACGTGATAAAAAGGTAGACATAGAAATTTTAGTACTTCCAGATGAGGTGCATGGCTTTCTGAGGTATGAAAGCTGGAAGCAAGTGTTTAATGCAACTAAAGATTTTTTTGACAGAAAGTTAAAATAGTAAATGAAGAAGCTGGTTGCGCTTACAGGCGCAGGAGTAAGTGCTGAAAGCGGTATTCCGACATTTCGTGATGCTGGAGGACTATGGGAAGGCCATGATGTAATGGAAGTAGCCACTCCTGAAGGTTGGGCAAAGAACCCTTCTTTGGTTTTGGAATTTTATAATCAAAGAAGAAAGAAAGCGCTGGAAGTTATACCCAACAGAGGTCATGAAGTGCTTGCTGAACTCGAAAGTGATTTTGACGTAACCATCATCACACAAAATGTAGACAACCTGCATGAAAGAGCTGGGTCAACACATGTTGTTCATCTTCATGGAAGCTTGTTTGAATCGAGGAGCAGTGTGGATGAGCAATTGGTTTACCCAATTAATGGATGGGAAATTAAGATGGGTGATCAATGTGAAAAAGGAACCCAACTGCGACCTAATATAGTATGGTTTGGAGAGTTGGTTTATAAAATGGAAGAAGCCGCGGACTATGCCATGCAGGCAGATATTTTTATTGTGGTGGGTACTTCGCTACAAGTTTATCCAGCTGCAAGCCTCATACAGTACACAAGACCTCATGCGCAGAAAATAATAATTGATCCTAAAAAACCTGACTACAGTGTGGGTGATGATATTATATTTTTTGAAGAGGGTGGGGGTGCTGGAATGGAAAAGGTGAAGAAGATGCTTTTGTCTTAATGTGAGGCGAAAGGGATACCTGTTTGCTTTGAAATTGCTTGCAAATCAGATATCACAGATGTATTCAAAGGGATGCCATCTTTTTTTCTTTTGATTTCTTCCAGATGTTCAGGGTCTCCAGGGATAAGCACACCGCCTGTTCCTTTTGCTGGCTTGGCGCTGCGCATCACACTTATCCATTCATCAATTCTTTTTTTAAATTCCTCTACTTCCATAAACCCATCTATTTCCATAGCACCAAAGAAATGCCCAATCCCTTTGCCTACACTTCTTGTTGGAATTTCCTGTCGAAGTGCAAAAGGTGGCACGAATGGCCCCCAATTGGCCCCACTGAGCACTGCTGTAAGGATGTCAACCATGGATGCCAATGCATAACCTTTATGTCCACCAAGATCGCGGGTAGACCCAAGTGGTAGTAAAGCACCTCCATTAATCATGTCTTCAGGTTGAGTACTTAAATTTCCATCTTTATCATTAATCCATCCGCTAGGGACTTGTTCCTGATGTCGTTTGGCGATTTCTATTTTGCCATAAGCTGCAGCGCTGGTGGCCAGGTCAATTACCACAGGAGGTTCTTTCCATCCTGGAAACGCAATGGAGATAGGATTGGTGCCGAGCATGCGTTCTGCACCCCATAGAGGAGCAACCAGTTTGGTGGTATTGGTCATCGACCATCCGATCATATCACGCTTCAAAGCTTCCAGAGAGTAATAGCCCGCAATACCATAATGATTTGAGTTGCAAACCGAAATCCATCCTGAGCCATGTTTTGCTGCTTTATCCATAGCCATTTCATTGGCAAAGTGCCCAACCACCAGACCCAGTCCATTATCTCCATCTACAGTAGCAACACTTTTCTTTTCTCTGGCGATGCTAATTTTTGGATTGGGGTTGATCAAACCTTCTGATAACAAACCTACGTAGCTGTATAATCGGGCAACACCATGCGAGTCGATGCCGCGGATATCGGAAAGCGCCAGAATCTTCGCAGCAAGGGTTGCATGCTCCTTCGGTATGCCAAAATAGATAAAGACCTCGATTGTGAAATTGAGCAGATAATCAGGCTGAAAATTTTGTTTTGAATCTGTAGACACCGATTTATTTTTCTGATTCTTCTTTTAAGAATTTGTAGAATCGAGTGGTATTAAAATTTGTAGTGCCTACTTCTTTGGTTAGAATTTTACCTTCCTTGGAAATCACAAACGTTGTAGGAATGGAGGGGACGTTGAGTTGTTCGGTAAGGTATCCAGATGGCATGTAGCCATTGAATGTATAATCTTTATCATTTAAATACCTGATGACTTTTGGAAGATCTTTGTCTTTGTCGATTGATAACATGACGAATGCGACATTCGGATTGTCTTTCATCTTTTCATAGAGCTTTTGAATGGTTGGCATTTCAGCTCGGCATGGCCCGCACCATGTCGCCCATAAGTTGAGGAAAACTACTTTGTTTTTGAATTGGGTAAAATCCAACCTATTGCCGTTGAGGTCCTTGACCTGAAAGTCGTAGTTAAAATTGATATCTTCCTTGACCATTTCAGCGGAAGCATTCATCAGGCCAGTTTTCAGGATGGCGGATTGCGCAAGGAACGAAATACTGCTTAGGAGCCCTGTGAAGTGTAATGCAACTACAATTAACACAGCTCCTGCCCAGGGCTTCAAAAACTTAATTATTCTATTCATTCAGGTCAACTTTGGTGCGGTTATTGAAAAGTATTCAACAAAATCTCATTATTTGCTTAATTTGCTACAATTTACATCACAAAATGGTTCGAATCTTACTTACAGTACTCAGTTTTGTTTTTCTTTTATCGCCTGCTTTTGGGCAAAAGGTAAAATACAAAGATTTGTTTGTGCTGCTCAACGCTAAGCAATACGATCAAGCAGAGCCCTTTCTACGCAAATACCTGGCTGAGAACGATGACAACCCGAATGCCTTCCTGTTTATGGGCATTATCTTTCAGGAGAAGTCTGCTCAAAATGACGTGCTAAAGCACACTGAGATTATGATCAATAACCTCGATTCAGCGGTTATTTTTTATGACAAGGCCTATAAGCAGATGGACGAAAAAGAGATTAAGCGGAATGATGAATACTATCAGGCCTATAACAGACGCGATTTGCGCACGGGTAAGTTTGGTGTGAAGCTGTCTGATGTTCAGTTTGATATAGAGAAGAAAATGCAAGCCCTCAAAGAAAGAAAAGTGCTGGTGCATGAATTGAAGACGCATTATGATAATGCCGAGGCGAGGTATGCGAAGGCTCAATTTCTTTTTAAGGATGTTCAGTTGAAATACCGAAACCTAAAAACTCTTTTTCTCCGATCGGATGAGAGTACGATTAGTAATTTGAAACGTGTTACTCAGGTTTTTGACTCTAGCATGCTTGCCTTTAAAAGCTACAAAGACATTTCTGCCACTTTTGGGAATACGGGATACAATCAAGAGTTAGATCTAAAAGAAATAGTAAGTCTTGAGAATGACGGAACCTCGGCTGCCGATTTTATGCAGGATAAGCTGGCGTTATGGGACTTCAAGCGTTGGGCGGATAACACGATTTCAGGGATAGAGAAAGAGATTTTGCCAATGCGTGAAAACTTGATCTCGTACGATATTGAAATCAATAAGTTAAGAGAAAAGCTGAAGAAGGATTCTGTTTCAGTGAAAAGTGACCTTACTAAGTTGGTGGATAAAATACTTTACAACCAACTCAAAAAATACGATCCAGATCCTATGCCCATGGATGTTTTTGGAATGAAGATCGCAGAGCTAGAGTATTTGTCTGAGTTGATCAACAATAAACCTTTTAGAGATTCATCTAATATCAAATTGAAGCTGGGTTTGATTGAGAAGGAATTGAAAGAGATTAAAAAACTAGATAGTGTTTCAGCCAAGCTAGCAACCCGCGATTTGGAAGCGGATGCCATAGATTATAACCATTTTGTAAGCAGTGCTTATGGAACGCCTGCAGTATTAAAAAGCCTGGTGAGGACGACAAAAGATTTTGCTGATAGGGAAAAGGAAAGGAAAGAAAAGGAGTTCGAGAGGCTGTCTGGGGCATTGCGCTGGATGGTAACAGAAACAGATTCTATTCCATTGTTTGTAGAAGTACCTGTAGATAGTAAGTTCAAGCCTTTGATACTTGCAGAAGACAAGTTTACGGCTGGATTTCAGTTTGCGGATACGGTGGCAACAGGCTATTTCTCAACGATTAATCCAGCGAGAAAGGGAGGCGTAAGTGTCTCATTTCCAATTAATAATAAGGTGTTTACCAGAAACCGACTTCCTGTGACTAAAGCGCTATCCGCTTCTGATGAGAATGGCCAGGTGTTTTATGTGTTATTCTATTCAGAGGAAAAGGTAGAAGAAAAATTTCCGGCTACTGTCGCTAAAATATACCGTACGGATGGCTTGGCATGGAGTAACAATTTTTCATTTGAATTGCTGCCTGCGGAAGTTTCCTTTCAGGTAGAATCCGGTGAAGTAGCTGTAAAGACATCTAATCCAGCCGGTGAAAGCAAGATGGTTTTCATTGATAAGAACGGGAAGAGGAAGAATGTAAGCAACGAGTAGTTAGCTTTTTTAGTGGAAGAACATATACGCTACAAAAATTCCTGCAATCACACCAACAGCATCAGCGATTAACCCAACAGTAAGAGCGTATCGTGTTTTTCTAATATTTACTGAGCCAAAGTATACTGCCAGGATATAAAAGGTAGTTTCTGTACATCCCCTCAGGATACTGGCGAGCCTTCCAGTAAAAGAATCGGGCCCATCCGCCTTAATAATATCTACCATCATTCCTTTTGCTGCGCCTCCACTTAATGGCTTGAGTAGTGCAACAGGCAAGGCATCTACAAAATCGGTGTTGAACCCCAGCATCGCCACAGTCCAGCCTATACCTCCGGTGATGTACTCTAGTGTTCCTGAGCTACGAAACATCCCAATCGCCACAAGGATTGCGATAAGGTAAGGAATGATCTTTATTGAAGTTTCAAAACCTTCCTTGGCACCTTCAACGAAAGTTTCGTAAAGCGGGATGCGTCTGTAAAGACCTAGCAACATAAACGAAATGATAATGGAGATAATGATTATGCTGCTGATGAGATTGGATTGAGTTTCAAGCTGCGCCTGGGGAAGGCTGATGAAATAGTAAACTGCTCCACCGATTAAGGCGCTAAAGCCAAGCAAGTAACCCATAAAAACCCGATTGAACAGATTGATTTTTTGATAAATACTAACCGTAAACATGGCCGCCAGTGTGGAAATGGAAGTAGCAATGAGAGCGGGTATGAAAATATCGGTAGGGTTGGCTGCGCCAAGAATGGATCGGTCAAGAATAATGGCAATGGGCACGATGGTAAAACCTGATGTGTTCAGCGCCAGGAACATGATCTGCGCATCAGACGCAGTCTCTTTGTCAGGATTAAGTTCCTGCATTTCTTTCATGGCCTTTAGTCCGAGTGGAGTTGCAGCGTTGTCCAGCCCCAACATGTTGGCGCTAAAGTTCATGATAATAGATCCTGCGGCAGGATGCTCTTTGGGTACTCCGGGAAATAGCTTCTGAAAAAAGGGGCCGACAACTTTGGCCAGAATGGGTACAATGCCACCTTTTTCACCAATTTTCATAATACCTAGCCACAGCGACATTACACCGGTGAGGTAAAGCGATAACTCAAAGCCCGTTTTTGCCATGTCAAAAGTGGAGTTGAGCATGGCGGGGAAAACCTCAAAATCCTGAAAAAAGATCAGTTTCAGCAGGGCAACCACGAAGGCCAATAGAAAAAAGGATACCCAAATGTAGTTTAAGATCATAAATCAGGCTTTTTAAAAAGGCAACTTAATGAAGTTACCATTAAATAGCAGAAGGTATTAATAGTTTGGGGATACTCACAAGTGTACTTTTTTGATGAAAAACGTAAATTATTGAGTAACTTTCCCATTGGCTTTAATAATTTAAACACCTAATGAGGTACTTTTTACTTCCGATCGTCTTCGGAATGTCCATCATCTCGGTTTTGGCTCAGCCCGCGAATGATAATCTTGCTTCTGCTCAAGTCATTACCCACTCCAGTGGAAACTGTTCTGCTGATGCTGCCTACACCACGGTGAATGCAACGGCTGATTTGACCAAAGGCAGTTGCTGGGAAAATGGCCCAAACTATAATGTTTGGTTTTCATTTGTTGCCACTTCCACTGAAGTTACGTTAGACTTAAAGGTGGGTGGGGCAGAAGGCACCATGCAGCACCCTAATATGGCTTTGTGGCAATCTGATGGCACCACTGAAATCCAATGTGTTAGGAGGGTTAATGCAAATACAGATGTACAGATTTCAACTTCTAGTTTATCTATAGGGGATACCTATTATATATCCGTAGATAACTATGTAGGGACTGGGTATAGGGGTACGTTTACCCTATGCATCGATGATGCGGTAACCTACGATGATTACAATGGAGCACTAACGATCACGCACAGTGCCAATAACTGCTCCGCAGATGCAACTTATTCAACAATAAACGCAACGGCAGACTTAAACAAAGGAAGTTGCTGGGAGAACGGGCCGAATTACAACCGTTGGTTTATGTTTGTTGCCACTACAACTAATGTAACACTTGATCTTAAGGTGGGCGGATCAGAAGGTACCATGCAACATCCCAACATGGCGTTGTGGGAAGCAGATGGAACCACCGAGATTAAATGTGTACGTAGAGTAGATGCAACAACAGATGTTCAAATTTCTACGTCATCTCTAACTATTGGAAATACCTATTATGTTTCAGTGGATAACTATGTGGGATTGGGCTACAGAGGATCCTTCACACTTTGTATAGATAATACTGTTACCTATGATGATTATAACGGAGCGATTACAATTACGCACAGTGCAAATAATTGTTCAGCCGATGCTGCCTACTCCACCATTAATGCAACAGCAGACTTAAACAAAGGAAGTTGTTGGGAGAACGGGCCTAATTACAACCGCTGGTTCAAGTTTGTTGCCACTACAACTAATGTAACACTTGACCTTAAGGTTGGCGGATCAGAAGGTACCATGCAACATCCCAACATGGCGTTGTGGGAAGCAGACGGAACCACAGAAATTAAATGCGTTCGCAGAATTAACGCGACAACGGATGTTCAGATTTCAACAGCTTCTCTTACAATCGGAAATACCTATTATGTATCAGTGGATAACTATGTGGGCTTGGGCTACAGAGGAACCTTTACACTTTGCATAGATAATACTGTTACCTACGATGATTACAATGGGGCGATTACAATCACGCACAGTGCAAATAATTGTTCGGCTGATGCTGCCTACTCTACAATAAATGCAACTGCTGACCTGAATAAAGGAAGTTGTTGGGAGAACGGACCAAATTATAATCGTTGGTTCACGTTTGTAGCTACTTCAGCCAATGTAACCCTTGACTTAAAAGTTGGGGGTTCAGAGGGCACTATGCAACATCCCAATATGGCATTATGGGAGGCAGACGGAACAACAGAAGTACAATGTGTCCGCAGGGTGAATGCAACCACAGATGTTCAGATTTCTACTTCATCCCTTGCCATCGGAAATACCTATTATGTTTCCGTAGACAACTATGTAGGATTGGGATACCGTGGCACCTTTACACTTTGTATAGATAACACGGTAACCTATGATGATTATAATGGAGCAATTGTAATCACTCACAGTGCTAATAACTGCTCAGTAGATGCAGCCTATTCAACTGTTAACGCAACGGCTGACTTAAATGGAGGAAGTTGCTGGGAGAACGGGCCTAATTACAATCGTTGGTTTACGTTTGTCGCCACTTCCGCCAATGTTACGCTTGATTTAAAGGTTGATGGAGCTGAAGGTACCATGCAACATCCTAACATGGCTTTATGGGAAGCAGATGGTATTACAGAAATCAAGTGCGTTAGGAGGGTAAATGCGACTACCGATGTTCAAATTTCTACCGCAACACTTACGATAGGCAATACCTATTATGTTTCAGTTGATAACTACGTTGGATTGGGCTACCGTGGAACCTTCACATTGTGTATTGATAATACTGTTAACTACGATGAACCGGCTGGAGCCATATTGTTGACGGATATACACAATTGGTGTTCTTCCAATGCCGCTTATTCTACAATAAATGCAACCGCAGATTTGAACAAAGGAAGTTGCTGGGAAAATGGACCTAACTATAACCGCTGGTTTAAATTTGTGGCCACTACCAATTTTATTACGCTTGACCTAAAAGTAGGAGGCGTAGAGGGTAGTATGCAACATCCCAACATAGCATTATGGGAAGCAGATGCAATCACTGAGATTGCCTGCATGCGCAGGATCAATGCGACAACAGATGTGCAATTGGCTGCGACCAATCTCGCGATTGGAAATACTTATTTTGTATCGGTTGATAATTATGTTGGACTAGGCTACAGAGGTACGTTTACACTGTGTGCTAATGATGAGGCGTCCTATGATTTTTATGAAGGGGCCATCGAATTGACCGACCTCAACAATTGGTGTTCTACCAATGCCCAATACTCCACAGTTAACGCATCAGCTGATAAAAATAAAGGCAGTTGTTGGGAAAACGGCCCCAACTACAATCGTTGGTTTAAGTTCACAGCGATCTCACCTGTTGTTACTATTGACATGAAGGTAGGAGGAGCGGAGGGAACGTTACAACATCCTAACATGGCTTTGTGGGCAAGTAATGGAACTACACAACTTGCTTGCGTGCGAAGAGTGAACGCTACTACTGATGTCAACATAACTTATAGTAGCCTTGTCGTAGGGCAAACGTACTATATATCCACCGATAATTATGTTGGATTAGGTTATAGAGGAACTTTCACTTTATGCATTAACAACGTAAGTCAAACCTACTATTCATTTGCAAATGGCAATTGGAATACCCCCGGTTCCTGGTCGGCAACGGGTCATGGTGGTCCGGCTGAAACTGTATTTTTCCCTGTAGCTGGGGATGTAGCCTACATACAAGGGCACACCATAACTGTAGGCGCGGCAGCCAATGCAGCTGAAGTGAATTTGACAGTGGCCGGTGCCAATACAGAATTGATTGTAAATGGAGCGACTCTTAACGTTGCCGGAAAAGTAAGTCTCACTAATTCCGGTAATAATTTTGCGGGAGGTATTACCGTGACTAGCAATGGAAACATGACCATCAACGATAATTTGCAACTCAGTCGTTCCGGGGGAAACAGCGCCTTTGGTGTTACGATTAATACAGGTTCCTTATTAACAATCAATAAGGACTTGAACTGGTCAAGTACAGGGGGAACAACAGTGGATAATACCTTTATTGTTAACGGAACAGGTGCTTTGGTTGTTAATCGTGATGTTAATCTAACATCAACAGGGGGTCGGTTAATGCAGTTACAGGGGAATAATAACTCCTCAATTACTGTTGCTCGGGATATCGTCTTCAACGCAACGGCAGCCGGACAAGAACAAATTCAACTGAACAACTCCGCCAGATTGAGAATAGGAAGAAACTTTGTGCGAGGAGGGACTCCGTATGGAACATTGATCAGCAATGGTACTTCTACGGTGGAATATTTTACCAGTACTTACCTACAAACACTGGCAGCCAGTGGAGGTGCAGGAGGTGATGCCATCACTTATAATAATCTAACGATTAACAACACCAGGATTTCTACTCCGCAAGTTACGTTGGGCGGAGCTGTTACCGTCAATGGTAATCTTACACTTACTTCAGGAGTGGTAAGTACAACAGCTACTAACATCCTAAACTTAAAAAACGCAACGGCAACCACAATCGGCAGCACTTCAAGTTACATCGATGGACCTATGACTTACGAGGTAGCCACTAGCACGCCCAGTACCATCAGGAACCTTCCATTGGGTAACAATGGCAGCTATCGACCCGCTATTTTAACCGTTACACACAGTGATGCTACGCCTGTTATTTACACTGCGCAACATTTTATGCAGTCTGCGGGAGCGCTTGGCTACACACTTCCTGGTACCCTTGATAAGGTATCCGGAGTAAGATATTGGCGTGTAAATCGTTCGGCCGTGGCCAACCTGACCAATGCACGTATCACTTTATACTACGGTATTGGTAGCAGCGATGGCGTAACTGATCCGGCTAATCTGAGGGTAGCAAAAACTAATGGTGCGGGCACAGTTTGGTTTGATGTAGGGGGTACAGGGTCTGCTGCAGGCACTGGTACCATTACGTCCAATAACTTCACCACCTTTAGTGATATCACGCTGGGCAATGCCACGGGCGGCACCAATCCATTACCTATTGAACTCAAGAGTTTTAATGTATTTTATGATGGTAGTGAAGTGCAATTGGAATGGACAACAGCCTCAGAGCTGAATAATGATTTCTTTACAGTACAACGATCAGTGGATGGACAAGAATTTCAATCATTATTTACTGTAACAGGTAATGGAACTACCTCGGAAGCACATAATTATTTTGCGACTGATGCTCAGCCGCTCAATGGTATTTCTTACTACCGATTAAAGCAAACGGACTATGATGGAACGAGTACTTTTTCTGGGATTGTAAAAGTGGATGTAGAGTACACCGGACATATTGCTTTTGAAGTATATCCCAATCCAACAGAAGGCGAAAATACATTTGTAAAACTTCTCGGGGTAAGCGGAGGGGAGGATATCCATGTAACAGTACGCGATATGATGGGAAGAAACCTTCTTAACATAATAAATACCTCGGGGGTGACTGAGACCAGGACAATACCTTTAGCAATTGAAGACCTTCCACAAGGTATCTACATCATTACCGTTTCTGGTGGCAATCGTTCTATCAGCAAGCGCCTGCTAGTTAAGTAATAGACAGTTGACAAACATGGCAGTTGACAAAATGTGGTGCTTAGATGTTGTCAACTGTAGTTTTTGTCAATTGTTAACTAAAGTATCAAGCAGACTACCCGTCACTACTTCCCTGGCTTCAACGTATTATTATCTCTGTTAATATCGGCCATGCGCTGACTTGGATCGATCTCCATGCTTTCAATTTGAGAGGCAGGCTTACCAATGGCTAAAGTATAAGTGGGGTTGACCCAGTTCCACATCTCCATTGGAGACCACTTAATGGATTTGTCTTCCTGTCCTTTGCCACCCAGCATTTCACTCATCGGGATGTAAAACATTTCTTTGCTGCCGTCTTTGTACGTCACCAATAAGTCGATGGGCATAGGGAAGGTACCCGCTCTTTTTAGTGTTACTTCTGTTTTACCCTGATCGTCTTTAGCACTTTCTATACCGTAGTCGATGTGTTTGGTAGTCAAAATCCAGTAGCGGTAGTACCAGTGCAATTGCAACCCTGATTCTTTTTCCATTATCCTTACAAAATCATTGGGTTCCGGGTGTTTGAATTTCCATGTATTGAAATACCTGCGCATACCGGGATAAAAGACATCTTCGCCCACAATGTATTTGAGTTGTTGCAGAAATATGGCTCCCATACTGTAAGCAGCGGTGCCATAGGCCGAATTGGTATTGTAATGATCAGAATGTGTGCCCAATGGTTCTTGCAGTCCACGTTCGATCAATTTAAAATACCCGCTGTAGCTTCCACTGTGTGGGTCATCTTTTTGGTCAAACAGATAGGCCATGGATTCGCTGCTTGCAAAACTGGTATAGCCCTCATCCATCCATGGGTAAAGTGGCTCGTTGTTTCCCAACACCCCCTGGAACCAGGCGTGTGCTGCTTCGTGTGCAGTTACACCTACCAGACTGGTGAATTTTCTCTCGCCCGTTACGAGTGTACACATGGGATATTCCATACCCCCATCACCACCTTGCAATACGGAGTAAACAGGGTAAGGATACTTTCCGAAAGTCTCATTCATAAACTGAAAATGCTTTACGGCATATTCCTTGAGGTTGGTCCAGTTCTCCGTAGTTTTTTCTCCCGGCTGGTAAAAGAAATGCAACTCAGGTCCTCCGGGCACCTGTGCTTTGGTATGTACATAATCGGGGTCGGCTGTCCAGGCAAAATCGTGAACATCCTTTGCAACAAAGTGCCAGTTGAGGTTTTCCTTCGATTTTTTAATTTTTACTCCATCGTCTTCGTAGCCGTGACCAATTTCATTAGGATTTTGCAAAACGCCACTGCCACCGATGGTAAACTTTGGATCGATATTAATAGTAACATCGTAATCGCCCCATACTCCCTGAAACTCACGCGCAATATATTGGTCAAGGTGCCAGCCTTGAAAATCGTATTCCGCTAATTTGGGATACCATTGTGTCATGGAGTAGGCAATGCCTTCTTTGTTGTCGCGGCCGGTTCTGCGAATTTGTACGGGTACTTGCCCTTCAAACTTCATGGTAAATAATGATTTACTGTGTGGCATGATGGGCTTAGCAAGATATACGGTGAGAATAGTACCATCAATCTGGTACTTGGTATCCTGTCCATCTTGTTTCAGACTTAATACTTGCTGGTAGCCAATTTCTTCCTTCTTGAGTTTGGAAATTCTGTCCATCACTCTTCCGTCAGGGTCGGGGAGGTTGCGTGAACGCACGTCCATCATGCTGCCAGGTTGAAACGCATTGAAGTAGAGGTGATAGTATACTTTCCTTAGTGTGTCGTTAGAGTTGTTGTGGTATACAAGCTCCTGATCTCCCGTTACTTTGTGGGTTTTTACATCCAGGGCCACATTCATTTTATATTCAACCCGCTGCTGCCAGCGATAGTCCTGTGCAAAGAGGGTACATGAGAGTGCTAATAAGGAGAGAAGGAGGAATCTTTTCATGTCTTTGAATTAATGAGGGTGTAAAATATCAAATTTTTCTGGATTCTAGGGGCTAGATGCTGGATTCTGGATGCTAGATTTTGGATTCTTGATACTTGATTCTGGCTTCTGGGATGGGACAGATTTGTGTAGTGATATAGGCAGGCTTACCCTTTACCTTGTATTTTTCGCTTTCTTATCAGGAGACCAATGGAGAATAGCATAATGGCACCCCATCCAATACCTATGATCGTTATCATCCTGTTCATTTCCATTGTAAAAAGTAATGTGTCCACCTTTCCGGTTTTCCAAAATACCCATTCGCTAGCCAATTTTGTTGCCAGCAATGGATTTCCTGTATCCAATACAATAATGCCATCGCCTGTTTCAGGGTTTAATCTAACGGCTGTATTGATGGGCGGAGTGCTTTTTCCATCATGACCTATAATGAAGTCACTATTTTCTGTTGCTGCAAATAACATGGTACCCAGTCCCCAAATGTCTTCCCCCATAGTTTGTGCATGAGGGCTACGCATCAGCTTTATCGTTTCAGGTTTTAATACGTTTCTTCCAATGGGTTCATTGTTGCTGCCCACCAGAAACACCTGAAAAAATGATTCCAAATCTGAAAGTGAAGTGTACAATGATGTGGCTGCCAGAGAGGTGTATCGGAAGTGGGGTGCTTTGGTGCCATTGCTATTATAGAATTCAACCAATTCAAAGCTATTAGTGGAGTCAGGCCAGGTATAAGTGGAGTGGATCATCTGTAATGGCTGGAAAATATTTTCCTTCATATAATCTGCAAATGTTTGCCCGCTTACTTCTTCCACAATGAGTTGAAGAAGTGTATAACCACCTCCTGAATATTTGAATTCACTGCCGGGTTCAATCCCCACACGCACGGCACCGCTTACTCCCTCATCTGCATCCACTGCTTGGGTTAGCGACTGTTCGATGGGCTGTACGGGCGTGCCTTTTTCAAAACCTGAGTAACCCAATTCATCTGTGAGTCCTGCGGTATGACTTAATAGCCTCCTCACCGTTACGCCTTCATTATTGAATTCACTGGGAGGTAATTGCCATCTTGTTAAATATTTACTGACAGGAGCATCCAGATCAAGTTGACCATTCTCAACCAATTTCATAATACCAAAAGCAGAAACCCACTTACTCAACGAGGCAACCTGGAAAACTGTATTTCTGTTTACTGGACTTCCAACTGAATAGAATTTTTCGTACTCTATTTTACCATCACTCATAACAGCCATGGAAAAATTACCTGTGAATTGTTTAGTGATCTCACTTTCCACAGCCTCTTTGAAAGCGTCTGATGTGCTTTGATTGGCTATAGGCTGATGATACCAACCGTTTACTGTTGCGAGGAACGTGACGACTGCCCATAGGAGCATTGTACAGACCGCGCCTGTTATATATAATAATATTTTTTTCATTGGATTTTTCTAATTGGAGGTCCTCATTAAACGCTGGCAACTTGTGCTGGAGCGGAGCGCGACAGGTATTCATACCCTCTCCACAGTACCAGTATCTCTATCAAGACGGCCGGTATCATGATTACACAGGCGAGGAAGAAAAGTACTACGGTAATCAATAAACATCCCATTACAATTTCCATAATGCCTGCAATGCGGGAGAGTTGACCCATGCCATCCTGCAAGCGAAGGAGTGCTACACCAAAGACGATACTCAGGGAACCGAAAAGGATGGCAGCTGCTCCGTAGGGAAGTATCAAAAGTTCCATGTCGGTAACGGACAGGGAGACAATGTCTAAGATGCCAAGGCCTGCAGTGGCCGCCATTAATAGGTAGGCAATTACTTTCAATAATGAATTCTCAAAGACCTGACTTAGCACTATAAATCCCCTGGTAAAGAGAATGTAAGAGATCACCATCAGTACAGTGAGGCCGGTGAAGATGGCGTTGGTCTGGAATCCCCAGTTGCGGTCACCTGTGAACCAGGAGATGTCCATAGCGCCAAGGATAATTTGACATACAAGATAAACTGCTCCGGCTATTACGGCCAGCATTAATGTGTTGCGTTGGGTGTTCAGTGGGTTTTGTGTTTCCATGTTTTGTTTTGTTAAAAATGACTCGTAATCTTCTCCAAGTGCTTCTAACAAAATTTTCACGGTAGACAAACGGGGCAATACCTCTCCAGCCTCAATGCGTTGAATGGTGCGCACACTTACATGGCTTTTTTCCACCAACTCTTCTTGTGTGAGGTTTCTGTTTTTGCGTAAGGTGATGAGGAGTACTCCCAGGTCTGGTTGCTGCATGATAATTTTTTTATTAGCACAATGTTACGCGATAATACGGGGAGAGAAGAGGAGTAGCGGTCATTTTCGCCCGCCATTTTCCCGTCATTTGTGGGTAGGAGCACGCCAATGGGGGTTTTTAGTCTATAGTCGATAGTATATAGTCCATAGTCTTTAGTACATAGTAAGGTTTATGGGATCTTTACTTGGGACTCGGGACTTAGGACTTAGGACTCAGGACTCAGGACTCAGGACTCAAGACTACTCAACTATTCCCGCAATGTTATCACCCTTACATCAGGGAAGCTTAAAGTAAACCAGCCCAGACCCCCGACTACGTTGGAAGGGTAATTTACAGGCTCTCCTAAAAAGTCGGAGAAGTTGAACCTGGCGTCTTTGCGAACTTGTAAAAAGTCGTAGTAGCCCTTATCAATATTGGAGAGTTGCATAATAATGGTATCACCTGGGAAGAAGTCACGCCTAAAAATAGCGTTGAAGGAATCACCCATCAGTTCGCTGTCTTTTTCCGGTTCATCTTCCGTTAGATGAATGAATATATTGGGGTTCAGAAAATCCTGGGGTTCAAAGGACTCTTCATTGGTAAAATACTGTACGTTGACCATGTAGTAGCTTTTGCCGGGAATATCCATTAACGAATAACCTATGGTGGCCAACGTATCAAAACCTGTGTCGTTGATAGCGGCATCCAGCGAATTAAAAGTTACCGCAGTTTTTACTTGTGTAGTGGCGCTTACTTTGCCCATCGTTGGACTGTCCACATACAAAGTATAAAAACCCTCATCTACAAACGGTATGCTTACACTTCCATACACCCCAGCATCAATCAAGGTGAGGGTATCGCTCAATCCCATTCCTTCAATAATAACAGTAGCGTCATTGATGGCAATTTGATCAATCAGCTCGGTAGGATCGCTATCACCGTTGGCATCCAACGCACCAAAGCTTCTTGTAAGGAGAATGGCCACTGACTGATCGAGTACTAATTGTGAAGACACTACAATTTTGGAGTCTGCACTCGGAATATTATTCACGGGGAATGGCTCTGGAAGACAACCTGCCAGAAACGATACCATCACCCAACCTGTTAATATCCTGATCATATCAAAATTTAAAAGAGTAACTGATAAATGGGAGTAAACCAATCAAACCTGGTTGCTCATAACTCATCGCGCCTGTGGTTTCGTCAGTTTCTACTGTAATCGCAACAGGATTGGCTCTGTTGTATACATTGTAAACACCTGCAAACCACTCGTACCTGAATTTCGTATTCGGTTTACTTTTTAATTTAATACCCAGGTCCAGTCGATGCGAGTCGGCCAGTTTCACTGAATTGATAGAAGCAAACAGCGGCACCAAATCCACTCCGGTAGCAGTTGGTGACAACACCTGATACTGCCCTACGATGGGTGTAAAACGTGAGCCAGAGATAAACTCCCACACGGCTGAAAATGATAAGCGCGGTGTAATGGCATACTGGCTTACAATGGCTCCATTGTGTCTTCTATCATAACGCGATGGAAACCACGCGCCACCATTGATAGCATCAAATTGTCTTATGGATCTGGACAACGTATAACTTATCCATCCCGTAAATTTACCAGCATTCTTACGCAGCAAAATCTCCAGCCCATACGCTTTGCCGCTACCCTGGATCAGACTGGATTGAAAGTCGCTGTTGAAAAAAAGATTGGTTCCCTCTTCTAATCCAATCAAATCCGTCATGGGCTTATAGTAAGCTTCCAGACTTATCGTGAAATCCTTCTGAGGTAAATTGCGCTGCCAGCCTGCAGAAAACTGATGCGCCTTTTGTGGGCGAATGGAATCGGTGACCGGATACCAAATGTCTGTAGGGGAGGTAACTGCCGAGTTGGAAATGCGGTGCATGTATTGCGCCATGCGCGAATAGCTAAACTTGATCGCCTGATTGTCGTTTAAGGCATACCGCACCGATATGCGTGGTTCCGGAGTTGTATAGGTTTTGTTATCCACAAAGGCCAATGATGTACGCAGACCAGCATTGATCAGCCATCGGTCTGCAGGTGCCCACTCATACTGACCAAACAATGAAGCTTCATCGGAGACCCTGCCTATGGCCGTAGAGTTGCCCAGCACTTCTGCGAAAGCTCCGCTGGTGTTCACCACGCTGGGGCTAATCCGGTGATGAATAAAATCTGCTCCAAATTTGATCTGGCTGTTATGATCACCCGTGTAAGTAAACTCTGCCTTGCCTCCGGTGTCTTCGATGTCAGAAAACGCAATTAATTCATTGTCGCGAAAGGCGTTGAGGATTTCATATTCGTATTTCGTGCGCATCGCGCTTAAGGAACTGCTCCACCTGTTGGAGATTTTTCGTTTCCACTGTATGGATTGATTGTTGTTGCCGGCTTTAAAGGAGGTGAGAAATCCATCACCATCGTTGTTTCTGTCTCTGAAGATATTGAGGTCGTCATCACCCTGATAATAGGAAATGGCGATGTCATCTTTGGCAGAAGGCTTCCACATCACTTTCGCATTTATGTCGTAGAAAAAGTAGGGTAGCTCTTCGTTCACCAATTGAATCACCTGATCGATATACGTTCTACGTCCCGCCACCCACACGCCCAACTTGTCTTTTATGAGGGGTTGTTCTACAAATAGCCGAGAAGAAATCAAACCCACATTACCTGCCACGTGGGTCTTGTCCGCAATGTCAGATTTAGTATTTACATTCAAAATAGAAGAAAGTCGCCCACCCCTGTTGGCAGGAAAACCCCCGTTGATGGATTCTACAGACTCCAATACATCCGGATTGAAAACAGAAACAAACCCAAGGAGGTGACTTGTATTGTAGATGGTGGCGTCATCCAACAATACCAGGTTTTGGTCTGCAGCTCCGCCTCTTACAAATAAATCTGAACTTCCCTCAATACCCCGCACAGTGCCGGGCAGTAATTGCAATACTTTGATAAGATCTGCTTCGCCACCCAATACCGGAATGGAAGTAACTTCCTCTGGTAGCAGTACATTGGTGCTCATGCGGGTAGACTCGTACAACTCGGTTCTCAAATCTACTGCTGAGGTGATCACCACTTCCTCCAATTGATTGACATCCGGTTCCAACGCGATTTGGAGTGTGGTATCTCTTGTTATGGAAAAAGTTGCGATTAACGTCTTGTATCCGGTATAAGAAAAAATGAAACGTTTGGTACCTGGACTTAGGTCAGTAGAGAATCTGCCTTGAGGATCAGCAACTGCTGTGATGGAATCGGGGAGCACCATAATATGCGCCAGTGGCAGAACATCTTTGTCCGCCTCTCTTATGGTACCCTTCACTTTTATGGACTGAGCGGTCAAAAAGCCCGGTACAAGCAATATCATCAGCACTAATCGCATACTTCGCATTCCTTTATAAAAATACAACGAAATGAGAAAAGGTTTAGGGTGTGGTGGGAAGATTTAGTCTTTAGTTTATAGTCCATAGTATTTAGTCCATAGTCGATAGTCTTGAGTCTTGAGTCATGAGTTATTAGTTATGAATTATAAATTTTAAGTAGGGAGCTTGATATGCCTAAAATGCTTGTGCTGGATTTAGGTAGGAGTGTTAGTAAGGGTTTGGAGGTGGGGAACAACAACCGGCTAGTGTTGGAAACACCGCTGGATTTTGATAAGTTTAGTTTTAGAGGATTTGACCTACAACTCATTATTTACATGAGAATGTGAAGTATTCTAAGATCATATTATATATACTACTACCCTGGCTTCTACTTACTAGTTGTGATAAAGAACCAGAAGTTGATCCCTTGCCTGATGATCCGATGGACTCTGTTGTGGTGGAAGTGCCCGAGGTGATCATCCCAACCTCTCATGCAATTACGATTCAATCTGTTGGTGGAAAAGCCAAATTTTGGAATAGCACAACCGATACAGAGTTTCTCATGCGAGGAGTCAACTATTTCTGGTTAATGCCCGGCATTGTGGGCGAACGTTTTTTTGGTGTGGGAGATTTTGTTGAGTCTCGTGTAAGGGCTGATTTTATCAAGTTGAAAGGCAATGGTTACAACACCGTTCGCATATTTCTTGACTTATGTAATGAAGGTCTTGGTTGCATTGCAAATGCAAGCGGTGGACTTAGCTCTTCCTATCTGGATAACATTGTGAAAACCCTAAAAATAGCAAAAGAAGAAGGTATCTATCTCATTCTTACTTCCAACGATCTTCCGGATGAGGGTGGATACTGGGAGATTTCCGATTTGGGTACATCACCTCAATTTGCAGGATACAGAAACGGACATTACCTGACCGCTAAAGGCGTGGAGTCAGCTCAAGTATATTGGACAGACTTGCTGAAAGGTCTATATGATAAAAGTGCTCCGTTCGACAATGTGTTGGCATGGTCTATCCTTAATGAGCAATGGTACTTTAATACACAGCCTCCGTTCAGCTTAACAACTGGATCCGTAACCACTGCCAACGGATTGAACTATGACATGAGCAGCATGGCTGACAAGAAGAAGATGGCTGTAGATGGGATGGTACATTACATCAGTAAAGTGAGAGAGGTAATGACCAAGTATGATCCCAATGCGCTTGTTACCATGGGTTTCTTTGCGCCCAATTATCCAAACCCAATCGGATTAGGCGACTTCAGGTATGTAGAAACAGCAGGTCTGCTCTCCACCGCTAATCTGGACTTTTTTGATTTTCACGCTTATTCAGGAGATGATGAACTAATGCCTCTGGCAGAAAATTTTGGCATGCTGGGCTTTGAATCTAAACCCATAATCATGGGGGAGTTTGGTTCTTTTGTAGACCGCTACCCAACCCTTGATGATGCTATTCAGGCTGCGCAGTCGTGGATGGCAGAATCTTGTAATTATGGTTTTGATGGATGGTTGTATTGGGGGCTCTATAGGGCATCAGGTGTAGGTGATGCTTCCTGGTCTTTTTTTGACGAAGGCAATGAGTTACTCGAAAGTATGTCACCCAACGAGTATCCAGATGCTTGTGATGAAGATTTGCTCGCGCCTATTAATGTTGCATTCAACAAAAGCGTAACTGCATCCGCTTCTATTTCAGGTGAAGAGCCAGCCAAGGCAGTGGATGGCGACAACGACTCTCAGTGGGGAGCAGGCAGCGCTCCACCTCAATGGATTGAAATAGATCTTGAGGAAGATATTGAGATCAGTAAGATTTCTTTGAGGGTAGGGCAGTTTCCTGCAGGAATCACAACACATGTGCTAGAAGGAAAAAGTAGCTCTGGCTCCTATGTGGTTCTTAAAACATTTACCGGGGTAACCGATGAAGCTGATGTATTAATCTTTGAACCAATTGGCTCGGCCAACTATCGCTATATTAAAATAACAACCACGTCAAGTCCATCGTGGGTGTCCTGGAAGGAAATTGAAGTCTACGATTAAGTGATGGCTGCTCTCGATAGTCTTGAGTCGGAGCGCTCAACCCTTAACCTTAACTGGCGCGAGTGTTGTGTGCGGGATGTGAGTGGATCACTTGTGCCATTATTCTCTCTTATTCAATCAAAATAACGTCAATTAGCTTTTCTGGTAAACCGGCATAGTTAATTGCACTGCTATAGAGGTAGTGCTCAGGTGAGAGAACAATTCCGGCTTTAACGGGGTTGTCATGGATATAGTCGAGGCTTCGTTCCATGATTTCATTTGTGTTTAATTCGATGGGATGGCTGTGTTGTTGCCAAAACTGATACCGTGTATTGTGACTATTTTTTGCTCCAGATTTGGAGAATTTCGATAATAACCAATCTCTTCTACTTTCAGTCGAGTTGCTTGTGTTAGCTTGCAAGATTTTAGATGAGGTATATTTCTTAAAGTCTCTAATGATGTCCTCCATCTTTAAATCACCACTCCTGCCAATGATCATGTGTAGGTGACTACTCATAATACAGTAAGCATAGACTTCCAAACCCTTATTCTTTTGACAATACTTTAGGCTGTCTAAAATTATATCGCAATACTCTCTTCGTACAAATACATCGATCCAATGAATAACTGTAAATGTGACAAAGTATAGCTTATCCTAATCGCGAATCTTGTACTTACGACTCATGCATACTAAGATAGAAATAACCTATTATAATAGGAAGGACACGAGTCACGCACCTGCCATTACACATTCCTAAGACTCGCGCCAGTTTAGGTTTATATTTGGTCTATAGTCCATAGTCTTTAGTCCATAGT
Organism: Cyclobacteriaceae bacterium; assembly: GCA_040216665.1. Lineage (GTDB taxonomy): Bacteria > Bacteroidota > Bacteroidia > Cytophagales > Cyclobacteriaceae > ELB16-189. The sequence continues at coordinate 174,984 of JAVJOQ010000027.1, read as the reverse complement.
CTTGAGTTTTGAGTAGGGACTTGAATCTGGATTGTAGTCACTGGATTCTGGTTCTTGACTTTTAACTGGAGATTATAAAAGGAAGGGCACGAGTCGCGCATCCATCACACATTCCTAAGAATCGCGCCAATTAAGGGCCAATTAAGGGCGCTCAACTTAAAATGCATTTATAAGTGCAGCACAAACACCATAAAAACTTTAGATTTACTCTATCTCTATTTAACCTTGACTTATGAGAATCTTTGTTTTTATTATGGCTTTACTTTGGTGTGCCTTGCCAACAGTAGCACAAGACAACCATCATTATCAAACCGATTTTTCCAAAAAGGAATTGGGGGTGCGAAGGGCGCGCATCATGGAAACCATCGGCAGCGATGCCATTGCCCTTATTCAGGGGGCCAGCGGCCGGCCTGGGTTCAGCGTTTTCCGTCAGTCCAATACGTTTTATTACCTGACAGGTCTGGAGACGGATCATGCGTACTTGTTATTGAATGGAAAAAACAAACAGACCATCTTGTACCTTCCGCACCGTGATGAGGGAAGAGAGAAGGGGCAAGGCAAAGTGTTGTCGGCTGAGGATGCAGACTTAGTAAAAGAACTGACGGGTGCTGATCAGGTAAAGGGCATTGAATTCTTGTCTGCTGATTTGTTGCGGACAGGAATGATCCGACCTCCCGCACCGAAGCTGTACACACCATTGAGTCCGGCTGAAACAGGTAATGACAGTCGTGATGAACTGTTGTTTGGTCAGGCCCGCGCTGCTGCCGATCCCTGGGATGGACAACCCACACGTGAAGCCTTGTTTGTAGAGAAAATCAAATCACAATTTCCACAATTTGAGATTCACGATCTCTCACCGACTTTGGATGTCATGCGCCTCATTAAAAGTGAAACAGAACTCAACCTGATTCGCAAAGCCACCCAAATTGCAGGGCTGGGCATTATCGAAGCCATGCGTTCTACGCAACCGGGTGTGTACGAATACCAATTGGATGCAGCCGCCAAATATATTTTTCACCTGCAAGGTGCGCGGGGTGAAGGCTATGCCTCCATTATAGGGGGTGGCACCAATGCGTTCATGGGTCACTACTTTCACAAAACCGATGTGCTCAAAGCAGGTGATCTGGTGCTGATGGACTATGCACCCGACTATAAGTATTACACCAGCGATGTTACCCGCATATGGCCTGTCAATGGAAAATTTGACAAGGCGCAAAAGGATCTGTACAATTATATTGTAGCGTATCGTGATGCGCTGTTCAGATACATTAAGCCCGGTGTGACGGCCAATGAAGTGCTCGATAAGGCTGCCGCTGACATGCAGCAATACCTGGTAGGTAAAACCTTTGCCAAGCCCGCGTACCTGAAAGCCGTACAAGAAGGAGTGAAATTCAGAGGGCACTTTCAGCATCCTGTGGGTATGGCTGTGCACGATGTGGGCAGGGTACATGGTGTGCCTTTACAAACTGGTATGGTATTCACCATCGATCCCATGATCTGGATACCGGAGGAACGCTTATACATTCGCATAGAAGATATGGCTTTGGTAACAGCCGATGGTGTGGAGAACCTGAGTGCGTTTGTGCCTACACAAATAGAAGAGGTGGAGCAGACCATCAAAGAAAAAGGTTTGATCGAGTTTCGTGCTCCTGTTTCGTTGCCATTGAGAAAGTAACTATTAGAACTTAAGAAATGATGAAGCATTTATACATTGCCCTGATTGTGTTGATAAGCGCCAACTATTCATTTGCGGATACCTATCCGAAAAACCCCAACATTGATATCATCAATTATACTTTTCGTATTCAATTGTCCGATGCCTCGGATGCAATTGTAAGTGAGGCCACCATTGACGTTCGTTATCTGGCGGCTGGTGTACAATCACTGCGGCTGGACCTGGTCAGTGCGTCAAAGGAATTAGGCAACAAGGGCATGGTGGTGAGTGGAGTAGCTTCAGAAGATCGTGCGCTGAATTTCACGCATAAAGAGGATGTGTTGATGATTCAACTGCCAGCCCCGTCTGCTAAAAATCAACGTACCAGTTACAAAGTGAGTTATAAAGGCATACCCGCTACCGGACTTAAGATTGCCAACAACAAACATGGTGATCGCACCTTTTTCAGTGACAACTGGCCCGACAAGGGAAGAAACTGGCTGCCCACTGTAGACCATCCTTATGATAAAGCCACCTGCGAATTTATCGTGACAGCACCTGCTCATTACCAGGTAGTCTCCAATGGACTAATGGTAGAAGAATCCGATTTACCCGATGGCTTTCGGTTGACGCATTGGAAGCAGTCCGTACCTATTGCTACCTGGTTGTATGTATTGGGTGTGGCGCGTTTTGCCGTACAGCAGGTAGATCAGTTTGATCACAAGTCCATCGAAACTTGGGTGTACTATCAGGACAGGGAGGCAGGCTTTTATGATTTTGCAATCCCTACTAAAAAAGCATTGGCCTATTACAGCGACTATGTGGGGCCATTCTCTTACGAGAAGCTGGCCAACATACAATCCAACAGTGTGAGTGGTGGAATGGAAGCGGCCTCGGCCATTTTATATAGTGAAAATTCTGTTGTAGGAGACCGGAACGAGCGTTGGCGCAATGTGGTCATTCACGAAATTGCCCATCAATGGTTTGGCAATGCCGTTACCGAATACGATTGGGATGATGTATGGCTCAGTGAGGGCTTCGCTACTTACTTCACCTTGCTTTTCATTGAACATGAGTATGGGCACGATGCCTTTATGCGCGGACTGGGATCCAGCAAAAAGAGTGTGGATGCTTTTTATGAGAAGAATCCAGATTACCGCATCGTTCATGATAACCTCAGCGATATGAGTAAAGTCACCAGCTCTCATACCTATCAGAAGGGGAGTTGGATTTTGCACATGTTGCGCGGTGTGGTAGGTACCGATAACTTCTGGAAGGGTATACAATCTTACTATAAAAAATACAAAGACCTGAATGCCACTACTGAAGATTTCAGAAGAGAAATGGAAGAAGCATCAGGAATGGATTTAAATGACTTCTTTCAGCAATGGCTTTATCAACCAGGCGCATTGAAATACAATGGAACATGGACGTATGATAATAAGAAGAAGGAAGTGAACATCACACTGGATCAGGTGCAAACGGATGGCAGTTTGTTTAAGATGCCGATGGAGGTAAGTATTTATTTGAAAGACAAGCAGCCAATAACTAAAGTGATTCAGGTGAATGAAAAAACTAATGTGTTTACAATAGCCGTAGAGACGGAACCTGAGAAGATTGTTCTTGATCCGAATAACTGGGTGTTGATGGATGTGAGTTTTGGGAGGAAGTAGGATTGAGTCTTGAGTTCTTAGTTCTTAGTCTTGAGTCATGAGAATAGAAGCCCCTTTAGCAGTGTATTCTGGTTAGCAAGAATCGGGTTTTAAAAAGTTGGGACAGGTCGCAACTTTGCTTCATAAAACAAAAAAAATACTTTTATGAACATTAAAATCAAAGGCCTGATGTGGCTAACACTCATGCTCCTGATGATGTGTGTAGTTGCAGTTCCTGTGAAAGCACAGGAGAAAAATGTAAAAAATCAAGAACAGGAGAATAAGGAAATTGTAGGGAAATGGCTCGATAACTTTTGGGGGCCTCATTACAATCCAGCGGTTGTGGATCAATTGGCTTCTAAAGACATGGTCTTGCAATACTCCCTTCACCAGCCTAGACTTGGGCATGAAGACATTAAGGATTTCATGAAAAAGTTTCGTGCTGCCTTTCCAGATCTTGCATTCGCTGGGGCTTATCCATTGCTTGCCGATGGCGAGTACGTTATTGCAAGATGGGTAGGAGGTGGAACGCATACAGGCACTTCCTTTACCGGAACGACTGTTTTTCGTGTTGTGAATGGAAAAGTTACAGAAGAGATTGGATTGGACGATGGTCTGACTACGCTCTTACAACTTGAACTGATCCGTCCGGTTAAGTAGTAAGGATCTGAAATTAATCGAACAATTGTCCATAAATTGCAAGTACCAGAATCTAGAATTCAGGATCTATGATCTAGAATCTGGTACTCATCGTATTTGATGCACTAACTCCACCAATTTGTTGTGCAGAGGTATCGTTTCTCAGAAGGAATCCCAGGCTTGGGTTTTATGCTTGGATGCCGTGGCTTTGGTGCGATTCCTATCGCTTATGGACTAATTCAATACGCTTGTTGCTCCATGGCCATCGCTCGTGACCCTCATTACTATTCTGAAACTTAAATACTTTATATTTATGAACTGCCATATCGTTCATGGCATTGGTGGTTGACCTACTTCAACAATTTAGTTTTGATGACAGTATTCAAGTGTATAGCATGAATTGTAAAGGGTATTGCTTCATTGTACTTCTCTTGTTCACACAATGCTCTCAATTAAAACCTAATGACGTTCCTCAAACAACTGCTAAAAATGAAGGAGCTACAAATACTGCCGAGTTATTGGAAGAATGGGAGGTACTAAGAAATGCCGGTAACTTTAGTGGCCTGGGAGAAAGTGTAGAAAGACACTTGCGCGCTGTCAGGGAAGCTGGCACGGTAATCTCATTAGAGGCGTATTACTACATGGCTCAAAGTTATCAAGCCGGGCCTTTTGACAAAGGGTTAGCTTATTGTGATTCCGCGCTATCATTAAATGCGTACGATTCCTATTTCTATGAGAAATGTGTGGCATTAAAAGGAGCTTTATTGAGGAAGAGTGGGGATTATCAAAAATCTATTGACTATCTCGTTCCACTTCTTTCAAAAGTGGCTAACGATTCAGTTCTGAGTGAAATGAACTGGCAGTTGTCGATTAGTTATAGGAAAAAGGATTTGTATGATTCGGCTCTCTACTATAGTCAGCGCGCAGAAAGAATAGCTGATAAAATTGACAATCCAAAGTATCAATCTTTTGCCGTTCAATCGATGGCCAATATTTACAGCGCTCTTGGTGAGTATGAGTTGGCACTTGAAAAAGAAAAGCAGTTGATGTCCATTGCAGAAAGGATGGGCAAGAAAAATTTAATCATTTCAAATACGGCCAATCTTGCGGTATCTTATTTTGATCTCGATCAAAAGGACAGTGCGCTTTACTATTATGAGAAAGCCCAATCGTTGGCTATTGAATTGAATGACCTGGAAAATCAATGCCTTCTTTATACCAATTTCGCGAACTATCAAATCGATAAAGGAAACTACAAAGAAGCAGAAGCGCTTATGCTGAAGGCCTTGATTATAAGTGAGCAGAGTGGCAGGATGGACATTGTTCTGAGATCATACCGCTACCTCTGTAAAGCATACCTGGGAGCGGGCCACTATGGTGATGCCATCAAGTATGCCAAGCTTGGGATAACACTGGCAAAGAAAATGGAAACCAGTTCGGAGGTGGGTCCATTTTACGAATTGCTTTCTGATATTTTTAAGAAAAGTGGAGACTATCAGAGTGCTCTGAAGTATAGTGAGGAGTACCGGTTGGTAATGGATAGTGTACTTAATATTTCCAAATTGGAAACCATAAAAGAACTGGAGATCAAGTATGAGACCGAAAAGAAACAGAAAGAGATAGCATCTTTGATACAAGCCTCGGCCATTCAGGATTTAAAACTGCAACAGAAAAATTTGATCATAGCCATAGTTTTGGTGTTGGTTTTAGTTTTGGTATTGGTCTATCGGCAACACATCCTCAATGAAAAAAGTAAGACCTTGGAAATGGAACAAAAGCTGTTGCGTTCTCAACTCAATCCCCATTTTATTTTCAATGCATTGGGCGCCATTCAACACTTTATTTACCAAAAGCGCGACCCTATAGAAACGGGTGATTATCTTGGGAAGTTCTCTCAACTTACCCGATTAATTCTAAGTCACACGCAAAAAAATCTGATTTCGCTTGAAGAAGAAATACAGTTTTTGGATAGCTACCTGGCTTTACAGAAGTTAAGATTTGATGAACCTTTTGACTATCATATTAATGTGGATCAACACCTGGAAATTGAAGAGGTAATGATACCGCCCATGTTTACACAACCTTTCATTGAAAATTCTATTGAGCATGGAATTTTACATAAGCAGGAGAAGGGAATTATTGAGATATCCTTTAAGGAGCAAAACGGTCTATTGGAAATTGTTTTGAGTGATAACGGAGTAGGGCGGGAGAAGGCTGCTTTCGTGAAAAGGAACCAAAAGCACCGTTCAATGGCAACTGAAATTACATTGGACCGGCTGAAGAATCTTCAAAAGGAGTTTAGGAAACAAACCAACTTGAAAATAGAAGACCTTACCGACAGTGAAAACAGAGTAGTGGGGACTGAAGTGGTATTTAATTTGCCGCTAATCTATCAAGACTGATATAAATATGATACGAACCTTATTGATTGACGATGAGAAACCCTTTATCACCAGCGTAAGAACGCTGCTGAGCAGCGTTGCTGATGTGGTGGTAGTAGGAGAGGCCAGAAGTGTTGCCAGTGGGTTGGTTCAGATTGATGAACTGGAGCCAGATTTAATATTCTTAGACATTGAAATGGAGGATGGTACTGGCTTTGATTTGCTAAAGCAAATTGACAGAAGAGATTTTAAGGTGATTTTTATAACCGCCTATGATCATTATGCAGTAGAAGCTTTTAGGTTTAGCGCTATCGATTATCTGCTCAAGCCAATTACCTCGGTTGACCTATACACTGCTCTTGATAAAGTAAGGGAAGCAACTGGTAAAGAAAAAATAAATTATCAGTTAAGTGTTTTGATGGAGAATATCCATCAGCTTTCAAAAGAGAAGAAAAAGATTGTATTGCGCGAATTAGATACCCTTCATGTAATTCAGTTGGATGAGATACTTTGGTGTAATGCAGACGGAAGTTATTCTATTTTTTATTTAACAGGAGGCAGGAAGATCATGGTCTCTCAACACCTGAAGGAGTTTGAAGACTTGCTCAGCCCCAATGGTTTTTTTAGGGTTCATCGTGCTCATTTAGTTAATCTTAATAAAGTAAGAAAATTTACTAAATCGGAGGGAGGCACCATTTTGCTGGAGGAGGATATTTCTTTGCCTGTATCCGTAAGAAAACGTGAAAGACTAGCAGAAATGCTTGCCCATTTTTAATACCCGATAAAACGTTCATGCGGTCATACCCAACGCCTATGAACTTATAGACTACCCTTCTCAAGTATTCCAGATTCCGTATTTCGGCTTCTCTACTTTTATGTGATTCAACTTTAAAAGAAGAACATGAGAAAAGTAGAAGCAACTAGTTTGTTTTATTGGATAGCTATCTTTTCGATTGCTGCATTGTTAAGCAGTTGTAAGAAAGATAAGGTGGAGCCGGATGCCCGCACCCTTCAATTGGAAAAATTAACGACCACCTGGAAAGTCAAAACAGTGGTCAATGATGATGAGGATGTAACCGATTTGTATGCGGGTTTTAGGCTTATCATTAATCAATTGAATTATACAACTGAAAATGGTGGCAATGCATGGCCTGCCAGTGGTGCCTATGATTTTAAGGGCACTGACCTCAGTACTTTGATCAGGAGTGATAATACAGAAATACACATCGATGAAGTAACGGCATCGACATTGATACTGTCATTTAATTTCAATACACTATCCAGCGGCCGTACAAAGGGTGTTACTGGAGATTTTACTTTTTCACTTATTAAATAAACGAATACCATGATGAAGATATATATCAGAGTATACCTTGTGGCTTTAGTTGTCTGCAGCAGTTTGGGTTGGCTACAGGCACAACCGGCTATTTACGGCACTACTCCTTTTGGAGGAGGTAATGGTATTGGAACCTTATTTAAGACTGATACCGATGGAGCTAATCACCAAACCATTTTTGATTTTAAATCAATAGGCTCCGCTCCATCTGGTTTGCTTCTAGAGGTGTCTCCTGGTAAATTTTATGGAACAACCACCAAATATGCCGGCACTACAGCAGGTGTTATTTTTGAGTATGATGTTGCCAATTCACTTTATACTGAAAAATTTAATTTTGGTGGAGAGGATGGCTATGGTCCCTATGGAGGTCTTATTAAAGCAAACAATGGTAAATTATACGGCCTCACGCTTTCAGGTGGAGCCAACCTTGTAGGAGTACTATTTGAGTACGATTATGTCAATAATGTTTATACGAAAAAAATTGATATGAGCCTTACCATTGGCGCTTATCCAATAAGCTCTTTGTACGAGGCTTCAAACGGACTGCTTTATGGTTTGGCATCAGGAGGTGGTGCATCTAGTAAGGGTGCATTGTTTGAGTATAACACGATTACCAATGTGTTTACAAAAAAGATAGATTTTAATGGTGCTGGTAATGGGCAATCTCCACAAGGCAGCTTGATGGAAGTGAACGGAAAACTGTACGGAACAACTTATTCCGGAGGTGCCCAAAACGGAGGAACTTTCTTTGAATATGATATTTCTAGTGGTGTGCTTACAAAGAAGCAGGATTTGACCAATACTAATCCTTTAGGCACTCCGTTGTTGGCTTCTAATGGAAAAATTTATGGGTCTACCACCTATGGTGGAACCAATTTATCGGGTACTATTTATGAATACAATCCTGGGACTTCAACATATACTGTAAAAGCCAACATTGATGATGTCGGTTTAAATTATGGTGTGGGAGTGCTCGTGGAGGTTAGCCCTGGAAAACTTTTAGGTATTACTACAGGTGGAGGAACGAGTGGATACGGAGGTGTTTTTGAGTATGATATAGCGACTTCAATCCTTACCAAAAGATTTGATTTTTCAAGCGCATTAGGCCATGCAAGCCTTAATAGCTCTTCTTTTGCAATAGCTGGGGATGGCAAGCTATACGGCCAATTGCCGTCTGGTGGCAATGCCGATGCTGGTGTTCTCTATACTTATGAACCGGCTACTATTACCTATACCAAGCTTTTTGATTTTGATTTGGATGATCGCGTATTCGGGCCACGGGATTTCGTTGAAACATCATCCAATAGATTATTTGGTGTATCCTCTACTGGAGGTAATAATAGTCAGGGCACCCTATTTGAATATGATTTTGTTACTCAACAAGCTTTAAAGAAAGTTGATTTTGGAAGTGCGCTTACTGGAATGCAACCCTACCTATTATTAGAAGGGTCGGATGGAAAACTATATGGTAGATCTTTTAGAGGGGGAGCAACAGATCGTGGAGTGGTGTTCGAGTACGACATGGATTCAGAAACGGTTACTAAGAGATTAGATCTTTCTTCTTCCATTGGCCAAAGGGGCGGTGGGATGATCGAGGTTTCAGGAATACTATACCTTTTTTGCGAATCGGGAGCAACCTCTAACTCAGGTAGCTTAATCGGTCTTGATTTAAGCACTAACCTAACCACCACGATTAATCACATGGCTTCCATTGGAGCGTTTTCAACGCAAGGTAGTCCTTTGTTGGCCTCAAATGGAAAGTTATATGGAACTAGTTCTAGAGGAGGGACCACAGACCAAGGCACTCTTTTTGAGTATAACATTAGCACGGATGTGTTAACTAAAAAGCATGATTTTGCTGTAGCAACAGGAGCTAAGTCGTATAGTACATTGGTTGAGGGTGCAACCAATAAACTTTATGGTCTTACTAGTGAGGGTGGTGCAAATGGGTTGGGTGTGGTTTTTGAGTACGACATTAACACAGATACTTATACAGATAAATTTGATTTTGATGGATTAACTATGGGAGGTATCCCAACAGGTAGCCTTATCAAAAGTTCAAACGGCATGCTCTATGGAATAACTTCTACTGGTGGAGCTAATGGGTTCGGTACTTATTTTGAATACAATCCTGCTACTAATACGATAGCTGTTAAACATGATTTAACAAAAAAATCTACTGAAGTAGAGAAAGCTGCCAGTTTAATGGAGGTATGCCCTAAGCCCGTCCATGCAAACATATCTAACATTATACAATGTCCTGGCTCTTCATTATCCATAGACTTAAACTCTCCCAACACAGATACTTATGTTTGGAAAAAAGATGGAAACGTTATGTCTGGACAAACAAATGGCTCATTGTCATTTTCCAGTTTAACTGAAGATCATGCAGGTCAATATACAGTAGAGATGACTAACTCATGTGGTACATCCTTTGTGTCATTTGCGATAGATGTAAATAGTGTTACCAATTTAGTAACGATTGTAAATGTAACCTGTAATGGTAATGCCAATGGTAGTATTGAAATAGCGACTACGAGTGGAGATGATCCCTACGAATATAGCATTGATGGTATCAACTTTAATGCAGCTAATAGTTTTACAGGCCTCTCAGGTGGCGATTACACCATTACGACAAAGGATGTGAATGGATGCTTGTATACTAATCTAATAACCGTAGTTGAGCCAGCCGTTCTCAATGTCACTGCTTCCAATACAGCTACTGGCGCTTCCCTAGTAGCCACAGGTGGTACTGCTCCTTATACCTATGCTATGGATGGCAGCACATTTCAATCGGACGCTACTTTTGCTCTGAGTAATGGCGCTTACAGCTTCACCGCAAAAGATGCCAACGATTGCACAGCAGAAGTTATAGGCAATACGGTAGTAACAGCATTAGAGGATGAATCAATTGGCTCTGGATTCTTTTATCCTAATCCGGCTACAAGTAAAATAAACATTAGTGGGGATAAGGATATCCATTGGATTCGGATTGTTGACCTTAGTGGTAAAGTAATTGTAAGTGAGAATGTGGACGGAATCATAAATCCTAGTTTAAATGTCACTCAGTTTCCAAGAGGAGTCTACTTTCTACTAATAACTGATGGGAATGGTCGTGTATCAAAATATAAGATGATGAAGGAGTAGTTTTTGGTGTTGGATTGTCTAAAAACTATTGGTATTGTTTGGAATAAGCTAAATACTTTTCCATACCCATGCTTACTCCACCGCACACAATCACTAATATCTTTTCTTTTGGATTGATTTTGCTGTGGTTGTTTCTGACATAGGAAAGGGCAGCGCCACAAGCTGACTCTACAAGTGTGTGGTATTCATTGAAAAAATCTTTACAGGCATTGAATGCACTTTTATCATCCGTTACGTAGGGCTCAACATTAAATTGTGAAGCATATTCTAATGATTGAGTAGCAACCTTTTTAGCGCCAAGGCTCGTTGCTATTGTATTTATTTCTTCTAATTCAATAAGATGCCCTGCTTCTATACTTTTTGCAAATGATGCAGCTCCTTCCGTTTCTGCGGTTACAACTTTTACTTTTAACCAATTGTTTCTTAACAACCCTTCAAAAACGCCACATAACAAACCACCACCTCCAACAGCAACAATAATTCTATCAGGTTCTGTCATTTCCAAAGCACATTCGTCTATTATGCTTGAATGCCCTTTCCACAAAAAAGGATGGTCAAACGGATGTACGTAGGGCAGATCAAATTCTTTCGCAATTTGAAGGGCATAGTCATTGGCTTCGTTCCAATTGGCTCCATAAACCTCAACCTCTGCACCTAACAATTTTATTTTAGCAATCATATAATCCGAAGTAGTGACAGGAACGATGAGTCTAAGTGATATGCCCATTTGTTGGCCAACATACGCTAATGAATATCCAGCGTTTCCACCAGATGATGCAATTACTTTCTTGTAGCCTTGCTTGGACAATTCTTTTAAAAAGTTATCCATGCCTCTAATTTTAAATGAACCTGAAGGTTGATAACAATCCATTTTATAACTTACATCCAAGCCATATTGTTTGTTCAGTTGATGAGATTTGAATAGGGGTGTATTGATGTAATAGTTTGTTGGTATCATTTGTTAATGTAAAATCTTATGAATAAGATAGAAGCTATTCGTTTTTATTTTAGCAAAGCTATTATTTCGACTCGTTGTCAATTACCTGTTTGATCAATGCTGTAAACATGTTGATACCTGTTTCAATGATTGCATCAGGGAAGTCGTAGTCGGAATGGTGTAGAGCAGGGGAGTTGACACCTGCACCCAATCCAAACATGGCCGTCTTATAAGATTTAGAGAACCAACCAAAATCTTCACCGAATTTGAAAGGATAGGGGCGATCAATAATTGTAAGCCCCAACGAAGTAGCTGCCTCCTTGATGAATTGATTGCATTGTTCGTTATTGATACTGGCTGGAAAATACTCCAACCAATCCATTTTATATTCCAGGTGGTGGGTGTGGCAAACGGTTTTGATTACTTGATCCAATTGTTGCTTTACCTTGTTCATTACCCCTTCGTTCCATGTTCTTAAGGTGTAGTGCAGTTCTCCTTTTCCTGGGGAGACACCATAGGACTTATCTCCCATAATGATATGTACGGGTGTAAGAATTGCAAAGTCATCTTGAGTAGGATCGGGTAGGTTGAGTTGAGCCAGGGCATTAGTCATTTCCGCAATGGCCAGCGCAGGATTGATGCTATGCTCGGGTTCAGCAGCATGAGCTTCTTTTCCTTTTAGGTAAAGTGCAAAGCTGTGCACTTCGGCTGAGAAGCCACTGGGTATAGTGATGATACTGTGAAGCGGTTCACCAGGTATGTTGTGCAGCGCAAAAATGTAATCAGGGTGAAGTGCTTTGAATCTTGGATCGTTCATTACTTCAGCTCCTCCCTTTCCCGTTTCTTCTGCAGGTTGAAAAAGTAATACAATCTTTCCTGATTGTTGTTCTTTGATCCAAAAGATAAGTCCTGCAACAATGGCCATGTGTCCATCATGCCCACACTTATGGGATACACCTTTAACTATAGATCGATGATCAAACGTATTGGCTTCTTCTATAGGCAGGGCATCCAGTTCACATCGAATGACAATGGTAGGCCCAGGTTGGGCCAATTCATAAACGGCCAACAATCCATGCCCGCCTACGTTGTCGATCCATCGGGTAGGAGCATGGTGGGTAGTGATAAAATTTTTTATTCGTTGTGAGGTGTGGGTCTCTTCTCCGGACAACTCCGGGTGCTGGTGGAGTTCTTTGCGCAAGTGGAGAATGGAGTTGTTCATTGACCTAAACTAGTTTGTATTGTTAGTACATCTTGTTGGAGTTGGCTGATTTTTCAGGAATCTGTTGGATAGCATCCCAATGTTCGCAAATTTTTCCATTGTCATCAAATCTAAAAAAATCCATGGTCACATACTCATCATTTCCAGGCCATGTTTGATGGGTGTGTAATGCTACCAGATCACCTTCGGCAATGCAGCGCACAAACGCTATTGATTTTTCAGGGTACTCTCTTTGCATTCTTTCGAAATAGTCTATGAACCCCTGGGTTCCGTTGGCAACGGCCGGATTGTGTTGAATGTAGTCATCACCCACGTATTGCTTAATGGCTTCAGCAGGGTTGCCTTCATAGGCCATTTTATAAAATGTGATAGCGTTGGTTTTGTTGTTCTCCAGATTCATGTCTCGGTGTTTGATCAGAGGATACAACTGCTATTTCGGAAATATTGTTCCTGTTTCCTATGACTTTACAGCCAACCTTTTTTTCTAAACCACAAGTAAATTATAAAAGTCACGAATACCATCAATCCCATCGCGTAGAGGTAGCCGAAGGGCCATCGAAGCTCTGGCATGAAATCAAAGTTCATCCCATAAATGCCCACAATAAACGTAAGAGGCATGAAGAACACAGAGAATACAGTGAGGACCCTTACCACTTCATTGGTGCGCTGCGATGAAAGAGAGATGTAGACGTTCAGCAGGTTGGCTACGTTGTCTACTACATGTCTTGTATTGGTTTGCAACCCGAGTATTTCATCTTTGAGTTGATTGAAGTGGGTAGATGCTATCTTTCCTTTCAGGTTGTCAATAATGGGGCGCGACAAATCAAAAATGAAATCCATTACGGAGGCCTTTCTTTTGATGTAATACAGGTTCTTCAGCAAGGACGGTGTTTTTTCCTGCATGAATATTTTGGGTTCGTAGAAGTCCAACTCCTGCGCAAGGTCAGCGATAGGTTTGTTGTAGGTGGCTATGCCCGCATAGACAATCCTGAATAATAATTGAAAAGGGGTTGTACATTTACCTGTATCTACATACTTACTCTTTATTTCACTCAAGAAGGGATACTCTCGTCTGTGGATGGTAATTAAAAAGTGCGCACCAAAAAATACTGCAATCTTGTCTGTTACCTCTTGTACAGTGTCTGCTTCTTTACTGACGTTACTTCCGTATAATCGAAGAATAATAAATTGGGTGTCACCCACCATTTCGAATTTGGGAAGATGCTCAGGTTGCAAAGAGTCTTCTACCAGTGCTTTGTGTAAGTCATACTTGGTAGCGACTTCATTCAGTTCCTCTTTGCCTGGGTTAGTGATGTCAATCCACTCGTAGTCATTTTCAACCTTTTCTTTCAGGATAGTGATCATACGATAGGTGGTTTAAATCTGCCGAAAAGATAGCGTTTTTCCTGTGAGAAAAGATACTGTGGCAAGTACAGTTTTTTTTGGCCTCTGATTTCCTTCAAAAATAGAGTAGATTTTTAAGTACCCACAGCTTAAAGCCTTACACCTTTCATATTTTCTGTTCCAGGTATTTTCTGTTCCAGGCATTAATTGGCCACTACTTTTAATTGACTTTCAGTGGAATTAAAAAATGCTCATTAGCGTACATACCAATCTTTTTTCCAAGTTGATGCCCCTCTTCTGAGTCGTACCTGAAATGGATACCCAAGTAGATTCTTGACAGGGAAGCTTCCAGCCCGGCTTCTGAAAAACTATCGAATGACCGAGTGGGTGGATTCATTTTTATGCTCCCTGAAAATGGGCCAGCTTTGTCAACTTCTTCGGTTATCATAAGGAAGTGATATTTGTCCCCGGTTCCCAGGTTATTGGCGAGTACGGTCATGGCAGCGGTGCTGGCTGTACCATGCGCAGAAGGATACGATGGAAAGGCATACGTATGCTGGTGTAAGTTGTTCCATGTAGTGTCGGGCACAGTATTTGGGTTTCCATCGTTGGCAGCCCACCTTATGGCCGTGTAAGGTCGCCAATGGTTGTAGTAAAACTTATTGTCAAATACGTTGATATAGGCATCATATATGGTCATGTTCAACAAGGCGAATAACCTTGCGGTTTCCCAAAGGCTCAACTCTTCTTTGATGGTGAGTTCCCTTGCCAATCTGTTGTGTGAATTTTCAACAAAATCTTTCCACCACATGGCCATGTGTTCCTGATCATCTGATCTTTTTTTGCTTCCAGTACTTCCATATTCTTTTACTTCTTTGAATGCCTCTGAGTAAGCCTCACTGCTAATATCAGGTGGTGGAGGTGACCTGAAGTGTGCTTGATCTGGTAGCATAAAAGGTTGTGCCATAGCCCATCCAGCACCAAATACAAAACCCTCCGGAGTTCCGCTATGCTCATTAAATTCCGCATACACTCCTGGGCCCATTGGGTGCCATGTATAGTTGGCCTCACTGTTCCAATCGTCATTTTTGCGCTGCTGTAGTAAAGTGGCTGCTACCAATTCTCCTAATTTTTTACCTGCCTCCAGACCTTCGCTTTCAATGTTCTGCAACCATTTAGTTTTTTCTTTTTCCCATTCTTGTTTCTTGTTTGGGTATTGACTTTTGACCACTTCATAAGCTGCAAAAGTAACCGCAGCAATAGGATGAGAATCGGTTGTATTTCTTTTGAAGGAATACCGTGTATACTTTGGGTAAATGGTATTAAGTGCGTCATGCATTGCCACATGCGCCAATGAAGCAGTGCGTAATCCTTTCAATGTAAGCAGGCCATCCTCTTCTATTGCTGTTTTGAATATTTTGTCATTCCAGGCTGTGATCACCTCTCCATTAAATTGATTTTGTTGTGTTGCATGGTTTTTAGATTGACAGCCAAGTAGTGTTAAGATAAGTAGTTGAGAAGTTATCAGAGTTATTAATACTGGACGTAGTTTCATCTTTTTGATCAAAATTCCGATAATTAATTAAGCAGGAATTTGCTGGGCAACTCAATATATATACTCAGGCTCTCTTACTTAGATTTCTACAGACTTCCTTCCTTTATTTTCTTGAACCTCAAAGGTGAGTGATTGAAGTGAGATTTGAAGGTCCTAATGAAGTGTGAGGTATTTTCAAACCCTGATTCAAGAGTGATTTGGTTTATGTTTAGTGAAGTTGTTTCCAACAGAAGTCTGCTGTACTCAAGCCTCTTTAGCTTTAACCATCGTCCTGGGGTTGTTCCGTAAGTTTTCGCAAAATCTCTGTTGAAACTTGCCAAACTTCTTCCAGACAATTTTGCGAAGTCTTTCAACTTTAAGTTATAACTGAAATTCTCTTCCATAATTACCTCAAGGGACTCTTTGTTGCTATAGGCTATCTCTCTGAAGTATTCTGTTAGGGACTGGTTTCTATTACTGGTGACAATATTTATAATGAGTTCCTTAAACTTAATGTTTAGGAGGCTTTTGGAGGGAGCATTAGTCTGTGAAAAATAATTGAGTACAGTACTAAAATAATCCGATAAGGTTGGATCCACTTCTAATGGAATGATGGAATCAGTTGTGATTGATTTTTGAGATGTGGGGATGGATGAAAGTTCTGACTTTACAACGGAGCTTATGAATTGATCTGGAATAAAGATTATCAAAGCGCAGAAGTCTCCATTGAGAATTTTATACACTTTGTGTGCTCCTTTTTTGAGAAAGGCTGCATCTCCAACTTTTAGCGTATACTCATCAGTTTGAGTTCTCCATTTGGCGCCACCCTTGAAGACATAGCAGAAATAGTTTTTTTCAACAAAATAGTCAAGTGGTGAGACTTCAATTGGGCAGTCGTATGCCATAAACAGTAGCTCATCAACTTTAAACTGTTTGAATGTGGGGTTGTCCTCAATGAAACTGTAAAAATCAATCACTTCCTTTGAGTGTGGTTCTGATTCATATTAAATAAGCACTTTTTAATTTCAATTGAAAGTAAAAGATGCTAATTCTAAAGGCTGATTACAAATACACCTGATTACTTGAACCTGATATACTTTGAAACACTGGCAGAAATAAATCCGCTGTTGGTAAGGGTTGGGTCTTCTTCGTGGGTAAGAAGTTTGGGGATGTTGTAGGAGTAAGACAGTAAAAAATTCCAATCTTTTACTGTGATACTTAGTGGCGCGGTGAACGAGTAATTCATCACTCCGAAGTCGGCCCCTTTGTTAGTATAAAATAATGGCAATCCATTTCTAACTCTTATAATTGCACCAATTACGGTGTTGGAATACGGGAGTAATTCTTCATACTGCTCTGTGCCTATAAGTAAATTGAAAGAGGGGTAGAATAAAACCCTGTCAATTTTTTTCCAGTTTCTTTTTTCCAGATTCAACATCACACCGGGCATGATGCGATGTCCTGTTTTGTCGCCAAATAACAACGTATAATCCAAGCGAAAGGTGAGGGGCTTTACATCAATGAAGTTAGAAAGGCTGGCACTGTTGCTGTAGCTTACCAATACTCCTTCTCCCAAATCAGTGTAGAGGTACCGACTGTACTCGCCAAGGAAAGACCATTTTGGAGAAATGACTCCAATATATCCCGCTGATAAAATGGTAAGGTAATAACTGGGATCGTATTCGCTGCTCCAGTATCCGGTAGCATCCACGTACACGCCACTTTTGTGATAGTAAGAAGCGCCAGGTGAAAGCCCAAATTGGCTGATACCCAAGGTTCGTCCGGATGAGTTGGCATTGCTGTTGTATCCCAGTCGCACGGCCATCATGGATTTGTTTTCAAACTCCTCTACCTGCATGAGGCTGTCGATCAAATTGAAAATAGAAAGGGAATCCTCAAACGAAAGTATATCATCCATACCTTCGAAATCATTCAATAGAGAATCTGTTTGCTGCGCTCTGGTGGTGAGGGAGCAAATGGATAGTAGTCCGATCAGCAGTAGGGTGCTTCGACTCAAAATCAGTTGTTATTTTTTCTATCTCTCAATTGTTGATTGCGATCCCTTATATTCTCCTTGCGCTGCTGAAGGTCTCTCCGTTGCTGTAGTTGACGAATGATCATGCGTTGGAATTCTTTTTCAGCGTTGCGCAAATTCATGATCTGTTGGGCCGAGATCACGTCCATCATTCGGGTGGAGTAATCCTTTTCCAAATCCAGTTGGCGCTGCTTGATCTTTAATCCCAATTCAACTAACTCTCTTTGCTTTTCGGGATCTTGATTGTCGGGGCCAATCTCTCGTTGTGCCTGCCTATACTCACGAATCATTTCACCTCTTTTCTCTGTGAACTCACGGTACACAGGCCAGAAGCGTTCAGCTTGCTCCGGAGTTAGTCCAAGTCTTTCTGAGATCAGTCCGATCCGTGCAGCTTCAATTTTTTCCCTGGCTTTAGGATCGGTCACTTCCTCTTCCTGTGCCATTGTATATAGCGGGGAGGCTATCAACAGCATCAACAAAATTTTAATCATATTTTTCATCCTAATTGGTTTTTACAATTCAATTTCAAACTCTTCCAGTATGTCAATATCTATTTCTGGATAAAGAAGTTGATCATTCAACGCATCGATATCTTCATAGTCCAGTTGGGCGTAGTCCAATAATTCTTCCGTTGTCAAATCACTTTCGATAAGATAATTGGACAGGGCGTTGGTATCGACACTCGCCAATAGTTCCTCTGGATTGGTCATTGGATCGCTTTGTCTGAATATCAAAAACAATGCGAAGCCAACCGTCAAAACAGGTAGCGCATAACGCAATACCAATTCGAATGATGGAATGCCAAGTGGCTTTGTTTCTTCTTTTGAGATACGTGATTGGATGATGCCGGGCAATTCATCAAAATACCCCTCAGGCTCCTTAAACACGTTTTTCTTCGGTATATCTTCGAGTTTCATTTTATCTTTGATTGCTAAATTTCATGATAGTTTAATGGGTAGTCAAAAATTCTTCAATTTTCTTGGTAGCATGGTGAAAACTCGCTTTTAAGGCCCCCACGCTGGTATCTGTTATCTCCGACATCTGTTCATAAGTCATATCCTCGAAGTATTTCATGTTGAAGACCAGTCTCTGCTTATCCGGTAACGTAAGCAGGGCCTTTTGTAGCTTTTTCTGAATCTCGTCTCCATCCATCTCAGGAGAAGCGTCAATCTTATTGCTCAACTCCTTGTTGACATCTTCTAGTGGAACAAAGAACCTTCTCTTTTTCTTTTTGAGAAAGGAAAGGCATTCGTTGGTGGCGATGCGATAAATCCAGGTATAAAGTTGTGCGTCCTCACGAAATCGATCTATTGCCTTATGGATTTTGATAAAGACCTCCTGTGTTACGTCATTAGAATCATCGTGGTCGATGAGCATTTTGCGTACCATCCAGTACACCCGCTTTTGGTATTCTCTTACCAACAGGTTAAACCCGTAACTTCTGGTTTCGGGGTTTCTAATTTTTAATAATAGTTCTTTGTCTTCCAAAAGAAGTAGTTGGTGGCGTAGGTTAGGTTTTAGACTACAGGTTAGCCCGAAGGTTTAAAACCAATTTAATTAAAATGCCTTGATGTAGTCCACCAATAGTTCAAATTGTTCCTTGGAATGAGCGGGGAAATTGGCAAAACGGAGTTGAACGCCTCCGTGGACACCATAACCTTCGCCAGGGGTGATCCCTTTCCCTAAAAGGTAATTGGAAAGCTTTTCCGTATGGGCGCCAGAGTTGGCTATAATGACTGTTGGAGATTGATAGATTTTGTCAGAAACAAAAGCAGATAAGCTACTATGCTGCATCAGTTCGTTATAAAGAATCACCGCTTTGTACTCTGTTTCCTTACGGATGGTATGGATGCCACGCCTCACCATATCTTCTGCTACTTTACCCAGTACATATATAGCTACACTATTAGGGGTCTCTGGTGTTTGGTTTTTTAATCCATTCTTTAGGTAGAAGGGGAGTGTGTGATGGGTACCGATGGACAATCCTTTAGACAGAAGCGATTCGGCCCGAGCGATACAAGCATCGTTAACAATCCAAACACCAAGACCGGGAGGTAAGCCAAAACCTTTTTGAACAGAGAAGTATACGGAGTCTACTTTTGAGTAATCAAAGTCAACGTAGGGTAGGGAAGAGACCGCATCCACACATAAAAGGGCATTCGGGTTTTCTTCTTTGAGTCCGTAGATGAAGGATTTGGGCAGTGCTACACCGGTGCTGGTTTCATTATGGGTTACCCCGATGAGTTCTGCGTCCAGTTGGATAGGATCTTTAAAACCCCTTCCATCTTGAACGCGGATTTCCTGTGCTTGTTTGTTGAGTTGCAGGGCCGCTTTGTAAAATTTTTCCGAGAAGGCGCCATTCACAAAATGTGCTGATTTCTCAATCACCAGATTTTGAATCAATCGCTCCCATATTTCAGTAGCCGAAGAAGTAAAGAAAATGTGGTGCGTATTCGGAATGGAAAGCAATTCGCGCAATTGTTCCTGTGTATGCTTATAGATCGCTTCGAATGCAGGGCTACGATGAGACATGGACGGCACGCCTAGCTTAAAGGCGCTCCTTGTATGATCTTCAACTGTGAAATAGAGTTGGGAAGGACCTGGAGAAAAATTAGCCATCGTTTTGCAGCTGCAAATTTAGGAGATTGGGTGATTATCTAAAGCGAATAAAAATAGATTTATTTCGGGGCAGGAGTAAACTATCTTTGCATTACTTTTGTATCAATAAACACCCACTTGGATTTGGGACACGTTTCTGGAACCTAACATTAATAACATAACCGAGTGCGTTCTTTATCAAAACCAGGCCTCATCCTGTTGTCTCGATTGCTATCGGGGAGCAGGGCCTCATGCTTCGATTTATCGGAGTGTAGGATAACAGTGGAAGGTTGCGATGTTTTAGAATAGCTCAAAACTTGTCGTATCTGGGGTTCCTAAACACCTCTCCGAGTCCAGTGGGTTTTTATTTCTTTAGTTGAGTTTGCCACTGCAATATTTGCAGAACGTTGCGTCTTTATCATGTCCTTCCTTCAGGCAGTGCGGACAAACTTCAGTAGTGATATCTTTACTTTTCTGAAATGCCATCTCTGCGGTAACAATGCCTGTAGGTATGGCTATGATTCCATAACCAAGTATCATAATAATGGAAGCTACTGTCTGACCCAATGGGGTAACGGGAGAAATATCTCCGTAGCCAACCGTTGTGAGTGTTACAATGGCCCAGTAGATGCTAATAGGAATATTAGTGAAACCATTTTCTTTTCCCTCAATCAAGTACATTAAACTGCCAGCCAGTATCACTGATGTAACCACGGTGACAAGAAATACCGTTATTTTGTGACGGCTAGCTTTTAATGCACTCATAAGCACCTGACTTTCTCCTACAAATCTTGCCAGCTTAAACACACGGAATACCCTGATTAATCTAACACTTCGAAGCACTAACAACACGTGAGCACCGGTCATGACTAGGCTTAAATAAGTAGGAAGAATGGACAACAGATCGATGATACCATAGAAGCTGTAGATGTACTGTCTTTTATTTTTGACAGTCCATACACGGAAGATGTATTCTAAAGTAAAAATGATGGTGAAGATCCACTCGAATACAATCAGCAGTGTACCAATTCGAAGTTTGATGGAATCCACACTTTCAAGCATTATCACACCAATGCTCAATAGAATACAAATGATAAGCCCTATGTCAAAGGCTTTGCCTATAGGTGTCTCCGCCTCAAAAATAATATTGTAGACTTTCTTTTTGAGTTTACTGTTATCGTCAGGCCGCATAAGCACTAATATAGCACTCGAAACTTGATGGTATGCTCAATTGACCTCATTTCTTTGATCAATTCCTTATCATAGTCTTTATTGATATCAGTAATCACATAACCAATGTGCTCCGTTGTCTTTAGGTATTGGCCTGCAATGTTGATTCCGTTGTTAGCTAATGCGGAGTTGATTTTGGCAAGTACACCTGGTACGTTGTTGTGAATATGAATAAGGCGATGGGCATTTTCCAGGATAGGTAAAACAAGATTTGGGAAATTAACACTCTGACTGGTGCTTCCTGTATTGATATAGTCTGTTAGCTTGCCTGGAACAAAATGAGCTATATTCTCCTGTGCTTCCAAGGTGCTTCCACCAATATGTGGCGTAAGAATAACATTAGGAAGCCCCCGAAGCTCAGATACAAACTCTTCATTGTTACTGATAGGCTCCTCTTCAAACACATCCATACCACATCCACCTACGTGGCCATCCAGGATTCTTTTTTTCAATGCCTTTACATCCACCACGTGCCCTCTGCTGAGGTTCAGCAGAATGACTCCTTTTTTCATTTGATCCAGTTCTCTTGCTCCAATCATATAGTGATTGGAAGTCCGACCATCCACGTGTAATGAAACGACATCAGCTACCAGCAATAATTCTTTCAGACTTTTGCACTTGGTTGCATTTCCTAAGGCCAGTTTTTCTTCAGTGTCGTAATAGAATACTTTCATGCCCAAACTTTCTGCCAAAACGGAAAGCTGGGATCCAATACTTCCGTATCCAACAATTCCTAAGTTTTTACCTCTGATTTCGAAACTGTTGCTTGCGGACTTGTTCCACTTACCCTCATGCATCTTGGCAAACTTATCCGGCAGGTTACGCATCAGCATGATAATCTCAGCAATGGCCAGCTCAACCACAGAGCGTGTGTTGCTAAATGGTGCATTGAAAACCGCTATTCCTTTTTTTGCTGCAGCTGTTAAATCAATTTGATTGGTGCCAATACAAAAGGCCCCAATGGCCATTAGCCTGTTGGCATTTTCGAGCACCTTGGTGGTCACTTGTGTTTTAGATCGAATACCTAGTATGGAAACGTTAACTATTTTTTCACACAGCTCTTCTTCCGTAAGTCCTGCAGGATACACTTCTACATTGAACCCTTCTTCCTTCATTAATTTAACAGCCACAGGATGCACGCTTTCCAGCAGCAATACATTGATCCTGTTTTTAGGGTAGGAGATGGAGGTGTTTAAGTTAGTGAGGTACAAAAACTCATCAAGACTGGGAGTAATGTGGTCTGCTTTTTTAAGGATGCTATCCCGCTCCACATTTTCTGTGAATGCAAAAAATTTGTTGGCAAGCCCCGAGTGTTTGATTTCATAATCGGTATAACCGTCACCGATCACATACACATCACCGGGTAACTCCAATCGTTTGAGTTGCTCTGCTTTTCCATTGTTGGACGATAGGGGATTCTCTTCATCGAAACCAATCACTTCGCCTTTATCATTAAATCGAAACTGATTTGCGAAAACATTTTCTCTTTTTACGCCATATGGTATAACGATGGGATCGATGAAAGCATGAAAACCATTGGAGATAATATAAATATGTCCATTGTTTTCTTCAAAGAAAGCCCTGTTCCGTTTGAATGATTCAGACACCAATTCTTTGAGTACCACCACGAGTTGCTCCAGGTGAGTTTTATTAGGCGCCAGTAATTGCAGTCGCTGTTTTAATGATTCCCTTACGGAAAGGGAACCGTCCATGCCCTGGTTGGTGAGGTCTTCTATCTTCTTTTTGATGGCCTTTTTCTCAGGATGATCCTTAAGCGAGATATCGGCTAAAGCGTCAAATGCTTCTACTTTGGTGAACGTACTGTCAAAATCGATGATGAAATACTTGTTCGGCTTCATGCGGCTAAAAACTAAGCCGCAAATGTAACAAGTCATACTGATTTGTCCACTCGAACACTTACAAATGAGTATTTATGAATTGTTAAGTTCTATCGATTTCAGCAGACTCAGTGAGTAATCTTTGATCATATCCCTTGTGTTTCTGAAAGCATCCATGATTTCAGTCTCAGTTCCTTTAGCCTTGGCAGGATCTGGGAAGTTGTGATGAATTCTTTTGGCTTTGGATGGGAAGTAGGGGCAATTCTCTTTTGCGTGGTCGCAAACGGTAAAGATGAGATCAAATGGAATGGATTGGTATTCATCGATGTGATTGGAAGTGTGACTGGAAATATCCACACCATCTTCTTTCATCACTTGGATAGCCTTGGGATTTACTCCGTGCGTTTCAATACCAGCACTATAGACTTTAACCTTTCCGTTGCTTAGGTGTCTTATGTATCCTTCCGCCATTTGGCTGCGGCAGGAATTGCCGGTGCAGAGTACAAGAATAGTTAGCATGATTGCTGTAAATGAAGATACATACATGTTGCCGTTACAGGACATACATGTGAAAACTCGGATGAGGCTTGAACAGGTTTTACTACCGCATTTCTATCAACCACTTCAAATCCAATTTTTAAAAAGAAATCTTTGGCTGTTTCTGTAAGTAGATAAAGACCTGTGAGATCTTTTTCTTTTGCCTTATCGATGAGATGGTAAGCTATTTTGGAACCTAGCTTTTTGCCCCGGTTAGGAGCTGAAATGGAGACGGAACGAATCAAACCATAGTTTTCATAGATTTCGATTCCTCCCGTCCCAATCAGTTGCTCATTTTCATAATACCCGATAAGAACATGCTCCTCTTTACTGAGATCTTCATACGGAAGACCAGCGGTCTTTAACTGTGCAGTGAACGCTTCTAGGTGTTCAGAAGTATTGATATCAATGGGTATCATGTATATAGTTGATTTACTTAGTTACAGCATTCAGGTCCGCAGCATGCTTCTTTTTCCTGCTTTTCAGCATATACAGTAATGCTGTAGATACCAAGATTGTCACTGTTGTAACTTTTCAATTCATCCTCATTCAGGTAGTCGGAGAGGATCTCTTTTGGAAGTCCAATCTTCTTTTCTTTCTGGAGTTTAATATTGGTAAACCCTGCCTCTTTGATGGTATTTAAATAGTCATCTTTTTGAATAGCTCCTGATACACATCCCGCGTACATCTCCGCACTATCTTGTAATGCTTTAGGAAGGTTGCCCACAAGCACAATATCTGAAATACTAAAGTGTCCGCCTTTTTTTAGGATACGGAATGTTTCTTCAAAAGCCCTCTGCTTGTTAGGAATCAAATTCATTACACAATTGCTCACCACCACATCAGCTCCATCAGCAGTGATAGGAATATTTTCAATGTCTCCGAATCGAAATTCAACGTTGTTCAGTCCTAGTTTTTCAGCATTGGCCCTGGCCTTGTCAATCATTTTTTCTGTGAAGTCCACACCAATTACTTTACCACCAGCTCCGGTAACAGCGCGCGCTACGAAAGCATCATTGCCAGCTCCTGAACCTAAATCTACCACGGTATCACCTTCTTTGATTTGTGCGTACTCTGTTGGTAGGCCACATCCTAATCCAAGGTCAGCATCTTTTACATAACCAGATAATTTCTCATAGTCTTCGGCCATGATGGCTTCATCGATGGTGCCGCATCCTGTTGCTCCGCAGCAACTGGTTTCGTTTTGTTCCTTGCTTTGCCCGGCAATGTTGCCGTAGGTCTCTTTTACTATTTGCTTCAATTGCTCGTCTGTCTTCATATTATTGGGTTGATTAAATTTATATATTAAATCGTAATATTACGATGCGATTAAGTAAATTTTTTTTAACAGCAGGAGGGGTCTTTGTAGGAATCAAATAATCCTACCAATTTGGCCTTTGCCTGATTCCATGCGTCCAGGTCTATGCAATAGCATACACTAGGACCATCGATATTCCCTTTAATTAATCCCGAGTTTTTGAGTTCTTTTAAATGTTGCGAAACTGTGGATTGAGAAAGAGGCAACTCGTCTACAATGTCACCACAAACGCAAGATTGTTTGGATGCCAAGAATTGCAGAATAGCCACTCTGGCAGGATGCCCCAATGCCTTGGCCAAACCAGCCAGTTTATTTTGTGTTTTGGTGAATTCCTGTGTCTTTGTTGCTCCCATTGGTTTCTTAATCGTAAAATTACGATTTAAGTTTCATTTCTTCAGCATTATTTTTAAAAACCTATCTTTTAATGCCCTGGGTAGTGAAAGAAAGCCCCTGCTGCCCGGTGGTAGATGTCATTACCGCTTCAAAATAGGGGTCAATGGCAGGCGTGGCCCATTCAAAAACAAAGTTGCCGCCAGTGCCACCTTGTTTGTCCCCTTCATTAATTACAATCTCCACAGTTTCGAGCGGGGCGATAAAGATGGGCTTGTCAAAGTAGGTACGAATCAAATCTCCTTTTGTATTGTAATGCTTCGTATTAAAAACATACACGGTATCTGTTGAGCTAATGTTGCGCATGCTCACAGCAACGGTAAGATGATAGGTCCTGTTTTCTGTTACCTGATAGATTTCAGAATAAACGGATAAGTAGGTACTGCCTGTGGTAAGGCTATCGAGTGCCTCAGAGGGCACGCTTCTTTTTTCCCAATTAACAGATTGTATTGGTGCTGCGTCTTTTTGTTGATTACATGCAACAAGCGCTACAGCCAGCAAAACAGAGATAGCACACTTCATGCGGAATGTTTTTTACTAGCGATTAGTCGAGCCAATTTAGTTCTTTGCAAAGGGAAGTCTTTTGATGGCCATTTGTCCATTGCTCATAACTAGGAGGGCATCTTGCAAAGCATTGATGTCTTCCAGCGGGTTGTTTGGAACCAAAATTATATCCGCTTCGAAGCCGTTTACAATTCTTCCGGTCTGCTTGTCGAGTCTTAACAATTCTGCGGCTACTGTTGTGGCAGATTGGATGGCTTCAAAATTGCTCATACCCATTCTGGCAAAATTGGCTACTTCCAAGGCAACACTGCTTGTAGTGTTGGCCGAGTACCCGTTGTCGGCACCGGTGGCAATCTTCACTCCTAAAGCGTGGGCTTTCTTAAACATCTTTTCTGCCACAGGTAACATAAAGTTTCCTCTCATTTCTAGGACAGCATCTTCATAATCACCTCCTGGTTTCGTAAGATCTACCAATGTAATATAGGTTGGAACTAGGAATGTTCCCTTTTCCTTCATCAGTTTTAAGGTTTTTTCACTTAGATAAGTACCATGCTCAATGCTTCTTGCTCCGGCAAACACAGCTGCATAAGCACCTTCATCGCCATGTGCATGAATCATTACTGGAACATCTCTCTTGGCTGCTTCGTCCACCACCACTTTTAATTGATGGGCTGTATAGGTTTGTTCTCTTGGGTCGGTGTCGGGTAAACCTGCACGTTCGGTACCTCGTGTTTTTATAAAGTTTACGCCACGATCAATATTTACATTAACCAATTTCCTCAATTCTTCATCAGTGTTTACACCCCCAATTAATTCTCCCAACCGGGTATCCGCCAATATGCTTTGTCCTAATTGTGGAGTTACAAAAACTCCCGCAGCCACTACGTCTGGTCCTGGTAAACGGCCGGATTTCACTAACTCACGAATGGCAATATCCTCATACGAAGAAACGCTTGCGCTTCTTACGGTTGTTACTCCTGATTTCATTGCTCTCTTTGCAGAAGCAAGGTTGTCAATATGTGTATGGGCATCAATGAGTCCCGGCATCAGGTAGTTGCCTTCGCAATCGACCACCGTATAGTTGCTGGCAATGGCATCACCTTTCTTACCAATCTTTTCAATCTTTCCGTTTTTAACAAAAACGATGGCATTGGGATACACTTTGTTTTCAAAGCCATTGATCAAATTGGCATTCGTTAGTGCATAGTCGTTCTGTTGCGCGTATGCGAATGACGTAATGAATAGGAGGAGGGTGGTAATGGTTTTCATAGTCAGT
Source organism: Cyclobacteriaceae bacterium (assembly GCA_040216665.1). Lineage (GTDB taxonomy): Bacteria > Bacteroidota > Bacteroidia > Cytophagales > Cyclobacteriaceae > ELB16-189. Next base: position 147,412 of record JAVJOQ010000027.1, on the reverse strand, counting down.
GTTAGTAGTGGTTGATGCTGGAGGCTAGATGGATTCTTGATTCTGGTTACTAGAATCCAGAATCCAGAATCCAGTTTATCTCATTTTCAGAATAGAAGCAGCTTCGTCAATTTGTGAAGAATACTTCTTTAGGTTGCTGGAAAGTATTTCTATTTGCTCTTGCGCTTCCTTCCAATTGCGTTGTTCGATGGCTTCTCTTACTCCAGGTAAAGTTTTAACACCGTATCCGGTATAATATCCTGGTGCATATATGCTGTGCTGAAACCATGGTCTGCGAGGAAGCCCATCAGCAATAGTCAGTTTTTGTTCTGCAGTGTATAGCAGTTTATTTAGCTTGGCCAGATTAGTATTTGGATTGGGATTCATCTTTACCAATTCAGCATACGTGTTGGCACTTTTTTCAAGGCCAGCCATTGCATTCAACAGGTTACTAAAGTTTAAGTAAGGAACAGGTTCGTTTGCTTTCGGTTGAACAAAAGTATCTTTAGGATCACTTGCCAGTTTATAACGATTTTCACGAATCATTTGATTTTCTACTTCAGTAGATTCACGCATGTTGTCAGTCAATGAGGTTACTTCTTTAACATAACCGCTGACTGTATTGTAAAATCCTTTGAAGTCGAACGGAAGGATGTTGGAGTTCGCAAGCCGCAGTGTAGTACGTCCAGCTGTTTTAGCCAGCGTTACACCATATTCAAACGTTCCATCTTTGAATCTTTTGTACATATCGTACGAGTCGTAAATGGAGTGATACTCACCACCTCCATCTTCACCACCAAACCCGATGTTTAATGCAGGTATTCCCAAGTGTTGGATGAAGGGACTGTAGTCAGAACCTGAACCCAGTGCATCTATGGTCATGGATGCTGAGTTGATAATTTCTTTTTTAGCTTTTGCAGAGGAGGAGTAAGCCGCCATTGCTGATTTTCTTCTTTCCAAAACACTAACTCCTGTTTGAGGGTCAGTTACGTCTCTGGCTACATCGCTTACCAATTGCTGAAGTGTATGTGAACCTTGGGCATAAAGGAATCCCCTTCCGTTTCCATCAGAGTTGATATAGGCAACTAATTTTTGTTGCAATTCCTCGGCATGATGTTCAGCCCATTCGGTAGAGCCAATCAAACCTGGTTCTTCACCATCCCATCCAGCATAGATGATAGTACGCTTTGGTTTCCATCCTGTCTTGGTCAATTCAGCAACAGCTCTGGCTTCTTCCATCAATGCTACCATTCCACTGATAGGGTCAGCAGCTCCATTTACCCATGCATCATGGTGGTTTCCGCGCATTACCCATTCATCAGGTAATTCAGAGCCCTTCATTTTAGCAATTACGTTATGACAATCCACCAACTTCCAGTCAAACTGCAGGTTGAGGTGAACCTTAACCGGACCAGGACCTACATGATAGGTGAGGGGTAATGCTCCTCGCATATACTCAGGTGCTAACGGGCCACCCAAAGCCTTCAATAATGGGGTAGCATCTTCATATCCAATTGGTATAACAGGGATTTTGATCAGGTTATCAGCTTGCGCTCTTTCAATTCTTTTCGCTTCTTCAGTTGCTCCAATGTTTGGAGTTAAAGGATCACCAGGTCTTACAGGAAGATCTAGTACGGAACCACGCTGTGCTCCCAATGCTGGTCTGTAAGGGCCTTTAGGATAAACATCTCCCTGATAATACCCATCGTCTTCAGGATCGGAATAAATAATACAGCCAATGGCGCCTTTCTCTTGCGCTACTTTTGGTTTGATGCCTCTCCATGAGCCACCATATTTGGCAATTACAATTTTACCTTTAACATCAATGCCTAACTTATCGAGTTCTTCATAGTCACTTGGTACACCATAACCCACGAAAACCAATTCAGCGGTAACATCTCCATCTGCTGAAAATCCATGATAGGTGGGGAGTTGCTCTTTTGCTTGTCCGCTAGTGGCATCCTCTTTTAGTGCAGGCTCCACCAATTTGGCTGTGTATTTAGTAGGTGCTACCATTTCCAATACGCGTACTTTAGGAGTAGGAAATAATACTTTATAGGTCTCAACCTCAGCCTCATATCCCCAGCTTTTGAATTGGTCTCTCATCCACTCTGCATATTCCTTACCCATCTTTGACCCAAGATGATGAGGTCTTGCCGTCAGTTTTTTCATCCATTGATCCAGGTTGGAAGCTTTTAAGTAGCTATCGAATTTTTCTTCCAACGCAATTTCCGCTTTGGCCGATTCTTCGGTAAAACCCTGAATCGTTTTTTGTGCGAAAGCACTAAATGAAATGACAATAATGACAACAAAGGATAAGAGATGTTTCATGGTGAGATTATGGTTTGATTTTCAGTTTCAATATAACCCAACTTGGGAATATTACTCCAATATGTTTGACAATCGGCTTTGGGAAATTTTGGGTGCAATAAAAAAGGGCGCTAAAAGCGCCCTAAGTTTAAGGTTTTGATATCAGCTTATTTTCTTGCAATTACCTTCTCTACTGCCGAGACAATATTTTCGGGTGACAAACCATATTTCTTTAACAAATCCATTGGCTTACCACTTTCTCCAAACGAATCATTTACCGCTACCATCTCAACAGGAGCTGGATGGAATCTAGCGAGTGTTTGAGCGACACTATCACCAAGGCCACCATTCATTTGATGCTCTTCGCAGGTAACAGCGCAACCTGTTTTGGATACGGACTTAATGATGGCGTCCACATCCAAAGGTTTAATAGTGTGGAGATTAATTAATTCTACACTGATTCCCTTTTCAGAAAGGATGGCTTCAGCTTCAATGGCCTGCCATACCATATGTCCGTTGGCAAAAATAGTAACATCTTTTCCTTCAATCATCTTGTCGGCTTTACCGATCTCAAAAGGTCTGTCAGCCGCAATAAATACGGGCCATCCAGGTCTTCCAAATCTGAGATAAGCAGGACCAACGTGATCCCCTAAAGCAATTGTTGCCGCTTTAGTTTGATTATAGTCGCAGGGCACAATCACAGTCATACCTGGAAGCATTTTCATCATCCCCACATCTTCTAATATTTGATGGGTTGCTCCGTCTTCACCCAAAGTAAGGCCGGCATGTGAAGCACAGATTTTTACATTCTTTCCAGAATAGGCAATGGATTGTCTGATTTGATCATAGACCCTTCCTGTAGAAAAGTTAGCAAAGGTACCGGTGAATGGAATTTTTCCTCCAATGGTCATACCTGCTGCAATGCCCATCATATTGGCTTCTGCTATACCTATTTGAAAGAAACGATCAGGAAACTCTTTTTGGAAATCACCCATTTTAAGAGAACCGATAAGGTCTGCACATAGTCCTACTACATTGCTATTTTTTCTACCAAGCTCAAGTAATCCATCTCCGAAACCGGAACGGGTATCTTTCTTTTCTGTAAAAGTATATTTGGTCATGTCAGTGCTTTGAGGTTCTTCTATCGTTAATTAAATAATGTGTGGCTATGAGGCACAAAGGGTTTTAATAATCACCAACTGTTTCTTCCAATTGGCTCAGTGCATCTGCTAGTTGCTCATCGTTGGGAGCAATACCATGCCATTTGTGCGTGCCTACCATAAAGTCAACCCCAAAGCCCATTTCTGTTTTCATCAGGTTCATAACCGGCTTACCTTTTCTGGTAAGAGAGATGGCATGTTTCAATGTTTTGATTACTTCTTCCAAGTCGTTGCCATTGCTCTCGATGACTTCCCAACCAAAAGCTTTCCATTTTGCTTTAAGGTCTTGAAGAGATAACACTTGATCAACGGGTCCGTCAATTTGCTGACCGTTAAAATCGATTGTAGCTACCAGATTGTCAATTTTGTTGTGCGCAGCGTACATGGCTGCTTCCCACACTTGACCTTCCTGTTGCTCTCCATCACCCATAAGGGCAAAAATAAGGCGGTCATCATTGTTTAGCTTCTTGGTTTGAGCAGCTCCAATGGCCACTGATAGCCCTTGTCCTAATGATCCGGAAGCCACCCGAATACCCGGAAGGTGTTCATGTGTAGCCGGATGCCCCTGAAGCCTTGTGTTTAGTTTTCTAAACGTGGCCAGTTCCTTCACATCAAAATAGCCTGCGCGAGCAAGTGTTGAATACCATACAGGGGAAATGTGCCCATTTGATAAAAAGAACAAATCTTCACCTTTGCCCTCCATATTGAAGGCTTTGTCATGTTTCATGATCTCGAAATAGAGCGCCACAAAGAACTCTGTGCATCCCAAAGAGCCGCCTGGGTGCCCTGATTGACAGGCATGTACCATACGAACAATGTCTCTTCTGATTTGTGAAGGGAGTTTCTTAAGTGTAGCGAGTTCGGCCATGTGAAAGTGATTTAGCCGCGAAGATGTGCGAATTTTATAAACCCTGCAAAGGAAATAATAGGCAATGCGGTGATTGATGTAAATTAATTGAAGCTGCTTACTTGGCTTTCTTCTTTGCGGCCTTTTTCGCTACTTTTTTTATCACTTTCTTTTTAGCGGAGCTCTTCTTGGGCGGTGATTTTTTGGCTTTGCTTTTAGGAGCAGACATTTGGTTTCTTGGATTGAGTATTTGCTCCGTATGGTTTTTAGTGTCCACTTTTCCTATTATCTCCTCGATGATACCATTTTCGTCAATTATGAACGTGACTCTGGCGGTGCCCATATACTTCCTGCCATACATAGATTTCTCAATCCAAGTGCCGTATTTGGTATGCACTACCTTGTCAACATCTGCAAGCAATCGAAAGGGGAGGTTTTGCTTCTCGATAAATTTTTGATGTGACTTCTCTGTGTCTGTACTTACACCCAATACCTCATATCCTTTTTTCTGTAGTAACTTATAGTTGTCTCTCAAATTGCAGGCCTCAGTTGTACAACCCGGAGTTTGATCTTTCGGGTAAAAGTAGAGCACTACTTTTTTACCTTTAAAATCTGAGAGAGAGACTTTGTTACCATCCTGATCATTCACATTGAAGGCAGGAGCCTTTTGACCAACTTTTAATGCCATGTGTTAAGGTATTTTTTCTTTATAGATATTTTCGTTACCTGCATTGTCTACCACTTTCACAGATAAGTCTCCTTTGAGTGGGACTTTGCTATCCTGTCGCTCAGCCCAGATCATATTAGTTTTGTAATCATAGTTCATGAGCAACCACTCTCCATTGATACTGGCCTCATAATAAGCAATCCCGGATAAGTCATCCTGGATTTTGAATCGGGCAGCTGCCCCATTAACTGCCATCTTTCTTATGGTGGGAGCATTGGTGTCTTCCAGTAAAACAAAATCGCCAAAATCTCTTGAGGAAAATGTGATTTTTCCATTGGCCCAGCTGCCACCCATGTATTGAAAGTATCTGCCTGTAGAACGGTATACTGAAAACTTTTCGGTATAGTTTCCTTTAGGCTTTAAAGTTATGCTAAGGTTTCTGTTGATGGGATAAATAGAGTCACCAATGGAAAATACTTCCTTGTCTTTGTTGGAATGTTTTATCCTTAAAAAAACCGTATCATATAATGAAGTTCTGGAAAAGTTAATATCTACCAAATCACTGTAATATTTATACGGAACACCCGCAGGTATCATGTCTTTAAAATCAGTACGCAAGGTTTCAGAACCCACTTTAATGGAATCTGGAAGTTTTTTCCTCAAGTCAAAAAGAAAGACGTGCTGACTTTTTCCAGAATAAGAAGGAGGTACATTTTCTGAGCCTTTGCTGAAATAGAGGATTGCACTGTCACCCAATGCTTTTGAGCTGGTAATCTCCAGAATATTTTCAATGTATTGATGAGAAAAATTTCGTGAAGAGGATGTCATCGTATTTACCTCTGTAGGTGGCGTACTTGGTTTTAGTGAGAGATTCACTTCACTTTGGTTACCATAACTATCCTTCATGAGAATTTTTATAGGTACATCGTCTGCTTTTACTATTACCATACCCTTGTTGGGGGTTCCTGAGTAATAGTCTAATTCATTTCCATCATCGATGTATAGCTTGTTATAGCGGTCACCACTATTTTTCAAAGTGGTGTAATCCATAAGCGTAAGGATGTTTCTGGTTACTCCAAAATTTACTTTGTCAATGACTTGCTTGAATACGCTCTGATCTCCGGCAAACATTTCTATATAGTTGATGCCACACTGGGATCTTGAATTATCCAATTTGTCGTGCCCTAATAGTTCGATGCCAATAGTACCAGAAGCTAGAATTGGGAATGGAAGTTTATAATTGTCACCCTCTTTTACTACATAGAATTCAAATCTTCCGAACTTATCATTTATTCTTGAGTTAATGTCCATTGTCCTGAAGGCAATCTTTTGAACAACAGGAGGAATGTTGTCTACTACCTCATTGAAGTTGAAGATGAGTGGATTGAGGGCTTCATTATTTTTGTCTCTGATGTCGAAGTGAAGGTGTGGGCCACTAGAACCGCCTGAATTACCGGAGTAGGCAACAGTATCACCTCTTTTAATACTAAATGTAGTGGGGCCAAAAAAGAGATTGACGTCAAAAGACTTTTTGCGGTACTGTTCTTTCCTTACGTAATCAGCAATTTTTTTTTCAAAACGATCGAGGTGGCCATATACAGTAGTGTGACCATTTGGATGGGTGATGTAAAGCGCATTTCCATAACCACCTGTGCTAATACTGACCCTTGAAACATACCCCTGTTGTGCGGAAAGGATAGGTAATCCAATGCGTCCATTAGTACGCACATCAATACCAGAATGGAAATGATTGCTGCGAAGTTCTCCCATCGTACCAGCCAATAGGTTGGGTGAGCCTGGCTCTACAGGGAAGAGATAGGTATTCGCATTTGTACTTATTCTATCCAAGTTATCTTCTGGAGCGCTAAACTGCGCAAAGGAAGATTTTATAATGAACAGGAAAACAAACGCAATGAATTTACTTAACCTCAAATTCCAACAACTTTTCATTCTCAATATAGGCGGATAATCGATTCCCCAACGCTACAGGCCCAACGCCTTTTGGTGTACCGGTAAAAATCAAGTCTCCGGTTTTTAGTGTAAAAAATTTAGATAAATACGATATGATGTAGTTGAAGTTAAAAAGCATGAGACTCGAGTTTCCTTGTTGCTTCACTACTCCATCTACTTCCAGTTTAAAATTAATATTGTTGAGTTCTTTAAAGTGACTCACAGGGTAAAACGTATCGGACACTGGTGCCGATCCATTAAAACCTTTTGCAATGTCCCATGGCAATCCTTTCTCTTTTGCTTTTTGTTGCAAATCCCTTGCCGTAAAATCTACGCCTATTCCAATGCTGTCGTAATACTTGTGTGCAAATTTCTCTTCTATTGCCTTTCCCTCTTTTGAAATTCTTAAAACTAGTTCTACTTCGTAATGAATGTCTTTAGAAATGGTAGGATAATAGAAAGGTTCATTTTTTCTAATTAGCGCTGTATCTGGCTTGGTAAAAATGACCGGCTCATCAGGTCGCTCATTGTTCAGTTCAGAAATATGGTCGGCATAATTACGTCCTATGGCAAAAATTCTCATTCTTGGGTATGGTCTTCTACAAAGCTATAAACAATAAATAGGCGAAAACGTTTTTTATTAGGCTTTTTTATCACTTTTTTGATTTGTGGCAGTAACTTTGCTCACATTCAACCACCATTATGATCAGATCAATATTCCTTATAACCAGCTTCCTTTTTTTGTATGCCTGTGCTACAGTTCCGGTAACAGGGAGGCGTCAGATGAGTTTAATTTCTAGTGCAGAGATTAATCAAATGTCTTCTGATCAATACCAGCAAGTTCTAAGAGAAAGTAAACTCTCCTCAAACCAAGAGCAAGTAGCTATGGTAAAGCGGGTTGGTAATAACATTAAAACTGCGGTGGAGCAATACATGGCGAGCAAAGGGGCTTCTGCTGAGTTGGCCGGGTTTAATTGGGAATTCAACCTGATTCAGGATGATGAGACCGTCAACGCGTGGTGTATGCCGGGTGGTAAAGTGGCATTTTATACAGCCATTATGCCTATTTGCCAGGATGAGTTGGGAGTGGCGGTGGTAATGGGGCATGAGGTAGCTCACGCGATCGCTAACCATGGTAGAGAAAGGATGAGCCAGGGATTACTTGCACAGTTTGGTTTGGGCACTTTGAGTGCGGCTATGGGGCAGAATCCAACAGCCACGCAAAGCATTTTTATGCAGGCAGTAGGGGTTGGTACCAATGTGGGTATGTTAAAATTTTCCCGCAGTCATGAATCAGAAGCTGATCACATTGGTTTGATCTTTATGTCCATGGCGGGCTACGATCCAAGTGCTGCTCCTAAGTTTTGGGAGCGAATGGCTACAATGAGTGGAGGTCAGTCACCTCCTGAGTTTCTCTCTACACACCCTTCTCACGACACCCGAATTAAAGACCTGGAGGGTTGGATACCTGAGGCGATGCAGTACTACAAAAAGTAAACTGGATAACTAAGCTGGGTTGAGGTGAAGTCCACATTCCTTGTGCGAATCTTCCCACCACCAACGACCAGCACGATCTTCTTCCTCTTCTGATACTGCTCTGGTGCAGGGCTGGCAACCTATGCTCTTAAAACCTTTAATAAGTAGTTTATTGATGGGGATGTTGTGGGTATTGATTTGTTCCATCACTTCATTCTGGGTCCAGTGGATCAATGGATTGTACTTGATTACTTCATGGGTTTTATTCCATTCGATAAGCTTGCAGTATTGTCTGGCGTGTGATTGTTCCGCACGAAGACCAGTGACCCAAACAGTTGCATCTTTTAGTGCTCGCTTCAGAGGACTTACCTTTCTAATGCGACAACACTCTAATCGATCGTCTACCGAATTATAAAATGAATTGGCTCCTTTTGCTGCCACTAGCGATTCTACTGACAAAGCATCAGGGAGATACACTTTGATATTTGATTGGAGTCTTGCGTTTGTTTCATCAATTAAATCGTAAGTCTCTTGAAAAAGTCTTCCCGTATCTATGGTAAATATTTCAGTATCAAGCTGCTGGCTGCTGATCCAGTGGGCGAGGAGTTGGGCTTCCGGACCAAGCGCGGTGGATAACTTTACGGTGTTACCAAATTTGTTGTCTAGCCATGCAAGGCCCTCAATGGGTGGTAATACCGATAATTCGCCTTCTATTCCCTGAATAGTCATCAATTGTTTGCAAATGCAGGGCAAATAAACGATAAAGTCTATAGAAATACTAGATTGTTAAGAATTAATTAGTAACCACCTGATTTTAAATGCTTTATAGATTCGTGATCGCCCTACTATTTATTGAAATTGCTGAGCTTAATTTCAGTGAGTTTACGTTTGGTATCCAGAGGGAAGTCGCCTTTCATCACCCAGTCGTAGTAGGAGGGTTCATCCTTTAATACTTGGCTGACGGGTTTGTTTTTGTGCTTGCCAAAATTGATTACCACTTCTCCCTTTTCATTTCTCACCATTCTTCCGGCCAGGTCAACCATATTGGAAGTAGATAGTTTATGTAATGACTCCATATCATTTTTGATCGTGCCCACCTCATTGCCAAGCGTATCTACCACAGATTGATTTTCATATTTAGCAATTTGAGCAATCAAAACATCCATGGTTGCTTCGGTGTCTGCTTCAGCTGAGTGAGAATTGACAAGGTCTTTGTTACAATAAAAACTGTAGGCGGCACTCAAGTTTCTTTTTTCCATCATGTGATAGATCTTTTGTGCATCCACGATTTTTTTTCGATCGTAATCAAATTCTATTCCTGCACGAAGGAATTCTTCCACCAGCATGGGCACATCGAATTTTATAATATTAAAACCGGAGAGGTCCGCTCCTTCAAAAAAACGAGCGTACTCTTTTGCCACTTCTTTAAAGGAAGGTTTGTCGGCTACATCTTTGTCATAGATACCATGAAATACCGATGATTCAGCGGGTATCGGTATACCGGGGTTGATACGGTTTGTTTTTCTAAGCACCTCTCCATTAGGCATCATTTTTATTACTGCAATTTCAATGATACGGTCGTGAGTAATATTTGTGCCCGTGCTTTCTAAATCGAAAAAGCAGATAGGTACTTTAAGGTTTAACTTCATGGAGAAGGATAGAAGGTTTAATTAAATAGAGTTTTAGCCAATTGATTGATATCAAGCCCATTAAAATTACCAGAACTCATCATCGCTAAGTTGGTATCCTTAGTGGGTAATGATGTCAGGTGATCAGTCATCGCTTGCACATCTGTAAAGACAGTAAGATTACTGTGATTAAATGCTGCTTTAATTTGTGATGTATCCAATTCGTCCAAGCCTTTTTGCTTTACTTTTTCAGGATTGAAATATATAAGAGCCGCATCGCAGGCTTTCATACTATCCTTGTATTCTGGTAAGAAAGCTTTATTCAGACTGCTGTAGGTGTGCAATTCTAAACAGCCTATCAATTGGCGTTTTGGAAATATACTTTTTATGGCTTCTGTTGAGGCCTTTACTTTTGAAGGGGCATGTGCGAAATCTTTGTAAACAGTAGAGGAGTCATTGGAGTAAATTTTCTGTAGCCTCCCGTCCGCGCCTTTGAAACTGGGAAGTGCCTCATAAAACTGGTCGTTGGATATTCCAATTTTCTTCAGCAGCTCTTTCGCAGCCGATAGGTTTTGAAGGTTGTGCTTTCCGAACAACTGAATAGGAGTGCGTTCTTTACCTGAACCTACCAAATACACAACTCCATTTTCAATAACGTGGTCGTGTGTATTGTACCCTATAACCTGAACATCCGCCCTTTCTTTCTTGGCGATTTTCTCTACCACCTTATCATCACTATTATAAATAAGTGTCCCACACTTGGGCGAGGCATCTGCTAAAAGCTCGAATTGTTGTTCATATTCAGCACTTGTGGCAAAAACGTTGGAATGATCCCATGCGACTCCACTGATAATGGCCATGTGATGATGGTATTTAATAAACTTGGCCGATGGATCAAGGGGTGAACTGAGGTATTCGTCTCCTTCGATCAATATAATTGGAGCGTCCGTCAACTTAACGGTATTTTCCATCCCTTCCTGCTGTGCGCCAATGACATAGTCAAACTTTCGATTGAAAAACGATAGCACATGAATGAGTAAAGCAGTGATTGTGGTCTTTCCGTGACTACCGCAAATGACAATCCGCTGCTTGTTAACCGATTGATTGTAAATAAACTCCGGAAAGGAGAGTATGGGCAATCCAAGTGACTGCGCCTTTAGTAGTTCTGGGTTGTCCTTTTTGGCATGCATGCCAAGTATAACCGCATTGATGGAATTGTCGATTTTATCTGGAAACCATCCCAATGCGGGTGGTAGCAAATTGTGCTTGCTGAGTTTGCTCTTTGACGGGTCCTGAATATCATCATCAGATCCTGATATCTGGTGCCCTTGGTGACTGAGTGCAATGGCCAGGTTGTGCATTACACTTCCTCCAATAGCTATGAAATGAAATTTTTGTGGATGAGACATCAAGTCCTAAGTTAATAGTTAAAGGCCAAGTTAAAAAAAGAGATTGAAAAACAATGAGAATCAGTACAATGGATATTATGGAAATGGATTGACATATCCTTGAAGTTCTTTTGTATCTTATGGTGTAATGATATCATCGAGGAATAAAAACTTTCCGGATGCAATTTATTCACAATTACACATGTTTTAATGTGGGAAACTTGTTTATTGAAATGTGCAGAATAAGAGAATGACCACTGAGACATTGATTAGGTTTGTTGCCCATTAAGAAATTACTAGCCCAACAACCACAGTATGGAGCAAAGATCAACGTCATTGAGGCCAAGTTCCGCCTACAGCGGAGCAGGAAGTAAGTCGGGTAAGGCATTGGTGAGAGATCTCACCGAAAGCCTTGGCAAACTTCCGCCTCAAGCGCTTGATCTAGAGGAAGCTGTGTTGGGTGCGTTAATGTTGGAGAAGAATGCACTGACTACCGTGGTTGAGTTTCTTCGACCTGAGCATTTTTATTCCGATGCTCATAATTTGATCTATAGTGCTATCATAGACCTATTTAAAGCTTCTGACCCTGTGGATATGCGCACTGTAGTTGCGCAGCTTCGTAAGAACGGAAAATTAGAATTGGTGGGTGGAGCTTATGCGATTGCTGAGTTAACCGCTAAAGTGAGTTCAGCAGCCAATATTGAATACCACTCAAGAATTATTATTGAGATGGCCATCAAGCGCAATTTGATTGAAATTGCCTCACAGGTGCATCACGATGCCTATGAGGATACCAATGATGTCTTTGAATTGTTGGATAAAACGGAACAATCGATCTATAAGATTGCCGATTCCAACCTGAGAAAGAACTACGATAGCATGAAGTCTTTGATGTTTCAGGCTACAAAAGAGATTCAGGAGAAAAGGAATCATAAGGATGGATTGACTGGAGTGCCAACCGGTTTTTCACGACTGGATCGGATTACCTCAGGTTGGCAAAAATCAGATTTGGTGATTATAGCGGCTCGACCTGGCATGGGTAAGACGGCATTTGTGGTTTCAGCACTTAGAAATGCTGCAGTTGATTTCAATTTCCCTGTAGCTATTTTCAGTTTGGAAATGGCCTCCATTCAGTTGGTGAACAGGTTAATCTCTGCAGAAGCAGAATTAGAATCAGAAAAAATTCGAAAAGGAAATATTCAGGAATTTGAATGGCAACAGTTGGTGCACAAAACCAACCGACTGTCTACAGCTCCAATATTTATTGATGATACTCCTGCATTATCTATTCTTGAGCTCAGGGCAAAGTGCAGGCGCTTGAAAGCAGAGCACAATATCCAGTTGATTGTAGTGGATTATCTGCAGCTGATGAAAGGTGAAATAGGAGGAAATCGTGAGCAGGAGATTGCATCGATTTCACGGGCATTAAAAGGCGTGGCCAAGGAATTGAATGTTCCTGTAATTGCGCTATCTCAGTTGAGTCGTGGTGTGGAAACCAGAGGAGGTGACAAACGTCCACAGCTTTCTGACTTACGTGAATCGGGATCCATTGAGCAGGATGCCGATATCGTTATGTTCCTCTATCGACCTGAATACTATAAAATTACTGTTGATGAAGATGGTATGCCCACGCAAGGAATGGCGGAAGTAATCATTGCCAAAAACAGAAACGGATCATTGGAAAATGTGAAGCTCAAGTTTATCGGTAAATACACCAAGTTTGCGGACTTTGACGGACCAGCTAACGAAAATCCTTTTTCGGGAATGATTACCAAAGAGAGCCGTCTGAATTCATTTGACCAACCGGAAGAGCCACCTTTGCCGGACGATGAAACTCCATTTTAAGTTAATTATTTAGTCAGCTCTAATGCTGGTGTGTTTTGTATATTTGATCATTCAGCAAAACACGCTTATAGTTGGTGTCTCGGATATTTCCTGTATGTATTCTCTTTCTCCTGCTTGTTGCCAGTGGCTATAGCAATGCCCAAACCCAAAGGGTAGATAGTCTTAAACGCCTTCTTACTACGTCCGATACTTTATCCGAAACGCATGCACTGAATCTATTTAACGTTTGTAATGACTTGTTAGAGTATAATCCGGATGCTGCGCTTCCATATTGTTTACAAGCTGCGCAAGTGCCTCACGAAAACGATTCGTTGTTGGCACAAGTTTATATTAAAACGGCTACAGCGTACAGTCACAAAGCCATCTATGATAAATCGATGGAACTTGCGCTGAAGGGATTGGAGATAGGGGAGCGCATCATGGATACACTTGCCATTTTTGATGCCCATACTAATTTAGGAATTGATTTATTTATTCAAGAGGATTATCAAAGGGCGAGAGAACATTTCGATTTAGCTGAGCGCCTTATATTCCAATACGGTGATTCTCTACGCCTTGGCCATGCTATAAATAATGTAGGTCTTGTAGTGGGGTACTTAGAAGGTTACCAGGAAGAAATAGAACAATATCTGAGAGCGCGGGAAATTTTCAGGTTAAAGGGGATGAAGGAGGGCTATGCCAATACTGTAATGAACCTGGGAACAGCATACAATTCATTGGGCAGATATGACGAGGCCATTGCAGCATTCAATCAGGCGCTACCCATTTATCAAGAACTTCAGTACACTGCTGCTGAAGAGCAGGCCTATCTTAACTTAGGTGAGACCTACCTCGACCAAAAAGAATTTGAAAAAGCATTATTGGCTACCTACAAGGCACTAGAAATCAGCAAAGCTTACAATTACAAACTAGATGAGCTTTATTCATTGGAGTTGCTTTCAAAAATTCACGCTGGTTTGAATCGATATGACAGTGCTTACTTCTATAACCTCAAGTCTATTTCTATAAAAGATTCACTTTTCAATTTGGAAAAGGAAAACATTCGATCAGAAATGGAGGCCAAGTATGAAACTGAGAAGAAAGAGCAAACCATATTGCAACTTCAGCAGGACACTTTGATTAAGGATTTGCAAGTACAGCAAGAAAAACAATGGCGCAATAATCTTATCATGTTGGCAGGGTCACTGGGTATTATTGCTATATTATTTTATAGCCGTTTTAGAAATAAAAAGAAGGCAACAGAAGAGCTGAATCAAAAAAATGAAGAACTAAAAAAACTTAATGGATTTAAGGACAGGTTGTTCACGGTGATTTCTCATGACCTAAAGAGTCCCCTTTCTGCATTTAACAATTTAACAAGGAGCCTGGCGGACAATGTAAAAAATATTTCACCTGCTGAGATCGAAGAGTACTTAAGGAACCTGAACCAGTCATCCATGGATCTTTCCAGGTTGCTTAATAATCTTTTGGAGTGGGCGCTGAGCCAAACAGGGGCTATAGTGTATCAACCTGAACCAATCAATTGTAAATTGGTAATGGAAGAAGTAGCCGTTCAGCTAAGTCCTACAATATCTGAAAGAAAAATCGTGTTAGATTACTTTGTTCCTTTAGAACTTACAGCTTACGCTGATAAGAATATGGTCATTATTGTGCTTCGTAATTTATTGTCCAATGCCATAAAATTTTCCGACCGGGAAACGACCATTACACTGTTTGCCGGGAAAAAGGATGGGATAATCACTTTGGGTGTCAAGGATCATGGTGTAGGAATTAGCACAGAGGATCAGCAAAAGTTATTTGATGCTTCAGCCGATGTTCATTCGGTAGGTGCTTCCATTGAAAAGGGAACAGGGATTGGATTGATTTTATGCAAAGATTTGGTGGAGCGGAATGGAGGAAATATTTACGTGGAGAGTAAGCTGGGTGAGGGTAGTAATTTTTACTTTAGCTTACCTGATTTTAAACAATAACAATGAATAGTCCACAATCCATCATACTTGTAGATGATCACAGGATTGTAAGAGATGGCATAAAAGTGATGCTGCTTGAATTTCCAAGATTCAAAGTAATAGCAGAGGCTGGCAACAGTGATGCCTTTTTTGAAATTTTCGAAAGCAAAAAGGCAGATATTGTTGTGTTGGATTTGAAAATGCCAGGTGAAAATGGTGCGCTTGTCGCAGAAAGACTTAAGAAGCAATGGCCAACAATCAAGATTCTAATACACACCGCGGAAACGGATGAGGTATTGGTCAGACATTGTTTCCGTACAGGAGTGGAGGGAATGATATCTAAAGAGTCTGGAAAGGAAACTTACCTTGAAGCATTGGAGTCAATTGCTGATGGCAAAACTTATTATGGCGGCCAGTTTACTGCATTACTTACAGCTGCAATGACGGAAAGTAATAAGCCGCAACTTACTGCTCGAGAAATTGATGTATTAAAAGGGTTTGCGAAGGGGCAATCCTATAAAGAGATTGCTTCAGACCTCAATATCAGTGCCCGAACAGTGGAAACCCACAAGAAGAACATTCAGGAGAAATTAAATGTTAACTCTACTGCTGAATTGGTAAAGTACGCCATTAAAGAAGGTATCGTGCTTTAACGTCTCTTCACTCCGTAAAATTCCGGATACCAAACGCGATTATTCCTGATGTTTTCATTGTGAATAATGAATCTACTTTGTAGGGCCTTGTTCAAAACATCATAACCATGAAATCAGATATGCTTTCATTGGCAAGGGTCATCGGTGTGACCCTCTTGCTCTTTATTGTTCAGTTTTCTTATGCACAAAACACAGTGGGTATAGGTGTGTCAGATCCTAATCCTAATGCCGTACTTGAATTGGTGTCACCGGATCACAATCAAGGACTACTAGTACCAAGAGTGACTACATCGCAACGGACTGCCACTACCTTTGTGAGTAAATTGAGTGCCATTGATAAAGGGCTATTCGTATTTGATATTGATGTAAACAGCTTGTTCTTTTGGGTGGAACTTCATGGACCAGAGTAGACGCTCCTGAAGTATTGCCAGATTTGGAATTGACTGGCACCAGCCTCAAATCACAAATAACCCCAATGCAACAACGATAAGCCTTGCGCCTTTTCTTGGCACGAATACAGACGAACAAACTTTAGCGCTTACAGGTAATTCTTTAAGTATCTCCAATGGTAATACGCTTGACTTGTCTTCACTTCAGGATGGTTTTGATCCCAATACCGATAATCAAACACTCAATGTCACAGGAAGTAGCCTTTCAATTTCCGGAGGAAATACTGTTAATCTTAGTGGTATTGACACAGACGATCAGACTTTAAGCTTGTCCGGAACTAATCTCTCTATTGCTGGTGGTAATAGTGTTGATATTTCCTCAATTGATACGAATACTCAACTCAGTGAAGCAGAGGTAGACGCTTTCGTGTCCAATAATGGGTTTATCAGTGCTGAGGTAGATGGCAGTATAACGAATGAGATCCAAAATATTAGTTCTACCGGAGCGGCTGGAAACATATCCATTTCAAGTGGTGCTACATTGAATCTTAATGTAAATGATGCTGACGCCAATCCTACTAATGAAATTCAAGATCTCAACCTCTCCGGAAACATCCTTACCATTACCAATAATGGGTCTGCTACAACGATCGACTTATCGCCCTTTTCAGGAACCAATACGGATAATCAAACAATTAGCTTATCAGGATCTAACCTTTCTATAACTGGAGGAAATACCGTAGATATTTCATCAGTGGATACAGACACAGATGATCAAACACTTAACCTTGTGGGATCGACACTGAGTATTGCAGATGGCAACAGTGTCAGCCTGTCTTCTGTAAATACAGACAATCAAACTCTAGGCATTGCCGGTAACATTTTGTCAATCACTGGTGGAAATAATGTGAACCTGGGAGGTATTGATACAGATGATCAAACGTTAAGTCTTTCTGGAACTGATTTGAGCATCGCAGGAGGAAATACAATAGATATATCCAGTATTGACACAAACACGCAACTTGATGAAACCGCTGTGGACGCATTTGTTGCTAATAATGGATACTTGACCGCTGAGGTGGATGGAAGTATTACCAATGAAATTCAAAATATAAGTACCTCTGGTGCTGCGGGTAATATTTCGATTTCAAGTGGTGCAACATTGAGCTTAAATGTGAATGACGCTGATGCAAGCATTACCAACGAGATTCAAGACCTCACCTTTGCAGGAGGTATTATTGCTTTGACTAACGACCCTGGGAACACAACAATAGATTTAAGTGGGTATGATACAGATGCAAGTGATGATTTTAATGGCGATTTTACAGCCCTCTCCAATATATCCCTGCGGGACTTGCTGATGGAGATGATGTAGGGATTACTACGGTTACTCACAACACTACCCTTACTGGCAATGGCAATGGCACTCCGCTTGCAGTAAATGTCGGAACCGGAGCCAATCAAATTGTACAACTTAATGCCAGCGGCCAACTGCCAGCTGTTAACGGCTCGCTTTTAACAGGTCTACCTACATCACCATGGACAGGGTCACCGGATATTTCTTATGCCGCAGGGCGTGTTGGTATCGGGACAAGTTCCCCGTTTAATCAGCTATCTGTGAGTGGAACCAATACAACACCATCGGTTAGCGATGGTATTATGCTAGACATTCAAAACATTTCGGGTATTGCCGGTACATTATCTGGGATACGGTTTAAGAAAAATGGCGTCACTGCCAATCAAAGGTTTAACTCTGGAATTTTTTACAATGGAGATGATCTAATGTTTTCCATTAAAGATAATTCTACTGCAACTAACGTATCCACCAATGATGCCGCTATGACATTGACCAACCAGGGTAGGGTAGGCATCGGAACAAAAACACCGGGATCGATGCTTACAGTTTTGAAAAATGAAGCTGGAAGTACATTGCCTTCACTAAATATTTTGGAAGCCAATGGAACCAGTGATGCATCAATGACTTTTGAAACACAGGGTGGAAGCTCTTTTGCAATGGGAGTGGATGCGAGTGATGCTCACAAGTTTAAAGTGAGCACGAACAATGCTTTAGGCGCAAATGACCGATTAACCATTCTAGGCGCAGGTAATGTTGGTGTAGGTACAAGTTCACCTTTGACCAGTTATCAATTAGAAATTGAAACCACATTTACAGGGGGGTTGTACATTGATAACAATGCAACATCAGGTAATAATTATGGTGTAGTCAGTTCAATGAATACATTGGCTTCAGGAACCAAGTATGGATTTTATGCTGTAGGTGAGGATCGCAACTATTTCAGTGGAGATGTTGGGATCGGAACTACATCACCCAGTGCAAAATTGGATGTCAATGGGGATGCAGAATTAAATGGAGAAACACGCTTAAATGGAAATCTGGTGTCAGCAGTAATTGCTGATCACATTACGGGCACTAACGAGTCGTTGCCAACGCCCACGAGGAGAATACTAAGAGTTACGTCCAATGTAAACAACAGAGGAATCGAATATATTGGCGCTGGTCAGGACGGGCAAGAATTGATAATTATTCATTCTGGCAACGGAGGCTCCGGGTTTGCGACTAATATTATTTTTTACCGAAGTGGATTTGGAGGAGCAGGAATCGCTGTGACTCCTAATAGCCTTTATATGAGTGGAGGTAACACCTACAGCCTCAATGCTGGCTCGAGTATACATTTTATTTACGATGGAACACTTCAGGCATGGGTGGAAATAAGTCGCTCAACCAACATCATAGCTATTAATTGATGAGAGTAATTGCTATTCTATATTTGGTGACCTCCGTGTGTAATGGACAAGGCCTTTATATTAAGGGTTCTATATTGAGCGTTG
The DNA here is from genome assembly GCA_040216665.1 of Cyclobacteriaceae bacterium. Lineage (GTDB taxonomy): Bacteria > Bacteroidota > Bacteroidia > Cytophagales > Cyclobacteriaceae > ELB16-189. The sequence goes on along the minus strand of JAVJOQ010000027.1, from coordinate 128,321 downwards.
CTGCTAATACTGTTTTTGCCGTAAAGGGTAATGCACAGAATGAAGGTACTTTAATTAATAATGGGGATTTTCAAATCTCTGGTACATGGCAAAATAATGGAATGTATGAGGCGGCTTCAGGGGGCTTTACCCTCAGCAGTACAGGAGATCAAATTATAAACCACAATGCACAGTCTTTCAGTAAACTCTCGATCACCGGTGGCGGCAAGAAATTCTTTCTTGCCGACCTGGAGATTCTACAGGAATTGAATTTGGTGAGTGGCCATCTTGTTTCACAAAATGAATCCAAAATATATGCTTCCAACACCCTTGTAGTCTCAGGTGGTTCGGATCAATCCCATGTTCAGGGAGAATACTTTAACTCAGGAGCTGGAGATAAGTTATTTCCAGTAGGGGATGGAAGTGGCTATCATCCAATCACCATCAGCTCAACGTCAGAAGATCTCTTGGGAGTTTCAGTTGTAAACCCAAATCCAGTATTGACTTTTGATAATTCCCTCACTGAAATCTCTGATCGATATGCATGGAGGTTAAGTTTTGAGAATGGTCAATCAAGATCAGTGACTATTGGACTTTCAGTTGATGAACAGTCATCCTTCAGTAGCCCAAGTGTAGCTTTTAGTCCTGACGGGTTTCCCTACAGAACAGTATCAGCATTATTTACACAAGATGGTCTGTTGGTGAGTGATGCATTTGTTGCCTCTAATGGTTTGATTACACTTGGAATCAGCTCAATTAATGAAGAGTTGCCAGCGCTTAGAGTGTATAATTTCATCACTCCCAATGGTGATGGTCTTCATGATTTTCTAAAAGTGGAAAACATTGAATTTTATCCTAACAATAAAGTCTCGGTATTTAATCGATGGGGGGATCAGCTTTTTGAAATGAGCGGATATGACAACGTTCAGAATATTTTTGATGGAAAGTCGGATAAGACCAATAACAAATTGTCAGATGGCACTTACTTCTATGTAATTGAAGATGGTAATGGCAAGCGACACACTGGCTTTTTTGAAATGCGAAACTAAATGAAAAAACTACTAGCAATATTTTTTCTAGTTCCCTTCTGGCTTTCAGCGCAGCAAGATCCACTTTATAACCTTTACCAGTTTAATCAGCTAATGGTTAATCCTGCCTATGCAGGGCACAATAACATCTTATCATTATCGATGCACACGAGGGTGCAATGGCTAGGGATAGAAGGTGCTCCAGTCACCAATGCCATTTCTGCCAATACCTCATTTCATAAAAACCGGCATGGAGTAGGGGGATGGCTGGCGCACGATAGTTTTGGGATTAATCAAAATACAGAATTCTATGGGAGTTATGCTTACCATCTTCAGCTCAGCGAGAGATGGAAGGTGAGCGCGGGTTTCCAACTTGGACTCATCAACTTTAAGCAGAACTATTCCAAGCTGACACTTGAGTTTGATAATGATCCTCTGATTACCAACCAGCAGGAGAACTTCACAAAATCAAATGTGGGCACTGGGCTTATTCTATCCACAGATGAACTGTTTTTTGGATTCTCCATACCGCGAATGCTCAATGTGCAAACTACCAATGGTACTGTGGTAAGCACCAGATATAAGACCCATTATTACCTCAGTGGAGGTGCGGTATTGATGCTTAGCCCTTTTGTAAAATTACGACTCAGCACACTTGCGCGAATAGTTGACAATCAACCGTTTTCCGCTGACTTTTCAGCCACAGCCATTCTGGGTGAGGCACTTTGGCTTGGCGCCTTCACCCGAAATCTTTCCACTGCGGGAGTAAATACTCAACTGGATATTACCGAAACGGTCAGGATTGGATATGCATTTGAATATCCAGTGACCGCATTGGCTGCTAATAATTTTGGTAGCCATGAATTGATGCTGGTCATCGATCTCAAACCTTTAACCTTTCAATACTATAAGAGAAGATATTTTTAAGTCTCAGGTATAGGCACTGCATGAAAGGGTAATCAATAATTGCGGCCGCTAGCTGGTATTTCCAGTGAACAAGGCAAATGATTATTCTGAGATGCAGTGCTTTTTTTCGTTTAAATATATTGGGGAGGATAAATCTGAATATTTTTTAATTTCCAAAGGGCTTTGTATATTAAGACGTATGAAAGCGCTTTTACTTACAGGTCCAGGACAAATTGAATTGAAGGATATTCCAATCCCGGAAGTCACCACAGGTAAGGCGTTGGTAAAAATGAAAGCCGCAGCACTCAATAGAAGGGACGATTGGATAAGGGAAGGAAAATACCCGCGTATTCAATACGGAGTAACCCTGGGATCGGACGGGGCGGGTGTAGTAGAGAAGGTTTTTGATGATGTTCACAAGGCGTGGGTTGGGCAAGAGGTAGTAATTAATCCCAATATTGATTGGGGCAACGATCCTGAGGTTCAGTCTCAAAATTATACCATACTGGGCATGCCGGTCAATGGTACGTTTACGGAGTATATGTTAGTGAGTATAGACCGACTTCAGCATAAGCCATTCCATTTGGATTTCCTTCAGGCAGCCACACTTCCTCTCGGTGGGCTTACGGCCTACAGAGCACTTTTTAGAAGGGGTGGTTTACGGGCAGGTAATAATGTTTTGATTTCTGGATTTGGAGGAGGCGTAGCACAGTTTGCTTTTCTATTTGCACAGGCTGCGGAGGCCAATGTGTACATCACTTCGGGTAGTGATGAAAAAATTGAAAAAGCTTTAAAAATGGGGGCAAAGGGGGCTTATAACTATAAGAAGCAAAACAACTATGAAGACCTCTGGAAAACACGTGGCGGGTTTGATTTGATTATTGATAGTGCTGGAGGAGACCAATTGAATAGTTATATCAAGATTCTAAGACCCAACGGAAGAATTGTGTTTTATGGAGCTACCAATGGATTACCATCAAAAGTTGATCTTTATCGCATGTTTTGGAATCAGTTAACCTTGCAAGGCTCAACAATGGGCAATGATTCTGAGTTTAATGAAATGCTTTCGTTTGTGAGCAAGCACAAGATTCGGCCTGTTGTAGATTCCATTAGGCCATTCTCAAAAATAGCAACTTCCTTTGCTGATATTACCAAGCCAAATAAAGTAGGCAAGATTGTATTTCAAATTTAATAAGCAGCTATAAAAAGCGAAAGCCACGCTTCAACGTGGCTTCTATATTCTGAGTCGTTTTTAGTTTAAATATTAAATGATCTTTGCGGTGCTTCTCACCCAATCTCTGATTTGAGATTTCGTCTTACCTGACTTGATTTGCAGGCGTCCGATTAATTCATTCTCACCGCGAGACATAAACTGTAAGTCGCTACTTGAAACATTAGGAAACTCCTTTTTAATCTTTCCACTTAAGTTGTTCCAATTGGCTCCTAATTTTAAATCTGATTCTTCTGTATTTTTTTCCTTGTTTTCCATAAAATTTTTAATGTCTTTAAAGTTTTAAAAAATTATTCCTTTAAAAATTAAACCTTAATGGACTCAGTAAGATGATCAATTGAAGACTTTCCATTCTTGGTATACTCTTCTATTTTTTTATTGTAAGTTTTCTTCGCTGAGTCTAAAGATTCGTTCGCTTTTTCGATAAGCTCATTAGCAAGTCGCCTTGAATCTGCTTTTAATTTTTTCCTGGTTTTTCGTCCACTACTAGGAGCCAGCATTAATCCACTCGCTGCACCTAAAGCAGCACCAATAATAAATCCTCCAATAACTTTTGTTTTCGTATTCATGATGTTTGAAATTTAAATTTTCGTTCCTGAAATTTTCAGGACAATCTGACTAGAGCGAAATGAGATTGTGTTGTAAAAAAAATGATCAGATGAGATCTTTTTATTCGCCCTCATTATAATAACACAAGTAATGGCTAAATAGTTTACTTAAAGTGAAAATAAAGTATGTCATTTTCATAAATGACATACTTTATATTATCAATCTATCTATAGTAAACCAGTGATATCTACTGAGATCGAAGTGCTGGAGTTGGCGCCTACTGTGATAAAGTTAGCGATACTTCCGTTGATCCGGACCTCTGCATCAAGCATGGTGTTGAGTTCATACTGATTAGTTACATCATTCTTGTTGTATGCGGCAAACGCAATTTCGTATTCTCCTTCTTCAAGAAAGTGTAATTCGTACGAGTCAGTTAGTCCACCTTTAACAACTGTACTTGTTACAGCACTTTTAAAAATTCTACCGTTACCATCGGGTGTTGTCTCTGTAGACTGATTAAATTCTCCTTTATGGTAAGCATATACGATTACCTTATCAGCATTGGTAGAAAATGACTCCTGATAAGTACCCTTGATTTCACCAGCATTACTTTTGATGATGGCACGTATAGCAAGTTTTAGCTCGTTTGAACTGACAAACTGATACTTTACTGATGAATTAGATGAGCGCTGAATCGCTTTCCGCAAATCAAAGTCCATAACGATGGTGTTGGATGTATTAGCAGCAACATCCAATGACTTGTTGAGTACGATTTCGGTGGTTCCAGCGGTTGTTCCTGTTAACTCGTATTTGGTATCATCAGTAGTCAATAGATAATTACCAGGAGAATTGCCAGTAGCATCGCTTTCGTTGTCCAGTACAAGAGTAATTGAGCTATACGATTTAGCATCCAATTGTGTTGATCCTAAAAGTTTAGTTTGTCCCTCGGTATAGGCAGTCAAATCTATGGTTTGCTTTTGAGCTAGACCAATGGATTCTCCATCAACTTTGATGTCTGAGACTGTTACAAAAACACCTTTCACATTAGCATCATCGGAAGGAGCATCCGTAATCTCAAATTCTACTTCTCCCATTCCAGTAGAAGGGTCATCACTATCATCACATGATTGAACAGCAAACGCTGCAACACTCAGCAATAAAATTTTGGTGTAATTCAATATTTTAGAAATCATAATTCAATGTTGTTTGGTTCGATACCACCAATGCCAATAGCTTGCCAAATGAATTATGCTTGAACTTTCACAGATTGGAGGGGTTTGACTTTAAATAAATGTGTAACAGACTCCACACTTATTTCAAATCTTCTACACTTTATTGTAGCAATTAATCTAGTTCTTCGAATAATTGTTTTAGTTCTATTGCGGCTTTGTGTTCATTTTGAAGCCTTGCTGTCTTAATGCCCTGTTCTAAAATGATTTTTGCTTCTTCCAGTCTATTTTGGTCCAATAGTAATAGGCCAGCTTGATAGTAGGTGGGTACGTACTTTGGCTTGTCTTTCACCAACGCCAATAGGATAGCGGTGGCTTTGTTGGGATCCTCATTGCTCAACTCCAGCGCCAAAGCGTACCTGCTAAAGGGTTCGTCAGGATCTTCAGCGATAAACTTTTCTAATAACTTTATTCGTTCAGTGTTCATTTAGTTTTTCAAGCCGAGGGTTCCGATTTTCGCATTTTATGCACTATCTTGAGCGCAATTTAGTAGGATTTACTTAACGTTTTGATAATCATTTTGTTGGTATAGTATGAAGATTCTTGTTTGCATTAGCCACGTACCCGATACTACTTCTAAAATCAATTTTGTAGAGAATAACACAAAATTTGACAGTACGGGTGTACAATATATTATAGGTCCTTATGATGACTATGCTTTGGCAAGGGCAATAGAATTGAAGGAATCCTTAAGTGCCACAGTTACGGTGCTAAATGTGGGTCTGGCCGAAACGGAGCCGACCATTAGAAAAGCTTTGGCTATTGGGGCTGATGATGCCATCCGGGTTAACGCGGAACCCACTGATTCAAATTTTGTGGCAACACAAATTGCAGAGCACGCCAAAGGGTATGACCTGATTTTGATGGGAAGAGAATCTATCGACTATAATAGTGGCGTGGTTCATAGCATGGTGGGTGAATTACTCGGACTACCATCGGTATCTCCGGTAATGAAATTGGATATTGAAGGGACCACGGTAAAAATGCAACGGGAAATTGAAGGAGGAAAGGAATCATTAGAGGCATCTTTGCCTTTGGTGGCTGGTTGTCAGGAGCCTATTGCAGAGTGGAAAATTCCAAATATGAGAGGAATTATGTCTGCCAGAACCAAACCTTTGAATGTGGTTGAGCCAAAAGCTGTAGAGGCAGTGGTTAATTTTCAGAAATATGAATTGCCTCCTCCTAAGGGAGCTGTGAAGATGATCAGTGAGGATAATATCGCTGAATTAGTTAGTCTCTTGAAAAACGAGGCAAAGGTTTTATAACATTGAATTAAGAGAATTATGGCAATATTAGTTTTTGTAGAAAGCGCAGAAGGAAAAATAAAAAAAACCTCTCTTGAAGCCGTGGCATATGCCCATGCCATGGGAGACCAGGTAACTGCAATTGCATTAGGCGCTATTGATAAATCGGAATTGGAAGGTATTGGTAAATTTGGAGCGTCCAAAGTACTATCTGTAACTGATGAAAGGTTAAATCAAGGTGTTATTAAGGCGTATGCGTCAGTACTTGCACAAGCAATAGAAGCAGAAGGTGTAGACTCATTGGTATTGGCGAATTCTTCGCTAGGAACTCCGGTTGCAGCAAGTGTTGCCACAAAAATTAGAGCCAGTCTAGCATCCAACGTAGTTGCTCTACCTGATACGTCTTCAGGGTTTGTGGTGAAGCAAAGTATTTACACAGGTAAAGCGTTTGCTTTGGTGGATTTGAAGAATACTAAAAAGGTTATAGGTATCAGAAAAAATGCAGTTGAACTGAAAGAGGTGGGGGGCAACGCAGAAGTCGTAGACTTTGCAGCTAATCTCACTGATGCAGACTTTGCAACCAAGATTACGGCTACAGAAAAGGCAACAGGGGATATTCTATTACCAGAGGCTGAGATTGTTGTTTCTGGCGGTCGGGGAATGAAAGGACCAGAGCACTGGGGTATGTTGGAGGATCTGGCCAAGACCCTTGGAGCAGCCACAGGGTGCAGTAAGCCTGTATCTGATATAGGATGGAGACCCCACCACGAACACGTGGGTCAGACAGGAGTAAAAGTAGCACCTCAATTGTATGTGGCTATTGGTATTTCAGGAGCTATTCAGCATTTGGCGGGTGTTAATTCATCAAAATACATAGTTGTTATCAATAAAGACCCTGAGGCTCCTTTCTTCAAGGCAGCAGATTATGGAATTGTAGGGGATGCATTTACCGTGGTACCCAAGCTGACGGAGGCACTTAAAGCTGCGAAGTAAATTAATGTCAACTTATTTTTTTAAAGTTGATGGGTTTATCATTATTTATTTAATTTCGATTCTAGAGCAGCCGAAGTTTTGAAGAAAATTAAACTTGAAATATTAGGTCTTTCCTCAAGTCAATCACAAACCGGATCATTTGCATTAGTGCTGGGAGAAACTGAAGGGAATAGAAGATTGCCAATAATAATTGGCATGTTTGAGGCGCAGGCTATTGCCATAGAAATAGAAAAAATCATCCCCAACCGGCCGATGACGCATGACTTGTTCAAGTCATTCGCCAATAGTTTCAACTTTCATGTGGAGGAAATTGTAATTTCTGATTTAAAGGAAGGTGTTTTCTTTGCGAAGATCGTTTGCACGGATGGACTTAAAAAGCACGAGATCGATGCCAGGCCATCCGATGCCATTGCTATTGGTTTAAGGTTTGACTCCCCAATATATACTTACGAAAACATTTTGGCTGAGGCAGGTATTGTGTTGACAGATGAGGAGGATGAAGAGGAGAAAGTGGAGCCAGTGAAAGAATCAAAAGTTCGTGTAAAGAAAGAAAAGAAAGGTGACGACTTTAAGAACTACTCCGTGGATAAGCTCAACGAACTGTTGAAGGAAGCCATAGATAAAGAAGACTACGAGCGGGCAGCCAAAATAAGAGATGAGTTAAGTAAGCGCAACTAGTCTCCAACCCCAGCATTTCATGGATTATATAAGAGGCTTCGCTGGATTATTTTTTATCGTAGCGATTGCATTCCTCTTATCAAACAATCGCAAAACGATAGACTGGCGATTGGTTGGGGTGGGTATCTTCCTACAGATATTAATTGGTTTGATTATTGGCAAAGTTGAAATTGCTCAACAAGCTTTCCTTTATCTCAGCGGCAAGTTTGTTGTCTTTTTAAGTTTTGCGCAAAAAGGTGCCGAGTTTCTTTATGGAGACTTGGCAAAAAACAGTGCTAATGAACCAGGTGTAAAGCATAGTCTGGGATTTCTTTTTGCCTTTCAGGCACTTCCTACTGTTATTTTCTTTTCCGCAGTATCTGCAGGGCTATATTATTTGGGTGTACTTCAAAAAATCGTATTTGGATTTGCGTGGGTGATGGCACGGACCATGCGCTTATCAGGTTCTGAAAGTTTATCAGCCGCAGCCAATGTATTAATGGGACAAACTGAAGCTCCGCTTTTGGTGAAGCCGTTCATCGCTCGAATGACTTCCTCCGAATTGCACTGTCTAATGGTAGGAGGCATGGCGACAATTGCTGGAAGTGTTTTGGGCGCCTACGTTTCATTTTTGGGTGGAGGAGACCCAGCAGAACAGGCTAAATTTGCTAGTTATTTATTGAGTGCTTCGATTATGAACGCTCCGGCTGCTATCGTGTTGGCCAAAATCTTTATGCCGGAAGATGAGAAGTCCAAAATTGATCATCAGCTAAGCGTCAATAAAGATCAAGTGGGGGCCAACTTTATAGACTCACTGGCAACTGGTGCATCGGACGGTTTAAAGCTGGCATTGAATATTGGCGCAATGTTACTTGCATTTATAGCGGTGATTTATGCTATCAATTGGATTTTAGTAGATGGAATTGGTGAAGTAACAGGGCTTAATCACTTTGTGGTAACAAGTACAGGAGGTGCATTTGATGGTTTTTCCCTGCAATACATTTTGGGTCAGATTTTTAGAGTATTCGCATTTGCAATGGGCGTGGAATGGGGTGATACTTTACAAGTAGGTAGTCTTCTTGGTCAAAAAGTTGTCATGAATGAATTTGTCGCTTACTTGGATCTTGCAGAAATGAAACAAACTGGGTTGCTCAGCGAGAAGTCTATTCGTATAGCAACCTACGCACTTTGTGGCTTTGCCAACTTCAGTTCAATAGCGATTCAAATTGGTGGAATTGGTGGAATGGCCCCTAACAGGCAAGGAGATATTTCTAAAATGGGTTTGCGCGCAATGGTGGCCGCTACATTAGCAACCATGATGACAGCTACCATTGCAGGAGCAATATTTTAAAGATTTACGTCCAACATCTTTAAAGTATAACCTTTGAAACCATCCATCATATTTTTTCCAGTTGACACCTGATAAATTTTGTAACTACGCGGATATTTTGCCTTTAATATGTCTCGATATTATATTCTCATAGTTCTTTTAGCTTTCAGTGTAGTTTCATTTGCACAAAACTCGAAGACACGCCCAAGTTTTGTTATCTATAAAACATCTGATAAAATTGTTTTGGATGGTGTGTTGGATGAAGCTGCCTGGGAAAAAGCAGAGTTAATGGATGAGTTGAGTCAACAATTTCCATATGACACCTCCGCATCTCGTGTAAGAACTGAATTTAGACTTACTTATGATAATGAGTTCTTATATGTGTCAGCAATTGCTTATGATGACAATCCAGGTGATTATGTGATATCTTCACTTCGGAGGGATTTCAGAGGTCCGGGATTGGATGGACTGGCCATAATAGTAGATCCCTTTCAGGACGTTACCAATGGCTTCTTCTTTGGCCTAAGCCCAGCAGGCGTGCAGCGTGAAGGGTTAATCTCAAATGGTTACTTAAGAGGAGAAGATCTGGACTTATCATGGGATAATAAATGGTATGGAGAAGCTAAAATTGAACAGGGGAGATGGACCGCTGAGATAGCGATACCATTTAAGACTTTAAGGTTTAAATCCGGAGCCAAAGCATGGAACATAAAATTATACAGACAGGACAGTAAGGAAAACGAGCGCTCGGTTTGGCCCTGGACTCCGAGGCAATTTGAACTAGGAAATCTTAATTATACAGGTGAGATGTTTTGGGATGAACCTCCCATTGCCCCTAAAACGAATATTTCATTGATTCCCTATTTGGCTACGAAGGGAAGTAAGGATTTCATTAACGAAACTCCATCCAAAAGTGATTTCCAGGTAGGAGGAGACGCAAAGATTGCTGTAACTTCTTCCATGAATCTGGACTTGACATTTAACCCCGATTTTTCACAGGTTGAGGTGGATCAACAAGTAACCAACCTGGATCGATTTGAAATATTTTTTCCTGAGCGCAGGCAATTTTTTCTTGAGAACGCAGACTTATTCTCCTCGTATGGACATCCATTTGGTAAGCCATTTTTTACACGAAGGATTGGAGTGGCAAGGGATGAGGTAACTGGTTCCAACGTTCAAAACCGTATCAACTTTGGTGCACGCTTAAGTGGAAACCTGAATAAGAATTACCGAGTAGGGTTGTTGCATATGCAAACAGAAGCGATAAGTGAAATTAATGTTCCTAAGTTTGATTATACAGTGGCGACCGCACAAAGAAGAATTGGTTCCAACTCAAACATCCGGGCCATTTTTGTTAATAGACAGCGATTTAGTACCGACTCTTCTGATTTTAGGTTAGAAGGTTATGACTATAACCGAGTGCTAGGTCTTGATTATAACTACAGCTTTCTTAACAATAGAATTACAGGAACACATTTCTATCATCGACAATTTACCCCCACTAAAGTAGATGCGCCATTTGCTTATGGATCTTCGATAGTGTACAATTCAAAACAAATTAGCTTTAGCTGGTGGCAGCAGATATTTGGTAAGGGATATGCTCCAGCAGTAGGGTATTTACCACGCACAGGTTACAAAAGGTTTTCTCCATCCGGAGAGTTTAGATTCTTTCCTGATTCCGAAAGCATAATTTTTCATGGTCCTACATTTGACATGGTATTCATATGGGATGATGTTTTTGGTTATTCTGATAATGAACAAACATTCGGGTACTCTGTAAATTTCCAAAACAACGCCAATTTGAGCGCTAGTGGGAAAAGGACATTTACTTATTTGTTTGAAGACTTCGACCCAACCCGTTCTCCCGAAGATGTAATGGCAGTTCCATTGCCTGACTCTACTGATTATCATTATACAAATCTTGAGTTAAGTTTTAGATCTGATCCGAGAAAACTCTTTAATTATGAGTTAAAGATGGTGACTGGCGAATACTTTAATGGTACAAGGAATGGTGTTCAGGCTAAAGTCAATTACCGCATCCAGCCTTATGGCGTTTTGTCTTTGGATATGAATTATAACAAAATTGAGTTACCCGCGCCTTACCAGTCGGCTGACATTTATCTGATTAGCCCCAGAGTAGATCTTACCTTGTCGCGAACAGTGTTCTTTACCACATTTTTCCAATACAATAGTCAGTTTAGTAATATCAATATCAATTCAAGGTTTCAGTGGAGGTTCAAACCTGTGTCTGACTTATTTATCGTTTACACTGATAACTATTTCTATGACTTTGATATGCCACAACAAAACTTTAATCCTAAAACACGATCAATCGTTTTGAAGCTTACCTATTGGTTTAACATGTAGTATGGCACCCCAAAAAATTCATGATGATCATTTTTTCCTTGAAGGGCCATCAAGAAGGGACATCGAATTCTTTTATGTATTCAGAGTAGCAGCACAGTTTATCAGAGGCTTTCGAAAGCTGCACTTTGCTGGTCCGTGCGTCACCGTTTTTGGCTCCGCTCGCTTTGACGAAAACCACCTTTATTATAAAAAAGGAATGGAGATGGGGGCCAAACTTTCACAACTTGGCTTTACTATAATGACTGGGGGAGGGCCGGGTATAATGGAAGCAGCTCCTCGCGGAGCCAAGTCAGTAGGCGGCAAAACAATTGGTTGTAATATCATTTTGCCTGAAGAGCAAGCGTCAAATCCATACCTTGATGTGGTAGTTACATTTCGTCATTTTTTTGTTCGCAAAGTCTTATTGGTGAAATACTCTTATGCTTTTGTGGTGATGCCCGGAGGAGCAGGAACCATGGATGAATTGTTCGAAACTGTAACTCTTATTCAAACAGGTAAAATTAAAGAGTTCCCGATTGTGGTTTTTGGTTTGGAGTACTGGAAACCACTCCAGGAAATGCTTCAGGTGATGGTGGAGCAAAAGACCATCTCCGTGACAGACCTTGATCTTATCTTGTTCACAGATTCTGTTGAGGATGCAACTGTCCACATTGAAAAGATCACAAGACAAAAATTTGGGTTGGTAAGAAGGCCAATTAAGCCTTCCTGGCTATTTGGCGAACGTTAGCCGCCTACAACTTTACGGAGCTGATCTACCAGGCTATCCCAAAGATCTCGCAATTCATCCAGATCATCGAAAGCGGAGTAGTCTGTGACTTTTATAAAAGTTGATTGGGTCAATTCATTCATTTCGATTCTTAGCTCAAAATAGGAACGATCCTTTTCATCGGCATCAGCCTCAGGCAGGAACTCGAATTTGATAAAATGGTTGGTTCTCTGGGAAGCAATGACTGCTTTGTGTTGTTCGTTGTCCCACTCAAAAGTATAAATCTTTTCAGGGTTGATATTTACATCATCTGCAAACCACTCGGCCAAACCACTGGCTGTGCTGATATACGGAAACAGCATTTTTGCAGATGCATGTATTTCGTAATCTTCGGTAAAAAGGTTTTTGGCCATTGAAAACTGATTTGATTTTAAGTTATGCCATTTTTTATTGAACGACAAATAAAAGAATTGGATAGCGAAAATCTCAAAAGTTTGTAAGTTTGCGCTCCTAACATCAAAGCCATACACCTGATGGCAAGTTAGGCTTAATTTAAGGTAAATGGCGCGGTAGCTCAGGTGGTTAGAGCGCAGGATTCATAACCCTGAGGTCGGGAGTTCAACTCTCCCCCGCGCTACAAATGGCAGCTTTTAGCTGCCTTTTTTGTTTGGTGCTTCACACGAATTATAATGTAATCAACGATATCAACTTCCGGGTTAAGAGTTGTCGGGAGCCCTGACGTGGCACAGGCCAGTCAGGATGCTGACTGTAACGTCAGCATTCAACTCTCCCCCGCGCTACAAATGGCAGCTTTTAGCTGCCTTTTTTATGTTTACCCTGTTGTGATTCTTATTTTAACCCGCGCACCAGATAATTCCTTCACTAAATTGATGGCCTTGTTTTTGAGGAGTTACCTTTGTAACAGCTGCGGATGAAAAAGATAGACAAGCTTATACTTTTGTCCTTTATAGGGCCATTTATACTTACCCTATTTGTGGTGGTATTCATCCTATTGAATATTCAAATGCTCAAATACTTTGATGATATCATCGGAAAGGATTTGGGTTGGGACGTTCTTGGTACATTGGTCTTTTATTTTGCAATTTTCACTACCCCCACTGCAATGCCTCTTGCAGTATTGTTGGCTTCCTTGATTGCCTTTGGGAACTTGGGTGAACACTTCGAGCTTACAGCAGTGAAAAGTTTAGGGATCTCCATGTCCCGAAGCATTTTTCCCATTTTCATTTTTGTTTGTTTCTTAACAGTATTAGCGTTTTATGTCAATAATAACCTTGTACCCAAAGCCGCTTTGGAGGCTTACAGTTTATTGTACGACATCAAGCAAAAAAAACCTGCTCTCGATCTTCGTGAAGGGGCATTTTACAGTTCAATTCCAGACATCAGTATTAAGGTCAACAAGAAACTGCCCGATGGGCAATCTCTAAAAGACATTATCATTTATGACCATCGAAATAGGGTCGGAAATAGAGAGGTGACTATTGCCGATTCGGGGAAGATGTATACTATCCTCAATGATCAATTTTTGAAGCTCGAATTGTTTAACGGGTACAACTATAACGAGGGATCCCCTCAGGGAAAAGATGCAATGGGAAGACCAGATGCGGGGCAAACTTTGAGAAAAACCAAGTTTGATAAATCCCAGATCGTGTTTGACTTATCATCATTTGGTCTCAATAGGACGGATAAAAAGTGGTTTCAGGGGAATAGAATCATGCGAAACCTGAATGAGTTAGAACAGGATATGGATTCCATTGGGCGGAATGTAATGAATCAAGAACTCAACAGGTTTATTACCACAAGAGACAACCTGTTCAATTACCATCAAAAATTTGATACTTTGCCTTTACCTGATTTGTTGGCTAGGCACAAAGTGATTTTGGATTCAGCATCAAAAAAAGGATCTAAACCGGCAAGTTCAAAGTTGATGCCGTCACAGGATGGAAGAGTGAAAATAGCGCGAAAAATGAAGTCGCCTGTAATTATAAATGACTCCATCAGGGCAATTGTAAAAGCTAAATCTGACAGTTTATTTGGAGCACCTGCCACTAAAGTGGAGATAAGTACAGCGCTGAATCACGCCCGTATGATTAAAAGTCAAATTGTCAATTACTCCAGCCAGATTGATAACTATGAAAATGAGTACAGGGTGTTTCAGGTACAATGGCACAAAATTTTGGCCAATTCCCTGGCGTGTATCGCCATGTTTTTGATCGGGGCCCCACTGGGAGCCATTATCAAAAGAGGGGGCTTAGGGGTGCCTGTATTGGCTTCAATTATCTTCTTTATTCTCTTCTATATTATGTCAATGATGGGTGACAAATGGGGGAAACAGGGAGCTATTCCCGTTCCTATAGGCATTTGGATGGCAGATGTTATTCTATTTATTATAGGTCTATTGTTCCTTCGTCAGGCCAGAGCAGATGCCCGGTTATTTGAGTCAGACTTCTATAGTGTAGTCTGGGACAAGCTAAAAGCTTGGTTAAGAGGCAAAAAACAGCTTTTAAAGCCTGGGGTGTGATTTGCTTTTTAAGTGTCTCTAGTATACTTTTGCGGTCTTAAATAGAAGAGAAAAATTATTTTTTACAGATGTATCTGAATTTAGAAAAAAAGCAAGAGCTGTTCAACGCACACGGGATTAGCAAATCTAAGACCGATACTGGCTCACCGGAGTCACAAATTGCCCTGTTTACCTACCGTATTAAGCACCTGACTGAGCACCTTAAAGGTCAGAAAAAGGATTTCTCAACGCAAACTGGCCTGTTGAAGTTGGTTGGTAAGCGCAAGAAGCTCCTTAATTACCTTCAAAAGGTGAATATTGACAGATACAGAGCGGTTTTAGCAGACCTCAATTTAAGGAAATAAGAAATTATTGAATAGCACAGGGGAACCGATATGGTTCCCTTTTCGCTTTATTTACACCCTGGACAATTGCGATCCTGCATGTCCAACAACTATTGAAACAATGAATAATATTATAAACAAAACCTGCAAGCTTCCTGACGGGCGGGAGATCACTATAGAAACAGGAAAACTGGCCCGCCAGGCTGATGGAGCTGTTGTGGTTCGCCAAGGCAACACCATGCTATTGGCTACCGCAGTTGCCTCTCAGAATGCAAGAGAGGGAGTTGATTTTTTGCCGATGTCTGTGGATTATCAGGAGAAATTTGCTTCAACGGGTAAAATACCGGGGGGATTTTTGAAACGTGAAGGAAGGCTTTCTGACTATGAAATTTTAATTAGCCGCCTAGTAGACCGTGCCATACGCCCCTTATTCCCAGATGATTATCATGCCGAAACTCAAATAAGCATTACACTGATCTCTGGAGATGAGAATGCACTTCCAGATTCACTTGCTGCCTTTGCTGCATCTTGTGCATTGGCAGTTTCTGATATTCCGGTTCAAGAACCCATTTCAGAAGTAAGAGTAGTAAGAGTGGATGGGCAGTATGTAATTAACCCATCTCTTGAGCAAAAGAATAAGTCTGATCTTGACCTTATCGTTGCAGCATCAAAAGATAACATTTTGATGGTAGAAGGAGAGATGAAAGAGGTGAGTGAAAAGGATATGCTTGAAGCAATGAAGCATGCCCACGATGCTATCAAAGTGCAGTGTGCCATTCAGGTAGAACTTGCAGAAGCAGCAGGTAAAACTGTAAAGAGAACGTTTGACCATGAGGAGAAGGATGAAGCATTGAAGGCTGAAGTTCACAAGATGTTTTACGACAAATTGTATGAAATAGCGCGTCAGCAAAACCCAAATAAGAAAGAGCGCTCTGAGAATTTCAGTAAGCCATTGGAAGAATACCTTGAGTCTCTTCCTGAGGATACAGAGATCAATAAAGATTTAGTAAAGAAGTATTATAAGTCGGCTCATAAAAAAGCTTGTCGTGATCTTGTGCTTAATGAGAAAGTCCGTCTTGATGGACGTAAACTCAATGAGGTAAGACAGATTTGGACAGAAGTGAATTACTTGCCAATGGCTCACGGCTCTAGTGTTTTTACTCGTGGCGAAACGCAGTCACTGAGTACGGTTACATTAGGCACCAAATTGGATGAGCAAATGGTCGATGGTGCTATGTTCGATGGATACAACAAGTTTATCCTTCATTACAATTTCCCTGGGTTTTCAACAGGTGAAGTGAAGCCTAACCGCGGACCTGGAAGAAGGGAAGTGGGGCATGGTAATTTGGCCATGAGGGCATTGAAGCAGGTGATTCCTGCAGATGATAAGAATCCTTATACGATCCGTTTGGTTTCTGATATTTTAGAATCAAATGGTTCTTCATCTATGGCTACTGTATGTGCTGGTTCACTGGCACTTATGGATGCTGGTATTCCTATCTCGGCTCCGGTTTCTGGTATTGCCATGGGAATGATCAGTGATAGTACTACAGGTAAATATTCTATCCTTTCAGACATTTTGGGAGACGAAGATCACTTGGGTGATATGGACTTCAAAGTAACAGGTACTGAAAAGGGAATCACTGCATGTCAGATGGACCTTAAGGTAGACGGGTTGACTTATGAAGTATTGGAAGAAGCCTTGAATCAGGCCAAAGAAGGAAGGTTGCATATTCTTAATGAGATGAAGAAGACTTTGTCTCAGTCTAATGCAGACTTAAAACCTCATGCACCACGTGCGTATAGTATTACGATCGATAAAGAAATGATCGGTGCTGTAATTGGACCCGGTGGAAAGGTGGTTCAGGAGATACAAAAGACGACTGGAGCTACAGTAGTTATTGAAGAGAAAGACAATAAAGGTGTAGTTAATATTTTCTCCAACAATCAGGAGATAATGGATGCTGCCATTGGACGAATTAAAGCCATCGTAAGCGTGCCTGAGGTAGGCGAAGTATATGATGGAACGGTAAAATCAATCATGCCATTTGGTGCTTTTGTTGAGATCATGCCTGGGAAGGATGGCTTGCTTCACATTTCAGAAATTAAGTGGGAGCGTCTTGAAAGCATGGACGGTGTAATGGAAGTGGGAGAAAAGGTGAAGGTGAAACTTGTGGAAATAGATAAGAAAACTGGTAAGTACAGGTTATCGAGAAAAGTGCTTTTGCCAAGACCACCTAAAAAGGAGGAGGCGCAGGAAGCATAAGATTTAAAATTCGGGAATATTTTGGCGAACTAATTTTTGGGATTTACGTGTTCAAGACTTAGTATTATTGCTCGATGAGACAGCTTAAGATAAGCAAACAGATCACCAACCGCGAGAGCCAATCGCTTGATAAGTATTTACAGGAAATTGGTAAGGTTGATTTGCTCACTGCAGATCAGGAAGTAGAGCTAGCCAAACGAATTAAAGCTGGAGACCAAATTGCCTTGGAGAAAATGACCAAGGCCAATTTGCGTTTCGTGGTATCCGTGGCCAAGCAATATCAAAATCAAGGGTTAACGTTGGGTGATCTCATTAATGAGGGGAACCTAGGTTTGATCAAGGCAGCTCAACGCTTTGATGAAACACGTGGCTTTAAGTTTATTTCCTATGCAGTATGGTGGATTCGCCAATCCATACTTCAGGCGTTGGCAGAACAATCACGAATTGTCCGCCTACCCCTTAACAGGGTGGGATCCCTTAATAAAATTTCAAGGACGTTTTCTGAGCTTGAACAAAAATACGAACGAGAGCCTTCTCCGGATGAGTTGGCTGACGTGTTGGAGGTAACCACAGCGGAAGTAGTGGATACCATGAAAATCTCTGGCAGGCACGTTTCAATGGATGCTCCCTTTGTTTCGGGAGAGGAAAATAGCCTGCTCGATGTGCTGGAGAATGACAGTGAAGAGAAGCCTGATTCAGGATTGATGACTGACTCGTTGAGAAGGGAAGTGCAGCGAGCGCTTTCTACCCTTACTCAAAGGGAGTCGGATGTGATTGCGTTATATTTTGGATTGAATGGTGAGCATGCCATGACGCTTGAGGAGATAGGTGAGAAGTTCAATTTGACAAGAGAGCGTGTCCGTCAGATTAAAGAGAAAGCCATTCGAAGGTTGAGACATACCTCAAGAAGTAAAGCTTTGAAACCTTATTTAGGTTAACTGTGTTGGATTAAAAACTTGTACAAGTCTCAATGCCGTTGGGACTTTTTTATTTCGGATTTAGGGTAAAAGATTATGTCAAAAGAACCATTAAAAGTACTCATTATCGGATCTGGCCCTGCCGGATATACTGCCGCCATTTATGCCGCTCGTGCCGGTCTAAAACCTGTATTGTTAACAGGAGGTGAACCAGGTGGTCAGCTTACCACTACCAATGATGTGGAGAATTTTCCAGGTTACCCTGATGGCATCAATGGCCCACAAATGATGGTGGATTTGCAAAAACAGGCCGAGCGGTTTGGTACCGAGATTCACTATAAGATGGTCACTGCTGCAGATTTTTCAGTCTATCCATTCAAGCTTACTGCGGACGAGAAAGAAGAAATCACTGCAGAGGCTGTCATTATTGCGACAGGAGCTACTGCTAAGTACTTAGGTATCCCTTCAGAACAGACTTTTGCTAACAAGGGAGTTTCTGCTTGTGCGGTGTGTGATGGTTATTTCTATCGAGGAAAAGAAGTGGCTGTAGTAGGAGCAGGAGACTCTGCTGCGGAAGAGGCTACCTACTTGGCCAACCTTTGCCCCAAAGTTCACCTGATTGTAAGAAGGGATGAAATGAGGGCCTCCAAAATTATGCAGCAACGTGTTCTTAAAACCCCAAATATTGAAGTGCACTGGAATACAGAAACTGAAGAAATATTAGGGGATGAATCGGGTGTGAAGGGAGTAAGAGTGGTTAACAATAAAACCGGTGAGAAAAAAGAACTCGCCATTGAAGGGTTCTTTTTGGCAATAGGACACAAGCCTAATACAGACATATTCAAAGGCCAGATTGATATGGATGAGACAGGGTATATTAAGGTGAAACCCGGTACCGCGAAAACCAATATCGAAGGTGTATATGCAGTGGGAGATGCAGCAGATAAAGTTTATCGTCAAGCAATAACAGCTGCAGGCACTGGATGTATGGGTGCATTGGACGCAGAGAAATTTTTGGCGGCAAAAGAGGCAGAGCTAACTCAGTAGCATCTTATGAAACTCGACATACTTGTATTGGCAGCCCACCCTGACGATGCCGAGCTGGGTTGCGGGGGTTCAATCCTTAAGCAAATTGCTTCCGGGCAAAAGGTTGGAATTGCAGACTTTACAAGAGGCGAACTGGGAACCCGGGGCACTGTGGAAATCCGTGAGCAAGAGGCCGATGCATCGGCAAAAATATTAGGACTCTCTGCCCGTGAAAATTTGAATTTCAGGGATGGGTTTTTCGCAAATGATGAAGCCCATCAAAAAGAAGTAATCAGAGTCATAAGGAAATATCAACCTGATATTGTTTTAGCCAACGCAATTTATGATCGCCATCCTGACCATGGCAAAGGAGGAGAACTTGCGTTTCAATCTTGTTTTTTTGCAGGACTGAACAAAATAGAAACAGAAGATAATGGAAGTGTACAGCAGCCCTGGAGACCAAGAGTACTTTATCATTATATCCAGAGTCAATTGATTACTCCCGATTTTGTGGTTGATGTGTCAGACCATTGGGAGAAAAAAATGGAAAGTGTACTAGCCTATAAATCTCAGTTTCACGACCCAGATAGCAAGGAGCCCGAGACCTATATTTCGAGTCAGGGTTTTCTCAAGATGTTAGAAGCACGAGGAATCGAACTGGGGCATGCGATTGGTGCCAGATATGGAGAAGGATTTACAGTGAGGAGAACAATCGGAGTGAATAACCTGACGGATATCCGTTAAGGAGCCAATCGGTTAATCTTCCATTTATCGTCTACCAGTGTATATACAATCCTATCGTGTAAGCGGCTTGGTCTTCCTTGCCAAAATTCAATTTCAAGCGGAGTAACTCCGTAGCCGCCCCATTGCTTGGGGCGTGGCAATACCTTAAGGTCTTTATATTTCTCCTCTATTTGTACAACACGTTCTTCCAATAGAGTTCGCTCCTTGATTAATGTACTTTGTGGAGAGGCCCATGCACCCACCTGACTTGCGCGTGGACGACTTTGAAAATAAGCATCGGATGCCTCAGCGGATACCCGGCTTACAACTCCTTCAATTCTAACCTGTCGTTCCAATTCTGGCCAGAAGAAGTTGAGCGCACATGCAGGGTTGAGTTCAAGTTCTTTCCCTTTTTGACTTTGGTAATTGGTATAAAAAACGAACTGTGCATTTTCAATACCCTTCAGGAGTACTATACGAGATGTAGGCCTTCCATTTTCAGATAAGGTGGCAAGGTTCATAGCATTGGGCTCCAGGGCCCGTGAATCGATAGCTTGTTGGAACCATTTTTCGAACTGAGTAAATGGGTTTTTTTCAACAGAAGTAATATCTAGCGTTGTTTTGCTATAGTCTGTTCGTATATCTGATAATCCTTTCATTTTCTCCTTCAATTTTTGTTTAAATTAATAAAAGCATAGGTTGCATCTGAGACTGGAGCCCACTTTATTAGCGCATTAATAAGTGTATAACAAAACCTGAGCTGGTATCGTTTTATTGAGTAAGTAATGGAGTTTTTTAAATACAGGAACAAGCTACAGCCTGAGAAGGGAAAGATACTGGTATCTGAGCCTTACCTTCCAGATCCTAATTTTGAGCGCAGTATTGTGTTGTTGTGCGACCATAATGAAGAAGGATCGTTTGGATTTGTCTTGAATAAACCATCTGTAGCAGCCTTGGGAGATGTGATGCCAGAGTTGGAAAAACTCAATGCTATTTTATTTGTAGGGGGCCCAGTGCAGCAGGATACTTTGCACTATCTCCATCGATGTGAGGAGCTATCAGGTGCTACACAAATTACGGATGACGTATATTGGGGGGGAGATTTTGAGAATTTAAAATTTCTTATTGAGTCGAACCAGATCAAGCAAAATGAGATTAAATTTTTTTTAGGATATAGTGGTTGGTCAGAAGGACAATTGGATACAGAGTTGGAGGCCGATTCCTGGATTGTAAGTGATAGATTTAACAGCGAATTAGTATTTGAAACTGATCCAAAGGAGATGTGGAAGAAGTCACTCGAGAGTATGGGAGGACGTTTCTCTATATATTCTAATTATCCTGAGGATCCAAGGATGAATTGATTCATTCAATTTCAAATATTTTTACGTTATTGTAGAGGATTGAATGAAATTCATGGAAAACGAAATGGATTTGCACACGGAGCAGAAAAATAATTCTGAAGAGGTTACTCAAGAGTCTCAAAGCGATGAAAACTCATCCCGTAAAGGACGTGATTCTTCAATAAAATCAGACAACGATCTGGATGTTGAAGATAATCATGTTGAAGAACAGGATGATGACAATAGCGTTGACTACTCTAATTTTTCTAAAGAGCAATTGGCATCAGCTGTAAAAGAGCTAACCAATGAGACTAGTTTTAGTCGGATTGATGGCATCATTAAAGAGATCAGGCCTTTGTTCAATGCGATTCGGAACAAAGAGAAAGCAGCAGCCTTGGAAAAGTTTATTGCCGAGGGAGGGGTGAAAGATGACTTTGATTACAAGGGTGACGCAGCTGATCATGATTTTGATGCAACTGTAAAACTGCTAAGAAGTAAAAAGAACAAATATTTTAAAGAGCAGGAGGAGCAGAAGAGTGGAAATCTGGCTAAGAAAAATGCCTTGCTGGAGAAGTTAAGGTCTCTGGCTGATGGGGAAGATACTGAGAATAGTTTTGCTGAGTTCAAGCAATTGCAAAGAGAATGGAAGGGGATTGGGCAAGTTCCCAACTCACACTCGCGTACCCTATGGGCAAATTATACTGCCCTTCTGGATCTGTATTATGATCAACGCAGCATCTATTTTGAACTAAAAGAACTTGATAGGAAAAAGAACCTGGAGTACAAATGGGAGTTGTGCGAGCGTGCGGAAAAATTGGCAGAGGAAACGTCTATTAAAATAGCCGTCAAAGAACTGAACGATCTTCACGAAGAGTTCAAACACACCGGGCCTGTTCCTCGTGAAGAAAAGGATAATGTATGGAATCGGTTTAAGGCTGCTTCTGATGCAGTCTATGCCATGCGTGATGCACACATGGCCGAACTCTACGAGACCTTCAAGAAAAACCTAGAGGCAAAGAAACTTCTTATTGAAGAGCTTAATGCATTTGTTCAATTTGAGAGTGACAGGATAAAGGAGTGGAATAGCAAGACCAAAGAAATTCTTGCATTGCAAAAGAAGTGGGAAGCAGTTGGTCCTGTGCCCAGAGCACAAATGAAGGAAATCAACCGT
Source organism: Cyclobacteriaceae bacterium (assembly GCA_040216665.1). Classification (GTDB taxonomy): domain Bacteria; phylum Bacteroidota; class Bacteroidia; order Cytophagales; family Cyclobacteriaceae; genus ELB16-189. The sequence continues at coordinate 105,797 of JAVJOQ010000027.1, read as the reverse complement.
TTGTTCTGGTCAACATTCAAATCTTTCTTTGGCAATAAGAGCAGCTTCTTTAAAAAGTTGGATGGAGAGCGGGAGAAGAATATGGAGCTGAAAAAGGAATTGGTTGCTAAGGCGAACTCTATTAAAGACAGTACAGATTGGGAGAATGCTTCTGAAGAATTAAAACGACTTCAGCAACAATGGAAGGATATCGGGCCAGTTCCTGAAAAGCAACGAGAGAAAATCTATAAAGAGTTTAAGACAGCCTGTGACGAGTTTTTTGAGAAGCGAAGAGAACAGTTTGGAAAGCAGGATGAAGAACAGGCCGAGAACCTTAAACTGAAAAAGGAGTTGTGCGATTTGCTGGAGAAACATACCACTGAAAAGTCCGGTACCAATGAGGTGCTCCGTGAGACTGTCGAAAAATTCAATGGTATTGGATTTGTTCCCAGAAAGGCAATAAAATCAATTAAATCCAGATTTGACAAAGTCGTAGCTGGGTTTATAGCTGCACTACCGGAGGTAGGTGAGGAGGAAAAGGATCGGTTGGCCATGGAAGTACAGCTAGTCGGATTGAAAAATGACCCTCAGGGAGAACGCAAAATTCATCATAAAGAACAATCCATAAAGACACAGATCCATAAAGCTGAAAATGATATTGCTATTCTGAGAAACAATATGGAGTTTTTCGGGAGGTCCAAGAATGCAGAGAAACTCAAGGGTGAATTTGCTGAAAAACTGGAAGTGGCAGCCAGTCATTTGAGTGATCTTAAAAAACAGCTGAAATTGCTAAAAACAGTCTAATCTGGGGTTTGGATTAGTCACCACTTCCTTTATTTTTGCACATCATTTTTAAAGCCTTTCAAGCTCAATACTGGTGAATAATTGGTTTAGAGAAGTAGGAATTAAAAAATGCCTCCTTACTCATCCGCCCGCTGGCGGAAACTGACTAAATATCAGTTTAGAGAGAGGAGAGTTAATAAGAGTAAGCCTCCTTAGCTCAGCTGGTAGAGCAACTGACTTGTAATCAGTAGGTCGCTGGTTCGATCCCGGCAGGAGGCTCATACAATAAAGGCAGCTACTTAAGCTGCCTTTTCTTTTCTAGTGGTTTCATATCAGCTGATTCCCCCAATAAACAGCGTAAGCAATAAACACCACCAGCATAGGCAAGTCGTAGGTTAGCTCCCGGGCAAACACAGCAGAGAAGAGTGGATTGATTTCCTCGATTAACTCATCCTTTTTAAAAACCAGCACCTTAGTGACTTTCCCCTGCTCGTCATATACTTTAAATTCTCCCTCTCTTAAATCATTCGAGAATTGACCGTGGCTCATTAGTTTTCCGCTGCGGAAGTAGGAGCTATACTTGCCATTCTTCTTTCCCAGTTCATATTCCTCTTCTATCAAAAGTTCTCCAGAGTCATAGTAAAACTTCCATAAACCATCGCGGATGCCATCCACATAATGTCCTTCACTTACAAGGATAGCGTGTTTGTTGAACTCTTTCCATTTCCCGTTTTTAGGTCCGGTAGGTTCTGTTTTTTTTACATCCATACGCTGAAAGAGTTGACTCAGTATTTTAATCATGTTCTTGTAAGATTTCAAAAGTATTCTTCGCAGTGCCACACCCCACCATTGGCTTTAGGTAATTGGCAATGTGGTTCATTCAAACAGTTTGAGCAAAGCCCTTTACGTGAATTGACTTTTAACTCTTTGTATTCCCAGTCGTTTCGGTGGGCATATAAGTTGTTCGCTTTTCCGATTTCAAAAAGTTCACATTGCAGAATTATTTTATTGGATTGAATTCTATAGACACAACTTGTTTTGTGAATACAGGTTTCGCAAAGACCTAATAATCCTTCTTGCACAAGATTATGAATCGGGTCTTTAATTGAAATAGCAGTTGCAGCCATAATTTATTTTTGCAAATGCATATCCAAATTGCGTACCAATCAATTGTACTTGATTGGAATCAATTTAGGCGTGTGTGACAAATAATCCAGTGAGCAATAGCGGACCACTGAGGTGTTATTCCTCAGTTGGTATTTCCTCGGATGCGCTTTATTTTTTCGCGGAGTGTTTTTCTATCAATGCCAAGTGTTCGTGCTGTGCGAGAGATGTTGTTACGATGAGTGCCAAGTACTTTCATGATGTACTCCTGCTCAATTTCAACCAATGGCCGATCTGTGCCTCTATCCTGATAAGCTGAATACCTAAAAGCTTCGGGTAAGTCCGGGATGTCAATGAAGTCATCCTCCACCAGAATAGTAATTCGATGAATGAGGTTTTGAAGTTCTCGTATATTACCCGGCCATGCATAAACTTTTAATGCCTTCATTGCTTTGTCGGTGAAACGAATTTCTTTTTTGCCCAACTCTTTAGCGTATTTAGAAAGGAAGTGGCTTGTCAATATCTCCACATCGTCACCTCTCTCTCGCAGAGGAGGTAATTGAATGTTGATGATAAATAGTCTATAGAATAAGTCTTCCCGGAAGAGTCCTTTTTTGACGAGTGTCATTAGGTCTACATTGGTAGCAGCAACCACACGTACATTTACTTTCTCAGGTTTTTTAGACCCTACCATGTAGAATTCTTTGTCTTGTAACACACGCAATAGCTTGGCTTGCATGGCAAGACTTGTGTTTCCGATTTCATCCAAAAAAATAGTACCACCATCTGCGGTTTGAAAGAAACCTGCTCTGGTTTCACTTGCTCCTGTAAACGCTCCTTTGACATGACCAAATAATTCACTTTCCAATAGTGTATCGGGGATGCCTCCACAGTTTACAGGTACAAAGGGAGTCTGTACTCTGCTACCATAATGCAAGGCACGGGCTACCAGTTCTTTTCCAGTGCCACTTTCTCCAGTTATCAAAACAGTTGCATTGGTACTCTTGGCTTTTGAAATGGTTTGGAATACATTTAGCATAGGCTCGGAAGCTCCTATGATACCAAATGCATTGGCCTCTGCGGTGTTATTTTGCTTTTTCTTCCGCTTGCTGTTTTAGCGAGCACTCTTTCCACAGAGTTGAAGAGCTCATCTTCAGTAAAAGGCTTAACAAGGTATTCTTCTGCACCTACTTTGATGGAGTTTACAGCGCCTTCAATAGAAGGAAAACCAGTAATCACCAAAATGCCAATATGTTTAAAATTCTCCGACACGTGTCTAACCAATTGCATTCCATTCTGATCAGGCATTTTTAGATCAGTGATTACCAAATCAATATTTACGGAGCTAAGTATAGCAATCGCAGACTGAACCTGATGAGCAATATAAATTCTAAATGAAGCCGCCTCAAGGTTCCTCCTTATTAACTCAATTGTCTCAATTGAATCATCCACCACTAATACATTTGTATTGCTGTTATTCAGTTTGCTCATGCTAATATATCTTATCGTTGTGTTTTATGGGTAATTGTATTTCAAACCTGCTTCCTTTTCCCGGCTGGCTTTGTACGTTCACCTTTCCCTGGTGTGAACTGACTATGCCTTGCACAACAGAAAGCCCGAGGCCTGTTCCCTGACCTACGGCTTTTGTCGTATAGAAGGGTTCAAATATTTTTCTTTTCACTGCTATTGTCATTCCTTCTCCTGTATCCTTTACAATAAGGGACACATAATCTTGTTTCGAAACAGTGCTGATTAATAACTCTCCACCATTGGGCATGGCGTGAATTGCGTTAGTTATCAGATTGACAAGCACCTGACTTAATTGAACGGCATCAGCTTGTATAGTGGGTAGGGGGTCCTGTAATTTTTGCGTAATAGAAATTTTGTTTCCCTGGTACCTGGCGTCAATAAAATATAAGATATTGGAGATCACCTCATTAACATTAACAGTTGTAATCTGCTGAGGCATTTGCCTTGAAAAGAACATTAATTTCTTTATGATCTCTCTGGTATACAGGGAGGCCTTTATTATTCTTTCCACATCTTCATCCTGTTGAGGCTTTAGCATACCACTCTTTTTTATCAATTGCGAAAAGCCAAGAATTCTACCTAAAGGTTCATTCAGTTCATGGGCAATTCCAGCAGTTAACTCCCCGATTAATGCCAATCGTTCTACATGTTGCAACTGCAATTGGAGTGACTTTCGTTCCTCCTCTATTGTTGTACGTTTGATTACCAAACTAAGTTCTCTTGCAACGGCCCTAAGTAAACTTCTTTCTTCTTTCAAAAAGGGCTGTTTTATTTTAACGGTTCTGTGGCCTCTATAACCGACTTCCACTAATCCTTTTTGTTTACCGTCAACATTTATTGGTACTGAAATAGTGTGTTTTGAGGATTTAAATTTTGACGTGCTGAATTGGAATTTTCCAATCGTAATTTTCGCTTCCGCCAGCCCGGGATGTTGAAGTGCAGCGGGTAATATTTTTATTGTCTTTGTGGCTACGCTCTTTAAATCGTTATCTGATTGCAACGCAATTCTGGAGAGGTCATAAAGGCATTTTAGCTCTTTAATGCGCTCTTTGAGTTTAAATTCAGTACTGCTAGTGGGCATAAGATGGTCGCAAGTTAGAGGGAGTTGGACAGATAGATAGTTACTTCCATGTAAAAAGTAATTTCAGTGAGTAATAATTCCCCAGTGGTTCACTTTTACACACAAAGGTTTAATGGGGTGTCATAATTAATCATGAAATGGGCTCTTAATTTCTGGCATAGATTTAGACTTAGGGAATTGACATGGTACAGAATAGAATTGTAACGATGGTAGACTACAATCGACTACTGACTGTTGTAGGACCAATAGGACGAACTCGGAAAGTATGGCCTCCTGTCGATCAGCTTATGAAGTTATTGCAGGAAGCTGAATTGGTGGATCAGCATGAAATTAGTAGTAATGTAATAACTATGAATAGCCGGACGTTGTTAAAGAGCCTCTCTAATGGCCGGCAAGCTGAGCTTACCCTCACTTATCCGGTAGATGCCAATCCGGTTCAGTCTAAAATATCAGTGCTTTCCAGCATTGGTGCTTCTTTGCTGGGAAGTAAAGAGGGGGAGATCGTAACCTGGCAAACACCTCTAGGATGGGGGCAGTTTTGCGTTGAGAAAGTGTTGTATCAGCCGGAAGCAGCTAAAGAATTTCAGCTTTAGACCAGGTTGCAAGGGGTTGGGAATAAACCTGGTTAGTCCCGGTTAGCGTAAGCTACCGGGGCTTTTTTTAGCAACTTAGATTTATTTCTTAAAGACTACTTTACCTCCAACGATTGTGTATAACACTTCTGTCTTCTTAATGTCTTCAACTGGAATGGTTAGAAGGTCCTGAGAAAGAATTACCATGTCGCCATACTTTCCAACTTCAAGAGTGCCTTTACTTTTTTCGCTATGTGAGGCATAAGCAGACCCATAGGTATAATATTTAATAGCATCTTCCATAGATAATCGTTGTTCCTCATAGCGGGTTACGATATCGTAAATGATATCGATTGGGCTGAGTGAACTTACTGGCCAATCTGTGCTCCAAGCTAACATAGTATTGTTATCTAAAAGTGTTTTCCACATATCGACACGGTGCCCGCGTTCTTTGCCTAATCTTCTTTCCCTGTATTCCTGATTGCCTGTGATATGAGGTTGCATAGAGGCGATTACACCTAATTCTGCAAATCGCTTGGTATCTGGTAGAATGTTTACCGTATTGTGCTCAATACGATGGCGTAGGTTTTTGTTCCCTGATTTTTTTTGAGCCTCCTCAATAGCATCCAGTGCCCAAGTGACAGCCTTGTCTCCAATTCCGTGTATGGCGACCTGAAAATTGTTGTCGTGGGCTTTTTGAACCAGAGCATTTAAATCATCTTTTTCATAGCGGCCAATACCGCTGTTGCCAGGGTTATCAGCAAAAGGCTCATACATAAAGGCTGACAGTGCGCCAAGGGATCCATCCATGAAGATTTTTATGGGGCCTGTCTGAATCATATCATCACCATCAGTTGTTTGTGCGCCTGCTGTTATTAATGAATCCAGTTGTATGGGTGCATAGCCGAGGTAGGTTCTCAATGTGAGTTTATTTTTTGCTTTCAGTTTTTGTAAAGCAGATAATCCGTCTTGTCCTGTTGTGAGTGGCATTATTGTAATACTCGTTAGCCCCAAAGAATTCGCATGTTTTTGCGCCATTTCGAAAATGGCTTCCCTATCGATAGGGTGAGGGATGGCATCTGTAGCAATGTCTTGGGCAGTTTCTTTCAATATTCCGGTAGGTTCACCTGTCTTCTCGTCAAAAACGATTTCACCTCCTTCACGCTGCTGTGTACCCTTTACAATTCCAGACTGCTTTAAAGCAAGGCTATTGAGCCAGTAGGCATGACCACCACCTCGGCTAAGCACAACAGGATTTTCGGGAGTCACTTCATCCAATATTTTCTTTGTTGGCCAACCTACCCCTCCAAACAATTCGGCATTGGGAAAAGGGCCAACGCCCCAAATAGGAGTGCCTGGAGGTATCTGCTTTTCTTTGATCCAATTACTAAGTTGGTTTTTTAGTTCTTCAATTGTTTTTGATCCATTGAGGTTAATCTCAGTTAGTCTTTGGCCTCCCCAAAATGCATGGGTATGGGAATCTACAAAGCCTGGCAAAACAAGTTTTCCTTTTGCATCGATTACTTCAGTCCTGTCATTTTTTAATTTTTCTATTGCTGCACTCGTACCCAGTGCTACAATCTTACCATCCCGAACAGCGATAGCTTCAGCCAGCGGATTGGCCTCATTCACAGTATAGATTTTTGCATTAGTTATAATAAGATCTACTGAAGCCTCCTTGTTACAGGATATAATACCTATGATTAAAAGAAGAAAGTAAAACTTAGGACGGTGGATTTTGGGCATTGTTCGATTGGTTTGAAGTTTGCAAACCAAGTGAATGGTCAACACTTATCAAAGTGAATTTTTATTGACGGAAGACTAAAATAAATTTCGCTGAAAATCAATTACAATACGCATCAGCAATAGTGATAGCCTTTGAAACGATTTCCAGCCCCTCGTCCACTTGCTCTTTGTTAATGATAAGGGGAGGAGCAATGAAAATGTAATTCCATCGTACAAAGGTAAACATGCCCAGTTCTCTGATTTTGGCTGCCATTTTATTGGTGACCTCCATTTGATCGGGTTTCGCATTCCAGGGCGTAACGGGTTCTTTTGTCTTGCGGTTTTTCACCAGTTCAATGCATCCCAGTAAACCAGTATTTCTAAAATCACCAATGCTTGGGTGTTTGGCTTTCATTTTTTCAATCTGATCTTCGATGTATTTTCCCATTTTCATGGTGTTGCTGAATAAACCATCGCTTTCATAAATGTTAATCACGGCCAGAGCAGCTGCACACGAAAGGGGATGAGCCGAATACGTAAGGCCAAGGGGTAAGGCTTTTTCATCAAAGTGATGCGCAATTTTATCGCTTACAATTACTCCTCCTAAAGGAAGATATCCGGATGTTAAACCTTTGGCCATACAAATAATATCGGGGGCCACTCCGTGGTTGTCTACACCAAACCATTTTCCAGTGCGACCAAAACCACTCATGACTTCATCTGCGATGGTAAGGATACCATATTTTTCGGCTATGGCTTTTATTTTTTTCCAATACCCTGGAGGATACTTAATGCACCCCGATGAACCGGATTCTCCTTCCAATAAGATGGCAGCTATGCTGTCAGGGTTTTCATATTTGATGACCTGCTCCATATGAGCGGCTGCACGTTCACCACATTCTTCGGGCGTGGAACTGTACCAGGGGCAACGATAGAAGTAGGGGTTCTCTACATGAATGAAGTTAGGCGCCTGATGTGCATCTACAGGATGTTTACGGGGATCTCCCCCGGCAGAGAAGGCTCCGTGTGTAGATCCATGATAGGATCTGTAAAGGGAAATAATTTTAGACCTCCCGGTATAAACCCGAGCAATCTTAATTCCATTTTCAATGGCCTCCGCACCACCCAGAGTAAAGAAAGTTTTATTAAGTCCTTCTGGCGAAATTTCAGCTATCTTTTTCCCAAGCTTGCCTCGTATTGCTGTTGCAGCAGCGGGTACTACATAGTTGACTTCATTCATTTGTTCGATGATGGCATTATTCACCCTTTTATCACCATGACCAATATTGACGTTCATCAATTGAGATGAAAAGTCTATGATTCTATTTCCGTCCGCTTCATGAAGGTATATGCCCTCAGTTTTAACAATGTTAAGTGGGTTAAGCCCACCTTGTTTTGACCATGCGAAAAGAGTATGCTTTAAATTATCCTGAAAGGCTGTCGTTGTGCTTTGCATAAAAAAAGTTATTAAATAATAAGGTTTAGCTCATCCAGTTGGTACGGGCTTCTGGGTTCCACTTGATGGTCGTTTTTTTCATTTGCGTCCAGAATTCTATTGAACTCTTCCCAGTGATGTCCCCTGATCCAAAACGCGATTCATTCCATCCACCAAATGAGAAGGGTTCGCGAGGTACGGGCACCCCGATGTTTACACCAATCATTCCTGCGCTTGCTTTTTCTGTAACATACTTGGCAATACCTCCACTCTGTGTAAAAACAGCAGCAGCGTTTCCATAAGTAGATTGGTTTTCTATTTCGATGGCTTCGTCTAATGTTTTGGTTCTCATGATGGCCAGCACTGGGCCAAATACTTCTTCTTTGGCAATCGCCATATCGGGAGTGACGAAATCGATGACAGTGGGGCCTACATAAAATCCACCTTCCGAGCCGGGCACGGTAACGTTGCGTCCATCTACTAAGACTTTGGCTCCTGCCTGCTCCGCTTCAGTAATGTATTTTTCAATCCTTTCTTTGGCAGCTTTTGAAATAACTGATCCTAAATTTTTTCCTGGTATGATTTTTTTCGCTTCCTCGCAAACTTTAGCGATAATGTGATCGATTTCACCAACACCCACCATAGCAGAGGCCGCCATGCAGCGTTGGCCGGCACATCCACTCATAGAGGCAGTGATGTTAGAAGCTGTCATTTCCAATTGAGCATCTGGTAAAACGATTAAGTGATTCTTAGCCCCACCCAAAGCAAGGCATCTTTTTAAATTCCCAGTAGCACGTTTGTACACAATCTTGGCCACTTTGGTAGACCCTACAAACGAAACCGCTTTGATGTCTGGGTGATCGCAAATGCCTTCCACAATTTCCTGGGCGCCATGTACAACATTAAAAACACCATTGGGGAGTCCAGCTTCCGTAAGTATTTCTGCAATACGATTAGCAGTAAGCGGCACACTCTCTGAGGGTTTCAATATCATGCAGTTCCCTAAAGTCAGTACATTAGGTATCGTCCAGTTGGGTACCATGCATGGAAAGTTAAATGGGGTAATACTGGCCACTACACCCAAGGGTATTCTTTCAGTTTTACAATCCACACCTTTACTTACTTCAAGGATTTCTCCGGGTATGAGTTGAGGTAATGAAACGGCAAACTCACATAGCTCAATGGCTTTATCAACTTCTGCTTCTGCCTCGCTTTCTATTTTACCATTCTCAAGAGAGATTAATTCTGTCAACTCAGCCCGGTATTTTTGAAGTAGATTTCTGTAATTAAACAGAATTTGAACCCTTTCTTTAATTGGCATAGATGACCAGATAGGAAAGGCTTTGCGTGCAGCCTCGACCGCCTGATTAAGGGTATCCACACCTGAAATAGGAACTTTAGAAAGTAGTGTTCCATCAAGCGGACTTACTACATCTAATTTTTTGCTGGATGAATCTACAAAGTGCCCACTGATATAGTTTCTTACTTCCGGAAATTTTAATTCGACTGACATGCGCGAGTTTTAAAACAAATTTTATTGACTACAAGTTAGTAATTACGATTCGTATACCCATTGACCACCGGCCATGGTTCTTTCAATTTTTAATTCCATGATTGTGCCAGGATCCACCTTTGTTGGGTCTTTGCTCAGCACAACTAAATCGGCATACTTTCCCGTAGTGATCGATCCTTTTTTGTTTTCCTCGTAGGAAGCGTATGCGCCATGGAGTGTTCCGATTTGGATGGCCTCTTCAACGGTCACTTTCTGATTGGTACCCCATGACTTTCCTGTATAGTCCGTGCGGGTGACGGAAGATTGTATCGCCATCAATGGCTCGTAGGGTCCTGGAGGGTAGTCGGAAGTTTGGGTAACCATGATCCCCGCATCCATGAAACTGCGTAAGGCAAACATGTTCTTCAGGCGTTCTTCACCATAGTACTTCATTTTTTCCCCGTGCCAATAAACATAAGTGGAGAAAGGGCAGGGGATAGCACCTAACGCTTTGATCCTTTTTACAAGATCGTCATTGATCAGTGTGCAATGTTCCAGCCTGAACCGCGGGTCTTTCCTTGGAAATTCTTTTTGTAAACGTTCATACACAGAAAGTGTAATGTCTATGCCCACATCGCCATTGGAGTGAACACCTATTTGCCATCCGTTGGTATGCGCTTTTTTGCAGACCTCATACAGTTCTTCCGGTGTGCTGGTAAGCAGCCCGTAATCATTGTCACTGCCAATATACGGTTTTGACAAGCGAGCAGTTCTTTCAGAAATAGATCCATCTATGGCAGTTTTCATTGGTCCCACCTTGACCCACTCGTTGCCCAAACCAGTCTTTACTCCGGCTTCAATCATTTTGTCCAACCAACCATCGCGAATCAGCGCATAGACCCTTGTCTTTAAATCACCTCTGTCGTAGGAGTCTTGATAAGCTTTCATGTCATGTGTTGACGCTCCTGCATCGTGTGCAGAGGTGATTCCGGATTTGGCAAGCATCGATGACATCAAACTTACGCCTTCTACAAAATTTTCTTTTGTAGGTCTGGGACGATCAGGGAATACGTCAGCGGCATTTTCTAACAACCTTCCGTTGAGCTTACCGTTCTCTCTTTCAAACTTACCTCCCGGGGGATCCTTTACTTCCTCTGTGACGCCAGCCTTTTCGAAAGCCAAGGAATTAACAAAATTGGTGTGACCGCCTCTGTGATTGATAATAACAGGGTGGTTGGGAGCCGCTTCATCCAAATCTTTTTTTGTCAGGTATCTTCCCTCTTTGGTTTTGGTATCATCATATTTAAAGCCATACACCCATTCACCAGGTGGTGTTTTCGCAGCTCTTTCCTTAACTGCCATTTTTATTTTTTCAATGGAATCCAGACCACAATCGATATCGGTCAGATGCCTCCTCCCGGAAGAAGCAAAATGGCAATGTGCATCGATGAAACCAGGAACGACAGTTCGCCCTTCCAGATTGATGGATTGTGTTAATGGGCCACTTAATGCTTTTATTTCATCATTAGTGCCCACCGCTATTAATCGGTCGTTCGCAATCGCTACCGCCTGAGCCCTTGGCCTATTTTTATCAATGGTGATGATATTACCATTGAAAAGAATCAATTGAGGCTTTTCCCAAAGAAACGGTACGGTTGCGATTCCTCCAGCCTTAAATAAGAAGCTGCGTCTTGAGATATTTTCCATAGGAGTGGTATTAATGCGAGAAGATACTGAATAATAGTTGTGGTTTCAATTGAAAAGTTATGACTGTATTGATCAATTTTACTTTGTTTTCCTTTTATGACACCCTCATAATTGAAATATTTGTCAGGCCATGGCGAAAGAAAAAATATACAAGTTTGAAACAAACCTGAAAACAGTGCATGGTAGTTTTACACACACTATTCTCGTAGTACCGGAAGAGATTATTGAATCCCTTCCTGTCAAGGGTCGAGTGAGAACTAAGGGAACGATGAACAAAACACCTTTTGCATTGGCGATTCAACATAAAAAGGACGGTTCTCGCTTTTTTATGGTCAGTGCCCAATTACGTAGAGTTGCAAAAATTGGATCCGGTGATCTTGTAAAAGTGTCGTTTTGGCTTGTGGATTCTGCTAAGGTAGATGTGCCGGAAGAACTTCAGGAGGTATTGGCTCAGGATGATGCTGGTTTAAAACTATGGAATACGTTTACCCCGGGGGTACAACGCGGGTTATCGCATTATGTCAATTCTGTAAAAAACGTGGACAGTAGAATAAAGCGTGCTTTGGAGATTGTAGAAAAAGCCAAGTACAGGCAACTTCATTTCCAAAAGAAGAAGGGCGAGTAACTGCTCCCGCTTTGCCCATTCATGTATTTTCTTCTTTGATTAGAGTGAAGAAAATCTAAATTTGATGATCCTAAAACTAAACCTATGAAACGAATACTCCTCTTATTACTATGCTTCTCCCTATCTTTTTTAACAGAAGCACAGAGAAGGAAAAGTCAACCGGAAACCACTGCGACACCCGTAAAAACAACTCCACTTGACACCCATTTTAAATCTCTGGTGTGGAGAAGTATCGGCCCTTATCGAGGAGGAAGGTCAGTAACAGCAACAGGTGTAGTGGGTGATTCCGATACCTACTACATGGGTAATACCGGGGGAGGAGTTTGGAAAACGGAAGATGCTGGTGTCTCATGGCGAAATGTTTCTGATGGATTTTTTAAAACAGGTTCTGTGGGTGCTGTGGCTGTTTCAGAAAGTGACCCCAATGTAGTGTTTGTAGGAATGGGCGAACACGCTCCACGAGGTGTAACTACTTCTTATGGAGATGGAGTCTACAAATCAACTGATGCAGGTAAGACATGGAAACACATGGGCTTAGAGTTGACAAGACATATTGCCAACATCCGCATTCACCCGAATAACCCCGATATCGTTTATGTAGCAGCGCAAGGTGCTTTGCATGGAGCTGCTCCTGAAAGGGGTGTGTTTAAATCAGTGGATGGTGGTGTCACCTGGAAAAAAACTTTGTATGTAGATGAGAACACAGGTTGTTCTGATCTAAGTATGGATATGAACAACCCACGCATATTGTATGCAGCTATGTGGGATCACAGAAGATTACCCTGGCAGGTGATTAGTGGCGGTAAGGGAAGTGGATTGTACAAGTCTACAGATGGAGGTGAAACTTGGAATAAAATTCAGAATGGGCTTCCTGATGAACTCGGTAAAATGAGTGTTTCAGTGAGCGGAGCCAACTCGAACAAAGTGTATGCGCTAGTAGAAAGTAATACACATGATTGGAAGGGTGGGCTATTTGTTTCGATGAACGGAGGTAAGAATTGGGATCGCGTAAGCAAAGACCATAGACTTACCCAGCGTGCCTGGTACTACATTGAAGTAATTGCTGATCCACAAAATGAGAACATAGTTTATGTACTCAATTCTCCTGGTTTAAAGTCAATTGACGGAGGAAAGACCTGGTCCCGTTTATCAGGGACGCATGGAGATTATCACCAACTATGGATTAACCCGAATAACAATAATAACATGGTGATTGCCAATGATGGTGGAGCGGCAATTACTGTGAATCAAGGAGAAACTTGGTCTACGCAAAGCAATATGCCGACAGCCCAATTCTATCGAGTAAATGCTGATAACCTTTTTCCTTACAATGTATACGCGGGTCAACAGGACAACTCATCAGTGAAAATTCAAAGCCGTAATGTAGGAGGCTCTGCCATTGACGAACACAACTGGTGGCCTTCAGCTGGTGGAGAAAGTGCCTTTCTGGCGTTCGACCCCGAAAACCCACGGTATGTAATGGGTGGAAGCTATCAGGGAACAGTAGAAATGTTGGATACGGAGATTGGTGAAGGTAAAGGAGTGATGATAGCCCCGATTCAATACCAAGCACTTCAGCCAAAGGATATGAAATATAGGTTCAATTGGAATGCACCTATTGTATGGTCTAAACATGAGAACGCATTTTATCATGGAGGTAATCATTTGTTGAAAACAAAAGATATGGGAAGGTCATGGGAAGAAATATCACCAGACCTTACCAGGAATGAACAAAGTAAACTCGGAATCAGCGGAGTGCCCTATACCAATGAAGGGGCCGGAGGTGAAAATTACGGTACACTGGCTTATGTAAAAATTCATCCTAAGGAGAAAGGTGTAATCTGGACGGGCAGTGATGATGGCTTAGTACACATCACACGCGATGAGGGAAAGACTTGGACCAATGTAACTCCTACAGGCTTATCGGAGTGCCTCGTCAACAGTATTGAGGTTTCCCCTCATGATAATGCCACTGCTTACATTGCAACTACCCGATATAAGTTCAATGACTTTACACCAGCGATATACAAAACTACAGATTATGGAAAAACGTGGACTAAAATCTCCAATGGAATTCCGTATGGAGCTTTTACTCGTGTAGTGCGTGAAGATGACGTGAGAAAAGATTTATTGTATGCAGGTACTGAAACTGGTTTTTTTATTTCTTATGATGGTGGTAAAAACTGGAGTGCGCTCCAATTGAATTTACCAGTTGTGGCTATCACAGATATGATCATACGTCAGGGAGATTTGGTAGCGGCTACACAGGGTCGTTCTTTTTGGATTTTAGATGATCTGGGACTGCTTCGTCAGTATAATCCATCCCTTACAGGGTTGCAACTTTATCAGCCTGATGATGCTGTTAGAGTTTCAGGTAGAAGTGCATTTGACGGTACTTTAGACGAGGATGATTTAGAGCAGAGTGCGGCTGTAGGAACCAACGCACCTACGGGAGTTGTGATTTATTATAGTCTCCCCAATGACGTGAAAGAGAACGATATTATTACGCTGACAATTTCTGATGCGAATGGACAAGAGGTTCGTAGATACTCATCAGAAAAAGATAAAGATTTTGTTACTTATCCTGGTGGACCCAATGCTGATCCTACATTACCTAAAAAGGGTGGAATGAATCGGTTTGTTTGGGATATGCGCTATCCAACAGTATTAGGAGCTCCAAAGGTATTTATTGAAGGAAGATACAATGGGCACAAAGCATCACCTGGAAAGTATCAAGCAACGATAAAATCTGGTAGTCAGGAACGCACTGTTTCGTTTGACATCTTACCTCACCCGGGCATAAAGGCAACAGATGCAGAGTATCAGGATCAGCATATTACAATGCTTGCCATTGAAAAAGGACTTAACGAAATTCATGGCGCAGTAAATCGCATTGCTTCAGCACGAGAACAAATCACCAGCCTTATTAAAATTCTAGAGGATAAAGGAGAATCAAAGGAAATAGTAGATGCAGGAAAAGCGTTGCTGGCGAAAATGGAAGATTGGGATAGTAAGTTGGTGCAACGTAAAGCCGAGAGCAATGATGATATTATCAATTTTGTAAATATGCTGAGTGCGGATTATATTTTTCTTAAAGGAGAATTGGATACCAATATTCCATACGTTACTCAGGGTGTAAAGGATCAATTGGCAGCATTGGATGCACGCTGGCAACCTTTGAAGTTACAGTATGACTCCTTTGTACAGAAGGAAATTATGGAGTTTAACAACCAATGTAATGCAGCTAAAATCGGGAAGATAACATTACCCGAATAATGATTGGGTTTGAATTAAAAAAGCCATCCTCAGGATGGCTTTTTTAGTTTTAGTGTTAGTATTTAAAATAATTATATGTGGTCTACCTTTTCTAAAGTAACGAAGTTTTCAATCCTGGGATTTATAATTAGTGGAGCGCTAGGGTTGTTTAGCATGGGAGTGCTTGGTTATGGTCTTTACTATACCGTATCACCTGTTTTGGGAGATAGAATGGATGAGCTTCAAGGTGACGCTACGTGGCCTTCATTAATATTTGCGGGTGTGGCGTGGTCAATTGCCTTTCTTTTGGCTGGAGGATTTCACTCATGGCTTTCGAAAAGAAATTTTCCTTCTGGTATCCTTTATCTTAGTTATGCATTTGTCCTTTGGATATGGGCATTGGTTGTATGGTACGCAATAATTGATTTCAGGATTGTTAGTTAAGCATAGGTAAAATCATTTGCTAAATTTAATGAGTGAGAAAACTCAAGTTGGATATTAAAAACTGTGTGTTGTGTGAAAAACATTTGCCTTTAGGTGCCAATCCCGTTTTTCAATTTGCAAAAGGAACACCCATAATTATTGTTGGTCAGGCGCCAGGTAAAAAAGTGCATGAGTCGGGTGTGCCCTGGGATGATGCAAGCGGAGATCGCTTAAGAGATTGGCTAGGTATTGCTGTTGAAGATTTTTATAATGAAAAGAAGGTAGGTTTGGTACCTATGGGATTCTGTTATCCTGGCAAGGGCAAGTCAGGTGATTTACCACCGAGAGAAGAATGTGCGCCTACATGGCATAATAGAATTTTTAAGGCGGTGGGAGAGTTTCAGCTATTGGTTTTAATAGGTACGTATGCACAGGAATATTACCTCCGAGAAAAAATGAAACCCACATTAACTGAAACTGTAAAATCATTCAATGAATACGGGCCTCAGGTCATTCCCTTACCTCATCCTTCACCAAGGAATAATATTTGGCTGAAGAAGAATCCATGGTTCTCTATAAAGTTACTTCCTGTTTTGCAAAAACGAGTAAAGTCGATTTTGTAGCCTTATTGTATGAATTTAATTCAACTTTAAAATAACCTATGTAAGAAGTTGAGGAATATGCAAAAAGAGCGTGTTTAATAAAAACATAACTAGTATTTTGATCGAATTTGGGGAATAGTCTATGTTGAATTCAATATTAGAAAGTAGGTCTATCTACATTGCAAAGACCAATTTGGATGGGGAATATACCTTTCTGAACGATCATTTTTGTGACCGCCTTGGTGTGGAAAGAAAGGATCTTATCGGGATTCAATTTGCACGTCATACACTACCTGAGGATTACTACAAGTGTGTTGATGCTTTCCAACGGTGTGTAAGCACTCCGAATGTACCACATAAAGTTATTTTACGAAAGCCACTTTCTGAACTTGGATTTATTACCTGTGAATGGGAGCTTATCGGTCTCGCTGAGGATGCGGACACTCCTGAAGAGATTCTTTGTATTGGTTACGACATTACTGAGAAAGAGTTTTTTGAAAAAAACTTATTTGCTGCCAACCAAAGATTGGCTACTTACATGTATAACTCTCCATTGGGTATTGTGGAGTATGAGCAAGATCTTACTATAAAGCAATGGTCAAAGAGGAGTGAGGAAATCTTTGGATGGACCCAAGAGGAGATATTAAATAAGAATTTTGGCGCATTCGATATCATTTATGAAGGAGATATAGAATCGACTTCAAAAGTGGCGGAGGAATTGTTAACAGGAGTTGCAAATGGAAATATTTCCCAGAATAGAAATAAAACTAAAGATGGTACAACCATCCATTGTGTGTGGTACAATTCTGTGGTCAAAGATGAGACGGGTACAGTAAAATCTGTGTTGTCGTTGGTTCAAGATGTGACAAAACGTGTAACGGATGAAGAATCTATAAGGACTTCAGAGAAAAGATTTAGGGCCTTAATAGAAAACGGTAAAGATGCAATTGCTATTTTCTCTGCTGATGGAAAACCCTCATATATTACTCCCTCTATAACTAAAGTGCTGGGTTATACGGAGGAGGAGGTCTATAAATTAGATATCCTCGGATTGGTTCATCCTGATGATGTTCCTGGAGTGACACTGGCCCTTCAAAGGGTTATGAAGGCGCCTGGAATTCCCATGCCAGGCCATACTTCAAGAATGAAGCACAAAGATGGCAGCTGGCGATGGATTGAAGCAACAATTACTAACCTGACAGATGACCCACATATTAATGGAATAGTTGATAATTTCAGAGACATAACGGAAAGTGTAGAAAATGAAATGCTGATTACGAAAACCAATAGGCATTTAAAGCGGGCTCAGAATATTGCCAATATTGGTTATTGGGAACTTGATCTTAGGACAAATGCAAATTTTTGGTCAGAAGAGATGTTTTCTATATGTGGTATTGATGAAAAAAAAGGAGTGCCTTCAATTGAAGATTTTTTCAAATTGATTCACCCAGACGACCTGGTATACGTTCAGAAAAAACATTTGCATGTTTTGGAGAGTAAGCAAACTATTCCCATGGAGTATCGGTTTCTAAAGGGAGGTAATTCTTTGGTATATGTACAGGCAATCGCCAGTTGTATTCAGGATGAGCATGGTAAAGCAATCGCTATGGAAGGAACGCTGCAGGATATTACAGAAAGGAAAAATGAAGAAGTTGCTATGAAAAAACTACTTCACAGAACTACGGATCAAAACAAAAGACTGAAGGATTTTTCATTTATGACTTCCCATAATATCAGGTCATCAGTTGCTAATATCATGGGGCTGACTTCTATTCTAGAGACAGGGACTAACAATGAAGAATGTGTTGAAATGATAAAAACGACCGCCCAGCATCTTGATATAACGGTGAAAAACATTAGTGAATTACTAAACTTTGAAAATGAGTTTACTTCAGTACATATGGTCGACTGCAGAGTGAAAAACTCAGTACAGAGAACACTCTCACTCAACAGTGCCGTTATTTCACAGAAAGATATATTTGTTGAATTAGATATTCCTCCTGAACTCACAGTTGCCTCAATACCCGCTTATTTAGATAGCATTTTTCACAATTTGATCACGAATGCCATTAAATATGGAGTAACCGATACGGTTAAGCAAGTACGAATTGCAGGAAGAAAGGAAAAGTCAAAAACGATTATTGAGATTCAGGATTTTGGACTGGGAATGAACCTTGAAAGAGACGGTGATAAATTATTTAAATTAGGGTCACGACTTCACTTGGCTAGCGAAGGACAGGGGCTTGGACTTTACATGACAAAACATCAAATCGAAGCAATGGGTGGGGCGATTGAGGTGAAAAGCAAAGTAGGTCATGGAACAACATTTACGGTTATTTTAAATGAATAAAATTGATCGTGTTTTTTTAGTTGATGATGATAGAATTTTCCTGTCTCTTGCAAAGTTGGTATTGCAAAGTGTTTTTACAGAAGCCGATATTGTGATAGCAAAGAATGGTCTGGAGGGACTGAAGAACTTGGAAGAAAAGTTACCTAACCTCCTGTTTCTCGATATTAATATGCCTGTTATGGATGGATGGGAGTTTCTTACGGAGCTAGGTAAACAGCCTGGTGATCCCCCATTTCAAATAATTATTACTTCGTCTTCGGTTGATCCTGAAGACAGACAAAGAGCTGAAGGCCATCCGCTGGTAAATGGGTTTATAGAAAAACCAATTACTAAGGAAAAGATATTGTCTGTCGTTTCATAGCAAAAATGAACAATCGTGTAGAGCACATCTGGTTGGATTTGCACAGTGAGCTTAATAAGTTCATCCTATCTAAGGTACGTGAGGATGCAATTGCGCAAGACATACTACAGGACGTTTTCATTAAGGTATATTTGAATATTCACCAACTCAAGGATTCAGCAAAGCTTACCTCATGGATATATCAAATCACCAGAAACACGATAGCAGATTATCTTAAGCAACCTCACTCTGTACCCTCTACTATTGAGTTGGCGGATGAAAGCCAAAATGAACCTGTGTATCAAGCTTTGAGTAATTGTGTCAATAGTAAGATTGATAAGCTCTCCGACCAAGATAGAAAGGCCGTATTACTTACTTACTTTGAAGCTTATTCTCAAAAAGAGTTAAGCGATTTTCTAGGGATCTCTTATTCTGGGACTAAAAACAGAATTCAGAGGGCCAGAGCGAAGCTGAGAAAGGATATATTGGATTGTAACAATGTTGAATCTGACAGAAGGGGGAGAATTACAGGCTGGACGAATTAAATCATTTTTTTTGGGTCTTTTTCGAATCTCAGTAGTCTATAGGTCGTACTACTTAAAAAATAATCATGAGATCCATTAAAGTTAATGTTATTCATGCCTTTGCAGACAATCTAAAAGGCGGGAATCCAGCGGGGGTTGTACTTGAGGCGGATGAGTTGGACAATAATCAGAAATTGGGGATAGCAGCAAAAGTTGGACTTTCAGAAACGGCTTTTGTTTCTCGCTCTCAAGTGGCGGACTTCAAACTTGATTTTTTCACTCCCAATAAACAGATACCCCATTGTGGCCATGCCACGGTAGCCACATTCTCCTACTTAAGGCAAAGAGGCAGAATTGTTAAGAATACTTCTTCCAAAGAAACCATAGATGGTACCCGCCAAATATTTTTTGATGAAGACCTGGCGTTTATGGAGCAACGTGCTCCTGAATTTATTCCGCTTGAACAGAGCGACAAGGAAGAAAGGGAATTTAATTTAGAGATCGATTGATTTACAAATAGGGTAGTAATGGGCAATTTTATTGAAAGAATACAAGACTTAGGGTTCGAGCTTCCGGAAGCGTCTACTCCCGGAGGCAATTATGTATCAGTTAATATTCGGAAGGATATTGCTTATGTAGCCATCCAATTTCCGATTGTTAATGAGAAATATTTTTATCAAGGTAGATTGGGTGTCGACTTTTCTACTGAAGAAGGTTACAAAGCAATGCAGATTTGTACACTCAACGTGATGGCCCAAATAAATGCTAAAGTAGGGTTTGATAAAGTATTGGGACTCAATCATATCGATGCCTATTTCCAGGCAGGGGGAGATTGGGACGAATCACCAAAGGTGGTCAATGGAGCCTCGGATTTATTTGTAAATATTTTGAAGGAAGCAGGAACTCATTCACGATCAATTTTTGGCGTAGAAAAGTTACCCCGTAATTTTTCAGTGGGATTGACTGCTTCTTTTACTCTTCTATGAAGCGATCATTTATGGGTTTCAAGAGACCACACCTGGCATTGTCACCTGAAATAATTATGGGTGAACCCTTCTTTACCTTTACAATACATGAGTTCTTCTGTTTCTAATAAGGCTTTCAAGGTGACTCCGCAATCACTGATAAACATCAATTTTATTGGATTGATAAACAAATCATCAGCCGTATTGAATACAAGGTCTACCTTTTTGGTCACGAGTATAAAGCAGCTAAAGTGTTGTTACTTAAAGGAAAATTCCGTATATTATGTAAAACAGATTTATTAAACTAAACAATTATTATATGGCGACTAAAAAGGATCAAAAGAGTAAACCTTCAAATGTGAATGAGTCTAAGAAAAAGAAAAGTTCAGGTAGTACTGCATTGAGGGTAGCCGGAGGGGTGCTTGCTGGAGCTGCTGCCGGAGCCCTTGCGGGAGTGTTGCTTGCCCCTGATAGTGGTAAGAATACACGCAGTAAAATTGCAGATAAAACAAAGAAGTCTGCTTTAGAAGCGAAGAAAAAAATTACCAATAAGGTAAAGGAAGTAAAGGGCAAAGTGAAGAAAAAAATCGGAAAGGACGCAAAGGTTAAAAAGAAATAATATTGCCGTGAATGTTGGTATCCTCTGAAATAATATTTGGAGGAGCTAAACTATTTTTCCTTTTCTATTAATCCAATCTGACCATTGTTGCCCGCAATAATTGTTAATGCACCCTTTCTTGCTATTCGCAATACATGAAAACCTTCCGTTTCTGAAAATGCTTTCCAGTTTGCGCCCTGATCATATGAAATGTCAGTTCCGGTGGGGCCGGTTGTGAGCAAAGTGTTATTGGTTATAAACTCTACACATTCCCTATAACCTCTGCTGGATTCAGCAGGGGTGCTCCAGGTCGCTCCACCGTCCTTGGAATAAAGATTGTGCTTTGTTGCCAGATCGGGTCTGGTATAATCACCACCGACTAAAACAATATTCTTGTTATTCACTGCAAAGGAATAAATGCCAGTTGCTGCTTCGCCCTGAACGGTCGGAGGTGCTATATCACTCCATGTTTTTCCTTTATCTGGTGTTGTCCATAATCTTGAGACCATCCCTCCAGTAGATATAATGGCTTTGTCTTTTCCGATACATCTGATCCCGGTACCACTGGCGGCAAATGAGGCCTCCCCTTTGTGTAAATCAGGAGCATTTACCACTTCGTTCCAAGTACTACCACCATCAGTAGTTTTTAATAGGAGCATTTTGCCATTAATGGGATCACCGTAAATCAAACCTTCGTTTTCATTCCAGAAATCAATCCCATCGAGAAAAGCAGCGTCATGGTTGTTGGTGTAAACTACCTCCCAGGTTTTTCCGGCATCAATTGTAACCAGTATGTTAGCTGGTGATCCTGCATTGGCTATGATAGCTTTATTTTGATCGAAGCCATACAGTGACCTGAAGCCTGAGGTTTCATAGCCCTTTACTTGATTAAAATTCCAAGTGTGTCCGCCATCAGTAGAAATGCCTACCCACCCGCTGCTGCCACTTACCCAGGCTACTTGATCATTCACAATCGATAGCCCTCGAAATGTGGAATTGACATCAGTTTCAATATTTTTTATTTGAAACTGCTGGCCCCAAGTGAGCTGAGCAAACAGAACAAAAGCAAGGGAAAAAGAAATTCTCATGGTTTCAGGAATACCTGGTTTTACGTGATTCAATTTATGTAATGTGCTCTCTTGTATCTTTTATAGCATACTGTAACAAGGTAAAAAATAATTATTCTTTACTTCTATAGGTGACTTGTTAATGCTATGCATTATCAAAATTTGTTTTTTGGCATTCAATGAATATTACTAAAATTCTCTTTTTTGTTCTTGCTCTGGTAGTAGGATCTTTTGATGTAATCAACGCGCAGGACAACCCGGTTGAAAACGCTATTGCAAACGATGACCTCAAAGCTTTTAAAGAATTTCATCTCCTGGAGAGCCAGCAGCAAGAGTTATTCTTTAAAGGCATAAAGGATGGGGCTTATAGCATTGTTGAATACCTGATTTCTAAGGGTGCAGATGTGCTTGGGTATAATGATGCTGGGTCGACTCCTATGATTATGGCTGTTTCTAATAGCGATGAGAAAATGGTTGGGTTACTGTTGAGGTCTAAAGCGGACCCCAACCAAAAGGAGAGGAAAGGACTTGAGGGAACTCCTCTGATGTATTGTAGCATTAATCCCAACACAAATATTGCAAGTTTGTTGATTGATAATGGTGCGGAGGTTAATACAATTGATGTGAACAAGGACCCAGCTATCAATTGGGCGGCTTACTATGGGAATATCGCTTTTATGAAACTCTTGATTGGGCATGGTGCTGACTTATCCATGCAAAGCAAGCACGGTACTTCCCTAGATGTTGGGCTTCGTCTTTGGCATGCGGATTCCGTGATGGATGCCTTTCGGCCAACAAGGTTCAATAAGGTTATTGATACCAAAACTGAATCATTGCTATATGCCATAAAATCTAATGACAATAAAAAGGTAGAGGCACTTCTCAAGAAAGGAGCTAATGCCAACGCCAAAGATGGATTAGGTACACCATTACTCCAGATTGCAGTTGAGTCGGGTAGCAATGAAATAGTAAAGCGCCTTCTCTCCAATGGAGCGACCCCCGATCAAATGAACAGGGTAGGTCAAGTACCATTGGCATTTGCAGCGCGGTTCAAGCACTTGGAAACAACAAAGCTACTGCTGGATGCAGGTGCTAATCCAAACAAGACGGATGAGCACTACCGACTTACTCCATTAATAGGGGCAGCAGTAGGAGGAGATGAGAAAATCGGAAGACTATTATTGGATGCTGGAGCGAAGATGAATGCAACAGACTCCGTGAATCAATGCACGGCACTTCATTGGGCCATGTTTTATGGAAATACTCCTTTTGCTATAATGCTGTTGCAGCAGGGAGCGGATTATCAGAAAGAAGTCCTGGATAAAACGTATACTGGTTATACCCTGGCAAAGGCATATGGTTACAGTGAGTTGGTGAGGGAAATGGAACACTTGGATGCAAAGGATAATCCTTTAATCGGATCGTGGAAGATGGATCAAATTCATTATATCTACAAGGATACCACCGTGGTTGTAAGGAATGTCTCACAGGGTCGACTCACGGTAACTCCTCATCGTTATCATATCATCTACAACCCCTGGGTCAATCCTCGTGTTCCATTTAATATTTTGTCAAAACCTACTGACGAAGAAATTAAACATGCATTCCAAACCCTTGTGTTCAACACCGGTACGTATACTTTGAGTGATACTTTGTTTACGACCACATCAGACATTGCGAAAGTGCCGGGTTTCGAAGGAGGGAGGCAGTATTATTCATTGGAGGTGGATGGCGATCAGCTGCAACTGATTATGAAGGATGAGACTTATCCCAACGGAGAAAAGCCGGAATGGTACCAAAAGTTGCAGATACTTTTTAAATTGACTCGGGAGTAATAACATCTCCAGATCAATGACTGTACTGAGGTATTTGCTTTTTTTATATTCTTTGTCATCCATTTTTATTTCAGGCGGCCTCTTTTTCCAGAGAAAAGGAAAGTCTCAACTTATGTTGGCATTATTTGCACTCTTGTTTGGACTTGAGATGCTTGATTACCTCTATTCTACAAGTAGGTTTGTTTTGGTTTTTCCTGATTTTTACGGAATCTACTATTTTTTGGTTGGCTTTATTTATGGGCCTGTATTATGGTTTCACTTTAAAGGATTAATCGATCCGGGTAAAACATTTTCATATTGGGACCTTTTGCATTTTGTGCCGTTCTTGCTGTCTGTCTCATACTTTGCTGATATTTTGGTGTTATCTGGAGCTGAAAGAATACTTTATAGTAAGGAACATTTCTATAACAGGATTATGCCTTTGAATTATGCCCGAGCGGGGCATTTACTGCTGTATGGAATAGGGTTTATTGTTCTTATCTATAAGAACAGACAAGTGTTAACAATGAACAATCGATTGTACGCGATTATTATTTGCTCCATCTATTTTATTACTGCTGTCATCGTCTCATGGCTAACTTTGTTTGCAGATCATTGGCGTCAATTTATTGTATACTATTTCCTTGCGGCTTCGATAGTTTTTATCGTGGGGTATGTCCTTTATTCACAACCCAATTTTTTGGATGGAATTGCGAAAAAATATCTTCACTCAGGACTTGATATTTTAATGATGCAACGAATTGTAACTAAAATTGAATTTGAGTTCCTTTCAAAGCAAGTGTTCTTAGACAAGGAATTGACGCTTTACAAACTGGCAGAGCAAATTAATGAGAAGCCTCACTTTATTTCTCAAACGTTATCTTCTCAGGTGGGTGAGAATTTTAATGATTTTGTCAATCGTTATCGAATTGAACATGCCAAGGGTCTGCTGAAGGATGAAAAGTATGCTCATTTTAAAATAGAGGCGATAGCGCTGGAGTCTGGATTTAACAACAAAGTAACCTTCAATAAAGCATTTGGTAAATTTGTATCCGCAACTCCATCTGCCTATAGAGATAGATTGTAATTTGGAACTCACCTGATTTAATCTAATATTTGATTTAATCGTTTTGTATTTTGGAAGAACAGATTGGTGACATAGACCTCAAGTCAACCTACCGCTCCAACTTAAAATCAGGATTCGTTGCGGGTCTCTGTTCTGCGTTTACCACTTTCCAGGCCGTTCTATAAATCCAATCGGTCATTTTCTTTAACTTCTTGTAATCTATGTTTTCTGGACTGTCCTGCGGAGTGTGGTAGTCGGGATGGAGTAAGGTGGTATACATCAAAGAGGGAATACCTAGTCTGGCATAAGACAGGTGGTCGCTCCTGAAGAACCATCCTTCAATATGATCCGGTCTATCCCACAAAGTATCGAGTTTAAACTGAGGCCCTTCTTCGTTAGCATCATAGGCCATCTTCGTTAAGGTGGCTGAAGTTTGATGAGGAGGAGTCGATCCGAGAATGGCTGCACTGTCGGGATGGTTTCTGCCGATCATATCACCATTGAGCACAGTAGCAATGGATGAAAGTGGTATAGTGGGATTGGATGTAAAATACCGTGATCCTAATAATCCTTTTTCTTCCGCTCCGTGGATAATCAGCAATACTGATCTTTTTCCTGGAGATTTTTTAAGAGCTTTGGCGGTGGCAAACATGGCTACGTTTACACTGGCGTTGTCATCTGCACCATAGTATATGGAATCATTTTTGATCACATGGCGAATGCCGTGTGCATCGGTGTGACCACTCAGCACCAGGTATTCTTTTGAAAGTAAAGGGTCAGTACCCGGAATCTTGCCAATGATATTAACGGAAGGGTAAGTAAAACTTTCAATACGAAGAGAAGCTTGCAATAGGAGGCCTTCTGTTTTTATCCATTCACTGGCGCTTGAATGCAGCCAAATAACAGGGGGTGTGGCTACCGGTGGAGCGGCTCTTCCACCTCCCTCAACATCAAAGCTTCCCAGTACATTATTTGATTGTGCGTAGGGCCAACTGTGTTCTCCATATTCATCAGCTATAAAAAGCACGGCAACAGCACCACGTGCGATCAGGTCATTGCCATACTTATTCATAATGTAGCGACTGTATCTCCATTCAGGTAAGGAGACATTAAGGTTGATGCCTTCGGGTTCAACTTGCATTACTACCGCTTTGCCCTTTACATCGATTTTACTTAAGTCAGCTTGTCCTGTTTTTCCTATGTATAGGATGGGTGCATTCACTTCTACACGAGCAGTTTGCGTAATCAATGCATCTTTCCAAAGTGTTAATGATTTATCTCCAATGCGGATGGTGCTGGTGGGTGAAATGCGATGACGTAGGAGTGAAAAATATTGAAAATAAGTACCATCATCTCCGGCTGGCTCAAACCCTTCTTCCTGCATCCGCTTTCCCATCCACATGGCTGCTCTAAGCTCATCAATGGTGCCGCCAGCCCTTCCCCTGAAGTGGGGCCCTGCCTGAGCGAATAAATCATCGCGCAATTCCTTTTCTGTGATGGAAGACAGAGCTGGAGGTTTATCCGTGGATTTAGATTTGCTGGATTGTGCAAAGGTGCTGAAGGAACAAAGCACTAACCATAAGATTAAATTATTTCTCATAACCAGCGAAAGTTATTGATTGTATTTTGAAAGGTAGAAAGAACTTTGGCTTAATACCTATAAGCTGCATTTCTCAATGCTTTTACGCTGGTCAGCTTTCGTGGCGGATTGAGATAGCCACCCAAAAAATCATAGACTTTTAATCTTATTTTCTGGGCTTCTTTGGTGTCGATACGGTCAAACGTGTGGCCACCAGGCACCTTGTTGTATATCTCATATTCAAATTTTTTTCCTTCTGCTTTTAATGATTTAATAAGGTGCTCTACTTCCAGCACATTTACATCATCATCGTTGGTGTTGGTATGCACCAGCAATGGAGTTTTTAATTTGTGTGCCTGCCAGGCGGGCGATCTCTTTTTGTACTCTTCCACATTTTCTTCTGCTGTTTTTCCAATATGAAACTCAGCAGAATATAGATCGCGATAGTTGTCTGACTTATAACCCATGCGTGCAATAAGGTCACTTACAGGTACACCTGCATATGCTACCTGGTAACTTTCCGGATGATCGAAAACATTCATCAGAGAAATAAGCCCCCCATGACTCCAACCCAAAATACCTACTTTTTTACTATCAACGATGTCGTAGTTTTCGACAGTATAATTACGTGCTGCAAAAACATCTTCCACTTCCAGTCCTCCATAGTCTATAGCCTTGTAAAATCCGCTACCATATCCTGTACTGCCCCGGTACTCTGGTGCCACCACGATATATTGTTGAGCCATCAATTCCCTTATGATATGAGTATAGAAGGTGTTGAAATCGCTGTGAACTCCACCATGTGGAAAAAGGAGTAAGGGATACTTTTTGTTGGGGTCAATATCGCGGGGAATAAAAACATAAGAACTGAATGCCAGCGGATTGCCATATCCTTGTCGGGTTTTGTTTTTTTCTACCCTATCTGGTTTGGGAGGTCCTGTAATAATTACTTTGTCGATAAAAGCAACGTCACCCACTTTATCATACCACAGGATATCATCCAATTTTTTTTCAATACCGTCAAAGGTATGTCTCAGGTTAGAGATCTGGTTCTTCAAATCCTTGAGTGTAATGGCCTCTTCATCCTGGGCCAATGCTACTTGGAAAATGAAGATGGGGAGGAGGAATAAAATTTTTTTCATGGGTAAAATTGGATTTATTCTTCAATTTGGCCCAATCTATTCTGATTTCCAGAATTATTCGATTAGGGGCCGATGAACTATTCTAATGGTAATCATTCTAGCGAAAATGCGATCACAAAACGGCATACCTTCCCTTAGCGGGTAAATGTTATAATTTCGCTAAATTAGTAACTCTACATCACCTATATAGCCTTATGGAAAGCTATCCCAGTATTTTTAATGATGTTATAGGCCCTGTTATGCGGGGCCCATCTAGTTCTCATTGTGCAGCTTCCTTGCGAATAGGCAGGTTGTGCCGAGACTTAATGAATGATGATATCAAAGAGGTGTTGATTGAATTCGATCCAAATGGATCATTAGCAACCACGCATAAAGGACAGGGCTCTGACATGGGATTATTTGGAGGGTTTTTGGGCTGGGAAGCGTATGACGAGAGACTACCAGGTTACCTGCAAGCTATAGATGAAGCAGGAATTAAAATTACTATCGACATTCATTCTATCGGTGCTAAACATCCCAATACGTATAAAATCACATTAAAGAACGAGAAAGAAACTCGGTCTATCATTGCCTTATCAACTGGGGGAGGTATGATTCAGGTGATTGAAATAGATGGTGCGCCTGTATTGATGGCCGGTGATTTTTATGAAACGCTGGTGTATGCAAAATCGGGGGATCAGGTAGTTGAATTTTTGAAAGAATCCGTTGAGGCTGATGAAATTAATATTCGCCATGGAGACGCAACTTTTATTGAAGTAAAATCTGATCGGTTTTTGACGGAAGGTATCATTGAGGAATTGAGGGAGATGCAGGACGTGTTGTTTGTTAAAAAATTATCACCAGTCCTTCCTGTATTGGCACGTAAAGATTTATCTGTTCCTTTTATTACTACGGCTGAAATGCTAGAGTACAATGAAGGTAAAAATTTGTCATTGTGGGAGTTGGCCGTGCATTATGAAAGTGCACGCGGAAATATTTCTCATGATGAGGTATTTGAAAAGATGCGACATATCGTGGGCATCATGAGCAATGCTATTGCATTAGGATTAAAGGGAACGAATTATGAAGATCGCATATTGGGTCCTCAGTCTGTCAATTACAATAAGCAAATCAAAAAGAAAACCCTTGTAGAAGGAGATGTGTTAAATCAAGTAATCTTATATACTTCCGCTATGATGGAGGTGAAGAGTTCTATGGGTGTAATTGTGGCTGCACCTACGGCAGGTTCATGTGGCGCACTACCAGGTGCTGTTATAGGTACGGCTGATATTTTGAAATTATCGGAGGATGATAAGGTGAAGGCCATGTTGGCTGCTGGTATCATTGGGGTGTTCATTGCCGCACATGCAACGTTTGCCGCTGAGGTGGGTGGTTGTATGGCAGAATGTGGCTCTGGCTCTGGAATGGCTGCAGCAGGAATTGTTACGCTTAGAAACGGAACATTGAATCAATCTTTGGCAGCCGCTTCTATGTCACTACAATCTTCGTTGGGAATGATTTGTGATATGATTGCCGATCGGGTAGAAGCTCCTTGTTTGAATAGAAATGTGCAAGCGGCAACGCATGCCATCTCCTCCGCGAACATGGCATTAGCTGATTACGATCAGGTGATTCCGTTGGATGAAGTGATTGAGACCATGAAGAAAGTTGGCGATGCCATCCCCAATACTTTGCGCTGCACTGGACTGGGCGGATTGGCCATTACCAAAACAGCTAAAAAAATTGAAGCCATGCTTGCTGAGAAAGAAGGAGCACAAAGCAAAACTTTCTTTAAGGTGTGTTGATCAATTGCAATCCTATTTTTTTGTTTCTTTAATAATCAATTTACCTGTTACAGTTTTATTTCCAGTAGTAACTTCTACTTGATACATCCCGCTTTCAATAAATTCATTGTAATGAATAAAGTAAGGAAGAGGGCTGTCAACTTTACTCACAATAAGATCCCACCTGAACTGATTATAACCCTTGTTGGTTCTTAATGTGGTTGACCAAACCACTTTGTTATCAGTATTTAAAACCTTTATTGTTGCTTCGCCCAGGTCCTTCGCCCAAAACGTAATGGGCAGTTTCTCATGTGTCCGGTAATCAACTCCGTTCATGTCACCATTGTAGATGGGAGGGCTTATTTCAGGTACCTTAAAAAGGTATACCTCACTGACCTTATTTAAATATCCTTCATGAATAGGAGCCAGGTTCATTTTATACATCCCTCTTCCATGCGTGGCCGCTACCAGGTCATTCGACTTTTTATCAATTTCAATATCAGCAACACTGGTTGCCGGCATTCCTTTCCCCAGCAATTCCCATGATCCCCCTCTGTTGGTAGTTACATAGGCACCTCTGTATAATCCGGCATAGAGAATAGATTCAAACTTGGGATCTTCCTTGATCGAATAAGTTACTTCGTTAGGGAGGTTACCGAGTATAGATTTCCATGTCTTACCGTAATCTTCTGATACATATAGATAAGCATTCAGATCATCGTAATTAATTCCGGAAAGGGTAATGTATACACGTGAAGCTTTGTAGACGGAAGGAGTAATACAACGAATGTAATTATTAGGGAGCCCCGTTGAACGTTCTTCCCAATTCTGGCCACCATCTTCTGTTACCCAAAAGGCACCCCTGTCGGTGCCCATGTATATCAAATTTTTTTGCAAGGGAGACTCCGCTAATGCACTTGCGGCCAAAGCTTTTTTGCTTTTGTCTTTTGAAATGGTGAGGTCACCACTGATCGCAGTCCAATCATTACCACGGTTGGTGCTCTTCAGCACATAATTGCCTGCCAGGTATAAGGTATTATGATCATGTGGCGACAAAATGTAAGGGGAGATAAAATTGTATTTAAGGGCAGGGTGATCTTTGCCCAGCTTCGGACGAATATTTGTTGAGAGGCCAGATGACAAGTCCATCCTTCTTACTCCTCCTTCCTGAGAACTATAATAAATAGTATTTTCATCTTCAGGATCTATCAGGGTAATGCACCCATCTCCACCACTCCACGGATCAATCCAAAGGTATTTCCATTGATCGAAGAATTTTGGATTCCATTCTTTAGCATGACCATACACGGTGGCATCATCTTGTGTTCCTCCATAAATAGTATACGGATCTTTCTGATCCAATGTGATGTCATAAAACTCTCCCGTAGGAATGTTATTAAAGTGTGTCCATGTTTTGCCCTTGTCATAACTTACATAAAGCCCTCCATCATTAGCCAGTGCCAAGTGATTGGGGTTTTGTGGATTGATCCACATTTCACAATGGTCGAGGTGAATAGGATCAGCTGCACTGGGAAACAAATGATAAACATCTCCTCCCATGTAACTGAAGTTTTTTCCACCATCCGTACTGTGAGCCAGTCGCACACCCAAAGCAAAAATTTCTTCGTCATTATCAGGAGCCACATAGATGTCAACGAAATACCATCCGACCACAGAAAGAAACATCAGTTCATTGTCATGTGTTTTTTTCCAGCTTTTTCCACCATCGAGGGTTCTGTAGATTTCAGCAGCGCCCTTGTCTTCTCCTTTGTCGCGGTGATCCATAAAGGCATATGCTTTATCAGGATTGGTGTGTGAAACTGCCAGCCCTATTCTCCCTTTGCCCTCATCGGAAGGAAACCCATTGTCAGATTTGATCCATGTTTTTCCTGCATCTTTACTGGCATACACTGCACTCTTTTTTCCGTTGATGCCTGGATTGTTTTCCCACATGGACGCATACAATATTTCTGGATTGGTTGGTGAGATAACAATGTCGTTGGCCCCAGAATGCTCGTCTACATACAACACATGCTCCCATGATTGACCGCCATTCATAGACCTGTAAACTCCACGTTGTGTATTGGTGGACCAGAAATGACCAAGCACTGCGACATAAACAATATCTGGATTGGTGGGATGTACAACGATTTCCCCGATATGCCAGGAGTCATCCAATCCAAGGTGCCTCCAGGTTTCACCCGCATCATCCGATCGGTAAACTCCATTTCCAGGCATTGTAAAATTGCGTGGCTTCTTTAGACTTTCACCTGTGCCTACATAGATAATGTTAGAATTGGAAGGAGCAAGTGCTATATCACCTATACCCAACACAGGCTGGTCTTCAAAGATGGGTTTCCAGATCAATCCGTTATTGGTGGTTTTCCATAGGTTGCCCGAACCAAACGCAACATACATGGTGCCAGGGTTGTTTGGGTCCACTTGAATAGCATCGGCTCTTGCACTGTTAATGGTGGGCCCCAATTGAATCCATTCTAGGTTATAGGGTGTGCTCTCCTTTTTTTTGAGGTGTTGTTGGTAGGAAGCGGCTAGCGGAGATGGAGGCTGCTGTGCTAATGATGTATTGAAGTGAAGACATAAAATCAGTGAAGAGGTGAGTAATACTTTTAACATGGCCAGAATGGATTCTTAATAACAATACAAGTATCTTCGAATATAACAGTATATGAGTTGTAGTACACAATCAATGAAATGAAAT
This sequence comes from Cyclobacteriaceae bacterium, assembly GCA_040216665.1. Lineage (GTDB taxonomy): Bacteria > Bacteroidota > Bacteroidia > Cytophagales > Cyclobacteriaceae > ELB16-189. The sequence goes on along the minus strand of JAVJOQ010000027.1, from coordinate 73,557 downwards.
ACACAACCAAGAAATGAGATTTGCCCACACGAACATAGTAAGTAAAAATTGGAAAGTACTTGCAGATTTTTACATTAAGACTTTCGATTGTAAAATTATTCCCCCTATTAGAAAACAAGCTGGGGAGTGGCTTGAAAAAGGAACAGGACTAAAAAATGCAAAACTGGAAGGTGCTCACCTATTACTTCCCGGGTATGGTGCCGATGGCCCCACATTGGAAATTTACCAATACGCTTCTGTTGAAGATCAAGATTCAGTGTTGCCCAACAAAAGAGGATTTGGGCATATTGCTTTTGAAGTAGAAAATGTAGGGTTGATCCTAGAGACGTTAAAGCAAAATGGAGGAAAGGCGTTTGGCGAAGTTACAAAAAGAAGAGTAGAAGGGGTTGGTGAAATAACCTTTGTCTATGCCAGGGATCCAGAGGGAAATTTGATTGAATTACAATCTTGGAATAAAACTTAATCAATTGTACTAACTCGCTACTTCAATCTTCACTTTAATATTTTTAAGCTTTTCGCCCTTAATACTCTTTAGTAAATTGTTAAGTGTAGGTCTTTTCACACACACGTAAGAAGTAAAGTCAAGTGTAGTAATCAGGCCAATATCATCGCCTGATAGCCCACCTTTTTTGGTGAGTAGTCCTACAATATCTCCCTTGCTTATTTTGTTCTTCTTCCCTGCACTTATATAAAGACAAACATAAAGGGGAGGAGCGGGTAATTTAAGTTTAGGATTTACGTGATGAACAGGAATAGAAGAGTCAATATAATCAGGCAAGGTTTCGTCATCGGCTACTACTAGATAGGCTTTACCTTCCGAATGCATTCTGGCGGTTCGTCCATTGCGATGAATGAAGGCTTCTTCTTTGGGGGGTAATTGATAATGCACAACGTGTTTGATTTCAGGAATATCCAGTCCACGTGAAGCCAGGTCGGTGGCGATAAGTACATTGTGTGCACCCCCTCTGAATTTGATTAAGTTCTTTTCCCGGTCTATTTGCTCCAATGCGCCATGTAATGTACCGTGTTCAAATTGATGCCGGTTGAGAAGCGCACTGATCCTGTCCACGGCTTCTCTATGATTGCAAAATACCAAACATGCTTCCTGATTGAACCCCGCGACCAGACGCATTAAGGCTTCTACCTTGTCTGTACTTTTACAATGCACCACATTTAAGGCGAGCTTTGATTCAAGCTCCTCGTGTAGATAACTTAGTGTTTCAGGATCTTTAAAGGGTAGAAACTCCGGCCAGTCGTTGAGCCGCGTAGCCGAAGTCAATATATGATGTTGCTTCCCACTCATAGCCCTGAACAGGATTTCCAATTGATCATGAAACCCCATTTGAAGCGATTTATCAAACTCATCCAATACCACCATTTTTATGGTGCGGGCATTGAATGATTTTCTAAAGATGTGATCAGCCAGCCTTCCGGGTGTACCTATTATTACGGCCGGAGCTTCACTTAAGCTGTTTTGCTCCACTTTCACGGAGTGACCCCCGTAACAGCAACTTACCTTATAGGAGGTTTTCATGGTTCTAAACACCTGTTCTATTTGCAAAGATAACTCTCTGGAGGGGGCCACGATCAGGGCTTGCACTCCTGTGTCTTCAGGCGTGAGTTGGTGCAATAAGGGTAGTAAAAAGGCCAATGTCTTTCCCGAACCTGTGGGAGCCAGTAGCATCATATTTTTGGCGGACATGGCTTTTTCAAAGGTTACCTCCTGCATTGTGTTGAGGGCCGCAATGGAGAGATTTTCTAAATACCTTGAAATGTTCGCCTTGGGATCGTTTTGCATGATGCAAAGCTATGACCTTTATGTTATCATTTCATGGAATTAGTTATTCATGATAAGATTTGGTTACAGAATCGGATACGGCATCATTTATGCATACCAAAGCCTGCACGATATGTATTTGGCTATTGGGCAGTTTATTGTCTTCATATCCTTTTTATGTCGGGTAATTTTTCCAAAATTTGACCCTGTATAAACCCCACAACAATGAAAAAAATACTATTCATGACACTTTCAATCTTTGTGCTAAGTGTGTCAACATTTGCACAGGATAAAGGCCCAACCCGCCCTGCGGATATTGGTGAAAGCGAGTTTGATAATTTCAAAAACAGCTCCTTTAATGTTTTGGAGGAGTCGACTAAATTGGACGCCAACCTTAAACACATAGATAAGGAGATTAAGGAGTATTCTGGAGTAATGTCAACAGTGGGTACCGAAAAAATTAAGGGACATTACAAAGCACTTACTGGCGTAAAGGGTGAGGTGGAAACCATCAACTCCAATATTGCTGAACTAGACAATAAAGGAAAAGATATGGTGGCCAATGCCAGTAAAGTAACTCCTAAAATGAAATCTATTAAAGCCACTTCCAATACCAAAAAAGCAGTAGAAGGATTGGAAGTTTCTAAGAACAATATGAAGTCCATTACTCAAATGCTTCAGACTGATATGAAGCTACTAGGTGATGAATTGAAATCACGCGGTGAGCCGATAGAATAGATATCTCACGCTTAAATATTACCTAAAATAAATTTCATTCTTTGTGATTACCAGGATTTTTCTTTCAGTTTTTCTTCTTCTGTTTTCATTGACCTGCTCCTACAGTCAGGAAGATTTTCTGGGTAGGTTTGGAAAAAAGCTTACCAAGAAATTAACGGAAAAGGGAAGTGATCAAGTTGCCAGTCTCGATTCAGTGGACTTTCAATTTGCCATCTCGCTTAATCAGAGTGCCGGTTTTTTTGATGTAGAACAAAAAGGAGAGACAGGTGCTACGCTTCTCTATCAATTAAAGGAAGAGTCGGATAAGACGAAATTGGAATTGGCTAGAGAAAACCTGGAAACTGGGATTGGTTTGTTTGAATATAACCGGTACAAGATGGCCGAGTTGTACGTATTGGAGACCAAAGTGATGTTGGAGCAAGATGGACTTACCAATGAATTGGTCTATCTCCGCACGCTCTCTAACCTTGGTTTGATCTACCTGGTACAGGGAAAAGTTTTGGCAGCGGAGTCACTGATTGTTGAATCGCTCGCAGACAGTGAAAAAGCTTTGGGTAAATCAAGTGCCGCTTATATTGCCAACCTTAACAACTACGCAAAACTTCATCAATCACTGGGAAAATACAATGAGGCGGAGAAGGAGTTTAATGAAGCCCTTCAGTTGTGTGAGTCATTTTTTGGGGATGGCATGCAAAAGGCCATCATCTTAAATAATAAAGCCATGTTGTTGCATGTGATGGGGCGCTACGAAGAGGCGTTTGATCAAATGCATTTGGCCATGAAGTCATCAGAAGTAGCTCCGAAGAAATTTTTGAAGTCGGGAGAGAATTCTTTTGACAATAGAAAGTTCAGGGCCAATCTCGCCACCATGTATCAATTGTCAGGTCGCTTCCAAGAGGCAGAAGAAAATTTTCTGGCCATTAAGAAAGTGTTTGAGAACAGGGGGCAATCCAAAAACATAGAATATGCTGGATTGCTCAATCAGTTAGGCATCCTTTATATTCAAATGGGTAAACATGAGTTGGTTCGTGACTTGCTGCTACAGTCTGGTGAAACGTATAGAAAAAGATTTGGCGATCAGAATGTTTACTTCGCCAAAGTACTGAATGACTTGGGCAACTTCTACCGCCAAACAGGCAATTATGAAGGAGCTGAAAAACAACTAACACGGGCGTACGAAGTAAGGGGTAATATACTAGAGCCCTTACACCCTGACTACATCCGTACACAAGAAGACCTCGCCATACTTTATTGGAAAACCAACAGACCAGAAGAGGCTTATAAATTGTATAAAGAAGTAATTGATAAGACGGTGGACTTTACCAACCGTTATTTTCCACCTATGAGTGAAGCGGAGAAAACCAAATTTTGGGATGTCACTGCCCCTCGTTTTCAACGGTTCTATAATTTCTCTTTAGAGAACATGGGTGCTGTCAAAGCACTGGAAACTGATTTCTACAATTATCATATCGCCACAAAGGCGTTATTGATCAACAGTACCAACAAGGTAAAACAAGCCATTCTTAGCAGCAGTGATGCGGCATTAAAACTTGATTATATTAATTGGTTGGATCAGAAAGAACAATTGGCGCAGATGTATGGATTCTCTAAAGAAAAACTGGAAGAGCAGAAGATTAATCTTCAGGAGTTAGAGCGACAAGTAAATGCCATGGAAAGGTCGCTATCGGAGAAGTCTTCTCTTTTTACAGCAGGATACGCATCTAAGCAAACAGATTACAAGGAGTTGATTGACCTTTTGGGTGATAATGAAGCCATTGTGGACATCGTGCGTGTGAGGGTGTTCGATCAAGATTTTAAAGACGAAGCAAAGTATGTTGCCTTTGTACTGAAAAAGGGGAGTGGTGTTCAGGTGATTGAATTGGAGAATGGAAATCAACTAGAAACACGATATGTAAAGTATTATCGAACCGCCATACAGCAGCGGTTACCTGATGAATATTCCTACAATCAATTCTGGAGCCGTATTGAACCTGCCGTTGTCGGAAAGAAAGTGTTGTATGTTTCTCCAGATGGAGTCTACAGCCAATTGAATTTGAATACCCTTAAAAACGATAAGGGTGAGTACAATGTCAATAAGTATGACATTGCTATTGTGGGAAATGCAAAAGACTTAATTGATATAAAAGCACGTAAACCTCAAGCAGGTACTAAGAGTGCGTTTCTCCTTGGGTTTCCTGATTACGCTACCGATGCAGTGCCACCCTTGCCTGGAACCAAAGTAGAGCTGGAGAATATTTCTAAAGTGCTCAAGACGGCCAACTATAATATAACGCAACGGATGCAGAAAGAGGCAACGGAGCGAAGCATCAAATCCATAAGGGCTCCTATGGTTGTGCATATCGCCACGCACGGTTATTTCCTTCAGGATGTAAAAGGATCACAAGGCTCTGTCTATGGCGTAGATGCTGAGAATGCTTCCAATAATCCATTGTTGCGTAGTGGCTTAATATTAGCAGATGCCAAAGGTGCAATTGGTAACAGTCCCACTGACATCTCCGGAAGTGAAAATGGAATTCTTACAGCCTATGAAGCGATGAATCTCGATTTGGAAGGAACAGACTTAGTGATCATGAGTGCTTGTGAAACCGGATTGGGTGATGTAAAATCAGGGGAGGGTGTGTACGGCTTACAAAGATCCTTTCTTGTGGCTGGTGCTGATGCATTGATCATGAGTTTATGGAAAGTAGATGACGAGGCCACTCAGCTTTTGATGTCGAATTTTTACTTCAATTGGATTAAGGGTGGCAACAAACAAAAGGCATTTAAGCAAGCTCAGATACAGTTGATGGCGAAATACAAAGAACCTTATTACTGGGGCGCCTTTGTTATGATTGGCTTGTAGTTCCTTTACCCAGTTGAAGCGCTCCCTTACAGAATACCTGGGCAGCCACTGCCATGATTACATGGCTCAGATCAATGTGATTGAACCAGATGCTAGGGGATATTTCATTCATGAAAATCAGAGCGGCAATGCTGGCGATGCCCACACCAATGATGATAGTGCCACTCCCTTTGTCTCGTGTCTTTAAATAAGTAAAGCCATGAAAGGTCAATACCACGGCTAGCAAACCATACCCGGAGTGAAACTCCACCCATTGAAAGTTGAGGGTATAGATTGTGATTGTCATTACGGTAAGTAATTCTATTATATTAAGAATAAGAAATCCTTTACCCACCTTTGGACTAATCAGTGGCCTGGCGTGCTCGATAGACGACCGCTCTATCAGTGCAATGGAAAACATACTGATGATCCAACCCGGAAGTTTCCAGGCAAACGAAAAGGCATATAAAAATCCGTGGCCAATCACTCCTCCAAATAAAGTGGCGAGCCCCATAAGTAGAAAATACCAACGAAAGTAGAGCTGGGTTTTACCGGGTAATTGCTTCTTCGTGAGCTTATAATAGGCAATTAAACAAACAGCAGAGACGATGAGATCAGTGAACATGTTCACAGGCTCGTCTATTCTTATATTAAATACCGTAATGGAGGGTTGTGACACGCCTGATAGTTACATTCTGTTTATTCAAAAGTAACCATTTTAAAATTGACTAGTTGATTACCAGATCATACCGATGTTCCATTGAAGGTTTTCCAAATATATCCGTGTCCCTTTCTTCAGTAAGCACAAATCCATGACGTGTATATAAGGAGATTGCAGGATCCAATCCTTTTGTAGTCCATAGGTAAGATTTCTTGTATCCACATGACTTCATAAATTTCATGTAAAGGTTCATTAATTTTTTACCCAGTCCAATGCCTCTGTATTTGGGGTCAATAATAAAATACCTGAGTTGGGCAGCGTCACCTCGATTCATCAATACAACAAAGCCAACAATTTTTTCATTGTGCTCACATACCCAGGCACGGTTAGTAGCAGGATCATATTGATTATAAAACTCAAGTAACCCCTCAGCAACATAGGCTTCAAAGACCCGCTCGAAATTGTATTCTCTGTGATAGAGATGCCCATGCATATAGGTTACATATCCCAAATCTCCGGGTGCAATACTTGTACGAATAACGATATCATTAAGTTGGGGTTTATTCATTGGGTATAGGGTATTCCAACAATGCCACCTTAAGATTTCTGTTTTGAAATGCCAGCTCTTCACTGTCTGGAGTAGTACATTCATCTACATAATGAAACCCAAAGCTTTTATAATAATTGATCATGATGGGGTTGTCTGCCCAGGTGTCCATGCGAATGAGGGGAAGATGATTCAATCGGCCATGAAAGATGCTCCAGGCAAGTACCATGGCAAATAATTTTTTTCCTTTGAACTCAGGGTTGACCACAATTCGGTGTAAGTAGAGTGCATCTCCATTTTCGCGTTTACCCCAAATCAGAGGATCGCTATAGCATACGCTAAACAACATGGCAATACGGCTGCCTATGGTAATCTTGTATTGATTACCTTCTTGAATGTCTTTTGTAAGGGCGTTTTTATCAAACCCTTTCCATACGGGATAAGTGTTCTTCTTTTGATAGGAGATCGCACTTTCGAAAAGACCATAAATGGTCTTCAGATCATCAAGTGTAGTATTAATGATTTTGGTCCTATCAATCATTGTCAGCAAGTTCGATACCCTCATGTTTTCACATAGGGACAACTAAACTACGCTAAAAAAGTGATTTTTTTGTTACCCTAATTTGAATACAATGGGAATTACAATTTTGGTTTTTATGGCATTGCCTCGCTGACGCCCAGGTTTCCATTTTGGAGATTGATTGACTACCCTTAAGGCTTCTTCATCACAACCACCACCAATTCCTTTTAGTACTATTACGTCATTCAATGATCCATCCTTACCCACAATCGCCTGTATGTATACACGCCCTTCAATCGCCATCGATCTTGCTTGCCTTGGGTAGCGCATGTGGTCCCTTAAAAATTTCAGGAACTCTTTATTGCCTCCTGGAAACTCAGGTTGATCTTCAACGATTACAAAGATCTCATCCGTATCTTCTTTGGCCATTTCTTCATCTGGAGCTATTTTGATGGCCTCCGAGGTTACTTTCATCTCCACATCAATCATCACATCCAAATCTTCTACTATCTCTTCTTCATCCGGCACTTCTATTATTTTAGGAACAATAGTTTTGGGTGGAGGAGGGGGTGTTTGCTCCGTTGGAGGAATATTTAATAATTCGTCATTGAATGTGTCGTAGGTGGCCAAACTTACTGTGTTGCTGTCGCCCTCCGATTTCCATTCAAATACAGTGATTACCATACCTAGGGTTACTGCCAATGACAAGGAAAAAAACATTCCACGCAGTTGGTGCACATCAGCCTTTGGGTTTTTCTTTAATTCCATAATAGTGATCTTTATTATGGTTGTCAACGGAGAAGTGGAACTAAGGTGACGTATTTTCTGGTATTTTTTTATGAACTGTTAAAAAAGTGGACTGAATTGCATGTATGAAGTAGACGAAGTGAGTGCTACGAATTTCTTAGCTAATGGTTGTTTAAATTATCAATTCACCAGGTATTAAAAATAATTTAGTGATTTGCAACCCTATTGAAATTACCTCGTATAACTACTTCTCGAGATTTTTCCTGTCCCATTTTCCTGTGTTAGCCGCAGCCACATATGTCGATTGTAAAAAATCCATTAGCATTTTTTCTGGGTCATCGGCAATACGCACATCGTCATATTTAAGAAAGAACTCTCCCATTTCTTCGCTCCAAAAGGCCTGTGCGGGTAATACTTTTTGTTTTCCATAATCTGCAGGAGAAGGATAGCAATAAGCGTAAAACATAGGCATAGGTGATGCATCACTACCGGGCCAAAATCCGCAACTGCTTACTTCCTGTGAGTAGGCTTCCTGCATTACTGCTTTAGGCATGTTAGGCATGGCTCCCTGATGAAGTGGAGCCTTTCTTCCTGAGAAGCGGGTGACTGCAATATCGAATGCACCCCAGAAAAAATGTACAGGACTGCACTTGCCAATGAAATCACTTCTGAATTTGAGGAACACATTGTGCGTGCTTACAGCAGCTTGCCAAAAGTTGACTACGCTTTGTTTGTCGTAAGATTTATTGACATTGTTTTCGGCAAAAGGAATACTGGGCTCCATTTCATTGGGACTGCCGTGTATTTTTATATTGATGCCGAGGCCTTCCAGTTTACTGAATAGATCCTCGTAAAAGTCTGCTACAGTTCTTGGATACAAATCAATGACCACGTTCTTATTAAAAGTGGTGGAGATCACAACAATATGACTTTCAAAGTCAAATTCTATCTCGAACATTCCATCTTTGTAGGGCATACTTCCTGTAGTGAGGCCACGTGTGGTCACATAAAGGGTTGTGTGCCAGGAATGGTTTTGCCATGGCATGGCTTTTAGTCTGACCTTACCAACAATCTGTGTCCACTGATGAATGGTTTTGATAGTGTCTTTCCAACTGTTATAATCTAGCGCTGGCCAGGCATGATTGCAACCTTTTATGATGGTATCCATAGTTTTAGTTATGTGATTCAACTTATAATCAAACTTACAGGAACTTATCCGCTATTTAAGTATAATAATAAGATAGTCGTGAAGCCGGAGAAAGGCAACTAAAAACAAACTTGTAAAGAGGAAATTACTTTAAACGGTTGGGGATTATTGAATCAGTATGTTGAAAAAAATAAGAAATAATATCAATGTCCTTGACAGCAAAGTGTGTTATTGAAAGCGTAATGCCCCTAGTTCCTTGGAGGCGTTACTCATATAATTTGAGACGATCACTCAGTTCCTGATTTTCTTCCTGAAGTAGCCATACTTGCTGTAATAAATTGTTTACCACATCAAGGCCTTCCATGTTGATGTTCAACTCATAATGTAGGCGAATCATTTTCTCCACCCGCTGTAAGTGGATTACCCGTATGTACTCCACGCCTCCCTCTTCCACGGTTTCCAGAAGGTCGTATTCCTGTAATGATTGGATAAACTTTTCCGGCACGTTGTATTGTGTGCAGAAAGTCGTAATGGATATGATGGTTGGTTCTTCCATGGCTATCTTAGTTGAGCTAACTCGGCAAACAGTTCTTTTTCTTTGTCCGTAAGGGCAGTGGGCAGTTTGAGTTGGTAGGTAACGTACATGTCACCAAACTCTCCTTCTTTTTTGTATATCGGAAATCCCTTGCCCTTTAGTTTTACTTTGGTATTGTTTTGGGTTTCCGGCTTTACCTTAATTTTTACTTTGCCATCAAATGTGTCGATGGTAATGTCACCTCCCAGTAGTGCGGTATACAAGTCCAAGTCAATAGTCGTGTAGAGGTCGCCCTTTACCCGTTTAAAAGTAGTGTGATTGTCAATTAAAAACTTGATGTAGAGGTCTCCACTGGGGCCACCATTAATGCCAGGGCTACCATGGCCTTTGATTTTGATCTCTTGTCCGTTGTTCACGCCTGCCGGAATGGTGATACGGATATTCTTATTATTGACCGTAAGTGTACGCTTGTGGGTAGTATATACATCCTTCAGATTAAGGTGTAACTCGGCATGAAAATCCTGACCCCGGAAGCGAACGCTTTGACCACCCTGTTGCGGACCTGCGCCACCAAACATAGAGGCAAAGAAATCTGAGAAGTCACTTTCATTAAAAGACTGGCCACCTCCCTGGTAGGTGCGTTGTTGCTGCCGCTGCTGTTTGGCCTGTTCAAATTGTTCGGCATGTTTCCAGTCTTTGCCATACTGGTCGTATTTCTTCCTGTTCTCAGGATTGCTCAATACCTCATTGGCCTCGTTTACCTCTTTGAACTTGCGTTCTGCTTCCTTGTCGTTGGGGTTGAGGTCGGGATGGTATTTACGAGCGAGCTTGCGATAGGCATTTTTGATTTCCTTTTCGGTAGCGCTTTTATTGAGGCCGAGTATTTTGTAATAATCGATATAGTCCATGTAAGGTGTTGTTAACTTTTGTCTGCTGACAACTGTAAATACAACACGCAAGGGCGCTATTTTATTCTAATTTTAGAATGATTTAGATCAGGATAGGGTGTGATTGGAGTCAGTGGATGCCCAAACTTGAAAAAACAGATCTTATCGTGTGATATTTTGTGACTTGATGCGAATAATAGGGTGATTGGTTTTTAAATACCTTAGCAGTACATGGATCAACAGCAGGCATTTGAGCAGTTTCTCGAAACTCACAAGCAACTCATTGTAAAGGTGGCGGGCATTTACTGTGGCGATCCGGAGCAGCGCAAAGACCTTGTTCAAGATATTATCCTCCAGTTGTGGAAGTCGTTTCCTTCCTATAACAACGCGTATGCGCTCTCTACCTGGATGTACCGTATAGCCCTCAATGTGTCTATCTCCTTTTTGCGTAAGGAGTCTACCCGCAAGAAAACCTACGAAGGGGTGCATCAGCAAGGCGACTTGCTATATTATCAGGACCCTTATATGGAAGAGCGACTTCAGCTGCTGTATCAACATATGGAGGAACTCAAGCCGATGGAGAAGGCCATGTTGATTCTCCATTTGGAAGGCCGTCAGCACACAGAAATAGCCGAAATACTAGGAATGACAGTATCCAATGTCTCCACCAAAATCCACCGAATTAAAACTTTACTGAAATCAAAAGTTAAACCCTAAACTCATTAGCAATGGAACTCCCTGAACTCTCAAACCTTTGGAATGCCCCAGGCAACCTATCCATCAACCGGCAGTTGTTAAAAGAGGTGACCCTGTACAAGGTTAAGGCGTTGCTGTATTCCCTCAAATGGAGCACCTACTTTGAGTTGACGCTCAACATTATTTTCATTTTCTTTCTACAGGGTTTTATTTTGGATCACTTCTATAAAATAAGATTTTTAATTCCGGCACTGATTCTGATAGCGGTAACACTGGCCAGCACAGTGTTGGAATGCTATAAGCTCTATTTGTTTTATTCCCTTCGTGCCGAGTCACCCGTAGCAGAAACACAACAGAAGGTAGCCCAACTTCAATATTTGGAAGCATTAGAAGCCAATAGCATGATGGTGATCATTCCGTTATTTTCTGCACCTATTCTAATTGTGCCCGCCAAAGCATTCTTTGATTTCGACTTGTATCGGTTGGGCAATTGGATGCCGCAGTATGTTATTGGAAGTGTTGTGGTAGGGTTGGTGATCGCTTTTCTGCTGCGCAAGTTCCCTAATGAAAAACTCAAAAAGGCGATTGATTTTTTGAAGGAGATTAAGGTGGATTGAGAGATGTTTGGTTGATTCTATGAGTAAAAGTATTTGAACTATAAGAAGCAGTATTTCTCGTCCCGCGTCATCGCGATCCCGACAAAGTCGGGAGTGCCGATCCTTAGACTATGAATGTGTGCCTTTAACTTTTTAGTGCTGAGGCAAAATTAGCCCTGTTAAGGCTCATGGCTTGAAAGCCGCTTATGATAACAATAACAAATACACAATACGCTATTGGGTAGACGGGATCAAGCCACATGAATTTCGTTGAGAATACAAATGTTCTAAGTAGTTCATTCAACAATATGTATGCTATCGGTCCGAAAACCGCCAAGGCAAATATCATTTGTATTACAAGTTCTCGTACCAGAAGGTATGTGACATGGATGGTGCGCGCACCCAATAGTTTGTGAATAGCTATCTCTTTAAGCTTGTCTCGAACCAAGCTTACGCTTAACCCATAAATTGCAAAACAAGAAAGCAAACCGGATACGATAGCGAGTATCTCCGATAACTTGTTTAGCCTGTCTTGATAGTCTATCCATTGTTTAAAATGACTATTGAGATATTTTACGTGTGAAATTTTCCCTTCCGAAGAGAATTGCTCCGAAAGTCGGTTGACGGTTCTTCTTATGTCAACTTCGAGTACACGAACGCACAGCCAGTTATAATTAGCGTTTTGAGCAACGGATATCTTAAGTGGCTTTTCAGGTTGGTTAAAAAGGCCACTAAGGTCATCTACCACGCCAATAACGTTGGCTTGATTTTCTCCAATGAGCTCTTTGCCTGCCTTATTGATCACCATAACAGAGTCTCCTGAATTTGGACCTAACCAGTATCCTTCCTTCATTCTAAGGTTAAAGAAATCTTTGAATCCCGGATCGACCTGAAGTAAATAAAAATCTGAACCAATCTCGCCACTTACAATACGATCAGGTAGTTGTGATACCGCCATCACATCCAGGATATTTGGATTGTATTTCTTCCAGCCATTACGCAGTCCCATAATTCCTTCATTGGTTAATCCTGATGGTGGATTTAGATATACGATTTGATCATGGTTCTGCCCCGGTTCTTTTACTAGAGAATAATTTATTTGCCTTTTAACGACAATAGACGCAATGATCAGGAAAATACTGATTCCCAATTGAAAGAAAGTAATCATCCGCTTAAGTCGTGGAAAGGTAATGGTGTCAGTACTTAGCAGCCGGTTCGGAGTAGCTTTTACAAATCTCATCGTCATGAAGACCGGTGATACTGTGAAATTGAAAAGCAAGATGGATACGATCAGCACCAGCCTTACATCAAACGCAAAAATTAAAGGTAAAACTTGAAGATTCAGGGTGGATGCAATAAGATCACTCGCAGCCACGATCATTAGCAAGCCTATCAAAAGTGAAATGCCTACGAAAGCGAATGACTCTTTGTAAAAGCCATATAAAAGATTTACTTGACTTGTTCCGGAAAGTTTTTTGATAGCAAGTTCTTTCGAACGATAAGGTAGAGTGATGGTAGTAAGGTTAATAAAGGTGCTAAAAGATAAGAACAGGATAAGACCAGCTATGCATATAAGAATGATCACACTGTATTTATCTCCATGACGCGCCTCTTCACCAAGTACCCTTGACCCAAAATATAGCTCAAGTAAAGGCTGAAGACTATACATCATTTTTGTTGGTGAATTAGGGCCATCAGCAATTGTATAATCCTCAGGTTTGCCTCTTATTGTTCTTCCGTAAACTCCAGATTCTTTTGGATCAAAGTTTAAATTCTTAATCGCATCATCATTGAAAGCGATGAACACATCAAAATCCTCGTGACTGTTGATTGGAAAATCTTTGTAGACAGCAGCAATACGCACCACAACAGTGTCTTTGAAAGTGTAGAGTTTTATTTTTTTACCCACTGCATGGTGTTTGCCAAAATAACTTTGTGCGACTCGGGATGAGATCATGGCTACGGCCCTATCTGAAGTAATAAAGTCGTTCATATTGCCATCTAAGGTCTCAAAGGAGAATATGTTTGTGATTTCTGGATCGGCAGCATGAACCTTTTGGTCATAGAAAGATTTATTGTTAACTAGAGCGTTAACTTTATTCATAATCTTGACGCGCGAAACAATCAGGGAATCGTTGTGAGAATTTCCCTTTAACCTACTAAAGACGCGAGGAGGTATTTTAACGGACAACCTGTTTCCACTATATTTTTCGTCAGTATTTTTTTGCAATACCCGAAATACGTTCCCAGCAGATTTATGAAACCTGTCAAAGCCAAACTCATTCAATGAAAAAAGTATAATTAGAATTGACGATGCGAATGCAATGGACAAGGTGATAATCTTGAGAAGATAAACCTCCCGATTCCTTGACATGATTCTGGTAAACAATTTAGTGTGAAGGCCCATTATCATTTAAATGTTTCGATCATGGCATTCAACAATTCAGCCAATTTTGAAAACCCAGTATTTAGCAAAATCTTAGATTAAATAGTCTCGGGATCGGGCATGTGTAGCCGATAACGGACACTTACTTTGAACGACTGTTAAAGTTGGTTATAGGGTATATATATGTTTCCAGTCTCATTCGCCTTTCTTCGTTTTTTATATAACAGATCAGTCAAGCTTACCCGTCCATCTAAGATTGCGATGATATCAATTCCATCCATTATTATTATTGATTTAAATTCAGGAGAGATGGCTTCTGGAGTTAAGCCCTCAATTGTAATTAACAAACCCATGGCTATTTTGAGTTTGCTATCTACCTTATATGTGAATGATGCTAAATCGCCTCGATTAACTTGTTGCTTCCATTTTGCCTCTAGTAAATAATCTGTCCCTTCAAAGGTAAATGCTCCATCAATTTGTTCTCCATAGTTTTTAAATGATCCCTTAGGATCTAGTTCATATAAATGAAAGAGGCTATTTAGAAATTTCTCAAATTGAAAACCACGTTGTTGAAAGTTAGTGTTAGACGATAATTTTAGAAATAACTCTTTCAATTCTTGGAGTTCTGTTTCTAATGACTTGTTCTTTGCAATGTTCTGTTCAGTCTCTTTTCTTCGTTTATTTGCCTGTTCTTGTTCTTGAGTAATTTGAATATACCCTATGGTATGTGTTCTTAAATTGTCAACTGCCTGTTTTGCTCTCTTTCGTTTGGTACCGTCCTCGTCCCAAAAAATTAGATGTGAAAAGTCCGTTAAATCGGTGACTGAAAGAAGTAGATTCATTAAATCATCATTATATAATTCAGGTCTATTTGTCATCCGACCTATTAATTCCTTTACTGTTTCTCGTTTGGTTCCATTCCAGTTAATTGTTCCAAGTATTGAAGAATGTTCTAAAGACATTTTTAAAAAATCTTGTAAATCCTCTTTCTTCCAAAACACCACTGATAGAGCTTCTTTTAAAGCAAAAATAGCTTGCGGTGCAATCTTCTTTGTCCCTTTCATCTTTTTATTGAGTTCCTGATTTGTCTAATACCCTATCAGGATTATTTACTTATTGCCTCTAATTATCTTAAGAATTAACACGCCCAATTTAGAAATTCACTAGGGTATTATCAAGGAAGTGCCAAAGTGGTTGAAGTGTGTGGGGAAATCACCAGCTCTTCAATTATCGATTTTAGC
Organism: Cyclobacteriaceae bacterium; assembly: GCA_040216665.1. Lineage (GTDB taxonomy): Bacteria > Bacteroidota > Bacteroidia > Cytophagales > Cyclobacteriaceae > ELB16-189. The sequence goes on along the minus strand of JAVJOQ010000027.1, from coordinate 58,237 downwards.
CACCATCTGTATAATTCCCGGTAGCAAAGTGTTGAATTATTGCCCAATTTTGAAGCTTAGACTATTAAAACCAAACCCATGAAACAATTTACTTATGCGCTGGCAGCATGTTTACTGCTGGTTGCTTGCAGTCAGCCAAAAAGTGAGGAGACATTGTCCGAATCGGAGCTGATTGAAAAGGCCAAGGGTATCCACGAACGTGTGATCACGCTGGATACTCACAATGACATCAATACCGACAATTTTACTACGGAAAACAACTACACGGAGCGACTTTCTACTCAGGTGAACCTCCCTAAAATGGAAGAAGGAGGACTGGATGTAGCATGGTTTATCGTCTACACTGGGCAGGGTGACCTAACTCCTGAAGGATATGCTGCCGCCTATGCCAATGCGGATGACAAGTTCAACGCCATCCACAGATTGACTGAGGAGATTGCTCCGGATAAAATTGAACTGGCATTGACCTCTGATGATGTAAGAAGGATCAACGCTGCTGGAAAGAAAATTGCCATGATTGGTGTGGAGAATGCCTATCCTATAGGAATGGACATTAGTAAAGTAAAAGAATTTGCTGATAGAGGTGCTCGCTATATGTCATTGTCGCATAATGGACACAGTCAGTTGAGTGATTCCAATACGGGAGAAAGAGACAGTGTGTGGTTGCACAATGGCTTGAGTGACTTAGGTAGAGAAGTGGTAAAAGAAATGAACAAGTGGGGGATTATGATTGATATCTCTCATCCGTCTAAAGCTTCCAACATGGAAGTAATGCGTTTGTCGAAGGCTCCTGTGATTGCTTCGCATTCATCTGCACGTGCTATGAATGATGTAAGCAGAAACCTTGACGATGAGCAGCTGATGATGTTGAAGGAAAATGGTGGGGTAGTGCAAACGGTAGCTTTTAAAAGCTATGTGAATACAGAGAAGAACAATAAGCACAGCGAAATGGCAGAGACAGTAATGAAAGAGATTGCAGCTGCGGAAGGTTTTGAAATTATAGAACGTTCTGCGATTAGGGCTATGGACGATGTAGCAAGGGAAGCTTACTTTAATAAATACACTGAAATAAGAGACAAAGCACAACCAAGAATTGAGGCAGAGGTAAATCCAGTTGCCCCTCCGGTAGATGTGGCGGATTTAGTGGATCATATCGACTACCTCGTAGAGAAAATAGGATTGGAGCACGTGGGTATCAGTTCTGATTTTGATGGTGGTGGAGGAGTGTTCGGTTGGAACGATGCCGCAGAAACTTTCAATGTTACCCTTGAGCTGGTAAAACGAGGATATACCGAAGAGCAAATTTCAGCGCTATGGAGCGGCAATCTGCTTCGTGTGTTGGATGAGGTACAAGCCGTTGCCAAGAAGCTTCAGGCAGAAGGTTAATTTCAATAGCAGTCCTGAGAGATCCCACTCAGGACTGTTTATTTTTCTATTTTGATGCTGTATTTGTTCAGCAGTCCCACCACCTCCGGTAAGGAGAATTTGGCCCCCTTTATTTTATTTATTTCCGGATCTATTGCGTAGTTGATTGACGCTGTTAAATCTGAGTTTTCCAAATTGGTATTTTCGAAAGTAGCGTTGAGTAAGTCGCATTGCTTTAGCATAACCTTCTTCAGGTCCGCTTCTGTAAAATCTACACTTTCCAGTTGTGACTTCAGAAATGAAGACCGGTTAAGTTTCATTTGGTAGAAGGAAGAATGATTGAGCTGGCAATGGTCAAAGTGTATGGTAAAACTAAAGGCGTTACACTTATCAAATTGCAAGCCCAGCATTTTGCATTGGGTACACTTTACATCCTGAAATGAAGCTTGGGTAATATTAGCATTGCTGAAATTACAGCCAATAAACTCCGTTTCGATGAACTTACATTCTGATAAATCCGCATTGGAGAAATCGCAATTTTTGAAGGTGCAGCATTCGTAGATGTGGCTGGCTATGGATTGGTTGGAGAAATCTTTGTTTTCTATGGTTTCTTCAATGTATTCCTGGTTCATGCTAGTAAAAATACTCCACATTTCATTTTGAGGCTATCACTACCAGGAAAGATTATACTAATTTCTTAATCAATCCATTAAAGATCAATCCGTGGAATGGGTACACGCTGTACCAGTAGAGTCTGCCGGCCAAGCCTCGTGGGCGAAAGGTGGCAGTTTGAACGAGTAGATTGTCTTTTAAATTAAATTCCAGCCAGGCCTCACCGGGCAACCTCATCTCGGCAAAAAGAATCAATCGCCCTTCCTGCTTGTTGGCATAAAGCACCCTCCAAAAATCAAGGGCATCACCTGCATGGAGTGAGTTGTTATTGGTACGTCCTCTTCTAAGCCCTACACCACCAACCATTTTGTCCATAAACCCTCTTAGCTTCCAAAGCCAATTGCCATAATACCACCCTTTTTTTCCGCCAATACTCCAGATTTTATCTATACAGCCCTCGTGGTTGTTACTAGGTTGTGTTCTTTTGTCAATGAAACAACCGTGAGAAGGAACCGTAATATAGTCAGAGATGGTAATGTCAATGCCGCTACTTGCATAAGCATCTTTCCAACTGGAGATGATGGCATTATTTTCTATTTTGCTAAAGGCTTTTTCCAGCGATTGGCGATAACTCAAGGGCTCTATGTTTAAAATTTTAGCCAGATCATTATTCCTACAAATCACTTCTATTTTCATACTGTCGACAAGTGCTACAGCCAACTTATAGGACGTGGATGTAACGAAATACAGCCAGTAGGAGGAAAGGCGGGGAGTCATCACCGGAACGATGAATATTTTCCGGTTTAATTTTCTGACAGCAGCAAACTCCAGCAACATCTGCTTATACGTTAAAATATCAGGGCCTCCTATATCGTAATTCTTATCGTACGTTTCGGAGTTGAATAAGGTTTGAGATAAGAAGGAGATAACATCCGCAACCGCGACTGGCTGACATTTTGTGTTGAGCCACTTGGGTGTAATCATGACAGGAAGTTTTTCGACCAGATCTCTGATGATTTCAAAAGAGGCACTTCCAGAGCCGATAATGATAGCGGCCCTTAGCGCAGTGAAATGATACTTCCCTTGACTTAGCTCAGCTTCTACATTTTTGCGAGAGGTGAGGTGATCCGATAGATTGGATTCGTTTACGATGCCTCCCAAGTACACTACATGTTTTGCCTGAGTGTTGTTGATGGCATTTCTGAAGTTGACGGCTGATTCACGTTCCTGCCTTTCATAATCTGAACTTGAGGCCATCGAGTGTACGAGATAATAGGCACAATCGATATCTTTCGGTATTTTTTCCAGGGAGCTTTTGTCCAGGAGGTCTGCCTCGATGACCTGAACTTTCTGCAGGCTGAGGCTTGGTGGATGAAAACGATTGGCATCCCTTACGACACAAACAACTTCATGCCCGGCCTCAAGTAGGACAGGAAGTAATCGTTTGCCAATATAACCGGTTGCCCCGGTGAGTAGTATTTTCATGTGATAACTCATCAACAGCCATGCGGCTGAATTGTTTAATGGGGCTTTATGATCTGAAGATATTCAATAATTTACTATGAGCTGAGCTTCAATTCATCAAAATTTTGATTTAAGAATAATCCCATAATGGAAGTCCATATGAAGATGGTAAGAAGCAATAGCCGTTGCCATAGCCCCGTATAAACTCTGGACTCGAATGTACTGATCATGGTAATCAGAAATAAGGCAGCGATAATACCTGATAGGATAGAGTAAGTTGAAAGATTTTTGAAAGAAGTTAGTTTTCTAAATGTAAGCCCTAATAAGGATATGCCAGCAATAGCAGACATGAAGGCGATGGCAGAAACCCTATCATGAACGGTCGATTCTAATGAGCCTATTGGAGGGCAGCCCTGATCGCATGAAAATATTCCGGCAAGCATTACTCCAATCCCAAATATGATTATAAGAGCAGAGCCAATTTTTGATTTGAAAGATTTTGGGGTAATTATAAGGAGAGATATTCCGAATAGACACAAGAATATCCCTGAAGGAATGAACCCTAAGAAATTCATAAGTTGGTAGTTGGAAGTATTGGTTGCTCCAAGTTCACTTATAAAATTATGGAGATGACTGTAATCTACTCGCCAACTTCCACAAATTATGATTGTTATGGTGAATAGAATTGGCCCCAATAGCCCTCCCAATGCCATAATTTTTGAAGCTACTTTTTGCATATGTCAAATGGTTTAAAATATCCACTACCGATACCCTTTGGTATAAACTGTACGGTTAGTTACCGACTTACCCCCAAGAACGCCTTCTCTTGTGGTTTCAACAACGAGTGTGGGTTCCCATGGAGTTCCGGTGGGTGGTTGTAGCCAGATTGTTTGTGTTACTGTAGCTTGATCCCACTTTTCAGTTCTTGGATTTTGGTAGGGATACAAAGTGGTAATCACCAATCTGTTTTCTTTCCACTGTGTGGTGGAAACGAGCGCCTTTCCTGCTCGTCCCATGCTGAAGGCATTTTCAGTAGGTGCGCCATCTAATGTATACCTATACCGAACCAAGGGTTGAATTTCCCGAGGCGTGAATACAACTTTTTCAATTTCTATTTGATTGCCGCTATGAATGATTGATATTTGATCACCCCATCCACTGCCCAATGTGGCAACGAGTGGTTTTGGTGTATTACCAATCGCAGATACGGTATTGAGCACTGCGGTGGACCAGCTTCCAGAAAAGTCTGGATTAGGCAATGCCGCAGAACGAGGTTCAAGTTTGGCCTTGTCCGTTCGTGTGTAAGTAGGAATGAGTTTTCCGGATCCTACGGCAGGTGGTAGATAAGGATCGACTGCATTAGCACTGGCAGCAACGCGAGGGTGTGTAATGAGGGATGTTTCATATGCATTAACAATGGAGTCCATTATACCGATCACCCAGGGATAATAATCTTTTACATCTACTTCTTCTCTGGGATCAACTTTCAAATCAAAGAGTCGGGCTAGGTTGTCAGGTTCGGGGTCTGGCATTTCAGTTTGAAAATGATACCAGAATTTCCATTGATACCACTTTACTGCCATCACACTGCCATATCGCTCCATGAAGATGGCACTCTCCCGATTGGACTGATTTTGTTTTCCTTCGAGAAAGGGGAGTTGATTCACACCATCAATGATCCTGTCTTTGGGAACGATATGTGGAGTGCCTGCGGCTGCAGCAATGGTCGAAAATAAATCAATTTCGTGCACCACCTGATCAGAAACCTGGCCCGCCTTGATACGCGCTGGCCAGCGCATCACAAATGGTGTACGGATCCCACCTTCCATGGCCGTATTGTAATAGCCTCGCCACGGACCGGCTGATCCCCGCCACGGACGTCTCATTTCTGCACCGTTATCAGTACACCAAATCACTATTGTATTTTTCTCTATTCCTGATTGTTTTAGTTCCTGAAGAATCAACCCAACATTGTAGTCCACATCAGCCATGGAGTCTCCCATATCCCCTGCGCCAGTGGTTCCTTCCTTATCGGGGTGGGGAAGGGCAGGTAAGTGAAGCTGGGTCATGGGATAGAATAAAAAGAACGGCTTCTTTTTTGCATTTTTTTTGATGAAGGCAACACCACGTTCTGCAGCCTCCCGGTCGATAGTGCGTCTGGCGTTTAAGTCAAAGGGTTTAATCTTTTTAGAAGGAGAGCCTGTTTTTCCTTCCCACACATAAGGGATGGGTTGGTCTTTAGGAAAACCTTCCATGGAGGTAAACTGAGAAACGTGGCTGGTGCCGGGGATCCCATACCATTCATCGAAACCCTGGTGGGTGGGCTCGCGCTTGCCTTCCCATTGTGGGCCACCAATGTCCCATTTACCATAGAGCGCAGTTGCATAGCCGACAGACTTGAGTCCTTCTGCCATAGTTTCCTCCCATAAAGTAGTACCAGTATAGTAATCGTCACCTGCTCTGGTCGCATACCGGCCGGTTAATATGGCAATGCGTGATGGCGTACAGGAGAACTCTACATTGAAATTGGTCAGTCGTATTCCATCTTCTCCAATCTTGTCGATGTTGGGTGTGGGTACGCCACGTGCACCTCCATAAGAGGCTACTTCACCCACTCCTAGGTTATCAGGGAAGATTAAAATCACATTGGGTTTGTCTTGCGCATGAGTCTGAATATTAGCGAGAAACAAGAAAAGGACGATTGCGGATAATATTGTTCTCTTATTCATTCTTCAACAATCTTTTGGTATTGCAAACAATATAATAAAAAAAGGCAACCTCATTTTGAGATTGCCTTCTTGTTTTAAGCTCCTAGAGTTTACTTCTGACCGTATTTTTTAGAATAGCGTTCATAAAGTTCCTGCTGATTGCCAGGTAGTGTTATTTTTTTCCCACTAATAAATGCGTGTAACAATATATTGGTTCGGTAATCCAGTGCATCGCCTTCAGAAACAAATAGGGTAGCATCCTTTCCCGTTTCCAATGTTCCTACTTTTGCATCTACTCCTAATGCTTTTGCAGTGTTGGAGGTAATAGTTTTTAAAGCTTCCTCCTTGTCCATTCCGTATGCCACAGCAGTACCCGCAAAGAAACCAAGGTTACGTGAGCCATGTAACGAACCGTCTTCGGAAAGTGACACCATTATACCTGCCTGCGTAAGCAAATGCGGCAACTTATAGGGTAAATCTACGTCATCGTCTACCCGAGGTGGCAGATTGTGGGTTGCTGGCAAAATCACAGGAATTTTGTTTTCCTTTAAAAAGTCAGCCACCATCAAAGCCCCATTCGCCCCGATTAATGTAATGCGCTTTACACCATTTCGTTGTGCTGTGCGTACAGCAGTTATGATCTCCTTGGGGTTATTGGTGTGAATAAAAAGTGTTTTACTTCCATCAAATAAACCTTGCATAGCGGCCATTTTTAGGTTCGCTTCTTTGTTGGCCTGGTTTCCGTAGGCTACAGCATTCATAAAGAAATGTTCTAGGTTCATCACCTGATTGTCATATTCTTTATTTGGAGATTCTGTAAAAGAAAAGGTAGCAAAGCTAAACTGACGCCTTACCATTGGTGGCCAGCTCATGTGAACACCAATGTCTTCAGAATGCAATGCGTCTTCCCAATTCCATCCTTCCATTTCCATAAGGGAAGAGGTTCCTGAGATGGTTCCGCCTACTGGAGTGGTTTCAGCAAGTAACACTCCATTGAACCTAAAAGAGGGAGGGAACTCAGAATCTGCATTATAAGAAATAACAGATCTTACGTTGGGATTCATTTCTCCTTCTTCATTAGAGTCGCTCATGGCCCGCACTGCGCTCACTTCTTCCAATCCCACTTGTGAATTGGGAAGAATGAATCCAGGGTAAATATGTTTACCAGTTGCGCTGATCACCTCATATCCTGAAAGGTCTATTTTGGCAACGCTTCCGTCTACCACATTGGTCAATTTACCTTTATCAAAGGTAATGAGTGCATTTTCTATTACTTGTCCATTGCCAATGTGTGCCGTGCCACCTGTAAGCGCAATCGGCTTCGATTGAGGTGGTGCTGGTACTGGTTTTTGTGCCATGGCAAAGGAGCCTGTGAATAGAACCAGTACGAGTATATAATTTAACTTTTTCATAATGTCTCAGTTAATAATTTATTCTTCTGTTTCTAATCCCATGATGTCATCACAATGAAACTGAAGCTGGATTTTTCCTTCTCCGCGTTGAGTAGGGTTACCTGATTTTTTAGCGCCTTTCATTTTCTGAATCAATCTTGCGCGTTCCGCATCCAGTGCTTTGTTGTTTGCTTCATCTTTTTCTACATCAAAGTATACTTTTCCATCAATGATGGTTTTCAATGGTTTTGCATAGACGGAGAGGGGATGTTCATTCCACAAAACTACATCGGCAGATTTTCCTGCTTTAATGCTTCCCATCTGATCGTCCAGATGGAGCATCTTGGCTGGGTTCAGTGTTACCATTTTCAAGGCGTCTTCTTCAGACATACCTGCATACTTTACAGATTTAGCTGCCTCTTGATTCAGCCTACGCCCCATTTCGGCATCATCCGAGTTAATGGCAGTAAGCACACCAGCACGATGCATGATGGCAGCATTGTAAGGTATGGCATAACGAACTTCCCACTTGTAATTCCACCAGTCAGCGAAGGTAGAGGCGGCAACACCATGCTCGGCCATTTTATCAGCTACTTTATACCCTTCCAAAATGTGCGTGAATGTATTTACCCTAAAGTCGAATTGTTCCGCCACTTTCATCAGCATGTTGATTTCAGACTGCACATAAGAGTGACAAGAAATGAATCTCTTCTTTCTGAGAATTTCAAGCATAGTCTCATCAGCCAAGTCCCTTCTTGGTTTTAGTGCGGATGGTTTTACTTTGGCGGAAAGGTTATTGTAGGCATTCCATTTTTTCTCGTACTCGAGTGCATTGGTAAATGCATCTACATACACTTGTTCCACTCCCATGCGTGTTTGTGGGTAGCGTATGGAACTGGAGTTACTTGATCTCTTCACATTTTCACCCAATGCAAATTTGATGAACCCATCGGCTCCTTTAATTTTTAAATTTTCAGGAGACTCTCCCCACCGCAACTTGATCAATGCAGATTGCCCTCCGATCGGATTGGCACTTCCGTGTAAAACCTGAACGGCCACAACACCACCTGCTAGTGCGCGATAGATGTTGATGGCTTCAGAGTCTAGCACATCACCAATGCGTACCATACCTGAATTAGTGGCTACATCATTAATACTTGCAGCGCCAATATGTGAGTGTTCGTCAATGATTCCAGCAGTAAGGTGTTTACCTGTTCCATCAACTACTTTGGCACTTCCATCTGATAAGTTCTTTCCAATTTTTGAAATTTTACCGTCTTTCAATAGCACGTCTGTGTTTTGAAGGACCCCATCACTCTCGTTGGTCCAAACTGTAGCGTTTTTAATCAATATGGTTTCCGTAGCTGGAAGGCTTGGGTAGCCATGTCCGTTGAATGGGAAAATGACTTTACCCAATTCTTCTTTGGTATTATCGCCCGTTGCGTTAGCGGCCGAAACAGCAGTGTCACCGGTGCGATTGCCTGTCCATGATACCCATGTGCCATCAATCAACTGGCCTTTACCTTTCCATCCATTTCCTTCACTCCATCCAGATAGTCGGATGCTTCCTTTGCTGTCTTTCTCTGGCTTAAAGGTTAGGGTAATCAGATCATTGTCAAATGTTGCATTAGCATCTTGTGAGGTGTCACCAGTTTTTATTTTGGCCTTATGGCTGCCTGCTTCTCCTGTTACTTCCAGGTTGTAAGTTTGTCCATTGATAGAAAGGTTATAGGTACCGCTAAAGTCCTTAACATTTAAAGGTTTAACGGAATAGTGTTCACCTTGAATCCAGTTTTGATGAATAACTGTTTTATCATCAAACAGTTTGCCTGAAGTAATGATAAAGTTAGCCAGCATTCCTTTTTTCAAACTGCCTACCTGATCGTCAATTTTCAGCAACTGAGCGGGAGTAGTGGTGAGTGCTTTCAATGCTGCAGTCTCCGTAAGCCCATTGGCAATGGCCTTTCTTAAGTTTGGCAAAAAGTCGCTTGTCTTTTTAAGTCCTGATGCTGTAATAGAAAAGTTGATTCCGTTCTTCTCTAAAGTGGCAAGATTGGAAGGAGCTAGCTCCCAGTGTTTCATTTCTTCCAATGATACTTTCTGCGCATCGAATGGATCTTCAACATCATAGGCATCGGGAAAATTAACGGGAATGATAAGAGAGGCATTTGCTGCCTTTACTTCATTGATTCGTTGGTATTCATCTCCACCTCCTTTGATAATGTATTGTCTGCCAAATTCATCTCCGAGCTTATCTGCTCTTAAAATGTTTACCCAACCGTTGGCATCAAATACCTGAGGCAAACTTTGATTTTGAATCCATGCTTCCAGAGAGTTGTCTGCGAATGGTCTTGGGTTTTGACTAGCAAACCAGTCTGCGTCCAATTGCGTTTGGCGAAGCACGGCAATAAAGCCCATCAAAGAAACCGGATAGGTCTGTGTGGATGATCCTTTTGAAAAGGAATATTGAGCTGCAGCCTTTTGTTTGAGTAAGGCAGTGTTATCATTTTTTTCATTGAGCGTAACGAAGGCACTTGTGCCACGAGCCAATCCATCAAACTTGGTAGTTAGCACGGCACCAAATCCTGATTTCCTTAATTCTTCAGCAGTCTTAGAGTCGATTGAAAATTCGTCAGCCGCATTGTAATGTGCCCGAACGGCCTGATTAGCATTATAGGCACCTTTGGTCTTGGACTGCGTTTGTTCCGGTCCACTAAATCGATTACCGCTTGGCCTTTCTACATCAGGCAAACCGTAATTGGTAAACATATCAATTAATGAAGGGTAGATAAATTTCCCTTTTAGATCGATGGTGGAATAGCCCTTTGGTACGGAAAGGTTTGCTCCAACTTGTTCTACTTTGCCATCCTTGATCAATAATGTGGCACTTTGCAAAGTAGTTTGAGGGTCTACCACAATGGTGGCATTGGTGAATGCATATTGACCCGCCCGATTATCTTTAACATCATTTCGAGGGAATGTCTCCTGTGCCCAGGCTCCCCACCCTGTGACCAGCAGCATGAGGGTTAGCATAAATTTGAACTTCTTCATGTGATAATAATTATTTATTAATACGGCCTAATTTGGTGTTAAATTTTAAGGTATGAAATAATTCAAAGGAGGAGTTTGTAGAATATATGGATGTGCGGTTAAATGAGTGTGTGTAGCAGAAAAACACTAAGTCCCAAGATGCGGTAATAACGCAGTGAAAGCGTGTTTTGAACTGATTTTGACCGGAACCGGACGGATTGGAAGATTAATTGGTGGTGACTACTTTTAGCCCGATTATGGATGCAATAAGTGTGGTGATAAAAAACAATCGCCAAAATTCAGCAGGCTCTTTGAATACGAAAATCCCCATCAATACTGTTCCGACAGCACCAATTCCAGTCCATACCGCATAGGCTGTTCCAATGGGCAATTCTTGTGTTACTTTCACCAACAAATACATGCTTATGGCAAGGCAAATCAGAAAACCAGCATACCAATACAATGCAACCGAGCCTGTACTTTCTTTTGCTTTTCCTAAGCAGGAAGCAAAACCAACTTCAAATAGACCAGCGATAACGAGTAATACCCAATTCATATTTCCGAAAACCTAAATGATTGAAAAGTGTAACTTTAAGGCAAATAAAATACACTTATGCTCCACTTGTTTTCAAAGATAGGTCTTATTGGTTTTTGTTTAACACTTTCTGTTTACAACACAAGTTATTCACAGAATCAAACAACGTTAGCCATTACGAATGTTACAGTAATAGATGGTAATGGTGGTGATCCTAAACCTGATCAGACAGTACTTGTAAGAAACGGAAGGATCGTAGAGATTGATAAAACATCTATTGTTAAAGTACCAAAGAACACAAAGGTGATAGATGGTAAGGGTAAGTTCCTCACTCCAGGATTTGTAGATTCCAACGTGCATGCTTCGATATACGGAGGTATGAACCGCCCAGAAACCATTATTAAGTACGAATCACAGAGCGAGGCATTGGTAACAGAGTTTGTGCAAATACAATTGAAATATGGTGTAACTACAATTCGGGATAGTTTTGGGGCATTACTTCCTTTGATGGCGGTGAGAGACCGAATCAACAGAGGTGAAGTAGTGGGGCCTAGGATGCTTGTGGCTGGTAACATTGTGGGGTGGGGAGGCCCGTTTTCAGTGAGTTGGGCATTGGCTAAACCTTCCGATATCAATGTATTTCAGGAGCATTGGAATGATTTTATTACTCAAGGGAGCGGGGAAGACCTTATGGATATGTTGCCGAATGAACTCAGTTTGGCTATCAATAAGTACCTTGATAAAGGACCTGATTTTATTAAATACGGAGGCACCTCTCATTTTGATAACCCCGTGATGATTGGTTTTTCACCCAGGGCCCAAAAGGTAATTGTAGATGAAACGCACAAGCGGGGTAAGGTCGCAGAAACCCACTCTACCAATCTGGAAGGTTTGCGCATGTCTATTGAAGCGGGTATTGATCTGATACAACACCCGGAACATTCTTCTCGTGTTTTGCCGGATGAGCTGGTGCAAATGATAAAAGACCGTAATATTATTTGTGCAATGCTTAGTAATACGATTACCGGAGAGGTGTGGCAGCAACACGTTCAAAAAAGGAAAGCAGCACTAGAAAGCATCAAAAAGAGAGATGAATCATTTGGGCCAGGGCGTGTAAAAACCACTACTCAAAAGGGAAAAGAAGCACAGGAGGCAGGGGAGTATATGGAGATTGCTCGCACTAATGCGAAAAAACTAATTGAAGCGGGTTGCCTTGTTACCATAGGCACTGATAATTACCAGGGATCAGCGCCTGAGTTTTTGAGAACGCCTAAGCCTCCTAATCAGGAGCCTGGATCAGGAAGTATTATGGCTATAAAAGGGTTGGTAGAGTTGGGTTTGACTCCAGCTCAGGCCATAGTGAGTGTGACAAAAACAGGGGCGATGGCAGCAAGAGGTTTGGATGATTTCGGAACAATTGAGAAAGGCAAGATTGCAGATATGGTGTTGTTGGATGCTGATCCACTAAAGGATATTTCAAATATCAGAAAAGTGAATTCAGTAATTAAAGATGGAAAGGTGATCGATATTTCGAGCCTTCCTGAAAAACCTGTGTTTAGAAAAAAGAAAAACTAATCCTTTACGTTTCTTTTGAATTCATTCTCGTCAATCGGGAACAGGTCATCCATCTTGTACAAGATTTCACAATCGCAAACGCCACCGTGTTTTGTGAAGAACTCTTTATGGTTGTCAAAATCAATTCCTTGTTGAGCAAGGAAGTGGTGGGTTAGGCTAAAATCATGTTGACACCTTCTTTCACCCATTTGCTCATCCAGATAGAAGAAAAGTTTTCGAAAAATCAATTCCGCAAACGGCAAGGATTGAATTAATTCTTTTTGCTTTTTGGTAAGCGAATCGAGATTGTACTTTGGTGGCAGATTCTCATTCATGTTCCGCTGCCAAAAATCACTTAATTTTTAGCGGGTGGTGTAATCATGATGTGGGCACGATGGGTGCCCGGATCCATAATCCAAGGCATACCAGGCGCTGCAGGTTTTAGTGGAAGTCCTGTACTTTCTGAAGTAGCGAATGGAATGTACACCACCGACCTTAGATTGGCGCCCGTTACCTCACCAGTCTCTGTATTGAATACCTCATCAGCGCCAGAGAGCACATATAAACCGGAATTTTGAGGAATTTTTAGTTTACCGGACTTTACTTCCTCTTCGCGCATATCAAAAATCTCTTTAAAACTTTTGCCGGCCTTTTTGAGTTCACGACCACGGGCCATAAATGCATCAAGTTCTTTGTAATAGCAGGCGACATTAAACCCCTTCTGATTGGGGTCATCTGCCAGACAGATCAGATCATTGCTTCCTTTTCGCAACACGATAAATTCGCCATCCTCAGCAAAGCCATAAATCATCACTCCGTCACGCTTATCTTCAGGAGCTGCCATCACTGCAGCTTTCATTTGAGCGTCCTTTCCTGGTACTTTGGTTTGTGCGAACAAAATAGGAGATAGGATGAAGCTAGCGAGGAGTAATGTGAGTGTTTTCATAGCAATTGATGAATTTGGTACTTAGTGATTCAAGTTTCAAGTTAAAGTAATTCTTGATGTATTTCAACCGTGAACCATTAACGGTTTTGTTTACCTACGAAATTCGGTTATTCACCTACTATTGACCGGGAATGGCCTTTTTATCATTGTGGCGAGGGGGGCAACCTAATACTTTTGAATCAAACATTTAGAAATCATGGAAACAACAAATAAAAATTCAGAAGATCAGTACAGATCATCAGGAAATTCAGGAAAGATATTTTCTGGAATCATTGTGGTAACTGTCGGGTGTGTATTACTCGCCAACAAAATGGGCGCGGAAATCCCTCGTTGGGTAATTAGTTGGGAGATGCTACTTATTGTCATTGGATTTTATGTTGGCGCAAAGCACTCTTTCAGAAATTGGGGCTGGATCATCCCTGTCTTGATTGGTTCTGTATTCCTTTTGGATCGGATTGTCCCTGATTTGGAGTTCCGACCCTACTTGTGGCCTGTAGCCATAATTGCAGTAGGATTGTACATCATCCTAAATCCTAAAAACTGCAATAGCGGGCAATGGAAAAATAGCGATTGGAAATCGGGTATGGGAATGTCAGGAAAGAGAAGAAGGCGACAGGAGGATGGTGAAGACTACCTTGATTCTGTATCCATTTTTGGGGGTGTAGAGAAAAACGTTGTGTCTAAAAATTTTAAAGGAGGAGAAGTGACCACATTCTTCGGGGGGTCTTCCATTAATTTGACACAAGCGGATATTAAAGACAAGGCGGTACTGGAACTCACACAGGTATTTGGAGGAGCACAATTGGTTATCCCAACCAATTGGAAGTTGAGTTCAGAAGTGGTATCCGTTTTCGGAGGTATTGAAGATAAAAGAGCATACAGCAAGGATCAAGAAACCGAACCGGTAAAAACCTTGATCTTAAAAGGCACCTCAATATTTGGGGGTATTGAGATTAAAAGTTATTAAAAGCAAGTTTTATGAATTGGTATATTGCAAAAGTAGCATTTAATATAGTGAGCGGATCTGGAGATCATACACCTCAATTTGATGAGCAATACAGGTTGATAAAAGCTGAATCAATGGAGGAGGCGTATCAAAAGGCAGAAGATATTGGATTAGTTGAAGAGGAGATAATGCTGAATGAAAAACATGAAATTGTGAAGTGGAGTTTTGTTGGTATTTCAGAATTATACCCAGTGAACGAACTAAGAGATGGAATGGAGTTATTCTCAAGTGTTCATGAGATTGACGATCGTGCCTCCTATATTGAATTGATTAAGATGAAGGCTGCTTACGTACAAAGCAAATTTGATACTGTAAGTGAGAACGCATGAAAGATCAAAGCCGTAAAATAGCTTTTCTTGAAATGTCCTGGTGGTTCATCTGGACATGCCTTCAGGCTTTTGCGTTGAATTTTGCTGGCTTCAATTGGAAGATTAGCATCACGGATGCCGTCATCTCCAATTTTATTTTAGGATGGGAGGGATACTCGATTGTTTTAATGCTGAAATTTTATCAGCCAGATAAATCAAAATTGTATTACCTCTTGTTATGGAGTGCTGCACTATCGGGTATATGTGTTTTGGTGATTGAGTTTTCTTTAGGGTTAATTTTTGAGACCAATACTTCTTACCTGCTGTTTCTTGACAATACAGCCTTATTGCGATTCAGTTTTTCTTTTCTGATGCTGGCGTTTATAGCAGTGCTGGGCTGGACCTGGTTTTATTTACAGACTCAGCAAAAGGATGAGCTTCGAAAGGCAGATGTAGACAAGCTCTCGAGAGAGGCAGAGCTTTATAGCTTGCGTCAACAATTGCAACCTCACTTTCTTTTCAATAGTTTAAATTCAATTAATGCCCTGATCGTTGCTGAGCCTGTGAAGGCACGCAACATGGTGCAGCAGCTCTCTGATTTTTTTAGAGGAACATTGGGAAGACAAGAATCTCATAAAGTGACACTCTCTGAGGAATTGGAGCAGTTGAGATTGTACCTTGAAATAGAAAAGGTGCGGTTTGGTCATCGTCTAAAAACTGAAGTGTTTATGGATGAAAAAACCATTGGCAACATGATTCCTTCACTATTGCTGCAACCTGTAGTTGAAAATGCTATTAAGTTTGGATTGTATGATGTGACGGGTGATGTGTTGATCAGTATTCAGGCGGAAGCCATTGGTAATGATCTCCAGATTTGTATTGAAAACCCTTACGACCCAGAAACGATTTCATCGAGCAAAGGAGTAGGGTTCGGATTAAGCTCCATAGAGAGGAGGTTATACTTGTTGTATGGACGCAATGACTTATTGACAACCGAAAAAAAGAATTCAAAATTTAGAACATGCCTATTAATTCCTCAAACACAATGAGTAAGGTTATAATAATTGATGATGAACCATTGGCCAGAAGTATTGTAAAAGAATACTTGTCACGATATCCTGAGATGGAAGTAGTGCAGGAGTGTGGAGATGGGTTTGAAGGGGTAAAAGCCATCACATCATTGCAGCCGGATTTAATCTTTCTGGATATTCAAATGCCAAAAATCAGCGGGTTTGAAATGTTGGAGCTGTTGGATAATCCTCCAGGAGTTATTTTTACTACTGCCTTTGATGAGTTTGCCATGCAGGCATTTGAGACCAATGCGGTGGACTACCTCTTGAAACCATTCAGTCAGGAGCGTTTTGAAAAGGCAATTGAAAAATGGAAAAACCAACATCCAAAAAATGATGCCATAAAGCCATTGCTGGAAGATCATGTGAAGCAACCAGAAGAAAGTAACAGGGTGGTGGTTAAGGTGGGCAATGCCATCAAAATATTACCGATCCAAGAGATACTTTATATAGAAGCGTATGATGATTACGTAAAGATTCATACCAAAGAGGGCTTTCATTTGAAGAAGAAGACAATGAGTTTTTTTGAGAAGGCTTTTGATTCAAAACAATTTGTTCGTGTACACCGTTCCTACATTATCTCGTTAAGTCAGTTGACCAAGATTGAGATGAAAGAAAAGGACAGTCACGTGGCCAAGATGAAGAATGGCGTAGTGATCCCCATGAGTAAGGCCGGTTATTCCAAATTAAAGGAGGTATTGGGATTATAATTTCGGTCCGTTTATTGCAATGGTGAGTATATGAGTTGACATCTATTTTCTTCCAATGAATATTAAACCTTTCATAATCATATTCATGGTGGCTATGATTTCATCATGCCGGAGTACACGAACCCAAACTACTCCACCCGAGCCTTCTTTACCAGAAGGAGAGGTTGAAATAATTGTACCCTGCTCAGGTCCTGAGTTTTTTACTGATGGGGAAGTGTTTAGGGCTAATTCAATTGGCGAAAGCATAGATTTATCGGTTTCCAAACGTAAAGCCATGACGAATGCCCGGGCTCAATTGGCGGCTAGCATTCAAACCACGGTTAAATCAGTTACTGACAATTATGTCAAGTCCAGCGAAAATAACAATGAAGAGAATTTGGAAGAACGATTTGAAAGCTTGAATAGAGAAGTGGTGAGCCAAGAGTTAAAGGGCATCAGAAAGATATGTGAGAGGTATTTTCATACACCAGAAGGCAAATACAAAACCTATGTGGCCATTGAACTTTCTGCGCAGGAGTTGGTGAATGCGTATCATACCCGATTGCAAAATATGAAGGGAATAGCTGTCGACTATGATTACGAAAAATTTAGACAAACATTCGAGGCTGAGATGCTTAAACAAAAGCAAATTGATAATTGAACGAAGCAGATAAATCTGTTTGAGAATAAGACACTTACCACATTAGAGGCGTATTTTCTGCCTTTTTTTTGAACTATTAAGCATAGAAGTATGTAGGTTTAATTGAAATTATAGTTTCTAAAGGAATTGGTGTATCTACACCATCCGTGATTTTGATTAAATGATCGAGCCTACAGACATTCAAAAATTGCCATCCATAGGTAATGATAAATCTGAAACATTGTTAAAGAAATTTATCAATGTGAGGGCACATACGCTTCAGATAGTCGGGACGTTGCGGGCTGAGGATTTTGTTGTTCAGCCTGTTGTGGATGTAAGCCCTGCCAAGTGGCATATGGCACACACTACTTGGTTTTTTGAAGAGTTCTTTCTTGCTAAGTTTTCTGATGGCTATGAGCGTTTTCATCCACGTTATGCCTTTCTTTTCAATAGCTATTATGAAAGTGTAGGGGAGCGTGTGCTAAGACCTAACCGGGGTAATATGTCTCGCCCCACAGTAGATGAGATAAAGGATTACCGTCAGTATGTTGATGAACATATGAAAGAATTAATTCCACAATTGAACAATGAATCGCTTCAATTGTTGGAATTGGGATTGAATCATGAACAACAACATCAAGAACTGATGCTTACAGATATTAAATATGTGTTTGGGCACAATCCATTGTTTCCTGTTTATGATGAGCAATTTGAAGAAACTCCTAACCGCAAAGCAGAGTCAGGCTTTGTTAGTATTGATGAGGGGGTATATGAAGTCGGATTTGAGGGAGATGGATTCCATTTTGATAATGAAAGAGAACGACACAAAGTTTATTTGAATCGATTCGAAATCAGTAAGTCCCTTGTAACCAACGCTGAATACAAGGAATTTATTGAAGTTGGAGCTTATCAAAATCCAAAGTATTGGCACAGTGATGCCTGGGCCTGGATCAATGAGAATAAAATTACTCAACCTTTGCACTGGCATCAGATAGATAATAAATGGTATAGGTATGCTTTATCGGGTTTACGTGTGCTTGATGAAGATGAACCCGTGACGCATATTAGTTTTTACGAAGCATATGCATTTGCTGAGTGGTCAGGTATGCGGTTGCCTACAGAATTTGAATGGGAGGTGGCCAGCGATCAATTTACCTGGGGGCAACGGTGGGAGCATACCAATAGTGCATATTTACCGTACCCTGGTTTTTTGAAACCGGAAGGAGCCATCGGTGAGTACAATGGAAAATTTATGGTCAACCAAATGGTGTTGCGGGGTAGTTCTGTTGTAACACCTGAAGGACATGGAAGGAATACATACAGAAATTTTTTTCACCCGCATCTGCAATGGCAATTTTCTGGAATAAGACTCTGTAAGAAATGATTCAAACGAATACTTATAATAAGGAGACCTTAAAAACAATTGAAGCTGGCCTGATGAAGCAGCCAAAGCGATTGCCGAGCTGGTTGTTTTATGATGAAATTGGTGATAAAATTTTTCAGGCTATAATGAGAATGTCAACCTACTACCTTACAGCAAGTGAGTTTGATATTTTCAGAACACAGAAGGATAGAATTTTGAATCACATCGGAACGGACAATACTTCTTTTAAACTGGTGGAGTTGGGTGCAGGCGATGGGACAAAAACAGAGGTGTTGTTAGATCATTTCTTAAAGGAGAAAGTTCCTTTCACTTATGTGCCGGTGGATGTATCGGAAGCAGTGCTCACACAGTTAGTGACAAGGTTAAATGTATCGCTACCTGATTTAAAGATACACCCTGAATGCAAGCTTTATAGTGAGGCGCTGGAAATCATGAAAAATGATACAAGCGAAAAAAAGTTGATATTGTTTCTTGGTGCTAATATTGGAAACTTCAATAAAGAAGAGGCTATTGCATTTGTTACAAAGCTTGCTGTTAATATGAATGCGCCTGATAGACTCTTGATAGGCTTTGACTTAAAGAAAGACCCTCGTCTTATTCAGGCGGCTTATGATGATCCGGAAGGAATTACGCGCGAGTTTAATCTGAATCTATTGGGAAGAATCAATAGAGAATTTGGAGGCCAATTTGATTTGAATTTATTCTCACATTATCCGTTCTATGATCCTGAAACTGGAGTGACAAAGAGTTTTTTAGTGAGCAAGGAAGAACAAGATGTGTGGATTGATGCACTAGAAAAGAGTATTCACTTTGATGAAGCTGAAGTTATCCATACGGAAGTGTCTCAGAAATATGACCTGAAAATGATCAATTTGTTGGCGGCTCAGGCAGGCCTAGAAATTGTTGACGTGATTTACGATCAGAAAAAGTATTTTGCGGACGTAGTTTTGAAGTTAAAGGATTAGGCTGACTTGCTGTAAACTTTTTCTATTTCACTGGCGTACTTTTTTTCCAACACGGTTCTAACTGGTTTTAAAGTATGGGTGATTTCTCCTTCCTCTGGGGACCATTCTTTCGGGCATAAAACAAATCCTTTTATTTGTTTGAAATTGGATAACTCGGTGTTGAGTAGATCTATCTCAGTTTTAAATTTATTGATCACTTTAATATTGTGAATCATAAACTCTGGTGAAGTCCAGTGAATGTGTTCGCTGATACACCAGGCTTCCAGTATTTCGAAATGAGGTACGATCAATGCAGCCACGAATGGTTTTTGGAATCCTATAATCAAGCATCGTTGTATAAAGGGTGATTGGCCAAGGTGGCTTTGAAGTGGTTGTGGAGCAATGTATTTCCCGGACGAAGTTTTAAATATTTCCTTTTTCCGATCAGTGATTTGCAAAAAGCGCTGATGTACTATTTTTCCAATGTCACCTGTTTTGAACCAACCATCAGGTGTGAAGGCTTTTTTTGTAAGTTCAGGTTTTTTAAAATACCCCTGAGTAACGTTTGGTCCCTTTACCCAAATTTCACCTTCATCTTCTTCATCATTATCTTCAAGAGTTTCTATTTTTATTTCAACACCGGGTATAACCAAGCCAACAGTTCCAAATTTATTTAAACCAGGATCAAAGCGATTGATACTGATCATGGGTGATGTCTCCGTAAGTCCATATCCTTCCGCCACATGTATGCCTGCTGCAGTCAACAGTCGGCCTATCTCTGGCCTTAGGGTAGCGGCTCCTACTACCATATATTTAATTCTTCCTCCCAACATCCTCCGCCAATGATGGAGCACCAAAAGTCTTGCGAAAAACAACTTTATAGCATAGCTGAATCCAATTCGCTCACGTTCTTTATATTTTCTTCCAATATCTATTGCCCATCGGATGGTTTTGCGTTTGATGATATTCTTAGATAATAATTGTTGCTGTAAATAATCATACATTTTTTCCAGTACCCTGGGAACTGATGTGCAGAATATGGGCTTAACTGATTTAAAGTCATGCGTAAAACTTTCCCGAGAACCACTGAAGTAAATGGAAACGCCAAAGGCGATATAGGCATAGTTAGTGGTGCGTTCGAGAATGTGACTAAAAGGCAAAAAACTCAAGACAGCATCTTCGGGTTCTAATGGAATAAAGGTAAGCGCTGATTTTATATTACAAACGATGTTATGATGGGATAGAATAACTCCCTTTGGTTCACCAGAGCTACCTGATGTATACATTATACAAGCAATATCGGTTGAGGCTATTTCAGCTTTGATTATCTCCAGTTCATTCAGCTTTTCTTGAGAGGATTTGTAATCCAGGGCGTCAAAATAATTGCTTGAGTTGGGCTCAACCTGAAACACAAGGGGAGAAAGATAGGCCAACGCAGCAACTCTTTTAAGTTGATCTAAACTGTGACTTGTAGATATGCACAACTTAGCTTCAGTTTCTTCAAGTATAGTTTTAGCTTCTTCATCGGTCTGGTAGGGATGTATAGGCACTATCACCATACCAATTTGTTGACAAGCAAAATCAATGATCATCCATTCCGGCCGTCCGATGTAGGGTACCAGTATTACTTTATCACCTTTTTTGAAATTATGGTTTAGTAGCCAACACGAAGCATTATTTACTTTCAATTGAAACTCTCCAATGGATAAAGGCTGCCATTTGTTGTTGACAAAATAATTGAATGCGCTTGGGTTTGGATATTTATGTTGCTGATAAGTGATGAGATCAAACAAACGGGTAAAATCACGGCCTTTTTTTGAACTGATCTCCATGGCTATCCTTTGGTCGGTTTTAGGTAAAGTATATCATAAAGAATTTCAAAAAATTCAGGAAAGTCCGGGAGGTTATTGTGTTTTCCGTTTTGAATGGGATGCAGCGTTATCTTATCAGGGTATAATGCCTTCAGTTTTTCACTTTGCTTGAATGTAATTAATTTATCCTTTGTTCCATGTATGATATGAATAGGGAAGTGGCCGGCTTCAAGGTAACGGTCGGTTCGCATATCATATTTAAGCAGCCACTTTAAGGGTGTGAAGAATAAATACCTGTTTACATTATAGTAGAAACTGTAGTAAGGTGAATCCAGAATGAGCATTCTGGGATTATTCCATGAAGCTACTCTTGCTGCAATACCACTGCCTAAAGATCGTCCATAGAGTACAATTTTATCTTCTGAATAAGATTGGGTGAGCCATTGGTAAATATATTGAGCATCATCGAATACTTTTTTTTGACTTCGCTTCCCGCTACTTTTCCCAAACCCTCTATAGTCAATCATAATAAAATCGTATCCGTTACTTAGGAAGTCTTTGGAGAATTTTCCCCAGCCCTTAATGCTTTTGGAGTTGCCTTTTAGGTAAAAGACGACACCTCTGGTATTGGGCACCTTAAAATAGATGGCATTGATTCTACCTCCATCTTCCATATCGAAATTCAATTCTTCAAATGGAAAGGGGTACTTGAAAGTAAAAGTATGAGAGAGTCGTTCCGGTCTGAAGAATGCGAAGTGCTGAAAAAAATAGAATGACACACAAATGGCGACATAGATGATGGCTATGATAATAAGTATGTCGATCATATATCCTTCAATTTATGAAGAATGAGTTGAATATGCGATGCGGATTATTTTAAAATTTCCCTTAGCTGGGTATGGTACGACTCAAAATCTCTGATGTTTTTATGTCCAGCTCCCTCTATGATTATAAAATTGTCAGGTTGATCCAATAAGGGCTTTAGCTTCTTTGCAGAGGAGAGTGGAACCACCCAATCTTCAGTTCCGTGGAAGATAAATTTAGGGGAAGTGACCTTAGCAAGTGATTGTATATTGGAAAGTGAAGTGTCGATTGGAAATAAATACAAAGTTGGACGAAGTGGCCAATAGATCACATCTTTAAATTCAGCAAAGGGTGTCTCAAGAATTAAAGTTTGGGCATTGACCTTTGTGGCCAGATGAGAAGCTACTGTTGAGCCCAAAGATCTGCCATAGAGAACTACATTCGCTGGATTGAACTTTCGGATAGCCCACGTATAAACCTCAAAACCATCATTGTACAAATTATCAGGGTTTGATTGGCTACCACTCTTGCCGTAACTCCTATAGTCATACATCAACACATCATATCCTAATGTTGTGAAGTCAACAGCATAATTACCCCACCTTTGCAGATTATCGGCATTACCATGCGTATAGAATATTAATCCTTTGGATGGGGTAGGAGACTTGAAGAGCAACACATTGAGTTGGGTCCCATCACTAGTTTTTATAAAATATTCCTGAAAGGGGTGGGAAAATTCAAATTGATAATTGGCAGAAAGCGGAGTGGATTGAAAAATAACCTGGTGGCGGAAAATATAAAAAAGGGATAATGACAAAAAGTAAATGGCAACTAGGAAGAATAACGATAAACGAATTTTTCGACTTTTCAGGAAGGATAGCGACATGTTTACAAAAGTATGATCTTATTTGATAGAAAGATCATTCCAATAAACGGCCTAGCAGGACTTCAGCTTTGCTATTGATGGGGTTTCCAGAACTTCTTCTGAACGAAACAACCTGGCCTACATGCCAGATGGCATCCGAGATTGGCCCGTTAAGCAGGTTCCAAAAAGGAAATTCGGTTTGATGGTCTCCACTTTGAAATACCATATTGAATTCGCTTAAGTCATTTTTAGTAGTTGATTTAAGTTGCTGACTTGCGTTCTGGATATTTAATAGCGTTCTTTCTCTAAGTTGAGTGTAGGATAGGTCTTTATCTGTATTAGGAAATACAGTGGCTTTCTGTTGCGAAGTATTGATGAGAATCTTTGTCAGCTCATAGATATGTTGAAGTGTTTCCTTTGAAGTTCTGGCTTCATGGCTTGGTTTGTAATTCAGATCCTCGTCTGTCAACCCTTCCGTTGCCCAGTAATACCTGAAGCCAAGTCCATCAATGACTCTGGCGGCAACGGTTTCTGGAGTATATTTTTCAGGGTAGTCCGGGATTTGGAAATAGGGTAGCTCAGTTTGTCCACTACAATAAAGGGACGTTATTATTCCGATTGATGTGATAATTAGTTTTAGCTTCATAGTTGACAATTAGCGTTTGAACATCATGCTGATCTATTAGAATAGTTTTAGTTGGTCTGACTCTTCATTCATTTTGTTGATAGAGCTAGGCTCTTCAAAATTGCTCACGGATATACCAAGCAGCCTTATTTTTTTTGATTCTGGATCGGTACTCACAAGCAAGGATTTGACAGCATTAAGGATTTCATTGATATCATTGGTACGTTCAGTAAATGATAGACTGCGTGTAATCTGCTTAAAATCGTGGTACTTTATTTTTAGTGTAACGGTTCTTCCCTTGAGTTGGTTACGTGACAATCTTTTGAAGACCGATTCTCCTATTTTATCCAGTTCCTCATACATCTCTTCCAATTTCGTAAGGTCTTGTGAAAAAGTATCCTCAGCTCCCACCGATTTGATTTTTCGATGCGGTTGAACGGACCGATTGTCTTCACCTCTTACAATTTTATAAAAGAATCTCCCTGTTTTTCCAAAATGAGAAATCATCTCGGGTTCACTTAATTTTTTTAAGTCCGCTCCACAATGAAGCCCCATGGTTTTCATTTTGGCTGCAGTAACTTTGCCTACGCCATAAAATTTCTCTACGGGTAAATCTTCCATGAACTTTTCAATCCTGGAAGGACCAATAAAGGTGATGCCATCTGGTTTATTAATATCAGACGCAATCTTTGCTACAAATTTATTGATAGATACGCCCGCTGAGGCTGTGAGGTGAAGCTCGTCTTTGATTTCTTTTCTAATACGCTCTGCGATTTCGATGGCAGAACCAATATTGAGTTTGTCCTGTGTTACATCCAGATAGGCTTCATCTAGCGATAGTGGTTCAATGATATCGGTATACCGTTTAAAAATCTTTCTTATTTCCTGAGAGACTTCTTTGTATACATCAAACCTGGGTTTAATGAATATTAGGTCTTTGCACAACTCCACAGCTTTTTTGGATGACATCGCAGAACGAATACCATATTTTCTGGCTTCATAGCTGGCTGCCGCCACCACTCCTCCGCGTCCGTTAGGAGATCCTCCCACTACGAGCGGTTTACCTACATAAATGGGATTGTCGCGCTGCTCAACAGATGCATAAAAGGCATCCATATCGATATGAATAATTTTCCTCAATACAGATAATTTTCTCTTCAAATATAACCATCAGCTTTCTTATGTAGTGACACAGTATGCGGTAAAAAAAAGCCCTGCCGTTAGAGAACGATAGGGCTTCCTTTTTGATTGATTAAGATTTATTTGATTTCCAAATTCAGCTTTTGATTGAGGTTAGGAACTTCACCATTGAAGATGGTATTTAATTTGGTAAGGTGTCCAACCAGTTCTGCGGACAACTCCTTAAATACCACATAAGCTCCGTCTGTTGGTTTTCCTACTCCGGTTTCTACACTTCTACGGAGAGAAGATAATCTGTTGTTGAGTTTAATAGGGAAGTTCAATGGATCCTGACCACTTTGATTTTTTGTTTGATACAAGTCTTGCTCAATTGCAGTGATCTTATCAACAAAGCTTTGTGCTGCAGTCTTTGCGGAAGGATCGCTAATGGCTTTTAAACCTTCTTCAATTTTTTTCTTGGTTTCGCGAATCTTTATCACCGCTTCATTGGCTTCACTTTCTTTATCTCTGATTTGAGTAGCCAAATTGAATGTTTCTATAAGATCGGCCTCTGTAACCCCCTTTACGTTCGGATCCATTTTAATTTTGAATGGATGTGTTTCCGTGTAGCTACCTGCTGTGAGTCTTACTTTGTAGTCTCCAGGAGGAGCAGTAGGTCCGCGTTGAGGCCTTCCGCTCCAAATAATGATACCATCAAATACAGTTGCTCCAGGATAATGAAGATCCCAGCTAAATGAATTAAGTCCGGTTGCGGTTGTTGGCTTTGTGCTTCCACCACTCATCCACCATGGAACATTAGCGTCCTTTTTATTGACTTTTTCTTTTCCGACATGAGTTGAAATCACATTGTCTTTGGCATCCAGTATCTCGATCTTAACAGAATCCAAACTGTTCTTCAAATAGTATTGAACTTTTAGGTCATAGATGTCACGTATAGCATCTGTGGGTTTGAAAAGTATAGTGCTTTGCTTAGCAAGGTCTGCAGTAATTTGGCGCATTGGGTTAATATCATCCAATATCCAAAACCCACGTCCATGTGTTCCTAATACCACATCACTGTCTTTGATAACAAGGTCGCGAATAGGAGTGTCAGGTAAATTCAGTTGAAGAGATTGCCATACATCACCTGCATTAAAGGAAACGTAGGCGCCATGCTCTGTTCCAAGGAATAGCAATCCAGGTCTTTCAGGGTCTTCGCGAACTGATCGTGCAAAGTGACCATCTTTTATACCAGTGATGATCTTAGTCCATGTCTTTCCATAATCAGTGGTTCTGAATACATAAGGCTGGCGATCATCCACCTGATATCTGTTGGCTGCCAGGTAAAGTGTTCCTGGTTTGTGTACAGATTCATCGATTATACTTACACGGGAAAATTTAGGTAATTCCTTAGGTGTAATATCTTTCCAACTCTTGCCTCCATTTTGTGTGATGTGTACTTTTCCATCGTCAGACCCGGCCCATATGGTATTGACATCATGGAAGGAGGGAGCCAGGGCAAATACCGTAGCATAAATCTCCGGACCATTCATATCATTGGTAATCACTCCACCGGTTTTACCAAGGGTTTCCGGGTCAGCATAAGTTAAGTCTGGACTTATCTTTTCCCAGGTCTGTCCATCATTTGTTGTTTTCCATACGTGCTGAGAGCAGGTGTACATGATGTTCGAATCCTTTGGAGCAAACATGATTGGGAATGTCCACTGCCAGCGCTCTGGTAATGCACTCGCAGGCTCACCAGAAAAGAATCTTGGGTAAACCTGAATATCTCTGATTTGTCCTGTTTTTCTGTTGTAGCGGGTCAATAATGCACCTTGACTTCCGGCATAAAAGACATCCGGATCAGTAGGACTTTGTGTAATCCATCCACTCTCTCCACCACCAACGGCATAATACCAACCGTGATTGGGACCTCGTGCTTGCATGTGCTCCCAACCATCACTCGGCATTGCCAAGGTGCTATTGTCTTGTTGCGCTCCGGCAACGTGATACGGCACATCGCTGGTGGCCATCACATGGTAAAATTGAGTGGTGGTGTAGTCTTGTTCTGTCCATGTTTTACCGCCATTTAAGCTAACAGCTCCTCCACCATCATTGGAGGTAACCATTCGCTGCGGATTATTTGGATCAATCCATAAATCATGATTGTCACCATGAGGTGGATGAATTTCAGTATCAAAAGTAACTCCGCCATCTGTGGATTTCCAGAAGTCTACATTGAGACCATACACGATGTCTTTGTTTAAAGGATCGGCAACAAGGCGGGAATAGTAAAATGCACGCTGACGCAACTTGCGCTCATTGTTTACCATTTTCCATGTCCATCCTCCATCATCTGAACGGAATACGCCACCTTCGTTGGCTTCTACCACTGCCCAAACACGGTTCGGGTCGGCTGGTGAAACGGTAACTCCGATTTTACCAAGAGGGCCTTCTGGCATCCCTGGATTTTTAGTGAGTTCAGTCCATGTTTCTCCACCGTTTTGGGATTTCCAGAGTTTGCAATCTGGTCCACCTCCCCACATCTTCCAAGCCTTGCGATATACTTGCCAGGTAGAAGCATACAATACATTGGGGTTGGTGCGATCAATGATTAAGTCTGCGGCCCCAGCTTTTGGGCTTACATACAATACTTTCTTCCAGGTATTTCCTCCATCAGTAGATTTAAACACTCCACGCTCTTCGTTGTCTCCATAAGGATGACCTAATGCGGCTACATATACAATGTCTGGATTGGTTGGATGAACGCGTATACGGGAAATTGCCTGAGTTTCTTTCAATCCAAGTGATCGCCAGGTTTTTCCACCATCGGTGGTTTTGTATACCCCTTCACCTTGTGTAATACTTCCCCTAAGCTGAGTTTCACCGCCACCAATGTAAACGATATCAGGATTGGTTTCAGCAACGGCAACTGCCCCAATGGATGAGGAGTTGATTTGTCCGTCTGTCACAGGAAACCATTCGCTTCCTCCATCCACAGTTTTCCACAGTCCACCGCCAGTAGCACCAAAATAGTACTCATTGAGCCTTCCGGGACTTCCCATGGAGCTTAAAGATCTTCCACCACGATTGGGGCCGATATTTCTCCATGTGAGGTTGTTATAAAATGAAGGATCAACAACTGGTTTGGTTTGGTTTTGTGCGTAGGTGCTTTCGCTTGCCATCCAAAGAAGGAATACAGCAGTGAGCACACGAACAGGTGAGAATCTCATAAAAGTTGGGTTTAGTGTAGTGCGGACAAAGTATTGTTAAATCCAAAATAATGCAATGAGAATTACACAGGCAGCAGTTTAAAAATGAGATACTTGTGTGCTTTGAAACTTGGTAGTATTCAATCAGTGCTCAGCTTCATCGCTTTTAGGAAGCGCTATAGAAAGGGCGAACTCGAGGAGAAACCACAATTAGGTTAAGATTGAGAGAGTAAAATTTAACCTAAATTCTACCGTTTCTATAGGGAATAGTTCAGGCGAGGATAATTTGATTATCGAACCTTCTATGTAATGAATAGAACGATGAAATGTTAAATGATCACTCGTTTCAAGCAAAATACCTCTGTTTTATGGGTTACCCAATTTGGTTCTTATGTATGATTATAGGGATATTGGAATAATATCGTGTTTAGAGCCAAATACATTGAACAAACCCTCAACCATCAATGAAATCTTTCAAAGGAATAATATTAACTATCATTCTAATCATATCCTTCGTTGGCGCCTATGCCAACGATATTCAAGTAAGCAGTGCTACCTTGGTTGGTCAGGATGTGACAGCTGGAGCAAACAATCCAGCTAATTTTACTTTTGCTCAATTTGATATCGACTGGAGTAATTCCTGGCGAGTAGGAACAGGCCCTAATAACTGGGATGCGGCCTGGGTCTTTATTAAATATAGAATAGAGGGAGGAACCGGATGTACACCTGGTGACTGGCAGCATGCCACATTAAGTAGTGTTGGAGGAAATCACTCTATCACAACTCCAAATGGTGTTGCTGGAACTATTTCACCCTCAGCAGATGGTAGGGGCGTTTTTATGTACCGCTCTGGTAATGGATCGGGAGCAATCAATTGGGATCAGGTAATGTTGCGATGGAATTACGGAGCGGACGGACTGCTGGATGCTTGTAATGTTTCCATCAAGGTATTTGCAGTTGAAATGGTTTACGTCCCTCAAGGAAATTTCTATGTAGGTGATGGAGCATCCAATGCAGGACAGTTTGAAAGTGCCATTTCTGGCACACCATTTCAGGTGACTGGAGAAGGAGCGCTGACACTCGGGGGAGGAGGAGCCGGTTCTGTTGGAAATAACAATCGTGCAGGTGAGGCAGCGCCACAAGATGATTTTACTGACGCTACATCAGTTAGTTTACCTGCAGCTTTCCCTAAAGGCTTCAACAGTTTTTATACCATGAAATACGAAATAAGCCAGGAGCAATATGCAGAGTTCTTAAATGTATTGACAGTCACTCAGCAACTGGCTCGGCATGGTGCAACTGTAGTTAATCGATATTTTAATAATGGAGGAACACCACCGACTCGAAATGGTGTAAAATGTATGGTGCTACCTTCGGGTAGTACTCCCGGCACTTACGCTTGTGATCTGAATAATAACGGGGTGGCCAATGAGGCAAACGATGGTCAAAATATAGCTTTTGCTAGTTTAAGTACGATGGATTTTCTTGCGTATTTGGATTGGGCAGCATTAAGACCAATGACGGAATTTGAATTAGAAAAAATTGGACGAGGTACTAACCCTGCAGTACTCAATGAATACGCATGGGGGTCTACAACTCTTCATGGAACTTCTTATGCAGCACTTACCAACGGGGGAGCAGGTAATGAATTACCTAATTCACCAAGTACAACGGTAGGAAACGCAGCCTATGGAACTACTGTAAACGTAGGGGGGATTCAAGGGCCTCTAAGGGTTGGAATTTTTGCGACTGCTTCTTCTTCCAGAGTAGTATCGGGCGCCAGCTACTACGGGGCTATGGAAATCACAGGCAACGTTTGGGAGTTGGTAGTCGGTGTTGGTGGACTTTCCGGAAGGTCGTTTACAGGGGTTCATGGAAATGGTGCAGTATCCGCTGCGGGTTTTGCCAATGAAGACTTTTGGCCTGGCTCGAACGGAAACAACAATATTGCTGTAGCTAATATCTCCTCTAATCCAGGGTCAACTTCTTTCGCTGGTATAATGTTTCGAATGGGATCCTGGCAAGACGGAAATTGGCTTCGTTTATCAGATAGGCAATATCCAGGTTGGACTGGAATGGGAGGTAGAGACCAGCGAATGGGCGGTCGTGGAGTAAGAACGGCTCCTTAAATATCAGTTGTTGAGAAAATTCACCCCGATATTTTTCTCGACACTCCTCATAATTCTCTCCATAAGTGCGCGTGCGCAATTTATTGGTGGGAGTAATGATGGAGCTACTATGGCTTTGTCCTGTGCCACTACTTTAAATGGGACGGCAGCCTTTTCACTCAGCGCGATTTCTGGATCTTCCGAGTTTTGTAATTTCAGTACGCAAGCGTATAGCGTTGTTGTTAATGGAGGCACCCAAAATCAAACCTTTTTATGGACAGTTCCTGTTGGAGCATCTGTTATAAGTGGGCAGGGCACTTCTTCTGTTCTTGTTCAGTTTGGAAACACTGCTGGCAATGTGAGGGTTGATGTAACAAATGATTGCAGTGCACTATTCAGTTCGCTACCGGTAACTTCAGGGAGTTGTGTTTTTTTTCAGGGTGGAAGCAATGACGGTTTCACTACGACAACTGATTGTGCTTCCAACCTGAACGGAGGCTCAGTCTTTACTCCAGGACCAATTGTAGGTTCATCTGCATTCTGTGATTTTGCTACTGAGACATATACTATTTCAGTGGCCGGAACTACAATTGAAACAACGTATAACTGGAGCGTGCCTCCCGGTGCCGTAATTACGAGCGGACAAGGTACCACTGAAATTTTAGTCACTTTTGGTAATACCGGAGGTAACGTAAGTGTGGATGTTTCGAACCCATGTGAAACCATCAACGTGGCATTGCCGGTGAGCACTACAGCTTGTATTTTCTATGCAGGAGGAGATAACGATGGATTTAGTACGACTACAGATTGCGCTTCCAACCTGAACGGAGGTTCTACATTTATACCCGGGCCTATCGTTGGCTCTGTTTCATTTTGTGATTTTGCTACTGAGACGTATAGTATCTCAGTTGCCGGGGCAACGATTGAAACAGCATACAACTGGAGCGTGCCTCCTGGTGCTGTAATTACAAGCGGACAAGGTACTACTGAAATCTTGGTCACTTTTGGAAATACCGGAGGTAACGTAAGTGTGGATGTTTCGAATCCATGCGAGACCCTTAACGTGGCATTACCAGTGAGCACCACAGCTTGTATTTTCTATGCAGGAGGAGATAACGATGGATTTAGTACTACTACAGATTGTGCTTCCAACCTGAACGGAGGCTCTACATTTGTCCCCGGACCTATCGTTGGCTCAGTTTCATTCTGTGATTTTGCTACTGAAACGTATAGTATTTCAGTTGCCGGGGCAACCCTTGAAACAATGTATAATTGGAACGTTCCTCCCGGTGCTGTAATTACAAGTGGACAAGGGACTACTGAAATTTTGGTCACTTTTGGAAATACAGGAGGTAATGTAAGTGTCGATGTTTCGAACCCTTGCGAAACCATTAACGTGGCATTGCCGGTGAGCACCACAGCTTGTATTTTCTATGCAGGTGGTGATAATGATGGCTTTAGCACAACCACAGATTGTGCTTCCAACCTGAACGGAGGTTCTACATTTGTACCTGGACCTATTATCGGTTCTGTTTCATTCTGTGATTTTGCATCTGAAAGTTATTCCATTACCGTTGCAGGTGCTACATCTGAAACAACCTATTTGTGGAGTGCACCACCTGGTGCCACTATCACTAGTGGACAAGGAACAACTTCGGTTTTGATCACTTTTGGTAATACTGCCGGAAACGTAAGCGTTGCAGTATCCAATCCTTGTGAAACCATCAATCTTTCGCTTGCAGTAAGTTCTACTGCTTGTATATTTTATGCTGGAGGAATCAATGATGGATTTGCTAAAGATGAAACATGTATTTCTAGTTTGAATGGCACTTCTGCTTTTATACCAGGTCCAATTGTTGGTTCGGCCTCGTTCTGTGATTTTGCAACAGAATCTTATGCCATTACAGTGGCAGGTGCTAATGCATCAACAGTATATAGTTGGAGTGTGCCGGCAGGAGCAACGATCACTAGCGGTCAGGGTACAAATACCATTTTGGTGACCTTTGGCAACACTGCGGGTAATGTAAGTGTCAATGTTAGCAACGACTGTGAGACAGTGCCTGCCTCTCTAGCAGTGAATCCTACAAGTTGTATTTTCTATGCAGGTGGAAATAGTGACGGGTTTGCATATACGTTGGCTTTTAATATTCCATTACCAATTGAATTGACTTCATTTGAAGGTAGTGTCTTGAACGGCATCGTACATTTGAAATGGACAACAGCATCTGAACTTAACAATGATTTCTTTACTGTAGAACGTTCTCAGGGTGGGGAAAAATTTGAGACGATTGAAGTTATTCCTGGTGCTGGTACGTCTACTGTTACAAATACATATTATGCTGAGGATCGATCACCATTCATTGGCAAATCCTATTACAGGCTACGGCAAACAGATTATGACGGTAAAACTTCTATTTCAAAGATCATTTTGGTGGAAGTATTGGAGAGAAACACCGGTGTAGTAGCATTATATCCAAACCCAATCAAGAATACCAATACACTAACTGTAGTTTATGTGGGTAATGAATCAGAAGAAATCGTGATTAATGTAACTGATGTATCAGGAAAAATTCTTCATCGTAAACCTGTTGCTGTTAAAAGTGGAGAGAACTTCATACCGTTGCTGACGGAATTTCAATCGAGCGGAGTCTATTTGGTTGAAGTCTTAAGTAAATCAGGTCGTCAGGTGTTTCGATTGGTGGTGAATTGAAATATATTTGCCATTCGTGCTATTAATGAGCATGAATAGTGTTGTTTAAGTGACCACCATCGAAGTGAGAAAAGGGTTGAAGTGGCTAGGAGCCACCGTTTTGTTTTTGTTTGTTCTCCTTCTATCCTTAGTTGCGCCAATAGATTATACTCCCCTCGAGCATCAGCCTTTTTATGCAAGCATGATGCACAAATTGGACACCTTCCAATTGGAAACATATCCTGCATCAAAGACGACTCAAGTAGGGTGGAGCCAGTTTTCCATTGTGCCAGATTACCCATTGCCGATGGCTGGGTATAAACCACGGGGGAATTTTACTAGTGTGCACGATACAGTTTTTATGAAGGTAATGGCAATAGATAATGGGAGTATCACTGCATATTTCATTTCAGCTGACCTTTTGATATTTCCTCCCGTACTCAAGGATTTGATCATTTCACAACTTCCATCGTTAAGTGCTGAGTTTGTTTATTTTTCGGCTACCCACACGCATACCAGTATTGGAGGTTGGGATCCTTCTGTGCTTGGTGACCTACTTATGGGAGAGTATGATAGGAGTTGGGTAGAGGCCATTGCCAACAAAACCATTGTGCACATGGAGAAAGCTAAAGCTTCAAGTAAGCCTGCGGAAATAAGTTATTGGGATGTTGACGTGAGTAAATATGTAGGAAATCGTCTCGAATCGGACTCACCGGTAGATGGTAAAATGAGGGGACTGAGTGTGGTGAGGAACGATAGTACAAAGGCACTGCTCTACGCACTTGGAGCACACGCTACACTAATTTCTAAAAAGTTAACTGCTATCTCTGCGGATTATCCGGGGGAAATTGCAAAAAGCCTCTCCAGCGAATATGACTTTGTGGAGTATATGGCTGGCACCGTTGGGAGTCAGCGGTTTGAAGGATTTCTTACTTCCAGCAATTTTAAATTGACAGAAAGAGTGGGAGATTTATTTTCCTCGTTTATTGAAAATGTACATCAGGTTTCGCTTACTCAAAATGTTGAAATCAAAGCTGGAAAAATTCGTCTCGAGCAAGGTCCGTCTCAGTTAAGATTACTGAAAGATGTAAAACTTAGAGATTGGGTATTTAGGGCTTTAAGCAGACCGTTGGATGCTGAGTTGACCATCCTTCAGTTAGGAAACGTATTATTGGTTGGAACGTCATGCGACTTTTCAGGCGAGTTAGCAGTGGTTGAGCAGCTAGAAGCTTTGGCTAACCAAAATAACCTGAAGTTGATCATTACAAGTTTCAACGGAGATTATACGGGTTATGTCACAGAGGATAGTCATTACAGCACCAGCGATGATGAAGAAGTGATGGCCCTTAACTGGGTAGGACCGTATTTTGGTGAATACTATACTAAAGCCATCAGCCGCATCATTGACAAATCAAGTCAATGAGAGATGCTTTAGTTTTAGATTGAAAACTTTTACCTTGAAAGAAAATAAACAAAATGAATAAAGCTGCACTACTTCTATCTTTGCTGTTGGTTACATGTTTCAGTTGCGACACTCAAAAAAAGGCAACTGAAGAAGCGTCCTCTTCTTACTTAAATTGGCAGGCCATTGCTGACCAATTGATTGCTCAATCTCAGTTACAATCAGGTGAACAAGTACTGCTGGTAGGTCAATCCGGTCAATTTGAAACGCTTGTTCCATTACTTAAAGTAGGAATAGAAAAGGCAGGCGCAAAATACCTGGGTACAACTAGTATTGATGGTAATCAGCCAGCGGAGTGGAAGACGGATTTTACAACATCCCTCAATACACTGGAGGGAGAAGAGCTTTCTTTGGTGCTTAGCGCTGTGGATTTGGGAATAATGCTTCCAGGAGCAACACCCAATGATAAAATATATGCGGGCTTACAGGATGTGCTGAACCAGGGTGAGGGAAGAACAATACACTTTCACTGGCAGGGGGCTTATGACCTGAATGGCAGATTGATGGAGCCAGATAGTACTATTGATTTGTTTTATGAAAACGTCTTGCTCAACACTGACTATGCTGCTTTGGCCAGCAAGCAAGTTGAGTTTGATAATGCAATGCGCGATAACTGGATTTTAGTGACCACACCAGCCGGAACGGACATCAAATTCCAAATTGGAGATAGGCAGGTCACTAAGCAAGATGGAAATGCATCATTGAGTCATATGGCTAATGCTACTACGCTAATCGACCGGGAGGTGGAATTACCGGCCGGAGCCATTCGGGTAGCACCTATCGAAGAAACAGTAAGTGGGACTATCGCCTTCCCCGATTCTGAATGGGGTGGTCAGCTTGTGAAAGGGTTGGTGATGAAATTTGAGAATGGGAAGGTGGTAGATATGCAAGCAACTGAAAATCTGGAAGCAGTGCAGCAAGAAATGAAAAATGCAGGAGAAGCAGGAAAGTCTTTTAGAGAATTCGCGTTGGGTTTTAATCCTATGTTGGCTATTCCCGTTGATAAATCATGGATTCCATACTATGGTTATGGTGGTGGAGTTGTTCGTCTGTCTTTAGGTGATAATTCTGAGCTGGGCGGTAATGTGGGTGGAGGATATGTGCGATGGAATTTCTTCACCGATGCTAATGTAAAAGTAGGCGAGGAGGTATGGGTAGAGAATGGTGAGTTGATTAAATAGTATGTTGTACGAATAAACCGAAATGCGGTTTATTCGTACAACACCCCACGTCATACAAAAGGCTCAAGTAGTAAGTTTAGCCTATGAGAATTACTCGGCTAAATTATACAGCTATAATTAGTGTTGTTCTGATTATCGCTACACAATCTTGCGCAATAAAAAAGGATAAGAAAGAGTTTTCAGTAGGTTTTAAGGTATTTGATGCTGTTAGGTCGGGGCCAGATTATTATCGTGACAGTATCCGTCAAAAGGGTCGGCCGGTAAACTTGAGAACCTGGTATCCCATTACCAAAACAACAGATCCTCCTATTCTATATCGTGAATATCTCGAATTGCTGGATGCGGAGGGAATTGGTCAGAGCATTTCCCGTTTTAGAAGATTAATTAACTCGTTTGTAGAGATAGATTCGGTGACTTTGAATGAACGGTTAAGTATCTTTCTTTCGTCATCTTCTAAAGTCTATGTCAATCAACCTCTACCAGAATCAAAATTTCCGATGGTGATACTTTTGGGAGGTGGGCCCCAGTATCATCTTGAATTGGCTGAATTGCTTGCCCAAAATGGAATGGTTGTATTTTCCATCCCGCGACTTGGTAGTGAGGAAGGTAGCGGACTGCCTTTCAACACAAAAGGGGCAAAATTGCTTACGGACGATATCAAATTTGCAATTGAGTCAGCTTCGCAATTCCCTTTTGTTAACAACAATAAGATATCAGTCATAGGATGGAGTTATGAAGGAGTGCCAATGATTAATGCATCTAGAGACTCTGAAGGAGTACAGTCGGTAATTAGTTTAGATGCATCTATTGGCTATCAATATGGCCGGTCTTTAATGTTGGATTCTGTGTATTTTGAAAAAACTCCTCTAAAATTTCAAGTTTTGCACTTTACAGGGCCTGGTATGTCGTATGGTAAAAGTTTCGATGTGTTGAATGAAATGGCTAATCACTCCGAAGTTCGGGTTTGGGAGATTGAAGGAATGAGTCACCCTGATTTTACCTCCATTTCTTCAGTATTGATTCCACAACATTTTATGCATTCTCCTGTAAATGAAAATTATTACAAGCTGATGATTTTCATTTTGAAATCTTTGGACATTAATACAGGAGTCAATCAAAGCCTTACCAGCGACTCTCTTTTTACTGAAGTTATTTTGAATTAGGGTCAGGATTATTAGGGCCATCATCCAGCAGTTAACAAGTGCTACCTCTACACCTGATAATTGTCAGTCTTTTTTATTTCTGTTTTGATTAACTTTACGGAAATAAATTAGGAACATGAAACAACTTCTCGGAATATTATCTATAGCACTTATTTTTTCAAGCTGTAATGTCAAGGTCAATTCAGTCTATGATAAGACGCAAGACTTTTCACAATACAAAACTTTTTGCTGGCTGAATGGATGTGAGTTTGCCTTTACTGGACCAAACTATCTCAATGATAGTCTATTAAGAGAAGGGATAAAAGAGGCTATAGTCGCTGAGCTTACTTCAAAAGGATTCACCCAGGATGATAATGATCCGGATCTGCTCATCGACTTTCATATTTCCGTTGAAAATGAAACCTCTGTTATTTATCATCATACTGATGATAATGTTAATGAATTTAAACCCTTTCCAGATCGTGAAGTTATTAACTACTTGAAAGGAACTATTATTATTGATATGGTAGATAAGTCAAAGGCTGCAATGGTCTGGAGATCTGAGGCGATTGGATATATGGATATTAACCCTGACTTATCAGAGAAAAATATTAGAAAGGGTATTTCAACAGTACTTAAAAATTTCCCTCCAAAACAGGCTAAAGAGTAAATTTATAGCCCGTAACGAGCGATTTTACCATCCTGCCCAAAACATAATCTGTCGAGGATTCGTATTAGCTTTATCCCAAAACCTGGGTTAAAGCTATTATATGGTTTTTAACTTTTTTCGTACTGCCTGGCGTAATATTCTGAAGCACAGGACATATGCCATTATCAATTTTGTTGGGCTTACTTGTGGACTTACGCTGTCCCTATTAATCTTTACCTACATAAGGGAGGAGATGCGTTTTGATACGTTCCATCAAAAGCAGGATCGTATGTATCGAATTAAGTACTTTGCTCCCAATGACTTGTTGCTGGCAAGCTCTCCACCTCCCATAGCACCCCGAATGGAGGAATTTTTTCCTGAAGTGGAGGAGGCTGCAAGAGTGTATGGCCGGAGCATTAGCATCTCATTGCCCGATGGCGACAATGCAGCTGATTCCTTTGAAGAAAGCGGTGTGTTCTTTTCTGATTCTTCGATCACCAAGATTTGGTCATTGGATTTTATTGCTGGCGATCCAAGGCGGGCATTGAGAGAACCATTTACTGTCATTTTAACTGATGAATTAGCAAAAAAATACTTTGGAGACACGAACCCAATAGGAGAGACATTGATCTTTGGTGGTAATAAATCATTTAAAGTAAGTGGTGTCGTTAAAAAGTTTCCAACAAGTTCCCACATTCAGTTCAATATGCTGGTTCCGTATGATAATATGTTTGATTTGGAATCACCGGAGGCTGCACAGCGGCTAAGAAATAATCTGGATGTTAACTTTATCATTAGCCACTCCTATACTTATGTTCTTCTGAAGGAAGGTACAGATCCTAAGTCGGTCGATGCGAGGTTTGATGAATTTTTAAAAAAGTACGCATTACCTCAGTTGCAAAGAGGACAGCAGTTTGAATTGTTCCCTGTGGCAGACATTCATCTTAAATCCGATATGCTTGCTGAGCCAGGAACTGTTAACTCGTATACAACATTATATATTTTTGGAGGCGTAGGGCTGTTAACGTTATTGATAGCGTGTATCAATTATATTAATTTGGCTACTGCACAATCCTTTGCCAGGATGAAAGAAATTGGAATTCGTAAAATATTAGGTTCTGCGAGAAGCCAATTGATTGCTCAGTTTTTGTTGGAGAGTTTTCTGTTTTGCCTAGTAGCCTTTACCCTTTCATTAGGGGGATTGTATTCTACTCTTCCAATCCTTAATCAACTAACCGGTAGTGAACTTTCATTTGGTGGTATAATGGATTTGCAAACGATTGCTGTTGCACTTACTTTGCTTCTAATAATTACAATCCTGGCAGGAGGGTACCCATCCTTATTCGCTACCCGCTTTGATTCCGTTAATTCATTAAAAGGCGATGGTGGTGTGTCCCTCGCCTCTGGTAATTTTTTAAGGAAGGGTCTGGTTGTTTTTCAATTGATTATTACCTCAGCGCTTATCTCAGGCTCAATGATGATTTTAAAGCAGCTTAGTTATTTGCAAAACCGTCCACTTGGTTTTAATAATGAGAATGTCTTGGTAGTCCAGCTCCAAAGTCAAAACCTGAATTCGATATTTTCTGGTAGCGAAGGAAATTTCATGGAACGATTGGGGTCATACCGAACTGAAATTGCAACTCGGTCTTTTATAAAATCTACAGCGCTCACTACCAGCACAGTGGGTTCGGGTATTGTCTTTAGGGGAATAGTACCTGATGGGTTTTCTCAAGATGATAACATGTTTGTTGCTAGCCTGGGTGCTGACTATGATTTTTTTGACACCTATGATGTAAAATTACTAGCAGGAAGGGTTTTTAGTGAGGAGGTAGGCTCGGATCCTTTAGAAGGGTTTGTAGTGAATGAGTCTGCTGTGAAAGAATACAACTGGGGAAGTCCTGAAGAAGCACTTGGGAGAATAATAAATCTTGAAGGAAAAGAAGGAAAGGTGATTGGTGTGGTTCAGGATTTTAACTTTGCAGCTCTTACCACCGCTATTTCTGCTTTGGTCGTTGATATGCGCCCAAGGTATGGATTGCTTTCTATTAAAATGCTAAATGAAAACACCCAGGACAATATCAATTTATTGCAGCAAAAGTGGAATGAATTATTTCCAGAGAAGACTTTTGAGTTTTTCTTCTTGAAAGAACAACTGAACAACCAATACCAGAACTATCAAAACTTTGGGACTATCATTACTTATTTCACCTTTATCGCAGTACTTATCTCTTGCCTTGGAGTATATGGTTTGGTTCTTTTTGTAGTTCAATGCAAAGTGAAAGAGATTGGGGTTCGTAAGGTACTGGGTTCAACAGTGTCGGGTATACTGAAACTAATTTTTATGGAATTCACCTGGCTCATTTTGATTGCTTTCTTGGTTGCAGTTCCATTTTCTTATTACCTCATTTCTCATTGGTTTGAAAATTTTGTGTACCATACATCAGTAGATGTGTTCACTTACCTAATGAGTTTGGGAATTGTATTGGCAATAGTGAGCATTACTATTTTTTATAACGCACACAAGGCAGCATCTGCTAATCCGGTAAATTCTTTACGAAGTGAATAACTACTCTTGAGTGTCTAAGTTTTCAGCCTTCCACTTCATGGCGGTGTGTACACGGGTGCGCCCGCTAGGATGATCAAAGAAGATGATCTCTTCCCAGTAGCTTGGGCTGATTTTACGGTACTCGGATAACTTCATAGCCACAGAAGCAAAACCATCAGGCTCTCGTGCCGCATTTAATCCAAATACATCGGCTTCCATTTCAGCACTTCTGATCACGCTATTTAAAAATGGTGTTGCCAGGAAAAGATAAATAGAGAAGAGGGCAACGAACAATGGGAAGCCCGCCACATCTGAAATGTCTTTGATGTTCCATTTGTCTCCCCATTTATTCACTGCTTTTTGGAAGGACCAATTCACAAAAGCAAATCCGATGATGAGGATAAGACTGAAATAGATGAGATCTTCAGGGCCGTGGTTCAATACATAGTGACCTAGTTCATGGCCCATTACTGCCTTTACTTCTTCAGGTGTGCAGCGACTGAGCAGGTTATCATTCAATGAAATACGTATCGTGCTTCCGATACCACTCACGTTGGCACTGATTCGATCACTTTGCTTAGAGGCATCAAATTGATAAACGTTATCTGCTGGCACACTGTTGGCTCTGGCCATCGATAGTATTTCATTCCGGATGGAGCCCTCTTCTAGTGATTTGTATTCATTGAAAAGAGGACTGATAAACACAGGAGCAATAAATAACATTAAGACAAGAAAACAGAAAGTGATAAAACCTCCCCATATCCACCATTTCTCTTTGACTTTGCGCATGGCCAAATAGAGCACTACCATGAGGATGCTTCCAAAAATCATTAGGATGATCAATCCTGTTAGTTCTTCACCCATCCACGCACCAAATGTGAGATTGGAAAGATCGTATTGGTGTTCGCGATAAAAATTTTCGTAATAGTTGAGCGGGAAAGACAGAACATAAGCCACTGCAAAGTAGAGCAGGAGGTAGACGGCATTTTTAAGGTTTACGTTTTTTACCTTTGACGCTATAGCATTTATTTTGGATGATATCCCTTTTGATAAAAAGAGCCAGGCAACGACAAGTCCGTAAATTAAGCCCCAGAGTGTTAACCAGTAACCTCCTTCAAAGTAGGAATCTGATTTTTCTTTTTGTTCTGGAGTAAGTGTGTCTATGAAGGCCTGCGTAGCAGTCTCGACATCAAAGGATGTGACTGTTACCGATGTATGTAAAGTAGAGTCACTTTGAAAGGCTGGGGTGCCATAGGAGGTGGTTCCGATAAAAACAATACCAATTAGGAATAGAATATATTTCATGTCTGCTGAGGTTTCCCAATAAAATAACAAACCCTTTGGCGTAACTCAAAGGGTTTGTTTGGGTAAGTCAAAATTGACTACTGTTTATTTTTTGTGTGTTCTCTTACGCTACACCTTTGAATGGGTCATCAATAGAATGGCTTTGCGGTGTAAACCACTTAACACCTTCCTCCGTCATATAAGCACAGTCTTCCAATCGAACTCCAAACTCTCCATAGATAGAGATGTTGGGTTCAATGCTAAAGCACATACCGGGCATAAACGGTTGTTTGTTGCCCAATACCATATTGCCCCACTCATGTCCATCCATTCCAATACCATGACCCGTTCTGTGAGGTAAGCCAGGCACTTTGTAGCCTGGTCCATAACCTGCATCTACAAGGACTTTTCTGGCAGCGATGTCTACGTTTTCACATGGGTCACCCAATTTCGCAGCAGCAAAACCAGCAGCTTGAGATTCTTTTTCCAAATTCCATACTTCACGTTGTCTGTCTGTTGGCTCAGCACCAAATACAATGGTTCTGCTAATGTCAGAACCGTATCCGCCTACACTGCAACCTCCATCCATCAATACAATATCTCCTTTCTTCAGGTACTGCTGTTGAATGCTTCCGTGTGGATAGGCTGATGCTTCTCCAAAGTTGACAATACATCCACCTCTTGCACCAAGACGTTTATGTACTTCCGTAAATAAGGCCTGAAAATCCTGAGGTGTCATACCTTCTTCTAGCAGGCTTGCACAAATTTTGTGCGCCCTGATTGTGATATCATTGGCGCGTTGCATTAATGCCAGTTCAGAGGCAGTCTTGAACAGACGGCAGGGGATAGTAACAGGATCTCCGCTTACATAATTGAGATTACTCGCCTCTTTTCTCACACCATCATACAAGAAGAAGCGAACCCGTTCTTCCATAGCAATGGTGCCAGTGGAGATTCCCATATCTTTAAACGTCATGGCCACTTGCTTGTAAGGACTTTCATGTTCTTCCCATACACGAATATCTTTGCCAATGGTCATCAACTCTTTTACCCGTTCAGCTTCAAAAGCTGGACTCACATATTTCACTTCGCCCTTTGCGGGGATAATAGCTGACATCATTCTTTCACTGGTGCCCCAACTTATGCCTGTGAAGTATTCCATGGTGGTACCACCATCTAAAAACAAAGCATTGATTTTATTTTCAGTCATCAACCGCTGCGCTTTTTCAATTCTTGCTTCACGCTCAGTTACTGAAATAGGTATAATGTCTTTGGTCATGGATTGCAGATCATCCAATGGACCGCTTGACTTTGTACTTGTTGCTTCAGGGGTAGAACACGCACCAAGAAATGCAGCTCCTGCAGTTGTTCCTGCTGAAAGTTTTATAAAATCTCTTCTTTTTATTGCCATAGTAGTATTGATCAAATAATACTGTTGATTAGCTTTTATGCTACATCATGAAAAGGCTTATCAATTGCCGGACTTGGTACAGTAAACCATTTTATACCTTCCTCGGTCATATAAGCACAGTCTTCAATGCGTACACCAAACTCACCATAGATAGAAATGGTGGGCTCGATACTAAAGCACATACCCACGGTAAGGGGTTGCTTGTTGCCCAATACCATGTTGCCCCATTCGTGTCCGTCCATACCAATACCATGACCAACACGGTGAGGACATCCAGGCACTTGATATCCTGGCCCGTAACCCGCATCTGTTAATACTTTGCGTGCTGCGATATCAACATTCTCACAAGGGTCTCCCAATTTGGCTGCTTCAAATCCAGCTGCCTGAGATGCTTTCTGTAAATTCCACACTTCACGCTGTCTGTCTGTTGGTTCAGCACCAAAGACTACTGTGCGGCTAATGTCTGAACGGTAGCCACCTACACCACATCCGCCATCCATCAATACGATGTCTCCTTTTTTCAAATACTGTTGTTGAATACTTCCATGGGGATAGGCAGAAGGCTCGCCAAAATTAACACCTATGCCACCCCGAACACCCAATCTTTTGTGGGCTTCCGCAGTTATCGCGCTAAAGTCCTGAGGTGTCATTCCTTCTTCTAACATGGCTACACCTACTTTGTAGGCTTCAATAGTGATATCATTTGCCCGCTGCATCAATGCAAGTTCAGCAGGTGTTTTGAACATGCGGCAAGGAATCGTTACAGGGTCACCACTTACATAGTTTAGATTAGAAGCTTCCTTTCTGATACCATCAAACAAGAAAAATCGTACTCGCTCTTCCATGGCAATATTTCCATTGCGAATCCCCATGTCTTTAAAAGTAAGAGCAACTTGTTGGTAAGGACTCTCATGTTCTTCCCAAACACGGATGTCATTGCCAATCGTCATCAATTCTTTCACCCGCTCCGCTTCAAATGCGGGGCTCACATATTTTACTTCACCTTTAGCAGGAATAATCGCGGCCATCATTCTTTCGCTGGTACCCCAGCTAATGCCCGTAAAATATTCCATGCTTGTCCCACCATCAAGGTATAGTGCTTCAATTTTGTTTTCGGTCATCAACCGCTGCGCCTTTTCAATCCTCGATTCTCTTTCTGTCTTTGAGATGGGAACGATGCCATCAGTCATAGGTTTAAGTTTGTCCATCGGGCTGTTGCCAGTAGTAGCCTTGGAATCAGGTGTTGTGCAGCCTGCCATTAAGGCAACTCCAGCAGTTGTTCCGGCAGAAAGTTTTATAAAATCTCTTCTTTTAAGCGTCATGAGTGAATCGAGGTTTAGTAATTAATTATAGGTTTAAAATTTACTTAATCAATGATCAGGCAAACGGTTGATCAATGGCAGGACTTGGTTGTGTAAACCATTTGATACCTGCTTCTGTCATGTAAGCACAGTCTTCAACACGTGTACCGAATTCACCATAGATGGAAATGGTGGGCTCTATACTAAAGCACATCCCAGGTTTTAATGGTTCTTTATTACCGAGCACCATATTACCCCATTCATGTGTATCCATTCCTATACCATGGCCTGTGCGATGCGGGCATCCTGGAACTTTGTACCCCGGTCCAAAACCTGCATCCGTTAATACTTTACGTGCTGCGATGTCAACATTTTCAGCAGGGTCTCCCAATTTAGCAGCAGCGAAACCTGCATCCTGAGATGCTCTTTGAAGATTAAATATTTCTCGTTGACGAGCTGTTGGCTCGGCACCAAATACAATGGTGCGGCTGATATCAGAACTGTAGCCTTCTACTTTACAAACACCATCCATCAATACGGTATCTCCTTTTTTCAAATACTGTTGCTGAATACTTCCGTGTGGATAAGCAGAGGCTTCACCAAAGTTGGCACCTATGCCACCACTTACACCAAGGCGTTTGTGGGCTTCTGCTGTAATGGCAGAAAACTCCTGAGGCGTCATACCTTCTTCCAGCATTTGCACACTTGCTTTGTAAGCCTCTATAGCAATGTTGTTGGCTTTTTGAAGTAAAGCGATTTCAGCTGGTGATTTATATTTTCTACACTCCGCAGTCACGGGTGTGCCACTTACATAGTTAAGGTTGGATGCTTCTTTGCGAATGCCATCGAACAAGAAGAAACGTACTTCTTCTTCCATACCAATGCTGCCACTTTTTATCCCCATATCCTTGAAAGTAAGCGCTACTTGCTTATAAGGACTTTCATGTTCTTCCCATACCC
Source organism: Cyclobacteriaceae bacterium (assembly GCA_040216665.1). GTDB lineage: Bacteria > Bacteroidota > Bacteroidia > Cytophagales > Cyclobacteriaceae > ELB16-189. Next base: position 13,423 of record JAVJOQ010000027.1, on the reverse strand, counting down.
GAATATCGCTTCCGATAGTCATCAATTCTTTTACACGCTCAGCTTCAAATGCTGGGCTCACGTACTTCACTTCTCCTCTGGCCGGTATAATGGCAGCCATCATGCGCTCACTGCGTCCCCAACGGATGCCAGTGAAATAATGCATGCCAGTACCTCCGTCAAAGTACAAAGCTTCAATTTTGTTGTCGACCATGAGTCGCTGCGCTTTTTCAATTCTGGATTCTCTTTCGGCTACGGTGATCGGTTTTACATCACCCGTCATGGGCTTCAATTTGTCAAGAGGGGAGTCCGATGGAGTAGTTGTTTCGGCTGATGAGGTACAGGATGCAAGAAATGCTGCGCCTGCTGTACTTCCTGCAGAAAGTTTTATAAAATCACGTCTTTTAAGAGTCATAGTTTTGGTAGAAATTATATGTTGGATTAACTAAGGTTGTATAATTCGGCTAATATTCGAACCTATTTATACATAAACGGCTCTTTGCAGTGTGATTTGCGGCATCTACACCATTCTTACAGCCATTTTTGCTTTTTGAAGTAGACGATCATACCTATCATTATAACTCCCATTAGCCCCCAAACGGCATAGTACCCATAGTGCCATTGGAGTTCCGGCATGTTTTCAAAGTTCATTCCATAAATACCTGCTATGAAGGTGAGGGGAATAAAAATGGTGGCCACTGTAGTAAGCACCTTCATTGTTTCGTTCATTTTTTGGCTAAGGGCAGAAAAGTAAATGTTGGCGAGACTCTCCAGTGCAGCGTAAGTGGCGTTAGCCTCTTCGATGGCGTTCAAACAACTGTTCTTGAGGTCTCTAAAATATTTTCTGTTTCGTTCATTAAGGAAATGAGTTCGGTCTTCTAAAATGTTAACCAGTGCCTCTTTAAAAGGAGAAAGCGATTTTTTTATTTTGTCAACGTCTTTTTTATTTTTTTCAATGAGCAGCAGGGTGGATTGCTTAGGGTTGGAAATGGTTTCTTTTTCGATCAATGAAACTTCGTGGTTGACAAAATCCATTGTTTCAAAATAGTTGTCCATGATTGCATCCAGCATTTGAAATAAAAGGAAGTCACATTCTCTTTTTCTGGTAAGACCCAGATTTTCGCGCATTTTAGCACGGATGTGATCGAAGTGATCACCCACTTCCTCTTGGAGAGAGATCACATAATTCTTACCCATTACAAAGGAAAGGTGTTCGATATTTAATTGTTGATTGGCATCCTTCAAAATGGACTTCACACTAAAGAAGATATACTCATCATAGTCATCCACTTTTGGGCGCTGTGTGGTGTCAATTAGCTGCCTTACTGTAAGTCTCTCAAAGTGCAATGCCTTACCCATGTTCTCAATCAGTTTCACATCATGAATCCCATGCATGTTTAGCCAGTAGTTGCGCGTTCCATCAAGCGTATCAATAAGATTATAATCATCATTATTCTGGGATTCAGTACACTCATCTTCATTGTAGATGAAAAGCTGAACTTTTACCTGATCAACTTTCTTCCGGCCAATGAAAGTAAGTTCTGATTTTCCTTTTGCTTCGCTTCTTACCTGTGAGTAAAAGTTGAAATTGATACCTGTGATGCTACCCGTTATGTCGGTGAGTGACTTTAGGCTCTTGAGAAGAACCTCGTCAGGGTTTTTGATTGCATGAAGGATGTTGTCCGGTTTGAATGGATATAATAGATTCTCAGGCTTAAATGGTTTTTGTTTTTTTTTCAAAATGGAGGGGTCAATGATTTTGATGATGTTGTCTTATCAAAATTGATCAAGAACAGTGATTCGATTTCTAAGGTAATCCACGACTCTTTAATGTCAAAGTATTCATTAAGTTAGTAACATTTTGCCATCTAATGCCAGTTAATGCCCAAATTCTTCAGTGCTGTTTTAATGCAAACCTTACCGTTGCCTGCCTCATTTCAATAACTCAATATTTAGTGGTGCGAAATAACTTATACTATTGTTGGTCTTTTGCTTTTAGCCTTAAGGCTACTTAGTTTTATTTCATGCACTCATCTTCAATGAAAATAATAGGAATACTTTTTCTGCTATTGGCTGTAGGAATTAGTTATGGACAGGATTGGAGTGTTGTTAACACTAAGAGCGTTCAGTTTTATCGTGATGGGGAGTATGAAGCTGCGGTGAAGGCTGCAGATGAGGCCATTGAATTAGCATTAGCCCAATATGGATTCCAAAGTAGTGAGCGACTTATCAGTTTGTCAAACAAAGCCTATGCCCAATCAGGAATGGGTGAATACTTGCGAGCACTTACAAATTTTCGTTTAGCGGCTCAGCTAAGCTTTATTGTTTATCCACTTCCTCATGCGAGTCAGATTGAATCAATGACTGAGCTGTCTAAAACTTTCGTGTCCTTGGGTAGCTATGATAGTGCAGATCACTACTTAAATAACGCCCGTATATTATTTAATTGGATACCTGAGAAGAATAAGGTTCACCTCGACACCGCTGCATTAACCATACTGGAGGCCTACATCAGTATGAACAGCTTAGAGGCATCCATGAAGAAAAGGAAAGGACAGGTAGAGCAGGCTATTCACTTATTGGAAGAGCAACTGTTGATGATCAAGGAGCTCTATGGTGAAGAATATGGAAAGGTGAAAGATTATCAGACGACTGTCAATAACCTTTCAGCCTACTATAATGATGTACCTAATATCGAAAAGGCTAGACAGTACGCTGTTGAATATTATGATTTAGTTGAGGCGGAGGGCAATGACCTTGATCGTATTCACGCTTTTCAAAATTTAGGAAACGTATACAATAATTTGAATGAACTTGATTCAGCGAGTCTTTATTGGGAAAAGGCATTAGGGGTTGTTGAGTCAAGTCCCTATCAAGGGGCCTATATTCATACCGCAATTTTAAACAATCTTGGGACACTAAAGATTACACTAGAGAATTACCCAGAAGCCATTGATATCCTTAAACAATCATTAAACATTCAGAGGCGTAAAGAGGCTGTGGATCCTGATTTATACCAAACGACATTATTCAATCTGGCAGAGAGTTATCATTGGAGCATGCAATATGAATTGGCAGATTCACTCTACACTATGTTTATCGCTCAATTACTGGATGACATCGTCCATAACTTCACCTACTTAAGTGATAGTGAAAAGATGGCCTTTTATAAAAATCAACTGTCTTTTATCGATCACTATTTGTCTTTTGCTTTAACCATATCAGGAGTGATACCCTTGCAGGATTCCGATAAGCCTTATGTCAACCCTAAAATCCTCGGAGCATTGTACGATTTACAGCTTACCACCAAGGCGATCATTCTCAATGCCAGCACACGCATGAAGAAGAATATTTTGAATAGTAACGACACAACACTTACCAAAATTTATTCTTTATGGGAGAAGCGTAAAAATCAGTTGGCGCAGGCGCTGGTGGAAGGGAAAATGAGCGCGGAAGAATTGAAATGGTTGAAAATTAAAATAGAAGAAAATGAAAAGTGGCTGCTGGCCAACTCCAGGAGTTTTACGGAGGGCTTTCAGTTAAAGAGAAGAACTTGGCAGGAAGTGCAAAATGTGCTGCAACCAGACGAGGCGGCAGTAGAGATCGTAAGGATGGTGGATGGGTTGGTCTACGGAGCACTTATTGTTACTTCTGAGACTACAGAACAACCTGTTTTTTCTTTGGTAATGAGCACTAAGTCCAAAAGACTGGATGAGCAATTCTTTAAGAACTATTATAACTCAACCACCCTTCAGGTAGAAGACACCCTTTCGTATAGCACGTATTGGCAGCCCATTATAGACTCGATTAAAAATCATTTACCCAAAGGCAAAATGCCCAAGCGCGTTTACATTTCTAATGATGGCATTTATAATCAAATTAACCTCAATACGTTGTGGGATAATAAGAATAAGGAATACGTTATTGATCAAACTGAAGTGATCGTTATTACCAATACCAAGGAATTGTTAGCGCCATCCATTGCTTCATCCGTAAATTCAAAAAAAGCTGTCCTTTTTGGCAGGCCACAGTTCTCAATGCTACAAAATTTCACTGGAGGGTTTTTAGATCTGCCGGGTACAGGAAAGGAAGTGGAATTGCTGGATAACACCTTGCGCAATGCAAAATGGCAAACCGATGTTTTTACTGAACAAAACGCTACTGAATTGAATGTCAAAAATCTAGGCAATCCTGCTGTTCTTCATCTCGCCAGCCATGGGTACTTCAAGCCGCTGGAAGGTGGAGGGAAGTCATTAGCGGAAACGATGATTCAATCGGGTATTGCACTGGCAGGTGTTAATGATAATGGAATGGATGGTGAGGATGGTTTGTTGACAGCGTTTGAAATGAGTAGCCTTAACCTGGATGGCACTCAACTTGTAGTGTTGTCGGCCTGTGAAACGGGGAAGGGAGTAACAAACAATGGGGATGGCGTATATGGACTACAGCGTGCTATTCGCGTGGCAGGAGCACAGCACATGATTATGAGCTTGTGGAAAGTGGACGACACTGCCACCCAGCAACTGATGGTTGATTTCTATACCCGTTGGATGAAAACAGGAGATATGCGGGGTGCCTTTCGTGTCGCTCAGCAATCCTTAAGAAAGACATATCAGGAGCCTTATTATTGGGGGGCATTTATCCTCACAGGGCAGTAAAAAAATATATTTTATCAGGTTAGAGGTAATCACCCGCTATTGCATTTACATTTGTAGCGTGAAAAGAGTAAGACAGGCAGGTCAATTTTTGAAATCGATTGTACTGTCGGGGTGTATACTCCTTATTTTAAACGGAAGTATAGCCGCTGGAAGTGACGCCTTTACTGTTAGGGATTCACATCCATCCACACATCTATCTTTAGCTGCCACCGATCTTCTTAGCCTGGCCAACAATGCGGAACGGTTCTTTGAAGATAACATTCAGCGGTTATTAGCGGCTCCGTCCAAACTAAGTTTTAGTGATTACCTTGCTGTAGTTAACGTAGCAGAGTCTTGCAAAAGTCATTTACTGACAAAATGTATTGCCCATTCCAGGCACAATGTGCCAAGATTCAACCAGCAGGATATTGTTTTTCCTTTTCATCACTTCTTGTAACATTTCTATCTGCTTTTACTGCGCTTAATTAAAGCGATCTCTAACAATGATCATGGGTGAAGTAGTGTCTTTGGGCACAGCCTAATGATCTGATTTATTGAAATTTAAATAAACTACAATGTATTTAGGAACAATCATAACAGGAGTGCTGTTGACGGCCGCATGTGCAATGCCAATAGTTATAAGTAATCGCAACAGATCAAAAAGAATGAAGCATTTTTTTGACTTGCTTAAGAATTATGCAACACAGCTTAATGGTCAAATTGATCAGTATGACGTATGGAATGGCACTGCTATTGGCGTAGATAAAGTGAAAATGAAATTGTTCTATTTGCAAACCAACGGTGACAATCGGATAGAAAAAGAGATAGCCCTAAAGGGAGTTCGCCAATGCCAAATAGAAAAGAAAATCAGAACGGTCAATAATAATGGAGATAGTGTTAAAGTTATCGAAAGGCTCGATTTGCGTTTTTTGTTTACAGATTCAAACACAACCGAGGTATTATTGCCTTTTTATAATAACAACAGGGATAACCTATCCATTGATCGAGAATTAGAGCTGTTGAATAATTGGTCTGCGTTGATAACAGATTTGTTGGGTGAGCACAAAACAAAAAGTCAGCGCCATTTTTAACCACTTTAAACCTGTAAAGTGATATGAAGAGCTAGAGTATGAGTAGATCGTTTTATATATTTGAAAATGAAACGATCTACTCATGCTATGAAAAATATCTTCACGCTCATTCTAGGAATCCTCGTTAGCGGTATTGCCTTTGCTCAGATAAAAACTCCACCACCCAGCCCCACTTTTGAATTGAAGGGGACGGTAGGCTTTGCTGAAGTGAAGGTGGTCTATTCCAGGCCTAGTGCCCGTGAGAGAAAGGTGGCTGGAAATCTTATTCCGTACAATGAAGTATGGCGTACAGGAGCCAACGCTTCCACCAAAATAAGTTTCAGTGAGGAAGTAAATCTAGATGGCCATAAAGTGCCTGCTGGTGACTATGCACTTTATTCTCTTTTTACCGAAGATAAAGCAACAATCATTTTGAGTAAAAATCTTTCATGGTGGGGAACAATAGGATACGATCCTGCGGAAGATTTTTTACGATTTGAAGTGCCGGTAAAGCATCCAAGCAGTCATTATGAAACCTTTACCATAAGCTTCTCTGATTTTACCCGCAACAGTGCCAACCTTAATATGAAATGGGAACATACCAAAGCCATGTTCAAAATTGAATCAGACGTAGATGCGCGGGTGATGGCCGATATCAAAGCGCAATTGATTGATGGTAAGTCCGCTAGTCCAAGGAGCTACTATGATGGTGCGGTATATTACTATGACACCAACAGAGACCCAAAGTTGGCCCTGGAATGGATTACCAAAGCAATCGATGCCAGCGAAAAACCCCAGTACTGGATGTGGTACATGAAAGCGCAATTGCTTGCTAAAAACAATAAAAAAGCTGAAGCCATTGCTACTGCTAAAAAGTCTAGCGAATTAGCGAAAGAGGCGGGCAATATGGACTATGTGAATCTCAACGAGCAGTTGATCACATCACTTAAGTAGGTCGGTATAAAGAGAAGCAATCATGTTATTAAAATACCGAAACCTGATTATTACATTAGGTGCAGTGGTTTGTTTTGTCGAGTTTTTATCGATAGTTAAGATCCCACCTCCAGAGTATGCACGAACCATTGGTATCCTTCATCTTATGGCTTCCACGTACTTGTTGTTGACCCTTGTGCTGTATGCGAGTACCTGGCGGATGGCATGGATACTGTTACTTCGTGCTTTGTTTGCAGGGTTTATTACGTTGATGATGGTTAATGCTCTTATGGTGGGGCTTGAGTTATTAGCTAATTCCTGAGGCAGCAAATCAACTCCCAATTATTTTTATATGCTGCCCTGGTAGGTGTGCTGGTAGCCTTCGGTACGGTGAGTTATCACTCCATTAAAGCTGCCATTTCTAATCCGGTCAACTCACTAAGGGATAGTTAAGAAATCTTGTCAACCACCACTTTGTAAGTAGGATCCTCCATAATGTTGACTTCAATAATGTCGTCAGCATTTTTCAGCAATAACCTACAGTCGGCACTCAAATGTCGGAGATGAAGTTTCTTACCTACCTTGTTATAGCGCTCGGTGATTTTATTCAAGGCTTCAATGCCCGACATGTCCGCTACACGGCTTTCAGAGAAGTCGATAATCACTTCATCAGGGTCATTCAATACATCAAACTTTTCGTTGAAGGCAGAAATCGAACCGAAGAAGAGTGGGCCGAATATTTCGTAATGTTTTACACCAGCATCGTCTACATACTTTCGTGCACGTATGCGTTTGGCATTTTCCCACGCAAAAACCAAAGCGGAGATAATGACACCTACTAATACGGCTAAGGCCAGGTTGTGAAGGAATACGGTTACCAGCGTTACGGTAAGCATCACGATGATATCTGACTTAGGCATTCTCCTAAACGTTCTCAGACTGGCCCACTCAAACGTGCCGATGGCCACCATAATCATCAAACCTGTCAATGCCGCCATGGGCAGTTGTTCAATAAGGCTGGCGCCAAACATAATGAAGACCAGTAGCATCACAGAGGCAACAATGCCTGAGAGCCTGGCGCGTGCGCCCGATGATATGTTAATCAAACTTTGACCAATCATCGCACAACCACCCATGCCAGAAAAGAATCCGGTGACCACGTTAGCGATACCTTGAGCCACAGCTTCTTTATTACCACGACCACGGGTTTCTGTAATTTCATCGATGAGGTTGAGGGTCAATAAACTTTCAATCAAACCTACACCCGCTACGATCAAGGCGTATGGAAAAATGATAGATAACGTTTCTAATGAGAACGGTAAATTGGGAATATGAAAAGGAGGGAAGCCTCCTTGTATAGAAGCAATGTCTCCTACTGTTTTTGTGTCAATACTGAAACCGATTACAATGGCAGATACCACAAGGATAGCAGTAAGCGAAGAGGGTATAGCTTTGGTCAGTTTAGGTAATCCCCAAATAATAAGCATGGTGAGAAATACCAGCCCCAGCATGACCCACAAAGATGCGCCATCCATCCATTGCATGATGCCCGCTGTACCTGATACCTTAAACTGATCAAGCTGGGAGAGGAAAATCACAATAGCCAGACCATTGACAAAACCAAACATAACAGGGTGTGGCACCAGACGGATGAATTTACCTAATCGGAGTAGACCGGCTGTGACCTGAATTAAACCAGCCAGCACTACAGTGGCAAAGATGTACTCCACACCATGAGATTTGGCCAAGGCCACAATCACAACAGCTACTGCACCTGTAGCGCCAGAGATCATTCCGGGGCGTCCACCAAGTATGGAGGTGATCAATCCAATAGTAAAAGCAGCGTAGAGACCTGTTAATGGTGATAAACCGGCAATCAAAGCAAAAGCGATGGCTTCCGGCACTAGCGCCAAGGCCACAGTAAGTCCAGAAAGGACTTCGTTTTTGTAGTCTACCTTTTGTTGGAGATCGAATAGGTTGAGGTATTGCTTCATGTTTTTCCGCCTAAAAAAAGTTGCAAAAGTACGTAATCAGTGGGCAATAAGAAACCTGGAGTCGGATATTGATTTGACCGCCTAAGCTACATTAGTAGTGTGTGGTTGCTTATTAATGCTCATAACTTTGGGGATTGCTTTAGTGAAGTCAGGTCTTCCACCTGACGAAGCGGATAGCTCCGTCATGTTACGTTTGTAGGGTAGACGACCCAGGATGAGAATAGGAGGTTGAAGATGTTTTGGAATGATCTGCTTTGTATATTGAATCTTTAAAATGCTTTAGCAATGAAAATATTAATAATAGGTGGTAACGGTACGATTGGTAAAAGGGTGAGCAGTCATTTTTCAGAGAAAGATGAAGTGCTGATTGCAGGGCGCACCCAAGGGGATGTTACGGTGGACCTGGTAGACTCAAAGTCGATCAAGCAGATGTTTGAAAAGACGGGTAATCTGGATGCGATCATTAGCATAGCAGGCGAGGCGAAGTGGGCCGATTTCAAAGACCTCACAGAAGAGGATTACTACATCGGACTGAAGAGTAAACTGATGGGGCAGGTAAATTTGGTGCGCATCGGACAGCATTACCTGAATCCAAAAGGATCCATCACACTGTCCACGGGCATTCTGGCAGACGACCCGGTGGTGAAAACTGCTAGTGCAGCTATGGTCAATGGCGGCATCCATAGTTTCGCCAGAGCAGCCGCGTTAGAATTAGAAAATGGCATTCGCTTGAACGTAGTGTCATTGGGTATGGTGGAAGATGCTTACGACAAGTACAAAGACTATTTTCCCGGTCATAACCCCATCCCCATGAACAAAGTAGTGAGCGCCTATGTGCGCAGCGTGAAGGGCAAAGGGAATGGAGAGATTATTAGGATTTACGAGTAGGAGAATTACTTAACCAGACCTCACCACTTAATTTTTTCCGGTTGTTTATGATTTGGCTGTGCTTAATTTCTTAAAGTGCTTTGAATAAACCTTCTTCCAGGATATCCACGTTGAAATAAAAGTAGGTCCTGAAAATAGTACGAAGAGGATCGTGGCCACTACGAACCCGGAAATAGTAAGGTATTGGCCAAGTTGTATTGTTGATCCTTTAGGGTCTATTAAAACATCCATCAATACTGGAAACGCCATCAATATGGACAGCCCTAAATCAAACACAAATGTAAACTCCCATAACTTTTCCATTTGATTCAAAATTGCTTTTGAGGCGATAATTAGGCAGCCGATCACGATGAAGCCAATAACAATTGTTACTGACAGACCTTCCAGTTTTAGCCAGCCGAAATTGTAACCCGCATATGCTTTATCAAAAAGACCACGGAACGGTGCTACCAAGTTGACTAAAAGATACGGGATATGTGAAAGCCCGACTATCAGTAAAGGTTTATCAAACTTCTTTTTAAATAGAATAAAGACGAACCATATTACATAAATGGCAGCAAGGGGTAATCCGATGGATAACCAATTCATAGTTTTTAGTTTTTTGATTCGATTATCGGATAAATACCCTGCAGGGATTCAACGTACGCCCTGTTTGGGGTGAAAAGGGGCTTATTTGGGGCGAACCAAAACTCTTTCCACCTCAGCCAAATAACTTTTTGATATGGGAAGAGTGATACTGAAATTCTTAAACGACACCTCAGCAGATTTGAGTGGCCATTCCTCACCGAGAACTATGTATCTGATGTTGGTAATAATGGATCGGTGGATTCTTAGAAATTGTGGGTGGTCTTTCAATTGATCTGCCAACGATTTTAAAGTACACCTGAAAACGATTTTGCGCCCCGGGACTTCAGCATCCGCCAAAATCAGATCAATATAATTATCATCAGATTGGGCATAGAGGATGTCATCTGGATTTAGCTTTATTTGCTCTTTACCCTCACCCTTGATGGTAATTGTGTTTTCTTGCCCGGAAGCCACCCCGACAAGAGAATGAAAGTAGGCGTACTTACCATACAGAGAAAATGGAACGTACATCAAGAGGAACATAATAAGGCAGGCAAGATATATTTGGAGGTATTCAATTCCATCCAGTAATTGCCAATCGTTCATCCATACACGCAAAAGAAAGATAATGTGAATGAGGGCGATCAGCTTTAGCGACCAAAATACCAGACTGTTTAACGGTTTTCTCTTGCTAAATAATTGCCTTGTTCGTGCTAAAATAAAATCGCCCGAATAGCTTACTAGTGACCAGGCTAATCCAAAGGGAAAAAGGAAAAGGCCTAAGTAATAGTAATTACTAAGATTATGCTCGTAGATTCCAAAGGGAAGTGTAATCCAAAGAAATAACCAAATGAATAGGCCTGACCCAATATTGAATAAATGCCTATACCTACTTTTTACATATAGCCAATCGAAGTAAAAATGGTGATGAAGCATTAAGGGTTATAGGATAATTGCTGTTTATGATAAATTTATCGCAATGAGCCTTTACAAACAAGCCCCATACTTGGTAGCCTTTGTTGGTATTCTTCTAGTGAAGTCAGGTCTTTCGACCTGACGAAGCGAGAGATGATCAGGATTTACGAGTTGGGGTATATGGACTATAGACTACTCCCAAGAACACCTCGTACCCTAGTAGATGGGAGTGAGCAGTAGTGCAGATGATACCTCGTACCCTGGTAGTTGACACCTTGTTGTAGTGCAAAGAGCACCTCGTACCCTTGCAGATGGGAGTGAGCAGTAGTGCAGATGACACCTCGCATCCTACCAGTTGACACCTCGCTGTAGTGCAAAGAGCACCTCGTACCCTTGTAGATGGGAGTGAGCAGTAAGGCAGATGACACCTCGCATCCTACCAGTTGACACCTTGCTGTAGTGCAAAGAGCACCTCGTACCGTTGCAAAGGGAAGTAAGCACCGTTGCAGTTGCCACCTCACACCGTTCGTGATGCCACCTCGCAGGGTTGCAAAGGGAACCTCGCCCTGGTACAAAGAGCACCTCACACCAGTGCAAAGGGGAGTAGACTCCGTTGATGATGGATGCCCCGACAAGGTAAAAGACAGCAGTAATTTCAGCATAAAAAAATAATTAAGAAATTTCTTAAAATAATGTAACCTTATCTATAGGGAATACCGTATCATATACTATAACAATAAACACAAAATGTTATGACCCATGTAAAACATGTAGCGATCTTCGAGGGATTCGTAGGTAGCTGCACCGGGTTCGGAGACAAGTACAATCCCGGTTTGCCCAAGCTCCAGTTAGATGCATTGAATGTACTTCTTGTCAATGCACGCGAAGCGCTGACCAGCGTGAGAGAGAAAAAAGCGGAGTACGACCGCGTGACCAACAGTCGCGAGATCCTTTTCCGCAGCATCCCCAGCCTGGCAGCCAGTGTCATCCTTACGTTAGACGCATCAGGCGCTAAGGCAGAGACACTCGATGATGCGAGAAGGTGTTTCCGACTCCTGAAGGGCAGACGAGCCCGCGTGAAAGCACTGCAGGCTGACACTGAAGGAGAAGTAAAAACCGGACCAAGGGTAGCGCAGCTCAGCTATGCCAGCCTGGCCGATCACTTTGCCCGCTTGGTGCAGTTGGTAATTGCTAGTCCTGCTTACATGGCCAACGAACCCGAGTTGTCTGTACAAGGCCTGAAGGCCACATTGAAAAAACTGTACAGCCTCAACTCCGAAGTGGCCACCATCAAAGTAGCGCTAAGCAATGCCCGCGTGGTACGCAACCAGGTGCTCTACACTACCGAAGGCAGTATTTACAAGGTAGGCAGAGCCGCGCGGAAGTATGTGCGCGCCATCTTTGGCCCCGGCAGTGAGCAGTTCAGCCAGGTAAAAAGTTTAGTATTCACCAAACCCCAACTCTGATGAAAGTGCAACCCGTTAATTAAAACCCCGGCAACATGTTGCTGGGGTTTTTGGTTTTAGGGGTGTTATCCATAGAATTATGCGTTTAATTATGCTTATAATTCTACAGTTAAAAGGAGACTCGAAATAGGAAAACGCTAAAATCCATTCAGAATATAGGATTTATACATGATGCTAAAAGGAATATAAAGTTAATAAGTTTATATTGGTGTTGGCGGTAATGCATTTTGACAAGAAAGTTAAATGAGAAAAATACTCCTGATAATTCTACTGCTAACGATTTACTTCAATGGAATGTCATGCTCATGCGCTGACAAATTACCCAACTTTGTTAAAGCATCGAACGATAACTATGTTGATTTAGTTGTAATGGTAAAAATTCTTAGTCATGAGAACTATTATGTAAGAGAGCCAAAACTTGACACATTTAGATTACCAATGTCAGTAAAGGTAGAAGTCATTAAGATTTATAAGGGACAAGAGGTAAATAAGGAAATAAAGATATTTAGCGGGACAGGTTACGACTGTATTGAACCTGTTCATCATTTTAAACCGGGAGAATATTATATAGTGGCATTCCCAAAGCCTGAACGTATTGAGAGAGAAAGCGGAATAGTCCAAACTGACAAGGACTATTTTATTCCGTCTTGTGGAGAATACATTATTAAATATGACCCAAGGACAGACATTGTAAAGGGGAGAATTAAAGACAACAATAAAAAAATTAGGTCAATCCGTCTAGTTGACTTTGAAGCTTTCTTTGCTAAGTACTCGGACAAAAGAAGACGAAAATAGAAAAGAGATTGGTGTTGAATGCACTACCGCCAACATTATGTATGCGCCATGTGCTTCACTGCGTATCTGAAAGTGCGTGCGTCTTACCGCTGGCTTTTTGTGTTTCCCTTTCTTGGATAGGGTAGAAGTACTCGCCAGAGGTTCTTTCACCTTCAGCTTCGCGCAGGCTCCGCATCCTT
>JAVJOQ010000023.1:0-143067 GCA_040216665.1 Cyclobacteriaceae bacterium | reverse complement strand
CCCTTTCTTGGATAGGGTAGAAGTACTCGCCAGAGGTTCTTTCACCTTCAGCTTCGCGCAGGCTCCGCATCCTTAAATGTAATAAGTTATTTGCTAAGTTTTTCCGGAACTTGAACGGAAACACAAAAAGCGCTATTTTGGTAGTTACTTATGTATGGAGGCACACAGCGCATACATGGGCGTTGTGTAGCAAAATAAATTAAACTGAGATGACAAAGAAAGCGATTATTCGCGATGGAGAAGGTGAGAACTATAACTACTCACAAGATCATTGTTTTGTCAAACTCTCTTCAGAAGATACCAATGGTGAATTATCCATTGTTGAGGACAAAATAAAACCGGGATTTTTCTTGCCAAGGCATCACCACAAAATCATGACCGAGGTGTTTTATATTCTGGAAGGTGAAGTAGAGCTCATCTTTGACGATGAAAGTATTATCTGCCGACCCGGAGACACGATCACGGTTCCTCCGAATGTATGGCATGCTGCAAGATGTAAAGAAGGGGGTAAGATGTTAACCCTATTCAAAAACGGCCAGTTTGATTTATACTTAAAGAGGTTGTCGCAAATGTCCGACAGTGATTTTGCAGATAAAGTTTTAATGAAATCAATTGCTGCTGAATTTGACATTTATGAACAGTAAGACATCATATCGCAAGGTGAAGAAGGCGAATAACATAAAAGTGAAGTTAACGGATGCCGAGAAAATAAGGCTCCGGAGCAAGAATTATAAAATTGCTGATCTTTTAGATTTAGCCATTGACGAAATAGAGGTAATCTTAGAAGTCTCGTTTGAACGAGCAAGAGAAATCCGTGCTTTGGCGGAGTTTCAAATTGTTCCTTCTGTAGGCATCAAGTTTGCAGAGGATTTAGTTTTTTTAGGCTATTACTCTTTAAATGAGTTGAGAGAAAAGAACGGTGCGAAATTGGTCGAAGAGTATGAATGGAAAAGGGGTTACTGGATAGACTCATGTGTTGAGGATCAATTTAGATTAGTGGTCCATTTTGCTAAGCATGGTGGAAATAGAAAATGGTGGGACTTTACTGAAGAGAGGAAGAAATATAGATTAGAAAAAGGTTATCCTGCTAATAGACCTAAGACACCCTGGCATGAAGTCATTGAAATAAAATGGAAAAATTCTGCTCCCAACAAAGGGTAGTTGCCCTTTGCTCGTATTACGTAAATTCATGTTTTTCTTATATTTGATTAGACCAATATTCAAACCATGGTAAAAAACATAATCATAGCCATTCTGGTTATAATTTCATTATGCACTACGGTCTTTGCTATCTATCAGCAAACAGAAGCGAAACGGCAGGAGGGATTAGCAGTTGCCAATGCACAGCAAGCAAAGACTATAATGCGGGTGGCAGAGCAGCACAGGCAGAAGCAGCGACACATATGGCAGCCGCTGCAGCAGCAAAGGCTGAAGTAGAAAGACAATTGAAGTTGGCTCTGGAGAAATGTAAGTAATGGTTATTGGGTGGGCAGGAAGATCTCGGAGATGGCTTCACTCCCTCACTAATTGGCTTTGTTTCAGTTCGCCTGTCTGCCACAGGCAAGCAATGACGTGCTACTAAGGAGATGAGCATGCTGAAACCAAAGTGCACCAAATATTCACTCCTTTCCCAATAATCACAGCGCCCATAGAATAATGTGTTACTAACGCCTAATGTGGAATTAGC
This sequence comes from Cyclobacteriaceae bacterium, assembly GCA_040216665.1. GTDB lineage: Bacteria > Bacteroidota > Bacteroidia > Cytophagales > Cyclobacteriaceae > ELB16-189. Next base: position 141,380 of record JAVJOQ010000023.1, on the reverse strand, counting down.
TTACCTTTGAAGTTGTTGGAAGTTAGCTGTCTATTCCTTTATGAGCTCCTTAATAGTAGCAGGTACTGTGCTTATCATTCTTCTCCTAAGTGTAATGCTGGGTAAGAAGAACAAACTTTTTGCTGATCAATTTCTCATACTATATCTCGTCTTTGCAGCCATATGGCATGCTTATAATTATGTCGAATATTTGGGACTACTGCAGGAGAGTTATTGGATGCTTATGGGTAAAGGATTTTATCTATTGCATGGGCCTTTTTTCTTTCTATATGTTTATGCACTGATTACGCAAAAGAGCTTGCAGGCAAAGCACTATGTTATCCTATTCCTCCCGTTTATAATTTACGGACTTCATTTTCTTTATTATTACTTTTTTGTTTTCGATAAGGTCGCACTATCAATAACCGATGGCTTACTGTACGTCAATGGCGAGGTATCCGTGTCCTGGTTGATTTTTGCTGTGCTATTTCTAATCATTGATCCGATTTTTCTAATTATTTATTATTATTTACTAAGCGCTTATAAAAAAGGATTATTGGATTCAGTTTCTAATACAGATCAAATTAATCTGCAATGGCTTTACGTCCTTTTTTACCTTTGGTTGGCCATATCTGTTATTCTGGTTCCCTTTGCTTCGCTTACCTTAGGCAGTGGTTGGTTTTCGACTGACCTTTTGAATTTATTAATTGAAATTGTTTCAGTAGCCTTTTACTTTGTTCTTGGGTATTATGGCTTTAAGCAAACCACCATTTTTACCAATCTGGAGTTAAACGAAGTATTGCCGCTAAAGGGATCTTCAGGTAATTACGAACGATCAGGATTATCGGCCTCACAAGCACGGGATTATCATCGCCAACTGTTGAGGCTGATGGAGGAAAAAAAACCTTACTTGAAGGGTGAGTTAACAGCTAGCGAGCTTTCCAAATCATTAGGAATATCAGTGAACCATCTTTCGCAAGTACTCAACAAAGAGCAAAAGCAGAATTTTTTCGACTTTATAAATAGTTATCGCGTAAAGGAGGTACTTCTTAAGATGGAGGACCCAGGTAATAGCCATCTTACGCTGCTTGCGCTAGCATTGGATTCTGGATTTAATTCGAAAACCTCCTTCAATACTATTTTTAAGAAAGTAACTAGTCAGACACCATCTCAATACTACAAGTCCATAACTAGCAAAGTTTAGGTCATTAGGCGGTAAAAAGGTTCGAACCTTTACGTTGGAACGCTTTGCACCAAGAAGCCAATTACGTTTGCATCTTATTTTAATGTAAAACAAAGTAAGATGAAGAAATTGGGTGCACTTATTCTTTTAGCTTTTGCTTCTGCCTGTGGCAATGAAGTTCCAGAGAATTATGGAAAAGTCGAGACGATCCTCTATTTAGGAGAGGGAGACAATCAGCCCTTGCTGGTGGGACTGGGTGGTTCTGAAGGCGGCAATGCATGGACCAGTGATCGGTGGAAAGCAAAACGGGATGAATTCATTGACAAAGGTTATGCTTTTTTGGCAGTTGGTTACTTTGGGACAAAAGATACACCGGAAGTACTCGACCGAATTTCAATTGATGCCCTTTATAAGGCAATAATAGATGTCTCTACCAACCCTAAAATAGATGGTAATAGGATTGCTTTAATTGGCGGATCGAAGGGAGCAGAGTTAGCCTTATTGTTAGCAAGCTATTATCCCGATATTACCGGTGTAATTGCTTTGGTTCCAAGTTATTGTTCCTTTCCAGCCTTAACGCTCACTGCTTCTACCTCATCCTGGACGTATAAGGGTGAAGAGGTTCCCTATGTGCCCATGCCATGGGCAGCTGTTCCTTCTGCCATAAAACAAGATCTTCGTTCGGCATTTTCAATTATGTTGGAAGATAAAGAAGAAGTAGAAAAAGCCTTAATAAAGGTTGAGAATATAAATGGTCCTATTCTTCTTCTGTCTGCGAAAAATGATGGAATGTGGCCTTCTACTGAAATGAGCAATGAAGTAGTTGCAAGACTACAACAGAAGGGGTTTGAATATCCGTATCAACATATCGCAATAGACGGAGGTCATACGGATGTGGTAGATCATTTCGATACTGTCTTTAAGTTCTTGGAAGAGAATTTTCCATCGAAGTAATGGTTGTCCGAAGTGAGTACTAACGATCACATGCAATTTAGAACTTTAATAATGTAAACGAACATCTAAGATGAAACAAAGACAATACGCAATGATTGGATTGTTTATACCCATACTTTTTTGGGTAACATATTTAATTATGTCATCGATGAGACCTGAATTTAGTTTTAAGACAAAGGCGATTAGCGAACTAGGTACTGTAGAAGCACCACATAAATGGTTTTGGAATTTCTTTGGTTATATACTGACAGGCCTATTAATTTCAACCTATTCTTTCGGATTGTTTAAAACAATCTCTCCAAGAGCTGGAAACAAATTGCCTGTGATTGGTTTTGTTTTAAGTGGACTATTGATGTCATTATCAGGCATTTTTCCTGCGGACATGGATAACCGACAATCTGCAACTTCTCTTCTTCACAGTGTGGGTAGCATTGGTAGCTATATCTTTTTCCTGTTAGGAGCATTTACATATCCTGGACAAATGAAGAAGACGGCATATTGGTCCACAGCAGTCAGGCCGACATTGCTATTTACTTGGCTAACGATCATATTTGGAGGTTGGTATTTCATGTTCCCCAACATGCCAGGCGTTGGACAACGAATTATTTTTTTCTTTTACCTACTATGGTTCTTTTATACAGCATGGAAGCTATATAAACAAAGCGATCCAGGCACCGTTAATTCGTAAGCCCAGCCGCTTTGAAAAGAAGCGCAATCAGGAATATGATTACTTCACTCCATCCTAATTGCCTTCGCTTCCATTCGCTTGTCTGCCGCAGGCAGGCAATGACGAGCTACTTGGACTAAGGACTAAAGACTATTTACTATAGACTAATTTAAGCGTAAAGCGCTTCCTTTTGTTCTGCTACTTTATCACTGGAGATGTACTCATCGTAAGTCATCAACTTGTCGATGTTGCCATTAGGGGTGAGTTCAACAATGCGGGTAGCAATGGTCTCTGTAAACGTATGGTCATGGGAAGTGAACAATACCGTGCCGGGGAAATCTCTTAAAGCGTTGTTGAACGCCTGAATGGATTCCAGGTCCAAGTGGTTGGTAGGTTCATCGAGTATCAATAGGTTGGCACCTTGCAACATCACACGCGATACCATACAACGTACTTTCTCACCTCCTGATAGTACGTTACATTTCTTAAACACCTCTTCACCGGAGAACAACATCTTACCTAAGAAACCTCTTATGTAGACTTCGTCTTTATCTTCTTCGGAAAACTCACGCAGCCAGTCTACCAGGTTATCATTGGATTGGAAATACTTTTCATTGTCGTTGGGCAAGTAAGCAGAGGTAATGGTTTGTCCAAATTTAAAGGAACCGCTGGTTGGCTTCACCTCACCGGCAAGTATTCTGAATAGGGTAGTGATGGCCAAACTGTCTTTGCTGAGGAAAGCAATCTTGTCTCCCTTATTCACATACAAATCCAGATTGGTAAACAAGGTGCGGTCTTCTGCTTTGGCAGAGAGTCCTTCAATCTGTAATATCTGATCACCCGCGGTGCGGTTTTGCTGGAAGATGATTGCCGGATACCTTCTGTTGGAAGGCTGAATGTCGTCAATGTTGATTTTCTCTAATAACTTCCTTCTACTTGTGGCTTGTCGTGACTTCGAAGCATTGGCACTGAAGCGCGCAATGAAGGCTTGCAGTTCTTTCTTCTTCTCTTCTGCTTTCTTGTTGGAGCTGGCGCGTTGTGTCAGGGCCAGTTGACTGGATTCATACCAGAAAGAGTAGTTACCTGTATAGAGTTTAATGGCTTTGAAATCGATATCCACAATGTGCGTACACACGGTGTCCAAAAAGTGACGATCGTGAGATACAACGATCACTGTATTTTTAAACTCCAACAAAAAGTCTTCCAACCATGTAATGGTGTGAATGTCCAGGTCGTTGGTAGGCTCATCCAGAATCAATATGTCGGGGTTACCAAAGATGGCTTGTGCCAAAAGCACACGCACTTTCTGATTACCACTCAGGTCTTTCATTAAATTGTTATGCACACTTTCTTCAATGCCCAGTCCACTCAATAGAGCAGCAGCATCCGACTCAGCATTCCATCCGTCCATTTCTGCAAACTCAGCCTCCAATTCAGAAGCACGCACACCATCTGCCTCAGAGAAGTCAGGCTTCTCGTAGATGGCGTCTTTTTCTTTCATGATGCTCCACAACTTGTTGTGTCCCATAATCACCGTATCCAAAACAGGTACTTCGTCAAACTCAAAGTGATTCTGGCGCAGAACAGCCATCCGCTTGCCGGGATCAATACTTACATTACCTGAATTCGGGTCGATATCACCAGCAAGGATTTTAAGGAACGTAGATTTTCCGGCACCATTGGCACCAATTACTCCGTAGCAGTTTCCTCCTACAAATTTGATGTTGACCTGATCAAAAAGAACTCGTTTACCGAACTGAAGGGAGAGGTTGTTGGCTGCAATCATAAGCTTGTAAAAATGAAGCCGCAAAGGTAAGAATAATCGAATTCATTAGCACAGAAGATCAGAAATTGGATTTTGAGGCCTTGGCGCATTAAATCCATCAATTTGGATAATAGGTTTGGGGTTGCTTAGTTGCAGTATTCATCGTTAATGGACGGAAATGGAGACGCTTGATATATTAATAGATATCCGAAAAATAGTAAGGTCCATCAACCTGGAGTCAAAGCGCGTGCAAAAGGACTTTGGTATCAGTATTCCTCAATTGTTGTGTCTGGGTCATATCTACAGGGCTACCAATAAAGTGACTACGCACGGTGAATTGATGAAGCTGTTAAGTCTTAATTCCAGCACCATTTCTGGTATTATTAATAGACTTGAGAAAAGAGGATTCGCCAAAAGACAGCCCAAAACGGGAGATAAACGGGTCACGTACATTGGTATTACGGAAAAGGGTAGTGAAGTAGTAAAGCAGGCTCCAGACGTATTACACGATCAATTGGCATCCAAAATCAAGGCATTACCTGATTCCACACAGCTTAAGATTAGAGAGGCTCTGGGGATCATCGTAAATGCGATGGAAATCGATGAAGTGGAAGCTGCACCACTTATTACGATGAATGAACCAATAGAGCCTTTAAACCCACCCTCGGAGAGCTAGAAATCCTAATAAACCTGTTTTTAGCCTAAAATAGCCATACATTTGCATATGTTCTATAGAACATAATAGTCTGTAGAATATCAATCACATCAGAATAGAACGTATTTTTTAAACACCAAACAAAGTCATGAATTACTCAACAGATGAAATCTCCCTTATGAAAGAGGCGAGTAAAGTAGCTGATTTGCCCAACAAAATTTCAAATGCTGATCCCATGGAGGCCATTGCTGAAATGGATATACCAGATCCTAACAAAAAAATGGTTTCTGCACGGGATATTAATCACAGAACGTTCGAAAAAGGACCTTTTTGGCAACATATACCCGCATTCAAAGGTATTACCGAGGAGGAGTTTTTGGATACCAAATGGCAGAACAAGAACACAATACATAAAATAGCGAAGTTGAAGGAGTTCCTCACGGACCTCACATCCGAAGAATTTATCAATGATGCGGTAAAAGGAATGGATGAGGCTCCGATGAACCTCAGGTTGTCGCCCTACATTTTAAGCCGAATTGACTGGAATGACCCTTACAATGATCCATTACGGATTCAATTTATTCCATTAGGTGCCTCTCGAGAGCCAGATCACCCAAGGTTGACATTAGATTCATTAAGTGAACAAGATGATTCTCCTGTGTCTGGGTTGGTACATCGTTATTTTGATAAGGCGCTTTTCTTGCCGCTAGATGTATGTCCAGTTTATTGCCGCTTTTGTACCCGCAGCTACGCGATCGGTAGTGATACGGATTCCGTTGAGAAGGTGAGCTTCAAGCCAGTACCAGACAATTGGAACAAAGCATTTGCCTACATCGCATCACGCCCTGAAATAGAAGATATTGTTATATCAGGTGGAGACGCCTACATGTTGGTGCCCAATCGCATTCGCCAAATTGGTGAGATGTTGCTGAACATTCCCCACATCAGAAGGATTCGCTTTGCAACGAAAGGACCTGCTGTGATGCCCATGAAGATATTGACCGATACAGAATGGACGGAAGCACTGATTGAGATGGTAGACTTAGGTAGGAGCATGGGTAAAGAAGTGGTGTTGCATACTCACTTCAATAGTGCCAATGAGATTACTAGCATTACCAAAGACGCGATGGACTTATTGTTCAAGCGTGGCGTAACGGTGCGTAACCAAAGTGTAATGATCAGAGGAGTGAATGATACAGAAGAAGAGATGATTCATTTGGTGCGCAAGCTGTCCTATATGAATGTGCAACCTTACTATGTCTACCAACATGATATGGTGCAAGGAACAGAAGAGATGAGAACCAGTGTAGCACAAACTCAGGAAATTGAGCGTGCTGTGCGTGGTGTTACAGCAGGATTTAACACACCGTTGTTTGTAACGGATGCACCTGGTGGTGGAGGTAAGCGTGATGTACACAGCTATGACTACTATGATAGAGTAACGGGCATTAGTGTGTACAGGAGCCCAAGTGTAGACGCGGAGAAATTGTATCTGTACTTTGACCCTATCAGTTCTCTACCCATTGAAGGGCAAAAAATGTGGGAAGATGAGTCGGTGCATGACGACTTGATACAAAATGCGATTAAAGCATCGGGATTTGCTAACTTGACCATGGCTGTATAAAAGACTAACGTTTGCACTTACTCGATTATATCATCTTCGCCCTGTACTTTCTAGGGGTACTTGGCGTTGGTATTTATTTTTTCTTTAAGAATGAAACTCATGAGGATTACTTCGTGGGAGGAAGATCCATTTCTTCCTTTCATGTAGGACTCTCCATTGTGGCCACGGATGTAGGTGGAGGATTTTCAATAGGATTGGGAGGCCTTGGTTTTGTGATGGGGCTCTCGGGAAGTTGGTTGTTGTTTACGGGTTTAATAGGAGCGTGGCTGGCAGCCATATTTACTGTGCCTAAACTAAAAAAGCTAGACATGGAGGCAGGTTATTTAACCTATCCAGATTTCCTGAAAGTAAAATATGGTGGCAAGGTAGCTATGTTTGCGGCTGTCATATCGGGTGTTGGTTATCTGGGTTTTACAGGGGGGCAAATACTGGCTGGTGCAAAATTGGCTGCGGGTAGTGTGTTCTCTGATATCACTGCTTTCGATCCACTGTCTTTTTCTCTGTTTGTCATTGCTGTAGTTATTCTTTTGTACACAGTACTAGGTGGAATCAAAGCCGTGATTTATACGGATACGGTGCAGTGGATTGTATTGTTGGCAGGGTTGATGTTTTTGGGTTTTCCTTTTGCTTATTATAAACTGGGAGGATGGGAAGTGATCAGTGCAGCATTGCCTGCTTCTCACTTTAGTTTGACCAATGTGGATACCGTTACCATCATCAACTGGTCGTTTACGATTATCCCGATATGGTTTATCGCTATGACTTTGTACCAACGCGTGTACGCGAGTCCTAATGTGAAAGAAGCCAAGCGTGCGTTTTTTATTGCTGGCGTTTTTGAATATCCCTTCATGGCATTTGTAGGGGTAGGGTTGGGAATGTTGGCCCGTGTGGCGTTTCCTGATAGTGATTCGGAAATGGCTTTACCATTGATGCTGAATCATGTATTACCTATTGGAGTATCAGGATTTTTGTTAGCCTCCTACTTCTCTGCAGTGATGTCTACAGCAGACAGTTGCTTGATTGCTTCATCTGGAAATTTCACTAACGACATTATTGTGGAATTGTATAAGAAGAAGCTTTCCTATAAGGCTATTATACGCTTGTCGCAATTAATCACTTTGGTTGTGGGTGTATTGGCCTTATTGTTGGCGAGTACGTTTCAAAATGTACTGGATATTGTTTTGCAGGCGTATGGATTTATGGTATCAGGATTATTGGTGCCCACGTTGGTGGCTTATTTCTCGAAGAAGACAGATAGCACTGCAGCTGCAGTAAGTATGATTGGTGGAGGAGGCTTTACACTTGTTTCCATCCTGGCTAAGATTGATTTACCGATGGGGTTAGATCCTACAGTGTTTGGGTTAACTATCTCGGCTGTTCTTTATTATGTAGTTTATTACCTCAGAAAAAATGTTTGATAAAGTAGAAAAATTAGAAGGTTCGGTGATTCAGCATGGCCCTAACAACGACAGGGTGTACCTGATGAAACTGGCGGAAAAAGATGCTCCCGTTATTATCGACAAGATGCATGATCTTTCCCTGATGAAAAAGTATACCAAGATATTTGCCAAGGTGCCGGGTAAAATGGTAAATGAATTCATTGATAATGATTTTAAGAAAGAGGCCACCATTCCCAAGTTCTTTAAAGGGAAAGAGCCCGCGCATTTCGTTTCTCGCTTTATGGGTGCAGCACGATCATTTTTATCTTCAGCTAAGAAGCAGAAGATCAAGAAGAATATCGAAGTAGCATTGACTAAGAAAGATCAAAACGGACTAAGTAGACCGGAGGCAGAGTTCCGTGCGTTAGAACATGATGATGCGGAGCAATTGGTTAATCTCTACGAGAAGACTTTTAAAGTTTATCCGTTTCCTATTTTTGATGAATCGTACATAAAGAAAACAATGGATGAAAACATTGATTATTATGGTGCCTTCATGGGTGATGAGTTGGTAGCAGCATCTTCGGCAGAAAAGGATATCGAAAATAAAAATGCAGAGATGACCGATTTTGCTACGCTACCTAAACACAGAGGTAAAAATCTGTCCTACTTTTTGTTGAAGGAAATGGAGGAAGAAATGATGGCCCAGGATTACAAAACGTTATTTACTATTGCGCGCGCAGAGTCGATTGGCATGAACGCAACCTTTGCCAGAACTGATTATGAGTTTGCAGGGACACTTGTCAACAACACTTTAATAGGAGAGAATATTGAGAGTATGAATGTGTGGTATAAGCATCTTTGAGACTGTTGACAAACGAGCAGTTGACAATAAGCTTCCAATTTTTGAAAAGTTGAGCCACCCTTACAATAACTGTATTTTGTCAACTAAAATGTTATCAACTGTCAACTGATTTTACTTTTCAATAATAGCCGCCACACCCATACCACCGGCAGTACATACCGATACTAAACCTCTACCTTTTCCTTTTTGATGAAGGAGTTTGGCCATGGTCCCCACCACACGTGCACCAGTGGCACCAAAAGGATGCCCTAAAGCTACGCTGCCGCCTTTGACGTTCATCTTACTTCTGTCAATCGATCCAAGTGCTTTATCTAGGCCTAGTTCTTTTTTACAATACGCTTCATCCTCCCATGCCTTGAGGGTACATAGTACCTGACCTGCAAAGGCCTCGTGTATTTCATAAAAATCAAAATCCTGGAGGGTCAGGTTATTTCTTTTTAACAGTCTAGCAACGGCCAAAGTAGGAGCCATCAGTAAACCGGCTCCATGCACAAAGTCTACAGCTGCCGCTTCGCAATCTGCAAAGTAGGCGAGTACAGGATGATTGTTTTTAGTAGCGTATTCTTCTGTTCCTAAAAACACAGCAGCTGCACCATCGGTAAAAATCGTGCTGTTACCTGCTGTCAATGTGCCCGAGGACGATTTATCAAAAGCAGGTTTTAACTTCGCCAGTTTTTCCATACTGGTATCTGCTCTAACTATAGTATCCTGAGTGGCTGTCTTGTAAGGAATAATCAGATCGTTGTAAAAATCCTCTTTGTAAGCCTTTAGCGCATTCATGTGACTCTCATAAGCCAACTGATCTTGTTCTTGTCTTCCTATTTGCCACTCCTTCACCATTTTCTCTGTATGCTGCCCCATGGATAAACCTGTCCTTGGTTCAAAGATGGCGGGATAGGATGGCTTAAGATCTCCTAGTCCTATTTTAAAAAATCTTCCAATCTTCTGTCCAAAACTTTTTGCACCATTAAGATCAATGAGTTTCCACGCCAATTTGCGCTGGAACATGATAGGAAGATCGCTATTGGTATCACTTCCTCCGCCAACGCCAGATGCTATTTGTCCAGCTGATATTTTTAAGGCAATCAAATTGATGGTTTCCAAACTAGTGCCACATGCCCTTTGTAAGTTGAAGGCAGGTGTGTTAGGGTGGAGGGTGGTGCCCAACACGACCTCACGAGAGTAATTCCACTCAAACGAACTTTGCATGACGGCACCAAACGCCACATCTCCCAGTAGTTTGCCAGAAAGATTGTGTTTATCCACTATCCCTTGCAAGGTAGCAGTGAGCATATCCTGGTTGGAGGTGCGTGAATATTGCTGGAAGGACTTTACAAATGGGATGCGGAGGCTTCCCAGTATAGCAACACGATTGTTTTGGTTATGCATAGAGGTTGATTATACAATCAATTTAGATCATTTTATAGATTACTGACAAACTCTCTCAAAAATTCGTTCATCTCTATTATGGTTATTTTATAAAACGATAACTTACGTCATGGCACAGAAAGCTACATCCCTTTCCATCGAAATTTCTGAAAGGTCTGGTGCAGTATCGGCACTGGCACTTATTCCCAAAAAAGCCGAAGCCCTTTTGGTATTGGCACACGGTGCCGGGGCAGGAATGACCCATGTTTTTATGGAAGAAATAGCCTTAGAACTTAGTCATCTTGGCATAGCTACCCTCCGATATAATTTCCCCTATATGGAAAAGGAGAGTAGAAGGCCTGATCCTCCTGCTGTGGCTGAAAAAACAGTGGCGATGGTATTGGAGTATGCCCATAAAAAGTATCCAAGGCTACCTTTGTTTGCTGGCGGTAAATCATTCGGAGGAAGAATGACTTCTCAAAGAATTAGCAAGGAGTGTCCTGAGTTTTTACATGGTATTGTGTTTTTTGGATTTCCACTTCATGCCATTGGAAAACCTGGCATAGAAAGAGCGGATCATTTGAGTAATATTCAAATACCTATGCTGTTTTTGCAGGGTACGAAAGACAAGCTGGCGGAAATAGAATTGATAAAAAAGGTAACAAACAAACTGAAGAAAGCAACACTCGAATCATTCGAAGGTGCTGATCATTCGTTTAAAGTATCTAAACAAAATATTATCCCGGATCTGGCAAGTGCAGCCGCGGAGTGGATGAAGTAAATCAGTTCCTATTTATTTCACATTTTTAATGCGAACCCTTCGATTTATTATGTCAATTGGACAGTTCGTAATTATGAACACTTTCCGGAGTAGCGTTAGCACCCATAGTGTTTTACATTTGTTCAATACCAATTGAGCTTCAGTTTGAAAGTCAATAGAAAAGCGGTTTTGCTTCATGTTACGTTTTGGGTGGTCTATACCATTATATTCACCATTACTGATGGTGGATATAACAACCGTTTTGATAGGTCTTTCTTTATTGAATTGGCTCATCTTCCGTTGCGATTGGTAGTGGTCTACCTCAATTACTTTGTGCTTTTTCCAAAACTGTTGCTTGCAGGTAAATACTATCGGTATACCTTATACACTTTGATTTCACTGGTCATTGCCGCATTGCTGCAACGTGGTATTATGTTTTATTATGTCAACCCGATTTTATATCCTCAAACATCGGATGTAGTCAGTTATTTCATTCCATATAAACTGCTACAAGCAGGAGTTATCATTAATTCTCCCCTCGTATTTATGATTGGTTTTTCTGTGTTACATCATGTGTTTAAACTCAGGGACAAAACTGAAAAGCTGGAAAAAGAAAACTTGCAGTCTGAGTTAAAGTTTCTGCGTGCACAAATCAACCCTCACTTCTTTTTTAATACGCTCAACAGCCTGTATGGCCTTACGCAGGAAAAATCAGACCGTGCTCCTGAAGTAGTGCTGAAGCTCTCTGAGCTGATGAGTTTCGTGCTTTATGAGACGGATCAAGAGAGAATTCAACTGTCTAAAGAATTGAAGTATATTAAGAATTATATTGAGTTGGAAGAAATAAGATATGGAGATCGTTTTGTTTGTAATTTGAGTATACATGGCAATACGGAGGTTCTTATCCCACCCTTATTAATGCTGCCTTTTATTGAAAATAGCTTTAAACATGGCATTAAGCATGAATCGGATAAGGGATGGGTGAATATTAATGTGAGTGTAGCAGAGAAGAAGTTTGTTTTTAAGATTGAAAATAGCATTGGTGAAATCTCTACTCAGAACAAAGGACAAAACGGGCTAGGGATAGCCAATGTGAAACGAAGGTTGGAGTTGTTATATCCTGAATCTCATGAACTTTCATATAGTAAAAGTGAGAAGCAGTTTAAGGTAAACTTAGAAATTGACTTATGACAACCTTGAAATGTGTAATAGTGGATGATGAGTCATTGGCGCAAGCTATTCTGGAGCGGTACATCAAGCCCTTAAAAGAACTTGAATTAATTGGTGTTTGTAAAAACGCGATTGAGGCCAATTCCTTTATGCAACAACATAAAGTAGATCTCTTGTTTCTGGACATTGAAATGCCCAATATCAATGGATTAGATTTGATTAGAACATTTACTGGAAGCAAGCCAAAGGTTATTGTCACTACTGCTTATCGCGAACATGCTAGCACCGCCTTTGAGCTGGATGTGATTGATTATATGGTTAAGCCTATTTCGTACGAAAGGTTTGTGAAAGGAATAAATAAAGTTTTGCGGCTTCATAATCTGGAAGAGTTGGCGGAACATGCTGATAAGGAGGACAGCGATCCCTACATCTATTTGAAGGCGGACAAAAAGATGGTTCAAATCTTTTTAAAAGATATTTTGTACATCGAAGGGCTTAGCAACTATGTCAAAATTTTTACTGTCGAAAAACCTATTATCAGTTATCAAAAAATTAGTTATCTGGAGGAGGCGCTGCCTGCCACTGATTTTATTAGAGTTCACCGCTCCTATATTGTGTCTATTAGCAAGATCACTTCGTACACCAGCACTGATATTGAAGTTAATAGACAAGAAATTCCATTAGGTGGAAATTATAAAGAGCATGTACTTGCCCTGCTTAGTGAATTCGAGCGCTAGTAAAGACTCACTTTATCTTCTTTCAGTCCTTTGGAGGTAAAGTACTCCAATAGTTCTTCTGCATCTTCTTTCCCTCTTTTGGCGTGATGTAAAAAAGTAAAACCATGCGGTCCCAGAGAATTAATAAGTTGAGGGTACGCTTCCATGATGGGTTTTACTAATTCTGTTTTGCCAAGCATCGTTAATACGAACAAAGTAGGACGTGCTCCTTTATCAATTAGGAAATTAGCGATGTCTTTGCTTCCTACGTGACCACATGCATCTATTCCTGTTTCAAAATCTCCACCACCCCAATCCCATGAGCAATAGATTAGGTTAGGAAACTCTTCGTAAAGTTCTTTTACCACATCAAAATTGGCGTGACTGGAACCAACAAACTTTGAAACCTTTTCGGGTGGCAGCGGTGCTGGTTTGTCCTGTCCAAATACTGTGGATGGTATTAAAGCTGAGCCGACACTTACAAGACCGAGACCTTTGATAAAATCATTTCTTTTCATCGGGTTATTGTTTTGAAAAATATCTCTTTTGTAACAATATACGTTGAATCACAAACTTAGGACTGGGCATCAGGGTTGAATTACATTAACGTAAAGGATACTTGTGCTAAAGCGTTGATTTTTTATGCAAAAAATGAAGTTGTATTAAATTCTATTCTACTAATTACTTTGCGCGGGTGATACCACTTTCTCAATAAACGTATGGAGAATGACCATTTGGTCGTGTCCTAGCTTTTGCCCGAAATGGGCCACTAGCCAAAGTGAGAGAAAAACTACTACAAGAATGGGGATGTACCATAACATGGTCGTGGATTTTCCGATAGATAGGTAGGAGAATCCCATTACTCCGATAAACAAAATAGCAACTCCGATAAGACTATAAAAGAAGATAAACATGGTCCATACCACAGGACGAGGGCCATATAAACCACGAAGTATACTTCCGCTTTCTGTTTCTTCCAGACTTAGGGTTAATTGTGGTGACCAATAATGTTGATCTTTGTGAGGGATATAGATGGTGGCATATTGTGCATGCACCTGTCCTGTACAAGGGGCATCTTCCTTGTCAAGAGCCTCTTTTATTTGATGTAATAATTGTTCTGAAGAGTAAAGGGTCTCCAATTTAAAGCGAGGACGAACACGGATTCCAGCTGAGGACATGCAAGGTGTTGGTTATAAATAGTATCGGTGCTTGAACGAATATAAGGACACCATTCAACTTTTTAAAATGACTTTTGTCAGCTGCTTTTAACTATCCACAACCTTAAACCTCAAAACCGTTTTTAGCTTATCCTCCGCTACTTTTCTAAAATCGGTGATGTATATTTCTCGATGCACTTTCGACTCCCTTGTGAGGCTGTTTTTTTTAGTAAAGGTTTCCATCAGCTGGAAGCTTTTGGGTTCACTGTCATAACTACCTATATGCATCATTTGAATGCACTTTCCTTCACGGACCTTCTCGAACTTCACATCCTTTAATAAGCGATGAGGTTTCTTCTTTATCGTTAATTCAATCATTTCCATTACGAAGCCTTGATCAACAAAATCCGGTTGACGAATCATGAGATGGAACATAAGATCATCCTTGTTGATCGTACCTTTAAAATTCTTTTTTGCTTCTTCGTTGATATCCCATACGCCTTCCAGCGGGTAAACGGTGTAATCCGTATACCCCTTGGGTGGTGTTCTTTTTTTTAGGGTCATCTTAATAGAATAAGAAACCGCATAGAGTACACCTATGTATTCCGAGAAGCCCTCGCTATTGGGATTACCTTCTCCTGCAATGGTTAAAAATTGAAAGGCTGGAATATCAACCACTTCGGGTTTGTCCTTTGGCAGATAAATGTGCTTTTCCTGTTTTCTCCACTCGTATTTCATGGGTTCATTGTTTTAATTCACAATGATAAACGCCCCAAGTGACAACCCTATGTCAGGATTGATACTACTGTAGTTAATGTAAATCCTTTACTGCAGTACCCGTGATTTTCACCTTTCCTCCAAAAGGCAAAGCCGCAGCCTGGTAGATAGTTCTTGCAGGCCGTCTGCCTTCAGGGAATAACTCCATGTATAGCTGGTTGATGGGAAGGAGGTCTTTTAGATTATCAAAAGCAATATCGATAAAGACAATGTCCTCAATGGTGAATCCTGCACTTTTAATAGCTGCAAAGAAATTGGAGAAGGCCAATTTACCTTCTTCTTCAATGGTTCCGGGTACATATTTGCCATTAGTATCTACCGCCAACTGACCACTTACAAAGCACATGTTATTTACCACTACTGCATGACTTATTGGATTAGACCAATTGGGAAGTCCTTCCCCTTTTGTAATGTATTTTTTAGTGCTCATGTGGTGTGTAGAATTTGTTGCATGCTAATTGGGTTGCCCAAAAATTGCATTTGTAGCTGACACAGTTAACAGTAGGAGCAGGCAAACTTTACTTACACTCACTTGATATATTTAGTTTATTAGTTTCACCTTATGAGCCCTTCTGTAATTCACTTTAGTTCAAAAAGTACTTGTGGTCTAAATCTAATTTGTATCGTCTACTGCATTACTGGTGATTTCTTACGCAGCAATTTCTAATCTTGGTTTTCAGTCATTGATATCGATTTTTGGAAAATCAAAGAATTGGGAACAGTGATTGTCTCTCCATGTTTTGTTTTTATATGAACAAAGAAATAAGTCAAATCAATAACTTCTCCTTCCAGCGGATAATCTTTATCCAATATTTTAATAGTATCTCCTAATTTTAACGGATGATTAAAGAAAAGTAGAAGGCTCGATGTGATATTTGACAGCAATGACCATTGAGCAAAAAATGCTATCCCTAAAACTGTCAGTATTGTACTTGCAAATACCGCAATCTCATCCTGTTCTAAACCCCAAATTCCGGCAAGTAATATAACTGCAGCAATTGACATAAAAAGGTTAGTGGCTTTGATAATACTTTTTCTACGGGCTCTTTGGAGTTGCGCCTTTTTTAGAGTACTATTTATTATGGTCTTTGTAATAAAATAAACTATCAGATATAGAACAAAGATCATTACTGTTTCAAATATTTGCACTTCTTGTTCGTTCATTTTATTTATTTTTATAGATCCATTTTCTCTGGTTCGTTTTCGTCAATCACGCTTGCACCTAACATCGGGATATCAGCAATTGTTGATATCCCTTATATAAGATCATAATTTATAAATGCAAATTGACTTATAACACCCCCTGCATAATATTCCCTACCACTAGGCCAAGGTAATTACCCACGGCATAGCCGAGCAAGCCCACAGCAATACCGGGTAAGATTTTGTCGGTGTATCCTCTGGCACTGGCTAGCGCCAACGCACTGGAAGAACCACCCACATTAGCCTGAGAGGCTACGGCCAGGGTTCCTGCATCAATCTTCATCAGGTAGCCCACACCAAATAAGAAAATACCATGCAACGCGATGGTTCCTAAGGCAAAATAGAAGACGGCAGGGCCTACTGCAATAATGTTGGCCACTACTGACTTGGCGCCATTGCTGGCAAGGAATAATAATAACATGTAGTTACCCAGCATGGCACCACCTGAAATGCTTTTGATATAAGGAATCTGTGCGATGAGTAAAACCAAAGTGGTTAACCAAAGGATTTCCGGCAACACGGGAAACTGGTTGCCCATTGCTTCTGAGGCCCAGATCACACCAAATACCACCGTGACCAATACAGCCATGTGTGCAATTTTCATGGAGCCATCGCTTCTGTACAGGGATTGTTCTATGGTGTAGGTATTTTCTTTCGGTAGTTCGTCTGGCAGACTACTTGCATCGGGGTCGCTTTTTCTAGTGAGCAGGACAGGTGCAGCCAAGCATACGATTAGCCAAATGGCGGTAATGATCACGTCCGCAGCAATACCAGCCGTGAACAAATCAGAGTTGGTATCGAAGGCCCTACCCAATGCGGCAAAATTCATTCCGCCACCTACATAGGTACCTGTGAACTGTCCAGCCAACTTATACGCTTCACTTCCTATGGAGTCTGCGAGTATATAGCTCATGGTCATGGCCCCTAGGGCAGAACCCACTGCTCCCAATAAAAAAGCCTTCAACATGGTTGGCCCGGCTTTCTTAATCGATCGAATATCTACACTCAATAAAATAAGCACTATGGATGCGCTTACGCCCTGTGTCATCAGAAAGTCGTAAGCGGGTGAGTCTCCTGGTAAAAAACCGGAGTTGGAAAGAATGATCCCGATGATGATGGCAAGAGCACCTGCGCCCAATTTTTTAAATGTCTTGTACCGTTTCTCCAACCAGAGAGATATGATGACGGAGAAGGCTAACACAAAGAAAACAGCAATCGTATTGGTAACCATCGGCAGTAGGATCGAATTATGTAAAGGGATAAATTGAGGAAATTTATTTTGGTATCAAAACAGATAAATGGCAAATGGCGCTGCTATGGATGTAATACAGGAACTAAAGAATGCAATCAATGCCCAAAATCTGTGGGCAAAAGAGATCGCTTTGAAAAGAAATGAGTATTTGATTCGATCAGGAGCCACAGAGCGGTACCTCTATTTTGTAGAAGAAGGTACCATCCGCGCCTTTATTGAAGAAGCAGGGGAAGAACAAGAGATTCGATTTGGTTATCCTGGCTCTGTTTTCACGGCACTTGATTCCTTTTTTTCTGGTCAGCCGACTCGTTTCAATCTCCAGGCTTTAAAGCAATGCAGATTGCGCGCAGTAGAAAAAGTGGCCTTTAATAATTTGATGGAATCCAGTGAAGAAAATAGCAGATTGTATTTGCTTTTACTTCGGGGTTTTGTTGTTCAACAAATCGAGCGCGAAATTGATATTCTTACTTCATCTCCAACAGAAAGATACAGAAGGGTATTGGAAAGGAGTCCGCATCTCTTTCAGGAGATACCCAGCAAGTACATTGCTTCCTATCTAAGAATGACGCCAGAAACGCTGAGTAGATTGAAAAAGAATTAGAACTAATTAAGCTGCTTTGACCTGATCCATCTTCCTGGAGTTCTACGAGTAAGCTCACCATCGATGATTACAAACTGACCGTTGATCACCATGTACTCAATCCCCTCTGCCAATTGTCGCGAGTCGGTATATGTTGCCTTATCAAGAATTTTATTTTCATCAAAAACAATCAGGTCTGCGTAAGCTCCTTCTTGAATTCGACCTAAGTCATTTTGTTTAATTTGATTGGCAGGCATGGAAGTCATCTTTTGAATGGCTTGCTCCAGTGTGAGTACTTTTTTATCTCTTACATACTTCGCTAATACCCTGGGGAAACTTCCGAATGCTCGTGGATGAGGGAAAACATCACTATTGGGATCAACCAAATCTCCATCGGTTTCTATCATTGATTCGGGATGCTTCAAAATGTTGACTACATCGTTTTCATCCATCTCATGGTAGATGGCCAAAAAACCGCCAGCAAGTTGCAGGTCAATCACTGCCTGAATGCCGCCATCCAAAGTATTGGTATAGCCTTTGGCTAGCACATAATCTTCCAAGGTTTTGCCGTTAAATTCTGGCGCAGAAGGAATACTATTAAATTGAATTAGACTTAGGTCTTCACCCGTTTCATCATTCAGCATGATGTCTCGCATACCTTTGACAATCCTTTTTCGAAGGGAAGGATTATTGAGTCTGCTCGCTAAGGCCTCGGAGCCACCATCCAGGGCCCAGGTAGGGAAGAGGATATACCCATAGGTGTTAGCGGCTGCGTATGGATATACATCTACTTTGATGTCTACTCCAGCTTGTCGTGCCGAGTCCACAATTTCCAAGCCGCGGCTGGCCAATCCAAACTGCGCGACTCCTGCCGCTTTGAAATGATTGATCTGTGCAGGTATGTCAGCCTCTTTCGCGATACGAATGGTCTCGCGGATGGCTTGCAACAAACCACTTCCTTCATTGCGCATATGCGTGATGAAAATGCCATTGTGCTTTGAAGCTACTTTAGCCAGTTCAATAATCTCTTCAGTGGACGCATATAACCCCGGCACATAAATCAATCCTACAGAAAATCCCAAGGCGCCTTGTT
The DNA here is from genome assembly GCA_040216665.1 of Cyclobacteriaceae bacterium. Classification (GTDB taxonomy): domain Bacteria; phylum Bacteroidota; class Bacteroidia; order Cytophagales; family Cyclobacteriaceae; genus ELB16-189. The sequence goes on along the minus strand of JAVJOQ010000023.1, from coordinate 122,233 downwards.
TCATGGTCTCTTCCACATAATATTTCATACTATCAAGTTCCGCAGGTGTGGCAGGCCGGTTTTCGAGTCCCACTACTTTCTTTCTTGTCCAATTAAGGCCAGCGAAAAAAGCAACGTTTGGAGCCACTTCTAATGAGTTAGCATATTCGTCTAACGGCCAGGGTTGATCTCCACTGTGTAGGCTGGCGCAAATGGTGGTGATGCCTTGTCGAAGAAAGTTCTCTGGCTGTGGAAACTGATGAATAGTGGTTTGGATATGTGCATGAGGATCGATGAAGCCAGGTGAAATAATTTTGCCAGAGATATCAATAACCGTGTCTGCCTTTTGGGTATCCATCTTTTTCTTTGACACCTTCACAATCTTGTCGTTATTGATGGCCACATCCCCTTGGAATCGAGGATTGCCCAATCCATCGACTACAGTGCCATTGGTAAAAAGAATGTCATATTCCTTTTCGGAGGGCTGACAACTGAATAGGCTTGCAACTAAGCAGAATAGAATGAATATCCTCATTTTGTTTTCTTAAACTTTAGATTCCTTATCCTTCGGTCTTGCAATAAGAAAGCATTAATTTCTCCATTGGACCTGGTAAACTGAAAACCCACTTGACCTTCTCCAAAAACATCAGAACTCACCTGATCCAAGGTGTAGATTTCATCTTTGTTTCTTTTGATAAGCAGTTGACCGCCTTTTGCTTGTATTGAGTAGGTTGCCTCAACCTCTTCGCTGTAGTAATTCCCTTGATAGGCCTCTAAGTTTTCAATGGGTGAAAAAGAATCCACACGTTGCGTGCGCATTTCACTTATAGGTTCCTGAATGGTGGGGCAATGATTGGCTGTATTAAAATCAAACTCTATATAGGATAGCTTTGAGTGTATAAATTTACCTTCAGAAATTGGTTTCAAGGTGAATTTCTGCTTCGTCCAGTATTGCTCTACATTTAACGAATCGTTTTCAACAAAAATTCTAAATCTTTTCTGGGGCTCACCTATTACCTCAAATAAGCCTACATATTTTGGAAGTGACTTGCGGTTAACTTTGAAAGCTTTGGATTCCTTAGGCTTCTCCTTCGTTGGTGCTGGCTCAGGAATAAGCACATCTAGAACTGCGAAGATCGCAGCAGGGGTAAAAGTAGGTCGGTAATTGGATAGCATAACTACACTAGTATGGAGTTCGGGTAACCTGTAAAAGGCGGCTATGAATCCCCCCCAGGCTCCCGTGTGTTGTACCAGTCGATGGCCTTTGTAGGTTTCTATAAACAAACCCCCGGCATATGTTAAGGTGTCGCCACTATTTAGTAGACCTCGCTCTTGCATGTTATTCAAAAGGGGTTTCCCGCCCACCTTTGGGTTATAAAAATTATTATCCCATAGCAACAAATCTTCAATGGTAGTATATACCTGGCCATCTCCTCCTATGGCCACATTTTTATAGTGTAGTTCTTCAATCTTACCATCTTTTAAGCGATTGTATCCTGTCGCTCCGTTCTTGATAATTCGGTTAGGATTTTCAAGAATGAAAGTACTGGTCATGCCGAGTGGTTCGAAGATTTGAGCTTGAGCGTATTCGCCAATGGACATTCCGCTTGCCCGCCTTACGATAATAGCCAGGAGCAGATAGCCTCCATTGTTGTACATAAACTTTTCGCCTGGTTTGAAGTTAGGCTCTTGCTGTCTCGCCATAATATCAAGTCCCATCTCTTCAGTAAATAAATTGTTGAAGGGTTTTCCTGCATACCCAACAATTTCAACATAATCGCGAAGGCCGCTATTGTGGTTAATCAGGTTTCGGATTTTGATAATATCATTGTTATACGTTGGCATTTCGGGCAACCACTTTTGGATTGGATCATCGATGGATAGCTTGCCTTGTTGCTCCAGTAGAAAAATACAAGCTGCGGTAAACTGTTTTGACACAGATCCAATGTCAAAAACAGTCTTGGAGGTGATAGGTATATTGTAGTTAAGGTTTGCCATTCCATATCCCTTACTGAAACTGATTTCCCCGTCTTTATAAACCGCCACCATAGCGCCTGGCGTTTCGGCAAAGGGTTCGAATTGTTTATCACAAATGAGTTCAACTTGACAAAAGCCAAGGTGAACTATTATACAGCATCCATAGAGGGTTAAAGATCTAAGCATAGTTCATGTGGTTAATTTTGTAAACGCCACCAAGGTGTTTTAGCAGGTTTCTTTTCTGGCCACACTTTGTCGAGTGTAGAGGCTTCATAGAGTACACCATTCTTCATTACCATGTGAATGGATGTGGTGTTATGAATTTCTTGCAATGGATCTTTGTCAAGAATAATAAGATCTGCAAGCTTTCCTTTTTCGATGCTGCCCAAATCTTGCTCCAAACCAATTGCCTTTGCGCTGTTGAGGGTGGCCACCTTAAGGACATCGTAATTACTCATACCACCTGAAGCAAGCAACCACATTTCCCAATGGTTTTGTAAACCTTGCATTTCTCCATGCCCGCCAAGAGATACCAAACCTCCCTGCTGTAAAATCGCATTGGAGCTTTCAGCAACTGCCTCCACGTGGTGATCTTCCTTTCTAAAATACAGTAGCCGCAAAGCACTCTTCTGATAGAGCTCATCGCTGGGAAAGAAGTATTTCAACTTCTTGTTTTCAAAAGGATTCTGTTCGGCCATATAGCGATAAATAGGGAGTGGTCCGCCAAAAGCTACAAGAAGGGTAGGTGTGTAGGCAATACCTGACTGGGCAAATAACTGGATTATGTCTTTGTAAAGCGGGGCTGTAGGGATGGCATGTTCATTGCCACTGAATCCATCCATAGCATGAGTGATGTTTTGTTTGGTGTCAGCACCACCTTCAGTGGTAGGCATTAGTCCAAGTTCTTTACAGGCTTGAACTACCCACTGCCGTTGTTGTCGTGTACCCACCAGGTACGATTTGACCAGATGGGTTCGATATCTTGTAGCATATATCTTTAGCAATGCTATGACCTTTTCATAACTGTCCAGCTGATCAAAAGCAAAAATCCCCGGACCTGTGGAGTAGACTCGAGGCCCATCAGCTTCCCCCGCTTCGATAAGTTCTGCGTAATTGAAAATTTGAGGTGAAGATTGTGGGTCGCGAATGGTTGTAGTACCATAGGCCAGGTTGGCATGCGTAAAAGGTGAGATTGGTTCAAGTACATCTTGCGCATGTCCGAAATGAGCATGTACATCTATGATACCAGGTATGATCACTTTGCCTGACGCATCAATGGTTTGGCTTCCTTTGGGAATAGCTAATGAACCGTGTGTCCCTACCTCCAAAATGCGATTGTCCTTAATGACGATGTCAGCATTCTCAATGATATCATTTCCATTCATGGTAATCACCTTAGCGCCTGCTAAGACAATTGTACCACTTGGCTTTGCTTTATTGAATTTAATATCGATTGATATTCTATCTTCCATAGTCCCATGATAGAGTACATTGCCTAAGGTCCAGAAAGGAGTTTTGCCATCTGAAGACCAACCAAATTCCTCTGGCCTTTCATTGGTCAATAATCTTGCATCCTCAGTTAAACTTAACTGAAGGGTAGAGTCAATATCTAATAGGTTTTCTGGCAGATCGAATTGAAAAAGTATTCCATTCATAGTGAGTGCCAATAAGGAGGTAGCCGTGGCGTTGACTTTTAAATCTTTTACGGGCTGAGTCAGTCTGGCTAAAGTTTTTCTTTTTTTGCCTTTATTAAAGAACACCAAGCCTTGCTGTGGTGAAGTGGCAAAGAAACCAACGCCATTAAGGTTATATTGGGGATGCCTGAATCCATCAGAAGGAGCGAGTGCCTCAAAATTACCGCTGAGTATTTCCACTTCTACAAAATCAGATTGCGTTGGAATAACATTGTATTCTGTAGCGCGTTTTACACCAATGGATGATCGTAGTGCTAATATTTTTTTATTGTTTTGGTGGATGACAGGCTCCGCATAGAAGCCATCTACTTTTGTGACCTGGGTGGCTTCTGATTTGCCTTGTTGTATCCAGATATGGCCGCCTTCTTCATCCCAGGTTGCATAGGATAGCGCCTTACCATCAATAGACCATGAGGGATAAAATGCGCGATGGGTGTCAGTGGCAGTAATAATTTGGGGATGATTTTTTCGAATTGTCGTTTGATAAAGATGAGTGTGCACCGAGACAACAACTTTACCGTCATGAGATAGGGCAGGCTGTTGAATGAATCTGGCTATGAACGGTGAATCATCTATTCGTTGTGGAAAGCGTAAGGGAGATACCACCGATTTTTGGATATCAGCGGAAAAAGGAATGATTTCGTCCTCAAGCGTCTGCAGGTTGATTTTGTGAATCTTACCTTGATAGGCTATGATTACATGTTTACTGTCATGCGTGATGCTGTAGTTTGGCACTACATCTCTTGAGGCTCTGGCTTCCAGCTCGTTGCGCTGAAATGGGAACGCTAGCCACTGTTCTCTTCCGGTCGACATATCCTGTGCTCGAAGTCCTGTTATGCCTTCACTCTCTGCAGCATACACCAGCCATTTTCCATCATGTGAAAAGCTGGGTTTCATCGAATTAGATTTTTCCAATGGAATAATCGATGTCTTACCTGACACGGGATCAAAATTCATAGCCACACTTTTGGCACCTTGCCGAACACCATAGGCACGTGGTGTAACGGATGAATACAAGAGTTGACCATCCGTCTTGCGTACAGATGACATATAGGGTCCTGCTGCTGGAGCTGAAATCAATCGCGATGGATCACCATTTGTATTTTCCAATAGATTTGTTTCTTTCCCAGTATTTATATCAATTTGAAATAGGGTAGCACTACGATTGAATGCCCCTCGAATCACAGTAACAAAAACGGATTGGTCATCGACACTCCATGCAGGCGAAAGCATAATATCCGCAGCAATAGATGAAACTTGCCGAGGATGTTGCCCATCACTGTCCATTACCCACAGCTGGTCTGATCCACTGGAATCACTCACGTAAATAATATGCCTTCCGTCTTGCGAATACCTGGGCTGGGAATGAAAGGCGCTGCCACCTAGTAAGAGTATGGCCTTTCCTCCCTCCATGGGAATCGTGTAGACATCGCCCACCAATTCAAATGCAATCGTTTTGTCGTTAAGCGAAACATCTAACGATATCCAGGTCCCTTCATTGGTTGTAAATTTGACTTTTTTTTCTACCAAGCTGTTTTGTCCTAACAGTTTGTAAGGCAAAGCCAATGAAATCGGAAAGAATAAAAGAATTGAAAAACGTAAGATGGAATTGATCATTGTCCGCCAATTTAGCATAGAAATATTGAAATTGGAACCAATGGTTGCTCAACTGGTTCGAAAATCTTGATTTCAATCAATGCAATTGCTACTCTATTCCACCAAATTTGAATAAAAAAATAATGAACGATTTGATCAACGATCTTAAAACCCGCACAGAGGAGATAATCCAGGAATTAACCAAGTTTACTTCATTAAGTCTTGGTGAGTTGAACTACCGGAACGCGCCCAATAGTTGGAGTATTTTGGAGTGTTTAGAGCACTTAAACAGGTATGGTGACTTCTATTTACCTGAAATTGATAATAGACTTAAAAGCGCACAACTATCTAAAAATGAGGTATTTAATAGTGGTTGGCTGGGTAATTACTTTGCAGTAAGTATGCTTCCTAGAGAGAGTGGGAAGTTGAACAAAATGAAAACATTTAAATCGATGAATCCGATTCATACCCGCTTAGGTGAGGATGTGGTAACTAAATTTTTGACTCAACAAGAGCGGATGTTGGAGTTACTTGAGAGAGCTCAACATGTGGATTTAAATAAGGTGAAAACATCGATAAGCATTAGTAAGTGGATCAAACTTCGGTTGGGAGATACATTCCGAGTTGTAGTTTACCATAACCAGCGCCACATCAAACAGGCATCAAAAGTATTAGCAGCCCTTCAGCTTCATTAATTTTTATTGAAGTTTTAACTATTCAATCTTTTTAGCGTTATTGATCCAGATAGTTGTCGCTATCGGCATTTTGTTTAACGTTCTGATTTTACAAGAGCAACAACATCATGCTTATGTTTCACTTAAAGAAAGGAGGTACCATGTCTAGTCCCACGAAAGTTTTATCAAATGCTGTTACACTAAATTCCACAGGTGTGGAGAGTTGAGCAGTTGATTTTGTGCCTCGTGACAATTTGGTGAATTTGATAAAATTGAATGAGGATTTCGACCGGTGAATGCTTGTATGAGCATTCGTTCCTGAAAGGGTTGACTAACTGACTGTGAAGCCAGTTCATCAGGGTCTTATAAGTACCCGACCATCTAGTATGGTCGGGTATTTTTTGTTACTTGGTCCTACTGTTACCGCTTCTCTGAGCGGTAGCGAAGAGTCTACAGTATGGATGGAGATTCTTCGGTCGTGCCTCCCTCAGAAAAGCGTTCTATTCTGATTGGTATTTAATCGGATAATTTAATTCTTAAAAAGTGCTCTGCCTCTCTGAGTATAAGCGAATAGTCTATATATAGGCTGTACATAGTATAGATTCTTCGGTCGTACCTCCCTCAAAAAAGCGTTCTATTCAATTTTGGTTCTTAATAAAACCGTGCTACGCTTCTCCACGCTTTAAGCGCTTTAATTGTTGCTCTAATCTCCCAACTAGCTGCTGTCTCTCTGAGTGGCAGCGAAGAGTCTACATGGCAAAACTAATTCACCAACTAAGTACTTCATCAGATAAGTCAGACCAAGTTGGGTTAGAAGTCTCTATTAATTCCTCTTTCCATTTACGGGTTTTTCCTTTTATGTATCGTTCCCGTTCTATTGCCTCCTCAATATTGTGGAAGTTCTCAAAATAAATAAGCATATTCAAATTATACCTTGCACTGAAGCTGTTTGGGTTGACTTTTTCTCTGTGCTCCATTAATCGAGCTTGCAAGTCTGCAGTTGATCCTACATAGATCGTTGTTCTGTTTTTATTTGTGATCATGTAGACGCTGCCACCTCTTACCATTTTTGGATTTATTTCAAGGCCAATTAAAAATAGGTATTAATTCATTTGAATCATATTCTCGTGTGGTTCTTCGGTCGTGCCTCCCTCAGAAAAGCGTCTAGTCGGTTCGTTCCTGCCTTAGAAAAGCGATTGGTTAAAAGTGCTTGAGTTGGGTTCTCTATTCTTTCCAATTAGTTGTCGTCTCTCTCTGAGCTGTAGCGAAGAGTCTACAGTTGGGGATAGAGATTCTTCGATCGTGCCTCACTCAGAAAGGTGAGTGACCTGGGAAGTCCTTTAAATTGACACTCCAATCTACTTAGTATGCTGCCGCTTCTCTGAGCTGTAGCGAATCTACAGATATGGATTGAGATTCTTCGGTCGTGCCTCCCTCAGAAAAGCGTCTAGTCGTTTCGTTCCTGCCTTAGAAAAGCGATTGGTTTGAAGTGCTTGAGTTGGTTCTCTATTCTTTCCAATTAGTTGTCGTCTCTCTGAGCGTGAGCGAAGAGTCTACAGATATGGATAGAGATTCTTCGGTCGTACCTCCCTCAGAAAAGCGTCTAGTCGTTTCGTTCCTGCCTTAGAAAAGCGATTGGTTTGAAGTGCTTGAGTTGGGTTCTCTATTCTTTCCAATTAGTTGTCGTCTCTCTAAGCGTAAGCGAAGAGTCTCAATCTTGAGTTAAGATTCTCCGGTCGTACCTCCCTCAGATAGGCGAGTGACCTGGGAAGTCCTTTAAATTGACACTCCAATCTACTTAGCATGCTGCCGCTTCTCTGAGCGTGAGCGAAGAGTTACGAATTGAGATTCTTTAGTAGTTCCTCACCCAGAAAGGCGAATACTTAATTTACAAAATATTAATATGATACACATCCCTTTCATTCCTACTGATACTTCTGATTTCAAAACCACCAGGTTGTGGTATCTCTTCTACCAGATCAAACTGGGTACAAGTTTTGGGTAGTGCACCAAACACCAACAAAAAGTTGTGGGTGGCACCTTTCGGTACCAACAGCCACTGCGGTGCTATGGTTATGTTTTCAACATGTAATAGCTGAGTTTTTGCACTGGAGTGATGATCAATCAGGAAAGTGGTTTTCCAAATTCTCACCAGTAAATCATCTCCTCGGTTGGCACAACGGCAGTGTACATAAACACACCCTTCCTCCAATGTACGAGGGTCAATAGAGGCCAATACCTCTGTATCCACCTCTGGCTTTACTTTCGCAGGTGCCTCTTTATCTGGATGGGCGTTGTTCTCCATCAACGTAAAGTTCTGTTAAACTTTTTTAGGCGGCAAATCAAATGCTTTTGCCTCGTGATCCAAATTTCCTTTATGTGATCCATCACAAAATGGTTTGTTACTGGATTTTCCGCATCGACATAGACCAAGAACAGTTCTGCCTTGAAGTCCATAGTTATTTCCCTGCATATCCACGATTTCGAAATCGCCTTCCACCTTCAAAGAGCCATTGTTGTTTACTGTTATCTTAGTTGCCATCGTTGTATTGGTTTAATTATTAAACAAGGTACTATCTATTCCTGGAATAACCTTCATTGCATTTTTGTAATACAACTTTTCCAGTACACTATCTGGTAAATTCAATCCATACATTTTCCAGTGGGCGTGCCTCTTCCGATAATAATCGAAATACTCATCATTCGTTTCCAGCACGCGAAAATAAGTGTAGTACTCTTCCTTCTTGTAAGTATCTTTTCCCATCATGACACGGTCCTGGTATTTGATCAGCCATTCCCTGGCAGTGCGGGGTTGCCTTCCTAATTCGGCAATCACAGCACCAATTTCGGCATACATGTTAGGCAATTCATCCATCAGTGTTCCTAGTTTTTCCAGGTCGTTGCCGTACCATCCAAGATGTGCATTTATGAATTTGGTGTTGGGATGTTTACGGAATACGTTATGTTGTTCGTTCATTACCTCATCGAAGGAGGGGTTCTTTGTTGGATCCTTGTATCGACTCGGATACTGTTTTAATTCAAGCCAGCGTTCATTGTATTTATCTTTGGGACTCCAGAAAGCATTGGGTTCACCAGTATGTATCAGTACAGGTATGCCCAATTCACCGCACTTTGCCCAGATAGGATCAAGGCGTGGATCGTCTACGGCAATTCTATTTCCTTCATTGTCTTTTTCTGTTAGGCCAAGATTTTTATAGACCTTCAGTCCGTTAATGCCCAGGGCCTTGGCATCATCCATCAGCTTAAGTGTATTTTCCGGCCAGCCTTCGTCATCCAGTTCTTCAAAATCAATATTGAGGAAAACGATAAAACGGTTACTGTACTTTTCGTTTACGTTATCCAACGTCCACTCCAGGTACCTGCCTCTAAAACCACTCAGATTCACCATCACTTTCATATTCAACTCATCCATTTCAGCTACCAGCTTATCCAGGTTTTGGATAGGCATGGTGAACTGGTGGTTGTGAACATCTATAAAAGGAAACTTGGCTTTGGTGGGTTTGTGCTCAGGCACTTTCAATGTGGAGACAGGGGAGTACTCTTCCACATCCATTACATTCATTCTGTATTGGATTTTACCGATTAACCAGTAAGTAAGTCCTAAAAGAATAAGAAACAGTGGAAAAGCTATCCACCATTTCTTTTTGATAAAGTTGAGCACAGAGGTTATTGTATGGTAATAGGAACAGTTACTTTGGTTTTATCCCAAACGAAATTCATTAGTGCACCTGTTGAATCACTATCAAAAGTGATGGTGAATTGCTCTGTTTCCGAGGTACTCTGAGCAGGCACTTTTACCTTCACTACATCCAGCTCGTAGTCAGGTTCTGCTATACCAAAGAATGCTTCTGCATCGCTGTTCAAAGAGACTTCCCATTCATTGACTCCGGGGACAGCATACATGCGATAGGTACCAGCGTCCACTGGCTCACCAGCAAAGTTGATGTTTTTACTGAAAGTAATTTTGGTAGCTGCGTTGGCTCCTAATCTCCAGTATTTCCCGAAAGGCTGTAATGCACCTTCACTTTCTTCACCAAAAATCACTCTGCCTTTTTTGTAAGGTCTGCTGTATTCTACCTTCATGGTGAGGTCTTCATAGGTACTTTCAGCAGTTGCGAGGGGGCTTGCTGGCTCTGCTATGAACAGTCCGTATAAACTCCATCCTACAAAAATTATAATAACTGCGCCTATGGCCAGAAATATTTTCTTTTTCATCTTAGTGGGTTTGTTATTTGGTTTGAGCTACAAGGTACATACATTATAACACAATTGCCGATAATCATCATTTCTATGGCAATTTGCCCGTACTTGATTACATTAGGATACCTTAAACTTATACTGGAATGAAACAACTAATTTCAAAATTCGGTCTTTTTGCTTTCCTGTTTTTGAATGGTGGTTATTGGGCAAGTGCCCAGCAATTTGCATTGGAAGACATTAAGACTTATCCATTTCCAACTGAATTAACTACAGCTGGAAACAAAATAGCCTGGGCTTTTGATGAGCAAGGAAAGAGAAACATTTATGTAGCAGAAGGACCTCAGTTTACTGCAAGAAAACTTACGAACTATGCTCAGGATGATGGTCAGGAATTAACAGGAATTTCTGTTTCAGCGGATGGCAAATGGGTAGTGTATGTGCGAGGTGGAGATCATGGTTCCAACTGGGGAGACCTTGAACCGGTCAATCCCTCTTTTGATGCCATGCCTTTCAAAGTTAGTGTATGGGTAATTCCATTTGCTGGTGGGGAACCTAAACTGTATGGTGAAGGAGATGCTCCGGTGATCTCCCCGAAAAGTGATAAGGTAGTTTACCTGGTGAAAGGACAAGTGTGGGTAGTACCTACCGATGGAAGTAGTGCTGCAAAAAATCTCTTTACTACCAGAGGTTCAGTGGGTTCTTTACATTGGTCACCTGATGGAAGCCAATTGGCTTTTGTAGCGGACAGAGGGGATCATGATTTGATAGGTGTTTATAATTTTGATTCAAATTCTGTTAAATGGATAGCTCCTTCTTTTTCAAGGGACAGTTCTCCAAGGTGGTCACCTGAAGGACAGCAAATTGCATTTGTACGTACACCTGGAGAGGGAGGTGTTCCAAAATCATTACTGGAACGCCATCACAGACCCTGGTCCATTATGGTAGCTGATGTGGCATCGGGAAAAACTAACCAAATTTGGGAATCTCCTAAAACCCTGGCTGGGTCACGACCTACAACACATGGAGGAACCAACCTTCACTGGGGTGCAGGGAATCGTTTGGCCTTTTTGGCCTATCATGATGGCTGGCCACATCTTTATTCGATACCTTCTACAGGAGGTTCACTACTACAACTTACCAAAGGAAACTTCATGAATGAATACGTTAGCATGAGTGCAGATGGAAAGTGGTTATTGGCCAGTGCCAATACTGGAGCTGATAAACTTGATATTGACAGAAGACACATTATTAAAGTACCCATTGATAAGGCAGACATGAAAGTGCTCACACCTGGAGAAGGGTTAGAGTGGTCACCTAAACTTACTGGAGATGGTACCCATTTGATTTATATCAGCGCTACTGCTCAACGACCACCATTACCTACTTATATGAAGTTGGACAAAGGCACTCCTCAACTTATAGGTGAGAAGAATATTCCTGCCAGTTTCCCTCAGGATAAATTGATTGCGCCAAAACAAATCACTTTCCAATCACCTGATGGATTTACTATCCACGGTCAGTTGTTTGAACCTAAAGGAGGAGCAGCGAAAAAGCCAGCATTGATTTATGTGCATGGTGGACCTCCTAGGCAAATGCTGTTGGGCTGGCATTATTCTGATTACTATTCTAATTCTTATTCAATCAATCAATACCTGGCCAACCTGGGCTTTGTTGTAATAACAGTTAACTATCGTTTGGGTATAGGCTATGGCTATGAGTTTCATCAACCAGAAAGGGCAGGCACTGCTGGTGCCTCTGAGTATATCGATATTAAAGCGGCTGGTGAATGGTTGGCCAAGCAGCCCAATGTAGATCCTTCTCGTATAGGAATTTATGGAGGGTCGTATGGTGGGTACCTTACTGCGATGGCATTAGGCAGGGATTCAAAATTGTTTGCGGCCGGAGTGGATATCCATGGTGTACATGACCGTACGGCAAGAAGAACACAAAATATGTTAATGCCGGATCAATACGAAAGAGCACCTGATGCAGAGGAAGCGTTGAAGGTAGCATGGGAGTCGTCACCGGTTTCATCTGTTCCAACCTGGGAAAGCCCTGTTTTAATTATCCACGCGGATGATGATCGCAACGTTAGGGTTTCAGAAAGTACGGACCTTGTGCAGCGTTTGCAAGAAAAGGGAGTACCTATGGAAACGATGATGATTGTGGATGATACCCATCACTGGATGAAATGGTCCAACGCAGTGAAAGTAGGGAATGCCACCGCTGATTTTTTTCAGCGACAATTCATGAAGAAATAATATGAGGCTACTGATATTCATTTCAATAATAGGGTTGACGATAGGTTGTGATAAAAAGGCACCTCCATCCGAAGCATCAAAAGCAATTTCCATGGATGAGATATCCATTAGGTATTCGAGGGACTTTAATAATGAAGCGATCAAAGACAGAGATACGGTGGCCATAGATGACGCATGGATGGACAACATAGTAGTGATAAGTTCTGCAGATACTCAAATCAACGGAAAGGCTGCATTGAAAAAAGTATTCGTAGATCAATTCAATTCAAGTGCAGATGCTATTTATGTGCGCACTCCTGTAAAAATTGAAATGATGAAGCAATGGGGAATGGCATCTGAGGTAGGGACATGGGAGGGAAGCTGGACAATACCTGATGGTAAAATTGAAATTGGGGGAACTTATTATGCCAAGTGGCATAAGGTACGCGACAAATGGTTGATAAGAACCGAAGTATACACACCTACTTATTGTACGGGAGGACCTTATTGTAATTCAATACCAGGATAATTATGAAGGAAGAGTCTCATTGGAATAAAATTGCAGATAGTTATGAAGATGAGATATTAAATGCTTTTGAATCGGATAAGGAAAAGAAACTAGCGGGCTACTTTAAGAAGCATAGAAACCTGAAACACAATGCCATTGATTTTGGTTGTGGTATTGGCAATGGTTTTCATTATCTGTCTCCTAATTTTAAATCGGTATTGGCACTAGACATATCTCAGAACTGTATAGATATCGCCAAAGAGAAGCCGTTTGATAACATCACGTTCAAAAAGAAAGATTTAACAAAACGCAATCTAAAGCTTGCACCTGTTGATTTTGTGCTGTGCAGCAATGTGGCCATTTTTTCTGAAGTGGAGAAAAATTATGACATCCTAAATAACGTAGCTAAAGCACTGAAGAAAAATGGCAATGCATTGTTTGTGGTGCCTTCATTGGAATCCACCTTGTTTTATGGATGGAGGTTGATGGATTGGTATAGGAAAGAGGGTGTTAAGCCACATGATATCCCGAAGTCTGAATTCAACTATGTAAGACAAGACATTAGGGATACCTTACAAGGAATTGTTGATATTGAAGGACGACCAACCAAGCATTATTCTCACTCAGAACTTCAGGTTATCTTTGCAGAAGCAGGTTTGGAAGTAACGGCTATTGAAAGATTAGAGTACGATTGGAAAACGGAATTCAGTGAGCCGCCAAAATGGATGAAAGCCCCTTATCCCTGGGATTGGATGATAGAGTGCAGAAAATCCTAGTTACCTTCTTCTACTAGTTTTTTGATCATCGCCAGAATAGGATTCCAGCCATCGCCATTGTTATAAACATCCTGATATCTCTTTTGGCCATCAGGAGCATTTTCGAAACCATCTTGTGTTACCGTCAAAGTGGTTTGGTCATTTTGCTCCGACAGTTGATAGGTAACTCTTAAATGGTTTTCAGGAGTCATTTCCATACCTGAGTTGGGATCAATAACACTATAGCTTAATTGACGCATAGGATCAACAGCTAAAACATAACCTGATACGGGAATAAGTACTTTCCCTTCATGCATCATTTTCCATAACACAGCATCACCAACTTGCCAGCCAGAAACCGCTTCACAACCAAACATGTATTGCTTTGTCTTTTCAGGGTTAACAAGAGCATCCCATACACTGCCTATTGGAGCATCAATGGTTATCGTATTTTCTACTTTTAACGGCATAGTATCAGATCAATTGACAGTAGAGTGAAGTAATTCTCTTTCTTACTGTTGTAAAATTGTAAACTCAGTCCTGCGGTTCAATCTCCTTCCTTCTGTTGAATCATTGGGAGCTACTGGTTTTGATTCGCCATAGCCTACAGCTGTGATTCGATCAGGTGCCACGCCCAATCGCTCCAGGTATTTCTTAACCGCATTGGCCCTTCGCTGGCTCAGATCCTGATTGTATTCTTCAGGTCCGTTAGCATCTGTGTGGCCACTGATCTCCACTTTCATATTGGGAGCATTCGCCATCATGGCTATAAAATCCTGAATACCATTAAATGAAAGGGGTTCATCACTATCATGGGCAAAATAGATGTCAATCATTGTAGGGACATTCACTGCCAACTTTTGCATGCGAATGGTATCCTTAAAAGTCATTACAGTAGAGGAGATACCTCCCAGATACAATGAAGCTGTCTGTGGTGCGTAGCCAATGCTGTTGATCTCCAACTTATACACCTGCGGAGTGTTGGCATTTGTTTTTACGGTAGCATCATAGACGCCCTTAATTTTATTATTGGTAAGGTCTTGCTTGGAGCCGTCTTTACTTCTCAGGAAGACCTGGGCATTCAAGGCTTCATGGTTCATGGCATCTTGTATCACAAGGGAAATAAGTGCCTCGCTTACTAGACTGGGAGGAACGTTCTGGACAACAGGCTGCTTTTCAATAGAGGCGCTTTCTGCAAATAAGTCAGAATAGTTATCTTGATGCAAGTCAACAGGCTGCCATTTTCTCATATCCACCTTATAGATATCCTGCTCTCCTACATTCTCTTTTCTCACGGAGGAGATGTAAGCATGAGTTTCACTCTCATTGAGCACAAAATAGATATCATTCTCAGGCGAGTTGATTGGATAACCTAAGTTGACGGGTTGGTTCCAAGTGCCGTTCACTGTATCTAAAGTAGTTCTGTATAGATCCATGTCTCCCATACCAGCGTGTCCGTTAGAGCTAAAGAATAGATGTTTGCCGCTGGCAGTGATAAAAACTCCGTCTTCATCCATTTCAGTGTTAACAAGAGGTCCCAAGTTTTGAATGTTACCCCATCGGTTTCCTTTTCCTAATTGTGCTTTATAAATATCAGTCCCCCCATAACCCCCGGGTCGATTGCTTGTAAAAAACACAGTATTATTATCGGCAGTGAGTGAAGCGGAGTTTTCAAGGTATTCTGAATTAAGGCCTTCCATATTTTTGGGTGCTGACCATTCAAACTCACCACTTTTGTTTTTAGTGGAGACAAACAAATCGCCTCCATTGCTATCATGATAAAGGATCATTTCTTGCCCATCAGGTGAAATAGCCACACTTGAATTGTGATAATTGGTATTCAAGGGGCCTCTCATATTTTTAGAAGGCTGCCATTTTCCATCCGCATATTCAGAATAAAAAATATCCTCATAGTAGACAAGATCAGCCGCTACAGTGGTATTTAAATTTCCATCTGGCCTGCGAGAAGTAAAAACCATGAGTGTTTCGCTGGAATTAATAGTAGGGGCATAGTCTGGATATTCTGAGTTTACATTTTCGCTCAGGTGAATGATCTCTACATCAACGGGGTTTTCAAGGTAAATAACAGCATTCCGGCATTCAAAAATTCTTCGATTTACCTCATTGATTTTGTTGGACTTTTCCAGTTGGAGAGAGCGCGCCAATATTCTGTTATAGCGATCATAAAATAAAATGGCACTATCAAACTTTAAGTTGTGATGATAGCCTTGTCCCAAGTAATACAACAGGTCTTCATCCACATTAGGATCGAGCTCCCATGCCTTGCGAAAGTATTGAAGTGATTTTTCCTTATTCACCGTGAGCATGATTGACTGCCCTGCCATGAATTGCGCCTTGGCGCTTTTGGGGTTCATTTGGGTAGACAGCACAAAGAGTTCCTTCGCCTGTGCCCGATGGGTATAGTCGAATACTTCCATACCCATTTTATAGTATTCTTCAGAAAGTGCAAGTGAGTCGGTCTGTCCAAAGGAGTGGAAACCACAACAGAACAGGATTAAGAATCCGATAAAATGCTTTTTAAAAGCCGCCATAGAACTAATTTTTACCAAATTTAGCAGAATATCGCATTTCTGAGTGCCTTCCTGGGGAGAAGCTCCCACTTTATGGGAAGTGGGCTTAGCTCCACCCCTTGTAATCACTAACTTTTGCATAATGTCGGCTGTTCAACAGGTTATCCGTCCGGTCTGACCTATTTTTGAATACAACCATGAACCATAGAACCTATATACATAGAGATATTAACTGGTGTGATTTCAATGCCCGTGTTTTGGCAGAGGCCGGGGACACGAATGTCCCGTTACTGGATAGGATTAAATTTCTGGCTATTTTTTCATCTAACCTGGATGAGTTTTTTAGGGTAAAAGTGGCAGCATTACGAAAGTTACAAGTACTCAAAAAGGAAAAGGCGAATAAATGGTTAGGGTATAACCCCGATGAAGTATTAAATGAGATTTATGCTAAAGTATCCACTCAACAGGATGAGTTTGGGAGCATATGGCACCAGCAGATTATTCCAGAGTTAGCCCGACATAAAGTTAAGATGTACCAAACATCATCGGTTAGACCAGAACATCTAACGGAAGTCAAAAACTATTTTAGAGTGAATGTACAAGGTTATCTCAATCCTGTTGTTTCGGGTAGACGTAAGAAAGTAGCACTCAAAAACAGAGGCATCTATTTAGTTGTTCCACTTAAAAAGTTGGGCAAGGTGTCATTGGGCTTTGTCAATATCCCCAGCAACGTAATAAGTCGGTTTTTAAGATTGAGTCAGGTAAAAGGAGTTGACTATATAATTAGTTTGGATGACATCATTCGCGCTAACCTTTCCATATTGTTCAGCGAATATGAAGTCTTGGGTGAAGCACATAGCGTCAAGCTCAACAGGGATGAAGACTATGAGATAGAAGATGAATTTACTGGAAACCTCATAGAAAAGATTACGGATAAAATCAGCAGAAGGATGGAGGGGGATCCTGTTCGATTTCTTTACGATAGTAAAATGCCTCCTGAGGTATTAAAACAGATATTAGCTTGTTGCGATATACCCACTTCAGGCATTATCCCTGGTGGCAGATACCATAATCTCAATGATTACTTTCAACTGGCGGATACCTTGCATTACAAATTAAAAGGTCAATCACTTTCACAAATTCAGCATCATACATTAGAGCAGGCTGACTCTGTTCTAAAAGCGATGGACGAGAAAGATCACTTACTTCACTTTCCCTATCACCGATATGATGATGTCCTTCGTTTCTTCAATGAAGCTGCAGTAGACCCATCCGTAAAAGAAATAAAAGTTACCCTGTATCGTATTTCCAAGAAATCTCAGATTGCTCAGGCGTTGATAAGCGCGGCCAAAAATGGTAAAAAGGTAATTGTATTTGTGGAAGTAAAGGCGCGCTATGACGAGCTCAATAACCTTCAGTGGGCAAAGGAAATGGCCAATGCGGGCATCACGATTATATATAGTTTGCCCGGATTGAAAGTACACGCCAAAGTAGCTCTGGTGGTGAAAAGTGATAGTAATGGAAAGAAAAGACGTTATGCCTATTTGGCAACCGGAAACTTTAATGAGAAAACTGCCTTACTCTATTGTGATCATGGCTTGTTGACTACTCAGAAAGAGATAACCAGAGAGTTGGATCAGTTATTTAAGTTCCTTAAAACAGGTTCCAGGTCTATTCAATTTGACCAGCTACTAGTTGCTGGTTTCAATATGAAGAAGAGGCTTATTCAGCATATTGATCGTGAGATAGCATTGGCCAAAGAGGGGAAGAAGTCTTTTATTGTTGTAAAGATAAATGGTCTCGATGAGCGTGATATGATGGATAAGTTATATGAAGCATCTCAAGCGGGAGTAAAGGTGCAGTTGATGGTACGGGCAGGTTGTGCTTTGGTGCCGGAGGTGAAAGGACTAAGTGAGAACATTACCGCCTATCGCCTGGTGGATATGTACCTGGAACATGCCAGAGTATATTGGTTTGGTAATGGTGGCGATGAGGTTTTGTATTTGTCCAGTGCAGATTGGATGAATAGAAATCTCAATAGAAGAATTGAAGTTGGATTTCCTTTAGAGGATAAATTACTACGGGAGGAAATCAAGAAAATTTTGGAGTTTCAGCTGAATGACAATGTGAAACTCACTTCTATTTCACAAAAGACTGTAAAACCTGGTAGGAAAAAGAAGATACGAGCCCAGTTTGCTATCCATGATTGGGTGCAGCATAAAGAATCGACTTTAGTTAAGAACTAACCGTACTAAAATGAAAAGATTAAAAGCAAAGTTTAAGAATAAAGACGGGCAGGAATTGGCGGCAAGAATGGAATTGCCAGCTAGCGGTCACCCTCATAACTACGCCATTTTCGCTCACTGTTTCACTTGCAATAAGAATTTGAATGCCATCAGGAATGTAGTGAACAATATGACTGAGGCAGGTTTCGGGGTTTTAAGTTTTGACTTTACAGGACTGGGCGAAAGCGATGGAGATTTTGCGGACACTAACTTTTCCTCTAATGTAGATGACATCATAGCTGCTGCCGATTTTCTGAAAAGTGAGTACAATGCACCTGCTCTGCTCATTGGTCATTCATTAGGTGGAGCAGCTGTATTATTTGCTGCGGATAAGATTGATAGCATCAAGGCCATTGCTACAATTGGGGCGCCTTCTAATCCTGATCATGTACAGCATTTGATTCAATCCAATGTGGAAGAGATCCAAAAGAATGGAGCAGCTGAAGTAAATATTGGAGGGAGAAGTTTTAATATTAAAAAACAATTTGTGGATGATCTCAAAACACACACCCTTCCTAGTGTATTAAAGACCATGCGCAAGTCTTTGTTGGTGCTGCATTCACCTCAGGATGCAACAGTGGGAATTGATAATGCAGCAGAGATCTATACGGCTGCACATCATCCTAAAAGTTTTATCTCTTTGGATGGAGCAGATCACCTGATGACCAATAAGGCAGATTCACAGTATGTGGGTAAAATGATTGCTTCATGGGCAGAAAGATATTTGCATGTTGATAACAGCGAAACCATTGAAAGTGAATCGCAGACTGTGGTAAGTATCAAGGACAAAACCAATAAATTCCTTACGCAAATTCAAACCGGCAGACATTCGCTCCTCGCTGATGAACCTGCAGATGTAGGAGGAGAAGACCTTGGTCCATCTCCCTATCAATTGCTCACGTCAGCTTTGGGTGCCTGTACGGCTATGACCATGCGCATGTATGCAGACCGAAAAGGTTGGGAAGTGGAGGAGATCAAAGTACATCTTAACCATGACAAGAGGCATAGCGATGATTGTACAGATTGCGAAAAGCCAACGAGTAAAATTGATCACTTTGAACGAATCATTGAGGTGGACAGCCAGTTGGATGAGAAGCAACTGCAACGCTTGCTGGAGATTGCTAATAAGTGTCCTGTTCATCGTACGTTGGAAGGTGATGTAAAAGTGATTACCACACTGAAGGAGTAATAACAATTCCTAAATTTTCATTAACCCTGCCGTATCACTCAATTAGTTGTCTCTTAGTGTCTCCGCAGGATTGATTGTGACTGCTTTGAATAAATGGTAGCTGATGGTCACTATAGTAATGACTAAAATAGCTCCCATAGTGATGGCAAAGAACCAGGGCGAGATATCAATGTGATAAGCGAAGTTGCTTAACCAAATGTTCATCACGTACCACACCAACGGCCAGGATAAAATTGTCGCGATTACTACTAGTGATAAGAAACTCTTTCCCGTAAGAAGTATGATAGATTGAATAGGAGCACCTAACACCCTTCGAATACTGATCTGCTTAACTTTACTTGCAAGAGAGATAGCTGCAAGACTGTATAAACCCAGACAAGCTATACCAGTAGCCAAAAGGGTGAAGAACTGAATAATACTGGCAAAGAATGTTTCTTTCTCATACAGCGATTCAATGTGATCATCTACAAATTGAAATTCGAAAGGGACATTAGGGAATGATTCTTTCCAGGTTGACTCAATATTATTTAAAGTGTTGTACATATTGTCGCCCTGAAATCTTACCGCAAGTTGCCCAAGGTGGGTGAAGGGCATGATAATGGCCATGGGTGAAATCGATTGATGCAATGAATTGAAATGAAAATCTTTGATTACCCCGATGATTTCTTTTTCAGTGCCGCCTGTGAAGACTACACGCTTGCCCAATGGTTCCGTGAGTCCAAGAGTTTTAACTGCAGTTTCGTTGAGAATAATTGATTCAGTAGAATCTCTGCTGAAGTCTTTCGAAAAGTAACGTCCTTCTATAAGCTCGAGTCCTAGAGTAGGAAGAAAATTGTAATCTGTTTGAAAGTAATTCATTTGAATCGCATCTTCCGGTGCCTGCATGGGTAAACGAAGGGGGCTACTGCTCAATCCTTCTCCCATAATGTGACTCACCTGACTGATAGACTGAATATTTGAATTAGTTTTTAATTGATTTTGAAGTGCTTCCGTTTTGCCCAATACCTGATCACTACCAATATTAATGCTTACGATACCTTCCTTTTGGAATCCTAGACTTTTATTGGAAAAGAATTCAATTTGTTGGCCAATGATCAAACTGACTGCAACGAGGGTAGCTGATAAGGCAAATTGAAAACCGATCAGGAAGTTTCTCATGTATCCTTCCTTTAATTTGAATGTTCCCTTAAGGAGTTCGAGAGAAGAAATGGAGGAAAGTCGTAAGGCTGGAAATATACCAGAAACTATTCCAATAAGGATAACAAATACAACAAGTGCGAGGCTATAGATGAGTAGGGAGGATGTATCTAAGTACAATTTGGAAGCAATGGATTCAGGTAGGAATGTTTGCCCTACCATGACTAGTGCGATAGCAATTACCAGAGACAATAGTGTGTAAAGGACGGACTCCAGAATAAATTGAAGAATAAGTTTGCTCTTAGTAGATCCAAGGACCTTGCGCATAGCAATCTCTTTGAACCTGAACATTGACATGGCAATGGAAAGATTGATATAGTTAAAGGAAGCAATGAGAATAATAAGAAAGCCAACCGCCATAAGGCTGTAAATGGTGGTGTAACTATTCACCCTGAATATATTGTTTGGATTTCCTAAAGAAGAGGATCCAAGGTAAATGTCATCCAGAGGTTGTAGAAGTACACTCATCTGTTGTTGTGCAAATCTCTCTTCACTGGCCTTGTAGTGGTTGATGATTTTAGTTTCCAATGCTGGAATATTTACACCTTCATGTGTTTTTACATAAGTGAGAAAACCCATCCATGACCAGCTTTGTAAATCGGCAAGGTAGCCATCCGGAACTACGTAAGTTTGAAATGAAATCAATACGTCAAAGTAAAAGTGAGAGTTATGAGGTACGTCTTTCATAATTCCTGTAACCTGTAGCGGACCGGTTCCATCCATCAGTATGATTTTATTGATGGGATCATCATCACCAAAATATTTCTTGGCAATACTTTCACTCATCACCACACTATTGGGTTCGTTCAGCACTCTCATCCGATTACCACGGACTAGCTCAAAATCAAAAATTTTGAAGAAGGAGGAGTCTACATAAAAAACATTGTCTTCATAGTAGGTAGCATCACCATATTGAATCAATGGTCGGTAAGCATATCGTACTCTGGTTGCTAACTCTACTTCTGGAAAGTTGGTGGTGAGTGCTGGTGCCAATGCAGGAGGAGCCTGCGGATAAGTTATTTCTGCTTCACCCCGTACGAAGTGATTTAACACCCTATAGATACGCTGATTGTCTGAGTGGAACTTGTCATAGCTAAGTTCTGAGAAAACATAAACAGAAATCATGATCACACTGGCCAAACCAAGGGCGAGCCCTATCAAGTTGATGTAGGAGTGAGGCCGACTCTTGACAATATTTCTTAGCGCGACTTTAATAAAGTTGGTAGCCAGTGATGCGCTTCGTTTCGAATGAGGAGAAGCATCCAAACTTTTGGCTTTGTAATATTCCTTGGATAGCCCTTCCAGGTCCCCGATCTTCTCTTGTGTCACTTTATGAAAAGCTTTTTCTTCAGTGTACCCTTGGTTCACCAAGTCGTCAATAGCATCACTTACGTGGGAGAGCAACTCTTCTGCAGTGCCCGGCTCAAAACCTTCATACTTGTTAAGGCTTTTTTTCCATTGCGCTAAAGCGTTTTGTAAGTTGAATTGGCTCATAGTTATGCTGTTTTCCAGATTTGAACTAAGAAGGAATGCAGTTGCATCCACTCTGCTTTTTTGTCTTCAAGCACTTCATGGCCGGCTTTTGTTATGTGGTAATACTTTCTCTTCTTTCCACTATCACCTTCTACCCACCGTGATGCGATGAGTTTATTCTTTTCCATGCGTTGCAGCACTGGATACAGCATGGCTTCACTCCACTCTAGTTGACCGTCCGATTTCTCGGCCACTTCTTTAATGAGTTTGTAGCCATAGCTTTCGCCTTTGGAAAGTATGGATAAGATGACGGGCACAGTAGATGCTGCAATGAGCTCTTTGGAAGCCATAAGGTATTGGTTTATTATACCTAATACGATTAGGTATAATAAAAGTTTTATGTTTTTGTGTTTATTTAGGATGAAGTGGGATCTCGATAAGAATTAGGACTTTTTGTTACTTTAGAGCGATAAGAAATTGGCCGTAAAATGGAATAGGATGAGTAAATGGTTAAATGAAATTGAACTGGAAGGTAGCCTGGTAAAGCTTGTTCCCCTTCGAAAGGAACATAGAGATGACCTGTTGAAGGCCTCGGCTGATGGAGAGTTATGGAAACTGTGGTATACTTCTGTGCCTTCGGAAAAGACTATTGATAATTATATTGATGTTGTGCTTGCCGAGTGGGAGAAAGATAAAGCCCTTCCTTTTGTGGTCATGGATAAGAAGGCCAATAAGGTAATAGGGGCAACACGCTTTTGTAATGCTACTCCGGAACATCGTAGAGCAGAAATAGGATACACCTGGTATGCGCAGTCGTATCAGAGAACGGGAGTCAATACGGAGTGTAAATACCTTTTGCTAACACATGCCTTTGAAACTCTGGGTTGTATTGCTGTAGAGTTCCGAACGCACTGGTATAATTTGGCCTCAAGAAATGCAATCGCCAGAATAGGTGCCAAGCAAGATGGCGTGTTGCGCAATCATCAGATTGATGGCGAAGGTGCTATTAGAGATACCGTTGTTTTTTCGATCCTACGAGACGAATGGAAGGTTGTAAAAAAATCCCTTCTTTTTAAAATGAGCCACTAGTAGGGAAGTCCCTGATCACGTTGTGCTTTCATGGCTTTCAAATACCATTCATACTCATCCAGAAAACGCTTACTCGACTTATTAATATAGTCTCCCGTTGGCTTTCCCTCTTCGGTAAATGCCTGGCCTACCTTTGGGATGGGCTGCATGCTGGGAATACTTGGAGTACCCAGTTCTGCAAGGACCACACGTAAATGAACAGCAGATCTTACTCCTCCAAACCTTCCTGCAGAATAGGACACAATTGCACTGGGTTTAAAAAAGTATTCTTTTTGAAAGTGATCTAAAGTATTCTTGAGCGCAGGAGGAATACCATGGTTGTATTCGCCAGTCACCACGACAAATCCATCAGCGTCCCTTAATTGTGATGCGATCTTCTCCATCATTTCTGGAGCATCGTTGTTCTTGTACTCCTTGTACATTTTATCCAGTAAGGGTAGTGGAGATTCTAATGGGTCAATGAAATGGACTTTGTGACCGCGGTCTTTTAATTGCTGTTGGAAATATAAGGCGGCTTTTATTCCCTGTCAGTCAGTGCGCACAGATCCGTAAAGTAAGGCAGTAGTCATCTAAAATAGGTTTCGTTGAGTGATCGTTTACTTAAGGTAAACAAGTATACTTGTAATGAATTCCCCGAAAGTCAGATATTTAAACATAAGTTATTATGGATTGGATTCAAATTGCAGGGCACACAGGAGCGCTATTGAGCAGTATTACTTTTGTACCTCAAGTGTATAAGGTATGGGTAACCAAGAGTGCCAGGGACTTGAGCCTCACCATGATGGTGATTGTATTCACATCTACCATTGTATGGTTGATCTATGGTATTGCACTTCAACTTTGGCCAGTAACTCTAGCCAATGGTTTTATCTGCCTGCTCAGTGTCATTTTGATTTTCTTCAAGTTGACTTTCAAAGAGAAGAAATAAGAAGTAAGTAGTAAGAATTAGACGATACTACTGACTTCTTACTACTTGATTCTAGTCTTTGAACAAACTAAAGTTAGCATCATTCACCGCTTTCTTAAATGCCTCCCAGTCGTTGGAGAAGAAAGTTTCTACATCGTCCATCACTGGCTTGATATTTTTCTCCGTCACCGCCACCGCTCTCTTTTGTGTTTCTGTAACAGGGTAGGCGGTGTCCTGTAAAAATCTTCTGCTGGTGGAGAGTTGTTCACTCACCAGATTGGGATCATCACTAAATCCTTGAATGTCTTCCCTCGGATTGATACGAAGAAGAAGTTTTGCTATTTTAGACTTTACAGAATCAGCCTGCTGCTTCAGGGTAGGGTTAGCATTCTGTTGCGACTTCAATTGCGTCAATATTAAATCCACCGTCTCTTTAGCATCATTCAAGCGATCTGTCTTCGCAGTGGCCGCTTCCGCAATGCCGTTGAACCTGTCTATCAATGCAGCTTTTTCATTGAGCTCGTTGATACTCATTTGAATATTGGGATCCAGCTTTACTTCAACTTTAGTAGAATCTTTAAAGCCGTTGTACTCCACGACTACTTTGTAGTTACCGGGTGTTACACTGCGTCCGCCTCGTTCTGCAGCATCTGCTTTTGGTTTTTTGGTGTCGGTCATTCGCGTTCCTTTGATGTCAAGATCCCACATGAATCTGTTGAAGCCTTTCTTCGGTTGATGTTTCAATGTCCTGATCAGTTTGTTGTAATTGTCATACACCATTACTGTAGCTTTCGCTGAATCCTTTTCAATGGCTACCTTTTTCAAGTCTTTCAGGTAGTAGGTAATCCACGCACTTGGTTTTTTGTTCTCTCCTTCATAGAGTCCATCTCCAGTACTTCTATACCCGTTGGCTTCTCCCTGGTTGATGATATAGGCGGTAGGTGTTTCAAAGGTCTTAATGTCTTTAGCCAATAGTGTGTTGTATCCAGTCTTCGCTAATTCACGTAATGGTCTAATATCATCTAAAATCCAGATGGCTCGACCAAACGTACCCAACACAAGGTCTGCATCTCTTTCCTGTATTTGCATATCCATAGTTGACACAGTCGGGTAGCCGCTGGTCCACTTGGTCCAGGTCTTGGCATCATCTACTGAAATATATAGACCGTATTCTGTTCCCAGGAATAAGAGGTTAGGTATCACAGGATCCTGCACCATGGAAAGCGCATATCCATATACGTTTTGATCATTGGCTATTCTTGTCCACGACTTGCCCATGTCCTTGGTACGATACAAGTACGGACTCCAATCATTTTGTCTGTAATTGTTGATGACCACAAACGCTTCATTCACATTATGACTTGATGCCCTGATCTGTGCAACCCATGCATTCTTGGGAGCGCCTGGCAATTTGCTGGTCATGTTGGTCCATGTCTGACCGCCATTGCTTGTCAATTGGACATTCCCATCATCGGTGCCTACCCACATCACTCCCTTTTGCAACGGACTTGGCGCAATGGTTAAAATAGTTGTATGGTTTTCTGCGCCACTATTATCTAATGACAAACCACCTGTAGTTGCCTGCTTTTGTTTTTCAGTATCGTTGGTGGTCAGATCTGTAGATATCTTTTCCCAAGTAGCACCTCGGTCGGTTGATTTCATCACATATTGTGTGCCTAAATAAATGGTGGTTTTGTCTATTGGGTCAATGGCTAATGCAGCATTCCAGTTGAAACGCAACTCTTCACCACTTGCAAGAAAGGGTTTGATACCCTGGCGACTTCCTGTCCTTAAATCAAAGCGAGAGATATTACCACCCTGTGACAAACTGTATCCATATCTGTCTTCACTCATTGGGTCGGGGGCTACATCAAAACCATCGCCACCACCTACACGATCCCAATGCATGTTGCGTATGCCATATCTTCTCCACACCTGACTTGGTCCTCGCCAGCTTCCATTGTCTTGCAATCCACCATAAATATTATAGGGCAATTGATTGTCTACATTGATATGATAAAACTGTGCCAATGGCATGTTCTCTACAAAACTCCAGGTCTTACCTTTGTCTCGGGAGATCACCGCACCTCCATCATTACCACAAATTAAATAGCTTGGATCTTCAGGATGGACGTACCACGCATGATTGTCTACGTGTACCAATCCTGGGTCAATAAGTCTTTCAAAAGTTTTTCCTCCATCATTGCTCACATCTACATAAGTGTGAAGATTATAGATTCTGTTTTCATTTTTAGGATCAACAAAGATGTCGGCATAGTAGAAGGGACGACCGCCAATATTCTTCGTGCTTATCAAACTCCAGTTCTCACCACCATCTTCTGATTTGTATAAGCCCGTTTTCTTTGCTTCTACCAATGCATACACAATGTTGGGGCTGCTAGGTGCTATGGCTAAACCTATTCTTCCCAGATCACCTTTGGGCAAACCATTAGTTGATGTTTTCTTTTTCCAGGTTTCACCTGCGTCATAGGATATGTATAAACCAGATCCCGGTCCACCGGAATTAAAGTACCATGGCCATCTTCTGTGTTCCCACATGGCAGCTATGATTTTGTTGGGATTGGAAGGATCAACTACCATGTCGCCAATACCACTCTTTGCATCTACAAACAGGGTCTTCCTCCAGGTTTTACCTCCATCAGTCGTTTTATACACGCCACGATCTTGTTGCTCTCCCCAAGGAGAACCAATCGCGCCTACGTAAACAATGTTCGGATTGTCACGATGGATGATAACACGATGAATGTTTCGCGTTGCCTCTAGGCCCATGTGCGTCCATGTTTTACCCCCATCAATGGATTTATAAATACCGTTACCACTGTTCAAGCTGTTACGGGGATTTCCTTCTCCTGTGCCTATCCATATCTCCGCTGGATTGCTTTGATTGATGGCCACTGCACCTACTGATGCAGCTCTTTCATTTTCAAAGATGGGCTTGAAGCTGGTGCCACCATTTTCTGATTTCCACAATCCACCTGATGCGGTACCTAGAAAGACAATGTCAGGATTGGATTCCACCACTTCAATTGCAGTGACACGCCCACTCATACCGGCAGGGCCGATGTTGCGGGGTTGGATGTCTTTGAACAACGACATGTCCAGTTGCTGTGCATGTGATGTTGCAGATACTAGAAATAGGAGGGTGAGAATGGATAATACTCGCATAAGAGGTAGTGTTAAAGTCGAATCTGCTAATTAGAGAAATTTGCGCATGAGCACAAGGGAGAATATTTAGACGGCTATCTGTTTTTCACCCATGGTTCGTGGCTGTAGGCTTTCCCTGCGATGCGGTTTTCCCGTTTAGTAGCCACCAGGTATTGGGCGTCCTTTTGCTTTACCCTGTATCCCATCAGGTGCAGGAAGTCACTAGCCAAAAAACGGGCTATCTTTTGATTGACATGAATGGTGGTTTTATGACCGTCTTTCCAGTTGATGCCGGGCAGATAGGTAAGCCAGTTATCCAATCTCGCCTCTCTGATAATGCGTGATAGTTTAAGGAAGAAGGAGGGGATTTTTCGAATAAGAAAGTAACCATCGTTGCCTTGTTGTTGATAAAGGGGCATAAAAATCACACCATCTTCCGGGGCATCTACCCATTTACCATTTTGAGACGCAAGGCGTTGACCTTGAACAATGGGTTGAAAATTTTTAAACCCTTTGCACATTGAAAATTGATCACCCTGTTGAAGGTGATGGCGATAAGTGATTTCGAAAAAATTATCAGTAGGGGCAAGCGTTTTTATTTTTGGGGTAGCTGTCAACCCTGTGAGTTGGAGTGCTTTGGTAATAAATTTTTTATGATTTATTATTGAACCTACTTCATCATGCTGTCCTGATTCATAACCTAAAGAAACGTATCCCCATTCGTTGATGTAACTCAGCAGCGGACCAGTTAGGTATTCTTCTATACCAAGTATTACAGGTACCTGAAACTGAAGTGCGAATTTTCTATTCAGCATCGTGTCGTTAATAGTAATAAAGGGAGGGGTAGATCCCGATGTGGTATGGAGGTCGAAAAAATAAAATGGTCCATTATTTTCCTTGATGACTTTGCTGAGGTGTTCCATTAACTCCTGTTGTTCTTCCTTTTCAGCAAAACTTTGCTCACTGGAATTTTTTATAGCGCCATTTGAAGTCCACAATCTGTTGAGGTCGGTTTCAACATAACGTATTCCGATCGACAAGGCTTTCATATTTCCTGTGATGCCTATGGCGGTGCCTTTTAATAAACTCTTTTGCTCTTGTATTTGCGCAAGCACTTCATGTAAAGCGAACACGCCTGCGGGCTCGTTGCCATGAATCCCTGCAAAGAAAATAAGGGTGGGGCCAGGTGCAATTCCCTTTACGTGATTAATGATGCGATCTACCTGAATAGTTTGCTGAAAGGCCTTGCTATAGATGTCAATCATTAATGACGCGTTACAATATCATTCCTCGTGATAATGCCCACCAGTTTATCTTCGTTGATGATGGGCAAACATCCTATTTTGTCTTTGAGCATAATTTGGGCGACTTCATCCGCTTTCATGTCTGGTGGGGCGGTCTTTACTCCGGTCACCATAATGTCCTTTACTTCTTTGTGCGTGCCGGCTTCGCTTGTTATGTTTTTAGAAGTAAGTATCCCCACCAATTGATCGTGTGCATCAATTACCGGCACGTGATGGATGTTTTTCCATTGCATAATGTGATAGACAAGATCAGCATGATCGTTAGGATTCACAGTAAACAGATTCGTTGTCATGATTTCATGAGCAAGTTTATTATTGTAGTGCGGATAATGAGAAGGTGGAGATTCCGGTACACTCCAACTTGACAAAGGCAGGTCAGTAGCCTGTTGCTTGTACATCACTTCTGTCAGCGCTTTCAATGCATCATCTTGCTTGAGTGTTTTCCTGAAATTCCTGTAAGTCTTAACTGTCCATTGCGACCCGGTCATGCGATTAGTTCGCAATTCAATAACCTGGAGATACCTGTTGATGTCCTGCTCGTCTACTCCAGCTTTACGCAATCCATCATAAGCAATGGGAAGAAGCTCATTTCTGATCAACTCCCCAGATGAAATGGATTTACCCATCCAATGCAGTTGAATCTCTTTACCCACGCGCGCAGCGTTAGTAAAATTAGCTTTCACATCACGAAAGTCCATCAGCTCATCTACCTGATCATACTGGGAGGGTCTGCCTAGCATCAGTCCGATCCAGAAAGCAAAGTTGGCTATCTCATCTTCCATAGTAGGTCCGGAAGGGATGTACCTGTTTTCAATGCGAAGGTGAGCCTTCCCATCAGCCATACCATAGCAAGGTCTGTTCCATCTGTACACCGTGCCGTTGTGAATTCTTAAAGCGCGCAAGGCCGGTATTTCTCCTTTCTTTAATAACTCCAAAGCGTCTTCATTCAATTCGGTAGATAGTATCATGGGATGCCGTGCGATATCATCCTTGAAGATATTGGTGATAGAATCTTTCAACCATTCAGTGCCAAAGGAAACACGTGCTTCACGGTCTACGGACAAGTCGGAGGTATTGCGCGTATCCACACTTTGCTGAAACAGGGCGATACGTGTTTCACTCCATAGCTCTTTGCCCAACAATAGAGGTGAGTTGGTACATATTGATAGGACAGGCCCTGCAATGGCCTGCGCCCAGTTATAACTGGCCACCATGTCGGAGGGGTCAAGTTGAAGGTGCAATTGAAAACTGGTGTTGCATGCCTCGAATAAGATTGAATCGTGCTGTAAGGTAAGCTCATCCACTCCACGCAGGTGCATATTAAAATCAGTGCCGCGCAGCTCCCGGATGATATCATTCAACTGTTTGTAGCGGGGTATCGGACTCAGGTAGTCAAGTGCCAACTCTTTTCTTCTGATGGTGGGTAGGATACCAGTCAGAACAATTTTGTTATCAAACCCTTTGGCCGCCTCCTGTGCTTTGTCAAGCAGTTGTTTTAGTTGTTGATGTGTTTGCGTAAAACAATCTCCTTTGATCTCCAGTGGATCCAGATTGGCTTCCAAATTGTACAGGGCAAGCTCCGTAGTGAAATGTGGGTCGTTGATTTCATCCAACACCTGCATGGCGCTGGACGAAGGGCTGTAGTCGGGCTTTACAAGACAGAGTTCCTGCTCTGCCCCCATGCGCCTGATGCCAGATTCGATCAAACCTTGTTCGATCATCATATCCAGTGCTTGCACATCGTTGAGCAGATGCCTTATGAACTTTGCACGGTATTCGTCATGCAGTTTATCGACTTTGTATTCTCCCATGCTTAATGTTTTATTTCATTAAGATAGGACAATGGCTTTGGCACACGAATGACAATTGTCAGGGCAAAAACTGATCTTTATTTCATTTCGCTCAACCTGTTTGGGATCCTATGAAGGGTAGCAGAAGTGATTTAACCGCGGAGACACACAGGGTGCAAAGCTGTATTCAATTTCTCACCTACTTTGCGCCTTAGGGTAAAGAAATAAAAGAAATAGGAGTGTGTTTTTGGATAGTAACTATTAGCATTTATGGTATTTTTAAAGTAAAAAATTTGAGTAAATTTGATAATGGACTATAACCAATACATAGAAATAGTTCCTGAAAAGCGGTTCGGTCGCCCCTGCATTAAGGGTACGAGGATATCGGTGTATGATGTACTGAATTGGCTTGCCAACGGTATGTCAAAAAATGATATTATTGCTGACTTCCCAGAATTAAACGAAGATCAGATTAATGCATGCCTTTCATTTGCTGCTGATCGTGAGCACAAATTAAGAGTGGCTTCTTGAAACTGCTGCTCGATCAAAATATTTCTTATCGACTCGTCAAGAAGATTGAACAACATTTTTTAAACACCCAACACATCAGTAAAGTTGGGCTTCTGAATAAGACAGATATCGATATTTGGAAGTATGCAAAGGAGGAAGACTTTATCATTGTTACGTTTGACTCAGACTTTTATGATTTCAGTTTAACTAAAGGCATCCACCAAAGTTAATTTGGATCAGGTCAATGAACATTACTACCCATAACATCGCTAAACTTTTAATTGAAAAGCTAGATCAAATTGCATCATTCGCTATCGACCCGATAATTGGTTGCCTCGAAATTGATGGTTGATTATCTTAAGTTTTACTAAATCAAATGGAGCGAAGTCTATTTGTGCCTTCGCGGCCTACTCATCCTCAACTACACTTTTAATAATAGGTGCGGCCAGACAACTCTCTGGAATCTTAAACGCATCCACCAACGGCACCGCCTCCTGACGAATTTCCCATACTAGTTTGTTGATCAACTTGCGGATGGCTTTGGTTTTTACCCCTTCCATATAATCATGCTCGAGGTACCAACCCTTGTTCTTCTCTATTTGCGAAAGCGCAAACAGGTCGCATAACTTTTTCAACACGGCCTTACAAGCTTTGTCTTTGGTGCGCTCTACTTGTTCAATGAATTGCTCCAGAATGATTCTCTCTATATAAGCATGCCCCACATTCACCAGATGGTATTGTGTTTGGTTAAAAGCATCAAACGAATCCATACCACTGTCGAGGTGTTTCTTCAGTCGCCTTGCAGCAGAAGTAAGAATATCTCTTTCTCTGTATTTGAAGGCACTCAAATGAAACTCCGGATCGAGGAGATGGTCTTCATCCGTATTACGGATGGTCAGAGGATTCATCTCTGTGATAGAGGTCCTGGCTTGTGAACCCACATAATTAAGTATCCCAAAGAAGTCAATGTTGCTGAACTCCTGTTTGAATTCTGTCAATCTGCTCTTCGCCACCAATTGCATCAACACGGTGTTGTCTCCTTCGAAAGTGGTGTAGATATCAGAGTCGTTTTTTAAATCATCGATTCGGTTTTCTGTTAGATAGCCTTTACCACCACAGGCCTCGCGACATTCTTGCAGGGTATGCGTGGTGTTCCACGTGGCAAACGATTTCATACCAGCAGCCAGTGCTTCTATTTCCTGCATGTCTTCCTCCGTACGGTTGATGAATCGGTCTGTGAGGTATTGTAAAGAAAAGTGAAGGGCGTACACATTCGCCAGCAGCGGCATGAGTCTGCGCTGATGGGTTCTGTAATTCAGTATCGGGACTTCTGGAGCATGCTCAGGTCCAAACTGTCTGCGCTTGTCTCCGTATTTAATGGCAATGGTGAGTCCGGACTTAGAAGCACTGTTGCCCGACCTGGGTATACCGATGCGTCCACCTACCAATGTACCCAACATGGTAAAGAACCTGCGGTTGTCACTGGCAATAGGACTGGTAAATTTTCCGTCTTCATCTACACCAGCAAAGCGATCCAGCATGTCATCCTTGGGCACACGTACGTTATCGAAGTAGATCACGCCATTGTCTACACCATTCAATCCCATTTTTCTGCCACAATCTTTAATGGTGACACCCGGATGCATTTGCCCTTGCTTGTTGCGCAACGGTACTACAAAGGCACTTACTCCATAGTCTTTGCCGTTGATAATCAGCTTAGCAAACACGGTAGCCGCCTGACCGTGCAGGGCAGCATTGCCAATGTATTCTTTGCGCGCTTCTTCAGATGGCGTATGAATAACGAAGGTTTGGTCTTCATGATCGTAGGTTGCCGTAGTGAGTATTCCTTTCACATTGGAACCATGGCCGGTCTCAGTCATCGCAAAGCAACCCGGCAACTCTAACGTGCCAATATCTTTAATGTATTTCTTGTGGTGTTTTTCTGTACCCAGAAAATAGACACTCATGCCCCAGAGCCCGAACTGTACACCAAACTTGATGACCAGACTCAAGTCATGGTAGCTGAGCGTTTCCATAATGGAGAAGTAATTGGCCATGCTACCACCGCCACCGTTTTCTTTGGGGAAGGCCATGGAGCCAAAGCCTTGCTGTGCCAGTAAGTGGCACCACTCCAATACTTTCTCTCTTCGTTCCGTCAGGTTGTCGGTATCGATATACTCAAAGGCGGAGTCGGAGATTACGGTTTTTACTTTATTAATAATGCCAGCCTGGTCACCATCCAGTACAGCGGCCATGGCGTTGATATCAAAAGAAGCTTTTGTCTCCTGTTGGTCGGTAATGGTTTTGCGCTGAGCGGCATTGAAGATAAAAGCAGACTCGCTGCTGATGACACCCAGCACACTCTCAATTTCCCGTAAGGACTGTTGTGCTTCTTTGTCGATTTCCTTCCTTGACTCGTGGAGGGCAGCGAGTTGCAACCCAATGTCTACGAGACCATGCTTTTTGTCGGCACTGGCCTGGTCGGCCACCTTTTGTATTTCCTCGAGCCAGCTTTTGAGTTCGTCAGGAGCGGGCGGTGTAGCCGGGTTGAGTTGACTCAGCAAGAAAGTCTTCTCTTCTTCCGATAACCATTTCTGCTTGTCTACCAGTTGCTGAATGGTTTTGATTTCGCTGGGGGTGAGTACCGCATCACACCACACGGCATAGTAGATGGGGAGAAATACGTAAAGGGCAGGGTTATTGGCAAGTAATGGACTAGAGAGCATGGTTATCTGGTTGTTGGTTTTTCGACAATTAATTAACAGGTGATAGTTGTTGATTGTTACTTCTTATTTCTGTCTTCTTACTTCTCACTGCTATTCAAAAGTACAAAGTAATCCTTGAAAGTGAGGAACGTGTAATTCAAATGCCCTGAAGGGGTGTATGGTTTTGCACTCGGGATGGGTAGAATGTACCCTCGGTGTGGTTGGGAATGCTGGAGCATCACATACAATACACCTTTAAGGTGGTCGGTTTTGCACTTGGTGTATATGGTTTTGCAGATGGGCCATATGGAAGTGCACAAGCGGTGTATGGTTTTGCACTTGGGGTGGATTGGATGTACCCTCCCTGTGGTTGGAAGTGCTGGAGCACCACACACAATACACCCTTGGTGTGGTTGGCTTTGCACTCGGGGTGGTTGGCTTTTTTGGCAGGAAAAGGTGAGGGTTGAGCTACCGTTTTAGGCTTGTAAAAAAAAGTTAAAAATATTTTAAAAATAATTAAGAAAAACGCAACTCTTACTTAGGGATTTTCCGTATTAAGAGTATGTATAACAAATTAATATTTTATGTTATGTCACATGTTAAAACCATGCAAGCCTTTGGGAAGCTCAAGGGCATCTGCACCGGGTTAGGAGGAGCCTACAACCCCGGACAACAAAACCTCCAGGTGAAAGCGTTGACCACCCTTCAGTTCAACGCACAACAATTGATGGATGAAGTCATTGAAGCGAAGACAGCTTATGACAACATCACCAACAGACGAGAGCTGGCCTTTCGCGATGTGCGGTCTTTGGGATCACGCATCTGCTACCAGTTGAGATCCTGTGGTGCCCATCCGCTTACACTGGCCGATGCCGTGGCAAGCAACCGTAAGTTGCAGGGGCGCATGCGCTACCGCACACCGGAGCCCATGCCACAGGAGGGAGAGGTACCAGTAAACAAGCGCAAAGGGCATCCTAGAAACTTTGCAAGTATGGTGCAGTACTTTGCACAGCTGGTAGAGACCGCTTCTGCGGAACCGTTCTACCGCCCTGTGGCGGAAGAGCTGACCATAGAAAGTCTGGAACAAAAGGTGGTGGAGTTGAGGAGCCTCAACGAACTGGTGATGAAGGCCGAGCTGAAATTGAATCAGTTGTACAAACAGCGCAATGCGGTGTTGTACGAAGACGAGAGCAGTTTAGTGAATATTGGCAGGGCGGTGAGACACCACATCAGAGCCACCTTCGGTTTCAAAAGTGCTCCGCACGAGGAGTTGATTAAAGTAAGTTTTACCAAATCCTACAGATGATGAAATCCATCGTAAACTAAAACCCCTGCGAGTTAATTGCAGGGGTTTTTTCGTTTAGGGGGATTGCTGATTGTAAAAAGTTCAACTATGGTATAGACTGGACAGGCTAATTAATACCTTTGTCATTGGATAGAATAACATGAATAGTACCTGGAAAGACAAGTGGAACGAACGGTATAGTGCTGAGACGTATGCCTATGGTGAGCAACCCAATAAATTCCTAAAAGAACAGTTGGATAAATTACCAGTGGGGTCAATACTTTTTCCTGCAGAGGGTGAAGGGCGTAATGCGGTTTATGCAGCACAGCAGGGTTGGCTGGTTTATGCGTTTGACATCAGCATTGAAGGGCAGAAGAAAGCATTTCAACTGGCTGAAAAGAATAAGGTGAAGATTGAATACTCGGTAGGTGAATTACAAACTTTGAACTATAAGCCCAATCAATTTGATGTGATAGCACTTATCTATGCCCACTTTCCGGCAGCTATTAAATCATCCTATCACAAAACGTTGGATACCTATTTGAAAAAGGATGGTGTGATTATTTTTGAAGCCTTCAGCAAACGCAATATCGATTATGTGGCTAAAAATGAGAAGGTAGGTGGGCCAAGAGACATTGGGTCTTTGTTTTCTGAGGAAGAAATCAAATCTGATTTTCCTAATTATGAGTTTGATCAACTGGAGGAGGTGGAAATAGAATTATATGAGGGTATGTATCACAACGGAATGGGTTCTGTGATTCGGTTCGTTGCAAGGAAAAAGTAGGTTGAAACAAGTGCCTGGCGAAAACTACAAAGGGGAGCGGCTAGAATATTTTACCTTCTAGAATTGTTTTAAATTGTTCATTCGAGTACGTCAAGGCTTTACCACTAAATGGAAGGAGGAGAACAACTGAAAATTCCTCGTTGCTCATCTATCACCAAACGATGGGTATAATTTACTCATGATGAGAGTCACACCCTACGGTGATGGGTATCATTACAAATCCACGGGTTATAAAATATCTTGTTGATGATTTAAACACAGCATAATATTTTAAACCGATGAAAAATAAAACAGTAATTATAACAGGTGCCGCATCAGGCATTGGAAAATCTACCGCCCAATTGTTTGCCAGAGAAGGAGCGAATGTGGTAGTCTCTGATATTAATGAGGCGGATGGTAATCAGGTGGTGAAAGGGATAATTGAAAAAGGTGGTAAAGCTGCTTTTTTTAAAACTGATGTTTCTAAACCGGAGGAGATGAAAGCCTTAGTCGATTTCACAATTAACACGTATGGCCAATTGGATATTGCCGTTAATAATGCCGGAGTAGGAGGCGAAATAAATCCTGTAGGTGACATGAGTATTGAAGGATGGAACAATATCATTGCCATTAACCTCAGCAGCTTGTTTTATGGCATGAAGTATCAGATACAAGCCATGTTGAAAAATGGAAGTGGTAGTATCGTGAATATTTCTTCCATTTTGGGTTGTGTGGGGTTTGCGGGTTCTGCCGGGTATGCTGCTGCCAAACATGGCGTGGTAGGACTCACAAACAGCTGCTCTTGAATACTCAGCTCAAAAGGTCAGGGTAAATGCAGTAGGGCCTGGGTTCATTGAGACCCCTTTGCTTGATGCCCTTGATGCTGAAATGAAGAAGCAGTTGGTTGCGCTTCACCCCATTGGCCGCCTTGGTAAAAGTGAAGAAGTCGCTGAACTGATTTTCTGGTTGGCCAGTGAAAAAGCCTCCTTTGTGACTGGCAGTTACTATCCAGTAGATGGTGGCTACTTGGCCCAATAAATACCAAGCTGCTGATAATATAGCCCAAAAGAACCAAAGGACATCCTTTGGTTCTTTTGTTTTGATTGGTGCTATCTCCTATAAGTGAGTAATAAAACATAACTATAACATTTGGTAATTCACCGGCTATTTATACAGTCTACAGAGGGTTATTTTTAAGTCTGTTTTTATTTTTTAGATTCGCCCCAAAATTTATCATTGTTATATGAAAAAACTGATTTTAGTAATTTTAGGAGCATTAGGAGCAAGCACATCATTTGCTCAGTTTAGCCAAGGGAGCTTTGTCATCGGAGGAAATTCTAACCTGTCCAGTTCCTTCAGTACCAGTAAATCAAAGACAGGAAGCACGACTACCACTAACGGGAAATTTTCCAGCTTTTCTATAGAGCCTCGGGCCGGTTATTTTGTGATTGATAATTTGGCCGTAGGCACGGGCCTGTATATTGGCACTTCAACTTCAAAGGCAGATGGTTCTGCAGATAAATTTACTACTACAAGTTTAGCCTTAACACCCCTTGTCAGGTATTACTTTGATAACATTTACGTTCAAGGATCTTTCAGGTTAGGGACCGACAAAACCAAGAATACTGTTAATGGTACAACTACAGAATCTACCGTTAACCTTGGAGGGTGGTCTTTGATGGGAGGCTATGCTTATTTTATCAGTGATGCGATCTCATTCGAGCCACAAGTGGGATATTCACACAACACAAGAAAATTTAAAGGATCGGATACTAAGGCAATCAATTCCGGCATTGTGATTGGTATTGGTTTGTACGCCTACCTGAACAGGTAATTTCTTCCCCGTTGGTGCATTGTGCCAACGGGGAATTTTAAAGGCAAGTTACCCGCCAAAGTAAAGATCAAATCCAGTCTTTACTTCTTATTCCATAATTGATCCTAAGCTGTAGTTGATTCCCGCCATCCGTCCTAATCTCGTTTCCGGATGAAGATTTATTGCCTATTTTAGGACGGTCGTAAGGTTTTTACTAAACAGTTAATAATGAATAGAATCGTAAAGTCACTTTTTGTGCTGCTTTTGATGGCACAAGTATCTTTTGCTCAACAAAGCGAAACCGTCAATAAAATTGTAGCAGAGGGTACCGATAACTCTCAATTAGAAAACCTTGCACACCAGTTGATGGACGTGATAGGTCCACGCTTAGTGGGTACACCTCAGATGAAGGCGGCCAATGACTGGGCCGTGGAGAAGTATAAGTCTTGGGGCATTGAGGCGAAGAATGAAGAGTGGGGAAAGTGGAGAGGATGGGAGCGCGGTATTGCGCACATCGATTTGGTTTCTCCGCGTGTAGTAACACTACAAGGAATGCAACTAGCATGGAGTCCGGCCACACCCAAGAACGGAACAACAGCAGCAACGATTACTTTGCCTACAGTTGGGGATTCAATAGCCTTTAAAAACTGGCTACCCAATGTAAAGGGAAAATTTGTGTTGGTGTCAATGCCACAACCTACGGGCAGACCTGATTACAATTGGGAAGAATTTGCAACTGATGAGTCTTTTGCCAAAATGAAAAAGCAAAGGGATGACCATACCGAACAATGGGATAGAAATTTAGATAATATGGGGCAAGGCCGCGACCTCAACAAAGTACTGGAGAAAGCGGGTGCAGTGGGTATCGTACAATCGCGTTGGTCGAAGGGCTTTGGAGCCAACAAAATTTTTAGTGCCAATACCGAAAAGATTCCTGTGGTAGATGTATCGTTGGAAGATTATGGACTGCTGTACCGCATGACGGAAAAAGGGGACAAGCCAGTAATTAAGGTGTTGGCGCAATCCAGAGATCTGGGTATTGTTCCTACTTTCAATACCATTGCAACTATCCCTGGTAAAGAGTTGCCGAACGAATATATCGTTCTTTCTGCTCACTTCGATTCATGGGACGGAGGTACTGGTGCTACGGATAATGGTACAGGTACATTGACGATGATGGAAGCAGCAAGGATCCTTAAAAAGATTTACCCTAATCCGAAAAGAACCATTATCGTAGGTCATTGGGGAAGTGAAGAACAGGGCTTGAATGGATCACGGGCATTTGTAGAAGATCGTCCAGAAGTAGTGAAGGGATTGCAGGCGCTTTTTAATCAGGACAACGGAACGGGCAGGGTAGTAAAGATTTCCGGTCAAGGTTTTCTTCATGCGTATGACTATCTGGGACGCTGGTTGGAAGCTGTTCCTGCTGACATCACAAAACACATCGAAACGGAATTCCCGGGCACTCCCGGTGGAGGTGGTTCCGATTATGCTTCCTTCGTAGCAGCAGGAGCACCAGCTTTTTCGTTGAGCTCTTTGAATTGGAGCTATGGTACCTACACCTGGCATACCAATCTGGATACTTACGATAAGATTGTATTTGATGATGTGCGCAACAATGCCATACTTACTGCAATACTGGCTTACATGGCCAGTGAAGACCCAGAGAAAACTTCGAGGGAAAAATCGGTGTTGCCAATGGATAGCAGAACAGGGGAGCAGCGGACATGGCCTTCACAACGTTCGCCCAATCGCAACGGGGGACAAAATTAATTTGAGCTTAATAATTTAGATTATTGGTCTTTCATTCATTACCATGAAAGCAGCAGTACGTTTTGTTTATGGGCCACCTGAAGTACTGCACATTGAAGAGGTGCCTCGTCCGATACCTAAGCCCAATGAGGTGTTGGTAAAAGTGCATGCAGCTACTGTGAACAGAACTGATTGCGCAAATTTGATGGCAAAGCCATTTATTATGCGCTTTGTAATTGGCTTCTTCAAACCCAGTCTACCCATCACTGGTACCGACTTTAGTGGCGTCATTGAAGAAGTAGGTGAACAGGTGACTCAGTTTAATTTAGGGGATAAGGTTTGGGGCTTTAAAGATGGAGGATTATCATCTCATGCGGAATTCCTGACCCTTCCTGAAGACAGTGCAATGGTGACTATACCGGTGGGCATTTCATTTGAGCAGGCTGCGGCTAGCGCTGAGGGAGCACATTATGCTTATAACATCATTAACAAAGTAAAATTGACAGCGGGACAAAAAGCAATAGTAAATGGTGCTACTGGCGCTATTGGTTCTGCCTTGGTTCAGTTGTTGAAAGTCAATCAAATTGAAGTAACGGGTGTATGCGAAGGTGAACACATGGATTTAGTTCACTCTTTGGGTGCCAATAAAGTAATTGATTACCAAAGTCAGGACTTCACAAAGGATACAGAGATTTATGATTATGTTTTTGACGCGGTAGGTAAAAATACTTTCGGAAAGTGTAAACCATTACTGAAGGATAAGGGTATTTATATTTCATCTGAATTGGGACCTTATTTCCAAAATCTATTCTTTGCGTTAGTTACACCGTTGTTAGGCGCGAAAAAAGTAATTTTCCCGATACCTCTTCATCCGAAAGAAAGTCTTGTGTTGATGCGTGGCTTATTGGAGGAGGAAAAATTTAAACCAGTAATTGACAGGTCTTACCCCCTGGAAGAGATAGTTGATGCTTACCGATATGTAATGACAGGAAGAAAGATCGGTAATGTACTAATTCAATTGGTGTAAGTATTTTCATTTCGTAACCTGCATAGTTTACTATTGGCATAGCTTGCAAAGGATTTTAATTCCTTATTTTCGAAGGCCCTTTAACGACCTGCTCAACACCTATGAATTATTTAGACTTAATGTATTACCATCTGGCCACTGTGGTGCCATGCTTTATCATTGGAACTGTTATGTTAATGATAAAGAAGGGGACTCTTGTGCATAAGCGATTGGGTCGCGTATATATGGTACTGATGTTGATTACTGCGGCTATTACTTTGTTTATGCCTGCTCAGGTGGGGCCTCAGTTCTTAGGTCACTTTGGTTATATACATGGGTTTAGTTTTTTAGCCATCTATACAGTTCCGACAGCTTATTGGGCCATTAAGAGAGGAGACGTAAAGTCACATCAACGAAAAATGATTTTACTCTATTTTGGAGCTATTATCATTGCTGGCGGATTTACCTTCTTTCCAGGTAGATACTTGTACGAATTATTCTTTAATTGAAAGCACTGGTTTTGTAACTTGAATTGCTTTTTTTTAAACTGAAGCATTATCAATTATGGAAAGAATAGTCATTGTTGGCTACCGGCCTATTCCAGGAAAGGAATCTGAATTGGAGAACCTGCTGAGAACCCATTGGCAAGCCCTTGACAAAGAAGGTTTGGTCTCTGATCGAAAGCCAATAACCGTCAAAGCAAAGGATGGAACGCTCATTGAAATCTTTGGCTGGAAATCAAAGGAGTCAATCGAATCTGCCCATACCAATAAAGCTGTTCAAGCCTTATGGGGTGAATATGCAAAAGTTTGTGAATACGTTCCAGTAGGAGAAGTGGAAGAGTGTAAAAATATATTCTCCGAGTTTACGCCACTCTAACCTTCTTATCATAAAATCGTATGTAATCAAATGAGAAATTTGCTGATTTTATTTTTTTTATGTGGAGTCATTCATTGTAACGGCCAACCAACCCTTCCGGTTGCAAGCACTCAGTATTTTGAGTTCTATAGCAACTATTGGATTAATCTTCATCATTTCCTGTATCAGCAGGCCAAGGGAAGTCAGTTGGAAAAACTTCAAGAAGATGGGTCAGCTTTAATTGATATTGGTGAAGTTAAAATCATACGGGGGCTTGTTGAGAAGGATAGGAGTATTTTGAATGCTGCCGTTACCTATTATCGGGATCATTTAATTGAAAAGACTTTGTTTCAATTAGGAGATATTCGGGTGTGGTTGCAGGGACTTCATAGTGATGGAG
This sequence comes from Cyclobacteriaceae bacterium, assembly GCA_040216665.1. Taxonomy (GTDB): domain Bacteria; phylum Bacteroidota; class Bacteroidia; order Cytophagales; family Cyclobacteriaceae; genus ELB16-189. The sequence continues at coordinate 80,567 of JAVJOQ010000023.1, read as the reverse complement.
TAATTACAGATACAACGGTCTCAGCGCAATACACTCATGTGCTTAATGAAGTAGCGCCCTTTTATAGCAAGTATATTTGGCCACTTCATAGTGCACAGAATCAAAAGGTTGTAGAGGATCAAATAAATTGGATTAGAGATTTGGAAGAGGGTGTTATAAAGGATTTGGTAAGGTTGTCAGGAGCAGAGTGGCCGGATACCAAAGTGCGTGTAGACTTAACTGCGTATGCCAATTTTGCTGGTGCATACACGGTATCTCGTCCTGCAATGAACATTACCATATCCACACTTGACCCAACGGTAGAAACAAGTTTATTTGTTGAAACCATATTTCATGAAGGCACGCATCTGTTATTTTCAATGGATAGTCCATTTCGATCTTCAATATTCTTTCTTAGTAAAGAATTGGGGATCAACTTTCCTCGCAATCTGTGGCATGTATCTCAATTTTACCTATCGGGTAGGGTTGTTCAGGATCATTTGAAGTCCCAAGGGCAGGAGCATGAATTACTGATGGATGTAAAAAATATCTTTAGCAGTGCTAATACACCTGAGTTGCGATCAGCCTTGGAGAGTTATTATCTGGGTAATAAAGATATAGAAGCTACGGTTCGAAGTTTACTGAATGAATACAAGTAAGTTTCCTACCTAAGATTGACAACCAGTTTCTGTTGGGTGTAATCCAGTGTTACCATTTTAATCACATCACCCTTGCTTACTGTGATGATGATTTCTTTTTCAAAACGAGAGTTGTAATTGTAATGTTCATACTGTGTCATTGGGCCTGCTGGAATACGGAGTTTACCGGAATACCAATTGGCGTGCACGTTGTTGTTCTTCGATTTTGGGAAGAGGTTTTTAATAGCGATATCTTTTTCCTTGTCACCAAAGAAAAAGGTTTTGGTATAATGTTTTCCTTTAATGTTTGTAAGGATAAGTTGATTGCCCTTGATGGTCCACGCAGCTACATAACCTCGCTTGCAATTTTCAGAGCTTTTAAAGTTCGGTTTTCTTCTATTTGAAGTTTCCCAGAAAGGTTCTAATGGATTAGTATAAAGATCCATTTCTTTAGATTCAAGGATGATGATATCGGGAAGTTGTGCAGCCATACGTTTACTTTTCCGCCAACCAATGACAACTGTTACCGAAACTAATACATCCATTCCAGGGAAAGAAGTTGCCATCTATCGATGAACTTAAAGACGGTTTAGAGGCTGTTAATCCCGATTGATGACTATTTATCGAAGAAGGCCATACCACCTGATAAAGTTATTGTTTTGATATGTGACTGAATTCCGTAACTTTTTACCAAAGCCTAAAACTATGAACCTGACTAAGAACCTAATTGCTATTCGAAATCTGGCAGTCCTTACTTTGTGTATAGGGATGATAAGCTGCCAGCCAAGTACTACCAAGGAAGAAGTAAAAGATGATCCCGCTGTTGCAAAAGCAAAAATGATTGCAAGAGGCGATTCATTGGAATTGGATACACCTTATGAAGCGCCACCAGGAGACCCCTTGGAACATCATACTTCTGGTTATGCCAAGATTGTATGTTCAGCGGTATTTATCACAGGCCTTGATGCAGAGTTTGCAGCCGCCCATGTTGGTGGGTTTTCAAGCCCGTTTGAGGAACGCACCAAAGTGGGCAAGCCTGTTGTCGACTATGAGAAGAAGTCGGTATCGATTACTCTGCCCAGTGGCGTAACGAGGACAGCGATATACCTTGGCGATCAGAGCCAGGGATGTGTTACCCTTCCTGTGGGAATGGAAAAAGTTTTTTATGAGCCCAAGAAGATCACTAGGAACTTACCTGATGCGAACACCTCTCCATGGCCAATGGGAGATGTTTTGTCCAAGGAGCCGATGGCCGCAGAGTTGGATATGGATAAAGTCCAGCAAGCTGTGGATGCTGCTTTTGAAGGGGATGGGAAAACTGCTGCATTTGTTGTGACTTATAAAGGACGAATAATTGGTGAGCGCTATGGTGAGGGGATAACTAAGGATACTCCGCTAGAGAGTTGGTCAATGGGAAAGAGTTTAACCGCTACGATGTTGGGTGTGTTGATTAATCAGGGCGTGTATATGTTGCATCAACCGGCTCCCATTCCTGAATGGCAGAAGGAGGGAGACGAAAGAGCAAAGATTAAAATAAGTGATATTCTTCACATGTCCAGTGGTTTGCGCTTTCGTGCTCCACAAGATCCTGACTTTGATCCTTCATTAGGATACCCAGATCACCTTTATGTATACACTGGATCAGTAAACTCTTTTCAGTGGGCTGCTACACGGCCACAGCAATGGTTGTCCAACACAGTAGGCCGTTACCGTAATTCTGACCCTGTTCTTACTAATTATCTGGTAAGGTTAGGAGTAGAAGGAAGAGGTGGTAACTATCATGAATTTCCACAACGGGAGCTGTTTGACAAGATTGGTGTGCGCACCATGATCATGGAGGCGGACCCATACGGTAACTTTTTAACTCAGGGATATGAGTTTGCATCAGGTAGAGATTGGGCCAGGATGGGCAATCTGTACTTGCAAGATGGCGTGTGGAATGGTGAACGCATATTACCTGAAGGGTATGTTGATTTTGTAAGTACTTTGGCTCAGCCCTGGTTGGATGATGGTCGCCCTATATATGGTGGTTTTTTCTGGATCAATGGAGATGGAGGAAGGCCCATTCCACAGGATGCCTATATGATGTTAGGAGCCGGTGGTCAATCTACTACGATCATTCCTTCACACGATTTAGTAGTGGTTCGCCTCGGACATTATACTGGAGCGAAAGAAGGTGGAGTGGCGTTGGATAAAGCTTACACCTTGTTAATGGAGGCTGTTCCTGAAGCTGGAAAATAAAAATTGTTGATAGTCCATGGTTGCGGTAAGTAACTATGGACTATCAACTATTGACTTAATACTTATTTCTTCTCTGCGTAATTTCTGAAAGAATACGCAAATCCTATCGTGAGTGCTTGACTCAGCTGGACACCAGCATCCTGGTCGAAATCGTAAAGTAAAATACCTCCAACACTTACGTTGACAAACTGATTTACTTTTGCGGTGATATTAAGATCAAGACGGTGATCTATTGTCTTTGCTTCAAGTGTTTCATAATTGGCGAACATCACATACCTCCATTTCAAATTGAGATTTTCAGCAATGTCTTTATTGAATTCAGCCTGCATTTGAAATGCCAGCCATTCCCAACGTGTTTCATCGGGTAACTCTACTCCATAGGGAGTTGGCCCTACGGTGGTAACAAATCTTGCAGGATCTTTCACTATGGTAAGTCTAGGTGCAAAAGGAGCAATACGCAATTTGAAGTAATCTACTGGGTGATATTCAAGACCCCAGGCGGAAGTAATGAAAGCGGGTGCAAAAACATCAGAGATCAAATCTTTAGTATCGTCATCATTGTAGTTGTACCCTTTGGTAAATTGAGTGGTGAAAGTAAGAGAGGAGAACAATCCCCACTTGTCGTTCAGGTCACGTCCATACTTAGTGTCAAGGTAAATACGATCTGAAGTCTTACGGTATCCTTGACCCTGGTTATTGACGAAACCAAAAAGCATATCGATTTCATTGTCCCATGAATGTATGTCTTTCTTGTAATTGGCTTTGTAGTTGAATAGGGTGTTAAGGCCAATAGAGTTCACCCCACCAGCTTTCCAATTGGATGAAAAGGATGCCTGGTTAAGATTAATTCCAAAGTTGAGGCTCTTTTTCCAATTGGTAGTAGAGTCAATTTTAACGATTTGTGCTTGTGTCAAAAATACAGCACAGATGAATAATATTGTAAAAATGGTTTTCATGAAATGGTGGTTGATAATGTTGGTGTTGAATGTTGCAAGGTAATAAGAAAGCAGAAAATCCTTACTATTATTTCAGGATTTTACTGCCCTTCTCCACCAACTTTTACTTGAGTTTTAGTAAGTAATTTTCGGGGCAAGGCTTTTTGCCTGCTTTACAAATGATTCTATTCTAGAAAGTGAAGGTAGTTGTCTAACCAGTTTCTGCTTATTGTTTATCTCTACCATTTTCTCATGCAAGTTCTTAGGAACACGCATTTTTAATTCTTTCACGGTGTCCACTCCGGCTTTCTCCATCAATTGTGAATATTCACTTCCGATGCCTTTGATGCGATACAAATCCGCCATGTTGGCCCATTTCAAGATGGTGCTTTCACTGATGTTGGAAGCCAAAGCCACCTTTTTTCTGTCGCTTTTTGAAGTGCACTGCTTCAACAGTCCAGATACAGAGCGTATGCCTGCTACTTGTAATTTTTTTGCGTAGGAAGGACCGATGCCTTCGATGTCTGATAGTTTCTTATTAGCCATTTTGATTTTGATTTATGAATACGAATTATAATACAGATTTGAACATGTTGCTGAGTGATTTGATCTTATTCAGCGGGTTACCCTTGCCTACCAGCTTAAGTATTCCTGCTTCACCACTTCCTGCCACCTGATTGCTCACACGAGACATCACGAACGGAATGATAAAAGAGGAGACGGACTTGGCTATGGAGTCAGATACGCCCAGCTTGGTCACCATTTTTGTTCCATAATCAGAGATCATGGTTTTTACTAATGAACTCTGGTCCAAAGGTGGTTTTCCTCCAAAGAGGCTAATTAGCCCTTCGATATTGCCGCCTGAAACCTGACCCTGGAGTTGAGTTTGTACCGTTTCTTTGGCCAGCTTAATGGCTCCACTTGTTTTAGATTCTGGAAGACCCAGAGAAACCAATTTGCTTCCCAATTCCCCCTTTACGCTGTTTAATATTTGATCTATCATATCAGTTGGTGTTTATGTCGTTTAGTGGTTGTTTTTCTTAATGTTGACTCAAAAGTAGGAGCAATGGGGTTCCTATTGGCGATTCTTCGTTGTATGGAGGGTATGACTCGATGAATCTCGAATGCCGCCCGATTAAGAATTTAGGAATGGATGTTATTCCTCTAGTTTGTCACTTTTTTCCTGCTTTTTGAAGAAATCCTTGATTCCGCGCTCTACAGGGAATAGAATGAGGGCCAAACCAAGGTTCAACAGTGTTTTGTAAAGAGGCACACTACCGATGAATTCTGGCGTGATAGGTTCTAACCAGTTTTGCAGATAATCAAACACAATGAATATGCACATGAAGACCATTACTCTCCCCAGTGAACGTTTAGTTGCTTGATTTCTAATCAACAGGTAGGTAGTCCCAAAAAGAACTATTATCCCCATCATTTGCAGAAGGTAAAACCACCAGGTACTCCAGTATGGTTTATTGATTACAAAAGTATAGACCAAAGGCTCGTCTATCCATGCACGAAGGTTATTGGTGGCTTGTGCATGAAAAGTGTAAATGCCGGGTTCCAGTGATGTATAAGTAATTGAATTGTTTGTGGAAGGAGGGGACCATCCCTTTTCGAGGTTTTCAAGAAAGTACCTGTAATAAACTCTGCCACTAAAATTAGTGTCAATGGCTCTGAAATTTAAGGTTACGTGATTTTGATCATGGCTAAGCGTAACAGAAGGGTAAGCTCCATTTTTTATTTCCGCACTCGTTGGAATAGGTGGTAAGTGAGGGGAAAAAGAAATATCTATTGATGTCAGGTAGGTATCAAGGACTACCGGCTTTCCTACCCTTTCTGTATTAAAAACACTAACACCTCTTTCATTGATGAGTAGCAGATTTCCTTTTGGATCTATAAAAATGGGCGAGGCGTAATCTTCCTTTTCGAGTAAACCGTCATTTTTGTCATAGTACCTCGATTTGCCCGTGTTTAAATCCAGGTAGCCTATGTTTCTGCGTGATGTTATCCAAATTCTATTGTTTGAGTCAGCCTTAAGGCTTTTTATAAATGGAGATTCGGATTCTTGTGAAGGGCCAACGCGAACGAAATTTTCATTTTCGTATTTAAAATAACCTTGTCCGTCTGTAGCGATCCATATGATACCATCATGTTCTGTGATGTCGTTGATATCGTGGCTTGGGAACAGGTCCTGTTGAGATAATCTTTGAATCTCACCGTTAGTATCCAATCTGGCTAGTCCGGCACCAAGGCTTCCAAACCATACCTCACCATTACTGCCTGTGCGTATGGAATAAATATCATTATGAATAAATCCGTTGTTGGTAGAAAAATGTTTTAAAACCTGCCCCTGATCATTTACCAGAAACACGCCATTGCCCATCGCGGAAACCCATACGTTACCCTCTTGGTCAACTTCAAAAAGTCGTGCACGAATAGCTTGTTTATTCATGCCCTCCAATGAAAGCCTTCGGGTTTTTTTATTGATTAAATCGTAAATAAGGATTCCGTTGTTTTGTGTTCCGATCCACAACTCATCACCTTTTACTTTGATGCTGGGTATCGCCTGATTACCAAAACCTGAAACATGTTGAAATTGCTGAGCGCTATTTATACCTAATGGATTAAAAGTAAACAACCCATTATCAGTTGCAACAAAATAATTTCCATTCCACTCATCAATTGCATTGACCTGTTGGATGGCATTAGGAGCTCCGTAAAAATTAAAAAACGGATCATAGAGTTTAATCAGGCCATTGCTCAAAGTGCCAATCCAGATTGCGCCTTCCTGCTCAAGGTACATGGTGTTAACAGAAAATATGGGATAGCCGCTACTCTCATTAAAATGAACTATGCTGGTGACGAGGGTATCCGCTTCAAGGGTAAAATGGTAAACTCCTTTTTGATGTGTGCCTATCCATAATGAATGTGGCGTGTTGTGGATAAGGGATCGAACATCTGTGTTTTCAAGTTGTTTAGAAAAGAGATGGTGCTCCACTTTTGTGAAGGTACCTGTGCGAATGAGATAAAGGCCATTGGAAGACCCTGCCCACATAAGCAATGAATCATTCTTGTAGGTTTCGAGACTTGTGATCTCTTCGTAAAGCAGTTCTTTGGGTGCATCATTGAAGATGAGGTGCTCTCCATTAATTTGAAAAGTATAAATCCCTTCGGAGGTTGCAGTGATGAGTTGAGTGCCGGCTACCTTTATCTGGTTGACAATTTTCCCTTGAAGTTCAGCGGGAAATTGAAATTGGGGAGCACTTAGTTCATTCCAAACAATAAGGCCTTTGGAGCGTGTGGCCGCATAAATTATTCCATCGTTGGATTCCGTAATCGAGACAACTTCGTTATTAAGCGTATCTCCAGCGATGGTTTTAAAAAATGCACCATTATAAGAAGATATACTTCCTTGAAAGTGTCCAAAAAGTATCTGTCCGTTTTTAGCCTGATACGATTCTGTGATGAAATTATTAGCAAGCCCATCCTTTGTGGTATAAATTTTTGAATCCTTGCCATCGTAACGGGTGAGGCCATTGCCAGTGCTTATCCAGATAAATCCGCGTTTGTCTTTTATTATACCATATACAAAATTCTGTGCCAGTCCATTCTCTTCACTGAGTTGAGTGAATTGAGCTGGCGTAAGTTGTGCATAGCTGAATTCGCTGAGTAGAAGTAGTGTGCCAACGATGAAAAGCCTAAGCATGGTTTAGTTCTGGCCAGTAGCAGGTTTTAACGTCACCTTCAGGTCATACTTGTATTTGGGAGGACCACCAATGGGAATAGCGAAAAAAGGAATGGCCTCATCGTATTGATTGGTGATGTAAAGACTCATTGCATTTTCCCCCTGGCTCTGCTTTTGAATTTGAATATCGAGTGTGGTGTTTTTCTCAGCTTCCTTCATTTCGTGTTTGCTTTTTGCCCACTCATTGTCTCCGGAAGTAGTTCCTTCATGCCTGTTTTTGGCTACAGAGTAAATAAGAATGGATCCGTCCCGATCATAGTCAAAATTATTCTGAGTAATTGACACTACGGATCTATCGATAAATGGATAAACATGCGAAATGCCTTTTGCTTTCGGTAGCTTAAATGTGTATTCATAGGCAAATGCATTCGCACCCTCAATGCTTCTGTTGAGCGTGGGTTGCTCACTAAAGAAACAACGGTACTGATTGCCATCATCGCCTTGCAATCCCTCCACAATCAACTTGAAAATATAGCCACCGATAGCCTCTGATCTTTCACCTTGTAGCGGGTTAAAGGGGCCGAACGTATACCAATTGGCATCATAAGCAGATTCTGAACCGAAAATTTTTGAAGCCAATAAACTGCCACTGTCAAATTTCCCAGTTGGGTTTATCTTTTGTGCATCCTTATTAGAGAAAGCTTCGTTTCCCCCGTAAATAGAAAATTTAATTTTAGTATTAACACTTCCGTGAATTTCGTCATGGGTGCCTCCTGTATCTGGATCATACACCCTGATGTACACCGGTGACTTATAGTTAAGTGGAACACTAAAAAACAAAATTTGAACGTGGTCATCATCTCCTAATGATAAGGGAGCCTGTGCTCCGTAGGTAATCAGATAGTCGATGTTTTCCACTTCATTGGGTACTCTTTGTGCAAAAGAGCTCAAATTGAATAGCAGCAATGAAAATAAGATCAGTTGTATTTTCATTGTGTTGGTTTAATAAATACCCCCATGAGTGTACACCCGGTTTGGTTTTGCCTCTCTTCACTGTCGCCTACCATTCCAATCTCGATAAGGTGGAAACCATCTTTTTTGAAAGTGTGGCGAACCGTGGGGCCACAGTAAAACTCATCTTCAATTCTCCAATAAATATCTCTGGCCGTAAATCCCGGAAACTCATCATTATTGTATTCAAAATTGGCGATGTGCTGTATCAGTGTATCTACCTGGTAATTGACAGATGGCCATAAGGTGACAGTAGTCGATAGCTCATTCCTAATAACCATTTTGGTTTTTGCATCAACAAGATCGAGCGTGATGAAATAAGAGCCGTATTCGGCAAAGCAGTACTCTGTAAGTAGCCCTTCTTGTGAGTTGCCGTCTCCAAAATTCCATGAATAAACAAACTCTTTTCCTTGCTTGTCCAATGAATGGCTTACATCCAACTGCAAGCATTTGCTACCCCTGTTGGTACCCAGGCATCCTTGGTTTGTTTCAAAGAATTGTTCTGCCGTACAACTGGCATCTTGTGCATAGGCTGGGTGTGTGACTATTCCACCTAAGATGAAAAATAATACTACTTTGATTTTCATTGTGTGCGTGGATCAAAGTTAAATTCTGCCCTGCGATTAAGCTGGTGAATAATCTCATCGCAATCAGCCTGATCAAGACAATCTTCTGTCAGGGCTTCTTCACCGGACACTGTAATGGAGAATTGATCTAATCCGACTCTGGTTGTTTTTATGTATTCCTCTATAGCCTCCCCGCGCCTTGCTGCAAGTTTTCTGTTGTAGATGGCTGACCCTCGGCTATCTGTATGAACAATGGCTTCTATTTTGGCAAAGGGATAGATGGCCATCAATTCTGCCATTTTATCTAATTCTGCACTTGCATCGTTTCTGATCAAGGCGCTATTAAAATCAAAATAGATGGTCTTAATCAAAGTGAATTGTGAAATATCAAACTTGGCGGATTGTATTTCTTTCTTAATCCAGGATTCCAATATATCTGTACGGAAACCATTTGGAATTCTTATGGTAAGGCCCAGGCTTCTATTTTCCAGCAGAGAATCGCCTTTGTTGGCAAAGCTGAATAGTACACCATCTCGTTCTGCAAACAACATGGGTACTTTACCCTGCTTTTCAATGGCTGTAAACCTAATGCCGTCTTTGGTCGAAACAGTCTGCCCAAGCAGGGGATAGGAAAAGAGTAGCAGTATGGTAAAACGGAAAAGTCTCATTGGCATAAAGATATAAAATTATCAAGACCACGATCATCATTAGTATCCCAAAAACTTTTGCTCTTATAAAGTATAGTTTCATTTCGTGGTTATTTAGATATACCATTACGTCACAAACGTAATCCCAAGCCTTCTATAAAGGGAGTGAACTAGATGAATGTGGTATTATGCAGAATGAACAAGCGGTACTTTACGATAAAGCAGAACTAGAGTGTGTTCAACTGATTCATGAGCGCTTCTCTATAGGAGTTTCCAATGGGGATAATTTTCTTACCTATAAGTAAAGTGCCTTGATCGATATTGCCAATCTTGGAAACATTAACAATGAAGGAGCGATGAACCCGTGTGAACTGATTGCCGGGCAGTTTCTCCTCAACCATTTTCATTGTATTGTAAGTGGTAAAGACCTTTTCTGCCGTATTGATTTTTACATAATCCCCGAAAGCCTCTACCCACAGAATTCGGTTGAACTCAATTCCAACAAGGAGCGAATCTACTTTTACAAATATCCGATCTGGCGTATCGGTGCTGGTTTTCGTTTTTATTTTGTCTTTGACTTTGGAAACTGCATTTAAGAATTTGCTATACTCTTTGATAGGCTTCATCAAATAGGCGATCACATCAAAATCAAAAGCTTGAACGGCATACTCTTCTTTGCTACTGATGATAATTACATATGGTTTTTGAGTAATCGATTTTAATAATTCCAGTCCGTTGATACCCGGCATCTCAATATCTAATAATAAGAGATCGGTCGTGTTGTCCGCCAGCCATTGTACTGCTTTGAAAGGATCGTTGAAGGCTTGCTGTAATTGAAGAAACCCAGCCCGTTCTACTAAGCCCTTCATTACTTGCATAGAGACAGGATCGTCCTCTACAATCACACACTTAACAGTTGATTCCATATCATTTTTCTGTGAAGCCTAAAAATAGCTATTTTCGCCCAAGGCTGATATGATTTACCACTGGAGAAAGCGCACTATTGTTTCAATTATCGCCCTAATGGGCTTGTTTTATAGCCTGGAGGGGGTTGGTCAGGATGTTTACGGCATTCAGGTTTACAAAGATTCTCTTTATCAGTCTTCGTCTGTATCAGAACAGATTGGACTACTGAACAAGATAGGAGTTGAATATGCCTTGGCATTTCCTGACAGTACAATTTTCTATTGTGGACAGGCTCAAAAGCTATCTGAGCAAGAGAGCCATGTGAGCGGGATGATACGCTCACTCAATTATCAGGCGATCGCCAACGCCTCTATTGGTAACATCAGTAAAGCGCTTGTACAACACAACGAAGCCATATCTATTGCAATCACCAAAGGAGATTCAATCATTCTGGCCGAAAGTCGAAATTATCTAGGTCGATATTTTCTTAACATTGGTAACCTGGCGGACGCATTTGAAAATTTTGCCAAAGCCCGATTGGTTTTTGAAAATAAGAACAATAGTGTTGGTCTCTCGGAAGTATACCTCAGTTTGTCTGATTTGTTTAAGTCGCAACAGGATTATAGTAATAGTATGGTAATGGCAAGTGAGGCCATTGCATTGAAAAAAGCTATTGGTGATAAGAAGGGGGAAATTGCCACACTTAATGTACTGGGTGAGGTATTCAGGCTTACGGGGAATCTGGCCCAGGCAGAAACAAGCTACCGCGAAGCAGAATCTCTTGCAGGTGTGATAGAAGATGAAGCAAGTCTTGCGCTCATTAAGTTAGGATTGTGTGAGTTGTACCTGATGAGTGGCAGTTTATCAAAAGCAGAAAGTGAAGTTTTTAGAGCGGAGAATATTATTACAAGGCTTTCGAACCCCAGCATACGTAGTAAGTCGACATTGTTGCTTGGAAGAATTTTCCTTAAAAAGAAAAACTATCCTCAAGCTGAGTCTTACTTTATGGAGTCACTCATTTCATCTTCTCAACTAAAGCAGCTGAGTCTGTATATGGAGTCTAATTTTTACATGGCACGACTTCACGAGCTCACAGGAAGAGATGTAAGTGCCGCAACGTATGAAACGCAGTATCGTCTTCTTAACGATTCGATCAGGAACAACGAGCTGGCGTTGCAGGCTGAAAAATTCAACTTTCAACTCGATCTTGAACGAAAGGATCAGGAGAATATGCTGTTAAAGGCCTTAGAGCAAAGGAATGAAGCCACCATTAAGTTTCAACAAGTGATCAATTTTGGTGCGATGTTGGTAATCGCACTGGTTCTTTTCTTTAGCTATTTTTTATGGCAAAGTATGAGAGCGAGAAAACGAGTAAATAGAAAATTGTCAGATCAGAATCAGCAATTGGTAACTCTGAATGAAGAGAAGGATGCGCTGATGAGTGTAGTTGCCCACGACCTTAAAACACCCCTGTCTAATATCAAAAGTATTTTAAGTGTATTGCCAGGGTTTGGAACGCTTACCCCAAAGCAACTTGAGTTTACGGGACTGATCAATGCTTCGTCTATGCAGGGGCTTAATTTGATAGAAGAATTGTTGGATGCACACGAACTCGAATCGCAGCGAAAGCCTAACATCACTCAGTTTCAAATAGGGGAGCTACTTCAAGAGAGAACGAACTATTTTCAGTCCGTTGCAAAAGCCAAGGGAATAAATGTGTTTTTAGATGTGAAAGAAAATGCTCTGGTAAGCATGGACAAAACCTGGCTGGGTAGGGTAGTTGACAACTTAATGTCAAATGCCATTAAATTCTCCACTGCAGATAAAGCTGTAAAAATGTCTACAGGAATTAATGATAAAGAAGTATGGATTAGTATTAAAGATGAAGGTCCTGGGTTTTCTAATGAGGATAAGGCAAAGGTTTTTCAAAAATTTAAAAAACTTAGCGCCAAACCAACGGGCGGGGAGACTTCTAACGGACTTGGTTTGTCGATTGTAAAAACATTGGTCGAACGACTGAAAGGAACAATAGATTTGCTGAGCGCTAAAGGTGAGGGATGTGAATTCATCATCAGGCTTCCTCAATCGTTTAAAGATTGAGTTCAGCTGCAATAGTATCCAATAGATCACTAGCATTTACTGGTTTTAATAGAAAATTATTTGCTCCGGCTGCTAACGCTTCATCTTTTCTATGGGTAGCATTGGATATGGCAATGATAGGAGTGGTGATCCCTTTTTTTCTAATTTCAGCAATAGCAGTTACACCATCTGTTCCGGGCATATGAAGATCCATTAACACCAGATCAGGTTGCTTATTGATGGCTTCTGATAATCCTTCTGATCCGTTTTTTGCAGCATGCACAATCATCTTATGGGATTGAAACAATGAAGTAAAGACGCTTATGATTACTTGATTGTCATCCACAAGTAAGATACTTACACCTTCCAGTTGAGGATATGCAATAGGTTGTAGGTGGGGTGTGGCCTCCGGTTTACTCGATGGGTTTTGAGAAAAAGTGGAGAGTAGCTGCTTCGTTTGTTGATTGATGTCCTTCAGGATTTCGTCATACTGCTCTTTATTTCTACCCTCAATTAAATCGTTCTCCCACTCACCCATTTTTATCTGGATATCATCTCTATTTAAGTAGGTGTATGCAGGCCTTATTCTGTGGACTAGTTTTTTTACACTGATATAATCATTCTTCTTTAGTCCTTCGGCAATAGCCGTTAAAGCAGGAGGTACCTCGGCCAGAAAAAAATCATTGATAGCTGTAATGCGTTGCTGATTATCACCAATGATGGATTTTAAACGGTCATTGTTTGTGGGATTGGAAACGTGGTAGCGCGATAGCAAAGTGTCTACCGTATCATTTTCAATTGGCTTTTTTAGAAAATCTTCGATGGTGAAATCGTTGAGTTTCTTTCTGACTTCCTCTTCTTTTCCGGCAGACATGACATAAACTGGGGTCGTTCTGCTGTCGTTAGTTAGGTTTCTGACTTTTTTCAAAATAAAATCAGCATCCTGATCTAAGTGATAATCAAGTAACAGAAAGTTAAAGGTGCCATTTTCCAAATGAGTTATAAGGTCTTCATGGGTTGAAGCTGTTGTCACTTCGCAATGCTTGCTTTCCAGCATGGCTTTTAGCACCTGTTGTGTTACTAAGTTATCCTCACCGATAAGTACCTTTGTCTTCATTTGAGGTTTTTCAAAAGCAAGAGGTTGCTTGAATTCAAACAACCTCTTACTTCATTTGAATATTATGGTTTACTTTTTCAGTAAATCTCTTATTTCCATAAGAAGTTTTACATCGGCTGCTGGCTCAGGGGGAGCTGCTGGTGCTTCTACTTTCTTTTTCTTTGTACTGTTTACTCCCTTTATGATAAGGAACAATGCAAACGCAGTAAGAATGAAAATGAAAACAGCCTGTACAAAGTTACCGTAAGAAATGGATGCTTCCCCTATTGTATAGGCAAGCCCTGAGAAATCTATTCCTCCAGTGATCATACCAATAACAGGCATGATAATATCTCCCACAAGTGATTTTACAATGGCTCCAAAGGCACCTCCAATCACTACACCAACTGCGAGATCTATTACGTTGCCTCGCATGGCAAAATCTTTAAATTCTTTTAACATAGTTTCGTTTTGGTTTATGTAATCCAAATTTAAGCTAAAAATTGTTATTGTCAGTCTTACTTAGCTGGAGGATATATTTAGCTCGATGAACAAGGAATTACACCCGATTAAAATCATGTAATTAATAGCATTTGTCAGAGGTGTCATCAGGATTGAATTTTATTTTCTTATAGTAATAGATCATTATCTGTTCTATATTGAACCACGTATGACTACAAGATACCTTTCACTGATCTGTATATGTATAATGTGTGCTTGCTCTTCAAAAAGTGGAAGTGAGGAGGCATTGTTCGATCCTGCTAGTGAAGAGTGGACAAAAGAGGCACCTGATGTTTCGAGGATAAGATTCGAGACATCTAAGGGATATTTCGTGGTTGAATTGCGTAGGGCATGGGCTCCAATAGGAGTTGATCGCTTTTATAATCTGGTGCGACTGGGTTTTTATGATGACTCAAGATTTTATCGGGTGAGGAAAGATTTCATTATGCAGTTCGGAATAGCCGGTAAACCTGAGGTCGCTCAAGTTTGGGAGAAAGAGGAAATAAATGATGACCCTGTAATAGAGAGTAATAAGCGTGGATACATTTCCTTTGCCATGACGGGGCCAGATACACGTACTACCCAAGTGTACATTAATCTATCTGATAATGCAGAATTAGATGAACAAGGTTTTGCTCCTCTTGGATATGTCGTAGAGGGGATGGAGGTAGTGGATAGTGTGTATAGTGGTTATGATGAAAACTCTGGTGGAGGAATGAGAAGGGGCCAGCAACAAAAACTCTTCGAATTAGGAAACGCCTATCTGGATAAAGAATTCCCGAAATTGGATAAATTGATAGATGCAGAAATTATAGAAAAATGAGAACTCTTATTTTATTATTCCTTTTGGCCATTACATGTTTTACGTGTGTAGATGCGCAGAAATACCCAAAGCCAGTAGAAGGTGACTTTCTAGTCAAAAATTTTAAATTCTCTGAAGGCGGATCGCTACCTGAAATGAATTTGCACTACACCACCATTGGCAAGCCAATCAAAAATAAAGAAGGCAAAGTAACCAATGCGGTATTAATTACGCATGGCACCACTGGTTATGGACAAGGGTTTCTAAGTGAAAGATTTGCTAACAATTTATTTGGCCCAGGGCAATTACTTGATGCAACTAAATATTTCATCATTCTTCCCGATGGGATTGGGCACGGTAAGTCCAGTAAGCCCAGTGATGGACTACATATGAAGTTTCCCGAATACACCTACGATGACATGGTGCGTGCACAATACATGTTATTGACGGAGCATTTGGGGGTTAATCATTTACGATTGGCCATGGGCACTTCCATGGGTGGCATGCATACATGGGTGTGGGGTTACATGTATCCTGACTTTATGGATGCGTTGATGCCTTTAGCCAGTATGCCTATTGAGATTGCAGGAAGAAATAGAATGATTCGCAAGATGATTATCGATGCTATTAAAACTGACCCGGAATGGAAGGGAGGAGAGTATACAGAGCAACCTCTTGGATTAACCAATGCTGTGCATGCTTTAATTTTCATGACGAGCAGTCCTCTTCAATGGCAAAAGGCGGCTCCTACCAGAGAAGAAGCGGAAAAATTTTTACAAGATAGGATCGATCGGTATGTAGCTGGCTTGGATGCCAATGATATGACTTATCAGTTTGATGCTTCTCGCTTTTACAACCCCTTGCCACATTTGTCTAAAATTAAAGCGCCACTTTTTGCCATCAATTCTGCAGATGATCAGGTAAATCCACCTGAGTTGGGAATCATGGAGGAAGAAATAAAGAAAGTAAAAAATGGTCGATACATATTACTACCTATTACCGATCAAACCAGCGGTCATGGTACGCACTCCAATCCTACGATTTGGGGCAAATACTTGGAGGAACTCTTAAAGGTCTCCGAAAAGTAACTATGGGATCTTGTTACCACCAATCCACACGGACTCGATAGTCCTTGTGTTTCGGATGTCGCCAAGCGGGTCTTTTGAAAGTAGGATAAAGTCAGCTTGTTTTCCTATCTCTAAGGTACCCAACTGCTCTTTGTTATTACTATAGACTGCATTTCCAGTAGCGGCTACAATGGTTTGCATAGGAGTTAGTCCGGCATCAACCATTTGTTCTAACTCAAGATGTTCGAAGTAACCCTGAAACCGGGCAGGTGGACCTGTGTCCGTGCCCATCGCAATTTTTATACCCGCATCGGATAACCTTTTCAAATTCTCTTTGGCGACCACAAGAGCTTTCTTGTATTGTTTAGCACTTTCACTCTGTTGAACTTTCAATTGGCGCTCTGGTTTATTAAGCTCATTTATTAAAGCTGTATCAGCATGGGTAAGAAAGAACGGGTCTTGAAAAAAATCAGGGGTACTTTCATAAACATAAGTAGAAACTTCACGCATTAAGGTAGGGCAGTAGGTAGCTCCTTTTTCTTTCATCAAAGTGATAAACTCCTCATCCACTGGTTGATCTCTTACGCTATGTCCGATAAATTTGACACCCAACCTGAGTAAGGCTTTTGCGTCTTCAAGATAAAATATGTGAGCAACCACTTCCAGATTATGCTTACTTGCCTGATCAATGATGGCTTCATAGATAAGCGGTGTCATCTTCTCTGCTGTTCCAAGGTTATCATCCACTCTTATCTTAATGAAGTCGACATTCATGGCTGCATTTTTATCCACCATGCTTCGTGCCTCTTCAGGCGTGTTCCCAATGACTACATCACCGGCAACATAAAGCCGACTTCTATCCAAATTCACTGAATTTTGTTCGTCTCGAATGGTTATGGACTTAGGGCCATCACCGCCAAGGCTATAAATTGTAGTTACACCAAATGCAGCATTTAGCTTGAGGTCTCGCATTACATTTTCTGCACTGTAGGAGGATATTAATCCCTCTGTTCCACCAATGTGTCCGTGTGCATTGATCAGACCCGGAATAATAGTCTTGCCTTCAATCTCAATTATGTTAGCGTTCTTAGGAATGGTAATGGAGTTACGAGGACCAAGATCAATAATGGTTCCGTTAGAGACAAGAAGCACCGCATCATTGATGGGCTCACTGCCTGTTCCATTAATTAATTTCGCGCCCACAAAGGCATCTACTGATTCTACTTGAGATTCGTTTTGGTTAGTACATGCAGCACCAAAACATAGAATTACAATGATCGGGAATAGTTTAAAGCTCATGATAGATGAATCTGATATTTGCTCAAGTTATTGTTTATTTGACAAACCTCTAGTGCGTTGCTTCTGTTGTGAGTTTCTGCGAAATAGTTTATATTTAGAAGAATACGATCGGCAGATCTAGACTAAAAATATGCTATCCTATGAATTTTAAGCCCAATTTCAAGTCAAAAGAGGAAATAAGTGCGGAGCAACCCAAATACGAGCTGGTTACAAAGTACATGGTGAGTGTAGGTGATTTGGTGACTTTCTCCCCGGATCAGAGCATTCAGGATGCAATTGATATTATTATTGAAAAAAGGATTTCGGGTGCTCCTGTACTAGATAGTACTGGCAAACTGGTAGGAATGTTATCTGAGAAAGATTGTCTTAAAATCATTGTGGATCAGGCTTATCATAACCTACCCACAGAATCAAAGAAGGTTTCTGATTATATGACTGCTGATGTAAAAACTGTCCCCCCAGACAGTGATGTAGTTTCAGCTGCTAATCAGTTTTTACACAGCCCAATTCGTAGAATGCCCGTGGTTGACAATGGCGTATTGAAAGGCCAGATTAGTAGGCGAGACATCTTAAGGGCCGCCAAGAATTTTAAGGCTACCACCTGGTAGAAAAACGAACCTTCTCGTCCTTTTAACCTGTTTGTAAATATTCCTCTATTTTGCTGAAAGAGAGTTACCTCCTCTATTTTTTTTGGATCAAGTTTATTGTGAGTTGCAGATAAAAACGCACGTGATTGTTAACTCGCATTTTTTATGGGACGAATTTTAGCGCTTTTTCTCTTTATATCAGTTAGTTTTTCTTCAGCCGGACAAGCCTATGACCAAGTTATGGCAGGTAAGCTTGACTTGAGAAATTGGGATGCCGGTAAACAACCAGTAATCACGCTTGATGGGGAGTGGATATTTCAATGGGAAGAATTGCTTACCTGGAATGATTTGGCAAGGGTAAAGAAGACTTATGCTGAGTTCTCAATACCTTGGAATGAGCAAGGTGTCAACGGGAGCAAGTTTCCGAATAATGGATACGCCACCTATGCAGCAGAGGTAATATTACCGGTTGATATGGATGAGATATCCATTCAAGTGCCCGCCTTTTTTAATAGTTATTCATTGTGGATTAATGATGAACTTATCTGTTCTAATGGAACGGTTGGGATGAGTAGGGCAGACGAGGTACCTGAATGGAGGCCTCAATCTGTGAGTGTGAAGCTTCGGAGTAATGTAATGCACATCGTTTTTCATATCTCCAATTTTCAGGACACACGTGGTGGAGCAGCGCAGGCCATTAAAATTTCAAAAGGTACAGCCCTTATAAGTGCCGAAGTAAGAGACAATGTTATTGGGTCAATAATGTTTTTAGTTTTTTCCGCAGTGGGCTTGTTGGGAGTTGTTGCATATTACATTTCCAGGCAGAGGAATATTTTATATTTTTCATTGGTAGCCATTGCTTTCGCAATTCGATTTCTGTTTTCTGATATGTACTTGTATTATGACTTAATGCCTTTCACTATCCCATGGAATATAGCTGTAAGGATTGAGTATGCCACCGTACCCTTTGTTGTAGCATGGAGTGCACTTTTTGTTTCGGGTAAATATCCAAATGAATTTAGGAAGTCTGTCAAGGTATTTTTTATTTTGACGAGCACGCTCTTCATTATTTTGACTGCGTTAGTTGGGTTTAAATTCATTTCACAGCTTCTTTTAATTATTCAGGTCACTACATTGGCATTTTTGGTTTATACCATTGTTGCAATTATCAATGCAATGTTAGACAGCCGGGTGGGAGCCTGGACTTCAGCTCTTGGGCTTGCCATCTGTGTATTGGTAGGGTTTTATAACATTGCCATATTATTATCAGGCGGAGAACTTAATCGACTCATTATTTATGGGGGTTACACAACTGCATTAATCCTAAATGCATTGTCACTTTTATACCGTACTGATGATCAGATAGCGAAGGAGAAGCGCAATAGACTCAGTTATTCTGATTTTTATTTAGATTCTGACAACTAGGCGACAAATTTTAGGACGCAGGTGAACATCTGAATGCTGACTTTTTCCGTTAGTATTAGGTAATATTACTTTTGATTGAATATTGAATAAAATATGAGCTATGCATAAATCATGGGCCACTTTCAGTTTCGCAGCACTTATTATACTCTTTATCAGTTGCGGTGGCAACACCACAACAAATAACGAAAACGAAGAAGGTGAGGCGCAGCAAGACAGTGACGTGCGCAAAATTGAATTAATTGCACCAAAAGGTAAAGCAATCGCTGCCTTTGCTGAAGGTTGCTTCTGGTGCTCAGAACATATCTTTGAAGCAGTAGTCGGTGTAGATTCTGCAGTATCAGGATACGCAGGAGGTAAAACCAAGAACCCGACTTATGCTCTGGTAAATACAGAAACAACTGGACATGCAGAAACTGTATTGGTTTATTATAATCCTAAAGTGGTCAGCTATGAGGAACTGACAAAAGTATTTTTCACCTCCCATGATCCTACTACCAAAGACAGACAAGGTCCGGACAGAGGATCTTCATACAGATCTATTTTGTTCTATATTTCCCCAGCTGAATTGGATATTGCCGTGAAGGCAAAGAAGACATTTGATGATTCTGGGATGTTTGAAAATGCAATTGTAAGTGAGATCATGCCACTCAAAGCGTTTTACAGAGCGGAGGAATACCACCAGGATTATATTGAACATAACCCAGGCAGTCCTTACGTAATTGGTGTTTCAATTCCCAGGTACGAGTTGTTTAAAAAGACGTACAAAGGGAAATTGAAATAAGCTTACTTTCTGTAATCTAAAGCAGGCTTTCTGTTACCCAGTAACGCCTCGTATTTAAAATTGGGACCTCGTCTATCATTGAATTCCTTTTTGGCTTCTTCCAGCATTTTTGGATTGCTCATCAGGTCGATAGCGGTAAGCGCCATGGTTTTGGCGGCTACCATCATGCCCTTATAACCAATTGGCGTTCCTCCTGAAGCTACGGCTTGCCAGCTGTGAGCAGGAGTACCTGGCACCCAGGTAGCGGCACGCATGGCAACAAGGGGTACGGTCCAACTTACATCACCTGTATCGGCAGAAGCTTTTCCATCTTCGTTTTCCATGGGTTGTACTTTACCAGCTTCTTCAATGGGGGGCGGTGTTCCAGGTAAGGTCTTTTGCAACTTCTCGGCAAAAGCTTTGTCTTCCGCTGAATAGTTTACTCCACCCACTTTTGTAAGGTTGGCGTGCATGATTTTAGAAAGTGACTCACTGGGTAATCGATCGTAAGTACCCCCGATGATTTCAAATTCCATTTCTGTTTCGGTACCTATAGCGGCACCTTCTGCACATTTGATCACACGGTTCCACATAGCGCGTACTTCCTCACGGTTTTGATGGCGGATTACATAATACACTTCCGCATTAGCTGGGACGATGTTAGGAGCATCACCTCCCTTTGTGATGGAGTAGTGTATGCGACTTCCTTCAGTTGTATGCTCGCGCATCATGTTCACCATGTCGTTCATAGCTTCTACTCCGTCCAATGCTGAGCGCCCGCTTTCTGGTGCGGCCGCAGCATGTGAAGACACGCCTTTAAATCTGAATTTGCCTGATATAGTAGCAAGGTTGGTACTTGGATTACATGCATTAGCATCTCCCGCATGCCAGCTTACAATAGCATCTACATCATTGAACAAACCTTCTCTCACCATGTATACTTTTCCTGAACCACCTTCTTCGGCAGGAGTACCATAAAAGCGGATGGTGCCGGATTTCTTATTGGCCACGAGCCATTCTTTTACTCCGATAGCAGCAGATACCGATCCGGTTCCAAATAAATGATGACCGCAAGCTTGACCAGGAGCTCCTTCAACCCGAGGTTGTTTTACTGGCACAGCTTCTTGTGACATGCCTGGTAATGCATCAAATTCTCCTAAAATGCCAATGACAGGTTTGCCGGTACCGTAGGTGGCGGTGAATGCAGTTGGAATGCCTGCGACTCCACTTTCAATTTTAAATCCAGCTTTCTCTAATTCACCTTTCAATAGGGCCGAGCTCTTTTCTTCCAGGTAGCCCAGCTCAGGATTTTCCCAAATCTGTTTGGCCACTTTTGTGAATTCGCTCGCTTGCGCATCCAATGATTTAATTATATTGTCTTTGTCTTTTTGAGCGAATCCAATACAATTAATAAGCATCAATAAGGTGAGGAGTGTAGTTATTCGTTTCATCATCAATTCTTTCGTTGTTTATTTAGATTCTTGGCTTTCTTTTTTAATGGGATCAAAAATTAAGGAACACGGCTGAAATGATATGTTCCCATAGTTGCCCTGATTTGATCTTGAAGATATTCAATATGAAGCCGATAAAAAAGCCAATTATACAGGAGGCATTGCATTCTTAATTGTAATGATGAAAATTATCCACCCAAATGGCTAAATTGGATTTGACCCTCGCGCTATGAAAGACAATGCTTCGTTTGTTTCCTCACTCAGGAAGGTGATAAATGGTGAAGTGTTAGATGATGCCTATTCTTTGGGCATGTACGCCACAGATGCCAGTATCTACCAGGTAAAGCCTGTTGTTGTGGTGATTCCTCAGGATGAAAGTGATGTAAAGAATGCAGTGGCGTTGGCCAGCGAGTACAAGGTATCAATTCTTCCCAGAGGTGGCGGTACGAGCCTTGCAGGGCAAAGTGTGGGGAAGTCGATGATATTGGATTTCTCCAAACATATCAATAAAGTATTAGAGATAAATCCATTGGAAAAATGGGTTCGTGTTCAGCCAGGTAAAGTGCGTGATGAATTGAATGCAGAGCTGGCCCAATACAATTTACATTTCGCTCCTGATCCTGCCACCACCAGCCGGGCCAACGTGGGCGGAATGGTGGGCAACAACTCTTCTGGAATGAAGAGTATCCTATATGGAAAGACGGTTGATCATGTATTGGAAGCCAGGGTAATTTTAGCGGATGGAACGGAATGCCATTTCAAAGAACAGTCATTAGCGGGCTATGAGGAAAAGATAAAAGCAGGAGATAGAGAAGGGGAGTTGTATTTGGAATTCAGGGAAATTGTAAAGCAGAATGCGGAAGAAGTAGAAAAACGTTTTCCAAAAGTGATGCGAAGAGTGGGAGGCTACAACCTAGATGAATTTGTTGGGAAAGAAAACTGGAACCTTGCTAAGTTAGTCACAGGCAGTGAGGGTACACTGGCTGTTACGTTGGAACTCAAGCTTAACCTGGTGCCACTTCCAAAGCACAAAACAGTTTGTGCATTGCATTTCAATTCCTTTTTAGATGCTATTGGAACAGTTAGCAATATCCTGAAATATCAACCTGCTGCGGTAGAGATCATCGATGAGACTGTCATCAAATTGAGTCGCGAGAACCTCACCACTAAAAAATATTGTCACTTTATCAATGGTAATCCTGGCGCGATACTTTTGGTGGAGTTTTATGATGAAGACAAGGATAGGGTGCTCCAACGCACGCAACAAATGGCTGATGATTTGAAACAACAGGGAAAAGGTTATGCCTATCCCATTTATGAACAAGGAAAGGAATACGATGAAGTGTTGTTGGTGAGGAAAAAGGGATTGGGACTCATGATGGGTATGACGGGCGGGCCTAAGCCGTTGGCTTTTATCGAAGACGCAGCTGTTCCTGTGGAACATTTGCCTGCTTACATCGATCAGGTGGTAAAAATATGCAGCAAATATGGCACCCATGCAGCAATGTATGCCCATGCCAGTGTGGGACTGATCCATGTGAGGCCCATTCTTGATCTGAGGAAGCAGGAGGACATTGAGAAAATGAAGGGTATTGCCAATGATACCTTCGAGTTAGTGGTGAAATATGGTGGTTCATGGAGTGGAGAACATGGGGATGGCATGGTACGAAGCCCTTTCAACAAACGCTTTTTTGGAGATCAGTTGTACAATGCATTCAGAGACGTGAAGAAGCTTTTTGACCCCGATAACCTGATGAACCCGGGTAAGGTGGTGGAAGCCGAACCGATGTACGTCAATTTAAAATACGGTGCTGCATACAAAGATATGGAAGTCGTAAGCCAGTTTCATTATAAAGCAGAAGGCAACTTCTCGGAGTCGGTGCACATGTGTACGGGAGTAGGAGAATGTAGAAAAACTATAGGAGGAACCATGTGTCCAAGTTTCAAGGCGACACGAGATGAAGAGCATTCCACACGCGGCAGAGCCAACGCACTGCGCATGGCGATGTCCAATCAATTAGATGATATGGGTTTGGCAAGTCCCAGGCTACACAAAGCACTTGATCTTTGTCTTTCATGTAAGGCCTGTAAATCAGAGTGCCCGAGTAATGTAGACATGGCAAAGATGAAGAGCGATGTGTTGCAGTTATACTATGATAAACATGGTGCGAAGTTGAGGGACAAAATGATTCGTGATTCCGCGAAAGCATCTTCTCAATTTTCAGGAAAGTTATCCGGTATAGTCAATGCGATACAACACACTTCAGTATTCAAATCACTATTGGATAACGTATCTGGTTTTGATAAAAGAAGAACACTTCCGGACTATGCTCCCGAACCGTTTTATAAATGGTTTGCTAAACATGGGAAGAACCAACCCAAGCAAGAGAAGAAGGTGGTTTTGTTTGCTGATACGTATCTCAATTTCCATGAACCCAACATTGGAGTCTCAGCTTTTGAATTGCTCACCTCCTGTGGATATGAAGTAATCCTGGCCAATGTGGGCTGCTGCCAGAGGCCTAAAATCTCGCACGGGTTTTTGAGGGATGCCAAGAAGGAAGGTCAAAAAACTGTAGATAACCTTAAAGTGTACTTAAGTAAAGGATTGGATGTGGTTGTTTGTGAACCAAGCTGTGCTTCAGCGTTGAATGAAGACCTTCCAGACCTTATTGATTCAGAAGAATTGAGCAAGCAACTCAAAGGGCAGGTGATGATGATAGATGTGTTCCTGAGCAAGGAAATGGAGGCTGGGCGATTAAGCACAAAACTTCAACTGACAGGTGGGGATATTTCTATCCACGGACATTGCCATCAGAAGGCATTGTACGGAACGAGTACAATGAAAAACTGTATTGCAACCAACAGACATTCTGTGGAAGAAATTCCATCTGGTTGTTGCGGCATGGCCGGATCATTTGGTTATGAAAAGGAACATTATGAGCTGTCGGAAAAAATAGGGGAGAGCATCCTCTTTCCTAAAGTGCGGGGATTGAAAAAAGGAACGACCGTAGTGGCCAATGGTTTTAGTTGTCGCCATCAGATAGAACACTTTACGGGAGTGAAACCGAAACATTGGGTAGAGGTGGTGAGACCAAAATGATTTAAAATTTAAAGTTCATAATTTATGAGGTTATTCAATATTGGAAAGTTGACAGTTGACAAATCGCAGTTGACAAAGTACGTTGTCAATTGTCAACTGAAATAGTAAAATGTCACTCTCAACCCTCGCCTTTCTCGCTCTTCTTCCCATCCTCGCAGCAGGAGTGATGTTGGTTGGGTTTAGGTTACCAGCGCGCGTGGCCATGCCAGTAGCTTTTGTGTTGACTGCTATCATTGCTTATTCAGTTTGGGGACTTACTTGGGTCACGTTAGTTGCTTCTTGTATTCAAAGTCTGTTCATCACCTTTGATATTCTCTATATCATTTTTGCTGCTATTCTACTACTCAACCTGCTGAAGTATTCTGGGGCTATTCAAGTAATCAGGGAGGGCTTTGCGGATATCAGTTCGGACAGAAGAATACAGGTGGTGATTATTGCATGGTTATTTGGTTCATTCATTGAGGGCGCCTCTGGATTTGGTACACCAGCTGCTATTGTAGCTCCATTGTTATTGGCACTTGGCTTTCCTGCCATGGCAGCAGTTATGCTGGGAATGATGGTACAGAGCACAGCCGTTACGTTTGGTGCTGTGGGTACACCTGTGTTGGTGGGTATACGCGGTGGACTTCAAAATTCAGCACTGGATGCTCAGTTGGCCTCCCATGGATTGGACTTTATGGATTACATTCAAATGGTGACGACCAATGTGGCAATTATGCATGCCATCGCGGGTACTCTTATGCCTACGTTGATGGTTTGTATGATGACACGCTTCTTCGGGGAAAAGAAATCATGGAGGGAAGGACTCGAAGTCTTTCCTTTTGCGCTGCTTGGTGGACTTGCCTTTACCATTCCTTATATGCTTACAGGTATCTTTTTAGGCCCAGAGTTTCCTTCACTGTTAGGGGCATTGGTGGGAATGCCCATTGTAGTGTGGGCCGCTAAGAAAGGATTTCTACAACCATCAAAACCATGGTCATTCCCAGATAAGAATACATGGTCTTCCAATTGGATGGGGAAGTTAGACCCAGCTAATGAAACCAAAACTGAAACCCATCTCAGTTTGGGGCGCTCCTGGGCGCCCTACCTTATGGTGGTGTCCCTGCTCGTTATTACAAGACTTTCTCAGCTCCCGATTAAAGGATGGCTTTCCTCTTTAACCCTTCAATGGAATGAGATATTGGGCACCTCAATCTCTGCTTCAAGTGCACCGCTGTATCTTCCTGCTTCTATACTGTTCACAGTATGTTTAATTACTATTTACTTTCATCGGATGAAGACTATTCAGGTGCAGTCCGCTTTTCGTGAAAGTGCCAGAATGATCTATGGAGCAGGGTTCGTATTGCTTTTTGCAGTGCCTATGGTTCGCATTTACATCAACTCTGGAATTAATATAATCGGCTTGGAAGGTATGCCCATTGTAATGGCAGAATGGGTAGCAATGAATGTAGGTAATGTGTACCCTCTTTTTGCTCCGTCCATTGGTGCGCTCGGGGCTTTTATTGCTGGCAGCAATACGGTAAGTAATTTGATGTTTAGCTTTTTCCAATTTGGTGTTGCGGAGCGTCTTATGATGCCAACTACAATCATTGTTGCCTTACAAGCAGTGGGTGCTGCTGCAGGCAATATGATCGCTATTCATAATGTGGTGGCGGCCTCTGCTACGGTAGGCTACCTTGGCAATGAGGGAATCGTTTTGAGAAAGACCATTATTCCAACCATTTACTATTTGACTATTGTAGGTCTGATGGGATTAATTGCAATCTCCTTCTTGGGAAATTCCGGTTTGCCCTAAATCGTACCCTTTTTTCTATCCCGCTGCATCCGTATTCCTACGGATATAATTCCAGTATTGATAAGGATTGATACTGCAATAAAATGAGTGGAACTTAATGGTTGTAAATACGGACCGTTTTGGGGATCTGGTCATTAACCATTTAAACAGGAAACCATGAAAATAACTGGAAAATCATTGATTATGCTACTGTTGCTTTCAATAGCACAATTTTCATTTGCAGGACCAAATGAAGATCTGATTACTGCGATTCAGATAAAAAACAGCGATGGTGTAAAAGCTGCTCTTGCTGCAGGAGCTGATGCCAACCATGAATTTGAGCACTATCTGATTTGGCAATTGAATCGGACCAAGTTTGAAAAATTTACACCCCTCATGCTAGCCAGCGCCATGGGATATTATGATGGGGTTTTACAACTCTTGCATGCCAACGCAAAAGTGAATGAAACGGCAAAGGGAGGAGTGAGTGTTTACTTCGAGAAATTTCCTGTGAAATCGGTCAAAAATGTTACTGCACTTCATTTGGCTGCAGGGAATGGTCATGTGGAAGTGGTTAAACTTTTGATGATTAAAAAGGCCCATGAGAAAATTGTGATGATGGAGATTAATGCCTCAGCACCTAAGAATTATGTTGCTTTCATTGGAGGCAAGGCCAATTTCACGCCAAAAAAATGGGCTTCTGAAAATGGGCATGAAGCTGTAGTGGCACTCTGGAAAGGAGCCAAGAAAGCGCAGTGGATGAAGGATGGACTTCCAGCTATTTAGTCAAACAAAAATAATGTTGTGATGAATTTATCATATATCGAACGAAACAAATTCGCTATACTCGGTCTACTCATACTGCTTGCAGGAGTTTCAAGCCCAGTTCATTCGCAATGTCTTATTGTGGAGAAAGGACAAAAGGTTCAGTTGAAGTCTACCTCTTTTGCCAATCCGCTACCATTTAATGAAAAGAAGTGGGAAAAAATGAAACCTGAGCAACGTGATGTGTTGGTTGATAAATTAAATCAGGATATCCAAGGTGGAAAGGTGAAGCCGTGGATGAACCTGACTTCCAATTTTGAAATCACGGATGTTCATAATTCGCCTTTTCTTTCATGGTATACACTAAAAGCTACCGATGGTACTTACGAGTACCAGACAACCAACTATTGTTACTACGATACCATGCACCTGGTGCGGAATGCAGATGTAATTTATAATATACAAAAGGGCGACACCCTTGGTGTGGCTGTTCAAGGGGTGGCTCGAATTCCGAATAACTTAAAAGTAGGAGATAGAATTCCTTCCTATAATGACTATATGATTGGGTTTCCGGAGACATGGACCAAATCAACTAAGGAAGCCGTGAAAGCCTTTAGCTACACCACTACCGAAAATAAAGTAGGCTATTATCAGGACAGTGAATCGGGACTTTTTTCTAGTGGTGAATTTAAGGTAACGGAACGACACGATGTATATAAAACCATCACGCATAAACTGAATGTTTCGCAGCATATCCAAAATTTGACCATTAACTATTATGTGGCTCAAGTGACAGCCGAAGAGGAAGTAATGATCGGTTCAAAGCCATACAAAGCCTTTGTGATTGAATCAGAGAGCTGGAGCAGGGGAGGGCTCGTTAGAGATTATGAAGCGGAGAATAAAAAAATTGAGCAGGAGCAACAGGCCAAATTCGATGCATTGATAAGCAAGCAAGTAAAATGGCTGACCAAGAGTGGTTATACCAATGATCAGGGCTATGCGGTCAGCTATAAGAAAGAGTGGTTTGTGCCAGGATATGGTCCTGTGAAAATTGAAGTGCATGACTCGCACGGGGCCATTCAAACGTATATGGATATTGTGCTATAAGTTGAAGGAGGGGAATATTCACTGTTTGTTTATTTTTTCTGTGTCAATTAGGCCGTGTTGAAAGGCAAACTTGATTAGACCAACTAAGGTAGCAACCTGTGTTTTAGCTAAAATATTAATTCGATGGGTATCTACAGTTCGTTTACTGATGAATAATTTTTCAGCAATTTCTTCGCTAGAGAATTCTTCTGTAATTAGTATGAGTATTTCCAGTTCACGTTCTGTTAATTTCTTTGTGGCATTTTCCTTTTTCTTATCGTGTTTTACTTTTTCAAACATGAGAGACAAAACCTCATTGCTGTAGTAAGTACCATGATTGTTTATTTTTTCAAGCGCAGCCAAAAGTTCTTGCTTTCCCGTATTCTTTAAAATATATCCTTCCGCTTCTGACATTAGAATTTCACTGATTGTTTCTCGGTTATTGTGCATCGACAAGACGAGCACTTTGATGTGTGGATAGTTAATCTTTACTTCTCTCACCAACTCTACACCACCCATTTGCGGCATATTCAGGTCAGTAATAATTATATCAACTTCGTTACTGGCCAACTTTTGCAAAGCATCCTTGCCATCAGTTGATTCTGATACAATTTGATATTTACTCTGATCCGCTAGCAAGGCCTTCACCCCATCAATTAACATTTGATGATCGTCTACCATCATTAGTTTCACAATCTCATTCATAACGCAACGTTTAACAAAACCGAAGTGCCTTTTTCTGGCCCGCTATCAATGCGGATGTCGCCATTGATTACTTCTACTCTTGAGTTAATGTTTTCCCAGCCAATCCCATTTCCGTTTTGAGTAACAGCAGTATCAAACCCCTTACCATCATCCTTAATTTCAATCTTTAAGTTATTAAACTGATCTTGAATAGTAATCCAAATATTCTTTGCATTGGAATATTTTAGGGCATTATTGAGAATCTCTTGAGCAATCCGATAAAGTGAAATGGCTAATTCTTCCGAAATGACTATTTTGTTTTCGGGCACAGTCAGATGTACTTTGAACTTACCTGTATCATTGATCATGTGTACTTGTTCTTGCAGGGCTGATTCGAAACCTATTGAAATTAACACATTGGGCATCATGTTATGAGAAATCCCCCGTACTTCATTGACTGCGTTGTCCAATAATTTAATCGAATTACTGATTTGCTTTGACTTTACTTCATCCAGGTGACCTTCAAGGGCCGCAACGTTAAGTCTCGCAGAAGATAGTAGTTGACCTAATCCATCATGAAGTTCTGCAGCAATCCGTTTCCGCTCTTTTTCCTCAGCCTCAATTACCGATTTAAATCTGGCTTTTTGATGGTGCACCATTTCCTCCGATAACAAGGCTCTTTGCTTAAGTTGCATTCTGGTATACAATAGAATTCCAATAATTGTTATCATGATGATGCCAAGGAGGGCGAGGTAAAATCTATTTTGGATTTGAGTAAAATTTGAGTCTATTATTTTATTCTCGAGTTTCAACATTGCTATTTCTTGAGCCTTTTGCTTGGTATCATACTGAAAAGTTAATTGCTGAATTACTTTTTGATTTTCTGCATTGATAGACTCCTGATAAAGAGTTGCGTAAGCTAAGTAGTAAGCCAACGCTTCTTCATACCTTTTTTCCTTGATGGCAATTTGATATAGCCAGAGGTTTGCATCTTGTAGCTTCTCTTTGTAATCAATGGCTTTTGATAAGATCAATCCTTCGTTTAAATAATCTTTAGACTTTTGGATCCTTCCCATTTTGAAATAGAGTGCCCCCAAATTGATCGCTGACAGTGCTTTTCTTTCATCTCGCCTGTACAGGGTTTTATTTTCATCCCGTGATAAATTATAGAATAGTGTTGTGTAGTATAAGGCAGAATCTAACGCTCCCTTCATCATAAAGGAATTTCCCAGGTTGCCAATTAGGCTCGCGAAGTTATTTGACTTTACGTCACTTGTACTTTTAAGGGCCAATTGTTTGAAATATATAGCAGAGTCGTAATCTTTTTTTAAATCGTAAATATTGCCCAAATTGTAATAGGCTTCTGCTTCATAGTACTCAAAATTATTGGACTGGGAGAGTATAAGCATCTTCCTGCTCCATTCAAGAGATTGGTCGAGGTTCCCATTTAATTCATGAATGTGCGCGATCGTACTGAGTGTTTCAAGCGTACCCGGATTCACTTTTAGTTTGGCATGATAATCCAATGATTTGATGGCGTAGTACATCGCGGAGTCATATTGTAGCATTCTGATAAATATATCTGCGATAGCCCTAGACATACCTGCAGCCCAAACCGTATTGCTATTTTCTTCAAATTTTTGAACTGATGTTTTGCCATAGTTAATGGCCAACTCAAAGTTGGCTGAGTTCTCCGCACCTAATGATAGATACATTAAGAACTTGCCTTCATAGTCTGAGTTTTTTAGCAATCTACTTTCTTCAAGGCCAATTTGTGCGTACTTGACAAGGCTATCATTTTGTTTAACTGTAGCTTCTGAAAGTTTTCTTAGCGTTTCTAATTTAACAGTGTCACTTTGATGATGGTATATCTTTTTTAGACTATCGAGACGGTCCTGAGCGGATGTTGTTTGAATAAGAGCAGTTGAGGTGATGCAGAAAATTCCGATATGGAGAACAGCTAGCTTCATCATGCCAAATCAATTTAGACAATTTTGGCTAGCGGAGTAACAGAATAAGCCCTGTTTTAGAGGGGATTATTTATCATATCCTATATCCCTCCAAACTGCGACAGCGCTAAACTTGCAAAAGTAAGTGTTAAAAAGAAGCCAAACATATCGGTGATAGTGGTGAGTATAGGGCCAGAGGCCAACGCAGGATCAGCACCAAACCTTCTTAATATTAACGGTATAGTTCCTCCAATAGAAACGGCCACTAAGGTATTTAGCATCAAAGCACCGCCAACAATAAAACTTAGAACGATACTTCCCTTCCAAAGAAATGCAACTCCTCCAATTAATATTCCCAGGACTACGCCATTAATCAATCCAACATATGCCTCTTGCCACCAAACACGCATGACTTCAAAGGGCCGGATTACACCTAAGGACAATTCACGTAAACTCACGGCCACTGCCTGATTGCCAGAGCAGCCACTCATGTCCGAAATGATGGGAAGAAATACAGCGAGTGCGATAATTGAACTCAATGTGTCCTGGTGAAAAGCGATTACACTTGCCGCCAGCACGTTCAATAATATATTTACACTGAGCCATGACAGCCTTCGCTTTGATCTTAACAATACGGGCATGGTGCGCAACTCTTCACCACCCACAATACCTTGTGTTTCCAGCAATTCCATGTTGGCCAACTCCGATTTAGCCTCCAGAATATCCCTACGAAGTACTACACCTAACAATACACCATTATCATCAAGGACAGGCGCTCCATAAAAGTCATAGTCGTTAACAAAGTTGATTAACTCCTGGATCGTTGCAGAATCTTTAATAGATATGACATCGGGATGCACGATCACATCAAGCTTGGCTTGCAAGGAGGCCATTAGTAGATCACGCATCTGAAGTACACCTTCCAGCCGTCCATTTTCAGTGACGTAAATGTATTGTAGATTATAGTCCTCGTATTTTTCTGCGTTATCGCGAAGTTCGTGTACGACATCCCCCACAGTCTGTTCTTTATCAAATGATAAAAATTCCGTGATCATCAATCCGCCAGCTGTGTCCGCTTCGTATTGGATAAGCCTCCGGACGCTTTCAGCTTCCTCAGGTTCCATTTGCGCGATGATGGCTTCGGCCTCTTCCTCGTCCATTTCTAGAAGCAAGTCGGCTTGGTCATCACTATCCAACTCATTAAAGATGGCGGCTGCTTTACTTGACTCCATTTCTTCAAGAATATCAGCGGCATGATATTCAGGTATATCATCAAGTAATTCAGCAGCATCCTCAGGAGACAACAAGGTAAGCAGAAGTAGCTGCTCTTTCTTTTCTAGCCGACTAATGGAGAGGACAATGTCTTCTGTATTCATTGATTGCAGATAGTCTTTTACCTGCTCAGGCTGATCGGTCTCCATCAATTCGACAAGCTTCCCCCATGGACGTTTTACATCTTCCATAATCTTCTGTTTTACTAAATTTAGATAATATTAAAGCGGCTTCGGAATAAATGACCATGTTTGATTTTTTTAATACCTCAGTTTGTAGAACTCCAATTGCATTAGCGCTTAAATGTTATTAATTGGGCCTATGAAACTATTGCATTTTAGTCTTGCCTTCTTGATGGCTTTACCAGGACTGGGCCAACTTAATACTGAGTTATTCAATAGTTATGAGAACTATAGCGAGAAGTCAATCACCACCAGGCGCTTTAAGCATGAAGACATCATGGCTATTGTCGACAAACTGGGCAATGATTTTAAAGTAAAGCAAGTGGGCACTTCCGTGGAAGGCCGAGCAATTAAATTGATTACCTACGGCAATGGTCCTATCAATGTACTCATATGGTCGCAAATGCATGGGGATGAGACTACCGCCACAAGATCAATCATGGATGTATTCCATTGGCTTGAGGCAGATGACGAATTCAATGCAATCAGAACCAAAATTAAATCTGCTATCACCTGGCACTTTATGCCTATGCTCAATCCCGATGGTGCTTCCAGATTTACCAGGCGCAATTATCACGGGATAGATATCAATCGAGATGCAATCCATTTGCAAACGCCAGAGGGCAGAACGTTGAAGCGGGTTAGAGATAGCCTTAATGCGGATTGGGGGTATAATCTTCATGATCAAGGTAGGGGCACTTCTGTAGGAGGTGTAAAGCCAGCCACGATTTCACTTTTAGCGCCAGCGTATGATGTGAAGAAAAATATCAATGAGAAGCGTGGAGATGCCATGCAGCTCACTAAGTTGATGTTTGATCAGATCACGCAATACATCCCTGGTCAGATCGGTATCTATGATGACACCTTTGAACCTCGTGCGTTTGGAGATAACATTCAGAAGTGGGGTACGCGTACAATTCTTATTGAGTCTGGAGGCTATCGAGACGATTGGGAAAGGGAATATATCCGAAAGCTCAATTTTGTTTTGTTGATTACGGCCGCGCACAGCATCGCTACTAAGGCCTACGAAAAAATTCCGGTAACTGAATATCAAAAAATCCCGAGAAACGGGCAGAGTAGAATTCGTGAATTGATTATTACCAATTTACAATATGAAGGGCTTATTCGTGATGTGGCTTTTGATAGGAATGAGGTGGATAGTGAGGATTATAGATCATTCTTTGCTAGAAGCTTTGTTACTGATCTGGGAGACCTTAGTACGTCCAATGCTTTTTTTACTTTGGATGCCAACGATTATGAAGTGCTACCAGGTAAAATATTTGAAAAGGAATTAGAGAACATGTCGGCTTTAAATGCCCTTGATATTGATCAGTTGCTAAAGGATGGTTATACTGACTTTGTTGTGCTCAATGGTTACGATCCGTTTACAATGAAGAAGCAAATCAATATTCATTCAAAGAAACCGGCTTCCAATGAGGTAATTCGTATGGGAAGCAATCCGTCCTTGATATTCAAACAAAATGGAAAGATAGCTTACCTTGTGATTAATGGAAGCTTAATTAAGTTATAAGGACAAACAGGAATTGAGATATGATAGAAACTTTACTTACTTTTTCCCTTACTGTATTTACTGGATTTTTTGCCATTATGAATCCCATCGCCAACATTCCCATTTTCATTGGGATGATGGAGGGAAAAGACAAAAAAGCGCAAAGAGTAATTGCCAAGACGGCTACCATAACGGCTTTCTTCATTGTCTTCTTTTTTGTACTCTTAGGAAAGTACATTTTCGAAATTTTTGATATTACCATCCCGACTTTTAAACTAGCGGGTGGCCTCCTCATCTTTTATGTGGGCTTCAATATGCTGCAATCGAAAAAGAAAGATCAAAAAGATGTAGGTGAAAATGCAACTGATGACGGTATTGCCATCTCGCCACTGGCCATCCCGATATTGGCAGGACCTGGCACTATCGTTACTGCGATGAACTATGCAGCCGATGCTAATTACATGCAACTAGGTATTATCATCGTAATATTTGCTTTCATTACTTATTTAACCTTTGTGGCGTTTACACTTAGTGACCTCATCGTTAAGAAAATGGGGAACAGCCTGATCAAAGTGATTGGAAAGATCATGGGTTTGATCCTGGCCATTATTGGCACTGGCATGGCAGTGGAAGGAGTAAAGCTAGCGTTTAACCTAAAGTCCTGACTTTGTTGATGTTACTTTTTTAGAGTAAAAGAGAAAGTTGTTCCCTTTCCAATTTCGGATGCTACCTGGATGGTACCCCCGGAATTTTCAATCAGTTTCTTTACAGTAGCTAGCCCAATACCATTACCTGACACTCCGTATCTGTCTTTAGGAGTTACAATTCTGAATATTTCAAATATTTCTTCCTGAAACTTGGGCTCAATTCCTGGTCCATTGTCCTTCACATAGAAAGAATAGTGTGATTCACTTTCAGAGCTTCCTATTTCAATTATCACGTTATCCTTATCGTTATATTTTACTCCATTGGAAACCAGATTGAGTAGTACATGATAAAGTATAGTCTGGTTAACCAGTACTTTTGTCAGATAAGTGATGAGCGTGATGGACAAGCCAGAAGTAGTACCTGAATAATGGCTCTTTATTTCATTAACCATCAATTCTAGGTCAACATTTACTTTACTTTCGTTGATGAACTCATCTGTTTTGCTGTGTTGAAGCAATCCTTCGATAAGCTTTTTTAGTTTAAGGGAGGAAAATTTTATTTTCTCCAGCATCTCCATACCATCTTTATTTACAGTTGTACCGTATTCGTGTAAAAACAGATTGGTCAGCATAGAGATGTTATTGAGGGGAGACTTGAGGTCGTGAGCAGCCATGGTAGCAAACCTTGCCAGACTTTGATTGGATTCTCTCACCTGCTTTAGTGTTTTTTCCAGCTCCAGCTTATTTTTTCTCAGCTCAAATAGATTCATTACTTGCTTTGCGAGGGCGTCCAAAGAGGCCAGCTGATCTTCAGTAAGCTCTTTGGGTTTATGATCAATAACACAAAGCGTACCTAAGGGCAAACCTTTTTCTGTAACCAGAGGAACACCGGCATAGAATATTATTACATGAGGGTCATTGGCGACTATGGGATTGTCATAAAATCGTTCATCCTTTCTGGCATCAGGTATCTGAAAAATAGGCCTGGAGCGTTAATAGCATGTGCACAAAAGGCCAGTTCTTTACTCGTCTCGCTTACATCGAGACCATGGTGTGATTTAAACCACTGCCGTTTATCGTCTAAAAGACTGACCAATGAAATAGGTGTGCCACAAATTGCTGCGGCTATGGCGGTGAGGTTATCAAAATCTGACTCAGGTAATGTGTCTAAAATGGAGTACGACTCCAACTCCTTCAGTCTTTCCTCTTCGCGGATGTGGTCGCTTGGCTTAATCAATGATTTTGATCTATATTCTAAAAAGCTTTTTTAGAAAACCACCTTTTTCTCTTTCAGCTCTCTTTCTCTCCAGTTCATCAATAACGGTTCTCAGTCTGACAAATGAAGCTGCATCTTTATAGATATAGTCTACAGCTCCCATTTTTATTACTTTATCCTTCAAAGTCCTGTCTTCAGAGGAGGTGTGGTAGATGACTGGAATTTTGGAATGTTTTTTTCGGATGATTTGAAGGTAATCCAATCCTGTCTTGGCGGTAGCATTCCCAAAGTAATGATCTAGCACTACGGCAAATGGCTTTTCATTCAGGTGCGCCATCATTTCATCTGGGTCGGAGAAAGAGCGAACGCTAAAGTCTCCCACCAAATTCTCAAAATGCTTAGCCAGCATCTTTTGCTGTACAATATCATCTTCCACAATAAACACCAACTTGCTCATTCTAAACGGCTATATACAATTCGAAAAGTACGTATTTAATCAAGTGAGCCAAATCCTAATTTAGAATCGTTGGTGCTCATGTATGTTTTGATGGATTTTAGAATGCTAAGAGGTGCTGGATTTAGTGAGGGCTTCAATTCTTTTACCAATCGCCTCAGCCTCTGCGGTTTTTAGATCACTCTGAGTTCTGTTGGTGTGAGATAGCTTATAGGCCTCTGACACGAGTTTTTGGTATTCGAGCTGAAGTACTTCTATTTCTGACTTCTTCTTAAAGAAATTGAACATAATGAGTTTTAATTGTAGTCTTTTTGTAAAACATATAAATGTTCGAATTGTTTGGTCATAGTGGAGGCTGGGCCAATTAATCGTTAAGTTGCTGTTAATCATTGAATAATGGGGTTTAAACTTTTTGTTATGAACCTTTACCAATTGCCTATAGTGTTATAAATTGCCCATTGGCAATAGATACCTGTCGAAGATGCCATTTAGCGACTCATATGATCATTATTGTACTTTGTATTTAAAAAAATGAAAGTGAAAAATTTTAGCCTGATTACATTTGGATTTATCCTAATCACAACTCTTAGCTGTACCAATTCTAGTAAAAATACAGAAGAAAAGTCAACGGAATCGGAGGGAGCCTATAGTCTGGTTAATGACTCTACAAAGGTGAGCTTCACAGCCTATAAGACTACTGGTAAGGTTCCTGTTGCTGGTGAGTTCACGAAAATCAATATTTCTAATACAAGCGCTGGTGAGACGTCATTGGATGCAATGAACGGAGCTCAGTTTAGTATTCCTGTAAGTAGTTTGTTTACCAATGATCCCACTGGCACACGGGATCCCAAGATTTTGGCTTCTTTTTTTGAGGTGCTAAACAACACAGCGCTTATTTCCGGTGTTTTTAAGGTGGCCGATGACAAAACGTGTTCAGCTGACGTGACGCTTAATGGCAATACAGTAAACATTCCGTTAGCGTATACTTCTGAAAATGATACCCGATTTTCTTTTGATGGTGTGATGAACCTTGAGGACTGGGATGCTTTAGACGCTGTGGCTTCACTCAACAAGGCTTGTGAGGCACTGCATACAGGTATGGACGGAGTGAGTAAAACCTGGAGCGAAGTGGCGGTGCATGGTGAAGTCTTGCTTATGAAGAATTAGTTTCATTCAAAGGTTCGAAATCTGAGTGACCTTATTTACTTAACTTAGAAGTATGGCAGATCAACCCACCATACGACCTTATCAACCTGCCGACCGACAGGCGGTTTCAGAAGTATTCAGATTGAACACGCCTGAATTTTTTGACGTGAAAGAGCAAGCGGATTTAGAGAAATACCTGGATGATCATTGGGCCACTTATTTTGTGATGGAGGACAAGGGTAGGATCATTGGCTGTGGTGGCTACCACTTTGAGGTGGACGGTAGTACGGGAAGGTTATCGTGGGATTTTTTTGATCCACAATACAAAGGTAAAGGATTAGGCAGGCAGATGATCAACCATTGTCTGGAAGAGTTAAGAAAAAGTCCTCAACTGAAAAAAACAGAAGTATGGACAAGTCAGCTGGCCCATCAGTTTTACGCTAGGTTTGGTTTTGAAACACAGGAAATCAAAGAAGACTTTTGGGGGCCAGGCCTGGACTTGTATCGGATGGAAATGTAGCATTCGCCATTGATATATTATCAAACATATTGAGCTCAACAACAGAGATTACCCTTCGTCATGCTTCCATCGATGATCTGGAGCTTTTAGAATGCTGGGATACACATCAGCATGTGATTGACTCAGATCCTGATGACGATTGGGACTGGAGTAACGAGCTAAAACGTTTTCCGGAGTGGAGAGAACAGCACATTGCTGAATTAAATGGCCGGCCCATTGGGTTTGTACAAATCATCGATCCTGCAAAAGAGGAATCTCATTACTGGGGTGATGTCCCTAATAACCTTAGGGCAATTGATATTTGGATTGGTGAAAAAGGGGATTTGGGAAAAGGATATGGTACAATCATGATGCAACTCGCAATCGACCGTTGTTTTGAAGATGCCAGCGTAACAGCTATCATTATTGATCCACTTGAATCTAATTCCAAAGCAATCCGTTTTTATGAGCGAATTGGTTTTCAGTTTGTTGAAAGAAGAGTATTGGGGAGCAGTAACTGTTCGGTATATCAACTCAGCCCTAATCAATGGCAAACTAAAGAATTGTAAAATGGAGAAACACTTAACAAGTTATGGCAACAGACAAGAAGTTTGTAGAGTTTGTAGTTGACCAAATTGAAAAAGCGGGTACCATTACAGCGAAAAGTATGTTCGGTGAGTATGGTGTATTTTCAGATGGTAAGATATTTGGGCTTGTCTGTGACAACAAACTGTTTATTAAACCGACAGAAGGTG
Organism: Cyclobacteriaceae bacterium; assembly: GCA_040216665.1. GTDB lineage: Bacteria > Bacteroidota > Bacteroidia > Cytophagales > Cyclobacteriaceae > ELB16-189. The sequence goes on along the minus strand of JAVJOQ010000023.1, from coordinate 41,850 downwards.
GAAGGGCATTTATTAAAACAGTGGTAGAAGCGCCTCCCTACCCAGGAGCAAAAAATTGTTTTCTTATTGAGGAAAAATTAGAGGATCGAAAATGGCTCAGTAACCTGGTTCGTATTACAGTAAAAGAACTGCCCGAGCCAAAGCCCCGGAAAAAGAAAAAGTAAGATAAGCGCACCATTCTTCAGGTTTATTCCCCTCTATCCAGCATTCACTTTGATTGCCCCTTTATTTATTGTTAAAATGGGGTTAAACAAACCTGACCTAAACAATGAGGATTATTATTCTTTTTCTTGTGAGTATGTGCATGGCGTTAACAGCACATTCACAAAACTCTATTTATGAACTCCCCATTCAGGAGCACATACTGGACAACGGACTTCGATTGCTTGTGATCGAGCGGCCAGGAGACCATCGGGTAGAATGTAAAATATACACTGACTTTGGTTCTATTGTGGAAGAGCCAGGACAATTGGGATCTGCTCACTACCTGGAGCACTTGATGTTTAAAGGAACTAAAACATTAGGAACATCAGACTGGCAGGCGGAATCAAAACTGATAGAAGAGCTCTATGCCGCTGAAGCTGAATTGATAGCCGAGTTGAACAAAGAACGCAATACACTTCGTGAACGTGGTGTATTTCACGGTGATAAATGGACGGCCACGACACCTAAGATTGATGAATTACGACAAAAGATAGCGGGCATTGATTTAGAGATCAATAAGCTAAGGGATATGGGTACCACCATGAGATGGTATCAGGCCTATGGTGGAACTGGGCTAACGGCTACGACTGAACAAGAGTACATGAAGTTTGATATCAACTTGCCAGCCAATCGGGCAGAGTTGTTTCTTAGAATGGAATCCGATCGTATGACCAATACCATCTTCCGTGGCTTTGATGAAGAGCGAATGATTTTGGTAGAGCAACGGTTGGGAGATCTCAATCGATTGAGTACACCGTACTACGAACAAATGAGTGCAATAGTGGGTGTGGTGCATCCGGTGTTTTGGCCGGAAGGTTACCTAACCGACTTTTACCAATACACCAGGCATTACGAGAAAGACCTTTATGAAAGATACTTCGTGCCTAACAATACGACCATCATCTTAATCGGTGGTGTGAAGTTTGATGACATGGTGGCCCTGACTGAAAAGCATTTTGCTCGATTAGAGCGTAAGCCTGAACCATCGGAGACCCAAGCCATTGAACCCGTTCCCAATGGAGATAAAAGATTGGTTTATAGAAGTGAAAAATTAAGACCTGGCGTTGAAGCTCGGTTTTTAATTCCAGGTGTAGGACATGAGGATCGTCCCTTTGTTGATGTGATTATGGAAGTGGCACAACGTAAGTTAGAAAAGAACTTGAGTGCCAACGGTATTGCAGGGAGTGTAAGTGTAAATACGCGGGTAGTGCATACTTCTATGTTTGGCGTGCCAGGATCAGTCAATTTTGAAATTGGATTAGGTAAAGAATCAGATTTAGCAAAAGCAGAATCCGTTTTGCTAAAAACAATTGATGAGTTAAAGTCTTCCTTATTAGATAATGAATTGGCAATAGCGAAAAAGAAATTGCGTAATGAATGGTTACGTACAAAATTGGATGCCAGCAGTTTAAATTTTGCAGTTGGACATTTTGAGGTGATGGACTCATGGAAGACTTTGGAAGGATATATGAAGGCACGTGAATCTGCTTCTGCGGCAGATGTGAAGCGGGTAGCTTCTACTTACTTTATAGACAACAACAGGACGATTGGAATTGTAAAAAAGCCTTAGTCCTTAAAAGCATTTAATCATGAAAAATATATATAGAATATTATCTCTTTTTATTGTTGTCCTATTGGCGAGTTGTCAATCGGGTAATAAAAATGAGCAGGGTCTGGACTATCAGCACCCAACAGAAATGGGATTGGAAGCATCGAATTTTAAAATGCCTAACCCTGATGATTACAAGGTGACCCTTGACAACGGACTTACTGCATTTTTGGTTACTGGAAAAGAAGTGCCTTTGGTTACCGTAACAGCTTACGTAGTTGCTGGAACTGCCTTTGATAATAAGCCAGGAGTTGCTGAAACGCTGGCTTCCATTTTGAAGAGCGGATGTAGTAGCGTTAACAAAAACTTTAAGGAGGAAGTAGGAGATTTAGCTGCTCAGTATAGTGTGAGTATGGATCAGGAAGGAACAGCCGTTTCTTTGAACGTAGCGAGTGAAGATGTTGCATGGGCAGTAACAGCATTGTCGGGTATCTTACAAAGTCCTTGTATCACAAGTCAGATGGTAGTCTCATACAAAGGAGGTGGAGTGCTGAATGCTATAAATGGAAGAAGTGCTTATGATGGCAATCTGAACATGGCTGTTGGCTTGTTCAATATGCATGTATATGAAGGACATTCCTATGCTACCGGAGTATCTGCTGTTCAAGCCAATTCAGTTTCCGTTGGAGATGTTTCTAGTTATTATAAAAAATATTTTACTCCTTCCAATATAACAATAGGAGTAGGAGGGGATTTTGATCGTTCGGCTGTAGAACAATTATTGAAGGATGGGCTTGGTAGTTGGTCAGGTGAAGAGCGACCAACGATTGAAATGGCGCCAGCCATTAGTCCTAAAAAACAAACTGAAGAGTACACTGCTGATAAATTGCAGTCATGGTATGTGGCTGGCCATGCATTGCCTGTACTGAGTGAGGAAGAAATTCCTGCATTAGAGGTGATGAACTATATATTGGGTGGTGGTCACTTTGATACACGACTTTTTAGAGAAACTAGGGATCTTAGAGGATTGACCAACGATGCAAGTGGATTCCTTACTTTTAAGCAATATGGCCCTGGTAGTTATGATTTTAGAACTTATGGCCGACCAGAAGTATTAGGTCAATTAGAAGAAATAGTTCTGTTGGAGGCGAACAAAATTAGAAATAAGGATGTGAGTGATGAGGAGTTGATGGTAGCACAAGGTGCTCTGGCTGATGGAGTGTTTGAAGAAAAATTTCAAAACAGCCACAAAACAGCTGCTACATTGGCGGAAGAGTTTAATAAATACCAATCTTTTGAAAGGTTGTCTGCCTACCCGGAACGTATTCGAGCTGTGTCAAAAGCAGATGTAAAGGACGCAGCGAATAAATACCTTATGCCAGATCAGTTTACAACCATTAAAATAATTTCTAAATAAGGAAACATGACCGGTGCGAGTCCATCTCGCACTGGTTTATGATTTCACTTCGTCATCTTGTTCTTCACTTTCTTCGCGCTTATCTACTTGTTCGGTTTTTATATCGCTGTTCATATACCTTTCTCTGCTGCCTGGTAGAATTGCACCTGTAAGACCTAAACCAAATGAAGCGAGTATCATGAATAGCACCATTGCCAGTAGGCGCAAGGCTTTCTTTAATTTTTTCATTGCTATGAAAATGGATGCCATCATGCGATGACATTTTTTTATTAAAAAGTTTTTGGAGTGTTGTCTAAATTATCCAACACGAGAGGGAGGCTACACGCTGTTGAGGAAATAGTCTTCTTGATCAGAATTGCTATATATAAAATGCTTAAGCGTAATTCTTTGATCTAGTGAAAATACATTCACTTTGTTACTCAGGTATTGAACAGCGATCGAACCGTTGTAAGCCTTTAGTCTGGCTTTATAAATAGTGTCTATCGCTCTATAAAGGGGTTTGGTACTGATTGAATAAAAGCAAGAAGTTTTTTCAACTCCCTTGGTAATTAATTGTTCCGTTTGGTTTCCTGCAGGAGCAGCAAGGTTGGTATTTGCAATTGGAGCTAATGAAAATAAACCAAGGATTATTATCGCACTGGATAATAGTTTTATTATGGAGTGTTGAATGGATATGAAAACAATACTGCGCATTTACAATAAAGATAGGAAAATAGGGTGAACTCTTACTAAAAGACAATTCTCCATACCAGTTTGGCTACCCCGGTATTGGTGTTGGGTGTGCGAAGATTTAGGTTTTTTGTGTCATTGTAACTCTGATTAAGTACGAAGAAGAAATCCGTACCCACTTTTGGAATCCAATGCAGACGAAAATTTCCGGCAAGATAATCTTCTACAGAGTTCCATTGGATAAAATAGGAAAGTGACAGTTTGGTGGTAAATGCATAGTTGATAAATTGAGCTAATTCGTTCGTATCAACACTGCCTTCAGGTAAGCGGATACTATTGAAGGTATAAAGCGTACTTAAATTAAGATGTCTTCCAAGATTAATACCCACTTCTGTATCAAAGGTTTTGATGTGCCCTGTATAGTATCCACCCCAGGCATACTTATAGGTGGACCAGAGCCTGCGCCCCTGAAAAGTACCAAACTGAAATTGCTGCCTGTACATCCAATACTTCCCGGAAGGTATGGTGATAGTACTTGTTAAATCAAAAGCATCATCAGGGCGATCGTATTGCTGAATGAGGTTGTATTCAAAAAACTCGCCACTCTTGAAAAAGAAACCGACTGGTCTGCTCTCGTTAAAGAATGACTCCAGCTGTCCGGTGTTTAGTGTTTCATAATAATCAATACCCCAAGGTTTTAAATTCATTTTACGAATACCATAGGCGGTAAGCCACCGTGGCGTTAATCGAAAATTAAATCGGTATTGCCTGTAGTTATCCCTATTCACAAATCCAGATTCTGCATTGAAGTCAGAAGTTACTTCGCCAATGGAAGCAAAGATATCCATGGCATCATTGGGATAGTCTACAAAGACCCTATAGGCGTAACCGTTGCCATCAGGATTTTGTACAGATTCAACTTTGTACGATGTAAAACTTTGTGCGAAATTAGCATAAACAATAAGATTTTTGTTTTTGAGAAACTCGGAAGTATTGTAAGTAGCATCTGCGCCTGTCACCTGGTTGCTTCTATCTGAGCTGATTTTAGAGGTGGTTATAAACCCAAGATTTGATTGTTTACCCATATCGTGCCGGTAACGCAGAACGGTATGGTTAATGGAAGGCACAGTATCCTTGCTGGCTGACTGAATTGAGAGAAAGCCGATATTACTTCTTCCTTCTTTTCCAAATAGTCTGAGGCCTGCAATTACGGGAACGGTCTGCCTATTTTCAAGTCCAATCGTGCGTGTATAAAATGCACTGTTGTTGTTACCAAAAGCAAATTCATAATTTTGAGAACCCTCTAAGAAGAACTCCCTTTTTTCTGGATAGAAAACACTAAACCTGGTAAGATTGACTGGAATACGGTCAGCTTCTACCTGGGCAAAGTCTGTATTGGTCGTAAGGTTTAATTTTAGGGTAGGGGTAATGTTTACATTGAGGTCTGCTCCTAATTTATTGGTATAGTCAGCACTTGTTTGTTTAGTATCATCGTACCCGCTGAGGCCATAAGGTTTGAATTCGAAACGTTTCGAATAACCAATATCTTGTATGCCACTCAGTGTACCTGCATTAACGATACTTTCAAAATTGAAGTCACGCGACCATCCCTGCCAGCGTGCTTGCTCATTTTTTGACCTGATATTTCTTTCAAAGTTGATGGCCCAAATGTGCTGGTCATTCTTCTTAAATTTTAAAGAGGTGAAGGGGATAATGATTTCGGCAAACCAACCTTCATCATTGATGGTAGTTTTAGCGTCCCAAACTCCGTTCCAATCTATATTACTACTCTCATTACCCGACACCAGCAAATCGGCACGTGCTCCTAGTGGATTGATTACAAATTCATAACCATTGCGTCTGTCGTTAAATGGACTTAGGATTACTTTAAAATTGTCATCGGTGTCAAAGTCGAAATCGCGCTGAAGAAATTTAGCCACTATGGATTTTGGATCCTTTTGATAGGCCCACACTCCGATGTACAATGCCAATTTGGTATAAACTACAGCTACTTCAGTGTGCTCCGTAGCTGGTTGCCCAAAACTAAGTTCGCGTTGTGTGAAATTGCTGATGTGTAATGCCTGACTCCAAGCGGGTTCATTAAGCTTTCCATCAAATTCTATCTGATCTGCAACATATGCTTTGATCGTATCAGGCTGAGAGTGTTGACCGGACAGATACAAAGGATAGAGGAGAAGAAGAATTAAAATCCTTTGCATGAATTACAAGTTATAGAAAAAGTTAATATAGACTAAATCAACCTTACACCAATTCACTTTAGAAGCTCCAACGTAACCAAATAAGCACAATGGTCTGAAGCAATGGCATCGGCAATGACTTCTTTATTTAGGACTCTCCATTTGTTTTTGGGATAGAACATCACATAGTCAATTTTCTTAATGGGATTGTCTGAAGGGAAAGTGAATGCTGGATTTATTTTGTCGTACGAAGGCATCCACATTTGTTCCAATATAGCGATGGGTGCACTTCCTGGCTCTCCGTTTAAATCTCCTGCAAGAATGGTGGGGTAGCGGTTGCTTGAAAATGCTTTGTTGATGGCCTTGGCCTGTTGAATACGATCAGTGTCCTCTTTTAAATGATCCAGGTGAGTACCTATAAAAGCGATGGTATCTCCAGACGGCAAAATGGTAATGATTTCCAATGCTGCGCGAGGTTCGTTGCCAAGAGAATAGGGAAGAGGAACATTCCGCGTTTGAAGAAAAGAGTATCTGGACAACACACCTTCGCCATATTCTCCTCCATCATAGGGCATAGCTCTAGCAAACAATGGAGCTAGTTTGGCTCTCCATCCCAGTTCGGTAACCAGGTCATATCCTTTTGCTCTTTTTGTTTTGTAATCTACTTCTTGAAGTGCCACAAAATCAGGCTCTGCCTCGATGATTACCTTTGCAATCGCATCCAAGTCAAAATCACCTTTGGTGGTGGCACCATGAAGGATATTAAAAGAAAGGACTTTTACAATCCTGTTACTTTCTTGTGCGAGGGATGAAAAGTGAAGAAAAATGAATAACAAAGGCATGAATATTTTCATAGCTGCAATATGGTACAGGATACCCTTTTGATCAATAGGGTTTGATTGCTTTTATCTCTAATTATCAATAATTATGTGATAGCATACCAAGTAATGCCTACATTGAATAATTGAATAACCTAGCTAAAATATGAAAAACACATTTGCATTTATCCTCTTGTCGTTCGGGCTATCTTTTGCATTTGCACAGGATGTAGATTTGAATACAGTTCACCGCATCAAAGAGGAGGGACTTAATAATTCTAAAGTAACAGAAATTGCTTTTCATCTTACTGATGCCTCTGGTCCTAGGCTTACCAATTCCGCAGGATACAAGCGCGCGGCAGATTGGGCAGTAAAGCAATTGACGGAATGGGGATTGAAAAATGCAACACAGGAAAAGTGGGGTGACTTTGGGAAAGGATGGCAAATTGACAAAAGTTACGTGGCTATGACAGCCCCTTATTACTTTGGGATCAGCGGAACGCCTAAGGCATGGACAGGTGGAACGAATGGTCCCATCTCAGGAGATGTGACATTATTGGCCATCGAAACGGAAGAAGACTTTAAAAAGTTTGAAGGTAAAATAGGAGGTAAGATTGTATTGGTTAAATCCGGAGCCAGCACCAACCCTACATTCGAGGCAGATGCTTCGCGGATGACTGATGAGGAACTGACAGAACTAGCTAAACAACCCATTGGCTCTTCAAGCAGGTATACACCGGAGATGATTGCTCAATATTTAGCACGCAGGGCATTCAGCCGCAAGGTGGATGAGTTTTTGAAAAATGAGAAAGCACAGCTTGTGATCAGAGGCAGAAATGGAAAGCATGGAACTTACTTTACCAGTAATGGTGCTTCATACAGTGTAGATGCCACTACTGCTATTGCTGAAGTTGAAACGGCTCCTGAACATGCCGACCTGATGGCCCGATTAATTGAGAAAGGTATTCCAGTAAAAGTGGAAGCTGATATTAAAACTTCCTTTACAGCTGATCCTGCATCTTATAACGTAATAGGAGAAATACCGGGTACGGACAAGGACCTAAAGGCAGAGTTGGTAATGCTAGGTGGTCATCTCGACTCATGGCATTCAGGGACTGGAGCCACAGATAACGCAGCAGGTTGTATTGTCATGATGGAAGCGGTAAGAATTTTACTGGCAGCAGATCTAAAGCCAAGAAGGACAATTCGTATAGCCCTATGGTCAGGAGAAGAGCAAGGACTTCATGGTTCAAGAAATTATGTAAAGAATCATTTTGCTGATCCAGCTGATATGAAATTGAAGGGAGACCATAGCAAAGTATCTGGCTACTTTAATATTGATAACGGAACGGGTAGGATTCGAGGTATTTATTTGCAAGGCAATGATGCCGTACGTCCAATCTTTGAAAAATGGTTTACTCCCTTCTCAGATATGATCGACAATACAACTGTTACAATTCAGGATACAGGAGGAACAGATCACCTTGCTTTTGATGCAGTGGGTATACCCGGATTTCAATTTATTCAGGATCCAGTCGAGTATAATACAAGAACACATCATACCAATGTTGATACTTATGAAAGGTTGATGATAGATGATTTAAAGCAGATGGCAGTCATTGTGGCTACATTCGTTTATAATACTGCACAACGTCAGGAGAAGTTGCCTCGTAAACCATTGCCAGCAGCACAAGGTCCGAGTCAATTCTAAACGGTAAACGTAAACAAGACTTGTAGTACTATCAATCCTTTGGTTTTACAACAAGTCCTGTTTCTCTATCATAAGGAACGATATTATCCCATTCGTTGGCAGCAGATCTGGAAACAAATGCAACAACAGGTTCTGAGTCACTCATGTTGAATACTTCATGAGGAACACCTGATTTGATAAAAATAAAATCACCTGCTGTATTTTCTAAAGTCTTTTTGAGCTTGTCGCCAAATTCATGCCGTACGTTGCCTTCCAGAATATAGAGCATCACTTCAAAACCATCGTGGATGTGGGCGTAAGCTACTCCACCAGGAGGGATGGTGGCAATATTCACAGATAGTTTTTCTGATCCAACATTTTTCTGCGACATGCCTTGTTTATAGTGAATGCCGTTCCAATCACGTTTGGCGCCACCACCTCTAATGGTAACGATGCCATCGTGGTCTTCCACCGCATTCATTTGGATGTTATCTTCTTTCTTCTTGAAATCCTTCATGGTGAATGATGTTGGTTTAAGTAAACTAATTTAATCAAATACTATCATAGATGTAGCCCAGAAGCACTGCCAACAGTGCTATTGGAATTACCCACTTTATCCAGAAGTAAATGAAAGAGTTGATTTTGTTTTTTCCTTGCGAAGAAAATAGGCTGTGAAGCACCGTAGCTTTTTTTAGGCTCCAAGTGAGGCCAAGAATGCAAAGCACACTACCTAATACCTGCATCCCCGATCCGAAAATCAAATCCAATATACCAATGAGCTCTGGAAAGAAAGCGCTAGGCAGCGCAAGCAGCGCTTGGATTGATCCAATAGCAATAAGTATTCGCTTTTGGTTAAGGAGGGGTTTTTCATTTCGCACACTTACGAAGGGTACCTGATAAGCAGCTATGAGTGATAAAAATGCTACAAGCGAAAGCGCTATCAAGAAGAGTGATCCAATCCATCGGCCTCCAGGCATTGTACCGAATAATTGTGGAAATGTATTGAAGATTAGCCCGGGGCCCGAAGCCATATCTAAACCAAAAACGAGGATGGAGGGAACTAGAAATAAGCTGACCAGCAATGATGCACCAACGTCACCAAGGCCTGTTAACAAGGCCATCTTAGGAATACTCTCTTTCTCATTCATAAAGCCAGCGTAAACGAGTACGAAAGTACCTCCAAGGCCCACAGAAAAGAACGCTTGTCCCAGTGCTGCAAAGACCTGTGTTGAATTGAGTGCCGCAATGTCAGGCTTAAGAAATATAATAAACTTATCCAGCGCTCCGGGTAGGGTGAGCGCATGATAGATCATGTAGAGTAGCGACAAAACGAAAAACGGCATAATGATTTTACTCAACCATTCTATTCCTTTTACCAGACCTTTGTGAATGATGTATAAACTACTGATTATCATAACAATAGTAATGCTATACTGAAGGAGACTTTTGGAGAGGAAACTTTGGAAATGTTGGTTACCGTTGGTGTTAAAACCGTGTATAACTGAATAGCCGGTTGTGAAAAAGACGTTGGCTACCACTACTGCATAATATGATCCTGCAATAGTGATTACTGTAAGCAAAAGATAGCCAGTGGCCGAGCCTGCACCTTTTCCAAAGACGGTACGGAATGCATCCAGGGTTCCTTTACCACTCATTCTGCCCAATGCCATTTCAGCCATTAATGCAGGAAAGGCAAACAGCAATGTAAACAGCAGATAGATCGCGAGAAAAGCACTGCCTCCATAGCTACCCATCATGTACGGAAATCGCCATACGTTGCCCAGTCCTACAGCAACACCTACCATAGTGAGTATGGTGGTAAAACCAGACGTATACTGAGGCTTATTGATTTCCATAAGATGCGAAGAGGTAAGTTAAGAAGAGGTAAGTTAAAAGGACAATATAGCTCCTGACAATGTAATTAATACGGGTTGAATGGATTTCACGATTGTAACCTTCTTGCACAATACATCGTATACCGATATATCGCATAACTTGGTGAATTATCATGTATCCATCTCAGCTTTTGAAAGGCACTTTTCAAACCATTATTCTTAAATTACTCAAGGAGCATAAGCGCATGTATGGCTATGAGATTAGCCAAATGGTGAAAGAACAAACGGAAGGTGAAATTCAACTTCCTGAAGGTTCGCTCTATCCTATATTACACAAGATGGCAGAAGAGGGACTTGTGAAGATGGAGAAAGAAGCGATAGGCAAGCGGGTAAGGCGATACTATTCTTTGACCAAGACGGGTAACTCTGAAGCCAAGTTCAAGGTCGAGGAGTTTGAAAGGTTTATTGGCACAATGAGAAGGTTGTTGTTACCAAAAATTTCTGGAGGTGAAGCTTAAAAATTCACAAATTGATTTTATTGAACAAGATCTCCGTGATAAGGGTATTTTGTTTGACGATTTACGCGAAGACCTTGTAGATCATATCTGCTGCGAAGTAGAGCAAAAAATGGAGAAGGGGATGACCTTTATGGATGCATACCTTGAAGCTGTGCAGCCATTTAAAAAGGACGGCCTGCTCGAGTTGAATGAAGAGGCAACATCATTTTTAAATTCAGTAACAATGATTCGTTCTTATATCAAGCTGACAATTAGAAATATTTTAAAACACAAAGTATTTTCGGGTATCAACATTCTAGGGCTTAGTCTGGGAATGGCTGCTTGTTTTATTATTCTTCAATATGTCAACTACGAATTAAGTTTTGATCGCTTTCATCCTCATTCCACTTCTGTTTACCGCATCACCAACAACACTATTCGTGATGGAGGGGAATCTTTTCATACCGCTACAACATTCCTTCCTGTTGCACAGCGTATAAAAGAAGAGTACCCGGAGGTAGCTGACTACAACCGACTTTATTTTCTGGATCGACATGCGGTTGTATCTTATGAAGACAGAAAGTTTGAACAGGAGGCAGTGTTATATGCTGATGCCAATTTTTTCCAATTCTTTTCTTATGGATTAATTAAAGGCAATGCATCTGATGTATTGCAATCTGTCAATTCTGTTGCCCTTTCCGAATCAACTGTTCTTAAATACTTTGACAACAATGACCCCATTGGAAAGCTGATTAAGTTATCAGAAGAATTCAATGACCTCACCTTAATGGTAACAGGTGTCTTCAAAGACCCACCCGCCAATTCTCATCTCAAGCCACAAATGGTGGTCTCCATGTCTAGTTATGAAAATCTACCTGACGTGAGAGAAAATGAATGGAATTGGCCATTCTACATGAATTATGTTCGATTGCAAAATGGAGCTGATCCAGTTGATTTTGAGAAAAAGCTGCCAGGGTTCGTAACCAAATATATTCCGCAGCGAGATGAGACTATCTATAGCCTTTCACTACAACCATTGGAAGATATTCACCTTTACTCTAACCTGGAGTATGAGATCGAACCGAATGGAAATGCACAATTGGTTTTTCTTTTATTAGGCGTTGCGCTACTGACACTAGTGATTGCTTACGCCAATTATATCAATCTCTCAACAGCACGATCATTGGACAGGGCCAAAGAAGTAGGTATCCGTAAAGCGCTTGGCTCAAAACGAATGGGCTTGGTGAAGCAGTTTCTGGCGGAAGCAATGGCCGTCAATGTTTTGGCTTTGCTTTTGGCGGTGGCTCTGGTAAAAATGTTTATGCTGCTTCTTTTTAGTTATGCAGGCATAGCCATTGACCTTACCATCTACAGTGGCTTCATGTTTTGGAGTGGACTAGGAATAGTATTTTTAATGGGGGCTTTGCTTTCCTCACTGTACCCAGCATTTGTGTTATCCTCTTTCCAGCCAATAGCAGTTTTGCGGGGGAAGCTGAGTTATAATGTGAGTGGTCAGTTCTTAAGAAGGTTGTTGGTCTTGTTTCAATTTACTACTTCCATTAGCCTTATGATAGCAGCCTATGCTATCTACAGCCAGATACAATTCATGCGCGATCAGCCTCTGGGTATGGAAATTGATAACCTATTGGTGGTCAAAGGGCCAAGGGTAAACGTTATTCAGCAATCTGGCACCACTCAAGACCCATTTATTCTACAGACAATAGAAAGTGGAGCCGCTATTCAAGCAAGCGTTTCAAGTAGCGTGCCTGGAATCTGGACAAGCAGAATTTCAGGCATTGTGCGGCAAGGTGCTCAGGATGGGAAGAATAACGCTTTCAATGTGATGGGGGTTGACGAGAGATATATGGAAACATATCAAATAGAGCTTTTGGCTGGGCGAAATTTTCAGGCAAGTGTAGATACAGTTGCTTTTTCTGTGATGGTTATCAATGAAAGCGCTTCATCACTTTTGGGTTTTAGTTCTCCCGAAGAAGCGATTAATGCCAGGATAACATTTAGGGGTAGGCCTATAGACGTAATTGGTGTCATCAAAAATTATCATCACTATTCGCTAAAGACCGCCATTGATCCTCTTCTATTGTACCCTATTGGAGATGGATCCAAGGAATATTATACGATCCGTATCCCAAGTGGGACAGAACAATTGGAACGTTCATTGGCCAACATCGAATCCAACTGGAAATCAGTTTATCCTGACAATCCCTTTGAATATTTCTTTTTGGATTCATCCTTCGATGCGCAATACAAATCTGATCTCCAGTTTGAAAAAATATTTACTGCTTTTTCTCTTTTAGCTGTCTTCATTGCTTGCCTTGGACTGTATGGGTTGGCCTCCTTTGTTACGATGAAGCGCACCAAGGAAATTGGAATTAGAAAAGTTTTGGGCTCCTCTGTAAAGGGCATAGTCATGTTATTGCTTTCGGATTTCAGTAAGCTGGTTTTAATTGCTGGATTGGTTGCTATTCCAATTGCTTATATAGCCGTGGATAACTGGCAAAGTCAATTCGCCTTTCAAAATGACATTGTATGGTGGATGTACTTATTGCCAATAGCTATTGTGTTATTTATTGCAATGCTTACCATTAGCGTAGAAACTATAAAAGTGGCATTAACTAACCCCGTCAAAATATTGAAATATGACTAGCCTGTGGAGTAGGTTTGCTAAAACTTTACGAGGCATTGTGCTTGGGGAGATCGCCTTGATACTATTAACAACCTTGGCGCAGGAAGTGATTTATAATGGAATAAGCTACAATACATCACCAACTTTAGATCTTTTGTCAGGTGGTCTTTTAACGGTGTTGGCAGCAATACTGGCGGGAATTATTGCGGCATATGCTGGTGGGAAAGGAAATTATTGGCCCCATGTATTCATCTCAATTATCATAAGTATAGAAATGACTTATTTGATATCATCGGGTATTACTAAAGACCCATTGTGGTTTGATGTTCTAGCAGGACTTTCTTTAGTGACGGGGGTATGGATTGGTTTTCTTGCAGTTCGAAATTTAAAAAGTTGGGGTTGACAAGGTAAGCTCAGTTGTGAAGAAAGGTTGTACCTTCGCATAACCTTTATACATCGTGCAAGAGTACTTACCCTTATTTATAATAATTGTCGTGGCCTGGCTGGTGCCTATGACACTTTCCTGGTTGGAGATATCCAAAGTCCCTTCGGTTATTGTTGAGATTGTAATGGGCGTAATGATTGGACCATTCGTCCTCAATCTTGTAACAGGGGAGGAGATCTCACTTAATTTTCTCTCCGACATTGGCTTTCTTCTTCTGATTTTCCTTAGCGGCCTTGCGTTAGATATTCAAAAAATAGTTTCATCTTTTCCGCGTGGCCGCTTAAAAGCGATAGATGTTGTCAGTAATACTTTTCTAGTTGCATTCCTTATTTATTTTGGAAGTCTTATACTCTCCGCTCTGGTGGTTTATGGCTTGCCATTTTTTGATGGCATGGATAAAATTTTTCTGATAATTCTGCTACCCTCTGTGGCCCTAAGTATCATCGTTCCTATTATTAAAAATGACGGAGAAATTGATCGAAAATTCGGGCAGATCATGTTGCTTGAAGGAGCAATTGCAACTATCATGACTATTTTAATGATAGCGATATACTCTGGCTTCTATCGGAACAATGGATTTAGGTTTGAACTCCTGCTATTTCTTATCATTTTCATTCTTTTCTTTATTGCTTATAAAATAGGTACTGTCCTCGTTAAGGTAAGCTTATTCCAAAGGCTCTTATATAAATTAGAACATGCTGCTTCTCAGATTAGAATTCGTGGAGCCATTGCAGTGCTCTTACTTTTTGTAGTAGTTGCTAGTGCTATCAATTCAGAACCTGCATTAGGCGCTTTTTTTTCAGGTACTCTGTTATCAATATTTTTCATTAAGGATCGATCCGCCCTCTTATTTAAGTTGGATGGAATGAGCTATGGTTTTTTCATTCCTATATTTTTTATCATGGTAGGAGTAAACCTTGATATGAATTCGCTGAAGGATTTTGGAAGTAGTTTCGGTTTTATTTTAACGCTCTTAGGTGCCCTTTACCTAATTCAGTTGATTCCTTCCGTTTTTATGCTTAAGCTATTTGGCTGGAAAAGGTCACTATCGTCTGGCTTTTTGTTGACATCTAGGATGGGATTAACAATTGCCACTGCACAAATTGGTATGGGGCTTGGCTTAATAACGCCTGCCATTAATGCGGGCATTGTTGTAACAGCCATTCTCACAAGTATACTTTCTCCATTGCTATATAAGCTTTTGAACATTGGTGAGGATAGTTACTATAGTATATACATTGTGGGAGGCGGAAAAGCTGGACTTGAACTGGCGAAGCGACTGGACTTGCATAAGACCCCTTACCTGGTGATTGAATCTCAAGATGACCATTGGTCGGAACTGCAAGCCTTAGGTATAGCATCCATTCATGTGAATGACTTGAATGTGGATGTATACAGATCTTTGAATATTCGACCGGTAGATACTGTTGTGCTGCTTACTCAATCCGATACCAAGAATTTAAAAATTGCCTCCCTTCTTAAAAGCGAATTGGGACACAGCAAAGTAATAACAGTTACTACTAAGCCATCCTTTTTTAGTAGCAATGCATCACTTAGCGAAATGCAGATAGTGAATGCCTATGAGATTGTAGCAAGTAGGATTGAGAGCGAGATTATGCGACCTACAACCACTCATGCATTGGCTGATAGTTTTGGCGTCTACAGTGTAGAGGAAATCGCAGTTAGGAGTGCGAATATTGATAGGAAATTCGTGAAAGATATTCCATTCCCTCAGTCAGGGTCACTTATTGTGGTGAAGCGTGCTGGAGAAATTTTCATTCCCCATGGTAACACCCATCTTCTTCTTGGTGATCTGGTGACGGTTATTGGAAATGCGTCTGCCCTAGAAGAATTCCGAAAACTGTTAGATTAAAAGGGAAAAAAATACGTCTTACCCTGAAAGGCTTATTCGTTCTCATTTGGAACTAAACAATAGAAAGGATTGGTTTAACCAATAATTACCTTCCATTATGTACATTAAAGGCAAAAAAGTACCATTTCCAGCAATTACACAGGTTAGCTTCTTCAAGGTATTTGAATCTTTGGAGAAATTGTCGCAGGACGCGGATGCTAATGTGGCTCAATTCGCCCGGGTGCTCTTGAAAGATTGTGAAAATTTCCCTGAATTGAGGGAGGGCATAAGCAGTGATGATTTTAATCCCAAGCAAGAAATTATTCAAAGACTATGTCGCATACTTTTTCCTGAAGTATTGCTAACTAATGAAATAAAAGGGATCATGCCTCCTTTTGAATTTAAACCTTTTTATTGCAGTACACGATTTAGAAATATACTTGAGGCTTCTGAGGAAGATTTTAGTTTTGAATTAAACGATTATACGGAAGACCAGCTTTATATCTTTGGATGTGCCGCCATTTTGGGTGGCTATTATAAGTATGCAGTTCCTATGGGTGCTCCTACTTTAGTAGATATTCCCAATAAAAAACTGAACACAACCCGCACTTACCGGCTTGCGATGAATGGGGACTTGTTGGAAATTTTGCCAACGAATAAAGCCCTTGATATTACCTTGGAGGACTATTTAGAATTGTTAGATAACTTTGACAATATCGAATTGTGGAAAAAGAAGTTTCCGCCAGACAGTTGGACCATGAGAGGGGTAGGGGTAACGAATTTGATGGATGTGACCATTGATGACGCGTTGTCGGCCATTACATCGAATCTTTTAAGTGCCACCGGTGATGCTCAGAAAAATGTACTCAGCGGTTTGCGCAATCTTTTTGGTATAAAGGACTTGGAAATAGGATTTCTTACTTATGAAAATGATTCTTTTCTGTCTCATCAAAAGGAAGGGATGGGAAGTATTTTGTTAAATGACAAAGAGCGACTTTCATGCAATGGGAATTTGTGTTCGTACAGTTATGATTTATTGATAGATCAGAAGAGGCCGCTTATTATTTCTGATGTAGAAAGGTTCAATGCCTTATCAAAAAGTGAAGTATCCAACCTGTTAAATGATAGAGGCGTTCGAAGCTACATATTGGCACCTATCAACCATGATAATGAATTTTTGGGATTTATTGAACTCGCATCACACAGGAAATATGATTTAAATGGTGCTTCTCTTCAGAAGCTGGATGCGGTAATGCCAATTCTAGGAATTGCTATAAGCAGATTCAAAAGAGAAGATCAAAACAGACGCGAGGCAATTATTCAACAAGAATGCACCACTATTCACCCTTCAGTAAAATGGCGCTTTGAGGAAGAGGCCAACAAATTTATGGCGCCTCAAGAAAATGGGGAGCGTCCTGTTTTTAACGATATTGTTTTTAGAAATGTATACCCGATTTATGGACAACTTGATATACGAGGTTCGTCAGAGAAAAGGAATTTGGCCGTTCGCGCAGATTTAATCGAACAACTTGGCTTGACCTCGGATATATTGAAGTCAGCATTGCAAAAAACAAGCATGCCAATTTATGAGCAGTTAATTACGCGTATTGATGAATTCTTGAGAGAATTGGATGATGAATTACACTCTGGAAGTGAAACAAGAGTGATCAGCTTTTTGGAATCTGAAATTCACCCTGTACTAGGGCAATTAAAAAGGAAAGATCAAGCAACCTCACCGCTGGTTGAAAGTTATCAGAAGCGGTTGCACGCTGAGTCAAGTTCTATTTATAATCAACGAAAAAAATACGATCAAAGTGTAAATACGATTAACCAAACATTGGCTTCGCTTTTGGACGAGAAACAAATAGAGGCACAGCGAATGTTTCCACACTATTTTGAGAGGTATAAAACGGATGGCGTGGAGTACAATATTTACGTAGGGCAGTCTATTTCTAAAAACTTAGAGTTCGAACCAGTTTACTTACAAAACCTTCAGTTGTGGCAATTGATGACTACGTGTGAATTGGAGCAAAAGTTTGTTGAACTTAAAAAGGAGCTTAATTCAGATATAGAAATAGCTTCATTGATTTTGGTTTACAATACTCCATTGGCTGTACACTTCAGGATAGATGAAAAACGGTTTGACGTTGAGGGTGCTTACAATGCCCGATATGAAATTGTGAAGAAACGTATAGATAAGGCAAATATTAAGGGAACAAAGGAAAGAGTAACCGCTCCGGGAAAAATTGCAATTATCTATTCTAGCGAGTATGATGAATTGACTTATACCAAGTACATCAAGTATCTTGAGGATAAGGGTTATCTGAAAAAGAATTCAAGCGAAATATTGGAGGTAGAGAATCTTCAGGGTATTACAGGTTTAAAAGCGCTAAGGGTTGAAATAAATTACCATGATAGCAACTTACAGGGTGCATTTGATGTGGATAAAATACTGGAGAGTATAGAGAAGAACTAGCTGAGCAACTTTTCAATCTCAGCTTTTGATTCCGTTACTTCAATATTATCCGATCCACTTGAGTTAAAGCAAATCAAACAGCCTGTTCCTCTCTCAATAATTCTGTAAATTTTGGATGCATTGATTAATTCAGACCTTGTCTGATCCTTGGTGAAGGATACCGTGAGTTGGATAAAGGTTTTCATGTTTTAGGGGTATAGGTAGATTTGATTAATACCTAATTTTACTAAATTAATACCAAATTATAAGTATTGATATGAAATGTCCAGTTGATCAAAGCCAGTTGGTGCCAAAAATTTATGAAGAGTCCTTAGAGGTAGATTTATGTCCTACATGTGACGGAGTGTGGCTTGATAAAGAAGAACTTCGAGAGATTCAGGACATTCAGATAAATGATTACAAATCAGAATTAGGCAAAATTCCTGACTACGTAGGAAAGTCCGTTTTAATGGCCAAGTCTAAAAATGCCCCTGCCATTAATTGCCCTGTTTGCGACCGCGAATTGGAAAGGAGGGATTATGGCTATGGTTCGCAGGTTATGATTGATTCCTGTGTGAATGGACATGGAGTGTGGTTGGACAGGGGAGAGCTTAAAGATCTTGAAATCTTTTATGAAAAAAGCAGAATGGAAACGGGCCAAATGAGACAGGGTTTTTTCAAAGGCTTGTTGGATTTACTTTAACTCTTTCGAATTGGATCTTTTGCCAAAAATCTTTCATTTTCTGTAATTCATAAGATAATGGTGTAACTAATCAATTTAGTTATCGTATTCCGAATTGATAGGCGATGTTCATTTTCGGATATCACGGACACCTTTTATTGTAATTACTTACATCCTTAGTACTATTGTATTAACTCAACCAAAAACAGTTATTATTATGAAAAAAGTTACCATAGCACTTGTTATAGCGCTATTCGCTTCAGGGGGTCTTTTAAGGGCCCAAGGGGTAGATGAAATTATTAACAACTACTTCGAGAATACCGGGGGAATGGACAACTGGAAAAATTTAAAAGGAATTAAGATCAGTGCCAAAGTGAATCAAGGGGGCATTGAAATTCCGATTGAGATTGTTCAGTTAAGAGATGGGAGACAGTATACTAAAATCACAATTCAGGGACAGGAATTGATGCAAGGTGTATTTGATGGCACCACGCTATGGAATACAAATTTTGCAACGATGAAGGCTGAGAAAGCTGATGATGAAAGCACCGCAAATGCTAAATTAGATGCTAACGATTTTCCCGATTCATTTTTTGATTACAAATCCAAAGGGTACAAAGCAGAGTTGGTAGGTAAGGAAACATTTGACGGGGCAGAAACTTTCAAATTAAAACTTACAAGAGAACCACGTACTGTGGATGGAGCAAGTGTTGAAGATGTATTGTACTCCTTTTGGGAGGTGGAATCATTCGTGCCTATTGGACAAGAAACTGAAATAAAGGAAGGTCCTGCAAAAGGGCAAGTGTCGCAAACTAAAATGAGCGATTATCAGGAAGTGGGTGGATTGTATTTTCCTTACTCACTTGTTCAAGGTATAAAAGGTGGACAATCACAACCTATTATCATTGACAAAATAGAAGTAAACCCTACGGTTTCTGATACTGATTTTGCCTTCCCTGAAAATTAATATTGAATAATGAAAAAACTCTATTTTATAATGGTGGCATTATGCTGCCAGATGCCTTTGTATGCACAAGATGTAGTGTTGTCTGGCAAAGAACTCTTTGGGGATTTGCAAGCCAGGCAGATTGGACCTGCCATCATGAGCGGCCGTTTTATTGATATTGAAAATCATCCAACCAACGACCGTATTATATACGCTGGCGCAGCAGGTGGTGGCGTTTGGAAATCAAGTAATGGCGGAGCCTCTTTCGCACCAATATTCGATGAACATCCTCAGTCGATTGGGAAAATTAAGTTAGACCCAAAGGACCCTGATAATGTAGTATGGGTAGGAACAGGAGAGATATGGACACGTAACAGTGTTTCTGTAGGTGATGGATTATATAAATCTATCGATGGAGGTGTTACATGGAAGAAAAATGGTTTTGAGAAATCTGAACGTATCAGCAGTATTGAAATCAACCCCAATAATACACAGGAGATGTATGTTGGTGTGTTAGGTGCATTATGGGGCGATAGTGAAGAGCGGGGTGTGTATAAATCAGCAGATGGAGGAGCAACTTGGAACAAGATATTATATACGAATGCAACGACTGGATGTTCAGACCTTATTATGGATCCGAAGAATCCTAACATACTGTATGCCAGTATGTGGGAATTCAGAAGGACAGGGTGGTCATTTAGTTCTGGAGGTATGAATAGCGCCCTCTATAAATCAACTGATGGCGGTAAGAATTGGACCAAAATTCATAATGGATTTCCGGCAGGGAAGTTAGGCAGAATAGCTTTTGCAGTAGCGCCTTCCAACTCCAATATTCTTTACTCAGTAATTGAATCTGAAAAGGATGAGGAGAAAGGATTGTATCGGAGTGATGATGCAGGAGTCAACTGGAAGCACCTCAACAATGACTTTGGTTTGGTAGTAAGACCGTTTTACTTTTCACGTATTACGATTGATCCGCGCAACCCTGATGTGATTGCAAAAGCAGGTTTATTCGGATCGATAAGCCGCGATGGTGGAAAAACCTTTCGAGGATTGGGCAGTATGCATGCGGACATACATGATATTGTATTTGATATTAAAAATTCAGATCGCATGTATGTGGCTACTGACGGTGGAGTCTACAGAACCTGGGATGGAGCTACAACAATGGAAATTGTAGCCAACCTTCCGGTTTCACAATTTTATCACTTAAGCCTTGATGATAATGAACCATATAATATTTATGGTGGTCTGCAGGACAACGGGTCATGGTATGGTCCATCACGTTCACCGGGTGGAATAGAAGCCAGAGACTGGCACAGTGTAGGATTTGGTGATGGCTTCAGAGTGTTGAAACACCCCACCAAAAACATTATCTATTCTGAAATGCAAGGTGCTGAAAATGTATGGAGGTATGATATTGATCGTAAACAATCCAAGACGGTACAACCATTGGCAGTGCAAGGTGACCCAAAGCTAAGGTTCAATTGGAATGCACCTATGGCTATAAGTGAACATAACCCCAACAGATTCTATATGGGCAGCCAATTTGTACATAAGTCTAATGACATGGGAGACACTTGGGTAAAAATATCAGGAGACCTCACAACCAATAATCCTGCAAAACAAAATCAGGAGGATTCCGGTGGACTGTCAAAGGATAATTCCGGTGCTGAAAACCACTGTACGGTTTTTACAATTGCTGAATCCACTTTGGATGAGAATGTGATATGGGCTGGTACTGATGATGGGAATGTCCAGGTGACACAAGATGGTGGAAAATCCTGGACAAATACCACACCGAATATAACCGGTTTACCTGCCAATACCTGGTGTTACCACATTGAAGCAAGTGTGCATGACAAGGCAGTGGCCTATGCAGTTTTTGATGGTCATACAAAAAATGATACAAAACCCTATGTGTATAAAACTTCGGACTATGGGAAGACCTGGACCTCCTTAGCTACGGATGAGATTTATGGTTTTGCCAGAAGCATTCAGGAGGATTATGAAAAGCCGGGTTTACTTTTCTTAGGTACCGAGTTCGGATTGTTTGTATCCATCAATGATGGAAAGGACTGGAGCAGATTTACAAATAATATGCCTGCAACGGCTGTTCATTTCATCGATATGCACAAAAAAACGAATGATATTGTAATGGCCACACATGGCAGGGGTATTATTATTATAGATGATATAAGCCCGTTAAGGGAAATTGATCAGAATGTTCTGCAGAAAGACGTACACTTTTTCATGACTAAACCTACGGTGATTGTGGAAGAGACTGATTTTGGAAGAACGGCTACGGAAATGGAATTTGTAGGAGCTAATCCTACACGGGACGCGAAGATCAGTTATTACCTTAAAAAGAAGCACATCTTTGGAGCCATGAATATTGAAATACAAAACATGGAGGGAAAGACAATGATCGAGCTTACACCTGGTAAATCACGGGGCATTAATGTGGTGACATGGAATGGTTACACACGTCAGCCCAAAATGGCAAAAGCCAAGACCTTGAGTTTCGGAGGCTTTACGCCTATGCGGGCTCCTGCTGGAGATTATAAGGTGGTAATGACCAAAGGAAAGGAAACTTACGAAACCACGCTCTCCCTAGTACCAGATCCCAACTCATTGTGGTCTGATGCCGACAGGAAAAAACTGGAAGAGGTTTCCAAGAAACTGTTTGATATGACGGAGGAGTTGGCCTATATGGTATATGAGATTGACGAGACATTGGCACATGCAAATAAGATTGGCGAGATGAGCGCCAGTGGTAAAAAGATGTCAAAGCCGCTCATTGACGAATTGACCAAAATCAAAGAGTCTTTGGTTGTAACTAAGGGAGATAATTATGTGGGAACTGCAGATAAGCAGCTTAGGGAGAAGCTAGCAGATCTTTATAGTAAAGTAGCTTCTGGATTTACACCTCCATCATCATCCGAATTTGAAAATCTGAAGATGATTGAAGACACTTTTAATAAAGCAAAGGCAGATTATTCTCTTACCAAGAGCAGAAGAATTGGCAAGATTGAAAGTTTTGGAGCGAAGAATGGCGTAGAGCAACCTAAGCTAATGTCATTCGAAGAGTTTGTGGAAAAATAGATTGATGAAAGGCTTATTAAAAAAATCCTCAACTTGTAGTTGGGGATTTTTTTTGATAGGGTATTTGTTTAAGACAAAGGAAGCTACTTTTGTAAGTAATAGATTGAACGAAATAATTAATATTATGGCAGTTGAAATGAAGACCGCATTGATTACAGGCGGAAGTAAAGGAATTGGTTATGGTATTGCTGAAGCTTTGATTAAAAAAAGTGTAAAGGTGATGATCACCGGTCGGAATCTGAAAGAGGCTGAAGATGCAGCCGCACGACTCAATAAATTGGGTGGTGCTGAGGTGATAGCTATTCAGGCTGATGTTCGTGATAGGGCTTCGCAAGAAAATGCGGTTAAAACAATTTTAGCGAAATGGGGGCAACTTGATATCTTGATTGCCAACGCAGGGGTAGGCTTGTTTGGGTCCATCGAAACCTTAACTCATGAGCAGTGGAACGATACGATCGATACCAACCTGACAGGTGTTTTTAATAGTGTGAAAGCTTGTTTGGATCCATTGATAAAATCCAAGGGATATATAATAACCATATCCAGCTTGGCAGGAACCAATTTTTTTGCTGGAGGATCAGCTTACAATGCTAGTAAATTCGGACTTACAGGGTTTACACAATCCATCATGTTGGATTTGCGAAAGCACGGTGTAAAAGTGAGCACTATTATGCCTGGCTCGGTGGCCACTTATTTCAATGATCACACTCCCAATGAGGCTGATAGTTGGAAAATTCAGATTGAGGATATTGGAGAATTGGTGGTTGATCTCCTGGAGATGAATCCAAGAGCTTTGCCAAGTAAAATTGAGATTCGCCCTTCAATGCCTCCTGGCGCTTAAATACAAAGATGAATGTTTGGTTTATTTAAAAGTAAAACTCCTGAAGTTTCAATTTCTGATCAGATTTGGCTGTATCAACAATCGAAATGGAATGCATGTCTTAAAATGGCAGAAGCAAACAGTCAATGCATTTTTGTAGCCTGGTTTCCAAAAACTAAAACTGAGCTCTCAGCATTTTTCGAAGCGCACAGTGTGAATTCAACCATTCTATCTGCAGAAGAGTTAACTGCCTCTAGTGAAAATGGCCTTTTGATTTTTGTTGAACATTACCCACTGTCAGAGGTAGAACAGGGGCTGTTTTTAAGGTTAGGCTTAAACAATGTGCCGGTGCTTTCATCTTTGGATGAACCTTTGTTCGCCTTGTTTGGTGGAGAAAAGAGTATTCAGTTGATGAAAAAGATGGGTATGCATGATGATGAAATTGTGAGCCATCCAATGATTGCTAAGTCAATAAGAAACTCTCAAGGAAAAATTGCAAAAAAGGTTGGGACTGAATTAAAAGCATATTCTCAAGAAGAGTGGTTAAAGAAAAATTCAAACTAGTGTGGATTTAGTTCTACACTTGGGGAAGTGATGGAATCATTTCTTTTCCATGGTATTGGATTGGAGGGATAATAAGCTCATCTAAAAGCCGGCATGCTATTCTCTTACTGAGGTTAATGATTATAAACCATTAACACTTTAAGTGATGAAAAAATTATTTGTAATTCTCGTATTGATAGCTGTTACAGGTGTAGTGACATTACCTGCGCAAAGTTTGGGTCAAACTTATAAAACGGCTTTGGGTCTGAAGGTATGGGGTGATGGAGGTGGAATATCTGTTAAAAATTTCGTGAGCTCAACCAACGCGGTAGAAGGTGTGGGATACTTTTGGGAACGTGGTGCCAGAATCGTTGGACTTTATGAATTTCATGGCAGGATTGATGGCGCACCTGGTTTGAATTGGTATATAGGCCCTGGAGCTCACATCGGATTTTACAATGATCGCTATTATGATCAGCGTTATTTTGATGGTGATGGATCTGGTTCCTTTATAGGATTGGACGGAGTGTTGGGACTCGACTATAAATTCGATGGTGTACCTATCAACCTTTCAATAGATTGGCAACCATCATTTGAATTTGGTTCAAATAGGGGATTTATAGGTTCGTGGGGTGGCCTGGGTGTTAGGTATACCTTCTAGGTAGGGATGATCTGATAGCATAAGGCAAGAACTCTTTCAAAGTTTGCTATTTTCCTCTATCGAAAGGAAGATGCAGCCTTTGGAAGAGTTTATTGTTGTGGAGCTTACAAATAATTCTAGGACCTGCCAATAGCACCCTACTTCTGGTACCCTTGTAAGGTTATTGAACTACTCGTACAAAAATCATTTTGCGGAGAATAGACCTTGGTTTAATTTTAGGGGAATTACTTACCCTTATCCAAATCAATTTGTTCTGCTGGAAGATTTATGAATTTAAGACTTAGTGCATTTGTTTTTATTATTACCATCAGTACAGCGCTTGGTTATAGACAAGCAAGTGTAGATTCACTCATTTCCAAATGGCAGCTAATTAAGGAAGGACGCCTTGAAATGGGTGACAGCCTTCAGGCTCGATTGCTTCTTGATATTGGTGTAGCCGTGAGTTACGATACGCCCGACAGCGCTTTTAAATATTTCACGAAGGCACTTGAGCTATCTCAAAATGGAAATTTTAAAAGACTAACAGGTGACATTCTAAATAGAGTAGGCTATACGAATTACATTCTTGGTAATTACGATCTGGCCCTTATCTACTTTGTGGATGCATTAGAAATTCATAAATCATTGCTCAATGATATGGGCATAGCCACGAGCCTCAATCATATCTCCTTGATTTATGAAACGCAGAAGAATTATCAACAGGCATTGAAGTTTCAATGGCGATCGAAGGTTCATTCGGTTCGTTCTGGAGACCCTAACAGACTGATATCTAATTATTTCAACTTATCTATTATTCACGATGGGGCTAAGGACTATGACAGTGCGTTATTCTACTTAACCAAGTCACTTAGGTTAAGCGATGAAAAAGAGAATTACCATATGTATTCCATGTCTCTCAACAGAAGGGGTGAGGTGTACTTGCACAAGGGAGATTACGATGAAGCTGAGAAAAGCTATAGAGAAGTTTTGGATAATGAAAATTATGAAGATAAGTGGGAAGACTGCTTTGCCTATGCCGGATTGGCTAAGGTGTATCAAAAAAGGGGTGAATATGATAAAAGTATTGAGTTTGGCTTAATAAGCATGTCCATAGCCCGTCAGATGAATTTCAAGTGGGAGATTGCACAGGATGCCATGATCTTGTATGAAAGCTACAAGGCCAAAAATGATTATAGCAAAGCGCTTCAGATGCATGAGCTGTATAAGCAGTATAATGACAGCCTGTTTAATGAAAGAAAGGAAAAAGAAATTAATTATCTGCACTTAAGACAAAATGAGTTAGAGAGAGCCCAATTGGCAAAAGAGAATGAGCTGAACAAAGCAGTCATACAACAGAATTATCTTTGGATCGCTTTTTTTGTTGTGATTGGAATTATACTCACGGTGTGGGGAGTAGGGTTGAATAAGAACAACAAACAGAAACAATTGTTGAACAAGCAGCTTTTGAGGAAAAACAAAGGCATAGCAGAAAGGAACGCAATGATTGAGAAGCAAAATATTACGCTGAATGAGTTGAACGAAAATAAAAATCAACTGCTATCAATAATTGGCCATGACATGAGAGGCCCCATTAATAACATCAAAGCTATCTTAGAAATTATTAAGAGGGGAGGTTTAGGAGAAGAGGATCAGAAGAGAGTATTTGATGATTTATACAGAACCATCAATGCAGTATCGGGCACAATGAACAATATGTTGTCCTGGGCAAGCAGTCAACTTAATGGTATTCAAATTCAATCTGGCCGCGTTCAGATCAGTGAGGTTGTTGATGGCCTTAAGGAGTTTTATACGCAATCGGCTAATGAAAAAGAGATTGACTTGATTCACCATCGAAATGAAGACATATATATCTGGTTTGATATTGATCATTTCAAAACTGCTCTAAGAAATGTTATAGGCAATGCCATTAAATTCACAGGTAGGCGTGGCAAAGTAAGCATCAGTTATAAAGAAGAAGATGGTCATGTAAAACTGATAGTAACTGATACCGGTATAGGTATTGCTGCAGAAGACATTAAGCATGTATTTAAGTTTCGCGGAAGGAGTAAAAGTATAGGTACCAATAATGAAAAGGGAACTGGGATTGGTCTCATGTTATCTAAAGAATTTATTGAAAGTAATGGTGGGCGAATAGAAGTGACCAGCGAACCAGGGGTTGGTTCCGAATTTATATTATTACTTCCTGTGACAAAAATGGTGAAGAATGAAACTAAAGCCCTGATGGCATAGTTCACTACCGTTCCGATAACCAGTTGCAATACGTTTCTCAATACCCTAAATTGTTGCAATCACCAATTCTGAAGTATGAAAATTTACGGTGTGGCCATACTGGCTGCTTGCTTCCTTGCGGGCCAACTCATAGGAGCTGCCCTTGGCTTTTGGATGGATATCCCGGGAAATATGGGTGGAGTTGCTTTTGCAATGTTCTTTTTAATAATGCTCAATGAACAAATAAGAAAGAGGGGATACTTCCAGGCTGAAACAGAAAATGGGATAATGTTTTGGAATGCAATGTACATCCCTATTGTAGTGGCAATGTCAGCTACTCAAAATGTAAAAGCAGCACTGAGCGGGGGATGGGTTGCGGTGGTGGTAGGTTTACTTGCCACAGGTTTCTGTCTCTTCTTGGTTCCTCTTGTTTCAAAAATTGGAGCACCGAAAAATCTTACAGACTCAACCAAAGCTAAAGCATGAGTTTGATGCAAAAAGTGATCGATGCAAATGATTTCATTTTTGCATTCCTTACAGTAGGAGTAATCATGTTCGTTTCCTATTGGCTATCCAAAAAGCTCACAAACAATAAGATTCCCGGCACCGCAATTGCGATTATGGCGGGCTTGGCCCTTGCGGCATTAGGGGGTAAGAAAGGGATAGCCAATATTCCAATGTTTTCAGGTATGGCCTTGTTGGGAGGGGCAATGATGCGTGACTTCTCCGTGGTGGCAACTGCTATGGGTGCCAATTATTCTGAAATAAAAAAAGCGGGACTGGCTGGAATCGTTTCACTTTTGATTGGTGTTTTTGTAGCTTTTTTTGTTGGGGGCACAATAGGTTATGCGATGGGCTACACTTCGGTGCAGGACTTTACTACAATAGGAGCGGGAGCTTGTTCTTTCGTAGTAGGTCCTATAACGGGTTCGGCCATTGGTGCGACCTCAGATGTCATTGCGATAAGCATAGCTATAGGAGTTGTTAAATCGATTATGATTACTATAGGTACGCCAATAATAGCAAAGCAAATAGGGTTGGATAACCCACATGCAGCGATGGTGTTTGGAGGGTTAATTGGAACAACGAGTGGTGTGGCTGCTGGGCTGGCTGCTACTGACCCAAAGTTGGTGCCATATGGTGCTCTTACAGCAACCTTCTATACAGGAATTGGTGCGTTGCTGTGTCCCACTGTATTTTATTTTATTGTGCAATCTATACTTTAGGGTTTAATCTAAATGCAATGGAAGAAATAATCAATCAACTGAAACTGAGTATTGAAGACGAAATATTTTCACGTTCAGAGAAAAAATCAATCAAGGCCTTAATTGGAGAACACCCGCTTGATGGTGATCAATTGAATTTCTTAAGGAGTAAAATATATGATATCGCCAACGAGAAGGCCACTCCCGATAATTATCCTTTCATTTTAGAATGGATCAAAAACGCCAACAGTGCATTGCTTACCAAAACTACAGAAAAAGCAGATGCCTACTTTAGCCCTGGTGATGCTTGTAGAAATACCATTATTAATCAGATAATGTATGCTGTAAATAAAATCAACATTTGCGTATTTACAATTAGTGATGATCGGATTACCAGCGCCATTATCGATTCACACAAAAGAGGAAGAGATGTGAGGGTTATAACCGACAATGATAAGTCGTTGGACCTTGGCTCTGACATCGCTAGGCTAGCAAAGGAGGGTGTTGCTGTTAAAATGGATGCTACTCCAAATCATATGCACCATAAGTTTATGGTGGTAGATGACAGTGCACTGATCACAGGAAGTTACAACTGGACCTTGAGTGCTGCCAAGTATAACCACGAAAATGTTTTATTGACCAGAGAGGGTGGAGTAGTAAAGTCTTTTATCAAAGAGTTCAGTCAACTCTGGAGTGCAATGGATGATTATAAGTAATCTTGTGGTGCTGAAGAGTTTATGTAGATGTGCGCAATGGAGATAAAGTAGAATAATTTACTATCTTTTCAACTTGTATCAATCTCACTTTTTCTAATGGACCAATGGATTGCCTTATTTGTTGTAGCCTTTACCGTGGTTGCCGTGTTATGGCTCAACAAGCAGAAGTCCCCGTGGATTCAGGCATTGCTCAACTGGTTTCCTGCTATTCTTTTTGCCTATGTTATTCCAGCCGCTGTTACGCACTCCACTGGGCTAGATTTGTCAGGTGTTTTTCTTCACTCAATAAGCCGTAATTGGATTATACCTTTTGCCATCCTCACCGTGATGAGCGCATTGTCAATTCCTCAACTGAAGATTGTAGGAGCGAGGCCAATTATTTTGTTTGTGTCCGGATCACTTGTGATTGCCACATTGCCAGTTATTCTTGTACTCTTTGCTCGATTCCTTCTGCCTTCAGGCCACGATCTTTTCATCACACAGGAATATTGGAAAGGATTGGTGCCGATAGTAGGAGGGTGGATAGGGGGTAGCACCAGCCAGCTGGTGTTGAAAGAATTAGTGGGCACACCCGAGTCACTTTTTCTTTCTGTACTGGTCTTGGATAACATCCTTGTGAACATCTGGACCATACTGATGTTTCAATTGATTAAAAGGAGTGATCAGTTTAATCGGTTCTTTGGTATTACAGAACAGATCCCGGACTTCGTAGCAGATGAAATTAAGCCAAACAGTCGGACTATAGGTTCAATAATTATAACTGTGACCGCCATTATTTTGGTGACGGTACTCACCAATTGGTTCGTGCAGGATTTTTTGTGGCGTGTTATTACGCTTTCAGTAGTCGGGCTAATGTTGGGAAATTTTATTTCCAGATGGAACCATCCTTTTGTGCTTAAAGTAGGAGGTATACTCATCATTTTAATCATGGCTATCCTTGGTTTAAAACTAGACTTCAACGGACTTTCACTGCCCATACCATTTGTTGTAGTAGCCATGATTTGGATTGTCGCACACTATATTTTTATGATGATTATAGCCAAGGCGCTACGGTTGCATATGGCCTGGGTTCCCATTGCCAGTATGGCCAACCTAGGGGGTATCTCAACGGCTCCGGCAGTCACAGCGGCATATAATGAGGAGTGGATGCCTCATGCCATTCTGCTGGCCATCTTAAGTATGGTATCGGGTACTGCCTGGGGTATGCTTACGATTTACCTGTTTGGGTTGTTTTGAGGCAAGATGCTTGTAATTCATTTTTAAGGTTCATTGAACTATTTACATAACGACTTGTTATACACTTACTTAATGACTATTTCTTAGGATTGTAGTCTAGTTTTTTGTACTTTTGCTGGCGGTTTATGCGTATTTCTCTTGAAATTGCCCTCCTTGGTTTACTTGCCAGCCTAAGCACTAGATCAGCAGGTTGAGGACTGCAGATGAAAAGAAAATTAGAGCTATAACTCTGAAGGAGCAGTATTTTGGAGAAAATCGATAAAGAACCACTATTTTTTACATAAACAATTAATTTACAGATTAATGCGTCAACTCAAGATAACCAAGCAGATAACCAATCGTGAAACGCAATCACTGGATAAGTACCTCAGCGAGATTGCCAGGATTGATTTGATCACTGCTGAAATGGAAGTGCAGCTTGCGAAGCGAATTAGGGAAGGAGATAAGGTAGCATTGGAGAAAATGGTAAATGCCAATTTGCGCTTTGTGGTATCTGTTGCTAAACAGTATCAAAATCACGGTTTGACCCTTAGTGACCTTATTAATGAAGGAAATCTTGGCCTTATCAAGGCAGCGACTCGATTTGATGAGACGCGCGGATTTAAGTTCATCTCATATGCAGTATGGTGGATCCGTCAAAGTATTTTGCAGGCACTTGCCGAGCAATCAAGAATTGTTCGCCTTCCGCTCAACAGGGTAGGTTCATTGAATAAGATCAACAATGCTTTTTCAGAATTAGAGCAGAAGCACCAACGCGAGCCAACGGAAGACGAGCTGGCAGATGTGATGGAGATGACTCCTGATGAGATCAGAACAAACCTGACATTCAGAGCGCGTAAAGTTTCTATGGATGCTCCTTTTGCGCAAGGTGATGGAGACGGAACCTTGCTTGATATTATGGAGGATGTTGATGCGGATGTGCCGGATTCAGATCTGATGGTTAAATCACTTCAGACAGAAGTGAAAAGGGCATTGGCCACTTTAAGTGAGCGTGAGTCAGCAGTCATTTCTTTGTACTACGGATTAGCAGGAGGTCATGCTGTTACGCTTGAGGAGATCGCAGACCAGTTTGATCTTACCCGCGAGCGTGTACGCCAGATCAAAGAGAAGGCTACTCGTAAGCTGAGACAATCCTCCAGAAGCAAGGAATTGAAAGCTTATCTAGGATAATAACTTGATCATAAGGACAATAAAAAAGGGATTCATTTGAATCCCTTTTTTATTGCTCCGGCAGTACCTTAAGCAAGATCTCAATGCTATTTATTTCAAATTGGAGTAGCCCAAATGGGGTCACTCTTTTTAAACTTTTTTCTTGATACCATCGAGTAGGTATTGGCGCTTATCAATTTTAAGAATGCTGAATTTGAGGGCTGATTTGCTCTATAAATTATTGCCTCTTACCTCGTCATAATTTTACTCGCACCCTAACAAGTGTTATGGTAAAAATAATTGTAGGATTAAATTTTTTTATGATTTACGTTTGCACCAAAACAAACAAAAACTGTATGCAAAAAATCTACTCGATTACTGTGGCCCTCTTACTTTTCGGATTGACTGCCTATGCGCAGCAATCTGTTACAGGTAGGGTTACGGATGCGAATGGCGAAGCGCTCATCGGAGTGAACGTCATCGAACGGGGGACTTCTAATGGAACAATCACAGATGTTTCGGGAAACTTCTCCATGCAAGTTCAGAGCGGTGCAGCTCTGCAATTTAGTTTTATTGGCTACACCTCCGTTTCCGAAACGGTGGGAGCAAGGTCAGTAATCAATGTTACGCTTGCGGAAGATGTAACACAGCTTAGTGAGATAGTCGTGAGTGCCTTGGGTTTTGAGCAGAACAAGGACAAGCTAGGGTCAACTAGTTCGGTAATAAATACTGACGATATGGTGCGCTCAGGTGAAGCCAACTTAATCAATGGCCTTGGTGGAAAAGCAGCTGGAGTCAGGGTAGCTAGGTCCAATGGTGATCCAGGTGCTGGATCAAATATCCAGATCCGTGGTATCAACACTATAGGTGGTGACGCTCAGCCCTTGATTATTGTGGATGGTATTCCGGTAAATAACTCTAGCGAAAACGGGTTTAGTGGTAGTAGTGCTGGAGGTACCTCGCAACAATCCCGACTCAATGACATTAACCCTCAGGACGTGGCTTCGGTTCAGGTTCTTAAAGGTGCATCAGCCGCAGCGTTGTGGGGTTCACGTGCAGCGAATGGTGTGATTGTAATCACGACAAAGAAAGGAAGAAGTGGTGATAAAGTGAATATCAGCTATTCCGGTACTTATTCATCCGATGAGATCAATAAGAAATTTCCAACACAGACAACTTTCGGTCAAGGTACTGGTGGAAGATTTGTACTAAACAGAAATAACGCTTGGGGTGACAAAATCTCTGAAAGAACTGGCGGCTCAGACACTGTTGATCCGAACTCTCCTATATATTTTGAAGGCCTAGACGGAACTAAGTATTTCCCAATTGCTAATGGAGACGCAACTAACCCTCATGGCGGTAAAAACTCTCAAGAACTCTTTAATGACAGCAATTTTGATCAAATATTCCAACGTGGTCATTTCTTTGAAAACAACCTTTCAATTAGCGGTGGAGGTGATAAGAGTACATTTTATTTTGGAATTGGAGATTTGAAACAGGAAGGTATCATTAAAACGTCTGACTATAGACGAACAACGCTTAGATTGAATAATGAGTACTTTTTTAACGATTGGATATCAATGTCCTCTAAGGCAACTTACGCTAAGACATCGTCTAACAGAGTGCAGCAAAGTTCGAATGTGAATGGAGTATTACTTGGCCTATTGAGAACTCCTGCTGACTTTGATCAAACACACTATAAGGGTAAGTATTTTGATGGTTCAGGAAGCTTTGTCGATAACGCTCATAGAACCTATAGAACTTTCCTTGGCAATGCGAACCCAGGTTATAATAACCCTTTGTGGACAATTTTTGAGCAAGCATCCCCCTCAGCAGTTGACAGGTTTATTGTGTCATCTGATGTTACAATCAACCCTTTTCCATGGTTGTCAATAATAGCTCGTGGTGGAGTAGATAACTTTACTGACAGAAGGGAGACTTTCTTTCCTATCAATTCAGCTGGATCATCAGGAGAATTGGAAACTGAGGAAATTAGGAATCGTGAAGTGAATTTTGATGGTATCATCAAGGCAAGAAAGGAGCTCACCAATGTAGGACTCGATTTAACTGTCGGTTATAATGTGAATGATCGTCAACGTACCGCTGACTATGTTTTTGCCCAAAATGCGTTGATTGACACAGACCTTAGAAATCAACAGAATTATACTTCATTTGAACCCGAGAACAGTAAAAGGCTTATTCGTTCAAACCGACTCTATTTCTTAGGAGGGATTGATTTATTTGATCAGGTTTTCGTGAACCTGTCAGGTGTTAGTGAGAGAGCATCGACTATCAAAGGTGGCTTTTTCTACCCTTCAGCAGATGTGGCATGGCAGTTTACGCAACTTGAGGCTTTAAAAAATAATACAATACTTTCCTTTGGAAAGTTGAGAGCTGGATTTGGTCAGGTGGGCGTACAGCCTCAGGCTCACAAGTTTCAAACTACATATGAGACTTATAGTTACAACGCCTATGATGATGGGTTGAATGCACTTTTCTTTGGTGGAGGATTCAGGTTGAATGATGACCAGGGAAATCCCGACTTGAAGCCAGAAATTAAAACTGAATTTGAGGTAGGTGCAGACTTAAGATTGTTCAAAAACAAACTCTCTCTAGGATTGACCTATTATTCCAACGAGATTAAAGACATCCTATTTGATGTGGCTTTGCCTCGTTCAGGGGGATTCAATAATATTTATGCGAATGCTGGAACGATGGAGAACAAAGGAGTTGAAATTGAGTTTGACTACAACTTGTTCAGTAACAAAGATTGGAAATTCAATCTTTATGGTAACTATAACGACAACAAAAACGAAGTTACAAGTTTAAGTGGTACCAGTGAGGTTTCCCTCACAACACAATCTATAAGTGCGGTGGCTAGTGTCGGTAATCCTATATCTTCGTTGGCCAGCACGGTTGCTTTGAGAGACGATGCGGGCAATTTTGTGTTGGATGCAAACGGATTCCCTCAAATTGCACCTGACAGAGGTATTGTGGGCGATCCGAATCCAGATTGGAGAGGAGGACTTGGATTTAGGGCTGGATTTAAAGGACTTTCTCTTAACGTTCTTTTTGAAACGTTCCAGGGAGCGGATTATGCGGACAGAACCAGGTTCGTACTCTATGCCTTTGGAACCCATGAGGATGTAGGCCACGAGGTGACGCTTACTCAGGATACGAGGAACTCTGCTGGGACAGTGTTTCCCGCAGGTACGACAGTTCGTGGTAATCTGAAAGACTTTGGTGCTGGACCTGTTCTGCAAGATGAAAGTTGGTACACTACTCTTGGAGGAGGACTTGGTGGCTCTGCGATCAACGAATTCGCCATAGCGGATGGAAGCTGGACGCGTCTAAGAGAAGTTAGCCTAACCTATTCATTGGCCAAGAGCATTGTTAATCGCATGAAATTGAGCTCCATTGACTTCACGCTTACAGGTAGAAATCTGTTGCTATGGACGGACATCAAAGGAATTGATCCGGAGATCAATCAATCAGGTGTGGACAATGCATTTGGAATCGACTATTTCACAAATCCAAGTACGAGATCTGTGTTATTTTCAATTCAAATAAACTATTAATCAACGATCATGAGAAAATACATCGCATTATCAACAATATTCGTTCTGGGATTTTTCTCGAGCTGCGACAAGACACTTGAGGAATTAAACGTTAATCCCAATGACCCATTGGACGCTGCAGGAGAGCAGCTTCTACTTGGAACGCAAATCGCAAACATCTCAATTAACGTAAGCCACTTACAGCGGATCTCTGGGATGTGGAGTGGGCAATACGAAGGAACAACTCTTCTTTATCAGTCACTCCATCAGTACAATATGAGTTCTGAGGAGGCTAATGACACCTGGTCGACTATTTATCAAGGTGTTGTGAAGCAGAGTAGGATACTACAAGAGAAACTTCCGGGTAGCACACCCAAGGAAGCCCTTCAGAGAGCTATTGCTAAAATAATGGAGGCATATGCCGTGGGTACTGCAGCCGAAATATTCGGTGATGTGCCTTACCGTGAGGCTTCAAACCCGGATATTGCTAACCCAGTATTTGATCCTCAGGCTCAGGTTTTTTCGGATTTGCAGACTTTACTAACTAATGCCATTAATGAATTGGCTACGGTGACGACTGCACAGACTCTTAAGGGAGATATGTTTTATAATCAGGGTTCAAGTGGTGCAACCGTAACAGCTAAGTGGGTTGAAGCTGCGCATACGTTAAAGGCCCGGTATTTCATGGATGTAAAGGACTACTCTAGCGCCTATGCGGAAGCCCTACTTGGTATATCCACTTTCAACAATACCATGATGTTCCGTCCTCCTACAGTTTCTGCAGATGTTGTTCAAAATGGAAACGCAAACTTGCTTTGGACCTTCGTGAGAGAGAGAAGCGGATATATGCGTTCAACAAGTACCTTTATGGCCGGAATGTTGGGCACAACAGCAAGCACCACCAGAAGAAATGCAAAAACCAATGAGGATGCAAGATCTAAGTACTTAGCGTTTAGCGGAACAGGAAATCCTTCGACAGGTGTTGCAGCGCGGACCACACCAATGAAATTGGTTTCGTTTGAAGAGAATACACTAATTCTTGCAGAAGCTGGTGCTCGGACAGTTAGCGCAGCTACTGGGTTAGGGCATTTGAACACGCTGCGAGCTTATTTGCAAGCAGGTAATTCATTTACCAAAGTGAGTGCAGCTGACGTTTTACTGTACAGCCCTTACGTTCTTTCGGATTTTGATCCAGCCGGAATTGAAAACTTTGATGGTAGCCTAACGCAAGACCGTGCTCTTTTAAGAGAAATTATAGAAGAGCGCTATGTTTCTGGTGTTGGTACTTTTATGCCTTTCAATGATGCCAGGAGATTAAGAAAAAGCGATACAGACGTGGATGTTAATTTTCCATTGAATTTTGGAACCACATATCCTGAGCGCATGGTTAGCTCGCAGAGGGAATTTAATGCTAACTCAAGTGCGCCTCCAACAATCCCTGGTGTATTTGAAGTAACTCCAGTTAATAAATAGATACAGCAATTTTTTTAAAAGGCTGCCCTAGGGCAGCCTTTTTTGTATCTATCGACCTCAAATCATATATATTATAGCTAATAGGTTCTTTCTAACCCTTTATATTGTTTCCCCAAGCCATCATCTATTTTTGAGTTAAATTTGGTTACATGGTGAATCGTCAATTTCTGAGAAACTTTCTTGTGGGCAAGGAAAGAATAGTTTCAAGAAGCGAATACAAAGAGTCTCTTTTAAGGGGGCAGTTTGGTTTGCTTATAGGTGCCATTTGCTTCGTTTACATTTTCATTGATTTATCAAATGACATTACTGCTTTTATTCCATTCTATTGTATAGGGATAGTTGCCTCTGTCCTAATTGTATTACTAAATCGTAACCGCAGGTCTACAATAGCGTCTATTATCATTTTGGTTTTCTCCAACCTATTGGTTTATTCTTTTGCAGCGATAGACTCTCCTTATAGTGGTGTGTTTTTATATTTTACGGCCACCGCAGCCGCTGCCCTTATTTTATTCGCAGGTCATGATAGGTATATTGGCTTTACCTTCGTGGGCGTTTCTGTTTTATTAGGACTTCTGTCTTATTTGAGTGATTGGTCACCGATCGCTCCTCCTGAGCATACTGAATCCTACAACATGATAAGCTTTATCACCAACTTTATTTTGGGAATGCTTGCCTGCGTACTTATAATTTATTTTGCCATCAATCGTAATAATGACTCAGAAGAATCCTTAAGAAATAATATCCATGCGAGGGAACTGGCAGAACAAGCGCTGATGGATAAGAATGAAGAACTTCAGAAGGCAAATCAAGAACTTGATCGCTTTGTTTATAGTGCCTCGCATGACATGCGTGCACCGCTGAGCTCGCTGCTTGGACTATTAGAGATTGTAAGGCTGACCAATAAGGATGCAGAATTGGCTGAATATTTCGGCCTTATGAAAAACCGAATTCTCACTATGGAAGGGTTTATAAAAGAGGTTACTGACTATTCTAGGAATGCGAGGATGAAAATTTCTTATACAGAGGTTAATTTGTATGCACTCGTCAAAGAGGTTATCGGGGGTATTGAATTTATTTCATCTAAGGCCAAGGTGACAGGAAAAATTAATATCCCAGAGGACATGACTGCTTCCTGTGATGTAGCCAGAATGAAGGTGATTTTGAATAATCTTATATCTAATGCCATCAAGTACAGTGATCCTACTAAAGAAGAAAACTACTACGAAGTGAAGATGCATGTAAGCGAAAGTGAGCTAACATTAAGTGTCTCAGACAATGGGATTGGTATACAGCAGGAATATCAAAATAGAATCTTTGAAATGTTTTATCGGGCCACTGAATCATCTGAAGGATCTGGACTTGGTTTATATATTGTAAGAGAAACAGTTCACAAACTGGGAGGTACAATTTCGTTTGTGTCGCAGTATGAATTGGGTACCACTTTTATGATCAAGTTGCCCAATCACATTATTGAAAATTAGCCTATTTGCTACTTTTTATAATTTTTCAAAATATTTCCCAAACTTGTAAGGATAGTGTACGGATCCGTACTAATTGGGTAAATGAAAGAAGACGAACAACAGCAAATATTTAAATCATGGCTGAATGCCCACCAAGGGCTACTGTTCAAGATTGTAAGGGCATATGCCTTTAGCACGGAGGACCGTGAGGATTTGTTTCAGGAGATTTCTCTTCAAGTCTGGAGATCAGTACCCAATTTTAGAAATGAATCTGCAGTGACCACCTGGCTATATCGGATTGCCCTCAATACTTCCTTGAGGTGGAAAAGCAAAGAGCAGAAAAGAGAAATTAAGGAAGGTGCAATAGGTCACACCATTGCAGTATGGCAAGACGAAAGCAGTTTGGCGGATGACAGGATTGAGTGGTTGTATCGGGAGATCAATACACTTCATGAGATCGATCGCTCGCTTTGCTTGATGCTATTAGATGATTTTTCATACAAAGAGATGGCGGATATTACAGGTATATCCGAAAGCAACGTAGCTGTCAAAATCCACCGACTGAAAAAACATTTGGCTGAGAAGTCTAAAAACAAAACATTAACATTATGAAATTCGAAGACATGAAAAAAATTTGGGATGAACAAGATCAGCAACATAAGTATGTAGTTGATGAAAAGAAGTTGCATGAAACCATTCAAATGAGGAAAAGAAAAGGAAGCCGCTATGTCAGCAAAATGGAATGGATGCTGATTTTCGCTAATGTGCTTGCGGGTGGAGTTATTATTGCGATGAATTTTATCAAAACATCTGGAGATATTTATGCCAATGGTTTGGGTGTGCTGATGCTTGCCGCTGGCATTTATATTTACACCCAACGGAATCATCGATTGAAAAATGAGAATCGATTTGACCGCACCATGTTGGGTGATTTGGATCATGCCATTAGCAATGCCAATTATCGCGCTCGTCTTTCTTATGGAATGCTCATCTACTTTATTTTTGTAGCCATACTGTCGATTGGAAACGCTATGGAGGAAGAAAAATCTTTAGAGAAGATCGGTTTGATCGTGGTATTTTTTGTCATCACATGGTTTTTGGGAAGATGGGAGCATAAAGCGTGGCATGTAGCTAACAAAAAGCGACTTATCTCTATGAGGGATAAATTAGTGGAACCAATATAGCTTACTCTCAACCCAAGGTTATTATTCACAGCGGTCAAAAACCAAATCTGCAGAATACATTGACGAGAACTTGCCTGAAGCCTGCTGACACTAGGAGGTATTGGGCTCCAAAAAGCTGTTTTTGTAGGCCAATTGTCAAATGGCATATTCCTGCCTGTTCAGCCTCAATATCTACCGATTGACATCATCATTTTAGGTAGATGTAGGAGAAATATACATTTTTGGCATTCTGATTTTGAGTGTATTATGAGATTATACCTTTTACTGCTGTTGATATCAATTGGTGCTGTTTCTGCTGTAGCACAAACTGCCAACCGCGGTGCCCATAAGTTAAGTATTCAGCGAGCAACAGGTACTATTAAAATTGATGGTATTCTGGATGAAGCAACATGGGACGAGGCTCAGGGTGCTGACAACTTTTGGCTGAACGCGCCTTCGGACAATGCTGCTGCGAATAATCAAACCATAGTAAAGATTACTTATGATGATAAAAACCTCTACATCGGTGCGTTGATGATGGGGCCCGATAACTATATCATTCAATCTTTAAAGCGTGATGGAGATTTGGAATCCAGCGATTCTTTTGGCGTGTTGCTCGATCCGATAGGGCAGAAGTCGCTTGGTTATTCCTTTGGAGTGAATGTAGGTGGAGCACAAACAGAGGCCATGGTATCTGCTGCGCAAGGACAATTTGTGGAATCAGTAGATACTTCGTGGGATGTACGCTGGTACTCTGAGGTAGGAAAAACGGATGAGGGGTGGGTAGTAGAGATTGCCATTCCTTTTAAAAGTATTCGATTTAAGAAGGGAGCCAATCAGTGGGGGATTAACTTTTGGCGCAGCGACAGGCAAGCCAATGAGCGACACGTGTGGGCCAAAGTGCCTGTACAGTTTTCTCCTAACGACCTTGGTTTTACCGGATCACTGGATTGGGACAATGCTCCGGAACCTACGGGCATGAATATTTCCATCACACCCTATGCGTTGAGTTCAGTAACTAAAGATTTTGAGAGGAATACGGCAACCAAGGGCAACTTTGATTTTGGTGGAGAGTCGAAAGTTGGATTATCACCAACGTTGAACATGGACCTTACCATAAACCCTGACTTTTCTCAAACGGATGTAGATCAGCAGGTGACTAACTTGTCACGCTTCAATATATTCTTTCCTGAGCGTAGACAATTCTTTCTTGAGAATGCGGATGTGTTTACCAATTTTGGTGCTTATCCCGATGCACCTTTCTTCTCCAGACGTATTGGGTTGGATGCAGGGGGAAGCAAGATCCCTATTTCCTATGGTGCACGTATAAGTGGTAACCTCGATCGCAACTGGCGTATTGGTATTCTTAATGCACAAACTAAAAGTGATTCTGTCTCACCTTCACAAAACTATACAGCGGCTGCATTGCACAGACGCGTATTGAAAAGATCAACAGTGCGTGCACTTTTTGTAAACAGACAATCATTGACGGATGGCGAACTCAACAAGACCGACTATGGCCGCAACGCTACCATGGAGTTTGAATACTTGTCCGAAGATGGAAGATGGGTAGGTAAGGCCAGCTACAACCATGCTTTCAAAGAAGGTGTTACTACTGATAATCAGTTTATGGTGGGTAGTGTGGGATACAACGGCAGGTTGTTTCAAGCCAATTATCAATTGCAAAAGATGGGAGATAATTACACGGCAGATATGGGGTTTGTGGGTAGACTCAATAATTACGATCCCGTGAATAATGTGATCGTTCCCATTGGTTACACTAAGTCATCTACCAATCTGGACTACAGTTGGTACCCACAAAGTAAAAGCATTATCAGACACTGGACGGGATTGGAAAACTATGTGCACTGGGTGAGGGAGGGTACACTTAACGAATCGTACACAAGGTTGCGCTACTTTCTTTTCTTTAGGAATACAAGCCAGCTGAGATTTAGGTTGAACAACCAATATGTTAATCTATTGTTTCCTTTCCAGTTGACAGAGGGTGCTCCACTACCCGTGGGTGATTATAACTTTACTGAATTTAACATTCAGCTTAACTCAGACCTGAGAAGAAAACTCAATTTGGAATTATTTGCGGTAAGTGGACAATACTACACCGGCACCAAGACTACGGTACGCTCAACAGTTAACTACAGGGTGCAGCCTTGGGGAAACTTTGCCATGGGATTTGAGATGAATGATATTAAGTTAGGTGAACCCTATGGCAGCAGAAGGTTATGGTTGATCAATCCAAAGTTTGAGGTGAACTTTACCAATAACTTATTCTGGACTACCTTTTTGCAGTATAATACACAGGCAGAGAATTTTAATGTGAACAGCAGGATACAATGGCGCTATCGCCCGATGAGCGATATCTTTTTGGTGTACACCGATAATTATTTGACGGAGGGAAATTTTGGACCTAAGAACAGGGCGATTGTTTTGAAGTTTAATTATTTCTTCCAGTTGTAGAGTTGGTGAAGCACGGAAGTAACTCCCGCGTCTATACCGTCATGCTACGTTTGTAGCGGATTAAAAATCAAAGGTTATTTTAGATTAATGAAAAGAGAAGAGCGGAGTAAGACCGAGATTCGTCATAGGTCTACCAGACCGTTCGCAATGCTGGTCCCCGCTCTTTTACTTGTTAAAC
>JAVJOQ010000020.1:0-113732 GCA_040216665.1 Cyclobacteriaceae bacterium | reverse complement strand
CCTAGCAATGCAACCACTACGGTGACGGGCTTGGCTGCAGGGAGTACGGCCACATTACGTTGGACGATCAGCAATGGTACGTGCGCGCCTACTACCGATGATGTTATCATCAGAAATGATGTACAGCCAGTAGGAAATGCAGTGCCAGCCGGCACACATATTGTATGTTCTGGCACAACGCTAAATATCACTCCAACATCCAACGTGCCTGGCACGACCTACACATGGTCTGGTTCTAATGGAAGCGGGGGAACTGGAAATATTACAGATTCACCGTTAAACACCACAAGCAGCCCTATTAATATTACTTATACAGTTGTACCAAAAGGCCCAGGCTCTACATTTTGTGTAGGCGCAGGATTCCCAATAGTAGTGACTGTCAACCCGACTCCGAAAATCACAAATACTCCCCTTAGCACAACATTATGCAGTGGGGCTGGGCCATTAAGTTTTACCCCTACCATTGATGTTGCGAGTTCTACTTACGCATGGACGAGTGTGATTAGTGGACCAATAACTCCTGCAAGTGTAACAGCCAGCGGCAGCACGCCAATAGTTGACAATCCGATTAACGTAGGAAGTATACCAGGTACTATTACCTACACGATAACTCCAACTGGCCCTGGGGGTTCATTTTGTGTAGGCCCTAGTGTCAATTATGTAGTGACGGTTAATCCAGAACCGGTAGGAATGAATGACACAAAAACTGTTTGTAGCGATGTAGCTATTGATTACAGCCTGCTTCAAAATGTGGCTACGTTGGGCAATAATGTAGGTAGCACATTTTCATGGGTTGCAGCAGATAATGTTAATCCATTAGTAACGGGTGAAAGCCTAGCACCTGTTGTAGGCCCGAACATAACGGATGTTATCACTAACCTGACAAGCACAGATCAGAACGTAGTCTATACAATTACTCCTACAGGAACCAATGGATGTGTGGGGGCAACTTTCCAGATTACAATTACAGTGAAACCTGAACCTGTGGGGGTCTCGGCATCAGCACCGGATATTTGTAGTGGTACATCGGTAGCCTATGATCTTCAGAACAATGTGAATACATTACCAGGGAACGGATTATTGGCAAATTTCACTTGGACTGCAACTGCTAATGCAAATGTGACAGGTGAGACTACATCATTAAAATCGGGTTCAATAATCGATGACATATTAGTTAACACTACTACTTCAGATCAGGTTGTTACTTATACAGTTATTCCGACAGGACAAGTAGGGGGATGTCAGGGTAATCCGTTTACAATTACCGTTACAGTAAATCCTAAAGCAATATTTTCAGCCGGTGCGGATCTATCTGTATGCGTAGATGATGCTTCAAAAGCACTAGCTGGAAGTTCCACGTTTGCACCAGGTGGATTAATGTGGAGTGGTGGAACGGGAATGTTCAGTAATCCAACAATTCCAAATCCAACCTATACATTGAGCGCAAGTGAACTAGCGGTAACATCGCCACTGAATGTTACACTCACGCTGACAGCATACGGAACAGGAGCATGTACGGATGTGATTGATCAAATGGTATTGACAATAAATCCTCAGCCTATTGTCGTGTTCTCAGGATTTTCCATTGGAGCTCCGCCACAAATGGCTGAGAATAATGCACCAATAATTTTAACGGGTAACCAAGTAGGTGGTGTATTTACAATATCACCTGCTACTTCTAATATTGGAAGCACTACAGCAAGCCCGGTTGACAAAGCTTCATTTGATCCAGCAGCTGTAGATTTGGGGTCGAACTTTGTTACCTATACTTACACGGATCCAAAAGGTTGTTTAAATACAGATACACAGGAGGTGATTGTAAATCCGGTTACGAATGTTGACTTTACAATGCAATATACAAGTGGTTCAGCTCCGTTCCCCTTTGTTCCAATTAATGCGCTTGGTGA
The DNA here is from genome assembly GCA_040216665.1 of Cyclobacteriaceae bacterium. Taxonomy (GTDB): domain Bacteria; phylum Bacteroidota; class Bacteroidia; order Cytophagales; family Cyclobacteriaceae; genus ELB16-189. The sequence continues at coordinate 111,825 of JAVJOQ010000020.1, read as the reverse complement.
GTTTGAAGTGTGTGGTAATGTTGGACTTATTAAACTAGTGGGCAATCCGGTAGCTTCCACAGGGTTGCCACCTGAAACCCAGTTTACTAGTGTTCCAGCTTATGGGGGTGGACCTACCGCACCAATAAGTTTTGATGGTACTGATTATTTCATTCAAACCAACGGCCTCGTATCAGATAGGTACAGAGTTCTGTATACGTACAAGAATGCGTTCAATGCTATTACTACTAAAATCAGAGATATTAAGATTTTTGCGAGCCCTGTGGCTGTTATAAACGTGCTTAATTCTTGTATTAATAGTGCCATTGATTTTACGGATGGATCATCGCTACCGGCTACGCCTTTCCCTGCAACCCTTTCTGGTTGGCAATGGAATTTCGCAGATGGCTTCTTCAGTAATCAACAAAATCCTAGTCATAACTATGTTGCGTCAGGCTTGTATAATGTTAGCCTAACAGTATCTACAACACAAGGCTGTACAAATATTAGTAGTGAGCCCATTAGGGTGGGCGATGTTCCAGTTGTAGCATACGACTGGTCAGCAATATGTAATAATGATGACACAAAGTTTATGGATCAAACTGATCCCGGTTCAATAAGTGTAATTACCAATTACATGTGGGACTTTGGGGATGGCGACATATTGATTGGTGCTGCGGGAGATCCTGTACCTCCAGGAACTCATGGGGGAAGAACAACGGGTACACTCGATGATCCCGATCATAGGTATAGTAGTTTTGGTACTTATGACACAAAGTTGACAGTGGATACCAATGATGGATGTAATAATTCGTTGCTCCAAAAAGTCTTTATACTTCCTTTTAGTACTGTTACTCCGTTAGCCACCTCTGCTTACAATGAAGACTTTGAATTGACGGATGGCGGATGGATTGAAGAATCAACAGCGCCAAGTGATACAAGCTGGATTTGGGGTGTGCCGACAGGATCGAACATAACCACAGCTGCAAGCGGAACCAGAGTATGGTGGACAGGTAAAAATGGAAACACCTATTTCCCTAATGAGAAATCGGTTGTTAATGGACCATGCTTTGACCTTACGCAACTAGAACGCCCGATGATATCTCTTGACTATTGGGCAGACATGGAAAATAACGTGGATGGTACAGTATTACAGTATTCTACGGATGGAGGTATCTCTTGGAATATAGTCGGGCCTCCTGTAGGTCAGGTCGACCGCAATGAAGGCATTAATTGGTTCAATGGGGTGACTATTCCTGCAAATCCAGGAGCACAGCCACTGGGTAGTTATGGCTGGACTAATAAGCTGGGTGGCTGGAAGAACGGCCGATTTAATTTGGATATGATTCCGGCTATAGACCGCGATCAAGTTCGACTTAGAGTGGCCTTTGCCAGCAATGATGGTAATCCAGCAGCAAATACTTACGATGGATTCGCTTTTGACAATGTATTTGTAGGTAATAAAAAACGGAATGTACTTGTTGAACACTTTACCAATAGTGCATTGGCTCCAAGTACATCGGGCGATAATTATCTTGACAACAGATTAACGGATCAGTTTGCTTTAAGAAGTGTTTCGGACTTTAGCGATTTAAGATATCATATCAGTTTCCCTTCACCGGATGCATTAAATATCGAAAACCCAACAGATCCTGGGGCAAGGGCTTCCTATTACAATGTGTCACAGGCTCCTTCAACCATTATGGATGGAAAGCTGGACGGTGTGAAATTTACAGGCAGCTTCCTGGATATTTCCAATACTGAGATTGATAGGAGGGCACTGGTTGATCCGTTGTTTGAAATTGTATTAGATACCATAGCAACAAACAATAGTAACACCATTACTGCAAGGCTTTCGATTACAGCAACGCAAGCTTTCTCAGCTCCGTTGATTGCGCAGGTGGTATTGGTTGAGAAAAATGTAAGCGGAGCGAAGAATGTGGTACGTAAACACTTATTCGGTGCAGACGGTGCAACAATAAGCACCCCTTGGGCACTTGGACAAAACCTTGTTCAGTCTAGAGTGGATGTAACTATAAATGTCCCCATTGCAAATGGAAGTCAATTGCTTTTAGTGGGATATGTACAAGATAAAAATACGAAAGAGATATACCAGAGTAAGGTAATAAATGCACCAGTCAAAAGAGGATCCGTTGTGGTAGGGCTCGAAGATGAACCGTTCGATCCAATAGCAACTCAAATTACGATGTATCCTAATCCTTCAAATGGAGAAGTTAATTTCGGATTACCATCCAATAATATGGAGGGATACACATGGCGAATAGCCGATCAAAGAGGAGTGGTGATGATTGAAGGGGATTTTGATAATGGTGTTAGTGGTGTGGTATCAGTAGGTGTTTCCGATCTACCTAATGGTGTTTATCACGTTATTATTACAGGAAGAAATAATTCAGCGAGTTATAAGAAACTCGTAGTGATGAATAGGAACTAATAACCCATCGTCTTAAACTCCGATAAGGCTGACTCAAGCGAACTGCAAAACTCTTTCGTTAATCTTCTTAAGGCTTCAGTATCATTTTGAGAACGAGTTAGTATTTCAATCTCTACAGCGTTTTCTCTTGCAAGGGGCATTCCAATCATTGTAAGTGTAGGTTTTATTTTATGCACTTGCTCCTCCATCTTTACCCAATTTTCTGTATCGAGGTAGGCCTTGATTTCATTTAATGCTTTAGGTGTGTTGCTCACGAAAGAGTTGATAATATCGTCAACAAAGGTTTTATCATTATTCGATATCTTTTTTAAATACGATAAATCCACTTTTTCCCTTTCCGACTTCGACTGTGGTTGAGTGGCTTTAAATTGACCGTATTTTATTAATATCTTAAATAGATCCTCAGGTGTAAAAGGCTTTCCAAGCCAATCATTCATCCCGGATGCCAAGCACCTTTCAATGTCTTTGCTGCTTGAATTGGCCGTAAGCGCAATGATTGGAATTTGATCTTTAGGTGTTCCACTTTTCTTAATGGCCCGGGTTGCTTCAAAGCCATCCATTACTGGCATTTGTATGTCCATGAGAATAATATCATAGTCATTGTTGCGTACTTTCTCAAGAGCAACATAACCGTTTTCCGCAGTATCTGCAGTGCACTCCCACATTTTCAGTATACTGGTTGCGTAAAGTCTGTTGATATCATTATCCTCCGCCAACAATATTCTAAGATTTTTAAGGCTTGCGAGTTCGTTTTGCTTTTTGCTGTAAACAGAGGTCTTTTTATCTAATTCCTCCTTACTCCCGGTGGCGTAAGGAATTGCAATACTAAATGTCGTGCCCTTATCTTCAACACTGTTTACCGTTATACTTCCTTTCTGTAATTCAACGAGCTGTTTTACAATTGTTAAACCCAGGCCTGTTCCTCCGTATTTTCGAGTAACACTGGCATCAGCTTGACTAAAGCTTTCAAATATTTTATTCAATTTATCAGCAGGTATTCCTATGCCAGTATCTGTTACATCTACTTTAATATGCTGAATTTTGCTGCTTTTCTTTTCCAACTTACAGTTGATACTTATACTCCCTTCATGAGTAAACTTAAGTGCATTGCTAATGAGGTTGATAAGTATTTGGTTAAGACGAAAGGGATCTCCAGCCAATATCTTACTAATTCTGTCATCAAGAATGTAATTGAGCTCAATTCCTTTTTGTGCAGACTGTACTGAAAATGAATCTACAACAGAGTGTAAGAGGTCATCTAAATTGAAATCTATTTTTTCGAAATTGAGCTTACCTGATTCTATAGATGCTAAATCCAGTATGTCGTTAATAATAACTTTAAGGTTATCGGCAGCACTCTTAATCGCATTCAGGTAGGTGGTTTGTTCTTTTACTGTTGGGTTTTGGCTTAGTAGGGCTGCCATACCGGCAATCCCGTTGATAGGGGTGCGAATTTCGTGACTGACGTTAGCTAAAAATTGTTCTTTGGCCTTTTGCGCCCTAAGGAGTTCTGCAGCGTCTTCCTTTCGTTGTGTAATGTCCCGACAATCCAGAATTAACCCATTAATTCCTTTTTTGTGTTTAAGGTTTATAGAGTTGAATTCCAGGTACTTAAAGGATTTATTCTTGCACAAAAACTGGAATTCTACTGACTCATTATATCGCTTTGTGGTACTGGCTTTATACTCCCGTTGGAACTGCTTTAGTGTTTCCGGTAGAATAAGATCAAAGAATATCTTACCCACCAGGCTCTTTGACTTATAACCCAATGTCTCTTCTACAGAGTCGTTATGATATAAGATTTTTCCGTCATAATCCACTATGAAAATGATATCTGATCCATCTTCAACTACGGATTTGTAAAATAAACCCCTTTTTACATATTCCTTTAAATCAGTCATTAGATACCTGCTTCATTCATTTCTTTTAGATAACGATAGATGGATGATTTTCCGATATCCAATCGCTTCGCTACTTCCAATACATTGTTATCGTATTTGTTTAAGTAGTTTCTGATGATATGATAAACATATTGCTGAAGCTTCATTTCTTTCAGCATAAATGAATCTCTCGGTGTATTAGCGAATGTAATGTCTTCCGCAGTAATCTGATTGTCCTGAGCCATTACGGCTGCAAGTTCAATGATTGATTTTAATTCTCTAATGTTTCCTGGAAAAGGATACTGCAATAACTTCTCTTGTGCTTCCGAAGTAATCTTGAATTTCTTGAATTTATTTTCATTTGCAAACTGGTCTAGAAAAAACTTTGCCAATAGTATTACATCATTTCCCCGATCACGGAGGGGGGGGAGTTGGATCGGAAGCCCCAGCAATCTATAAAACAGATCTTCTCGAAATTTACCAGCCTTAACTTCATCCTGAAGATTGCGGTGAGTTGCTACAATTATTCTTACATCTACCTTAATCACTTCGTTGCCGCCCACTCTAGAGAGTTCGCGCTCTTGCAGTACGCGTAGGAGTTTCGATTGAAGATTGAGATCCATTTCTCCAATTTCGTCAAGAAATAAAGTGCCTCCTTCTGCCTCTTCAAACTTTCCAATTCTTCTTCCAGCAGCGCCAGTAAAGGCTCCCTTCTCATGGCCAAATAACTCGCTCTCAATAAGTTCTTTCGGAATCGCGGCTATATTTACAGCTACAAGCTGTTTCTTTTTTCTACTTGAATTATAGTGAATGGCCTTTGCGACAAGTTCTTTTCCAGTACCAGTTTCTCCAGTTATTGATACTGTAATGTTAGTTTTTAAAGACTTTTCAATAAGGCTGAATACTTTTTTTATTGGTGCACTATTTCCAATAATAATCTTTTCGAATTCGTATTTGGTACTTATTTCCTCTTTTAGTCTGTCAATTTCTCTGATTAGAGAGAATTTGTTTCTTGCATTATTGATGGAGTTGAGAATTCTATCCTTGGCCTCTTCATCTTTGGTGATGTAGTCAAAGGCTCCTGCTTTTAATAACTCCACAGCAGTGCCAATTTTTTCCTGTGCAGAAATGATGATAACACTAATGTTTGGATCGAAAGCTTTTATTTCTTTCAAAACTTCCTCGCCAGACATATCAGGAAGTGAATAGTCCAGCGTTACTATGGAGGGTCTTTTATTAAGTGCTCCCAGAAATTGCTTTCCTGTGGTAAAATACTCTACTTCAAAATCAGGATTAAGACTTAAGACATACTTTATAAACTTGGTATACGTTTGATCATCCTCAACAACAAATATTTTTACCGGATCTTTCTCGTACATGTGTATGTTTTTCGGCAAGGTAATTTAAAGGCTCCAATTTTTTTATTCAAAACTTTCATAATTTACACTAATTCAGCTTTATTACACATTGTAATCAGATCCAGTTAATGATACCAGAATTTGATAAGCTTTCTTCGTCTGAAATAGAATTAATGCTCAAGGGGCCTATTTTAGCCTGTATCTTAATTGCAGGAGCAGATGACCATATTGACAATAAAGAGATTAAAGGAAGTATTGAATTAGCAAAGAACAAACATAAGGATACGAAGGGCAGCCCTCTTGCTAAGTTTTACCTTATGGTGGTTGAGGATTTTGAAGACAAGTTAAAGGTGGTGCTCCAAAGCTATCCCTTCGATTCAGCCAAAAGGAACAAATTGATCACCAATGAACTTGCAGGCTTAAATGAGCTATTGCCGAAATTAGATAGCAATTTTGCATTGGAATACTACAAAAGCTTGAAGGATATAGCAATGGGTACAGCAGAATCCTCCGGGGGGCTATTGGGTATTAAGTCAGTAGGGGATGAGGAAGCCAGGGTGGTAGACTTGCCCATGGTGAAGGACCCAAGAACATACTGAGCAGTGAGTAAAGGTACACCTGGCCTTTGGGGAAGTTCTATCATACCGGCTCGCCTTGTGTTTTTGATGTGGGCTGCCTTTACAGCTCAATACGTATACGGTTTCAATTTAAGTTCTTTCGGGATTCAACCTCGATCTATTCATGGTTTAATTGGGATACTAACGGCTCCCATTATTCATGGCAGCCGAGCACATCTAGTATCTAATACTATTCCGCTACTTTTTCTAGGTACTACGCTGTTTTTCTTTTACGAGCGCATTGGTAGAACTGTCTTTTTTAGATGCTATTTTATCACCAATATTTTAGTGTGGTTGCTGAGTCCTAGAATATCCAATCACATCGGGGCGAGTGGTTTGATTTACGGCTTGTCGGCCTTTCTTATTTTTTATGGTGTATTGCGCAAGGACTTTGTGTCATTACTTATTTCAGTAGGTGTTATTATTGCGTATGGTGGAATATTTTATGGTATTTTGCCAGCGGATAGCGGAATTTCGTGGGAATCTCATCTTGCGGGAGCGATTGTAGGAACTGCTACTGCGTTTAGTCTAAGGAACAAAAAAAATGTTGGCTAACTAAAATGGATGCTGCTGCTAAAAAGATACTGACAGCACTAAAGTCGGGTAAGTACTCACCAGTATACGTGCTTCAGGGTGAGGAAACATACTATATAGATTTAATTGCTGATTACATTGAGGCCAATGCGCTGTCTGAATCGGAGAAGGGCTTTAATCAGGTAGTCGTTTATGGCAAAGATGCTTCAGTGGCTACTATCCTTACTCATGCAAAGCGCTATCCCATGATGGCCGAAAGGCAGGTCGTGATCGTGAGGGAGGCGCAAGAGATCCCGGATTTGCAAAAGGAGATGGGGGCCAAGCTTTTGCTTGATTATGTTTCAAACCCCACGCCATCTACTATTCTTGTGCTTTGTCATAAACACAAAGCGCTGGACAAGCGCAGAGAGCTGGGTAAGAAGATTGATAAGCTCACTTTATCCGCAGTTTTCAAGAAACCCTACGAAAACCAACTTCCGGATTTTATCCTCAATTATGTGAAAGAGAAAGGATATGAAACGGATGAAGGAGCAGTTAGGGTATTATGTGAGTATGTGGGTAATGACTTAAAGAGGCTCTCCAACGAGTTAGATAAGGTAATGATTGCACTTCCGGCAGGGGATACCCTTACCGCTGATAAGGTAATGGTTCAGGTGGGAATCAGTAGAGAATACAACATATTCGAATTGCAGAAAGCTTTGATAAAGAGAGATCCTCTTCAGGCCAACAAGATTGTGAATTACTTTGAGAGCAATACCAAAAAGAACCCACTTATCCCAGCAGTTGCTTTTTTGTATTCGTTCTACAGTAAGCTATTGGTAGCCTCTACCTCTTCTGATAAGAGTGACCGATCGTTGGTAAGCTTGCTGAAGATTAGCCCGTATGCCGCACGGGATTATAGCAGTGCATTACAATATTATTCTACTCCGCAATTGGTGAATTGCATACAATTCATTTCTGAAGCGGATTTGAAAATTAAAGGAGTGAATGCAAGTGCTGTACGTGAAGGACAGATATTAAGAGAGTTAGTTTATAAGCTGATTCACTGATAGTTCCACTCATTTTGTTAAGCTATTATTTGAAGTAAATACTTCATTAATTAGTTCAAGTATTGAACCCTTGCTTCATTAAATTTCGTTTTAATCACTAGTTTTGAGTCCATGCATTCCAACTTTGTATTGGGCATGGCGCAATTTTTTAAACTGAGTATTACAATATTTTTGGGTTTACCCTGTTCTAGCGAAAAACTGTACATGAATATCAGATTCCTTTATTTTGGAATTATATTAATTTTTACGTCTCCTGTTTTTGCGCAAAATCTAAATTCGCAAAATAATGCAGACCGCCTGTTTGATACAGGGCTTGATTTAATCGCCCATAAAGAATTTGGCGCGGCTAAGCAAAGCTTCACTGACTTCCTGTCACAGGCTTCATCTAATAACCTAAAGAGGGCAGAGGCAAGTTATTATCAGGCATTTTGCGCATTGAACCTTTATCATGGGGATGGGGAAAAAAAGATTGAAGACTTTGTAGTTGATAACCCCAATCACCCAAAGGCCGCTACAGCTTATTATGATCTTGCCAATTTTTTCTATGCTGAGAAAAATTATGGCCGGGCTTCTACCTATTTCAAAAAAGTAGACTTTCCAACATTAAGCAATGATCAACATGCAGAGGGTAGGTTTCATTGGGGCTACAGCCTGTTTAATCTCCGTAAGCTTGAAGATGCATTAGATCAGTTTAATTTTATTAAGGCTTTAGGCGGTCAGTATGGGCCTGCTTCAAGTTACTATGCCGGATATATTGAACTCGGTAATGGAGATTACCAAAATGCACTTACTGACCTGAAGAGGGCAGAGCAAAACAAATCGTATGCTCTGGTTGTACCTGAGCTGATTGCCAGTGCTTATTACAAACAAAAACAATATGATGAGTTGCTGGCCTATGTAGAGCAGATTAAAGTAAAGGAAGGTGTCAATAATATTGAAGAAGTTTCTCTTTTTGCTGCTGAGGCTTACTTTAAAAAGAAGGAGTATGCAAAGGCCTTGGTTGGTTATGAAGAATACCTGGAAGTAAACGAGGCGCGGGCCGACAGAGGAGTATTATTGAGATCTGGCTTTTCTGCTTATTCCCTTGGTCAGGATGAAAAAGCGCTGACCTACCTAAAGCGTTCTGCTTCAGATAGAGATTCTGTAGGGTTTTATGCGTCTTATTATTTGGGATCTATTTATCTAAAGCAAAATCAGAAACAATTAGCGCTGACCGCCTTTGAGAATGCAAAGAAATTTAAGGCAGACCCAAGGCTGGTTGAAGAGAGCAGTTTTCAGCACGCGAAAATATTTTATGACTTAGGTAGGTCAGACGATGCAATTGAAGAATTGGAAAGTTTCCTATCTACGTTTAAATCAAGCACACATACTATTGAAGTAAAGGAAGTACTTTCTCAAGCCTATGTGAACGCGAACAATTACAACAAAGCCATTGAGTATATTGAAGCTCTCTCCTCCAGAGGGCCAGCGATTAATAGGGCCTATCAAAAGGCAACTATGCTTAAGGGTATCGAGCTCTTTAACATGGAGCAATATGCAGGAGCTGTTCAAATGTTTGAAAAGTCAATTCAATACCCAGTAGATCCCAACTATATAGCAGAAGCAAGTTTTTGGAATGGGGAGGCTTACTCCATAGGGAGGAAGTATGAAGTAGCTGCGGATAATTATTTGCGAGTTATTGGTATTCCAAATTACACCAACACGGAAGTATTGACCAAGACACGCTACGGGCTTGGATATGCTTACTTCAATCTGCAGCAGTATGATAGGGCCTTATATAATTTTAAAGAATTTGTAAAAAAAGAGTCTCCTAATTTAGCAGATGGAGTATTAAGGCTTGCAGATTGCTATTACGTAACTAAAGTTTATCCGGAAGCACTGGCCAATTATAGGAAAGCGATTCAGCTGAGATCAGCAGACAATGATTATGCACACTTGCAAGCAGGTGTAATATTGGGGATACAGAGGCAATATGGCCCTGCTGTAGCCGAGTTGGATCAAGTGTTAAAAAACTATCCGCAGTCCAGGTTTATAGATGAGGCGATGTTTCAGCGCGGTCAGCTCGATTTTGAGCAAGGAAATTATAGCGCTGCGGTATCCGGGTTTTCACGGCTAATTTCGTCTAATAAATCATCAAAATTTGTTCCCTATGCGCTCATGCGCAGGGCTTCTTCGTATTATAACTTAAAGGATTATAACAAAACCGCTGCAGATTACATTACTGTTGTAGATGAATACAGTGGACATCCTGTAGCGAATGATGCCCTTCTTCCACTTCAGGAAGCGCTGAATCTGGCGGGAAGAACAGGGGAGTTTGATGCCCACCTTGCGAATTTTAAAAATGCGAATCCTGATGCGCAGGGAATAGAATCTGTAGAATTTGAAACCGCTAAAAACCTTTACTTCAGTCAGGATTATCAACGCGCAATTTCAAGCTTAGGCAATTACTTGAGAAACTACCCTGACAGCCCGAGAATTACCGAGGCCAAATATTATCAGGCCGAATCGCATTATCGACTGAAAGAGAATACAAAAGCCTTGGGTATCTATGACGACATTAAAGGTGATTTTTCGTTTTCATTTGCCAGCAGGGTAACAGCACGAATTGCTGAACTGCAATACAAGTTGGGCAACTTCCAGCAAGCAGTACCTGTATTTCAGCAGCTAGCTAAAGAAGCATCTACAAAGAAAGATCAATACAATGCGTGGTCTGGCCTTATGGAATCCTATTACATGCTTGCCCGGTATGATTCATCAGATATTTATGCCAAACTCATTCTTGAAAGCGGCAATGTAAGTGCAGGGTCTCAAAATAAAGCCTCTTTGTTCTTGGGTAAATCAGCTATGGCCCGCGGTGATTACGAATTAGCCAAGGACGAGTTTTTGAACACATTGAACACAGCACAGGATGAACACGGGGCAGAGGCAAAATACCTTTTAGGGGAGATTTTCTTCTTGAATAAAGAGTACAAGAAATGTTATGAAACGTTGATCAGTCTTAATACTGACTTTGGTGCGTACACAGCTTGGGTTGGTAAATCCTACCTCTTGTTGAGCGATAACTTTGTAGCCATGGGAGATTTATTTCAAGCGAAAGGCACCTTGAAGTCTATCATCGAAAACTTTCCATTGGAGAACATTAGATCGTTGGCTCGAGAGAAGCTGAAACGCATTGAAGCCAATGAAATGTTGAAAGAAAACCAGTTGAAGGAAAAGGACTCTTTGAACAATAGCAACAATTGACGAATTGATAATTTCACTACGATATATCCGAGGTCTTTTTGCAAGCACATTGATGCTGTTAGCAATACTTTGCGCTCATACATCATTTGGTCAGGATGAACAATGGGAGAGAGATGGTGAAATAGGGGATGTGGAAATTGAAATTGTACGGGAGCGACAAATTGTATTGCCCCGCGCCAATAGAAATTTCGAAAAGGTGCCACCTCGGCCATCAGAGCCAATTAAGCCGGAAATCACTTATGAGTTTAGGAATCTAAGTTTTAATGTGCCGGATTATCAATCCAACCCAAGGCCATTAAGGTTAAAGCAAGAAGATATTTCTAAGATTTATGGGAACTATGTAAGCGCAGGTTTTGGAAATTATTCTTCGCCCTACCTAAATGCATGGCTGAACACCAAGCGGGATAAGAACAGATTCCTGGGAGCGCATCTGTATCATCGAAGTTTTGGCAAAGGCCCAGTGGATGATAAAAACTCGGCAAGCAACAATACCAATGTTAAGATTTTCGGACAAACTTATAATAAGACGGTAACAACAAATGTTTTTATCGATTATGAAAACCTAGGAGGCTACTTTTATGGATACACACCAGGTGTAGAAGTAGTAAGGGACACGATCAGACAAAATTATAACATCGTATCACTTGGCGGATCCATAAGCAATACAAAACCCTCTGACTTTAATTTTAATCTGGGTGGAAGCTTTAACTATTTAAAAGATAAATATGAGGCATCGGAAAGTGATGTCGCACTAACTTTCAATAGCTATTACACAATTTCAGAGAAGAGCAAAATCACATTAACATCCAATTATGATTTGATCGCTCGAAAGGACTCGTTGGTTGATGCTAAACCAAGGCATCTTTTTAAGGTGAGTCCATCGTTTGCGTTTAGTCCAATAGAAGACTTATCTATTTCACTAGGTGCTACGGCTGTGCTTGAAAATGACAGCGTCAGAAGTAAATCATTACACTTCTATCCCAATCTAAAAGCCAACTATCTGCTCTCACAAAGTGTAAATGCCTATGGAAGCCTTTCTGGAGATATGGAAAAGGTAAGCTTACACACGCTCTCCAAAGAAAACTTATGGTTGAATTCCAACATAGATGTATTCCATACCAATAAGACCATCGAATTAACCATAGGTATTAAAGGTAAACTGGGTAGGCTCGTTGCGTTCAATGCCGGTGTGGCAGCGGCCAATTTAAAAGATCTTTACTTGCTTCAGAATGCAGCAGCAGACAGAGCAAAATTTGATGTAGTGTATGATGTGGGTAATACTCAAAGAGTCAACTTATTTGGAGAGATTGGCTACAATAAAAACGAAGTAGTTCGCTTTAACCTCCGTGGTGATTATTATACTTATTCAACTGATACTCAGGCTGAGGCATGGCATCGTCCAACTTATCGTTTAAGTACGAATGCATCGTTCAATGTATACCAGAAGTTATTGCTTAACATAGGCCTTGTAGGCCAGGGGGGGATGAAGGCTTTCAATAATGAAACAGCACTGGTTGTGGACCTTGATCCTGGAATAGATTTGAATGTAAAAGCTGATTATTTTTTATCAAAGCAGGTATCTATATTTCTAAAGTTTGAGAATATTTTATCAAATGATTACCCGGTGTATTTGAATTACCCAGTTAGGGGATTTCAGGCCATGGGAGGTGTAAGCTGGAGCTTTTAGCCGGGGGTTATTTGTTTTAATAAATTAAGTTATTTTTGTTATCAATACTTAGTATAACCTCTTGAATACCTATGGCAAAAAGAAAAAAACCTGAAGACCGCCCGGACGATAGCCCGGAGAATGGCAATGAGTCAGAAGATAGTTTTGGCTTGCCAGATATCGAGTATAAACCACTTGATGAAACCAAGGATGAGGTGAATGAGGATGCATCCTCTTCTTCTAGGGAAGAGGAGTCTCCTCAGGAAGAAGAAAGATATGTGTATACTCCTCCCGAAGAGGAGAAATCCAAAGCTCCTCTGATTATAGGAGTTGTAATTGTAGCAGTAATTATTGTGGCTGGTTTTTTAGTTTATAATTACGTGTACAAACCTGCGCAGGAAAAGGAGAGGCAAGAATTGGCAAATAAGAGAATCGAGGATGAAGCGAAAGCTAAACGTGATAGAGAAGCACGCCAAGCTCGTGAGCAAGAAGAGGCTAGACAAAAGGCCATTGCTGATTCCATTGCCGTTGCAAATGCAAAACCTCAAATCGGTACTATTGAGACACTAACAGAGAGAACAAGACGTTACTATGTTGTAATTACTGCTGGTATCGATGATGATCTGGTAATGGACTATGCAAAAAAACTGAGTAAGGAAGGGGTGGGAACGAAAATTATTCCTCCATTCGGAAAGACTAAGTTTTATAGACTTGCTATTGCCGATCATGAAACTTATGCCCTGGCGCAAGCTAACGCAGATGAAGAGAAAGGCAAATATGGCAACGAAGTTTGGGTGGTGCGGTATTGATATTTCATGATGTTTATTTTTTCATGATTAACTGATTTTTTAAACTATGATGTTACTTCAAATTGTTACTGATCCTGCAGCTGCTGAGGTAACTGCCGATCAGGCAGTTTCCGTATGGGAGTTGGCAAAGGAAGGTGGGTTGATGATGATTCCCATTGTGCTTTGCTCTTTTATAGCAATATATATTTTCGTTGAGCGAATGCTCACTATTAACAAAGCCAACACAAGCCCAGATGCTTTCATGAGCAAAATCAAAGAATTGGTTTTGAAAGGAGATATCAATGGAGCGAAAATGGTGTGTGCACAATTTGACAGCCCAATCGCTCGAATGATTGAAAAGGGCGTGTCGAGAATAGGGAGCCCGCTAAAGAATATCGAGGCATCTATTGAGAATGTGGCGAAAATCGAACTCTTTAAATTGGAAAAGAACCTTTCCATTGTTGCGACCATCTCTGGAGCAGCTCCTATGATGGGGTTTTTAGGTACGGTGATTGGTATGGTACAGGCCTTTATTGCTATTGCACAAGAGGAAGGTTCAGTTAGCCCTAAGTTACTTTCATCGGGTATTTACACGGCCATGGTGACTACAGTGGCTGGTCTTATCGTGGGCATTATTGCCTACCTGGGATACAATTATTTGGTTACCCGGGTTTCTAAGGTGGTGCATAAAATGGAGTATTCCTCGATTGACTTTATAGACTTGTTGCAAGAACCAAAGTAACATGAACCTTCAATCCAGAAATAAGATAGAAGCCAACTTTAGCATGTCGTCCATGACAGACATGGTGTTTTTGCTATTGATATTCTTTATGCTCACTTCGTCTTTTATCACACCTTCAGGGTTGCCCGTCAATTTGCCATCGAGCAAAGTAAGCACTATTGAAGTGCAGAAAGTTTCTGTAACTGTAACCCAGGACCTGCAGTATTACGTTAATGATAAAAGAGTGACCAAAGCAACGCTCGAGGGAGTGCTTAAAAGCAACTTATCAGGGCCGAATGGTGTTGTAGTGCTTCACATTGATAAAAGTGTACCGACAGAGGAATTAGTATATGTGGCTGGTATAGCCACTGCATTAGAAGCTAAGGTTTCTATTGCGACTAAACCGAAGTAATATGACCAAAAAAGAGGAAAAGAAAAATCATAGAATAGGAGTGATTACTTCAATAGGTGTTCATGCCGCTTTGGTAGTTGCTTTTCTTTTGATGATGGCCTGGAGAGCCCCCAATCCTCCATTACCTGAATACGGAATAGAGCTCAACTTTGGCCTTGATAGCCAGGGATACGGTGAAGTTCAACCTGAAACCCTTCCCAATGAATCGGAGACCTCGGAGGAACAAGAGTCAGAGCAGAACGAAACGGAACAAATGGAAGAAGCGGTAGAGGAAGTAGCTCCTCAAGAAGTTACTGAAACTGCCGAACAGCCAGTCTCTAAAGTTGAAAGTCCCGTTGCTGCCGAAGAAATCAAAAAGGAAGTAACTCCAAAGCCAAAAGTGGAAAAGCCTGTTGAGAAAAAGCCTGTAGAGGCAGAGAAGAAAGAGGAGAAACTCTTGGCGACTTATAAGTCTGACGGTAAGAAAGAAGACGCCTCGGCCAACGCCAATCATGGTGATAATCCTAATACGGTAGGGGACAAAGGTAGTGCAGAGGGATCTTTGGACGCGAAGGCCCTGTATGGTAAGCAAGGAGGCGGGGGAGGTGGCCCCGCACTGGATCTTGCAGGGTGGGACTGGGATGACATACCAAGACCCGCTATAGCCCAGAATGAATCCTCGGGCAAAATTGAGTTTGAGATCAAGGTGGATGAGAATGGTGAAATAATAGGCTATAGAGTGCTTGAAAAAACCCTCAGTGCTGATGCTGAAAAGGCCTGTCGCGATGCCATATCTAAACTTACCTTCTCCAAAAAGCCAGGAGCTGTTGTACCTGCAATCTCTGTGGGTAAGATCACCTTTGTGGTGAGAACACGGTAACGGTTTAGCCCACATTTATCAAATAATAGTTCTTTTTACCCTTTTGCGCCAGCAGGTACTTGCTTTGCAATAGATTGAATTCCGGCTTTTGATTAGGGTCAGTCACTTTGGCTTTGTTGATACTTACACCACCCGCCTGAATCATTTTTCTGGCTTCACCCTTGGAAGGAAATATGGTACCACCAGTGGCTTCCGAAAGTAGCTCCGTTATTGACCCGCACTTCTCAAGCTCCGCCTTTGCCAGATAAGCTTGTGGCACCCCTTCAAACAAAGCCAATAGGGTAGGCTCATCCAGACTTTCAAGATCTTCCGTTACATTCTTTCCAAAAAGAATGTTGGAGGCTTTCACAGCCATTTCCAGGTCTTTTTCAGAATGTACTCTTATGGTAATGTCTTTTGCTAATTCTCGTTGAAGCTTGCGTTCGTGTGGAGCAACCTTATGTTCATCAATCAACGTATCTACTTCTTTTTTTGACCAGGTAGTGAATATCTTGATGAAATTAACTGCATCTTCATCAGAAGAGTTGAGCCAGTACTGGTAGAACTTGTAAGGAGAAGTGCGCACTGGGTCAAGCCAAATGTTTCCGCCTTCACTTTTGCCGAACTTAGAGCCATCTGCTTTGGTGATCAAAGGCGTAGTAAGGGCATAAGCTTCCCCGTTAACTTTTCTGCGAATAAGTTCTGTGCCTGTTACAATGTTTCCCCATTGGTCAGATCCGCCCATTTGAATCTTACAGTTCTTATTCTGATATAGCCAATAGTAATCGTAACCCTGCACCAATTGGTAGCTGAATTCGGTAAAGGACAATCCTGTTTCTAACCTTGACTTGACCGAATCTTTAGCCATCATGTAGTTTACAGTGATGTGCTTACCCACATCTCTGATGAAGTCAAGGAAGGTGAATGATTTGAACCAATCGTAGTTGTTCACCATTTCAGCTTTATTTGATCCGGTAAAGTCCAAAAACTTTTCAAGTTGCTTCTTTACAGCATTTTGATTGTGTTGAAGTACGTCCTCCGATAAGAGGTTGCGCTCACTGGATTTTCCGGAAGGGTCACCTACCATTCCGGTAGCGCCTCCTACCAGGGCAAATGGTTTGTGTCCGGATCGTTGAAAGTGAACCAGCATCATGATCTGCACGAGATTACCAATGTGAAGGGAGTCCGCTGTAGGATCAAAACCAATATACCCTGCCGTAGATCCTTTCTTTAGCATCTCTTCTGTACCAGGCATCACATCGTGTATCATGCCTCTCCATTGCAATTCTTCAACAAAATTCATCTTCATCTTAAAGTAAGCTTCAAATATACACACCGTGGAATTATTGCAGCAGCAAGACTGCTTAATCTTCTAGTTTATCAATTTGAAGTAGTCGGTTAATTATCAGATAGTTTAGATAGATTTTGGTTCAGCTAACAAATAATTTTTTAAAGTCCGATGGTTTTTAGTTCATTTAGGTTTTTAACTAACATCACTTTTATACGCTATATGCAACATCCTAATTCACTTCAGTTGGTCGCAGATTTTCACCGTACGTTCAAACATCCTATTCTTAATTCTCCAGCCATACCAGATGAGACGAGGTGCAGGTTAAGGGTAGCCCTTATTGCTGAGGAATTAAAGGAGTTGGAGGTGGCCATCTTGGAGAAGGATATAGTAGAAGTGGCGGATGCTTTATGTGATATCCAGTATGTGCTTTCGGGTGCAATACTAGAATTTGGGCTTGGGGATAAGTTCAAAGCCTTGTTTGAAGAAGTCCAAAGATCAAACATGAGTAAGGCTTGTGAAAATGAAGAGGAGGCGAGAGCTACTGTAGCTCATTATCTCCAAAAGGATGGAACGGAATGCTATTACAAAGAGATAGAGGGGAAATGGCTGGTCTATAGAAAGGCCGATCATAAAACCATCAAATCGGTGAATTATTCCCCAGCTGATCTGCAGAAGATACTGAACGCTTAAGTGTAGAATTCGAACTGGAATACACCCAGGTTTTCTTTGTCCTGCAGGGGCTTTATAGCGATGATACTTTCAGTGTTGTAGGCGTCAATAAACTCGTTCCTGGCAATGCGGGTTTTGCTTCGCCCGGGGAGAATTTTATGGTATTGCATTCTCCCCGATTTGTTGGCTGTAGCGGTGAATAAAAACCTGAATTGTACTGGGATAGGAGAGGGGACGAATTTCATAACCCTCTCATCTATAAGTTTTTACAAATTCTACGTAAACCATTTCATTCTGAATTTGGTTGTACTGCGCCAATAGCGAATACGCCCAATTGGGCACGTAATTGAACCTCTTTTCGTACTCTTCGATCTTAGTACATAGCTCTCTAACATAGAATTTTATCTGGTCAGGATTCTTACACTTCTGCGGGCTCTCAAAGTTTCTGTCTGTGAACTTTTTCAGATCCGACTCGATTTTGGTTTGTTCAAAAATGCTCATAGTTGTGTGTATTATTACACAATGATATATGCTTAATCCTATTAAAGCAAGTAATTATGTGTAAAAATGCACATTATCTTAAAAAAGTACATTTAAAGCTCATTTTTGGACCTTGGCGGGATAGGATGAAGAAAGAATTGTGGTGTAAGCGTGCTAATCCAAAGCGTTCTTCGTTACCCAGTAACGGTACCCAACGATAAGCTTATCGAGCGATGAAAGCTTGGTAATGTCTCGTTGGCTATACCTGGGTAAAATCAATTTATTGACCTTGGAGAAAAGAATAAATAGGAATCGCCTCATATGGGGTAAATGACTTTTGCTTAAACAAGTTATACAGAAATATCATTACCTTTAAACAGAATTTTTTTAGTCAAATTGTATGGAACAAATCCCCCAAAGTGCATTTTTAGAAACGTGGCATGATGCAATGGTAGTCCTTGCCATAGTTATGTTTACTGCAGGAATTATCATTTATCTGGTTTATAATCTTCGTGTTTCTCTTGTTACAGATTTTAAGCAAAAGCATGACTTCATCAATGCCAACGAGATAAAGTGGTATAAGTGGGTGCTCTATGTTTTTGGTTTAGGGGCAGCAATGATTGTAAACCTGTACGGTGCTGGGAAAATTGCGGAAGTCGGGGTGTGGTTTTTTGTGCGACTATTCATGTCATTGGCTGGTGCTACCATGGTGGGTTATGTTGGTGCCCTGGTTCTGGAGTATTACTACCCTACCAAGCTGAATAAGAAATTAAAGAAATGGAGATACCTGCCTCGCACCAATCCTAAGACAAAGAATAAAATGAGGCTGTTGAGCGAGTCTGAGGAAGACGTTCACCTTGATGAGGGGATGCAGGCCGAGGAAAATGTTTTCTCAATCGACTATGACGTATGGATTGATGAGAAAACCGGTGATGTAAAGATTGAAAAATACGATGGTCATCTGATAGCCCTTCGCTGTGGAAATTGTGGATTTTATACCATGAAAGTAGTGCGTGAGGAAATCATCGAACACCATAGTGATGGGTCGCCCAGTGAATTATTAAAGCACTATCAGTGTAGTTACTGTAAGAATGTGAGGGCTACTCAGTTTCATGTATCCAAGAAAGAGGGAGAAGACTATAAACTTGAAAAGCCGCATTTTGTGCGCAATACCAAAGATATTGATTTGGTACGGGTGGAGATTCACTCTAGTCTAAAAGGTAAGAAACACTATGAGTTTCAGACCGTGGAGCAAGCTCAAAAATTTCTCAATGAGTTTGACTTTGATAAGGGGAGATAATCCTTTTAAATAATTAGGGCATCGGATTTGCTTTGTTATCCGTATACTAGCCTATAGGTTAATTTTTTGCTGTTATGATTCGTACTATCTTGATTTTTGTTCTTGGCATTGCGGCCCTAGTTGCACAAGCCGGCACTCCTATATTTTCGGGCAACGACACTACCAGTCTAAAGCCAAAAGCTGTTTATGGCAAGGAGGCAAGGGTTATTTCTTACATACTGGATAACAACCATTATCGTAAGCTCAAGCTTAATGATTCCTTGTCTTCCGCAATTCTGGATAGCTACATTTTGCAATTAGATAACAATAAGACCTACTTTTTGGAATCTGATATCAAAACGTTCGACAAATTCCGTTTTGAAATTGATGACCTTACCCGTAATGAAGATGTAAGTCTCGCCTATACGATTTACGAAGTCTTTCAAAAGCGGTATAATGAAAGGATGAATTATGTGAAGACTAGGTTGATCCCACAAGATTTTGATTTTACCATCGATGAATACTATGAGACCGATCGTGAGCACGCTGGTTGGTCGCAAAGCGCTGAAGAGCTAGATGAGTTGTGGAGAAAGATTATTAAAAGCCAGGCATTAAGCCTTAAGCTCACAGGTAAGAGTCAGGAAGAAATTGAAGAGGCACTTCATAAGCGGTACGATCGTTTTATAAAGAACATTGATCAGTTTAATGGTGAAGATGTGTTTAGTGTTTACATGAATGCTATTACTGAAGCCTATGACCCTCACACTAACTACTTTTCAACGAAAGCTTCTGACCTTTTTAAGCAGAGCATGAGCCTTTCTTTGGAGGGGATAGGAGCGCGGTTGGTGTTGGACAATGATTACACCAAGATTTTTGAAGTACTTCCTGGAGGCCCTGCAGAAAAATCAGGTAAACTTCATACGAATGACCTGATCATCGGTGTTGGGCAGGAGGCTGATGGAGAAATTGTGGACGTAGTGGGGTGGCGTTTGGATGATGTGGTCAAGTTGATCAAAGGCCCAAAAGGAACGACAGTGCGCCTGCAGTTTTTACCAGCTGAAACTGGTGTTAATGGACCACCACAAGAATTGATTTTGGTAAGAGATAAGATCAAGTTAGAAGACCAGGCAGCAAAGAAGAGTGTAATCAATTACCAAAAAGGGGATAAGGCAATGAAGTTAGGTGTGATCTCACTTCCAAGTTTCTATATGGATTTTGATGCCTATCAAAAAGGTGATCCTAATTACAGGAGCACAACGAGAGATGTAAAAAAACTAATTCAGGAATTACAAAGTGAAGGTGTTGACGGCATCGTAATGGACTTGAGAAACAATGGTGGTGGCTCTTTGGCTGAAGCCATTGATCTGACAGGCTTGTTTATAAAAGAGGGCCCTGTGGTTCAGGTAAAAAACTCACTCGATAAAGTAGAGGTGGGAATGGATGATGACAAAAGTGTGTTATACAACGGTCCGTTGGTGGTGATGACTAACCGATTCAGTGCTTCCGCCTCCGAAATATTCGCTGGCGCCATACAGGATTACAACCGCGGGGTAATTGCGGGTGAATCAACGTATGGTAAAGGTACTGTTCAAACTGTTTTGGACCTGAAGCGATTTATCAATGAAAAAGAAGAAGTAGGCGAGCTAAAACTTACCTTCCAAAAATTCTACAGGGTTACAGGAAGTAGCACCCAAAACAAAGGGGTTACGCCTGATATCATTCTTCCTTCCGCACTCAATAGCAAGCAGTATGGTGAAAGTTCTAATTTAAGCGCACTTCCGTGGGATGTGATTAAGAGTACTCCATTTAAAAAGGCATCTGATATTGATTCTAAATTATTGGCTGGATTAAATCAATCTTACAACGAAAGAGCAAAGTTTGATCAAAACCTTAAACGCTACATTAGCGAAACTGAGGACCTAAAGAAAAGCCTTGCAGAAACAAGGATTTCGCTCAACGAAGCCAAACGCAAAAAGGAAATGGAAGAAGCGGAACGGAAAAAGGCGATGAGTAAGGACATGGCAACCAAAATTGGCAACAATGATGGGCTGCCTGAGGATGAGTTAATAAAACTCAAAGATGAGTATCTCCGCGAAAGCTTGTTGATACTATCTGATCTGGTAACCAATCGAATCGGTTAATCTGTAACCGGAATAGGTGTGAGGGTATAACCTTTTGATCGAAGGAGATTAAGTAAACCTCTTTCTCCTTTCAAATGAGTTACGCCAACTGTTACAAAAGACTTGTTCTCTGAAAACATCTTTTCAAGCTTGGGTAACCATTCTTCGTTTCTTTTATAATAAAACTCTTCAATGAATAACTCATTCTCCTCAAACGGATGAAGAGAGTATTCGAAAACAAGATCAATATCTCCTTTTGCATAAGCTTCCTCCAGTTTCTCATATTCAGATTTTTGATCAGGAAAGTTATTAATACTATGCATTAATGCTATTGCTTGCGTTTCAACAGGAAAAGCATTGAATGCTTCAGCCTCTCTTTCAATAGGTTCTAGGCTATAGGTGGGGATTCTAAGATCATTGGCCAACTTAAGTAATTCGATGTCATAAAATTTAACATCTTCGTTGAGCGCAAGCCGTGTCATGGTGATGGATAAGGCAAGTGGTTTTAAATTCGCGTAGTTTTTATTAAATTTCTTTTTAGAGATTTTGAATTCGCTCTCAAAGAAGGTTTCAACTTTTTTATACTCTTCTGCGGTAAGGACGTCACGCAGTGATTGTCCCTTAGCAAAGTGAATAGCTTTATTTAATTCATGTTGTGCATGATGATTCACCTCATCTTCTATGGCAAAGAGCTCACTGGACCTGAGCCTGTCATCAATTTCAGCATGAAGGATATACTCTTTCTCACCAATAAACTTCAAGGATCCGAGTAAAAATGAGGAGTGTGCCAGATCGTTTCCACTTACTTCCCATAGGATGGAGTTTTGACATAGCCCTGGGGTCAAAATAAAAGTAAAAAGGATTGGAAATAGAGCAAGTCGAAGGGTCCGCATAATATCTGTGGTTATACACAAATAAAACTTAATTATATGAGAAAGTGAAGGAGGGTGACAGAGTCTTGGGATAAAACATATTATTTGAATGTTCTTCCTCAGAAACCTAATTTTTAACTATTTTAAGCCTTATTTCGTATCTAAGAATAAGGTGAAGAAAGATCAAACACAGGGACTAGCTTAATGAGCGAAGAACTACTTAAAGCGATCATTCAGCTTTTTGCCATTGTTGCGAAGGAGCGAATTACAGAAGATGAGCGCGCTAATATCAAAGAATTTCTTGGTTTGCATCTCAACCAGGAGCTGACGCGCTACTATCTCAATCTTTTTGACGACTTCTGTAAGACATCCAATCGTACCGCGCAAGACACAATTGCAGTTGATGAGGATACCAAACAATTTGTGGACGATTGGTCACAGATTATGCAGATATCCAAGAAGGTGAACCAGGCATTGACGATGCAGCAAAAAGCCATTTTGGTAATAAAGATTGTGGAGTTGGTATATGCAGATGGTTCTATCTCTGAACGCCAGGAAAATCTAATATTCTATATTGGTGAAGCATTAAAAATTCCGCAAAAGGACATCAAGGCAATGCGGTTCTTCGTGGTGGGCCAAGATTTAGAAGAGCTGGCATCTAAAAACATTATGGTAATTGATGAGGGCTCCGATGATTTTGAATACCCTGGACCAAGAATTACTGCCAAGAAACTAACAGGTTTAATAGCGATACTTAGACTCCAGGATATAGAAACATACCTGGTCAAATACCTGGGTATTTCTACGCTTTACCTTAACAGTATTCCACTTAAGAGTAGAAAGATAGATGTGCTGCCAACTGGAAGTACTATTAGAGGAAATAAAATCGATACGATTTATTACAGCGACATTGTGGGCAAGTTCCTTGTCGAGGAGGTAGAAAATGAAGTAAGTTTTGTTGCCGAACATATCTTCTATCACTTTAAGAGTGGTCGAGCTGGACTTCAGAATATCACCATCAATGAAAAAGGGGGTAAGTTAATTGGTGTAATGGGAGCCAGTGGTTCGGGTAAATCTACATTGCTGAATGTACTTAATGGTTCTGAAAAACCTTCTAGTGGAAGGGTACTTATCAATGGCATCGATGTGCATGAAGATCCAAGGGAGATAAGAGGGGTAGTAGGGTTTATCCCTCAGGATGATCTTTTGATGGAGGATCTCTCTGTTTTTGATAATCTATATTATGCCGCCCGACTTTGTTTTGGTCATTATACGCACGAACAGACTGTAGAAGTTGTTGAAAGGGTGCTCCTTTCTCTGGGAATTTCAGAAACCAAAAATCTGAAGGTAGGTAGCCCAATGCAGAAGACCATAAGTGGTGGACAGCGTAAGCGATTGAATATTGGATTGGAATTGTTAAGGGAGCCCACCATTCTTTTTGTTGACGAGCCCACCTCAGGGTTGTCTTCAAGAGATTCAGAAAACATAATGGACCTGCTAAAGGAACTAGCCTTGCGCGGAAAGATGATTTTTGTGGTGATCCATCAGCCCGCTTCAGACATTTTTAAAATGTTTGACACCTTGATTATTTTGGATGTGGGTGGATTTCAGATCTACTATGGCAATCCTGTAGAGTCAATGGCCTATTTTCAGGAGATTGTTAATGCTGCCAATAAAACTCCTGGTGCTTGTCCGGAGTGTGGAAACATTAACCCGGAAAAGATTTTTAGTATTATTGAGACCAGGGTTGTAAATGAGTTTGGAAGATTTACTCATACCCGTAAAATATCACCAGGCCAATGGTACCAATACTTCAAACAGAAAATCAAAATACCTAGAGTAGAGCCTTCTGAAGATCCTATTCCTAGTTCATTGCATCTACCCAATTGGTTTAAGCAGTTTAGTGTGTTTGTAAAAAGGGACGTCATGTCTAAACTTTCAAACAAACAGTACCTGGCGATTAACTTTACTATAGCTCCAATCTTGGCATTGTTTATATCTTATTTTGTAAAATATTACGATGCCATAGGAGTTGAAGATCCGCATTATACCTTTTATCACAACAATAATATTCCCGTTTACTTCTTCATGAGCGTAGTGGTGGCGCTCTTTGTAGGTTTAATTGTAAGTGCTGAAGAAATATTTCATGATAGGAAGATATTAAAACGAGAACGCTATCTACATTTGAGCAAAAGTGGATACCTCATGTCGAAGGTATTTATACTTTTTGGAGTGTCTGCATTACAAACAGTTACTTTTATCATAGTGGGTAATTGGATTTTGGAGATACCACTTTCCGAAATGCGATATTGGTTTATTCTGTTTTCATGTAGTTGTTTTGCCAATATACTTGGCTTAAATATCAGCTCGGCATTTGATTCTGCTGTTACGATTTACATACTCATACCTATTCTGATAATTCCGCAGTTACTGTTGAGTGGCGTAGTGATAAGTTTTGACAAATTCAACCCTAAGGTGGGTACTCCTAATGGTATTCCACTGTTAGGTGAAATGATGACATCCCGTTGGGCATTTGAGGCCTACATGGTTACGCAGTTCAAGGACAATCCACTAGAGAAAATGTTTTATGAACTGGATAAGAAAGAAGCTTTATCTGAATATAAACGCATCTATTATATACCCAGCCTTGAGTCTAAATTGACGTTCGTACTTAATCACAGAAATCAATGGAGAGATAAAAGTGAGAATAATCCTGTGAAAGGTACTTTAGAACTGATCCAAAATGAATTGCGTTATGAGCTTAAAAAGGTAGGAGTTGATAAATTTCCTGAAATTGATAAATTGGAAATAGGAAAATTCGATTCAACAACTTATCAAAATACTGTACAGTTTGTAAAGGTGCTTAAATCCTATTATCAATTGCGCGGCAACAATGCGCTAAAAGACAAAGAGGCGTTGGTAGCTTCAATCACTGATAGTCCTCTCAAAATGGATGCGTACAACAATAATATAATGAAATACCAGAATGAGGCGGTTACTCAAATGGTGGAAAACTCTAATGATCCTGTAAGAATTTTAGAATGGAAAGGTCAGTTGATTCAGAAAATCTACCCCGTGTATTTTGATGATCATAGACCGCGTAACCAATTTGATTTTACTGCCAATTTTTATAATCCCACTAAACATTTTTTAGGGAGGCATTTTGATACTTTATATTTTAATATCTCCATTATCTGGTTTATGAGTTTGCTTCTTTATGTTGCTTTGTATTTTGATCTACTAAAAAAAGGAGTGCAAAGTATCGAGAATAGAATTAAGTATAGAAAAAGGGATAAAATGTTTTAATTAATTAATTATGAAACTGAATAAGTCAATTGGAATCTGTGCACTTTTATTTATTACAATTTGGTCATGCTCTCCCAAAACAGAGTCAGAGGCTGAACATACAGATGAGGAAACTTACGAATGGAAAGGTATGGACGATTTTCACATGTTGATGGCAGAGAGTTTTCATCCTTATCGCGATTCTGCTAATGTGGAACCAGTGAAGCAGTATGCACGTGAAATGGTGGTGTCAGTAAACAGTTGGTTAGAGCAAGAACTTCCAACAAAAGTGGATAATGATGATGTGAAACAAACACTTAAAGAACTTCAGGATGGAGCTGTAGCCTTGGCTGACCTTGTAGAGGTGGGTGATGATCAGGCAATTGGTGAGTCATTGACAGCATTACACGACACATTTCATCAATTGCAGGAAGCCTGGTATAAAAAGGAAAAATAGGATTGAAACTCTATGTTGAAGGTTGCGTGGAATCCCACATACGTGTTGTCATTGCCACCCAGTCATCGCTTTCCTATGAGTAAATATGAAGTGCTGCCAGAGCAGCTTCTTCATGAAGGTACAATTACGGCATCCAATATTTTTAGTCCTGACCCTATTGATGAAAGTTGGATACTGACTACACATGAACGATCCTATTGGGAGAAGCTCAAGACTTTAAGTTTAACACCCAAAGAGATAAGAAGAACGGGTTTCCCGCTTACTGCAGAGCTTGTCAAAAGGGAGATCACAATCATGAATGGTACATTAAAGTGCGCACTGTTTGCACTGGAGAATGGTGTGGCCATGAATATAGCAGGAGGCACTCACCATGCGTTTACCAATAAGGGAGAGGGTTTTTGTTTGCTGAATGATATTGCCATTGCTGCCAATTATTTGCTCAATGAAAAACTAGCGACTAGAATACTTGTTGTAGACCTGGATGTTCATCAAGGGAATGGGACAGCACAAATATTCAGGAATGAGCCCAGGGTTTTTACTTTCAGCATGCATGGGGCAAGTAACTACCCAATGGTTAAAGAAAATTCTGATTTGGATATTGGCCTTCCCGATGGTACCGAGGATCAGTTTTATTTAAGGACACTCAAGACAAATCTTGAGAACATATTCAATCAGTTTCAGCCTGATTTTATTTTTTATCAGTCTGGAGTTGATGTGCTGGCAACTGATAAACTCGGTAAATTGAGTTTGACCAGAGGCGGATGTAAAGAAAGAGATAGAATTGTACTTAGTGAAGCTAAAGCAGCTGGAATTTCATTAGTAGCCAGTATGGGGGGTGGTTATTCTCCTGATTTTCGGGATATAATCGAAGCGCATGCTAACACATACCGGGTTGCACAGGAAATTTTCTTTTGATCTTTTTCTATATTTAGAAACCTGGATATCTAAACCCTATATTTAATGGAGAGCAGCGCAATCACAAAAGAAGAGAAGAAAAAGTTATGGTCTGTCATTGGCGCTTCTTCTGTAGGCACACTCATTGAGTGGTATGACTTTTATATTTTCGGAAGTTTGGCTGCAGTTCTGGCTACCAAATTCTTTCCATCAACAAATCCAACGGCAGCATTACTTGCGGTGTTAGGGACGTTTGCTGCAGGTTTTATTGTTAGACCATTTGGAGCATTGGTTTTCGGACATCTTGGAGATAAAGTAGGAAGGAAATACACTTTTTTGCTTACGCTTGTGCTTATGGGAGGATCCACCTTTGTTATAGGCTTGGTGCCGAGCTATGAATCCATCGGGATGTTTGCACCCATTATTGTTCTAATACTTAGGCTGGTGCAAGGTCTTGCTTTAGGAGGTGAATATGGAGGAGCCGCTACCTACGTAGCAGAACATGCTCCAGCAGCGAAGAGAGGGTATTACACAAGTTTTATCCAAACCACAGCGACATTAGGTTTGTTTGTTTCGTTGGGTGTTATACTGATAGTGCGCCAGTCCATGAGCAGTGAGACATTTGCTGAGTGGGGGTGGAGAATCCCCTTTTTATTATCTATTGTTTTGGTAGGCATTTCCATTTACATCCGCCTAAAGATGGAAGAGTCACCTTTGTTTATGAAGGTAAAAGCGGCTGGTAAACTCTCTGTTAATCCTATCAAGGAGAGTTTTGGAAAGAAAGAGAACCTGCGCATGGTGTTAATAGCCCTTTTTGGAATTACAGCAGGGCAGGGTGTTGTCTGGTATACAGGACAATTTTATGCACTCTCTTTTATACAAAACACGTGTAATGTAGATTTCGTACAATCCAACTACATCATCGCTATTGCGCTGCTAATAGGTACACCATTGTTTATCGTTTTTGGAAGATGGTCTGATAAGGTTGGAAGGAAGTACATCATGATGGCAGGGTTGATATTGGCCGTTGTGGCTTATCGTCCTATTTACAAAGCCATGTATGCGCTTGCCGATGTAACAACCAAAACAGAAATAAGTAGCAACGAAACAGATAACGCATCAAAGGGTGAAACGATGGCAGTGAGGAAAGAATATTCGGACGGTTCTTTTCTTATTGAAAATATAAGCACTGCAGGAGTTACTTCAGGCAGACAAATCACATTGGGTTCTTCTCCTTATTGGTACATGATACTTTTGGTAGCTTTACAAGTTATTTTTGTCACGATGGTGTATGGGCCTATAGCGGCATTTTTGGTTGAACTATTCCCAACGCGTATTCGCTATACTTCCATGTCTTTGCCTTACCATATTGGCAACGGTATTTTCGGAGGGCTTACACCATTTATTGCAACGAGTCTGTTCAGCAAAACCGGGGATCCATTTGCTGGCCTCTGGTATCCTATTGGCGTAGCAGCAGTCTGCTTTGTTATTGGAATGATCTTCCTTAGCAACAAGGTGAAAGGCGAGGTGTTGGATGATATCACCTGATTATGGCAAAGAAGGCCCAATGGACGCAGGTAGGCAAGAGGAAGCTTGAAGTTTCTAATCTGGGAAAGGTGCTTTTTCCTGAGGATAACGTCTCAAAGGCAGAGATCATTCAGTATTATCTCACCATTGCACCCACATTACTTAATCACATCAAGGGAAGGGCTTTGACCCTCATTCGTTTTCCAGATGGTATTCATGGAGAAAATTTTTACCAGAAGAACAGGCCCGAGTGGGCCCCCGACTGGCTGGAGTTTGTAAAACTGGGAAAGGAAGAAAAGGATTATATTATCGCTACGGAACCAGCTTCATTGGTTTGGTTGGCTAATCTTGCATCATTGGAGTTACACCAATTGCATAGCAGAAAACCCAACTTCGACAATCCAGACTATATGGTTTTTGATTTAGATCCACCTGAAGGATCAGATTTTCAAAACGTAACTGAAGTAGCTTTGGACTTACGAGAATACCTTGAAAATTTTGGATACACACCATTTGTTAAAACTACAGGTGGTAAAGGCGTTCATGTATGTGTTCCCATAGAACCTAAGTGGGATTTTTCTACCGTTTTTGAAACAGCGCAATCCATTGCCAAGCCCTATGTAGAGAGCAAACCCAAGGTGCTCACACTTCATATCAAAAAGGAAGCGCGTAAGGGCAAAATGTTAATGGATATCTATCGCATACGCCAGGGACAAAGTATTGTGTCTCCGTATAGTTTACGAGGTAGGGTTGGAGCTCCGGTTTCCATGCCATTGACATGGGATGAGTTGGCAAACGTGAAATCACCTCTTGAATTTAATATCAGAACTGCGCTCGAGAAGGTATTGGAAGAAGGTGATGCATGGGAAGGTATTGATGCTTATGCTGTGGAGTTGCATACACAAAGAAAAGCTAAGCCATTAAAAAAACTTCCATCCAATAAGAAACACAAGACTCCGGAACAACTTGAATCCTACGATAAGAAAAGAGATTTTAATAAAACCAGAGAACCATTAGCTAAGATTTTAGAAGGTGGAGGTTCCAATTTTGTAGTGCACCGTCACCATGCTACCAACTTGCATTATGATTTACGGTTGGAACAGGATGGTGTTTTGAAATCATGGGCCGTGCCACGCGGTTTACCGCCACTTCCGGGAATAAAAAGACTAGCTGTAAAAACAGAAGATCATCCCATGGAATACCTCACATTCGATGGCAAAATCCCTAAGGGCCAATATGGAGGAGGGGATATGTGGATTTATGCCTTGGGTAAATATCAGATTACCAAAAACAAGAAGGATGGTTTTTACTTTCGGTTGAGCAGCAAGGAAATGAATGGGGAGTATAGAATCTACAACATCAAACAAAAAGAGTTCTTATTAGAAAGGGTAGACACACCTCAAGTTAATTTTCTTCAGGATCCGATTGAACCCATGCTCTCAGATAGTGCCAGTAAACCACCACTGGGTGATGAATACATCTATGAGGTAAAGTGGGATGGGATCAGAGCATTGATCTCTCTCGAGGATGGCGTAATAAGAATCCGAAGTAGAAATCAAAATGATATCACTAAGCAATTCCCAGAATTGAACATACCAGCATTTCGCGCCAACTGTGGTTTGTTTGACGCGGAGATCGTGTGCTTGGATAAATCTGGAAAACCAGAGTTTAAAAAAGTGATCAATAGGCTGATGAGTTCTGGAGACAATACCATTGAAAAGCTTTCGAAGTCCAGTCCTGTATATTGCTACGTTTTTGATTGTTTGTATCTCGATGGTCGTAGTATCATCAATGAACCACTATTGAAGCGCAAGGAGTGGCTGAAGGATGCGTTGAAGAAGGACACGCCTTATCGTACCAGCGAATTTGTTGAGGATGGTCAGTCTCTCTTTGAGGCCGCCAGGGAGCATAATCTGGAGGGTATTATGGCCAAAGACAAAGCCAGCAGGTATTTGCCAGGCAAACGGTCAGATGGATGGCTAAAAGTTAAGGTTCGAAATACGAGAGAATGCGTGATCATTGGTTACAACAAAGGCAAAGGAAACAGGAGTGATGCATTTGGAGGGTTACATATCGCTGAATACGAAAAAGGTGAATTGATCTATCGTGGAAAGGTGGGAACTGGATTTACCGATGCGGCAATCAAAGACACTTTTAAATTGATTAAAAAGTTGAAAGAGATCAAGAAGCCGGTAGATGTCAAAGTATTGGATGAGAAAGTAAGCATATGGGTGGAGCCAAAACTGTTTGTGGAAATAACTTTTGCTTCATTCACGCCAGATAAAAATTTCAGAGAACCTGTTTTCGTGAGACTAAGGCCAGATTTGGGTTGAGGGGTTACTGAACTCCACAAATACCACTGATTACTTTGGATGGAACTTCGAATGTCAACGCATGTGCTGTTTTAAGATCAGCGCAGGCTTCAGCATTCATACCCAGTTTATTTTTGGCCAGCGCTCTGTTGTAATAAGCAACGCCATATGATTGATAGAGAACAATAGCAACATCATAATCCTTGATGGCAGCATTATAATTACCCTGATGAAAAAGTAAATTCGCTCTTGCCAGCCATGCCTTCTCGTCTTTCTCATTGAGGACAATGGATTGTGAATAATCGCTGTAAGCACCATTCCAATCATTTAGTTTTTCTTTTACCATTCCACGGCTCAGCCAATAGTTACTTATCTCAGGAGAAAGTGCTATGGCTTGGTTATAATCTTGTAGTGCTTTATCCAGCTCTCCATTGTTCATTTCATAATAGGCACGTTCTGCATAAGGGAAGGGAAGGTCAGGATTCTTATTGATAACCTCATCCAATAAAAGACTAGCCTCTTCATTTGTGCCATGTTTTCGGTTAAGTACACTTAGATTATGTTGCGCGAGACTGTGATCCGGGTTTATCAAAAGTGCTGTTTGATAAGAAAGCTTGGCATTATCGAATTCGGCCAATGCTTCATGGCAACGGCCAGCATTAACATGATAATTGGCATCGTTACGATTGAACGATATAGCAGAGTCAAAGTGAATTAATCCGGTTGTATATTCCTTCATTTCAAATGAGGTGAGACCAAGATAATTAAAGAGATGGGCCTTGTTGTTGTTATGTGAGGTAAACACCTGACTGGTTCCTTCAGCAAACTGTCCTTGCCTATAATAAACGCTAGTTGTTTCTCCAGGGGGTAAATTGATCAATTGCTTGAAATCGGCATTGGCTTGTGCCCATCGCTTTAGTTCGAAATTGACAAGCGCCTTTCTAAATAACGCATCGAATTGATTGGGTTTCAGTTCTAGGTAAATAGTATAATCCCTTAGGGCCCCCTCTTTGTCATTGAGCTTTTCTTTTATGGCACCACGGGTATAGTAGGAGTCGGGGTGAAGGGCGTTAATGTTCAGCGCTTCATTGATATTAACTAGGGCTTCATCATACTTTCTTTCACTAAGCAATTGTTCTCCTTTTTCATAATAGTGCATATAGTCACTGCTTTCCTTCAGGTTAACCGGAACCTGAGCCAACCCGGAAACGCTCAAAAGCATAAGCCATACGATGATGCGAACCATAGCTTAAAGATACGATGAGTTTGGCAGCCGATCAAAGCACCAGAAATTGCACTCCTTTTCGAAACTTCTTACCGCCACAGGTGTTTATGTAAGTATGAAAAAGACCTTTAAAACGAAGAAGAAAGCCAAAGTGGCAATTGGAGCCGATAAGATCAGGCAAGAATATATCAATTACATATTGGAGAATGAAAAGAAACCTTCTTCAGTCTTCAAATTTTGCAAAACCATTGGGATAAAAGAAGGTGACTTTTATAGGTGTTATGGTTCGTTTAAGGCATTGGAAAAGGCCATTTGGAAGGAGTATGCACAATCAACAATCGATCGGTTGAAGTCGGATAGCAATTATGCAGCTTTTAGTGCCCGAGAAAAAGTGCTGGCATTTTACTTCACGCTGGTAGAAATCTTAAAGGAAGAACGCAGCTTTATATTATTTCAACTTAAAAAACGAAAATTGCCATCATCGCCACCATCTTTTATACGGAAGTTCAAAAAAGAATTCGATGCATGGGCGAGTGAAGTGATCGAAGAGGGGAAGCAGACAGATGAAATTGCAAAACGGCCTTTTCTAGATCAGCGATACGTACCACTGCTGTGGTTTCATTTGCACTTTGTGCTCATGTTTTGGGTCAAAGATGAGAGTGCTGAATTTGAAAAGACAGATGAGGCCATTGAAAAGTCTGTTAACCTGGCATTTGATCTAATGGGAAAAGGAGTGGTGGATAATGTATTTGAATTTGGAAAATTTTTATTCCAACAAGCAAAAAGCTAGTTATGAAAGAACAAAAAAGTATTCCGACTTCTAAGGTTCAACGGGCTACAAAATTTATAAAAACAGGGGCTAATATCGGGGGCAACTACCTGAAGCATTATGGTAAGAAACTAGTCAATCCTGCGCTCACTAAAGACGAGCTTCATCAGGATAATGCTACGGATATTTACAATTCACTCAGTGAATTAAAGGGAAGTGCACTAAAAGTAGCACAGATGTTGAGCATGGATAAAAATATGCTACCCAGCGCTTATCAGAAGCAATTCTCTATGGCACAATACAGTGCACCACCGCTTTCATTTCCTTTGGTGAATAAGACTTTTGAAAAGTACTTTAAAAAGAAGCCGGGTGAACTTTTTGATACTTTTAGTAAACAAGCAACCAATGCCGCATCGATCGGTCAGGTGCATAGGGCTACGCTCAACGGAAAAGAATTGGCTGTAAAAGTGCAGTACCCAGGAGTAGCTGATAGTGTGAAAAGTGACCTAGCCATGGTTAAGCCCATCGCTTTAAAGATGTTTAAGCTCAACCCTGCCGACTATGATGAGTTTATAGGAGAGGTAGAATCTAGACTTACCGAAGAGGCGAACTATACCCTTGAGTTGGAACGTTCTGTTGAGCTCTCTACCAAGTGCAGTGAAATTTCTAATTTGAAATTTCCCGTTTATTATCCCGAACTGTCATGTCCCAAAGTACTTACTATGGACTGGTTGGAAGGAAAGCCATTGGGAGAGTACCTTAAACTGGAAAAGTTCTCCAAGCAAGAGGCTGATAAATTGGGACAGGCCATGTGGGATTTTTATCATTTTCAAATGCATGAACTTCGATCGTTGCATGCTGATCCTCACCCAGGCAATTTTATCATCACAGATGATAGGCAACTGGGCATTATTGACTTTGGCTGTGTTAAGGTGATTCCTGATGATTTTTATAAAACCTACTTTCAATTATTGGATAAAGGAATCTTGTTTGATGAACCACGATTAGAAAGAGTTTTTTATCAACTTAATTTTATATACAAAGACGATACTCCGCAGGATAAGATATTTTTTAAAAAGGTATTTACTGAATTGGTTGAGTTGTTAGGTAGGCCTTTTCAAACCTCCGAATTTGACTTTTCCGACAGTCGGTATTTTACCGAGTTGTATGCTTTTGGTGAGTCAATTTCTACAATGAAGGAATTCAGAAATTCAAAAAGAGCAAGAGGTGTAAAGGACGCCCTTTATATCAATCGTACCTATTTTGGATTATACAACCTTTTGAATGATATGGGAGCCAAGGTAAAAACAGATTCTTGGGTGCCTTTTTAAGCGCTATTTGGAGTAATGCTCATGCGATTGCCCCAATCTTAAAAATTGCCTAAATTCAATAATAAAGATGAAAGACAACCACATCAACTATATTGAATTTAAGGCCAACGATTTGGAAGCTATAAAAACTTTCTACTCACAATCATTCAATTGGTCTTTTACTGATTATGGACCTACCTATACCTCATTTTCGGATAGTGGTCTTCATGGGGGATTTGAAAAAAGTGATGATGAAATTGTCAATGGTGCCTTGGTTGTTCTCTTCCATAAGAACTTGGATCTGATAAAGAGCAAAATTGTCAAGGCTGGTGGAGAAATATCCAAGGATCTTTTTCCCTTTCCAGGAGGACACCGGTTTCACTTTATAGATCCTGCCGGAAATGAATTGGCGGTTTGGTCAGATCAATAGTTATCGATGGCTTCCCTGAATATAAAACGTGCTAGAACTACAGCTATCCTATTAGCAACGGCTGTAGTTATCACGTTATGTTCTCTCATCTATGCTCAATTTAAAGTATCACGAGCAGAGAGATTGGAACTCCAGATAGATTCATTAAGAATGGAATTGGAGTCAACAATACTGCAATTTAAACCCATAAGATAACTCCAAGTACTACTTCACAGGATAAGGCCTCAACTCATTCCACTTATCGATAAACTTAACAGCCGCATCTGTAGATCGTTTTGTTGCAGCCGCTCCACGTTCTACAGTGGATTCCTTAGGGTCACGTGTTCCCCAAACTCCTGTGGAAGACATCTCTGCAGAGGAGGTTTTCTTACCTGTTTCTTCTGTCTTTAATCCTTCCGCCAAAAATACGAGCTTGGCAGTTGGGTCTTCAGCTATCACCTGGGGCAACATCTTTTCCATATGATCGGGGAGTGTTAGTGTAGCGGGAACGGCCTTTTCTAATTGCACCAAGGAGGGAATGAGGTAAAGTGAAGAAGATGTTTCTGGCGTGCCTCCATGCCTGTCGAACTGGGTAGCAGCAGGTCCTGTAGAGCGCTCCAAAAATGGCGCCACTGCCTGATCGAAGTTAACGGCAATGCCAGCTGTACTTTGGTTTACCTTGTCCACGAGTAATGTGCTGAGTGCTGTGTTGCCTCCATGGGCATTCATAATGATAAAACGTTTAAACCCATGATGGATTAAACTTTCAATGGCTTCCATGTGCACCTGAATGATGGTCTCTGGTTTTAAAGCTATCGTACCTGCGAAGCCCATATGGTAGGGGGACTGACCCGCCATAAGAATGGGGGCAACAAGGATGTCTCGTTCCTGTGCGATCAACTTACAACGCTCCACCCCATTGAGAAAATCAGTACCGATAGGAAGGTGGTAGCCATGTTGTTCCAGTGCACCCACTGGAATAATCACCATGTCGGATCGTGTGAGCAGGTCTTTTACCTCCGGCACGGTCATGTGGGGCAGGTAGTTCTTTACTTTCTTCTCCGTCCACAGCGGGTTGGTTTGTGCGATGCTGATTGCACTAACAGTGCTTATGAGAATTATCAGGGAAAATGTCTTTTTCATGGTTTGGCTTTTGGAACTTGTTCTTCAAAATACAATAAGGCTTCCGGTATTTCTACATTGGGTTGAAGTGAGGTATGTAAGTAGTTGAACCACTGCGCCTTTTGATTCTCTATATAAATGATTAGTGCAAAGCTATTATGCCTTTCAATGATGTATTGCTCTTTGAAGTTGATTGTTAATCCCAGTTCGGATTCCAGAAATAGAAGGTCTTTTCCCACCAAATCCAGGACCCCTAAGTCGGGGTCAGCCAACATGGATTTAATGCCAATCAATTCCTCCGATGCATCTTCATAAGTGCCGATTTCTTCTCCATAGATGAAAGTCTTAATCACTAGCCCATCGAATAACTGTTTAGCCGGGTATTGAGAGCGAAGCTGCTGGAACCAGAAGTAGCTGAAGTAACTCCCTGTTGTATCTGGTCGATAATAATAGGGTTGCTGGGTGATGGCAGAACTGTTGGCACCTCTCTTTTTCTGTTTGTATTGTTTGAGGTAGAGTGGGTGGTTGAATACATTGATCAGTGCTTGCTTCTTTTGCGGAACCACCTCTGTCAGCTCATCTACTTTATGAACTACAGAATCCTTTACGCCTTTATCTTCATGAAGGGAAGTTTGTGGTTGGGTACATGAGACCATGAATGATAGCAGAGTGCTTCCTAGCCAAAGTTTTGGATCACTTTTCATTTATGAGTTACCCGTTTAATATACTTCAAAGTTATTGTGACACTTCACCGCTTGAATTTACAAATTTCACCACAGGAATAACCTGCCTTCCATAAGCCACGAACCTAAGTTGCCCATCCTAAATTCTTGTTATATTTAGGCTTATACAAAACCTCTTTAACTATTTTATGAAGCATCTTATCATCCTGACATTAATCCTATCCCAAAGTTTGGCCGGTTTTTCCCAAAACCTTGACAGCGTATTTAAAAATGTAAAATACAGAAGCATTGGCCCCTTTAGAGGTGGTCGTTCCAATATGGCTTCGGGTGTGATCAATGATCCGCTTACTTATTATATGGGCACCACGGGCGGGGGAGTATGGAAAACAGAAGATGCAGGGCAGCATTGGAAGAATATATCCGATGGTTTTTTTAAGACAGGATCTGTTGGAGCGGTTGCAGTGTCAGAAAGCGATCCGAATGTTGTTTATGTAGGAATGGGCGAGCATGCACCTCGTGGTGTAATGAGCTCTTATGGTGATGGCGTATACAAATCTTATGATGCCGGTAAAACCTGGAAGCACATGGGGCTGGA
This sequence comes from Cyclobacteriaceae bacterium, assembly GCA_040216665.1. Taxonomy (GTDB): domain Bacteria; phylum Bacteroidota; class Bacteroidia; order Cytophagales; family Cyclobacteriaceae; genus ELB16-189. The sequence continues at coordinate 74,989 of JAVJOQ010000020.1, read as the reverse complement.
AAAGACACAACAGATTTCAAGAATAACGATCCATCCTAAGAATCCGAATATTGTATTGGTAGCAGCACAAGGCGCTATACACGGTGCCACTACCGACCGGGGAATTTATAAATCCATCGATGGTGGAGAGACCTGGAAAAAAGTATTGTACATCGATGAAAATACAGGATGTTCTGAGTTGTCGATGGACATGCACAACCCGATGGTGATGTATGCGGCCATGTGGCACAACCTGCGTTTGCCATGGAAGGTGATCAGCGGTGGACCGGGAAGTGGGTTGTATAAATCAACAGATGGTGGCGAAACCTGGAAAGAGATGACGAATGGTTTGCCTAAGGAAATGGGTAAAATGGCCATAGCGGTTTCGCGTGCCAATCCCAATAAAGTATATGCATTGATCGAAAGTGATTGGGAAAAGGAATTGGGAGGGCTGTACCTATCTGAGGATGCTGGCAAAAGCTGGTCGCAGGTAAGTGATGACCATCGCCTGATACAGCGGTCATGGTATTACATTGAAGTATTCCCTGACACACAGGATGAACATACGGTATACGTAATGAGTGCACCGGCATTGCGCTCCATTGATGACGGGAAAACATGGGAGACCATCGATGGCCCACATGGTGACTATCACGATTTGTGGATCAATCCCAACAACTCTAAAAACATGGTGATTGCTGATGATGGTGGTGCAGGAATTACATTCAACAGAGGAGAGACATGGTCTACACAAGCGAACATGCCTACGGCACAATTTTATCGTATCAATGTAGACAACAATTATCCCTACAGAATATATGCGGGACAGCAGGATAACTCTTCCGTGCGCATTGAAAGTATGGCTTTGGGTAGCTGGAATATTTCAGAAAGAAACTGGACCAGTTCTGCTGGTGGTGAAAGTGCGTTCCTTGCCTTTGACCCGGACGATCCACGCTATGTATTAGGTGGTAGTTATTTAGGTACTATCGAGGTATTGGATACGTATTCAGGAGGAAGCACCAAGATCATGGCCGCACCCATTCAATATTTGGGAAGGGATTCCAAAGACATGAAATACAGGTTCAATTGGAATGCACCCATCATTGGTTCAAAACATGAGCCAGGAACCTACTATCATGGTGGACAGCTATTATTGAGAACCCGAGACATGGGCGTAACATGGGAGGAAGTTTCTCCTGATCTTACCCGCAATGAAAAGGAAAAGCAAGGTAAGATGGGAGGACCCTATACCAATGAAGCGGTAGGAGCTGAGAATTATGGTACGCTGGCATACGTGATTGAATCACCGCACGATAAGGGAGTGATCTGGACGGGAAGTGATGATGGATACGTACAACTGACAAGAGATGGCGGTACAACATGGACCAACGTAACCCCAAAAGGACTGGCAGAGTGTTTGGTGAATGCTATTGAAGTGTCACCGCACGATCCTGCTACAGCTTACATTGCTACCACAAGGTATAAGTTCAACGATCATACACCTGCGATTTACAAAACCAATAACTACGGCAAGACCTGGACAAATATCAGTAAAGGTATTCCTATGGGTGCGTTTACTCGGGTAGTTCGAGAGGATGATGTGCGCAAAGGTTTACTCTATGCAGGAACCGAAACGGGTGTTTACATTTCGTGGAATGACGGATTGAACTGGCAACCTCTTCAATTGAATTTGCCGGTTACCCCAATTACAGATTTGAGGGTGAAAGAGAATGATCTGGTCGTAGCCACTTCCGGCCGATCGTTCTGGATACTGGATGACCTTACGCTATTAAGACAATATAAGGCGGACAACAATGCTTTTACTTTATTCAAGCCAGAGGATTTGATCTACGGCAGCTGGGGGAGTGGAATGAATGGTACTAGCCCAACAGGTAGCGATCCCTTTACAGGTGTAAATCCAGCGAATGGAGTGGTGACGTATTATCAATTGCCCAAGTTGGCAGATTCTTTAGAGTTGGTGATGGAGATCAAAGACAGTGCGGGTAAATTGGTGAACAAACTGAGTTCGAAAAGGGATGCTGATTTTATGAGCTATCCGGGTGGACCTAGAGCAGAGCAAACCATTCCAAAAGAGAAAGGTATCAATCGTTTTGTGTGGAACACCCGATACCCCACAATGGTAGGAGCACCTACTGCCTACATTGAGGGTAACTTTAGCGGCCACAAAGCACCTCCAGGCACTTATACCATGACATTGAAGTACGGTGACAAAGAGCAGAAGAGTGAGTTTAAAATTTTGCCAAGTCCGTTGTATAAAATTGATGCATCATCTTATAATGAGCATCATACTTTCATGTTGGGTATGGAACAGACCTTAAGCGATATGCATACCAAGGTGAATACCATCTTGAAAATGCGGAATCAGATCGAGGAAGCCATGAAAATGATGGGTGACAATGCTCAATATGCTGCACTGAAAAAGGAGGGAAAGGCCTTGACAGAAAAGATGAGGTTGTGGGATGAGGACATGGTACAGCGCAAATCAAAAGCCTATGATGATGTGGAGAACTTCCCGAATAAGTTTACGGCCAACTTCATATTTTTGATTAATGAAACGGACAGTTCAATTCCACGTGTCAATCAGTCATCAAGAGATCGCTTAGCTGAGTTAACGAAAGAGTGGAATGCCCTGGATGCCAGAGCAAAAACCATCATGGAAACGGATGTGCCAGCCTACACGAAGAAACTTTGGGAGGCCGGAATAGGAGCTGTATGGGTAGGAGGTAAGTAAATTTGGGATGCGGATATTTTATGTAGTCATTGTTGTTCTGCTTTTTGGCTGTTCAGGCGAGGTAAAAGAAAATGCAGAGCATAAATACCTCTTGTTCAATGCCAATATTGTAGATGTGGTGTCAGGTGTCGTTATACCTGATATGGCTATCCTTATTGACAGCGCTACGATTTCAAAAATTGGATCGATAGAAGAGTTGAAAGATGAAGTTCCGGAAGGTAAAAGAATCGATGCGCAAGGAAAGTTTGTTATCCCTGGTTTGTGGGATATGCATGTGCACATGGAGGGTAAAGATCTTGTTCCTGATAACAAAGCGCTGCTGCCTGTATTTCTTGCGCATGGCATTACTACAGTAAGAGATTGCGCCAGTGATTTGGGAGAGCAAGTACTGGCATGGAGAGATGAAATCAACAGAGGTGAATTGATTGGACCCACAATCTACACAGCAGGAAGAAAGCTGGAGGGCAAGAACTCTATTTGGAAAGATGACCTCGAGATAGAGAATGAAGAAGAGTTGAGTCAAATGCTTGACAAGCTGGATGATTACAACGTTGACTTCGTAAAAATTACGGAGAACACCTTACCCGGTGATCTGTTTCTCAAGAGTGTAAAGGCGTCCCATGAAAGAGGGTATCGTGTATCTGGGCATGTGCCCATAGATCTTACCATTGATGAACTGGTAGAGGCTGGCTTTACCAGTATTGAGCATGCCAGCTACATGCTGAGGTTGGGTAGTGATCAAGGTAAGATAAAGGAAGCTGTTCTTGATGGTACCCTTTCTAAAGGTGATGCAGGCAATTTGTACATCGAGCGATTCGATCAGGAGAAAGCAATTGCTGGTTACAAACAATTGGGTGAAAAAGGACTATTTGTTTGTCCTACCTTAATAGGAGGCAGACAGTTGGCTTTTTTGGATGAAGACGATCATCAAAATGATGACTTTTTAAAATACCTCACCAAACGGTTTACAGATAATTATGCCTGGCGCATTGGCCGGATGGCAGGGGATACCCCAGAGCAAAAGCAACAACGGAAGGATAGGTATCGATTAATCGCCAGTCAGTTGCCATATATGCAACAAGCGGGTATCAACATTATTGCTGGCAGCGATGAAGCCGCTTTAAATACCTACGTCTATCCGGCTGCTTCATTGATCGAAGAGTTAGAGATATTTCAACAGTCAGGATTGAAACCTGATGAAATCTTACGCTCGGCCACTATTAATGGAGCCAAGTATTTTGGAGTACTGGATAAGACTTCTACTGTTGATGAGGGGAAGAAAGCTGATCTGGTATTGTTGAATGAAAACCCTTTGGTTGACATTCAGGCGGTTAACAACATTCATGCTGTGATTGCAAAAGGAAGCTATTTTGATCGTAAAGCATTGGATGGAATGCTGCAACAAGCGGAGCAAACTAAAATGGCGCTGGATAAGGAACGTGAAATTAAAAAATAACTATCTCAAAAGTCTATAAAGTCCGTCATCGCGATCCGCCATTAGGCGGAGTGGCGATCCCCAAATTATAGCACAAATATTTTGGGGATTGCCTACCTGCACGTAGCCGTTTTGGCAAAGGCAGGCTTCACTTTGTTCGCAATGACGAGCTAACTTTTGAGATAGCCTCTTTTTATTTTACCAATGAATTGAATACCAATTTAAAGGTACCATGTGTTTGCACACGGTGCTGTGGCCTGAATCCAATCATTACTACTTTTCCTTTGCCCATTCCTACGGAAACCATTGCCGCCTTCTCCGCAATAACCTCTTCACCCAGTAGCCATCCGCTTTGTAGGATGTCTCTTTTTGGATAAGTGATGATGCGTTCAACCGTATGATTGCGTTCTGAAGGTATCACCTCATACACATCATTTCCACCAGTAAATAAGCCGTAACCTGAATCAGGCATGCCATATGCCAATGGATTAGCATTATCGAAATTCATTCTGAGTGTTGAGCCCGGTGACCAAAACTTTTGACTGGGAACACCTTTCACCACATTGCGAATAGGGAGTTTGAATTTTTCGATGGGTAACTCACCCGCCTCACCGAAGGTGAGAAGGACACCACCTTCTTCTACAAAGTCTTTGAGCGCATTTACACCTTGCTGACCAAATCCACTTCTGTATTCTGGTGGAAATTCATTGGGATTGTTTCTGGAAAAGTCACCAAAACCTTCTCCGGTCATGTAGGTGATGTTGTCATCGGGTAGGATGATCACATCATACCTTTTGTTCAGTTCACCCGCTTTCAATTCTTTGTCCATCAAGGTGGTGTAGGGGAATTCAAACTTCTCCAGTAACAACCGCGTCCAACCTTCATCCATGTTACCACCCAGGTACCTTTGGAACAAGGCAATACGTTGTTGGGAAACGGGTTGGGATTGAGCAGCCGCATCAGAATTTAATGCCCTAAAGTTTACTCCGGTTTGTTTTGCTATCAAATTGGATAGGTTGTCAGATATGGCCGGAACGATAAAGTCCCCAACCTGAAGACCATTACCTGCTTTGGTCACTCGTCTCACGGATACTTTGTTCTTCCAAAGTAAGTTTAATGCTCTAAAACTATCGTTACTTGAGCCATCCATTACATGGCCGTTGGTTCCTTTTGCAACCGTTCCTTCAGGGGCTAGCGGAGTAGTGAGCATTGGGTAATTTCCCTCCACTTGAGTATTGACGGGATCAACACGCACACCCATATATTCCGCTACGTTGTCCGTAGACATATCATAAGGTCTGATGGGATCGTTGTTGCGATCACGTGTATAATCATTATCAGGATAAAACGTACGGCCCAGCAGCCAGCGGATTACTCCTTGCTTAGGCTGTGCCATCGTAACCACATAAGAACCTTCACCGTATACTTTGCCTTCATGTCTTAGCTCAGCATTGGTGCGTTTTACTTCCACACCCTGGCCTAGTAATACATTCACTAGTTTATTGGCAGTGAGTGCATCGTGTTGTTCTGCGGGTATGATATAGGCTTTTATTTCTGCTTCCGCTCCGCGTTGGGTTTGTCTTGTAGCCTTGAGGTAAGCATTTTTAAGTACTGTTTCTTTATTGCGTGCTGCGATATCGGCAATGGCCAATGCTGCAATCTTTTGTTGTTCAACGATGTCGCGCACACGCCACCATCCACCTTTCCAGGGGTTAGGGAAGGAGGTTTGTGTTTCATACTTGGGCATACCGTGAATGTTGCCTTCCAATTGATCGGGATGAACATAAAGGGGAGTAGCCAGCCTTGCACTTGCCGACTCCGTGAGCATACCTGCTATATTGTGAAAAGGAGTGATCCAGTGAAATCCAAAGTGACCCCAACCTGAATAGATGGCGGCATTTACAATTCCCGACTTGTTGTTCTCTTCTTCTTTGTAGGCGATATGCGCACCATACCACGACATTTCTCTCCATACCAATGGATCGCCATCAGGGCGAATTGGTTCCGCATAAGGTGGCACATACATTCTGGCAGCATAAGCGCCCATCTGATGATGATCCACATAAGCTTGTGGCATCCATTCTTTAAACATGATTTTCGCACCGTACACTGACTCAACCGTGTTTTGCATGTACGCGTCACGGTTATTGTCATGACCGATATAATGGTGGTACAAATAAGGCATGGAATTGCCTTCGTATTCGGTGCCCACATTTTTTCTGTACCATTCGGTAATCATGATTTCCCCGTCAGGGTTGAAGCAAGGAATAACGATGGTAATGACGTTGTCTAAGATTCTCGCCATTTCACTATCATTACGAGTAAGCATGTCATGGGTAAACTCCGCTGCAGTTTGTGCAGCAGCTACTTCAGAAGAGTGCAATCCAAAAGACTGAACAATCACCGCTTTTCCATTGGCAATGATTTGATCGATTTCACTTTGAGCAATACCTCTGGGGTCACTCAGGCGGGCATTCATTTTTCTGTAGTCTTCCAATTTGGCCAGATTCTCTGGCGAAGAAATGTACAGCGCAAGAAAGGGATTGCCCAATGTGGTTTTTCCCATATTCACCACCTTCATCCGGGGGCTGGCTTCGCCTAATTTGTTGTAGTATTTTACAAGGTCATCCCAGTGGGCCAATTTGCGATCGGCTCCCATCTTAAACCCAAAATACTGTTCGGGTGTTGGGAGATCCTGAGAGAAACCGGTGCAAAGCATCCCAAGTAAAAGGAATAAACCTACGAGGGACTTTTTAAAAGATAAATTTGACATCATGTTGTAGGGTTTTGGGTAATAGATTGAATCTATTCCAAAGTACTATGAATTGAAACAATACTAGGTATGGTCTGCCAAATAGCCTGAAGGGCGGTTATCCTAATCAGATCTTGTGCAGATGCTGAGTAGAAAACCGCCCTTCTTATACAGGTTTTCCAGTTAGAAACTGATTTTATAGCTTAATGTTGGTAACATTCCCAATTGCTTGCCCTCATAGATGGACTGAGAAGCACGGATATAATACTCATCCAATACAGTCTGATTATTAAGTACGTTTTGAATATCGAGTTTTAACTCGGTGGTAGTTCTTGTTTTATTTCTTCTGATACCAATTGAGAAGTCTGCACGAAAGATGTCATCTCCTTTTTTAGAGAAGGGATTAAGCTCATCCGTAATTTCTCTGTTGGCTGCGATTGATGCATCCAAATCAATTGGAGAATAACGCTGTCCACCGATAAGTGCAATCTTAGTGTTAACAAAGAATACTTTATTCTTGGATGTTGCACCCACGTTGAATTCTTTTCCGCCAATCAGGTTGGCCACGTAGTTGTTGTCAAATGCGGACTTCCTTTCTTCACCGGCTTTAGTAGTATACAACGAGCGAAATAGGGACAGGGTGCTCATGTAGTACAGGCCATTGTGAAGGTAGCGTTCTGCAGTCAATTCCACTCCATAGTTTCTTCCTTTTCCATCGTTCACGAGTTGTCTTGAAGTGTAACCATCTGTTTGGTTCAACAATGAGAAAGCTGTGAGATCAGAATCTTCTACAGGTACATCATAAAGATGTTGATAGTAAGTCTCTATTTTAAAATGCGTATTAGAAGTGATTTGGTTGTCATAACCTAAGACAAAATGAGCGGCTTTAGTGATATCAAGATCTTTGTTAGGTTGTGTATAAGTGCCATCATTAGCATAGTTTTTGGCCAGGTAAGTAGAGATTACATCCAGTTTGCTGTGAATTCCCGCACCGATATTAAAAGATTGCCTATCGTTCATTTGCCACTTCAAGGCCATTCTTGGCTCAATGGAATAGTTGCCGTTCAATGCAAAGCGCAGATAATGCAAACCATTGATCATGGTAAATTCTTCGTTGATTCTGTATTTCCAACTTGCATAACCTTGAAAAGTGGAGGAATTACCTTTCTCCAATAAGTCATTTGTAAGTGCGTCTGTATCATCATCCCATGAATCCACATCCATGTTAAAACCTAAACTGGTGTAAATGATACCAGCTTCAATTTTATGTTTTGAATTCAATTTGTAGTTGAATGAGGTAGAACCAATCAATGATGATTTCGAAATTGCTCCATCTTCAACAGTGTAGAACTGATTGGCATCATCAGGAATAACGAAGCGAAAGGAGTTTTCGGTACCGCTTGCGGCCAAAGCACTTTTGAAATATATATTATCATTCATCTGGAAGGTATGATTCAGACCTATTACTCCCAGCTTATTTTTTCCATTAAATTTTCCTGTGATCAGGTTCTCATTTTTTTCATCCGTTTCTTCCGTATCAATACTACTTGAGCCACCCAGTCCAAATAAAGCAATGTTATGGCGATTGTTAATAGGTAGCCGAACTTTAAATGATAAATCCTGATAACGAGGAACGCCACCGAAGTCAACCAAACCTGCACGATCGAGCAGATCCAGTGCGGAGTACCTATAATTGGCAATGTAAGAGGCTCGACCACCTTCTTGGAAAGGCCCTTCAGCGGTCATGTCAAGTCCTAATGTACTAATAGCAGCTGTGTATTCCTTGTTCTCATTGTTACCATTCTTTAATTTCATATCGAACACACCTGAAGTGGCATCTCCATACTCTGGAGCAAAAGCACCGGTAAAAAAATCTGAGTTGCTCAACATTTTACTACTCAATGCATTAATCGGCCCACCTGTAGATCCTTCACCCGAAAAATGATTGGGATTAGGAATAGCAATACCTTCTAATCTCCATAAGATTCCTTTCGAGGAATTACCTCGTACGATGATGTCATTGTTTCCTTCTGCATTACTATTTACACCCGCGAATGCAGATACCATCCTGGCTGGGTCGTCAAATGAACCTGCGTAACGTTGAGTTTCTTCCACAGAAAAAGTATGCGCACTAATGATTGCCATCTCATTAAGGGCTTCTCCGTGAGGAACAGTGGCTTTGATAACAATTTCATCCAGCGTGTTCACAGATTCCAACAGGGTGATATTGAGGATTTCCTCTTTGGCAGAATTAATCAATAGATTGGGGATGGTTTTGTCCTCGTAACCGATTGATGTTATTTTTAAAGTAACTCTGCCAATGGGCACATTGTCAATACGGAAGTTCCCATCATAATCTGTAGCCGCTCCTAGAATGGGATCGGAGCCTAACACGACAACGGTAGCACCAATCAGAGGTATTTGGCTGTCCTGATCGATAATGGTTCCTCTGATAGTCTGACTAATCTGTTGAGCATTGGAAGGAAAAGCTAAAAAATGGACCAGAATGATGGTAATGGCAACAATTCTTGATTTCATGAAAGGGTATTTTAGTTTGTTTTGCCCCTATGACAATCAAGTAGAATTGTACCCCTATGCTAAGATTAATTTTTTTATGACTTATAAATGCAGCTGGTATATCGCCATTAAGATTTACCAATCAGGGTCAATTTCTGCCTTGCCTTTGAACCTAATCACTTTATCTACATACAGAGGATCATAATAATGTCCTCCTTCTTTGTATTCCTCATTCCAAACTTTCACTCCTTGTTCATTCAGTTTATAAATAAAAGGGGAGAGGTGTAGTCGTTCTAAATGCCATCGTCCTTCTTCTCCTGAAGGAATATCTTCTCCATCTCCATAAAGCATTAGTCCGCCTTCTGCATAGATTTCATGACCGGGGTCAGTGCTTTTATATTCATGGCTTACGTTCATCACTTTATGACCAATCTCGTGGGCCACCGTACTTCTGAGTCTATCAGGGCGCTGGAGGTTGGTGATAGTAATTACACCTCTAAATGGATTCGGAATAGTATTTACATAGGAATAGGTAGGAAAGGACAAGCCTCCTGTTCTTACTGTCTTCATTGTCCAGTTTCGGCCTTCGGACACTTCAAGGAAAGGATAGAAGACATCCTGTAATGCAATCAAGTAAATGGTTTTAGAATTTTGTTTGTCTGGTTCGATGATACTGGTAAAGGCCTCTTTTGCAATAGGAGTAAGTTCAGAAGGGTTTCTCTGACTGTGCACATACATATTCACATATTCTGTTTGAGGAATTCCGGGAACCTCATTGGCTTGAATAGATAAGTATTGTGGATCTATTTTTCCTGTTTTTACCCACAGCAAATTAATTTGAACTCCTGTGGGTTTGTAAATCTCTTTGGCGGCCTTGATGCTTGTCATCATTTGATCTAGCGTCACCTTATCAAAGTCCGAATCAAAGTTGGAAGGAAAATAAACACCAATATCTAAGGTAGGTTTTCCTACAACAAGATCACTGTTGAATGCTCGTATGTTGATCGTGTCCACTTCGTTCCAATGCACAAGACTTTCAGCGGAGGCCGCTTTAAGTTGATCAGTAGTTGTAGGTTTTTGAGTACATCCGATCAACGTGACAGCAAAAATGAGATAGACTAACTTTTTCATTTGGTTTTAGAGGGTTGGCAAACAGAAAGATATTGAAAATAGGATGGTGGTACAAACCAGTATTCTCGTCAATATCAATTGTGCGCCTATCATTAATTTCTTAAGTTGCATAAGCACCAACCACCAAACTAATGACTTCAACAGCAAACAAACCGGCTAGCTGGTATTGGATAGTCTGCGGTATTGCCTTGATATGGAACTTAATGGGAGTGATGGCTTATGTAGCCCAAGTCACCATGAGTCCGGAAGCCATGCTAGCACTACCTGAAAATGAAAGAATGCTCTATGAAACCACACCATCCTGGGCAACGGGTGCTTTTGCATTGGCGGTATGGGGTGGTACTTTGGGGAGCCTGCTTTTGTTATTAAGAAGGAAACTGGCCACACCTATCCTTATTATCTCCTTAGTGGGTATTGCGGTACAAATGTTTCATTCGTTTTTTATGAGCAATTCAATGGAGGTATACGGACCTGGTGGATTGGTGATGCCTATCATGATTGCCATCATCGCTGTTTATCTCGTGTGGCTTTCTAAGAAAGCGACTGACAATGGCTGGATGAAAGGGTGAGTAATTTAAGGGTGTTGCAGTAATCGTAATGCCTTTTTCATTTCAGGGTCTTTGTTCTCAATAAGCTCCTGCCTTGTTTGTTCAATAGGAAAATCAGGTATCACTCCACGGCCATAGTAGGGATGACCGATATTGGCGGTTGTGTATTTCCACATCGGAAGGTTTATTCTGATTCCAGAGTTAGGAAGCACCAAACTTTTTGAATTACCGCTGGTGTTACCATCATACCCACCTCCCGTTTCTTCACCAATAAAAGTGGCCAGTTGGTGATGATGCAATACGGTGGCTACATCAGCACACGTAGAGAAACTAAACCCATCGATGAGCACATAAACATTCCCATCGAATCGATTGGGCTGTGGTTCCCATTTGTCCAGTCCTCTATGACTGGTCATCAAATGTTTTCCATTTTTAAGAGTCACCTTACCGTATCCATCATAATTGTCGGTTACTTCAATACGATCGAAATAACCAAAACTTTCCCTGGCGAAATAGGAAACCAAAGTGGCTCCATAGTTGTCATCTCCACCACCATTACCCCGCAGGTCCATAATCAGATTTTTTACATTCTTCTGTTTTATTTCCCTAAAACTACTTTCAAGGAAATCATAATAATCCTGCCCCGATTGACTGATTGTTCGGCTACCAAAAGTTCTGATATCTAGAAGTGCGTAATTGGTGTTGAAGGAAAGTGACAAGGGCAATCGTTCTTCCTCATCATACTCCAGTTGCTCCCACGGAATACCGGCTATGGTTACACATCTTAGAACATCATTTGTATCTCGGAGTTGTAATTGATATTCGTTGCTACCCGTACCCACATACAATTGATAGTAAAAACTGAAGTTGGTACCTACTTGCTGATATTTACTAGTTTCAATCAACCCATCAGCAGGGATATGAGAAAAAATCGTGGAAGTGATATCGGATATTGGCTGATTGTTGATCGCTACGATTTCATCTCCAATGTTAAGGGCCGGTGTATGGGCAAGTTTATTCTTAATGTACAATTGATGATTGAGGTACTTCACGTCAATGGGCAGGAAAACTTCCCTTTCGATAAATTTTTTGTGCATGGAGGATGGAGGCGCACTTCTAGTATGGCCGCACCGAACTTTACTGAGCAACCATGTCACCTCTGCATAAAAGCAATCTATGGGTTGATCTGTAATCCTGGCATTTACTAAGTCAAACGCATACTCAATAGAATCTCTTGTTGTGTATCTAGATAAACCCGGGTGATATTTTTCAAGGTTTGATTTTAGTATGGTGATATCTTCTTTTTGATCAATACCTGACAGCACTAGGTGCTGGGCTTGGGCAGTGATAGATACCAACAAAAGGAGTAGAGCATATTTTACCATTCTATTACCTACGTGTTCTAATCACTTTGGGTATATAACTGGTTTTCTCTTGATCCTCAGATTATTATAAACCGAATAAATTTCAATAGAAGTGAGTAACTCAGAAGTATTCATAACTAATTGATATATAAGTAGATAATGGTATTTGTGTCAATTATTAATTAGTGTAGTAACCTCCATGCAAGTCTGGCTCTTACCATCATAACTGTATTCCACACAACCATTTTTGTCCTTTCTCGTTATACTTTGGTATTCTATGTATATAGAATGAATTGCTAACTTGCATAGAATAGTTAAAAGACCCTTAAGCTTATGATTTCTAAGAATCTTACTGCCGCTTCCACAAAGCCCATTATACTGGGCATTCTCAAGCAGGGAAACAGCTACGGTTACTTGATTATTAAGAAAATAAAAGAAATATCAGGTGGCAGAATGAAGTACTCTGATGGCATGCTTTACCCGGTATTGCACCGCCTCGAAAAAGAGGGTCTGATCAAATCCAACTGGGCCATGGAGAATGACACCAAGCCAAGAAAGTATTATGAAATTACCAATGAAGGTAAAGAAGCATTGGTAACAGAAAAGGAACAGTGGCAACAAGTGACCGCTGTTTTGAATGAAGTGTGGGAGATCAATCCATCCAACAATAACTGATATGTTTAACCTTGAAGGAGCAATAAAAGACTGGCTCAGGCAATTCAGAAAACACAAAGCATTCAATCACGGATCTGTACGTGAAATGGAACTCCATTTACGAGACCATATTGAAGATCTTATTGCCAGCGGTCACAGCCAGCAGAAAGCCTTTGATCTTGCTGTTGATGAATTTGGTGAAATCCCTTCCATGGCCCGAGAAGAATTTCAAAATATAAAGACAAAACGCACCTTCCTATCCATTATTGATATCACTATGTTAAGTAACTATCTGAGAATCGGAATAAGAAATTTCACCAAACAACCTTTCTTCACCACACTCAACACCTTTGGTCTTGCCATAGGTATGGCTGGCGGGTTGCTCATTGCTTTGTTTATTTATGATGAGTTAAGTTTTGACCGAATGTTTTCAGACGCTGACCGTATTTATAGGATCAATATTGATAACCAAACCAGTGGTGAGTACAGTCAGTATGCATCAGCACCTGGCCCTATGGCAGACGTTTTACATCAAGATTGCCCCCAGGTGGAATTGGTCACTCGCTTTAGAGAAGTAGGGAGCACATTGATGAGAAAACCAGATGCCACATTGAATGTGAAAGAAGCTTATGTAACTGGTGCTGACTCTGCATTCTTTGAGATGTTTGGTATTGAACTGTTAGACGGTAATAAAAACACAGCTTTGAAGCAACCCAAAAGTCTTGTACTCACTGAGTCCGTAGCTAAAAAACATTTTGGGGATGAGAAGGCTTTAGGGAAAAGTCTTTTGTTGGATGATACTGAGGAATATGTTGTCACAGGTGTTATGGCTGATTTACCTAAGAATTCCTTCTTAAGAAATCATGGCGTTTATATATCATTGTCCAGTTATAAAGATGAACACACACCAGCCTGGAATACGTGGTATTTCCCAACCTTTGTAAAGTTAAAACCCTATACGAATGCGGAAGACCTCCAGGCTTTTTTGGATACAGTAAAAGAAAGGTATCTCATCCCATGGGCGATGACTTTCGTGCCAGGCTTGACCATAGAAAGTTCACGGGCTGCGGATAAGGAATCTGGAAATTTCATGAAATTCAATACAACAGCGCTCACAGATATCCATTTGTATTCATCCAATAGGGAAGGGGAGTTCAGTGCTAACAGTGATATGCAAAACGTTTATATCATGTCCTTTATAGGCTTTTTTCTTTTGCTGCTTGCTTCCGTCAACTTTATGAATTTGTCAACAGCTCAGTCGTTAAAGAGAGCGAAGGAGGTCGGTATTAGAAAAACACTGGGCTCCAACAGGTTGGGGGTAATCAGGCAGTTCTTGACAGAATCTTTTTTAATTTCCTTCCTCTCCCTGTGGTTAGCTATTCTTATTGCGCTTATAGTGATGCCATTTTTTAATGAGCTTTCCGGTAAGTCAATTGCGATACCGTTTGAACAACCTATCTTCTGGTTATTATTAATCTTAGCGACTTTCTTCCTGGGGCTATTCTCAGGGAGTTATCCTGCCTTTTTTATGTCAAGATTCATACCTGCCCATGTGCTGAAGGGTTCACTGAGTAATGTGGGTGGAGGTAAAATACGGAACTCACTTGTGGTGTTTCAATTTGCTATTGCCGTATTTCTAATTGTAAGTACGTTGGTTGTTTTCCAGCAAGTTAATTTCATTCGTAATAAAGATCTTGGATTCCAAAAGGATCAAATTCTAGTTATTGACGACATCTATGCTGCAGGCAACCAATTGGAATCTTACAGAGAGAAGGTAAAACAACTTGCTCAGGTGGAAAGTGTTTCACTAAGTAGCTATTTGCCCACGCCATCATCTCGAGGTGGTACTACCTATTTTTCAGAAGGTGCTATTGAAGATGAAACGTTCAAGTCCGAGAAAGCGATGATTATTGAAGAATGGGATATCGACTATGACTATATCACTACCCTTGGCCTTGAAGTTGTTGCGGGGAGAGGCTTTGATAAAAAATTTGGAACGGACTCAGCTGGAATCATTTTAAATGAATCTGCAGTTGTTATGATGGAAACCACTCCGGAAAAAGTGCTAGGCACACGTCTTACGAAAGATATCCATAGGGAGGATAAAGAGAACACTGAGTACTTTACGGTGATTGGGGTGGTTAGGAATTTCCATTTTGAAACACTAAGAAATAGAATTGCGGGCTTAACTATGGTACTGGGAGGGAAGCCCAACAAAATGATGGTGAAACTTTCTGGAGGAGATTTCCATAGTACCATTTCAAGCTTGGAAAAAACATGGAAGGAAGTAGCGCCAGGGCAACCCTTCAACTATTATTTCATGGACGAGTCCTTTAACGAAACCTATCGTGCTGAACAACGGTTAGGGAGTATCTTCACCATATTTACGATGTTATCCATCTTCATTGCATGTATAGGTTTGTTTGGCCTTGCCGCTTTCAATGCAGAAAAGCGCACCAAAGAAATAGGCATTAAGAAAGTATTGGGAGCAAGCGTTCGCACCATCACTTATCAGCTTTCAATTGACTTTCTAAAGCTTGTTATGGTTGCTATTATTGTGGCGCTCCCGCTAAGTTGGTATGCCATGAATCAATGGCTGCAGGACTTCTCGTATCGAATAGAAATTAGTTGGTTAACCATGGTAATTGCTGCCTTGCTGGCTATTGTTATTTCAATTGTAACTGTTAGCTACCAAAGCATAAAAGCTGCGATTGTGAATCCTGTTAATAGCTTGAGATCGGAATAAGCATTTTTTATCAAAAGATGCTTCTATTAAGACCTGTTTCCATTAACATTACGGCTGGGTTACAGAAACAAAAAAATGGAGAACAGTAAAGGAATATCGCGAAGAAAATTTATTGGAAGTACCAGTGCATTGGCAATGGCTACTGCATTACCAGGTTTTGCACAGGCAGCTCCATCCAATAAAGCTTTAAAGATGGCAGAGCGTTATCGTGAAGAGTTACTCAACTTACTCAAAGACATGGTGCGTGTAAAAAGCCTTTCCGGTGAGTCAGCTGCTGATGCACAAAATGTGGTAAAGAAGTACTTAGAGAAACTCCCTTATCGCATTGAAGAAAGTAATGACCAGCCGAGTCGATATAAAGATCATCCGGAGTTTATGCCGCCCAGTCCCGCTGGAGATGGACCTTTTACCAATGTGGTAGGATGGCCAACCAACAGTAAAGGTAAACAGTTTGCTATGTTCACCCACATCGATACAGAAGCAGTCTATGAAGGTTGGGAAACAGATCCTTATGAACCGAAGTTGGTAGGCAACAAATTATACGGACTGGGCACGTCTGATGATAAGGCAGGAGTAGCCGCCATGTTGGTGGCAGCAGCAGCATTATCAAAAGCAGGAGAAGCTTTACCCGTAGTGATGAGTCTGCATGGCAAAGGAGGTGGCAGCCGAGGTAGCCTTCCTATTTTTGAAAGGATAAGTAAAACGAATCACAACTTTGGTGCAGTGTTGTATGTACATCCTGCAGAGACGGGCCGTGGATTGGAAGATATCAAGAATGCTGTACAAGGAATTGTAGATCTTGAAATGACAGTGGAAGGTTGGCGTGGGGAGCAGATGGAAATCAATAGTATTGATTCCGCGGAATGGTCGGAAGGAGGAAATGCAGTAGATACATGCTGGCAAATTTTGGATCACTTGCGGAACACTGTGTTCAGAAATGTAATGGTCAACGTGGGTATGTTAAAGGGTGGAGATCGTATTGGCTCCGTTGCGGATAAAGCTACTGTTACATTCAGGTTGAAGTTTGAAGATAAAAACACTTGGCTTGATCTTGTAACAAGAGCGAGTCAGGCGATAGATGCTTATGTGAAAGCATTGCCTTCCAATGAGAAAGCCTATAAGGTAGAATTGAAAACCATAGCGTATCGTACCAACCCCGGAGCTGCCAGTTGGGATGCACCCGTAAGTAAAGTGTTGCGCCAATCCATTACAGATATTACGGGCCGTGCCCCCGATGCTTATCCCAACCACTATGCCGGTGATATTCGCTATCCTATTCGTTTGCTCAATATACCTGCCTATGGTATAGGTTCACTGGGTGGTAACTTTTACGGACCTAATGAATGGGTAGACGTGGATGATCTGGTGAAATTGGTTGCGGTATGTATTCAAACCCTTTCGGGTTGGCAAAAGACTTAGACGGATCAAGTCTTCATCTAAATTAAAAAATTCATTCTTTTCTTGTGAATTCCTGATAATTATGAGGTTAGACCACTGCATTTAAGCGTTTACCTTGAGTCTATTTCCTGTATTTAGATTATTGGCCATAAAGGCAAAAAGCACCAACTTATAACCTTTTGTAGATGAAAAAAATTGTACCCCTTATTCTATTGTTGGCAAACACATTTATTGTTGCACGCGCTCAAGACGCTGGACCATCTAGTGACTTAGCGACTATTGATCCTCAAGCTATGCTGGCTGACAGCATCAGTAGCATAAAAGCTTCTTTTGGTTTAACTCAAATTGGTGGTGAAAATTATGTGGGTTTGAGGTTACAACCTGAGTTTCGCATTTCCAAATTCGGGTTTGGTTTTGATATACCGGTGCAGTTCAATATTGATACTAAAGAATTTCGGGATGAAGAATTTAAGGGGGGAATTGAAGTTGCACGTCTTATCCGATATTTCAGTTTTGGTAAAAAGAAGGCAGATCCTATTTACGTTAGGGCTGGAGATTTAAGTGGCGTTTCTTTGGGGTATGGAACCCTGATAAATAATTACTCCAACTCACCAAGTTTTGAATTTAGAAAATTTGGACTCAACATAGATTTCAACTACAAAGAGATGGTGGGTGTTGAGGCATTGTACAGTGATATCAAAGGAGTGAATGTGCTTGGGGTGCGTCCATACGTGAGACCATTGAGAAAAACGTT
Organism: Cyclobacteriaceae bacterium; assembly: GCA_040216665.1. Lineage (GTDB taxonomy): Bacteria > Bacteroidota > Bacteroidia > Cytophagales > Cyclobacteriaceae > ELB16-189. Next base: position 56,959 of record JAVJOQ010000020.1, on the reverse strand, counting down.
TATTCCAATTGTTAGAAGCCTTGAATTCGGTGCTTCGTTTGTGACCGACAAAGGACAGAATGTTGATAGTACTTCTGTGTTTTTAAAACAGAGCGGAATGAAAGCCAATGCTTACGATGTAGGGGTTACATTTTTGAATACAGGGTTTATTAAACTGGTAGGTTTTGGTCAAATCAGCAAATTGAAAAAAGTTACCTCCGATACTTTAAGCTCTTTTCTTGCTGCCAACTCATTAATCTATGAAGATGGAACAGGAACTAGTGTAGGTCTTTCGGGAAATATGCGTGTTGCCGGATCAGTAATGGTTGATGCCAGAATAGAACGATTATTATACAAAGACCATTACTTGCCTCAATTTTTTGATGCTATCTATGAGATTGACAAAGACGCCAAAATACTTTCACTTGCATCTGCAACCGCCAAGAATGGTATTTATGGTAACCTTGGTGTGATGCTGTTTAGTAAATTCAGAATCAATGGAGCCATCTTGTTACCTGATCAGATTTCTGCGGAGTCACCTGCATTGGTGCAAGTAGGACTTGAAGCAGCACAAATTGCTGACAAGCTTACAATAAGTGGCAATTATATAAAGGGAGGCCTTCAAAATCTTGATGATGCTTTTACCTTAGATCAGAATTCTTTGGCCAATTTTAATATTGTATACCAACTGGCACCCTTCTTCTACGTGGGTACTGATTATCGTTGGACCTTTGCAAAACTTGAAGATGGGTCTATTGAAGCAACAGACTACATTCGTCCCTTCTTCGGATTATCGTTTCCGCTGGGAGGAAAGCGTTCTTCAAGGGAAGTTATTGGTACCGAACAGTAAATTTCTTCCTATCAGTTAAGATCATACTTACTAATGAGTGATTGGTACTCCTTACTTTTTAGGAAGGACATTCACCACCCAAATAAAACTCAAATCTGAATTGGGCTGGTTTACCTATTTTCACACCTTAGTGAACTTAACCTTCAAACTGTCAGAGAGATAACTTCTCTCCTAATCCAAAATTAAAAACCGTTTTTCATGAAAATTAATATCCTTTTTGCCCTGCTATTGGGCAGTTGTACCCTTGCTGTCGGGCAGACGAAACCTGGGACTGATGCAATTGACAAAAAACTGTATCAAAGCTTAACGTACCGCAACATTGGCCCTTTCCGTGGTGGCCGATCTACTACAGTGACTGGTGTAGCCGGTGATATTTTTACATATTACATGGGCACCACAGGTGGTGGTGTTTGGAAAACAACTGATGGTGGAAACACCTGGAATAATATTTCTGATGGCTACATCAATACTGGAGGAATTGGTGATGTTACCGTTGCGCCTTCTGATCCTAATATTGTTTTCGTAGGTACCGGTGAAGCTCCGGTGCGTGGTGTAAAGACATCACATGGTGATGGCCTTTATAAATCTACCGATGCGGGTGCAACATGGAAGCATATGGGACTTGCAGCGACCAGACACATCAGTCGTGTGTTTGTGCATCCCAAAAATGCCAACAAAGTATATGTGGCTGCCCAGGGTAACCCATGGGGACCCAATGAGGAGCGTGGTATCTACTTATCAGAAGATGGTGGTGTGACCTTTAAAAAGATTCTTTATGTAAATGAAAACTCCGGTATCGGTGATCTTTCGGTGGATGCTACCAATCCTGACATCATGATGGCTACATCATGGGACTTCAACCGCAAACCGTGGGTAGTGCAAAGTGGTGGACCTGGAAGCCGTGTGTATAAAACGACTGATGGTGGAACAACCTGGAAAGAGATTAAGAAAGGACTACCTGAATTGAAAGGTAAGATGGGAATTTTCATTTCACCAGCCAATCCAAAGATTGTCTATATCGCTATTGAAGCTTTGGGGGCTGCAGGAGGTGTATACCGCTCTGACGATGGAGGTGAATCATTCAAACAAACGACTAACGACCCTACTACTTACGCCCGTGCTTGGTATTATATGCACATCATTGCAGACCCAAATGACGAAGATGAATTGTGGGTGATGAACAGCTCTGCCATGAAATCGATTGATGGCGGTAAAACATTCACTGCCATGCGTGGTAGCCATCCCGATCACCATGATATGTGGATCAATCCTGACGATAGCAACAACATGATCAATGCCAATGATGGTGGTGGTTCTGTTACGTACAACGGTGGTGAGACCTGGTCTACATTGATGAATCAGCCGACCGGACAATTTTACCGCGTGATCACGGACAACCAATATCCTTACCGTATTTATTCTGGTCAGCAGGACAATACAACGATCGCGATCAACAGCACATCACAAGATCAAGGGATAGGAAGAATGCATTGGAATGAATTGCGTGCAGGTGAATCTTCAACCGTAGCCTTTGATGCCAACAACCCCAGGTTTATTTATTCGACCTTCTTTGCAGGTAATTTTGTAGAGTGGGATAGCAAAATTGATAACACGCGCATGGTGCGCCCATTTCCTGAGCAGGTAAGTGGTGAGCAACCTAAGAATTTGAAATACCGCGCCAACTGGAACGGTCCTGTATTGGTGTCTCCGCATAATCCTAATGTGATTTATTACGGATCACAATTCGTGATGAAATCTGTAGACCGCGGAGTGAACTGGGAGGTGATGAGTGGAGATTTGACGCGCAACGACAAAGCCCATCAGGGCAAAGGAGGTAAGCCGATCTCCAATGAACAAATTACGGCCGAGAGTTATAACAATGTTTTTAATATTGAAGAATCACTATTAAAGGAAGGAGTGATTTGGGCAGGATCCGATGATGGACTAGTACATGTGACTCAAGACGGAGGTAAAACATGGACCAACGTAACGCCTAAAGGATTGAATGAAGCGATCATCAATGTGGTAGAACCTTCTCCGCATGATGCAGCCTCGGCTTACATAGCAGTAGCAGGTTATAAGATGAATGACTTTACACCTCATATCTACAAAACCACGAATTATGGTAAGTCATGGACGAAGATTGTAAATGGTATTCCGAACAACACATTTGCACGTTCGGTAAGAGAAGACCCGGATCGCAAGGGATTGCTATATGCCGGAACTGAAAATGGTTTGTTTGTTTCTTTTGATGATGGCGCCAACTGGCAATCATTGCAGAACAATCTGCCACAAGTCCCTATCACGGACTTGCGCGTAAAACGCAAAGATTTGGTCGTGTCTACACAGGGAAGGGCACTTTGGATACTGGATGATTTAACGCCACTTCATCAGATTTCTGATAAGGTAGCCAAGTCCGATTATTACCTTTACAAACCGCGTGATACATACGCGCCACTGGCAAGAGCTTTTAGCTTGAATGGTGATCAGGGGCATAACCCTAAAAGAGGCGCAGAAATCACTTATGTGCTAAACAAGGAGGTAGGCGAAGACGTGCCGATGTCAATGGAGATTATTGATCAGTCAGGACGCGTAGTCTACACTGAATCTACAAATGCACCAAAGACGGAGTGTGATGCCTTTGTAAAAAAACAATTGCAACGAAGCACAGGAGCTCACGCATGGAACTGGAATATGAGGATAGGTCAGTTTGACTGCATCAAAGAATTAACCATGACCAATCGTGACCTGAGCGCCTACGATGCAGCACCTGGAAAGTACCAGGCAAGATTTAAAGTAGGAGCTTTCACGCAGGTACAAGACTTTGAAGTGAAAATCGATCCTAGAATAGAAGAGAGCATACCGGGAGCAGCTGCGGCTTATGTAGAACGCGACCAACTTTCTGCTTCTTTGTTGGTAGGTGCCACTGAGATGTCTAAAGGAGTGAGGTATATGCGAAAAGTAAAACAACAACTTGACTTTATTTTGGATGAGTCTACCTCTAAAGATTTGGTAGACGGTGGTAAGGCACTTAATGCAAAAATTGATGCATGGATTGAGAATATCCTTCAAAAGGAATTACGCACGCAACAAAATAACTATCAATACGAAGCTCGCTTGTTAGTGAAGTACAAAATTTTGCTGAATGATATGGGTGATGGTAATGTACCTGTAACACAAGGAACAAAAGATGTAACTCAAGATTACTTGCAGAAGTGGAAAGTCTTTAAGGATGAATTGGAGAAATTAATCTCGGATGATATTAATAAATACAGTGATGTGTTGAAAGGAGCGGGGTTGCCTGAGTTCATTTACCCTAAGTTGGAAAACACCAACATCAAGGGCAAGAATTAATAGTGAAGAATTCATAAAAAAAACCGCTTACTCAACTGGGTAAGCGGTTTTTTTATATCGTGACTGACTATTGTTCAACTGAATTATCTTTTAGATCAAATTCTCGATCTAGGGTTTTTTCAAGTACATCCAGAGGGAGACTGCCATTACGTAAAATGGTATCATGAAATTTAACAACATCAAATTGATCGCCTAGCGCACTCTTGTATTTGTTACGCAATTCCATCAACTTGAGGCTTCCAATTTTATAACCTAAAGACTGACCTTGTATATCGCAACTATAACGAAGGGTTTCAGTGCTTATTTGGGTTGGAGATTCAATAAGGTATTGGCTCATGTACTCAGCCGCCTGCTCACGCGTCCAACCAAAATAATTCATACCTGTGTCAACGACCAATCTAACAGACAGAAACATATCCATTAACAACCGGCCACAGTAATCATAAGGATCTTCGTAAAGATTTAATTCCACACCCAAGTTAGATGCATACTCTCCCCAACCCTCTGTGAAGGCATTAATAAAGCTATTCTTTCTATAACTGTGTAATGAGTCATTTTCGATTTGTAAACTGAATTGCCAATGATGCCCTGGCTCAATTTCATGAAATGCCAAACTTGCGGCACTTACCAATGAACGTTGATCTAGTTTTGACCCATTATAAAAATATACACCGATGGTATCCTCCGGCGTGGGAGCTTTGTAATATCCAAATGTCATCGATGGTTCTAAGGCTTCAGGTAGTCTGCGAACATCACCCGTTGCTTTTGGTCTTAGGGACACGAGATTTGAAACTACCTTGTCCATTCTCGTTATATGTGATCTTAAACGTTTACCCACTTCATCAGGCGTGGTAGCTATAAAACGTTTATCGGTACGAAGAAATTGATAGAAGTCTTTCATTGAACCCTTATACCCAACAGCTAGTCGTATGCTATCAAGTTTTTTAGAAATGTTCGCAACATGACTTTTACCCAATTCATGAATCGTTTCCGGGGTAAGGTCGGTGGTAGTATGCCATCTGACCAAGTGGCGGTAGTACTCTTTGCCTCCGGGGTATTGCCCCAAACCCACCGCATCAGGAGCTTGCTGTAAATACGCTCCGCCTAAATACTCGCCTAACGCCTTATAATGAGGTATGATCTCTTCATTTAAAATACTTTCTACCTCTTGCTGGAACGCAATTCCTTTTGCAGAATCAATTTGCTTAAGCCGACCTGCAGAAACATAGTAGGGATGGGAGGTAGCTTCCCTATCCATTCCCTTAAGCTGTTCAATCACTAACGCAATTTCTGGTTGAGGTAAACGAATGCCGGCCGAAGCGAGTGTTTGCAAGTGTTCCTTATCTGCTTTTTGCTTGTGAACATATTCTTTAAGTAATGCCCTATACTTATCCAAGTCGGCTTCTGACTTAAAGGATACATGATTAAGTATAAAATCAGGACCCTCGAGGGTGCGGCTGTAAGGAGTGACGTTTGGAAATGTTATGTCGTAGTACTGTGCCGCTTCGAGCCGAATAGTAGCAGTCCATTGCAGTAAGTCATAGTCCGTCAGTGTTTTATTCTCTAATTGATTTCTATCTATTGATTTTAATTGGGATAACAATTCTGAAAAAAAGATGGAGTCTTCTGCAAACTCTTCTTTAGTTCCCTTATATAGATGATCAGGAAATGTAGTGTTTTGATAAGAATAGGCCCGACCTGTACTTATTTCGCGCTCCCAAAAGGAATCGATAAGGGTGTCTAATGTCACATCATCATTCCTTGATGATTCAGGAGATGTACAGCTTGCCAAGATCACGGTGATTAATAATAGTCTCCTCATAGTTTATCGAAGGTAAGGATTTGAATTTAATGACAGGTTAGCTGAACAAGAGACACAGAAGAATTCAATGGCTCCAGGCTTTCCTTTAGACCTTTGATCCATGGAAAATACAAAAAAATAGTAAGTGGAGCCTTAATCAACAATCCACTAATTCACAGTGCTCATCCTGATTTTCAAATTCGATGGTCACATGATTAACGGATTCGTCCTTTAAAATTTGCTTCACTTGATGCTTCAGCGCAACCTGTTCGGATAAATTATAATTCTTGTCCAAGACAAGGTGTACGGTAAGCACATTGTAGTTACCGTCCATAGACCACACATGGCAATCGTGCACATCCTTAATGGCTTCAATGGTTTTTAGTTTTTCTCGGATGCCCTCTATACTTACTTCCTCTGGTATGCCCTGTAGGATGATGCGCATACTTTTCTTTAAGTTTTTGTATACGTTGTACAACACGTACAGCGCAATGAAGACTGACAACAAGGGGTCAATGAACGGAGCATCAACGTACATCATGATCACGCTACCTATTAAAACCGCTACCCAACCCAGTACATCTTCCAGCAGGTGAAGTGATACCACACGCTCATTCATTGAGCTACCCTTGCGCAATTTGAGTACCGCTGCACCATTGACAATAATCCCCAGGATGGCGAGGTAAAACATACCTTGCACATGAACCACTTCGGGATTGAAGATTTGTGGGATGGCCTTTGAAAGGATAATGATGGAGCCAACAATCAGGATGATGGAATTGATAATTGCTCCCAACAAGGAAAACCGTTTATACCCAAAAGAGAAGGATTTGGTACGACCTTTTTTAGACAACTTCTGAAAATACCAGGAGAGCCCGAGACTAAGGCTATCTCCAAGATCATGCAGCGCGTCACTGAGGATCGCCAAACTATTGGTCAATATTCCTCCAACGATCTCAATGATGGTGAACGCAAGGTTGAGAAAGAAGGCTACTTTTATGTTGCCTTCAGCGTGGTCATGGTGATGATGATGGTCGTGACTATGTCCCATAGTTTTCTAATCCCGCTTTCACAAATATACTTTTAATCTCTTCAGAGAGTGGCAGTGATTGTAGGGGAGGTATATTTGATCCACCAGTATTGCCTACTGGTATTTTACCTACGAAGGATTTAATGCCTCCCAGCAATAGTCTCGGCAGCTGCCCCATGATTTCTTTGATACTTTTTATTTTAACCCCAAACAGCAGCATCTTCCAATGCACATAGGTATGTGCGAAAGGGTAAGACTGCCCTATGACATGTGCCCGTTCCAGATGATGCCATGCCAGTACGTAATTTTTCTGATGCAAGGTTTGGTGATACAGCTGCAGTTCCTTTTCATAAAAAGGGGTAAGGGTAGGAGGTAGTGTGGTGTTGACTTTCATTTTTTACTGTTTTATCAATGGACCAAAGTTAGGAATCAGGGGGTGCAACCTAATTGCAATTTTGTGCTGGGTAAGTTAATAGGAGGCTTTCATATAGCACAAAATCAGTGAAGATATAATATGATGCAGGTCATCTTGGCTGCTCCTATTAGAGAGCAACCTTGATAAAAATCATTTTTCTAGTGTGACTCCTATCACTGACAATCAGTTAAATAAATAAGACATTGCATTACTCGATTAGGAGTTAAACAAAACGATTATGAAAAAGATAGCATTGTTTTTAATGAGCATCATGATGACCCTGGCTTTTATGCCTGCTCAGGGTCAGGATCAAATTCGCCTTCAAGAGCATCTGATGTTGAAGGATGGCAAAATGTATCAGGTGAGGGATCAGGAGCAAGTTCAATTGAAGGAACAAGTGAAACTGCAAAATGGAACTATGGTAAATCCTGATGGTAGCGTTCAGTTACAAAATCAAAAACAGCTTAGGTTAAAGAATGGTGAGTGCCTTGATATGGAGGGTAATCGGTATGCATCTCAACAAGCGTTACGTCAGCAGCTACAAACCAGACAGCAAGTAATGGCGCAAGAACACTTGATGTACCAAAACGGAGAGATGTTTCGAATACAGAACCAGCAGAAAACTAAACTTCAGGAGAAGGCTACGTTACAAAATGGAACCACTGTAGAACCTAATGGAAGTGTTCAACTAAAAAATAAAAAGGAATTGCAGTTGAAAGATGGTGAATGTATGGACATGGAGGGTAAGCGTTACCAAACTCAAGATCAATTTAGGGATAAAATGATGAAACACCAGATGGATCGCATGAACAAAGAAAAGAACAAGGGAAAGATGGTTCCCAAAAAAGGAAAGAAGAACAATTAGTAGGAGCAAACCGTATCACGATAGCGGATTATCGCTGGTCGTGGTACGGTTTTTTTAAATACCGCACCCATAAAATAACGTAACTAACACCTACTCATTGAGGCCTACACTACACATTATACTTCTTTTTCTATTCATAGCCTCCCGAGGTGTACACGCTCAATCTGCTGTCACGGATCAGGGTGATGAGATAAAAGCAAAAGATGAATCGGAGTGGAGAGTGGGGATTCAATATACCAGTGATTATTATTACATGGGGCGTGCTGATTCTGCTGCTGCTCCTTATTTGTCACCTTCTATCGCTTACTATCATAAGTCGGGCTTGTCGTTGCGCAGTTCGCTTTCCTACCTGACCGCTTCAGGTGAGGGCAGGGTAGACTTGCTTACTCTTTCCGCTGGCTATGACTATTTTGGTGATAAAGTGGCTACGGGTGTTTCTATTTCTGAATACATTTTCAGTGATGAGAGCTATGCCATCCAGGCAGAGATGAGTACTTACCTTAACGCCTATGTAGGTTATGACTTTTCAGCCTTCATGCTTTATGCGGATGCGAGTCTCGGTTTCAGTGAAGTGACTGATGTATTTATGGGAGCTGAAATCAACAGGTCCTTTTATGCGATGAAGAACAATTTAAGAATCACTCCGGCAGTGTATATCAATGCAGGTTCACAGCAGTATTACAATGAATATTACACCCAGCGAAGTACCCAAACAGGTAGTGGCAAAGGAAAGGGTAAGGGAGTTACACAACCATCACCACAATCCGTTCGGTTGACGGAATCTGACAAGTTTCAGGTACTTGATTTTGAAGCCGATGTACAAGTGAGCTACAGTATCGGAAATATTAGAATTTTCGTTTCTCCTACGTGGACCTTTCCTATCAACCCTTCTACGGTGGTCTCTGATCAAGGCACTTATGAGGAAGACCTCAAGAATGGATTTTATTGGTCATCAGGTATACGCTTGACTTTTTAATTGGTGACTTACTGAGAAGTATCTTTGCGATACAGCCAGATGTTCGTTCAGGCAGGAAAATGTTTTCTACCAATGCCATAATAACTTGCTATTGTTCTTAGGAGATCGCTTTCCAGATTTCAAAGACGCTTCGTTCCTCAGCGTTGCATAAAAATATTACCCACAACTGGCACAAACTCCTTTGAACAACATGCTGGCACTATTCGCTTTGAACCCGGTCGGGATCTGTGTTTGTGGCACCTTGGATTGCGTGAGGCAATAGGTTTCACCGCATTGCACACAATGAAAGTGAATGTGCTGATCCTGAGGTTCGCACTCACATTCCTCAGCACAAAGTGCATACTTGACAGCCCCGGTTCCATCCGTGATAGCATGGATGAGTTTTTTGTCCTCAAAGGTTTTAAGGGTGCGGTATAAAGTGACCTTATCTGCTTTTTCAAACTTAGCCTCCAGGTCAGTCAGACTGAGGGCGGCATGGCTTTCCACCAGCTGCCGCAGCACCAACAAGCGCATGGCCGTGGGTTTGATGTCTCTATTCTCCAGTTTTTCTTCCAGCATGACGTTACCATTTTACACAAATAACGAATGAGTTCAAAGGGGGATAAAATGAATATCACAAATACTCATTACTGAACGAGAGCAAACGAATCAAATTCACGGTTTTTAATAAGTCAAACTGCATAGCGGCTACAATACTGTGCACTGCCAGCAATTCTCTGTCAATAGACATAGTATTGGCAGTGCAAAACTGATCAATTGACAATTTGGCTTTACCATAACCTTCTGCTTCGTAAGTTCCTAAAATAGCAATTGTATTTTCTTCCGTTGTGATGGCGCGTTTCTTGGGTGTGTATCCCAATTGTTCGATGATGGATTCTGCCACTTCCCAGGTAGACCATGGGTTTTGCCCCGTAACCAGATTGCCATCCTTACTTACCTTATTTAAATACATAAATCCTTTATTAAACTTGGCACCATTTTCAGTCAGTTTATCCTGTAGCAGGAATGGAAAAATTTCAGCGGCATCTGCAATGAGTAACAGCTCTTCCTCATTGGTAAAACTGCTGACCCTGCGGTTGGCCAATAATGGGCTGCCATTACTAAGGGTCACATTGACAAGGGCGGCCGGACCATGACACACGGCACCTACTACTTTTCCTGATTCGTAATAATCTCGGACAAGTGATTGAATGTGTTCATTCTCAGGAAAGTCAAACATGGCACCTTTGCCACCTACAAAGTAAACGGCTTCATAGTTTTCAGGGTTGACATCTTTCATGGCTATACTCTGTGTCACTTTCGCTTGGGCAACGGAATCATTCAAGAAGGCGAAATCAAAGTCTTTCATGTCTCCATCATCAATGACAAAACTGGTGGATTACCTCCCTTTGGACTGGCCACATCTACCTCAAATCCATTGGCCTGGAATACATAATAGGCCCGCGATAATTCAGTTAGCTCATACCCAGTGCTTTTACCACTGCTGCCCATCTGGTCTGTACTGGTTACTATGGCTAATATTTTACCACGGTAAGGAATTTTATCCTCCGTAAGATAAGAGAGCTCAGATGGGGATGTAGTTTTTATATCCTTTGCTGATTCGGGGAGGGGTGGAAGCAGGCTCATGAACCAAACTCCAAACAACACGATGGATGTAATTAATCCTGAAAATACAATGAGTGACCATTTGATAATTTTTCTCTTTCTAGACATAGCTTTATTTGTTTTTTGATACAAATGTGGAGCTATCGGAGGTCAAAGGCTTTTCAAATGATCATTTCGAAAGACGAAAAGGTCATTTTGGCAACTGTGAGCGGTAGGCCATGGGAGTTTCCCCTGTTTGTTTTTTAAAAGCAGTGTTAAAGCTGGAAATGCTGTTGAAACCTACTTCATAAGCAATGGCGGCAATGGTTTGGTTTTTGACTTCTTTGAGCAATCGCTGTAATGCTTCAATGCGATAGCTATTAATAAAATTGTTAAAGTTCTTCCCACTTTCCAGATTGATTACCTGGGATACAATTTGCGGACTCTGGTGAAGCAATTGACTCAATGACTTTAGACTTAGGTTTGGGTTTTGATATTGCTTTTCTTCAACAATAAGTTTCAGTGCTTTGGCAAATATTTGTTTGCGCTGTTCATCGTTAATGGGTGTGGTCTTATATTTTGTTTGATCAATTTTCTGAATGTATCCTTTGCGGAACACAACAAAGCTGATGACATAGGCTACCACAGAATATAATATTGGGCCGATAATATAAGGAACCACTTCATCGAAGAGATTCAAAACATAAACTACCCAAATGGCCAGTAGGCCATAGAAGAACAGTCGCAATAAGTTAAAAATATCGGTATTTAGTCCGGCCTTCCTTTCTTGTACAACATGGCGATAACTTAAGAGTAGATAGATAAGAAAATGGAGATAATAGAACAGGAAGATTACAGCAAACAGAAATAAGGGAAGCGTTTCCGTATGGTGTTCTTCAAACTGAAACCCAATGGCTGCACCTATGAGTAAAGGAATAAAGTGAAGAAGGTGTTTACTTTTAAGGCGAAATGATTTTTGAGTGCATGAAAGTGCAAAGAGATAATACAACGGGCCTATGGCCATGATCGCACTCAGTCCTACGAAAATGATTTTGATGTCAATATTGTCTGTGAATTCCAGGAATACCGATTTGCCCACCCGAAAAGAAAGAATGATCAATAGCCCACTGAGTAGCCTGTTGGAGAGAGAATTTCCTTTTGGATAAATCCAAAGAAACAGTGCCAGGAACAATCCATGGATGACCCCGAGCCCGCTAATAATTACTAAAATGATATCGTTTACACTCATCAATTGGCAAATTACTTAATAACTCCATTTATAGTTGTCATAGGCAGTAGCAATCTTTCAAAGTGAATCATATTGAAAATACCCATTATGAAACCGCTGAAAGAATAGTATGCATGACAAACTTTGAAAGTTCTTTACCTTTAAGCCGTTGAACCCATTATTCTAAAGAATTACCACCAAATGAAAAAAATATTTTATTGTGCGCTTATAGCATGCTTTGCCATCTCCTGTACAGAACAAGAGAAAGAGGGCAGAAAATACGTGGATGTGGAAGGATTAAGCCCTTCGATCAAGCCAGGAGATAATTTCTTCATGTATGTGAACGGCACATGGTACGATACTGCAAAAATTGCAGACGACCAGTCGGGTGTTGGCTCTTATAGCTTTCTGAATATCCCGCAAAAAGTATTGCTTCAGAATATCCTGGAAGAGGTAGCTGCAGGAACCCACCCTGAAGGAAGTGTAGAACAGAAGGTAGGTGACTTTTATGCTTCAGGCATGGATTCATCGGCCATCAACCAACGCGGATATGAACCCATTCAGCCAGTGTTAGCTAAAATTGATGCAATCAATGACCGGGCATCACTCCTGCGTTTTGTTGCCGATGAAGCCAAAGTAGGGGACAACTCAATCTTTCGCTTTAATATCTCTCCTGATGACAAGAACAGTACCATCAACATTGCTCACTTCAGTCAGGCTGGGATAGGATTACCTGATCGCGACTATTATTTCAAGACTGATGCACCTACATTAGGTATACAAAACGCCTACAAAGGTTATATCGCCAGGTTGTTTGAACTCACCGGTGATAACTTGGACGAGGCCGCGAAAAAGGCAGCACTGGTGTATGACATAGAGAAGCAATTAGCAAACTCCCATAAAACCAGAATAGAGCGCAGGCAGGTGAAGAACAATTACAACAAATTTGCGGTGGCTGAACTTCAAAAAAAACAACCCAATATCGGATGGGGTAATTTGTTGAGTAACCTTGGGATGGATACCGATACATTGGATATTAGACAACCTGCTTACTATGATAAGCTGAATGCGATGTTGAAATCCGTGTCTATCAATGATTGGAAAGTGTACCTCAAAGCCAGTACCCTATCTTCCTATGGTTCATACCTCAGCCGTCCTTTTGAGCAAGCATCCTTTGAATACAACAAAGCATTGTCAGGACAATCCACAGAAAAGCCAAGAACGCAAGAAATCGCTCAGGTAGTGGACAGACAAATGGGCTTTGCACTCGGGCAGTTGTATGTAAAAAGACATTTTGGTGAGGATGCAAAAAAGAGGGTAGGTGAATTGGTGGACAACTTAACAAAGGCGTTTGAAAACCGGATCAACAACCTGGATTGGATGAGCGACAGCACCAAAGTAAAAGCCAAAGAGAAACTGTATGCCATTACCAAAAAGTTGGGTTATCCTGATATCTGGAGAGAATATGACGTCACCATTAACCGTGATCACTATTTCGAAAATGTAGTTGCCCTGGCGCAGGACGACTATCAGTATCAACTAGGAAAATTAAATAAGGCACCTTACCGGCACGAATGGGGCCCATCGCCTTCAACTGTAACGGCCTACTACAGACCATCATTCAATGAGATCGTTTTCCCTGCTGGTATTCTGCAATATCCTTACTTTGATCTGTATGCAGACGATGCCATCAATTACGGAGGCATAGGTATGGTAATTGGCCATGAGCTAACGCACGCCTTCGATGATCAGGGTGCACAATATGACATGGATGGCAATGTAAAAAACTGGTGGACGGATGAAGACTATAAAAAGTTCAATGCAAAGACACAATTGCTGATCGACCGCTATAGTACATTCACCGTACTGGACAGTGTGCACATAAAAGGAGCCATGACGATAGGAGAAAACACGGCAGATAATGGCGGTATTTCCATTGCTTACGATGCGTTCAAGCTCACAGAGCAGGGGCGGAGCGATACTAAAATTGATGGCTTCACACCCGATCAGCGCTTCTTCTTATCCGTAGCCCGTATATGGCGTGTCAAAACGCGTGATGAATACATGCGCACTTATGTGAATACCAATTCCCATTCACCGGCCATGTGGAGAGTGAATGGTCCGCTGATGAACTTCACACCGTTCTATGAGGCATTTGATTTACAGGCAGGCGACAAAAACTACAAACCCGAAGAAGAGCGGATTAAGATTTGGTAGAGTAGAGCAAGGACAAATATTTTAAAATCATCTAAATCCCCTGTAATTCCAATATCCATTGGGAGCAGGGGATTTTCTTTGCAAATAACTTATCTTAGAAAATGATAAAAGCAAAGTACGCCCTCTACCTGCCTCTTTTCATCTTGTTCAGTTGCAACACAACTCAAAAGAGTGTGAATAATGTGGAAATTGCCAGTGCCTTCGTGGACGCTTTCTATTCTTTCGACAGCGACTCCTTACAAGCGGTACTATCAGAAGCCAAAGCATCACAATCAGAAATCTTATATTACCAAAAGTGGGCTGAATGCGGTCACTATGAAGTGATGGACAGAGAGAGCCCTTTCGAGAAGAATGATTCGACTGTCATCTTTCCTGTTACCGTAAAAGATGATCTGATGAGCGCCCTTCAGATTGATTTCAATGTGACAGATACATTCAAGATTTGCATACGCAATGGAAAAATTCAAGAAGTACAAACATCCTCCAACGACCCTGATGAATACTACGCTGCTAAGGAATGGGTAAAGGAACATCATCCCGAATTCATTGAAGTGGCGTGTGAAGGCATTTGGGAAGGAGGACCAACACCTTGCGATTGTATTAAAGGGATGGTGAAGGGATTCCGGGCGATGAAGGAGCAGGAAACACATTGAACCCAAGTCGTATCTTTCTCGTACAACTAAAATAAAACAAACTGTTATGAAGAGGCTGTTGCTCACTGCATTCCTGTTAATTACTATTGGATACGAATCCTTCGCACAAGATGCTGATCTTGAAATAATTCATAAAAACATTAAGTCCTTTTCACAAGCCTATATGAATGCGGATTACGAAGCGTTGGCCAATGCTTATACTTCCGATGCAAGCATACTACCGCCTGGACCAAAAATCATATCAGGAAGAGAAGCAATAAAGAAAAGGTGGGTAATCCCTGAAGGGACTAAAATCCTGTTACATAAAATTACTCCTGTGGAAATTAAAATTATAGGGGAATATGCCTATGATGTTGGATATTATAACGGAGAAACTTTGAGGAAAGATGGATCCAAAATAGAATGGCAGGGGAAGTACCTTATTGTATGGAAAAAGATAGACAATGATTGGAAAATTCATCTCGATGCCTGGAACCAGGTGAATGCTCCATCCGTTCAGAACTGATGAACCACAAATAGCCCATAAATAGTGATGTCAGGTCTTACGACCTGACATACCTCCAGCACAGAACTTAGTTACGTACTTATTCAGTGCTGCTGTTACCGCTGTCCCTTCTTAAACCCATAAATATTTTGCCCGATAAAATCTTTTGGAAACTGATCATCACCTTTAAAACCTATTTCTACTGTTCCGCTGTCTTCAGGAATGTAGTCAGTTTTAAAAATGTAATCCCAAAGGCTTAAGCTAATACCATAGTTGACACCGTACTTACCCTTAGGTAGAGTATAAGCATGGTGATAGAGGTGCATCACTGGGTTATTAAAAATATATTTCAAGGGTCCCCAGGTGATCTTAACATTAGAATGGTTCAGGTGACCAATGGTAATGGCAGTAAAATGTACAATATAAGCCTGCTCAGGCTCAAAGCCTCCCAATATCATTACACCGAATGTCTTGAGGGGCTTGTACAATATGTTCTCCATCCAGTGGTATCTTAAGTGGGCGGCAAAACCCATCTCTTTTACACTGTGATGTACCTTATGGAATTTCCATAGGAATGGGTACTTGTGCAACAGCACGTGAGTGAACCATTGTACAAAATCAAGAACAATAAAGAATACAATCAATTGCACCAGCATGGGCCAGTGGGCAATATCAACAATGGCCAAACTTTTCATTGTAACATTGATGTCTGCAAAGAACATTTCCAATAGGGTGTATACACCACTGATCACAATGGAGAAAATGAAAAAGTTGAAGAACATATAAAATCCATCCAGCCAAAAGTCCTTTCTGATAATAGACTGATCTTTGCGCCATGGGAAGGCGATTTCCAATCCCCATACCACAAGAGAAATGACCACCAATCCCCAGAAATAATTGGTGTACCAGGGCACTTGAAAAATGATGGATTTCCATGTCCAGTCTACTGTGCCCATAAAGGATCCTACAAAAGCATCAAAATATTTTCCCATGTCTTTATTTATTAATTTCTAATTCGTACCAATCTATGTTTGTTAAGTTCTCTCGTCTTCCCACCACTTTAGGAGGATAGTTGGTGACCAGGTAATTAACGATCACCTCCTGGTTACTCCCCAGATCCCCCAGGTTTTGTGTTTCCTGCATCCATTTAATGGTAGCATTCCAGCGCTCTGCATTCATTTTGTTTTGTAATATGATTTTAGCAGAGTGACAATAGGTGCAGTTGTTCACCACTATCATTAACCCCTCTGCATCTACCAATCCCGTTCTTACATGAATTCCATTTTCTATTTTATCAAAGTCATCTATTGTATCTACAGTGTTCTTCACAATCTCTGGTGCCGATCTGAACACGGAGAAATCAGGATCGGCTATATAATAAATCAATAAACCGCCAGAAAAGATCACCATGATGAAAGCAATCGATACAAGCTGAACGGCCCTCTTTACTATCCTGACAAAATCATCTTCCCGAGCCATTTAATTAACTTTTACAGCAATTCGATGACACGCATTATTCAAGTAACCCTTCGGATTCCATCCCGGTACCAGCATTGGTTGTGCAGCACCTCTCGCATCAGTTGCTCTAGCCCAAATTTCATAGTATCCCTTTTTAGGAAAGTGGACGGAAGTAGAAAAATGTTGCCATGCCAATCGATTAGCCGGCTTTTTTAATTCACAGGTTTTCCATGTAGCCCCGAAGTCAACGGAGTATTCCATTTTGGCCACCTCTAGTTCTCCTGCCCATGCATGACCTCTTATGTCCAATGGAGTTCCTTCTTTGATCATTGCACCTGATTTCGGATATGTGATCAATGATTTTACAGGCATTGATTCGATGATGCACATTTCCTCGTCTTTCACCGTGTCGCCAGGAGCCACAGGTTCGCAGGGTACTCTGTAAGAGTCACCCGTCATTTTTGCACCATCGTGTTCTTTATTTCTAATGCTGATTCTGTTCAACCACTTACCAGAAACGGAAGCGGGCCATCCGCCTGCCACCAATCGTAAGGGGTAACCATGAATTAACGGAATGTCTTCACCATTCATTTGAAATGCCAAAAGCGTTTCATCCTGAAGGGCCTTCGCCATCGGACAACCCCTGGAAATAGGCTCTTTACCGGGGTCTCTGCTCAAGTGCAAATCCGCAGCATGAAATCCGATGTATACTGCGTTGCTTTTGATACCCGCATCGCGCAGTACATCGCGCAGCCGCACGCCTGTCCAACTTGCGCAATGCACAGCACCTACTGTCCATTGATTGCCCTTCGCAGGAGGATTGAATTCGCTTCTCCCGTTTCCCCCGCACTCGATGGTCAGCTGATAAGTATGCTGTGCAAACTTTGACTTCAAATCAGCCAGCGTATATGTTTTTTTGTTGACCACAGATTCACCATCGATGGTCAATGTCCAATTCTTAGCATCAATATTCTCCGGTACAAGACCATTGTTCCTGATGAACATACTTGCGTTAGGGGTGATGTCATCGTTGAGTAAATGGGCCTGGGCTTCTATGTTCCAGGGTTGATCATTCAGCACAACCATGTCTTTGTTCTTATTGAACATTTTAAATGGATCAGCATCCTGCAGTGCCAGTGGCTTGTAGTCTTCAGGCAATTTGGCACCAAACACGATTTCGGCACCTATAGCGGATGCCAGCCAACTTAAAGTTGCTTTTCTAACAAAATCTCGCCTTTTCAATATGTTTCATTAATAGTTCGCTCAATATCACATCACAAGATATTACATATAAAGTTCTCGATCTGTAACCGATGTCACACACTGTTGGTTTTCTTCCAGTTAGCTTTACAGCATACTAAATGCAAACTATGAAGAAGGATTTCGAAACCAAATTTACGGGTTGGGCTTTTATCACAGCAGCAATCATGCTCTGGGGAGGCTGGGTCTTATCATCACATCATATAGGAGAATACATTATTGCTTCTGATTTTGAGGCCGTGGGAGAGCGTGTATGGTATTGGATCTGGATGTATAGGGTACATATTTTCGGTTGGGTAACGATGGCCATTGCGATGTTTTCGTTGGTGTCTATTGCATCCAAAAAACCATTTCGTGTGGTCATGTTGCCCGGTGCTGGTATGCTCATCGTGGGCACATTTACATTGGCTATCGCTGCTGCCTTTTATTATAATTTTGGAGCATGGGGAGTAGGAAAAACAGCCGGAAAATCTGCTGAAGAAATAGCTGTATTTATGGACAGTATCCTTTCTACCAATCAATACGTCACCTGCTTTGTGCGCTTCGGTCGCATCTTTTCTGGAGTGGGTTTAGTGTTGCTCAGTTTTGCCTTTATTAAGTGGAAGATAGTACCTGTATGGTTGGGTGGACTCACCTTGCTGTTAGGGATTTCAGCAGTGGGTTTAATATTGGCTATTCCCGACAACTTTGAGCTCTACAAACCATTGTTTCATGTGAAAGTGATTTGGTTGGTATTGATGGGGGTTACGCTGTTGCGTCAAGGCATTAATCTTTCTGAAGCAGAAGCATAATCATAACTATTTATTAATGAACAAACATTAAAAAAAGCACGGAACTCAGTTCAGTGCCCTAAAAGAAAACCTAATTTCCAGATTATTGTAAATTGGAAACCAAATACCTTCCGAAATTCACGATATTAAACCACTATAACCATGGCACGAATATTTTCACTGGCTCAGCAGATGGATTAGGACAACTGGCTGCGCAACAACTGGTGCATGATGGTCACCAAGTAGTATTGCATGCCCGCAACAAGTCAAGAGGGCAAGAGGCACTGGCAAAAGTGCCGGGGGCAGAAACGGTGTTGATAGGAGACCTGTCTGATATAGCACAAACCAAACAGCTTGCTACAATTGTCAACGCTGCAATAATTTTGTTGCCATCATTCACAATGCAGGGGTATACCAATCCGCGAGTAAACTAATTCTTAATGTCAACGTGTTGGCACCCTACATACTCACCTGCTTGATACAAAAACCCAAACGATTGATTTATCTCAGTTCAGGTATGCACTTGCAGGAGATGTTGACGTAGATAGAATAAAGAAGAATAATATTTCTTATTCCGACTCAAAATTGTATTTGGTGATACTAACCATGGCCGTGGCGCGCCTGTGGCCACAAGTGTATGCCAATGCACTCGATCCGGGTTGGGTGCCCACCAAAATGGGAGGTGCCGGAGCACCAGATGATTTGGAGAAAGGTCACCAAACTCAAGCGTGGCTGGCAGCCAGTGATGATGCTGAAGCCAAAGTAAGCGGTGAGTATTTTTTTCATAAAAAACCAGTCAATTTGTGCAAGAGTCCAAAAGTGAGGAATTGCAGAATGAATTTCTTTCCATCTGTTCGGAGCTTACCGGAGTTAGATTTCCAATAAGATAGTTCCTTGGGAGATAGTCATTAGAATGGTGAGCTGTCGTAAAACCGCATCTTCAGTTACACTACCCAGTAGATTCTTTGCTCACATCTACGTATTATCTCGTAGATCAGACGCTTGCTTCTTTAGTGACATTTGGGTTGCTAAAAGAATGTTCAAAGGGATAGGCCTTCTCCAATGCTACTAATTGTCTTCGGCTTTATTGATAGCATCACTTTCATATATGCTATATAAAGCCTTGATAATGTATTTGATATGATTGAAAAATTTGATTTGAAATGCATTTCAAACTTTTAAGTGTGTGTCTGAACTTACTCATGATCTACTGGAGGATTTAATATGCTGGATTATTTACAGCCATTGAAGATGTGCTATGCAAATATTATGAGGCTAGACAAAAGGTGTTTGATGAATTCCAAATTTGGGACAAACATGCCCAGATTGGATCAATTTGTGGCTATTAAAGCTCAGATTCGATCTGATTTTGCATTGGCATGGTTCTTCCAACATGCATTTGAAAAGGTGAATATATGATTGCTTTGAAATATTGTCAGAACTCGACTGATTACACGACTAGCTCGATGAATCCCCCTGTGCGAGGAATAAGATCCAAATCTGGTACGACTTTTTTATCATACTATCTGATGGTTCTAATGCTCCTCACTGTATTCGGCATTCACAATTCTGTAGGCCAATCTCAGGAGGACGTAATTCCCATCTTGGATTGCGTGAGTGATCTTGGTCAGGGGAGGTACAGTGCTGTATTTGGATATGAGAACCCAAATGGATTTAATGTTACACTCAACAACCTGGCATGGACCAAAAAAAATAAGAAGCAGGCTGGTAATGAAATGATTTTTTACCCAGGCCGTAATTATGAAGGTTTTTCTTATGAATTTAAATCGAACGAAGCAGCTCATTGGCAGATCATTAATACAAGTGGTACAAATATTATTGCTGAAGCTAGTTCCAGTTCACCAATTTGTGTGGTGAGCAACGACATCAAAGTAAAGTACAAGAAACCCAAAGGGTGGAAGGATCATAGCCTTCTTGGTCCCGAACTAACTGCGCTTTATGATGCCTATGCAGCCGGTAAACTGATCGAATCGGATGAAATATTTCAAATCTCTGGAGCCAATGTGCTGATTGAGATAGCTGCCGCTTCCGGAAAATACCAGGAGCTTTTGGCATTACTCCGTAGCAGCAATTTTGGATTAATTGACGAGATATTGGACGAGACCAATGGCGTGCTAATCACGGGTTACTATCCGATTGGCAACCTACTCATGCTTAATGAACTGGCAGGGTTGGTAAGTTTTGCACGACCCGTCTACCAACCCTTGGGAAATAGTGGGTTGGTAAACTCAGCAGGTGACATTGCTTTACATTCTGATTTAGCTCGGGAGGGCTTTAATGTTTCTGGAGAGGGGATTAAGGTTGCAGTACTTTCTGACAGCTATAACACGAAGCCTGGCAACCCAGCTGCAAACGATGTCTTGAATGATGAACTTCCGGGCATTGGTAATCCATACAACAGCAAGCCGGTTAAGGTGTTAAAGGAATTGGTGGGCCAAGGTACTGATGAGGGTCGTGCTATGCTGCAAATCATTCATGATGTTGCGCCAAAAGCGGAGCTTGGATTTCGCTCTGGCGTGTCGGGTGTTAGTGATATGGCAGCCGGTATAACTGAACTTCAACAAGCAGGGTACGATGTAATCGTGGACGACATCACCTATGTCACGGAGCCATTCTTTACAGATGGCCTTCTAGCACAGACTGCTGACTTCGTCAACAGCCAGGGTGTAACTTATATTTCTGCTGCAGGAAATTTTGGTAAAAATTCGTATGAACAACATTTTAAAATGGGTAGAAACTCGGCACACCAATTTGCCGAAAATGATATTTTGCAAAGTGTAACACTTGAACCTGGCATTTACACCATTGTCTTGCAGTGGGATGACGATGTTTTCTCCAACGGAAAAAATAAGGGATCCAAGAATGATATGGATATGTACCTTGCCAATGATGATGAATCTATTGTATTAGGTACCAATAGAAATAATGTAGGTGGTGACCCGATTGAGATTTTGCAATTTTCTGTGTCGTCTACGATCAGGACTAACATAATGGTGATAGGTGGCAAGCGAATGCAGGGGGTTAAGTTTAAGTACATTGTTTTTCGGGGTGGCCTTACTATGAATGAATACAATTCAGGCGCATCCACGATAGTAGGCCAGGCTAACGCAGCGGGGAGTATTACAGTGGGTGCTGCTCTGTATAGTAATACGCCTGCGTTTGAAGTCAGTGTCCCAACCATAGCTTCCTTTTCATCAATAGGTGGTGGTTCTGTAAATGGGATGGTAAGAAATAAGCCAGACGTTGTAGCACCCAACGGAGGAAACACAACTGTGTTTATGGGTGGAAAAAACATTGATAATGATGAGTATCCTAACTTTTTTGGTACCTCGGCAGCAGCCCCTCATGCCGCTGGCGTTGCAGCATTGCTACTTGAGGCAAAAACGAAATACTATGATGAAGTGCTACCGCCTGATAGCGTACGACAAATCTTGCAGCGTACTGCATTAAACATGGATAAACCCGGTTTCGATTATGAAACTGGATACGGCCTCATCCAGGCTCCTAATGCGCTTGGGCAAATAGCTATACCATCACCAATTTTAACCGCTGTTGATTATCCTGAAGGTGCTGATCTTGGCAAGGAAGAGTTTACGGCAATCATCGAGGGAGAGTTTCTCGATCCAAAATATAAACCAGTTGTGTACTTTAATGAACAACCTTTAGAAACTAAAGTCCTAAATACCAGACAAGTTTCTGCGGTCATTCCAAAGTTCGAAGGCAATCCAAATCTACAGGTATACAATCCTCCCATCACACCGAGTGGTTTAGACGGTGGTTTTTCCAATTCATTAAAACTAACGCCACAAATAGCAATCACTGTCACTGCTAACAACGCTACTATTCAATATGGTCAGCGGTTGCCTGATTTCACAGTTACTATTGACGGCATGCCCGAGGACATAACACCTGATCAACTTGGGCTTCACGAAATTCAATTCCAAACACCAGCAACAAGTATGAGCAATGTTGGTAATTATTGCCTAAGGCCATACATAACCTCCTTAGCGGACAGTACCTTGCTGGATCGGGTAAAACTCGACTTTCGGGATGGAGTGCTAACGATTTCAAAAATGCCTGTCACCGTGAATCCAAATGATTTCACTCTTGCTGCCGGAGAAAAAATTGAAGGAATATCGTACCAATATACATTTGACCGCACCGGCATGTCAGACCCAGAAGCAGTTGTAGATGATCTTGCTGAGACCCATTCCAGAGGAATGACAGATGTGGTTGCTTTTGTAAGCGGTAAGGCATTAGTCAATGGAAAAGCACTCGTAAATGGAAAGGCACTTGTGAACACAAGTTTTCTTATTAGTGCAAAGGCGCTGGTTAACGCGAAGGCTCTTGTCAACGGAACACAGATGATAGATGTTGATGCTGGCTCCTTATTGGATTCGGTGGGTCTGCAAGTAGGAACTGCATTGGTAAACGGAAAAGCATTAGTCAATGCAAAAGCACTGGTTAATGGTAAGGCATTAGTGAACGGAAAAGCGCTGGTAAATTCAGGTGCATTGCTGAATGGGAAAGCGCTTGTGAATCATGATGCCATCAATGAAGAGAGTAATTCGAAGGCGATTGTTATTCTGGCAGAAGCAGATACGCTGCTCTCAGACTTATTCTCAATCAACCTGGTTACAGACACTTTAGGTGGTGAACACTGGATATCACCTGGTGCGCTGCTGCATCATAACTATAATGTTTCCTATATGCCAGGCGAATTCATCTCAGCATTACAAGCGTCTTCACGTGTAGTGGGGCCAAGTTCGCTTACGGTGGAAACAGGGGAGTACACCATTGCAGCTGGTGACCCCATACCGAATTTTTCCTCCAAGGTTACTGGGCTTTCGGAAGGTGAAACGCTTGAGTCGATTTCCAATGGACTAACTTACACACTGACTCCAACCTACACAGGAGTTGGCACTTACACAGTCATCGCAAAATTAAATTTGATAGAGCCTGAGAACTACAGCGTTAATTACATCCAAGGGACATTGAATGTAAACTCATCCACGACATATATATCCCAAATGAAAGAGAGAGGTAGTAAGGATCACGGAAACAGCAAAGGCCGTGTAATGTCAGATGAAACCGAAAGTTTGTCAGGTCGAAATTTTGATATACAATTCTACCCTAATCCAGTAAAGACTAAATTAAATCTACTCTTAGAAAATGAAGAATTTACCACGGGCACTGTTGATTTAATTGATGAGCAAGGGAAGTCTTACACAGTAGAGTTGGTGTCAGACACAAATTCTCAACTAGCAGAAATAGATATGTCTGCAATGTCTGATGGGTTTTACATTTTGAGGTATAATGTTTCGGGCAGTATGAGGGTGATTCGCATTGTCAAGCACCAATAATGAAGCGTTACTTGCTACCTTCCCCTGACAAACCTTGCTCATAAAATGAGAAGAGTTATAACCTTTCTTTACGTTCTCATTCTTCCCAGTTTGTCAAATTTCGTGATGGCGCAAAATGGTGAAATTGACAGTCTGAAAACCTTATTACTGACAGCCCAGGATGATACGGTTAAGGTCAATATTTTACTCGAACTTGGTAAAAAGATTTTCTCTTCCAATCCCACGCTGGCAATTAAGATTGGAAATCAATCTCTGAATCTATCGGAAAAATTAGATTTTCAAAAAGGTGTAGGCTACTCATTGAAAAATATCGGGTTAGCCTATTACACTCAGGGAGACTATAAAAATGTTTTAGATTATTGGGAACGATCTCTAAGCACTTTTGTAGCTATAGATGACAAACTCGGTGAAAGTAATTTACTCAATAACCTCGGGGCGGTGTACTTCAACCAGGGTGATGATTCTAATGCAATTAAGTATTATTTAAAATCACTGGAAGTATCTGAAACCTTAGGCGATCAACTGCGCATTGGCACTGCATTAACAAACATCGGTGCCGTTTATGTTAATAATGACAAAACTCAGTCGAAGGCACTGGAATTCTATTTCAGGGCTTTGAAAATATTCGAAGAAGTGGGCGATCAGGATGGAATAGCTACGGCCAGTGTTAACATTGGAGAGATTCATTTTAAGAGAGATGATGCTCAGATTGCCTTACAATACTTGAAGAAATCTCTCGATGCTTATAATAAGAGCTCGGGAGATATTTCTTACACACTCAATACAATGGGTAAAATTTACGCCAGTGAAGGGAATTATCCATTGGCCATTCAGCACCAACAAGAAGGGTATGACCATGCCAGGAAGAAGGACGATATACTGGAGATGTGCAGGGCGCAGTTGGGGTTAGCCAGCACTTACCAGAGCAGTGGTAAAGTGACATTGGCTTTCAAAAGTTTTGAGGAAGCCGAGCGCCTGGCCAAAGAGATTGGCGCTAATTATGAACTCAAGGATGCGTATGAGGGGCTCGCTTATTCCTATTCACTGTTGGGCAATTACAAGAAAGCGTTTGAGTATCAGCAATTGGTCACTGATATCAGGGGTGAACTGTACAATGCCGACCGAGACAAAATAATAACGGGCTTGCAACTTCATTTTGATGTAGAGAAAAAACAAGCCCAAATTGATCTGCTTACCAAGGATCAGGAATTGAACCAGATTGTGATTCAAAAGCAAAATGATGTAAGGAGATTACTACTTGCAGGGCTTCTATTAGTAGCGGCTATTGCTGCGCTACTGCTGTTGAACTATAAGATAAAGGCCAGAGCAAACAAGGCACTGCACTTACAAAATGCAAAAATAAAAAAAGCAGATAGAGAACTCACTCAAAACTTATTGCACATTAAGGACATAAATGCCGCACTGGAGGAAAACAGGGCGGAACTCATTGAAGCCAAAACACAAGCAGAGGAAGCCAACCGCGCAAAGTCTGATTTTCTTGCCAACGTAAGTCACGAGATAAGAACACCGCTCAACGGAATAATTGGCTTCACTGATTTGCTCATGATCACAAAACTTGATTCCAAGCAACAGCAGTATGCAAGTACTGCAAGCCAGTCCGCCTACACCTTGCTGGATATAGTCAACGATGTGCTTGACTTTTCAAAAATAGAAGCTGGTCGACTAGAGCTTACTAGTGAAAGAATTTCCCTTAACGAATTCTTTCATCAAGCATGTGATATAGTGAGCTTCCAAATCAAGGAGAAGAATATTCAGTTAATAAAAACCAAAGGGGATCAGTTGCCTGACTTCATCTGGTCTGACATGGTGAGACTTAGGCAAGTGATTGTAAACCTTTTGGGGAATGCAGCCAAATTTACCAAGAGAGGTGAGATCGAATTTAAGATTGAAATGATCAATACACCTTCTAATCTCGAGGAAATAACGGAAGACGAACATGGCCTGCGACATTGCTTTCGCTTTTCGGTGAGGGATACTGGTATCGGGGTTAGTCCAGAAGATCATGAAAAGATTTTTGAAGCCTTTACGCAAGCGGAGTTTAGCAGTACCAAAAGACATCGAGGAACCGGGTTGGGTCTGAGTATTTCTAATAACCTGCTTGCGCTGATGGGAAGTAAACTGCAATTACAAAGTGAGTTGGGAAAAGGCAGTACTTTCTATTTTGATGTTTGCTTTAAGGCAGCTTATTCATCGCTGGACTCGCAGGTAGACCAATCAATTTAACTAGTTACACGAGAAACTTCGATGATCGCTTTTCTAGCCCACGCCTTCTGACTTGTCAGCATTTGGCTGAAGAAGGTACGAAGTGAAGAATCTCAGAACCTTACAAGATTGGAGAATCCCCTTCGTGATCCTATGAACCATGAGACGCTGCAATCACCACCCTCATAAAACCAAAAGCTCTATTTTTGCCTAAGCTATGATATTTTGCACGCCTAAATCATCTACCCATCTATGACACCCTGGGTTAAATATCTTTTAATCATCGGAGCGATACAGGGCTTTGTATTTGCATTCGCCTTGTCTAGAATCAAGTCACCAAAAAGTAAAGCAGCCAATCGCATTCTAATTGGACTGCTACTAATTGTCTCATTCTTCATGGCCCTAAGCTCGCAGGCAGACTGGCTCAATCAAATTTCTGTCAAGATCACGCTACTTAGCTACACCCTCATCTTCACTTACTGCCCATTATTCTACTTGTTTACAGAGGCCCTGTACGTGGAGCACCCAACATTTACTGCTACTGCGGATGGAGACAAACTGATACTTGCTCAAATCGAAAATAGTGAGGATGAGATCATGATGATTGATTTCAAGTAAATCTCCAAACAGTGTGCTCACTTGCCAAAAAGTTAATCTTCAAGCCTTAGATTGGCCTACAACCGCGATATCATTGGCATCATTGTTGTAATTTTGGCCAGTAAAACCAAACCTGTTTCATGAAATATACTAAACTGACTTTCGCTTTTTTACTTTCTTCCATCGTATTATCTAGTTATGCACAACAAGTGAAGCCGCTATGGACACTTCCTGCGGCAGATGGAGTTAGGTGGCAAATGGTTACCTCCCTTGGTAATTATATAGCAGCGACCAAAAGAGGCCTGATAGGGGTTGACCCGGAAATGGGGAAGATACTTTGGAGAAGCGCAGACTTTGGGCCATTGACAGCCGATCAAGTACAACAGTTGGGTTCTTCCGCCTTGCTAACCATTAATATGGGTTCAACGGTATACATTCTCGACCCATTTACAGGAGCTATAAAGTTCAATTCAAAAGAGGCGGGCGTCAATGAAATTAAAGATGAGATGGTGCTTTATCGGTCCAATGGAATTTTAGTGTCGGGACGGGATGAAGCGAAAAAAGATATTTTGCTCATGTCTTCTCTAGAGGATGGCAAGGTAGCATGGAAGATTGAAGATGACTTTGGGAGATTTATCACGGCAAGTGAGTTACCTTCTGGCGAACTGCTGATTGTAACGCTATATTATAACTATAAGGTTAATCCAACAACAGGCAAAGTGATTTGGAAAAACGATATTTCTGAAGCCAACAAGCAATTGGAGAAAATGGGAGCCTTTGGCGCACTTATGAAGCAGGGCGCGGCCAATCTGGCTCAAAACATAGATATCAATGTGCAATTCTATCAGCATCCTTCCAAACCCATTTTTTACATAGCCTCAGAACAAGAAGGTAAACCTGCTTCTACGGGTGGCTTTACCTCAAGCACCACAACGGGAAGCGGCCCATCGTATCATACCACATATTCCGCCTTTGACCTTAATGACGGCAAAATGATTTGGGATAAGCCATTAGATCTCTCAGGCAAGATTGGTGGTGTATATTTTGGGGAATCAGGGCTGGTGGTCATGCCCAACGATGGAGCTAACACCAAGGTGAACAGTTACGATTACGCTTCCAAAAATGGACAGTGGGGAAAGAAGGGAAGAGGTATTAATGTGAGGGGAGGCATTTACAGTTTCAGTAAAGTAGACGGTGGATTGGTGCTGGTATCACAAAATGCATCAGGCAAAAATTTTATTTCTTACTTAGATTTGGCTACAGCAAACTTAACTTTTGATAAACCCGTGCAAATTGACGGGCAAATGGTATTTAGCGAAGTGACTCCACAGGGGCTCTTGTTTGTGACCACTCAAGAGATGAACATACTTGATATCACCAGTGGAGAACTACGACTAGGCAAGGGAATCAGCACGCAGCCAAGTTTGACTGCACAAAAGGAAAATACGATTTATGTTTTTGACACAAGAGAAAGTGTGATAAAGGAACTGAACAAGAATTCTGGAGCGCTAAAAATAGTATCTAGTGAAATAAAATTCGAAGGTGGTGAAGCCCCTAGTCAACTAGAAATTCGAAGTAATGGTGTGTTGGTTAGCTCATCACAAAACATGGCACTCGTAGACTTCAATAGCAAAACCGTTTACCAAAAGTATTTTGATGCTCCTCGAGAGAAGGGAATTATTCGTGCGCTGCAATATGCGCAGGCGGTACGTGCAGCATACATCGGAGCAGTAGCGTATACCGCTTCAGCTGCATTTGAATCTGCAGGCCAACAGGCCCAAGCCAAAAACGAAGAAAGCGCAAGTGTAGTGTTGAAAGGAGTGGGTTCAGCCTATGGTGAATTGGGTAATCAAGCTTCGGACTTTGCTAAGAAATCATTTCAAGCCGCCAATGCACGTTACAAGGCCACGCAAAGTGCCAATGAGTTTACAGTGGTACTCACCAAAAGTGATAACAACAATGTGTTGACTAAGGTAAACAAGAACACTGGGGTAGAAGAAGGCACAATCAATCTTGGAAAGGACATTACTCCGAACTATACGATGGATGGCGTGACAGGCGTAGTATTCTATTCAGCAGGAGGAGACCAAATAGTGGCTTATAAGTTTTAGTCAAGTGAGAATCAACTCTTCTCTATGCTTTCGCTAAAGCCAAGGCATACAATTAGGTGAGAGTTGCCAGCAGGAAATGGGTGTATTTATCTAGCACGGAACTTAGTTCCGTGCTTATTGAAAAGGCGAGCCTCCAACCAACAACTGTAATGCCATGCCGAGGCACTAGGCATCTTTGAAATCCTCAGAGCATGCTTGACAATCAACATCAGCTATCACGTCATTCAGCCTGTCCGACTGCTGGCGGAAGGAAGGACGAAGAACGACCGAAGAATCCCATGGAGTCCTGGAGGCGTGGCTATGGGATGATTACTATTTTTCCATTCCATAGCTATTAGATTCTTCGCCCTTACCCACAAACCTACCGCTCGGTGGCTCAGAATGACGACAACTTCGGGATGGGGTGTTTCTAATTATTGGAACAACTACAATCAACACAGATATTAGTTACAACAATTACCCAACTCTATAAAGCATGAGCTACCCGGCTTGAGAGCTAGAGACATGTTAGTAAACTAAAGCTGAAAACGGTCAACCCTATTTAGGACTCTACAGACTCACAACTAATAACTCTAAACTAATACCCCCCAACTAATTTCCCCACATCCTCCCAATCAAACCCCGTCTCAACGCGATTGTGTCGGAGTGCAGGTCGTTGTGTTGTGATCATCAGGGTGGTGTCTGGAAGATCAGTACGGTGATACTGTGGAATTTGTCGCGGTATCGCTTTGATCATCTTGAACTGCGTGCCAGGATAAAATGCTTTTACCAATTTTTTAAGTCTGTCGATATTGTTCATCTCATACATCAGTACCACTTTGGGCTTGTAGGTTTTTATGTTGAGCAGAATGTGATTCATTCGGTTAGTGAGCATATGCTCCTGATAGTCTGCCCGACTTTTCAAAAAGGGTAATCCAGGCATGTCGAGCCAGTTGTAATACCAGGCATGATTGTGAGCGGGCAGGGGATAAAACCTCAGTAAAGCCTCACTTTTTCCGGTGACCGAGGCCAACACGTTTTGCTGATAGGCAAGTAGATCGGGGAGGGCTTTGTTTTCGAAGCCATGCACAAAGGCGATGATATTTTTCCAAGTGCCGTGCTGCACGGCATGTTCACCAAACCGGTAGTCGAAGAGGTTAGTGAACAAGTTGGCCCTTGGGCCGCTAATGGTAAAACCCACTTTTTTATATAAAGCATGAATATCACAAAGATCAGGATGATCAGACGTGTGGATATTGTAAAAATAATCAAGCTTGTCGGCTACCTCTTGAGGTACATCACCACCACCTTCTTCATAGGCTACGAACCAGAACTTGGCCTGCCACGATCCATAACCATAAAAATGATCGATCCAGTATTTGAGCGCATCCTCTTTAATCAGCATGGATGAATAATTAAGCTTTATGGGTTGTGAAATCAGATTTAATCCAAGATAAAAACAAAGCAGAAGATATCCCTGCAGATCCAAAGATCATGCACATGACCATGATCTGATACCGGGCTGCAATACTCAGGAATCACCCACTGATCTTCATCTCATCAAGACTACTGATAAAGAAGTTATGAAATGAAAGTAAGATTCTTTAAATAGTCCTGTGATGAAAACTTCAGACTTATTTGTAAAAGCGTTAGAAAACGAAGGTGTCGAATACATCTTTGGACTACCAGGGGAAGAGAACCTAGATTTCTTGGAGTCTTTGAGGAAATCCGGCAAAATAAAATTGGTGTTGACTCGGCACGAACAAGGGGCGGGCTTTATGGCAGCCACTTATGGCCGACTAACGGGAAAGGCGGGTGTTTGCCTTGCCACATTGGGGCCAGGTGCCACCAATTTAGTGACCCCAGCGGCCTACGCACAGTTGGGAGCAATGCCTCTTGTCATCATCACGGGTCAAAAGCCAATAAAAACCAGTAAGCAGGGGAAGTTTCAAATTGTGGATGTAGTGGATATGATGCAGCCGCTCACCAAATTTACCAAGCAGGTTACGCATGGAGAACATGTTCCATCAATTGTACGTGAGGCATTCCGACTGGCACAGGAAGAAAGACCAGGAGCGGTGCACATTGAACTTCCTGAAGATATTGCAGTGGAAGAGGTGGCGGAACCAAGAATTTTTGAAGTAGTAGATTTTAAGATTCCTTATGCCGGAATCGAAACGATCACGCAGGCTGTTGAAATGATTGAAGCATCCAAAAAGCCACTACTACTCATTGGCGCAGGAGCCAATAGAAAGCGCGCGAGTATAGCACTGACCGAATTTGTTGATGCCATTGGTATTCCATTTTTTAATACCCAAATGGGCAAAGGGATTATCGATGAACGCCATCCCTTGTATTTAGGCACGGCAGCACTGTCATCCAACGATTTTGTACATGAAGCGATCAATCATGCTGACTTGATCATCAATGTGGGGCATGATACTATCGAAAAACCACCCTTCTTCATGCAAGCAGAGGATGAACGCAAAGTTATTCACGTTAACTTTTTCCCTGCAGAGGTGGACGAGGTGTATTTTCCTCAATTAAACGTAATCGGGGATATTGCCAACAGCGTAGTTCAACTGACCAAAGGTTTAAAGCCTAAGGCCAACTCTTGGAATAAGGATTTCTTTTTGGGAATCAAGGGCAATGTATCCTCCCGCCTGACTAAGTATGAAAGCGATGATCGTTTTCCGATTTTACCTCAGCGCATTGTTAAAATTATCAGGGACATCCTACCTGATGATGGCATTATTACCCTTGACAATGGTGTGTACAAAATATGGTTCGCTAGAAATTATCCCGCTTATGCGCAGAATAGTTTAATCCTTGACAACGCGTTGGCTACCATGGGAGCAGGGTTGCCTTCGGCTATGATGGCAAAAGAATTGAATCCTGATAAAAAAGTGATATCTGTCAATGGAGATGGCGGATTTATGATGAATTCTCAGGAACTAGAAACTGCTGTACGCATGCAGCTGGATCTGGTGGTCATTATCTTAAATGATAGTGCTTATGGTATGATCAAATGGAAACAGGAAGGAGAAGGATTTCCGTCTTACGGATTGGACTATGGAAATCCTGATTTTGTAAAATATGCGGAAAGCTTCGGAGCAAAGGGCTACCATCCTGATTCTGTGGAAGATTTTAAGAAATGCTTAGTGAAGGCATTAGATTCCAAAGGAGTTCATTTGATCGACCTGTCTGTGGACTACTCTTTAAATCACAAAATATTAAACGTACTGATAAAGGAGTATTCTGAAAAACTAAAGGGATAATCTTAAGAGCTATTATCCGCTCTTACGAACAAATATTGATTTCAGCGCCATCGCTCCGAAACCATCTACCTTACAGTCAATATTATGATCACCAATGGTCAACTTGATGTTCTTTACTTTGGTTCCGGCTTTGATGGCTTTGGATGCACCCTTTACAGGTAGGTCTTTCATAATGATCACAGTATCTCCATCCTGCAATACAACTCCGTTAGCATCTTTCACCACAGAAGAGTCATTCGTTGCTTCTTCCGGCTCCGGTGTTTGTGTTTCGATCCATTCGTGGCCGCATTCAGGGCACATCATAGATGTACCAGTTGGGTAGGCGTACAACGATTGGCATTTCGGACAGGTACTGGAGTCAGGCATGGGTTTGAATTTCGTGCAAAATAATCAAGTTAATGAACAGTATAGGATATCGCGAAGGTTTAATAACGCTGGGGACAATACTACAAACAACTAATAGCCACCAACTAATTTCCCCACTTCCTCCCAATCAAACCCTGTCTCAATGCGGTTGTGTCGGAGGGCAGCGCGTTGTGTGGTGATCAACAAAGTCGTGTTGGGTAAATCAGCACGATGAAGTTGAGGAATTTGTTGTGGAATCGCCTTGATCATTTTGAACTGAGTTCCAGGATAAATCGTCTTTACGGATTTCTTAAGCTTGTCGATATTGTTCATCCCGTACAGCAAGACTACTTTAGGTTGATGTACTGTTATGTTGTTCAAAATTTTTTCTATTCGATTTGGGTACACATGCTCCTGATATTCAGTTCTACTTTTTAGATAAGGCATTCCGGGCATGTCGAGCCAACTGTAATACCAGGCATGGTTGTGAGCGGGTAGGGGATACAACCTGATCAAAGCCTCACTTTCTGAGGTAACTGACGCCAACGAATTTTGCTGATAAGTGAGCAAATCAGGGAGCACTTTATGTTGATGGCCATGCACAAATGCGATGAGGTTTTTCCACGTGCCATGTAACACGGCATCGTTCCCAAAACGGTAGTCATAGAGATTGGTGAAAAGGTTAGCCCTTGGCCCATTCAAGTGAAAATCCACCTTTTTGTATAAGGCCCGAATGTCGCAAAGCGTTGGGTTATCTACCGGGTGGACTTTTTCAAAATGATTGAGTTTGTCGGCCACTTCTTGTGGCAGATCACCACCACCTTCTTCATAGGCAACAAACCAGTATTTGGCCTGCCACGATCCATAGCCATAAAAGTTTTCGATCCAGTGTTGTAGTGACTTTTCTTTAATGAGCATGGAATGTATTTGACAGCTAAGATAAGTTACCCATCTAAAAACATATCCATTAAGCAATAAAAAATGGTGCATACCGGATGCCATACCAAGTACAGCTAACCAACAACGCCAACTAAAAATAAATATTCATTTACACTGAGTTACGTGTAACTAAAGTCACCAATTAGAAAATAACACAGACCTACCTTTGCAGTAAATTAAACAACGGGAATGAAAAAAGTAGTGTTTTTATTAGTCATAATAGGCTTGACTGTCACTTACCCGCTTTTCAGTCAGGATACTTTAAGGATATCACAAGCGGAATTATTAGAAAATGTAGCATCGAATAACTATCAAATCAGAATTGCAGATCAACAGGTTCAAATGGCCAGAGCGGATTACCGCCAATCCAATGCGCTTTACCTTCCCTCTGTTTCTGCGTCCCATACTGCTATTTCTACCACCAACCCATTAATGGCATTTGGATCTAAACTGAACCAGGAAATATTGACAGGAGCGGACTTTGATCCTACCCAACTCAACGATCCCAAACGCACACAAAATTACGCGACAGAGATACTCTTGCTACAGCCCTTATTAAACCTTGACGGAGTGTACG
The DNA here is from genome assembly GCA_040216665.1 of Cyclobacteriaceae bacterium. Lineage (GTDB taxonomy): Bacteria > Bacteroidota > Bacteroidia > Cytophagales > Cyclobacteriaceae > ELB16-189. The sequence goes on along the minus strand of JAVJOQ010000020.1, from coordinate 22,602 downwards.
AGCGACAGGCCGCAAAAATCCAACAGGAAGCCTATCAACTGCAAGCTGACAGAACAAGAGAAGCCATGGTATTGGAAGTAGGCAAAGCGTATATGCAATTACAATTGGCTTACGAAGCGGTTGATGTATTGGAAAGGGCCAGGAGAACCTCACAGGAGGGAGTCAAAATGGTCACTGATTATTTTGAAGAGGGACTAATCCAAAAATCAGATTTGTTAGCCGTCCAGGTTAGGGCCACGGAAGTGGAAAACCAGTTGAGGTATGCCCGAAGTAACATCAGGAATGCTTCTGATTACGTTGGACTTTTAATGGGGAAAAGTGGAGCAGATAAAATCTATAAGCCTACAGAGCGTGCACTGCTTTCCATCGAACAAGAACACTATACACAACTATTGTCCTCTTCAAGAAAAGACATTATGGCTATGGAAAAGTCGGTAACCGGGTATGAAAAGATGTTACAGTCCAGCAAGATGAAATTCTTACCCACGATTAATGCCTTTGGTAGCTACCAGTTGTATGACGATCAACTTTTTGGGTTGGATGCCTCAGGGTATCTGATAGGAGCGAAACTTTCGTGGAGCTTATTTGATGGTTACCAGTCGGCAGGAAAGATGTCGAAGGCAAAGGCACAAACCGAAAAGGCCAGAATGGAAAATGAGCAATACAAATTGCAGCAGCAGTTGGAACTGAATAAAACCAACCGTCAATTGACAGATGCTAAAAATAAAGTGGAACTCACAAGGATGGCACTGGATCAATCAGCTGAGGCGTACAAAATTAGAATGGACCGGTTTGAAGAAGGGTTGGAGAAAACCTCAGACTTACTCATGGCAGAAACCCAAATGTTCCAGAAAGAACTGGAATTCCGGCAAGCCATTTTTGGATACAATTTCACCAAAGAATACCTCGAATTTTTAACACGATAGAAATGAAAATTATACAATCTATAATAATTGCTGCAACTGCGCTGGGTACAGTAAGTTGTGGTAGCGGAGATCAAAATCAGAGTGGAACACAGCTTCCACCTGTAGAAGTAAACACAGCCACTGTAGCATCGATCGCAACAGAAGGATCATTTACGGTAAGTGGAAAAATAGAAGCACAAAACAGTGCCAACCTCAGCACGCGCATGATGGGCAACGTAACCCAACTTCACGTCAATGTGGGAGATCAAGTGAAGGAAGGGCAACTGTTAGTTGCTATTAGCAGTGCAGATCTTATGGCAAAGAAGGGACAGGTAGAAGCTTCCATTAGCCAAGCAAAAGCTGTCTACGAAAATGCTAAGAATGATCTTGATCGTTTCAAGTCACTTTATAAAAAAGGGAGTGCTTCCGAGAAAGAATTGGAAGGGATGACCATGCAATATGAAATGGCTAAAGCAGGATTGGAGGCGGCCAATCAGATGATGAAGGAAGTGCAGGCGCAGTTTGCCTTTACCAATATTGTAGCACCGTTTTCCGGACAAGTTACCAACACCTTTGTGAAGAAAGGAGACATAGCAGCACCGGGTATGCCCTTACTAGCTATTGAAGGGACCTCCAGGTTCCAAGCAGTAGCAATGGTGCCGGAAACAATGATCAGTCAAATACAGAAAGGAGCTATCGCCAATATTGTAGTGAAATCTTCTGGAAAGAAATTGACAGGTAGGGTAAGTGAAGTGAGTCGTTCAGCAAAAACTACAGGAGGTCAGTATTTGATAAGGATTGACTTAGCAAATGTGGACAAGGACATCTTACCAGGAATGTTTGTCAATGTAGCAATGTCAAAAACCATTGCAGGAGCGTCAACTGCTCCAGCCATTAATGAAAGAGCGTTGGTGCAAAATGGTCAATTAACAGGTGTTTACACGATTGACGAGAACAATACGGCTATCCTAAGATGGCTGCGCCTGGGAAGGACAACTGATGGCATGGTGGAAGTGCTTTCTGGGATGACACCCGGGGAGAAGTACATTGTTTCATCAGAAGGCAAGCTCTTCAACGGTGCTATAGTTCGTGTTAAAAAGAGTTTGTAAAAATTACTAGTATGCAAGAAGGGATTTCAGGTAAAGTAGCAAGTTTTTTTATCAACTCTAAGCTCACCATTCTTTTGATGGTGGCGATGATGTTGATAGGTGTATACAGTTCATTTCTGATACCACGGGAGGAAGAGCCCCAAATCATTGTTCCGATGGCGGATGTCATGATTGGTTATCCAGGTGCATCACCTACAGAGATGGAAAGTAGGGTAGTGAAACCCTTAGAAAAAATCATCTCCAATATTAAGGGGGTGGAGCATGTGCATAGCATGGCAATGAACGGCCAGGCAGTGATGGTTATCCAGTTTTATGTAGGAGAGGATACAGAAAGGTCTTATGTCAAGCTATATGACGAGTTGGAGAAGAACAAACACATCTTCCCTGAAGGAGTCTACCAACCAATAGTTAAAACACGCTCCATAGATGATGTGCCTATGCTAGGCATTACCCTGTGGAGCCCTGTTTATGATGACTTTCAACTGAGGCAAATAGCAGAAGAAGTAACTTCTGAAATTGAGAAGGTGGAGGACGTAGCCATCACCAAAGAAATTGGCGGGCGATCTCGTGTACTCAAGTTAGTGGTGGACAAGGACAAGATGGCCGAAAATGGTGTAGATGTATTGGGTATCATGCAAATGGTGAAGGCAAGTAATAGCAGCACCCAATCCGGCAAATTTGTATCAGGCGATGAAGAGTTTTTGGTAACAACTGGAAAGTTTCTTTCTTCTGTCGAAGACCTGGAAGGCATAGTGGTAGGTATCAATAAAGGACTGCCTGTGTACCTGCATCAGGTAGCGCACGTTACCGATGGGCCTGGCACGCCACTCAATTATGTTTCCTTTGGTTATGGAAAGGCCGACAATGATTATGCGTCTAGCCCGTCAGAATATCCCGCAGTCACTATCTCTATTGCTAAAATTAAAGGTGCTGATGCCATGAAGGTATCCGACAAAATCCTTGACAAGATAAAGCGATTAGAAAAGACACTTATTCCATCAGATGTTTATGTGACTGTAACCCGCAATTATGGGGAGACTGCATCGCATAAAGTAGGGGAGTTGTTACTTCACCTTGCCGTAGCCATTGTGGCCGTTACTGTTTTGGTGATGTTGGCCATGGGTTGGAGAGGAGGTCTGGTTGTATTTCTGTCTGTACCATTGACCTTCGCCCTCACCTTGTTTAGCTATTATATGCTCGACTACACCCTAAACAGGATTACTTTGTTCGCACTGGTGTTTGTAGTAGGAATTGTGGTGGATGATAGCATCATCATTGCCGAAAATATGCACAGGCACTTCAAGGCAAAAAGATTGCCTTTTAAACAGGCGGCCATTTACGCTATCAATGAAGTGGGTAATCCCACCATTCTGGCCACCTTCACTGTTATTGCTGCGATACTGCCTATGGCATTCGTTTCAGGAATGATGGGACCCTATATGAGCCCCATGCCTATAGGTGCATCCATTGCCATGATCCTTTCGCTTTTTGTAGCGCTTACTATCACTCCGTATTTAGGTTATCATTTGTTGAAAGAAAAAGACACCAAAGAAAGCCAAGAGGAAGAAGTACATGAACACGGGTGGATTTATAAGATATATCACAAAGTAGAGCAACCCTTTCTGGACAGTAAAGTGAAAAGGTTTGTTATGTTGGGTATAACAGTAGTCTTACTGGTAGGATCGGTTTCATTGTTCTTTACCAAAACAGTGGCAGTGAAGATGCTGCCTTTTGATAATAAGAATGAGTTTCAGGTAGTTATAGATATGCCGGAAGGAACAACTCTTGAGCGTACAGCAGCGGTAACTAAGGAAATTGCTCAATTCATCTCCAATGTTCCTGAAGTAGTTAATTACCAAAATTATGTTGGTACATCGGCACCGATTACCTTCAACGGATTGGTGAGGCACTACGACTTGCGAGGAGGAAGCTTCATGGCCGACATTCAAGTCAATTTGTTGAACAAAGAAGACCGCTCCCGTCAGAGCCATGAAATTGCTTCGGCTGTTAGACCCAACGTTCAAAAAATTGCAGCAAAATATGGTGCCAATGTTAAGATTGTGGAAGTACCACCAGGTCCTCCGGTATTATCTACTTTAGTAGTAGAAGTTTATGGGCCTGATTATACCGAACAAATCAATGTGGCGAGGCAAGTAAAAGAAATACTAGTTAATACCGATGACGTAGTGGATGTAGATTGGTATGTGGAAGCAGGGCAGACGGAATACAAACTGGATGTTGATAGGGAAAAGGCGATGCTCAATGGAATTGTGCCGCAGCAAGTGGTGGGTAATCTTACTTACTTGCTAGGGGAGTATCCGATTTCTAATTTGTATGATGAAAATGCTACACAACCCGTTGGCATTGTATTCGCACTGAACGATCAGGACAAATCAAGCATTGAATCCATTCAAAACCTTAAACTAAAAGGTCAGCAAGGCAACATGGTGCCGGTAAGTGATTTTGTCAGTGTCAATGAGGATACGCTACGTCCAACAATTTATAGAAAAGATCAGAAGCGAGTGGTGTATGTGTTGGCGGATATGGCCGGTGGACTTGAAAGTCCGGCCTATGCCATATTAGGAATGACGGAAAAACTGAATGAGATACAATTGCCAAAAGGGTATGCGCTCAATGAGTTGTACATGAGCTCGCCAGAGGATGAGTCAGACTTCACCGTGAAGTGGGATGGAGAGTGGCAGATTACGTTAGAAGTATTCCGCGATCTTGGAGCAGCCTTTTTGATCGTTATCATTATCATTTATATGCTCATCGTAGGTTGGTTTCAAAATTTTAAAACCCCTATTGTTATGATGCTGGCTATTCCACTCTCACTCATAGGTATTGTTTTGGGCCACTGGCTTTTGGGAGCATTCTTTACCGCTACATCTTTCATTGGTATGATAGCACTGGCAGGAGTGATGGTAAGAAACTCCGTCCTGTTGATTGACTTTATTGAAATCCGCCTCAACGAAGGAGCAGACCTCAAGAGGGCCATCATTGATGCGGGTGCCGTAAGGACTACACCCATATTACTTACCACAGGAGCGGTGGTCATTGGGGCCTCTATCATACTTTTTGATCCAATATTTCAGGGACTGGCGATCTCATTAGTAGCCGGAGCCATTGTATCTACTATGCTTACGCTAATTGTGGTACCTCTGATCTATTACATGACAGAAAGAAAAAAATGGGAGAAGAATACAAGGACTGAACAAAAAAACTAGAGACATGGAATTATTAATCATCACTGCAGTGCAATTCTTTGAAAAAGAGATCAAGGAGTTGCTTAAGAAATCGGGAGTAATGGCCTTCTCCTATACTGATGTAAAAGGCTATAAAGATCAATCGGATCAGCCGATGGAATCCAACTGGTTCGCTTCTAGCAGAGGGGAATTCTCTTCGGTACTTTTCTATGCGTTCGTGCAAGAAGGTTTGATTGATGATGTAATTGAGGCTATTGAAGAATTTAATTCAAAACAGGAAACCAAGTCGAAGGTACACATGGCTGTGATGAATATAAAAAACACCAATTTTAAATAGTAAGAATTATATGAGAAATCGCATTGTACATGCCGTTGCAGGCACCATGATTATAGTAAGTCTGCTATTGGCGATTTATATCAACATCAATTGGCTATGGCTAACGGGTTTTGTAGGTATCAACTTGTTTCAATCAAGTTTTACCAACTGGTGTTTGATGAGTGACATCCTGAAGAAAATAGGAGTTGAGGGTAGTGAAAACGCAAGAGGATGTGACGTATCTTAAAAGGTTTTAAAACTGAACAAAGTATAGTACAGTTAGTATTCACATTGGGAGTTAAGCACTATTTAAAATGCTTTACTCCCAATGCGTTATACAGTTCCTTAGCATAATATAGATGGCCACCTTTCATGGTCCATTCAACCTTTCGAATATCACTAAATTGTTCAAGAGGATTTCCGCCAATCAAAATTAAGTCTGCCTGCTTGCCGACTTCTATTGAGCCCAACGATTGTGATACACCAGTAATCTCCGCTGATTTAATGGTCGCTATTTTTAATACTTCACTGGCAGGAATGCCAGCCTTTACATAAAGTTCAAGTTCTCGATGGTATAAAAATCCTGGCAAGCCATCTGTACCTGCAACAATGGGTACACCGTTCTGAAATAAATCATAAACCACCGCCAGCATCTTATCAAAACTGGCCTTGTACCTTGCCGCCTTCTCACCTTCTTTCGGAAGACCTCCGGTATAAAAACTACGCTGGTCAACAATCGGGAACCGGTTAGCAACTGCTTGATAGGTGGGGCTTAGTTCACCTGCTTGTGCGAGTAACATGTTTTCAAAAATGGCTACGGTAGGATCAACAAGAATATTCTTTGCTTTTAAAAGTTTCACAAAATCCTGATACGATTTCGAGTTGAGGTCAAGGTCAGCGCCATGTTGTGCAGGCATGGTGAATCGCAATGGTGTTCGGGTATCGATTGTGTCTGATAGAAAATTAAGGAACAACATGTTGATGTGCTGAATTTCATCATAACCTTGATTAATGGCTTGCGTTGCGGTCATATAGGCAGGTATATGTCCACTTACCCTCATGCCCAATTGATGTGCTTTGTTTGTTAAGGGTTGAACCCACTCCGGTTGGATAGAGCTATACAATTTGATTTGCTGATACCCTAAATCTTTATAATCCTGAATCTCTACTAAACCTTCTTCCAAATTTTCAACCACATTGCGTTGATTGGCAAACGGCCCCGAACCATCTATGATACCACAGTAGGCAACAATGTGCGGGCCGAGAATTTCATTGTTATCAAATTGCTCAGCCAAATCTTTTAGTTGTTTATTGTTGGCCATGTCCCGCACCGATGTTACGCCACCAGCGAGGTATAAAATCCCTCTGAATTTACTGTTATGGGTATGCATATCGAACATTCCCGGTAGGAGGGTCTTCCCAGATCCATCAATTAATTCAGCATTTTCTTTCGCAGTCTTGGTTCCTGTTGGATGAATACTTTTAATGGTATGTCCTTCTACAAAGACATCCCGATTGGGCAGCAATGTTCCTTCAGCGGTAAATACATTCACGTTTTGAATAACAACGTTGTTTATATCATGTGATAGGTCCTTAGCTACTTCAATAAGACTTTCATCTTCAATGTCGTCCTGAACTTTTTTCATTTCAAGGCGGATAGTACTTAAGTCCTTTCTCACAATATGGAGGTTGCCCGATATTTTACCCACCATCTGATCATTCATCATCCACAAGTAAGTAGGGTCCAAATCCAAGCCATTAATCACAAGAAGTTCTACTGACGATCCATCAGTAAGCTGGAGTGAAATATTATTTGTCAGTTCTGCTTCACCTTCAGGATACAATTTGACTTTCCCACTTTCAGATTTTAATAACAGTTGTGCAAGGATTTCATAAACGGCAGGTGATCCATCATAACGGAAATACAATTCCTCTCCGTAAAAGTCACCTTTCGTTGTTCCCATTAGGTTCTTGCTAGTTGCCGTTGCATCGGTGCTCGAAAAGCTTTCATCGATCGATGCCTTCAGGTAGTTGACACCCTTTATCGTTTGACTTGAAATAAAATTTTGATCATTCAACGAAATTTCTTCAGTGTACTCTGGACCACGACCTCTATCCGTGTAGGTATAATAATATCCGAAACTGCGATCTGCTGTTTTCCATTTTTCATAAGTGCCCGCCAAATCTTCTCTAAACACAACATCATAGATGATCTTATCATCGCCTTCAGACTTGTTGGATGGAGTGCAGGCAGATGTTAAGCCAAGTACGATTAGGAAAATTATTGCTGAATATTTCATGTTTTAAATAAAGTAGGAGTTTTTTAATTATTAAAATAAGATATCATGACTTTAATGTCTCACGGTAATACCTCAGCCAGTTTTGTCCAAGTATTTTCTCGATGTCTCCTGTTTTGAAACCTCTTTTGCTTAATACCCTGGCAACATGACGATAACGGTCAGTGGTGTCGAGTTCAGGAATCCATGGAGGCCATTGTACATTGTAAGAATCTTTGAAACGAGTGAGGCGAGGCACGTACCAATTTTCACGCGTAGCTCCAGTAGCTTCCAAACCCTGGATAGCAAAATCTGCACCGAGCCCTACATGGTCAATTCCACCAACTTTTACCGCATGTTCGATGTGATCCACGTAAGTCTCCAGGGTGGTGTCAGTGCCTAGATTAGGACCAATCATATAACCGAGGCAAATGATTCCCATGACACCCCCTTTGTCCGCCATGGCACGAATCTGTTCGTCTGTTTTTGCACGCGGGTGGTTCTTGTACAATGCCTCACACATGGAGTGGTTGATCGTAGCGCCAGATTTACTAAATTTAATTCCATCGTTGGTGGTTTGAGCACCACAATGAGACAGGTCTACGATGATCCCGAGCTCATTCATCCGCTCTACGACTTCAATACCAAAGTTCGATAAGCCGGCATTGGTACGTTCAGTACATCCGTCTCCCAGTAGGTTGCGCTCATTGTACGTAAGTTGCATCCAGCGCGTCCCGGCCTGGTAAAGAGCATCCAGGTTTTCAATGGAGTTGCCAACCATGGTGGAATTTTGAAAACCCAACATGATGGCTGCTTTATTTTCTTTCTTGGCATTTACAAAATCCTCAGCACTTGTCGCCAGTATTAGTTTGTCGGAATTTTCCTTTATGTGTTTTTGCCATTCCTCTAAATTCTTAAGTCCTTTAGCAAGATTCCCTGAATCTACAGAGGCATTAAACCCAGTATATCCCGATTTTCTCAAGGCATTAAAAGAATGCTCGTCCCACCCCCGGGCAATGATCAGTCCATCAATGACGATTGCTTTTTTGTAGACATCATCAATATCCTCGATGGGATGTGCCGCTTTTGAATCAGATCCTAGATGAGCCATGTCATTTGAGTTACTGAAAAAACTATCCAAAACCTGTCCCGGTAATATTGCTCCGAGGGGTAACATTTTGACGAAATCCCTTCTCTTGATTGGCATGATGAATGGTAAATTTGATAAAACAACCTTACTTAAGTCAACTTACTATTTTTTTACTACTATTTTGTATTAATAAAAAGATCAAGTGGGGTAAAATTCATTCAAGAGGTGAGTTAGGAATGAAAGGACTAATAGCTTGGTGAGTTTGGGGATCTTAAGGAGCTAGGAGAGGGGCATCAACAGGTTAGAAGGCTTATCTTTTATCAACGATGCGGCTAAGTTTACCGCCCTCACTCATGGGAATTTCTCCTTTTTGGAGTAGCTCTATTTTCATGCTGATCCCAATCGTATCCTTGATTTTATCCCGAAACTGTTCACTCAACGCTGGGTCGGAAGGGTCTACTCCCTTTTTAACTTCAACTCTGACCAGCACCTCATCCATAGACTTTTCTCTGCTAACAACCAATTGATAATTGGGTAGCAGATAGTCCATATTTTCAATCACCTCTTCAACCTGAGTATGAAAGAGGTTAACGCCTCTTATAATCAGCATATCATCTGATCTTCCTTTGATGGGAGACATTTTAATATGCGTGCGCTTACCATTAGGATCGTAACGAATTGAACAGATATCATTGGTCCAATACCGTATAACGGGAAAAGCTTCTTTGGTTAAAGTAGTCAACACCAATACTCCCTCTTCCCCATTTGGCAACGGATCACCTGTATTCTTGTCAACCACCTCAGGATAAAAATGATCTTCCCAGATGTAGCTTCCAGTTCCTTTTTCTTCATGATCTTCCTGAGATACACCAGGACCGATAATCTCGCTTAACCCATAAATGTTGGTGGCGGTAACGTTCAATCCTTTTTCTACCTGCTCTCTGATAGCTTCCGTCCATGGCTCAGCACCAAGGATTGCGAATTTCACAGCTAAATCTTTTGTGTCGATGCCTCGGCTGGCAAATGCTTCTGAAAGTGTTTGGGCATAGGAGGGTGTACAACAAATTACCTCTGGTTGAAAATCTTGTAAAACGGTGAGTTGACGTTCAGTCATTCCACCAGAAATAGGAATGACAGCCATACCTAAACGAGTAGCTCCGCCATGCATACCCAGTCCTCCTGTAAAAAGTCCATAGCCATAGGCATTATGCAATTTCATGCCAGGTCGAGCTCCTGCCGCCACTAAGGATCTGGCTACTACTTCATCAAAAATATCTAAGTCATTTTGTGTATACCCAACAACAGTAGATTTTCCTGTCGTTCCACTTGAAGCATGGATCCTTCTAATCTCATCCATGCCTGTGGCAAACATTCCAAAAGGATAATTATCTCTTAGATCACTCTTTCGTGTAAAAGATAGTTTTGGTAGATCCTCCACCGTCTTGATATCGCCAGGCTGTATACCGGCATTGTCAAAACTTTGCTTGTAGAAGGGAACAAATTGATAAACGCGATCAACAAGCGATGATAGACGAGCATTTTGCAGTTCCCGCAATTGTTCGAGGGGCAGACTTTCTATTTTTGGATTAAACATTCAATGGTTAGTTAGAATACAAAAAGCACAAATACCAGACGATCGTTCAAAAAATATGCTCAGCTGGGGCCTGTGCTAAGGATCCGCCAGCCATGGACATTGAGATTGGCCCTGAACAACTAGCCTGTGCACTAAATCCCGGCTTCAATTAGCAATGCAGTCGTAAGAGAACAATCCAAGAAGTTATGTAATGGATGAATATTATTCGAATAATTATCTAGAGGAGGGAGGGAAGTGATGCATGCACAATGGGTGTTCCATCTAGGGTGTTAGTCCTCGTTATTTCAATAGAGCCTCGCTACCTTAGTGATTCTCTTTATTGTAGAAAACTCAAAAGAAGAAGGAACTCAAACTGACTTACTAAAATGTTTCGAACTACCAAGTCTTTCAAGCCCGCGACTATCATGATCATACTTTTTGTATCGGCACTAGCCGGTTTGGTAATATCGTGTAGTACTCAGGAAGTGGTTGATCAAGAAGCTTATATCCTCGTTGCAGGCAGACGACTTCCCTACCTTTATGCTATTTCGTTGGAAGCGGCCCTCGATCCGGCTAACAACAACAATTCGAATGCAATCATAAGCCGAAGTAAGGTGGCACTGGATCGATTGGACGGTCAACTGCTTGGTGATCCCGCAAACCTGCTTGTTAGTGAGGATGGCCTTACACTTTATGTCATCAATCATCACGGTAGCATTGACAATGGGGAATTCAAACAACACGGAGGTCGTGGGCAGATAGCGGTGCTTGACGTTGATGAAGTATTAGACCCAAAAAACAATGGTACAGCCAAGGCACTCCTCAGGCATATGGACTCCGGTGGTTTCGGTGCAATTGGTGCTGTACTTCTTCCAGACATGCTCATCATCTCCAACGCAGAGAATAATCTCACCGAAGATGGCGGCAATCGGATTGGGTTTGTTGACAGGCGTACCGGAAGCTTACGGGGTACCGTTGAGTTGCCACTCGGTTCATCTTCTATGACCTCACGTGGTATTGACTGTCCGGACTATCCTGTGCCTTACGTCTCGCCCTATGGACCTTCCAGGAATCTTGCTGTACTTTCCCCAAGTCCATCTTTTGGCTGCTTTCCAAATCCCAACGGATTGGCATTGGGTCGTGCCAGCAATGGTAGGAGGTATTTGTTTACTGCCAATGGTGGCACCAACGATGTATCGGTAATAGATCTTGAACGCGCACTGGAGGGAGATCGTGTTGCAGAGATACACCGCATACCTAATCAGCCTGGATCCTGGGGAATCACTGTCACACCCGATGAGCGGCACATTATCGTAGCACATGGCGGAAGCCAACAAGCAGACGTGTCGGGTAATACGATTTCAATCATCAATGTAGATCGGGCAAGCGTTGGTGCAACCGATGCGGAAGTAGCTCGCATGCTAGTGGGCACTGATGATCCTGCTGTGGAAACCCATCCGCTCATTCCTTCCGTCACTTCCGATGGCCGGGAATTAATCGTGCCGAATTTGCTCGTAGATAATGTGTCTATTGTGAATATCGAGTTAGCACTTGCCGGTGATCCCGGAGCGGAAGTAGCACGTATTCCGCTTTCCCTGCCCAACGGTGTTAGTGCTCGACCCAAAGGATCAGCGATTACTGCTGATGGTAAGTATGCAGTGATTAGTGCTGGGCCAGGTGCACAGCCGTACTCACAAGAAATAGGAATCGTGTATGTGATCGATCTTGAAACTCGGACTGTTGTGGGTACGGTAACTGGAGTTGGGAATGATCCTTATGGGCTAACGATTGTCTATCGATAGCTAGCCATCTTAGGAATAGGCTAGGGGAGTGCGGTATGCACAATGGGTGCTGTCGCTAGGTTGGATGACAAACTATTTACGTTTTCAACAGATCGAAAAGTTTGGTATTTATGTAAAGAGTCTCTTTCCAAACTTTTTTTGACTTTAGAACACCAATTTCCTGGAGTTGCTTCAGATACTTAGCAGCAGTAATACGGGAAATTTTCATTCGCGCAGTAATAATTTCACTTTTACAATAAGGGTGCTCAAATAAGATTTCAATCAGTTCTTTGCTATATACTTTGGGAGACTTCGATTTAACTTTTTCTTGTATTTCGGCAAATAATGCTTGGATGTCTTTTATTTGAGTAATTGTTTCAATCGAAGTTTCTTCAACACCTTTGAGCATATAAAGTATCCACTCTTCCCATTTATTTTTTGTACGTACCTCTTGTAAGAGGCGATAGTAGTCTGATTCATTTTTAATAATGTAATTGCTTAAGTAGAGGATCGGGCTTTCCAACAATCCGTTTAGCATGATATGCAGGATATTGATAATTCTACCTGTTCTTCCATTACCATCATAAAATGGGTGAATGCTTTCAAACTGATAATGTTGAATGGCCATTCTAATTAGCGGGGAGATTTCAGTTTGCTCATTTAGATAATTTTCTAAATTTCTCATTAGCTGAAGAATCGTTTCATGGTCATCAGGGGGAGTGTAAATGATTTTATCCGTGGTTGCATTTCTAAGTGCTGTGCCAGGTAGCTTTCGAATTCCTGCATTGTTTTCCTCTAATATCTTTTGAACAGCAACAATTGCATTTGTACTTAAAAACCCTTTCTGTTTAATGAAACGAGTACCATATAACACTGCCTCCCGATAGCGAAGTACTTCTTTGGTTGACGGATCGGCCTCAACACCTTTTGCCGAAATGGCTTGATAAAGTTTATCCTGCGTTGTAACAACATTTTCAATTTCCGAACTTGCCCTTGCTTCTTTAAGGACAACTGCATTTAGTAAAATGGCCGGATTTGGCAATGTAGCTGCCAATCCTTTCAGTTCTGCCAAGGCTATAGATGACTTGACAAGTTGTCGAAGAACCTTAATAGTTTCTACTTTCTCTCTGATCGGAGGTAATTTTGGGAGGTCATTGAAGGCTTCAAAAGCGGTTTTTGTCATGCAAAGTACGGTTACGCGAGATTCTTATCAGGTAAATATATTAATAAATATTATACATGATAGGGTGATCAGGTAAATATCCTATACATGATCCACTAACTACTGCGCGTGCAGCTCCACAATATCCTTCGCCTTCCAATTGTTATGAAGCTGTTTAAAATAACGCTGATTATGTTGTAACTGGTGCAAACCAGTTAATTGCTTACGTTGTTACATAATGGCGTGCGTTATGTTAATATAGCTTCGGTCTCCGGGCACATCACTACTCTCAATAGAAGGTTTTTTTAAGCATTGGATTTTCAGAACCTCAATTTCTCCTTCACACAGGGCTGGGGCAGCGACACTCTTTGGGCAGGCTTTGGATGTAGGAGGGAAGTGTGGCCTGCACAATGGGTGGCGATGCTGCGCTGGCTTTTCTGCCGGTTTTCCTATCTTTATAGACAAGATTAACTTAAAACAATATGGCATCAGCTACCGATATTCGAAATAAGGTTATAGACCAGCTATTGGCTATTAAAGATTCAGAGTACCTGCGCGCCTTATCAGATATGATTAAAAGCTCTCACGTTCAGGAAGAAGCAGTGCCCCTTACTGAAGAGCAGAAAATCATGCTGACCATGAGTGAAGAAGATATTAAAGCTGGAAGAACCATTGATCAGCTCACACTTAATGAACGTGAACTGGAATGGCTCAAAAGAAAGTAATCTGGACCGAAACTGCTGCCCGGCAAAGAAAGTCTATTTTGGAATATTGGGTGCAAAGAAATAAATCAACGACCTATTCATTAAAGTTGCTTCGATTGAGCAATGAGAAAGCTAACCTAATTGCCGATAGTCCACTGCTATACAAGGCTGCTGAATTCCCGAATACACACGTGGCATCCATGGGGCATTTCAGTTTATTTTACAAAATCTCAGACGATACCATCATCATTACTGCTTTTTGGGACAACCGTCAAGACCCAAAGGAACTACTCAAACTTTTGAAGGCTCAATAAGGAAACAGCATTAGTAAAAGTAAAGCTACACCAGCCAATAATAATCATCATTCTAAATCGTTCTTAAGCTATTTAAAATAACGCAGATTATGTAACTGGTGCCAACCAGTTATCACAACTTTGTTGCATAATATCATTATATAACTAAGGGTCAGCCCGCTAGCCAGGCAAGAGTTATATAATGGTCAGGCGTTATGTTAAGTAAGCTTTGGTCTCCGGGCTAACCACATCTCATAGAAAAGTTTTTATAGCATTAGCTTTTCAGAACCCAAATTTTCTCATTTACCACCGGGCTGGGCAGCGACACTCTTTGGAAAGCTTTGGTCCCGATAGCTATCGGGAGGGAGGGAAGCGTGGCTTGACAACGGGTGTTGCTGAGAGCAGAATAACAATAAACAATGTAAATAGTATTCTTATTGATAAGCATTTAATTCTTAGAAACCCTATAATTCGGCCCTTATTGTATTTAGAAATGTCCTATATTTAGTCTCATCTATTAATTCATTGGAAATCGAATACTCTCCATTTATACTTCTCTTTATGCTTGGTACATTAATAAGAATGTTAATTATTTGAGTTGTATCCGCATTTTCTTTATTGAGCAGGTCGGATAGTTTTATTCTTGTTTCAATCTTATGTACTTTCGAAACAGGAATTGAAAGAAAATTGCCTAGTTCAGATTTAGAATACTCCTCTTCCGGAACTAACTCAATATCTTGTTTTAAGACAGATAAAAGACCCTTAGCACTCGACACTTTTATTCCTGAAGTAATGTTTATTTGCCCCGTATCTAAGGGAGCGATGAAGGTAGCTTGGAAATCTCTTAATGGAAATGGACTGCCGTTCTGGATTTCGATAGTAAGTTTAGAGAGAAAATTGTTATTGGTTTGGTCAAAGTGATTTTGGACATTAGTTGGTATCCTCAATTTCATGATAAAATGATTTGGTGCATTACCATTCGTTATCGTATGCCAATCGATTAGGCTTCGGAATAGTTGTTGTTCACCCAGCTCACTAAAGAATCCTTCAGGAAGTTCTAAATCAACCAACCTCAAATTATCTCTAGTAACGATAGTCGCGAAATCAATTATAAATGGAACGTCCCAAGAATATAGGTAGTTAGTTTCGTTAGTATTTGCGACTATTGATGAATTTGAGGATAGTAAATGGGGTTTTGTGGTTGATTTTATAATAACAGGATATTCAGTACCTAAGTATTGCTCTGTGCCACTTCCATCTAAATCTACCCCTTGGTCAAGTTTGAGGCGAATTAAGCCTGCTTTTTGATAATCGGCATTATGTGTTATAGAATAAAAAAAACTCTCGTTTCTTGTTATCTCAACCGGAAATCTATAGATCCCATTTCCAACGTGTTCTGCTCTACTATGCTTAACAACAACGTTTCCTATTGCCGATACTCCAGCACTATTTTCAAAATGATCCAAAGAGTACGGCAGATCAGCATTTACCAAGGCGACAGAATTTGAAGGAATAGGCCCAAAGTTTAGGTATATCTTAACAGTTTCTGTTGGCTTGAGATTTATCTCATTTACTCTAATAAATGCATCTCCTGATGATTTGTAAACATCATTATTTCTGAACTTGTATTTATGCCAAGCATTGTAAATTTCCTTTTCAGTCAAGATATTGGCTAATCTTGGCTGTTCATACATGTAAATTTTAAATAGAGCACCATTGTTTATCCATTGTGATTCGTTGTCAAATGAATATTTATTATTACTTCTTGCACTAAAGATTGGAGTGGTCACATTGACACTCCCCGAAATATTTAAATTCGCTTTCAGATCTGCGGATGTACTTGATTCCTCCATTATGGCAAGCGCTGAAAAATGTTTAATATATTTGTATGTGCGATCAATTTCACCCCTAGAATATAGGTTCCAAAGTTTCATTGCTGGGATTAAGTCCCCCTCTTCAAGATTGAATTCCTTAATTCTTTCATAGACCTCTGTCATTCTATTTTCGAAATTTCCAATTGCCATAGTAAATACTTTGTGACTTTGCTTTGTCAAATCCAATGAAGCCTTCGCAGCTAAATTGAAAAATGGCTTGTTGGCAATTGCGCTATTGTTGGATGACGCCTGTATAAGCTGATTTAGGTTCACCCTCAAAAACTGATGAGATGCGTCCGGATCTAAAGCAGTCGATAAAGGACTAATGTTGGTAATAACAGGTAGCTTAATTGCTTCATTAGAGTCTAAGATATCAAGTGATGCTAAATTATCAGTTGAGGAAGGGAATATTTTCCTAGATAGATCCGTAATGTTATTTGTATAAACAAGTTCTTCAATCTTTAATTGCGATTTTCCTGGATGATTGAACCTAGTAAAATCCCTAGTCATGCTCTGTACTAGTTTACCTCTTTTTCTTTTGATTTTCTTTTTGACCCCAATGAGTCCAGAATTGTCAACGAATTCGCTCAAATAGGCTCTCATTAAACTATCCATATCCACAGGGCGGACTTGGAGTGTCTGCCCTTTTGATTGACTAAGGACGAATAGAAATAAAATGAATAGGATATTGCCTACAGAGAAGACCTTTGTTACTTTGATCATAATTGTGTTGTAATTTAAGATTAGCATTTTCCCTTAATTGAATCCACTCGTGATCAAACACAATTTAATATTTGTTCACTATATTAATAAATAGTTTATTAATATAATCGATTGTTTTACAGATATATAGCCTATTAATGTAAGATGTATGTAAGTATTTCCTTCTAAACTAGTAATTTAGTTCTTTGCGCATACCCGACCTCAATGGAAAATTACTTTTTTTTATTGCTGGCTTTCAAAACTAAATCATCTCTTTTACACCGGGCTGGGGCAGCGACACTCTTTGGGTAGGCTTAGGAGGTGGGAGTGGAGTGCGGCCTGCACAATGTGTGTTGCTGCATCAATCCTAAATAATGCAAAGAAATACCCATTTACTTTTCTTCTTTGGTCATCTTGTATCGCCAATTCAAATAATCATTTTTGTCAGCAAGCTCTTTATTCGACAAAAATTTGAAGTCAGTAAGAGGATAATGTAAGTAATGCCAATCATCAAATAATTGTTTCCTATGATTTATATCTGATAGAATTCCAGAGCTATCTATAGAATGATGAAACATCATATCATCTTTAACTGATAATGTATAGTAAAAAATCATCACCTTTTCATCCAACGACAATTGTGCTTTGAAAATTTTTATGTAAAATTCTTTATACTTCCGAACTTTAATAGCTTCGATAAACTCAATGATGTTACGCACATATCTAAAGTAATGATCAAAATTATGTTGGTGATTATTAAATTGATTCTCAAATCCATCTACTATTTCAACTAATGTATTGTCAATATTTACGCTTGGTTTGTCTATTGGAACCCTTCTTACTCCTTCATTTCCGTGTTCATTAAACTCGCCTGTCCTTTCTTGATTATACTCATGTAGTTTGTGGGTAATTGGGTTATACATTAGATCACCGCTAAGAAATTCGTAACAAAACTTTTCTCGAAAGAATTTTGTCGCCTCATGAAAATATTCTCTGCCAGCTAGCTCTTTCGATTCTGAATGGCCTGTATCACTTGTCAGGGTAATAGCTCCTTTCATATCTTTGATAATATCTCGTAATACAGAGAGCATATTAAATATGGCAGTCTCATCTTTTTGATCATACAATGCATCCTGGGTAGCTTTTAATTCTGCCTTCTGAGATCTGTATGTCATGTATATCAAGAAAGCACTTAAGCCTGCAAGTAGCGTACCTACAAGCCCTCCAATTAGGTCTCCATATTGTCCAAAAATAGCAGGGTCGATATTCGAATCTACAGATGGCGAGTTTTCTAATTTGAGAAGAAATAGAACTGTGAATAATACTGTCAAAGAACTGGATACAACCACAAGAGATATCCAAATTCTATTAACTCGCTTTTCCCGTTTTTTTTTCTTGCTACTCATTTTTCAGTTTTCAAAAATTTGAGCACGGTACGTGCAGAAATGGCTAGCTTAGATTTGTTATTGTCTTAGGAAGAACCTCATCTACTTATGAATGTAATTCTCCTTTCTACTCCATCAACTTGCACAGTATATCTTTTGCCTTTACTAACATTTAGGGATCGCCTTATTGCATATGGAATAGTAATACCTAAATCATCCTTTCTAAACCCAGCAAAGTGACCAATTTCATTGTAGGCAAAATTCTTAGAGAAGTATATAATGTCACCAATTTCCACACTCTTAAAAACCCTTCTTAAGAGAGGTGATAATAGAATAGGTTTAATATCATTCAATTCAGTCCCATTATTTAATTGAGCATGAACTCTACGAGCATAACTATCTTTTACAAAGTTCGATTGATATGCGATTACCACATAGGAAGATCTAAGTACCCTGCTTTCGTTATCTGGCTCATCCGAGTCAGATTCATTAGCTAACACTTTATACTTAGGGGAAACAACATTTTTAGCCTCCTCAATCGTATTGTCTTTCAATCCAGATGCTACATAACGCTTTGCTTTGAACAAGAAAGAATTGATGTCAAACATCCAGAATTTTGCATTGGCTAAGTCATTAAACTCCTTTATTAATTCATATCTTGGGGCTCCTGAGTTCTTCTTTTGTTGAAAGTGCCACCAATCCTCTGATAGGTCATTCGTTACAAGAATCGCATTCTTTTTATCAGCGCTACACTGTTTTACTAATTGCTTCCAGACAATTAAGTCACCATATTTTTGAAAACCAATTTTGTCTTCGAAGTCCAAATAACCAGGGGGTATTTGATTTCTTAATCGCAATTCACCTTCAGCAATGATCTCTAATATTTCGCTGTAAGAAGAAGTACTTGTTACCTGAAAGAATGAGTCAAATTTTTTCAAAACAATATCTTCACTTTCGTTAGATTGGAGAAGCTCCCTCTTTTTTTCTACTTCAAGTTCAATAGCCTTTTTGAAATCTAAGAATCTATCATTAAACGAATTGATGCCCTCTACAAGTGAATCAAAACTCTTAGAAAATACTTCGAATGAATTTCTTTCTAAAAAGGGGTGTTTTTCATTTTTCGCTGTACGCTCTGTAAGGGTCCTAAGAAGCCCATTTAAGTTTTTGAGGGATTGATTTTTTATATTATCAATTGTTGAATGTATTTCCTCAATGTAGCCGCTGTCTTTATTATTATTGCTCTTCTTCAGCAGGTCTATATATGAATTAAATAATTTGTTCGACACCTTTGATTTGTTTTTCACAAACTCAAACTCGGTCTGTTTGGATATCCATAAGCGTCCTTGTAATTGCGAAAAAACTTTATCAAAAATCTCATTTTTTGATGCATCAGAGAAATAATAGAAATCTAAAAGAGCTGAAGTATCAAAAAAAATGTAGGCCGTCTTAAAGAGTTTTTCCTCATCAATTTCATCCAACTCAAAATATGATGACTCAAAGTTCATGGATCTTTAAATTTCAATTTCTTGTTCCGGTTCAATTTCAATCTGAGCTTGAGCCATTATCTCATATAAATTGATTTCTGTGTCTATCGCTTCAAATGAAACGCATAGTGCATAATCAATTCCGTTTTCTAGACTTTTATCCCATCCAACATGTCCGATAACAGCAATTCCAAATTCGTCATTAAACTGTTGGGGCTCAATAAATGTCCAACTCTTTTGAATTGTAGAGTTATTTCGATTAATACCGTTTGTTGACCAAGCAGGATTTTCCCTTAGAACCCATTTAATGACATCTACGCCTTCATCAACATTTGCAGCAGCCTCACCGGTTTCCAAAAGCTCAATTGTTCTATTCCTAAAGCTATTAAAGCTTTCATTGTGTTTTGAAGATTGCCATTCAAGCCAATTGGCTAAATATGAATGCGATCCTTTGCGTGTGAGCCTTGTCCTGGAGGTAAAAGATAATGTGATTTCGGCAAGAATTCGAAACTCTTTTCCTTCTCCTCTTAATTCAGCAGGAATCTTGATCCGGTAAATATCAGCAGCTTTCGGAAAAACCTTCCCATCTTGAATAAAGGTTATTCTTGAGAGAGAGTTGTTTAAAGCACGATTTACGTCTGGAAAACCATATCCATAATACCTGAAATCATTTAATGTTGGATTATTGAAACAATGATCCGGCAACCTTGCACTTTGAATAATTAGCGCTCGATACATTAGTGAGCTTTCAGTGGGATGCTCAGAAAGTAATCGAGATGCGATGTGACTTACTTTAGGGGCACTGAATGATGTTCCAAAATCGTAACCTACAGCCTTAGAACCATACATGGTTGAATTTACAAGCTCTGGTAAAACAGAGTTTTGCGTTGTAAGGTCATTTGATAGTTTGTTCTTAACCAAATCTCCTCCAAATTCTACTATGTCAGGCTTGATACAACCCCACATTCCAAGTCCAACTCTTGAAAATGGAGATACTCGATTTCGACCAGCTAGCGATTTGGTATCAGCATCCTCAAAATCCTCTCTTGAAATTGAGCCAACCGTTAATGCAAAGTAACTAACTCCTGGATTAGATATTTTTGAATCCTCAAAATTTAAATAGTCAGGATAATTCTTGCCGTTGTGTAAATGTTCTGTTATTCCAATATTTCCTGCCACTCCTGAACTTCTTTTAAGATTTCCTGCTGAGATTATAAAGAGTATACCCTTCTCATGAATTACCTTATCAATTGAAGCAGCAAGTGATGGCATATGCGATCCAGAGTATGCCGTATCCTCACATACAGAAAGATTAAATATTTTCGTAGGGGAGTAGTCAGAAACAATTTGCTCAATCAAGGAAGGTGTAAATCTAGAATCGCTTATTCGATTGTCCTTATCAAGTATCCGAGCATTTTGGATAATTGTCTGCAGCAGAACTGTTCCACTTGTTGGGATAGATGCAGGGTAAAGGATAGCTCCCGCGACTTTTGTCCCGTGGCCTGATTGTTTAACATAATCGGCCGTTGAATTGTCGGCATCAATGTAGGATCGCGAGTTAGGGGCATCAATAGCACTTTGAATAAGTCGGTGATTTTCTTGAATTCCACTATCAATTACACAGACCTTTGGGGAATTATCGCTAGGGCCCTGAGTATCAACTAAAAATTCGTCATCCAATATATCAATGCTCTCCTTTGATATGGAGAAAGTCGGATCTAACTTTGCTTCGTATAAATATTGATAAGTTTGTACAATATCTTTTAGGCACTTACCATTAATTGAGACTTTAAAGAAAACTGCGTCAACCTGATTGCTCCAAATATCTTGCAAGGTTCCATCATAAGCTTTTAAATATCCTTCGATTTCATTTTCTCGAGACATTTGTTTCTGATCTCTTGCTATTTGCCATTCAAGTTCTTTCTCTTTAAAGTCACTGACTTTACTATTAAATTTTTCTACTGAATCAAAATCTTCAGCAATTGGATATTCAACTTTAAATGGTATAAAACATGAGACACCAAGCTCTATTATATATATGGTGTCATCATTAATTTCAGGCCAAATAATACCTAAGTCACCTTTTAATAGCTCATTAAATCTCCAACTTCCATCAGTTACTAATTCCCAAATTTGAGCAGCTTTATCCTTTCTAATTCCATGTTCATTCATGAAATCTTTTACATTCTCAAAGAAGGATTCAAGATTGTCCGTTGAAGCTCCAAGAATATATCCATTTTCTTCTTCGGACACTAAGTCTATCCCCCAAAGCTTGAAATTATCAATATCAAAGACTTCAGTATCTACCCGTAAAAAAATTGGAATATCATTTTGATTAGGAAGCACTAGGCTCTCCGATCTTTGATCCCTTAGCTTACTCCACGCATCTCTTATTTTGTTTGCGGAATCGCTCAGATACTCGCCATGCTGGGCTCTATTGGTTTTGTTTGTTTTTGTTTTTGCTTCAGCCTCAACATTTCTTTTCCCACCACCTTTTGGTTTGATTGTTCCCTGAATTTTGAAAGGAAGTTTTAAGTGGGGAAACTCTGCCATCTTACTTTAAATACTGAATATTTTCTCCAAGGGAAGTTTCAATATGGTTTTGATTAACGATTTTCTCGTTTCCAATAACCGCAATTTTTGCAGCATCTCTGGCAATCTTAACAACCAAAGCAGCACTAAAACCGACCAATCTCTCTGCGACTTCTTCCCAATGAATATTATTTGATTTTTCCATCGATG
>JAVJOQ010000016.1:0-794031 GCA_040216665.1 Cyclobacteriaceae bacterium | reverse complement strand
GTTCGCTGACCGCTTTCGTAGCTCTTTACAGCCTTCAATTTAAACTCTTCTGAAAAAATCCGCCTATGCCTTAATCGTTTTCCTATTTTTAACATCTTGTTGTTGGTTAAAAACGGTCAACTTATTTCAGAGAATGACACTGGAAACTGGATTCTGGAGGCTGGAGACTGGAGACTGGAGGCTCATCTAAAATTACTTCGTGTCATTATTAATGGTAAGCCAATCAACACCAATGCTACAAGATTAATCAGTATGATGTTGTGAATGGCTCCGTAATAGAATGATATACTGCTGTCGATGGCAAACCACGAGAGCAGTCCGTACCACATCGCATGGTAGGCCCACTTTTGTTTTTGCTTGAATGCGTATTCAGAGATCATAACCATGAGAACATGAAAACCCACTATCGTACCCCCAATAACACCAAACAGCCAGTTTTTGAACAGCAGTGTTTGTTCAGAGAAAGCTTCACCACCGAAAAAGACAGCTTTAGTATAATGGTTGTGTGCTTCAAAAAAGTAGGAGTTGCCTGCAAAGGCTACCATCAACCCTACCCCGATGGTCATTATGTTGGCCCATGTGAGCCACTTTTGCCAGAAGATGAATTTATCGCTTGCCACTAACTCTAATTTAGAGTTTATGACTGGAATTTACTACTGAATGTACGTGCTAACAGGTATCGGGGGCCTTGCTTCAAATACCATTATTACTGGTAAGTATAATAGGTTGCCCATCTGTTACAATTAAGGTGTGCTCATGTTGTGCCACAAAGCTTCCATCTTTTGCTTTTAGCGTCCATCCATCGGGCATAGTATGCACATATCTTGATTTTGTGGATATGAATGTCTCCAGGGCCACCACGGTATTTACTTTAAAGCGTTGTTGATTATTCCGGTCATTAAAGTTGGGCAACTCATAAGGCTCATCGTGTAATTTCAAACCGATACCATGTCCGACTAAATTCTTTAAGGTGGTAAAACCTTTCCTCCTGGCCTCTTTTTCAATATAGCCGCCTACATCAGCAATTCTAACTCCTCCTTTTATCCGACTGATGGCTCCTAATAATATTTCCCTTGAAGCATTGACCAATGGATTCAGGTTTTGTGTGTCGTTGCCCAACACAAACGAAGAACCGTTATCCCCATAGTATCCATTTACTTCTGCTGATACATCTACATTCACCAGATCTCCATCTTGCAAGAATCGAGTAGCAGATGGAATACCATGGGCTGCTTCGTTGTTTACGCTGATGCAAGTCCAACCCGGAAAATCGTATTCTTTATTGGGCGCAGGATTGGCACCATAGCTACTCAGTATCTCAAACCCAAACTCATCCAACTCTTTGGTGGACATACCCGGGATGGCATGTTGTCTCATCCTCGAGAGCGTTTCCCCTACCACTTCAGATGCGTGTTTCATTCCCTCAAAATCCTTCGTTGATCGTATTGACACCTTGCTAATTATTAATGGTTAATGTTAAATTTTTAATAATTTACTTCTTCTCAATCTTCAATGGTTGCTGTCCAAACTTGCTACCAAAGAAATCTCCCGGATTCCAGGTGGGTCGCTGTGGATCATTGGCTACTTGATAACCAGTAAGGAAATTTACTTTCACATGCGTACCCGCTGCCTCAAAATTAAAATCCTGATTCATATCGTCATTGGGCTTGTGATACGTAGTGCTTCTCCACGCCACATCTTTAACACTCCAATCTTCCTTGTCCTCTGGCACAGATTTGAAACCACTCTTAATAAACAAGGCGGGTATTCCTCTTCGTATAAAACTATAATGGTCGCTCCTGATAAACACAACTTGCTCTGGGAATGGGTCAGGCCCAATACCGATGTTTAAATATTTCGCTGTTGCCGTCAATGGCTTGGACAAAGTGGAGTGTTGCGCTCCATAAGGTACAATGTCCAGCACTGGGTGAAAGAAGAACGGCATGTCCAAAGAAAAATTAGCCACCATACTTTCTTTTGGGATGGTAGGATTATTCGCAAAGTAATCTGAACCCAGCAGGCCAGACTCTTCTGCTGTTACCACTGTAAAAAGAATGGAGCGCTTGGTGGGTTGCTCCAAATTCATGTAGGTGCGGGCAATCTCCAGTACAATTGATGTTCCAGAGGCATTGTCATGCGCACCATTATATATAGAGTCTCCTTTCATAGGCACGCCAACCCCCACATGATCCACGTGAGCCGTATAAACGACATACTCATTTTTCAATACCGGGTCGCTTCCAGGAATTACACCGATGAGGTTTGAACTTTGAATATCGGTCGTATTGGTATACACTTTCATCTTAGCGTCTATCCCAAGTGCAAATGATTGGGGCTTGTTGGACCGGATGCTTTCAATTACTGAGGCCAACTTCTTATTGGTGTTGGCAAATAACTTCTCCGCATTTTCAGGATTAAAGGTGGCTGTCACTTTCAATTCCTCAAATGTGTTTTGTGTCTTTCCTTGTGTGTCCGCCCAACGTGTGGTGCCATGTGATGAACGATTAACAGAAACTTCCCAAGGTCTGCGCTGATCTTCTGGTAACTGCATAGAGATAGCTCCTATTGCTCCGCGCTTCACAGCTTCCTCATACTTTACGGAACCAGACGAGAAATACGCCCGCTCATTGGAGGGAAAAGATTCCGGAGCCTGATTGAAGTACACCACAATCTTTCCTTTTACATCCATCTTTTGATAATCGTCATAGTTAAGCTCGGGGGCATGCACACCAAAACCAACAAAGACCAATGCTCCTGATACTTCAGATACACTTTTCACCAGATTGGGCTGCAGCATAAAATCTACATCATACTCCAGTGGTTCTTCTTTGCCTTTCACCACTAAGCTCATACTACTCTTAGATTTATCCACTATACCCTTCTTTAAGGTGACAGGTTGTCGATAAGTTTTACCATCTACACCTGGTAAAAGTCCTATGCTGATAAATTGCGCTTCAACATATTTGGAAGCGAGTTCAAATCCTTGCGTTCCTGGCTCCCTTCCTCTCAACAAATCATCCGCCAGATAAGTCATGTCTGCTTTAATATGGCTGGGTTTTATTTCTTTGATGGCCTTTTCTGCATCAGGTGTGATTTGAGAATAGCCTTTATTCGCGCTTATACCAATAAAAGCAACGAGCAATACCAATAGCGTTTTGTTCATGTCCATTATAATTAACCTTCTAAATATAGAGTTGAAAAAACACTAAATTGTCAGGTTAATAGCGTTTTTTTAAGGAAGTGAATTTACAAACAGGATGGTAGAAAGATAAAAGATGTTGAGGACGCCATGTATTTAACTTAATCCAAGTAATAAATCTCCTATTTTAGAATATTCTATACTTTATTAAGGAGTAAAGACAAGAGTAGGTTTTAGCTCTTGTCTTTACTAAACAAGCTGTATCATTAGTCAAATCGTTCCTTTATTTCACTTTCATCCCAACTTTAAACCTACCGTACCCTTGTACCTTTCTGTTGCGTATTAGCCCCTCACAAAGTATCTCCATCCGTAAAATTACGTATACAAAAAAAGGTTTTTTACGGATTGTCTCAATCCCCATTTCTACAAAAATTGCCATAACAAAGAACTTGTCATGGAAACTGATTATAACACAGCCCAAGAGTTTAAAGGATTTCTTAATTCCATTCTATTTACTGTTGTAATCACCCTAGTATTTGTGATCATCCTTATTAAGGCTGCCCTTCATTGGCTCTAATATTCCAGTACTGAGCTACTCATTCTTTAGTATATCAACAGGCCGCATCAAAGAAGCCCTCCATGTCAAATAAATGACAACCGAAAAAACTCCAAAGCAAACAATCATACTTGCGATAAAAAATGGCATAGCTGACAGCTCTATGCGATAGGTAAATGCTTGTAACCACTTCTGACCAGCCCACCAGGCAAAAGGCCAGGCAAGCAGGTTGGCTGACACCAATACAAGTACAAATCCTTTTGAGAAGTGCAAGACCAAATGACCAAATCCAGAACCCAGTACTTTTCTTATTCCGATCTCTTTTACTTTACGTTGAAGCAGAAGCCTAACCAGACCCACTAAGCCTAATATGGAAATAACAAAAGCAAAAACTGAACTATAGTTGATCGCCTTCTTCCAACGTTGTTCGTTAGCATATTGTGCATCCAATGAATCATCTACAAAGTGTCCTGTGAAAGGAGCGTCAGGGTTCACTTTAGCCCACACCCCTTCAATACCTTTTAATGCTGATTGTATTTCTCCTGGTGCAATCCTGATTGTCATGCTGCTAAACATTGGAGGCCAACGGTAGGTCGTCAATCCGGTAACGCCACTAATAATGGCCTTCTTATCCAGAACCAAAATAAGTGGTTCCACCTGGTTGTGTAATGAACTGAAATGGAAGTCCTTTACTACACCAATTATTTCATGCCCTTCTGAAAAATTCTTTCCGGGAATTTGCTTGCCAATATGATCCGCCCAATTGAAATATTTAAGTAGGGATTCGTTTACCACAATTTGATTTCCTGAACCTGCTTTACCATTAAACCACCTTCCAGCCACAAGTTCAAGTTTCATGGTCTCGAGATAATCAGTTTCTACAAGGTTGAAGTACAATCCAATTGGGTCACCTTCCACTTGTTCGAAGTCAAGCTTAGTCCACGGCTCTTGATAATCGTTCATAGATGCTGTGGTGCTCATTATTCTACTTTCAGTAGCAGCTTCAGACTTGAAAACTTCAACGAGTCGTTCTGCAGTTTCACCGGATGAAGGATTATTCAGTGATACTTCAAATAATCTTTCTTTGTCAAAGCCAAGATTCTTTTCATAAATGAAATCCATCTGGTCATTCATTATCAAAGTACCTATTAATAAAACTAGTGACAGTGTAAATTGAATAATCACAAGGGTCTTTGAGGCTACCTTTCTTCCGCTATCTTCAATACCTCTATTAAGGGCTTGAACTGGTTGGAGAATGGTGAGCAATCTTGATGGGATTCCACCAGCCACCAAAACAATTGTTGCTAACAAAAAGCAAATAAATAAAAAGTTAGAAAGTCCGATACTGAACGCTAGCGTTGCATTGATCAATTGATTGAAAAAAGGCATAGAGAAATAAACCAGCACTAATCCAACAGAAGTGGCTATGAGACCGATGATAAAAGTCTCAGCCATCAATTGATTGCGAATTTGACTTCGGAATGCTCCCATGGTCTTCCTGATTCCTACTTCTTTTACTCTATTAAAACTATGACCAGAAGTAAGAGAAACAAAATTGACGCACGCCATAAATAGAATAAGCAGGCCCGCTCCGGAAAGCACATAGACATAAATGGGGTTTCCTGTTCTTGTAATACCTGAAGCATAATTACTATTGAGATGAATGTCCTTTAAAGGTTGAATGGCGTGGAGCTTGGCTGAGGTATCCCCTCTTTCCTCGCTCTCTTTATATCCCTTTTCGTTTAGCTTTTCCTCAAGCTGAAAAACACTTTTATCCTCCTTTAGCAGCAGGAAGGTTTCTATCACTCCGTAGTTCATTGAATTGTACACCTCAGGGCCAATAATAGTTTCAAAGTTTTCGAAAGGGATAATCACATCGAAGGTCAAACTCGATTCATCACTGTGATTGTCAATTACCGCAGAGACAGTAAATGCCACAATTGAATCCTTTAATTTTATGTCGAGCACTTTTCCAACAGCATCACGATCGCCAAAATAAATACCGGCTCCTTTTTTGGACAGTACGACTTCATTTTGAGTACTGAACAGATTATTACTGCCGCTTATGACATCAAAATCGAAGAGTTGAAAAAAGTTATGATCTGCCACAACTACAGATTGGCTAAAACTTTCATTCTCTCGCTCCACTACACTACTGAAACTTCCAAATCTGGCCACGTTCTCCACCTCCGGATACTCTTCTATAAGTGAAGTGCTCAGTGGGATAGGAGTAACTACAGATGAAGCGGTAACCTCCGCTGTGTTAACATCAACTGTTTGTTCTACAATTCGATAAATACGATCTGCCTTTTCATGAAAATGGTCGTATCGCAATTCACCACTTACGTATAGAAAAGTGAGGTAGGCAAAACCAATTCCCAATGCCAATCCAAATACATTGATTGCAGAATAGAATCCATTTTTTAGGATATTCCGCCATCCTACTTTTAGATAGTTTCTCCACATAGGTGAGTAAATATTTATTATTTGAAATTTATTTCTAAAAATGATCTCAGGACGAAAGAATCGAAAAACCCCCAGCCACATCCTTCTATGAGCCCTACTTTTACCATAAATTCTTTCATCGCTCTCATACCCCTCAATCAAATCACCTTCAATTCCTTCATACAATTCCGGAGGGCAAAAGAAACTGAGTATTCTTAATATAAAGGCATATCTACCCTTCGCCATAACTGATTTTCAATTGAGGAATCTGCTTCCACAACTCTGTCCTCGATTCCTTCATCGATCGCAGGATGGCCAGCCCAGCGTTAGTTATCGTAAATATTCGCTTTCTTCTTCCTCCCCTTTCATTAGTAGCCCCGCCCATATTGGATTTTACATATCCTTTATCCTCCAGTCGATAAAGTGTAACGTGTACAGCACTGAGATTTACTTTGCGATCTGCCTTATCCTTAATTTCCGCCACTATGGCATTGCCATAGGCGTCCTCCTGAAGGATTCCCACAATAGTTAGGACGAGTTCTTCAAATTCACCAAGATATGCTTTACCCATTAGTATACAGTTTGTAAAACTAATATACGGATTAGTATAACATTTGTTTAAGAAATAAACAGTTATTTCTCATGATTCTGAGTTAGTCCTGGTAATCGCTTTGCATTCTATTAAACCCTTGAATTGGAGCCTGATGTAACCTACCTCTTAATGATCTTAAAAAAGACGGGTATCCCCTTTCTAATGCCCTGCAAATAATATAAACCAGCAGGAAGGTCATTCAGTTGGGCGCTTGCATACTTTCCGCTTTCCGATGCTTCCAAGGTGACTTTCATTACGGCCTGACCATAAGCATTCGCAATCTGTATTGTATTATCGAAATCACCAGCAACCCTAATGTGGATAATGTCCTCAACCGGATTCGGTGACGCGATAATACCATTGTAAGTTTCGGGTAACTCCCCCGTTATCAGGTCGTGACGGGATACCTCTATCTGCACTTCTGCATGACTGGTACAAGTTTCGGAAACCTGAACCATTACACTATACACACCTGAAACAGATGGCACAATAGAATTACCGATAGTCCCGTCAACCAGCTGGCCATCGAGAAACCAGATATTTCCTGAGTTGTAATTTGAGATCAATGTATCTCCTATTTGTTTGATCAGCACATCATCATAAGGGACAATGGTGGCAGTTACTTCAACCTTATCGCTGCGACATCCAGCTTCAGAAATATTTGAAACATAATAAGTTTTAGATTTTTTCAATTCGGGAGTGATAAACGTGGATCCTATAGAAAGTAGTTCATCGGTAGCGGGATCATCATACCAGTATATCGATCCAATAGTAGGCTCCTCCACTGCTAAGGTCACACTACCCGACTTGCATTTCGCTAAAGCCGGTAACACAACAGGCGTGAGGGGTTTGTATACCATTATCTCCGGGTTAATACTCAATTCAAACACACCACCGCAAGCAGGCAATGCAATCACTGTCATTTGATTTGATCCTATTGATAGATAAGAAGCGGGAACCATTAGTGTAACCGGGCCACCATTACCTACAATTGCATCACTTACGACAGTATCGTCAATAGTTACATAATAGTCTATGCCCTGCTGCGAATTAGTCACTGTAATCTCTGCTCCTTCTCCTTCACACAAGCTTGAATTCGAATATACAGCCAAATCGATGTTGACTGCAATCTCTGAAAACCTAAGTTCAAACCTGTCTGCTGCCTTTGAAGCATGCGCGGCATTGACTGTAAATGTGTAATCGGAAACCTGAGAAAAGTCAACTACCCTGTCCTCAAAACGATCATAAAGTTCAATCTGGTACTCAGCAAATTCCCCTTGGCGTTCAATCGATAGATGATAGGTACCATTAACCATGTCTTTCGTTCTGATAGGCATCACTTGCCCACAAGTAATCCGATCAAGAGAGTTGACAGCCATACTTATACCTTCTTCGGACAGGGTCGAAATGTCAAAAAGTGCATTATTTAATTTAGGGCCATCGAAATCATCAAGTCTTCCGGTTGATAATGAATTCAATTTAATGAATGCCTTGTCTGTCACTCCATCTTTATCCATCGAAAGGATCATCTTATTTTGGGCTCCAGCACGGTAAAAAACACCATTGTTTGTTGTCTTGGCCAACTCATTCACAGAGAAATTGTGAGTGCCAGATGTAACACGGACCCAAAAAGCCTGTCCGGTTGCCAGGACCATAGGTACGTTGTCGGTGTGGTCGTAAGTAATGAATCCACCATTTCCTCCGTTATCACTTACATAAATTACTGAGGAAATTCCAGTTCTGGTCCAACCCTCATTGATATTCCAATCGACTGCACACGGAAAAGGGTTGCCCACAAGATTAAAACCGTCCTCTAGATTGCCATTGTTTGTGAGAGACAAGAGCGCATTGAAGGAAATGGTACCTTGATTGGCTTGGCCCCGTACTTCAACCACCGTAGGGTTGGTACACTCACGGATAAATGCTGCATAACCTTGGCCAACTTCGATAGGTGCAGCAGTTGCTAATCCACCAGACGGGTATGCCACCCAACCCATGTCAGATGTGCCTGTTCCAATATTAGGCTCCACATATCGAAACAATGAGGGCGAATTGGGAATAATTGGCCTACCACATATCGAAGTGATCCCAGAACCAGCTGGAAATTCTATGGATGGATCGGCAAAACTTCCTGTGATAGGAAAATCGTCCTGCCAGTCTGATATAAATTGACCAGATACAGGGCTGGAAATATAGCGGTAAACTCGAGTAGTTCCTGGAACTTCAGGAGCCATGTAACGTTGAACAGTTACATTTCCAGTTACGCTCGCACCACCCGGCAATGCAACAATGCTAGCATCCGCTGTCGGTTCATCTCCTGCGGATATAAGTGTGAGCACACCGCTACCATCGCCATCTGCATCAAATTCGCTGGATGACTGAATGGTTAATAGGCCGTGTAAGTTGGCTAGTCCACCCACTAAAACCCGTCCAGCTGATTTGTTAACAGTGATATTAGTGAAGTTGGTTAAGGAATTCCCTGAAATATTTTGATTTCCTGAACCATTGAACAAAATCGTTTCTCCATTGCGGGTAAAAGAACCGTTGTTGGTCCAATCTCCTCCAAGTGTACATGTGAAGCCTGAATTAAAAGGAACAACTGCTGCACTGAATGTGAGGTCGCCATTGATTGTGATATCATCCTGAAGAGACTTGATACCTGTGCCTGCAAGTACCAAATCGTTGAAGATATTCCCATTTGAAGTAATTGATTGGTTGGAGCCATTAGCCGTCACCACTCCACTTGAAGTGGCGTTAAACGTTCCTCCCGAATTCAACCAGTTTCCTCCAAATGTTATGCTCCTCCCTCCGTCATTAAGTGCGCCACTGTTTAATGTTACGCCACTTCTAACTGTAAGGTTGTTTCCCGTTAATTGTGCAGTAGCGTTTGGACTATGAACCAAAATATTTCCTATTGGGGCCGCAGCATTTATTAAGAATGCTTGACCTGGCGGAGTTGAGCCATTGCCAATTTGCAACGTACCTCCGGTCACGCTACTGCTATGTACCCCTGAAGTATTATAACCGAGGTTTTGTGCACCTGAACCTCCTTCTCTCTGAAGCACAATTGTTCCACCTGTTACGACCATAGACGAGCCTGCAACATCCATAGCAAACGGAGCAGACGTAGTAGATGTTGAAGCAACTGCTGGGCACACCAAAGTTCCACCTGTTTGTTGGTATCTGGAGACCGAACCTGTATTAGGAGCATAGCGGCCGGCAATCTGAAGGACTCCTCCATTCACCTCAAGTAAACCTCCGTACGAGGTAATGTTTTCATTGGCGGCATTTCCCACCTCGACCGTACCGTTTTCAACATGTAAGTCACCAACTAGGTTGACACCAGCGGCAAACTGCATTACGCTATTAACACTATTCATTCGTATTGCACTGTTCGATGGTATATCGCGTGTGGAATTAAAGAGTTGGAAAGTATTGGACCCGGAAGAGGAAAACCTAAACGTTCCTCCAGATGCAAACGTGAGCGCGTTAGGGTCGCACGAAAAGTTTAAACTGGTAATGTCGAGTGTATTATTTTTACTGCCTTTATCAATAGACAACGTGTAGAATGAATTGGTACCTGATCCACTTAACACCTGATTTCCATTTATTTTGATGAAATTCACATTGCTGCGACTGTTGGCATCTACCGAGAAGTTCATCGTTCCATTATTCACAACATTACCCCTCAAGTTCACCATATGAGTGGCATTGGAGTTGGAAGCTTGAGAAAATGTAGCCCCACTATTAATGGTCAGTATGCCGTTAATCGTCAATGTTCTGGAAGTATTGGTTGTAAATCTGGCTTCACCATTCACACCCTGACCAATGGTTAGATCGTTACATTCCATATTATTTGAACGAAGTGTAACAATATGGCCGTTGCTAATTAGCACATTATCTCCCTGTGAGGGCACACAAGCGCAATCCCAAGTTCCTGCCACATCCCACCTGCCTGACGAAACCGAAACCACATTGCGAGGTGCAAGCGTGGTCGCTTGATTGTCTAAGGAACCACTAAGAGTACCTTCAGTAACAGCATGAACCTTCCAATAGTAGGTAGTTTCTGGAAGTAAGTCAGTGACTATTGATAAGGTTGCATTAGCTGCTGTTTGGGAATAGAAGAAAAAGTTGGTATTGTCAGTTGAATAATACAAAACATACCCTACCTCGTTGTTTG
Organism: Cyclobacteriaceae bacterium; assembly: GCA_040216665.1. Taxonomy (GTDB): domain Bacteria; phylum Bacteroidota; class Bacteroidia; order Cytophagales; family Cyclobacteriaceae; genus ELB16-189. Next base: position 783,119 of record JAVJOQ010000016.1, on the reverse strand, counting down.
CCCAATTGGGCCATGACAGAGTCATACCCGTACGGGTGATGGTGCCAATACTTAAACTGCCTGAGGGTGCCATAGGATTGGGGGGAACAAAACTGATTTGAGAATTGGACTGAGGTACTGTAGTCAGATTATTCTGCGGTGTATTATTGAAGATACTTGTGTTGGTAAATCGTTGATTTTTCAACTGTGACTCCTGAGGGGGATTACCCACTGAAGCTGCGTTGATCCCCAGCGTGTAGGAAAAATTGTTGGTGCCTGCAAGCATGGTACCATACTCAAACTCTATGCGACCTGAGGTCTCGTACAACTTTACCTGGAAATTGAGATTAGGTGTTGTGTTTCCATAAACTGCCATACCAGCCCATTCAATGGTCAAGACCCGATTAGGCACGGTACCCGTGACTTGATATTTGATACTTGTGCCTAAAGGATCTATCCCTGACCCGGTAGTCATATCATCATAAAATGGAGCGAGTGCTAGCCATGTACCATTATTCGAAGCCGAGAATTGCGAATTGCAGTAACCATAATCATCGCATTGAGGTCCTCCATCATCGTTTGAGTTGGAGAAATCGATAAATCCATTAGTAGAAACTGAGAACTGAGTGTAGCGCTGACCATTGTACCAGAAATCAAATCCAATGTCAGTAGCCTCACTTCTATTATCGTCCTCGCTAAAGGCCCCAGAATAACGCCAGCTGCTAAAGGCATATCCAGTAGGCACTATTGAATTGTAGTTAATTCCTGTACCCCTGCTTGTTGTGTAGTTACTAATCGATTGGGAAAACGATGCGGTCGATATTAAAATAGACAAAAACAATAAATTTATTACATGTAATCCTTTTACTATTGATATACGCTTGATAGGCAGATTTGAGGCCTCTTTATGGCTTAAGTAGTACAGTTCCATCTCGGTGATTTGTTTCATTTTGGATCGAAATGGCAAATTAAGGGCCAATAAGCAATATTTTACACGGTCGATGTAAAAAATATGTTATCACACAGGTATTTGCGAAAGAGATATACCAAATTGAATGAAATGGGCTTTTTTTATGTGACAAAAGTCACACAAGGGTAATGAAGATTATTACCTTACATTGAGGCTCTCAAAAAATATTAATTGTAACTGTCCCAGAATGGGAAGGAATCTACCAAAGTGGAATTGTGTTAGTTACATTCCAAACATCATCTGTCAGTCGCTCCTTAGAGTGTGAGCGGGGTTAATTCTAGATGTGCGTATTGAATGGTATGCAACTGTAAGCAATGAAATGGCAAGAATACTGAGGCAAGTACTTACTATAAGCCAACCTTCCACTTCTACCCTGTACGAAAAACCAGATAACCATTTTTGCATAATGTAAATAGCAAATGGAATGGCTATTACAAAACTGATAAAAATCAATTTTGAATATTCCATTCCAAACATGGCAAGTACACTCCCTATGGAAGCACCTAACACTTTTCGGATACCAATTTCCTTTTTCCGTTGTGTGGCCATATAGGCCGACAACCCAAACAAACCTAGGCATGCAACAAAAATGGCAAGCAAAGTAAGCAGCGCTAGTAACTCTCCCATTATCAAATCATCTTTCATCAGATTGGCAAAATTTTCGTCTAAAAAATGAAAACGTATTGGTTCGCTTAAAGAACGACCTATCCACTCTGATTCTAAATGCGCAATAATATCTTTGGCTTTATTGCTTTCAAGCCTGATGGCCATTGATAAACCCTCGTTAGAAAAAGAAATCATAGAGGGTGCGATCATCTTTTTTAAGGATTCATAATTAAAATCCTTCACCACCCCTATCACTTCATATTTCTTGTTAAGCAATTCTCCAATGGGGTTTTTAAGTTGTAAAGCACTCACGGCCGATTCATTTAGGATAACCGCGTTTGAGTCAGATGATAGTAATGGGTTGTAAAATCTTCCTGACACCAGTTGGAACCCAAGTGTAGTTGGGTAATCAAAATCACCTTGGAAGCGGTTTATTCTAAGTGGTTCATCAATATATTGTGAGCTGACACTCCCCATTGAAAAGCTATTGGCAGCGGCCGGTACCCTATTCACTAAACTTGTACTAATTATCCCCGGGTAATCATTTAGTAATTCCTTAAAAACCTGAACACCCTGACCAAGGAGCTCTGCGTTGTCGATGATCAAAACATTATCCTTCTGAAAACCAAGGTCTTTATCACCCATAAATTGGAGCTGGCGAAAAATAACCAATGTCCCAATAATTAGAAGGGTTGACAGCCCAAATTGAAAGATGACAAGTGAATTTCGAAAAGTGGCATTCGTCCTTCCCTTGAAGCTTGACTTTAAAACGTCTACTGGCTTAAAAGATGAAAGTGCCAGTGCGGGATAGATACCAGACAATAAACCAAGACTTATTGATAACAAAAGCGCCAGTATTAAATGAGAAGATTCTGAGAATATGGAGTTCAAGAGTTCTAAACCAGTAAACCTTTCAACACCCAAAAGTATCAGCTCAGCAAAACCCAAAGCCAATATCATTGCCAGTAAACTCATAAGGATAGATTCACTAAGAAAATGAATGGCCAATTGATACCTTGATAACCCTATCACTTTTTTTATACCCACCTCCTTTCTCCTCTTTATTGACCTTGCTGTGGAGAGATTAATAAAATTAATTGCTGCTGTACATAGTATTAATAAAACCACGGCAAGGAGTAAATACACCATGGCTTCATTTCCGCCCTTAGTGAGATCAAACCTAAGCGTTCCCTTGAGGTAAATATCTTGCAAGGGTTGCGCAATTAATCTAAATGAATCATCCCTTTTAAACCACTCTTCGAAAGGCAAAGTACTCCCCAAAGATGAGAACACCTCCGTTTTAATAATCTTATCCAGTGCAGATTGTACTGTTGCCAAGTCAGTATTTTCTTTGACTTTAATATAATTGTATTGATCAATCATAAACCAATTAAGGTCAGGCTGAACTAATGGATCTGACAATGCCCAAAATGAAGCATTAAGATGAGAGCTAATATTTTCAGTATCCACTACACCCTTAATCGTATACAATTGATCCCTATCTTCCAATTTTAAGTTTAGTGTCTTCCCAATTGGGTTTATACCATCAAATATTTTCTTAGCCAGTTGAGCGTTAAGCACAATCCCATTTCCAGAAATATTTCCATTTCCATTTTCAAACAAGTATGGAAAGAGTTCAAAAAAGGTAGGCTCCACAAAAAGCCCGGATTCTTTCGTAGCCAATTCTCCATAGGTCAACTCCACTCGATCACTCCCTTTCACCCGACATGTGCTCTCAATCCATGGATAGCTTTTAGGTAGAACTTCCAATAGCACAAGTGGTCCATTAGCAAACTCCCCCATCGACATGAATTTGGTGCCAATCCTGTACACCTGATTATAACCCTCAAAATGTTTTTCATAACTCAATTCACGAAAAACATAAACCAGGATAACTAAACTACAGCCAATGCCAATTGCAAGCCCAGTAACGTTAATGGCAGAATAGGTAAACTCTCTTTTGAAGTTTCTGATGGCCAAAACAAAAAAACTCCGTATCATATATATATTTTACTCTTCCTTCAACACATCTACAGGGTTTTTCAATCCTGCTTTGATAGATTGATAGGCAACGGTAATCCACGTAATACCCAACATTACCAGTCCCGCCAATGCAAATGATCCAAAGCTAATTTCAATAGCATAAGGGAATTGACTTAACCAATCATTCATTGCGTACCAGCCCAGGGGTACTGCAATAACAAAGGCAATCAATACGAGTCTTGTAAAATTCTTATTGAGTAAGAATACTACCTGATTAACGGAAGCACCCATCACTTTCCTTACCCCTATTTCCTTCTTTCTCTGATCTGCAGAATAAGTTACTAATCCAACAAGACCAATCATGGCGATCAAAAGAGAAAGCCCTGCGAAAACGCTAAACAATCCACCCAGTCTTTGTTCCTGTTGATACTGCCTTGCCCAGTCCTGATCCAGAAATGAGTATTCGAAAGGGGCATCATTTATTCTTGCTTGCCATTTCTCTTTAATAGAAGCAATAATATCCGGAGCATGACTGCTTTCAAAGTTTATAGCAATTACCTTCCCTGTTTCCCACATGTCTGAGTCGATATGATAAAATACGGAAGGAATAATTTCTTGGTAAAGTGACGTAAAATGATAGTCCTTTACCACTCCAATGATCTCCCCTACTTCATCGCCCAACTCTGGATAAATTATTTTCCTCCCCAATGCCTCCTCAGGGGTCCACCCAAACAATCTCACCGCTGTTTCATTTGGGATAACCTTAGTTCTATCTCCTGGATTATTGATATCAAAAGTTCTTCCCGCCACCAGTGACAACCCCATGGTTTCAAAATAATGCTCATCAATCTTGGACTGAGAGATGGATAGTTGAATATCAGCTCCCTCTCTCATAAAGATATCTTCATATGAGCCGCTCCCGGGCACCGTCATACCCACACTTGCATTAATTACCCCAGGCAACGTTCCTATCTCATCTCGAAAAGATTTTACATGATCCGTAAGTTTATCAGCATTATTGATAACCAGAATGTTCTCCTTGTTAAAACCCAAATTGGCTGATTGGAACAATGCCAATTGCTGCTGCACCACTATGGTGGCTATTATGAAAACAATGGACACCACAAATTGAACTGTAACCAAACCATTGCGTAAACCAGACTTAAAGCCTGACGCCATTTTGCCTTTTAACACGTTGGCAGGTTTGAAACTGGTTAAATAAAATGCCGGATAAATTCCCGCAACAACACCAACCACTATGGGTAATAAAATAATTAACCACAAATTACTTCCCCCATCCCAAATTGAAAATGGCATTTCAATACTCAAGGCATTCGAGATTACAATTCTGAATAACTCAAGTAGTCCCAATCCCAACAATGTAGCAACCAAAGTCATCAAAATAGACTCCAATTGGAATTGAAGAATAAGAGACTGTCTAAAGGCGCCCAATACTTTTTTTACACCTACTTCTTTTGCTCTGGAGGCACCACGTGCGGTTGAAAGATTTACAAAATTGATAATGGCTAAAATCAAAACAAACACAGCAACGAATGAAAATATCTGAACATATTTAATATCTCCCACCGGACCTATTCTGTTGTCGATATTACCTGAATAGAGATGAATACTTTGTACGGGCTGCAAGGCAAAAGTCCATTCCCCCTTGCCCTTCATAAACTCTTCATAGCTCATACCCATTCTGCTTAAACTCGGCTTCACATTCAATTCCACCATACTCTGCATTTTCTTCTCCAGCGCAACTACATCTGCACCCGGTTTAAGCTTCACATAAGTAGCGGTCTGAGTCCAAATCCAACTCCACTCCATTCGTTTAATACTTGGATTGGTATATAGGGAAATCAAATAGTCGAAATGAAAATGCATGTTATCAGGTTGCTTTTCAGTAACCCCAGTAACTTCTACTGCCTTACCTTCATCTCCAAACAACAAAATTTTACCTAATGCTGATTCTTCACCAAAAAGCTTTTTAGCAATCTCATTTGAGATCACCACCTTATCCAACCCACGTAAGGCTGTACCAGGGTTTCCTTCCTTCAATGGAACAGAAAAGAAATTAAAGAAATTGGAATCGGCTGCGAGCACGTTGTCTTCATTAAAAGCCTTAATCTGACCATTAGGCTGCTGGTATTTGATCAGAAAGTCACCAGGTGTATTCACCCGCATGGCTTCCTCAATTTCCGGAAAGTCTTCTTTCAGCACCAACGCCAACTGAGGTCCCGTTGAACCCATCATTCCACCATCAGGTGCCCACACCAAAGTTTGGTTAACCCGGTATAATCGATCAAGGTCCTTGTGAAAATTATCGTAGCTCATCTCAAAGCGCACGTAACTGTATATCAAAAGACAAACGGATATCCCCAAGGCAAGTCCCACAATATTGATAAGAGAAAAATAACGTTCCCTTAAGATGTTTCGAATGGAGGATTTTATATAGTTTCTAAACATAATTTTAAATTCAGGTTAAAACTGGATTCTGGATTCCGGATTCTTGTTTATTCGTTTCTTAATGCATTAATAGGATTGGCCAATGCCGCGCGCACTGATCTAAAACCCACGGTAACAAAAGCGATAATAAAAGTGGCTGCAATTCCTGTTACAAACATCAACCCTGTAAGTGGAATACGGTAAGCAAAGTTATCTAACCAGTTGCCCATAATATATGCTGCCAATGGCGCGGCCATCAAAAATGCCACTACGATTAGAATTATAAACTCCTTGGAGAAGATAAAAAGAATATTGCCTACAGATGCACCCAACACTTTCCTCACTCCTATTTCCTTTTCTTTTTCATTGGCCATAAATGAAATCAGGCCATACAGCCCAAGGCAACCAATGGTTATTGCGATAACAGAAAAAATAACAAGTAGAGTGGACATCTTCTGTTCTGTTTCATAAAACTCTCTTATCTCCTCATCCATAAACTGGTAGCTAAAAAGAAAATCAGGATATTGAGCAGACCAGGCTTTCTCAATTTCTGGTAAGGTTTCATTCACACGTCCAGCCCTTAACTTTACGGCCATTGTCTCATACCTGTTCATTCTGTTAAAAATGATGGTAGGATCAATCTCCCTCTCCAATGACATGGTATGAAAGTTTTTTACTACACCTGCAACTGGTAATTGCTGCCCCCAGATAGATATCACCTTACCAATTATATCTTCAGAATTTTCAAGCCCAACAGATTTTACCAATTGCTCATTGACAAGACATGAGTTAGCGGTATCTAAACCCACAAGGTTATTTCCTCCAAGTAGTTCAATTTGAAACAGATTAATATAATCTTCATCTGCCATCTTCACTTGTGTAATATGCTCTCCTTCTGATGCCTCCAGATTATAACCCGTCATGGCCACAGCGCCACTCGAGGGAGGTCTTGAGCACAAACTTGCGCTCTCTACGCCTGCCATATTAAGCAGTTCCGATTTAAGTACTTTCTTGTTATTCAAAGGTGCGTTATCAGGAATAGGCATTGTAATGATGGCGTCCTTTGAAAAACCGAGGTCCTTACTTTCCAAAAAATTCATTTGAGATAATAAAATCACTGTTCCCACGATGAGCAATTGTGAAATGACAAATTGAAAGACCACAAGGCCTCTTCTCAATGCAAACCCACCTGTACTTTTGTTGGTAATCTTATTTTTCAAGGCCAAAGCTGGACTGAATCCGGACAATAACAATGCAGGATAAAAACCAGACACAAAACTTACTACAATCCAAACCAATCCAAGAAACAGTAGCAATTGGATATTGCCAAAATCAACATGCAGATTGATATCTAGAAATGAATTTAGTTGTAACAAAGTCAATTCAGACAGCCCCACCGACAGGAGGAGTGCTATAAAAGTAATAAGGCCAGTTTCGGCCAGATACTGCCCTACAAGTTGTGCACGCTGACCTCCTAACACTTTTCTTATACCTACCTCCTTTGACCGCTTAACTGCTACCGCTGTCGATAAATTAATAAAATTGATGCTCGCTGTGATTAATAAGAAAACAGCTACCACTCCCATTGCCATAATAGAAGACTTACTTATTGTAGTATACCGATAGTTCCCGAAACGCTCATCATAACTGAGCTCACTCAAGGGCTGCAGCCATCGTTTAACTTCACGTGATGCCCTGTCCCCCTGGTACTTTTTAACTAAATCTGGAAATTGATTGTCTACATCAGACGGCATAACACCTGATTGCAGCATTACATAACATTGGTTGTCACTACTTGTACTCCCCCACCCACGCTCCTCTTGTTCCTTCTGTATGGTTGCATAAGAAATCAGTATCTCGAAAGGGAAATTTGTGTTATCGGGATGATTATCCATCACACCCGTTACTTTTAAATCCGTTTTATTGTCCAAACGAACCAACTCACCTACTGCGTTCTTATCACCGAAAAATTTCCTGGCTGTTTTCTCCGACAGCAACACTTGATTGGGTTGTTGCAAAGCCGTCCTGAAATCACCAGCAATCAGATCACGTTTAAAAAAAGTAAAGAATGTAGAGTCTGTGTAGGCGAAGCCTTCAGGCTGCTCAAATATTTTCTTAGCACCATTTTGTTCAATAGTAAATATTCCATTGTAGCCCCCAGAGATAAAAAGGACATGCTCAATCCCGGTAAATTCATTTCTGACCGCGTCAGGAAGTGGCACCGGCACTCCTGGTGAATAATCAGCTCTGCCATTATTGTCCGATGAACCCACTACTCTGTATATCCTTTCCTTGTTGTCATGAAAACTATCATAACTGGTGTAGAAAGTAATCATCAAAAAAAGCACCATGCTGCAGGTAATACCCAAAGCAAGACCAAATACATTAATTACAGAATAGCTAAGATTTCTCTTAAGGTTTCTAATGGTGATGGTAAAATAATTTTTAAGCATAAAATTTTTAATTAGTAATTACCCAATTCAATTTTGAAACAACTTATTATCACATTTTCTATTCATCACGTAAAGAATCAATTGGGTTCGCAACCCCAGCCTTTCTGGCCTGATATCCAATAGTAAGAAATGCAATAACTACATTGATAAGTCCACCCACTATAAAATAGAAAGGGGATAATTCAATTTTATAAGCAAAGCCACTTAACCATTGCCCCATTGCATACCAACTTAGTGGAGCTGCAATAAGAAATGCAATAAGCAACAACTTCATAAAATCTTTGGAGAATAGAAGTACAATACCAGAAACAGAAGCTCCCAATACTTTTCTTACTCCTACCTCCTTGGTTTTTTGAACTACCATAAAGGAAATCAATCCAAATAGTCCAAGGCAACCAATACCGATCGATATACCAGCGAATATTTTAAAAATAGAAAAGAGCTGTTCCTCTCTACTGTAATTCTTTGCCATGGCATCATCAAGAAACTCATAAGTAAACAAGTAACCAGGATACGATTGCTCCCATACATTTTTTATGTGTTCAATCGTTTCTGGAACATGGCTACTTGAAATCTTAACACCGCCCTCAAAGTAGAGCTTAGGATATTGAAACATCACAATCGGTTTTATCGCTTCCCGAAGTGACTTGACATGAAAATCCTTTACAACTCCTACCACATTTCCCTTGATATCATTCATACCAAACAAAATCTCTTTGCCCAAAACCTCCTCTGCAGAATATCCCAACTCACGAGCAGCTGTTTCGTTAATTAAAAACTCTATTTCTTCAATATGTTGATTCTCTTTAAGGAACCACCTTCCTGTCGCAAGTTGAAGGTCAAAAGTTTTCAAATAATCGAAGTCTACCGTCTTTATTGCCACCTCAAAATCCTCTTCAACACCGGTGATCTTTATTTCTGAATTGATGTCATTCTCAGAGGTCGGTACGCCAACACCAAAAGAAACACTTTGCACATTGCTGTTAGATAATAATTGAGTTTTGAGTGTGTTGAGTACATTGGGATCATTATCATTCAATGAAAACGTTACAATCTCATCACTGTCAAACCCAAGTGGTTTATTTCTAAAGTAACTCATCTGGCTTGCCACCACGATTGTACCAATAATCAATACCTGACTAATCACAAACTGAAAGGTGACCAACCCTCTTCTAAGAAATAAGGAAGAACTGGTGTGGCTACTCACCCTCGCTTTCATAGCAGCTACCGGCTTATAACCTGACATAACCCATGCAGGATACAAACCTGATAGTAGAGAAACCAGCGCAATCCCGCTGACAAATACCCACACAGCAGTAGGACTACTTAGTGTAAGCATGGACATACCTGTATCCAAAAAGTTATTAAGGGAAGGAAGTACACGTTCGGCAATGCCCAGAGCAATCAATGCCGATAAAACCGTCAGCACAAATGCTTCCCCCATATACTGCCCTACCAACTGCATGCGTGAAGCTCCCATCACCTTCCTTACTCCTACTTCTTTTGCCTTCTTAATGGCTACCGCTGTGCTTAAGTTAATGAAATTGATACATGCGAGGAGCAAAATGAAAACTCCTACCAAACCTAATACCAACAGATAGGTAGTATCAATGGTATAGCCAGAATTGGATTGAGCAAATGCTTTATCAAAATGAATTTCACGGAGTGGTTGCAATTCGTATTTTGTTTTTTCCGCCCCCTCTTCTGATAGGTATTTCTCTGGCAAAGCAGCCATTCTTTTCTCAAAATCAGTTTCAGAAATGTCATCTGGAAGTACGATATAATTAGTAAAGCCAAGTGTTACATTCCATGAATCATATTTAAAGCCACCAATAAACTCATCGTTAAAAGAATCAATAACTATTATCATGGAAAAAGTGAGATGAGAATTTTTTGGTGGATCTTGAATTATTCCAACAATTTCAACATCCATAGCTTCTGAAATACTAACTGTTTTTCCTATAGGTGATTCTTCACCAAATCGAATCCGCGCCATAGATTCGGTGACCACAGCTACGTTCGTATTCTTAAATGACTGGAGCGGATTCCCTTGTATTGCCGGAAAATCAAAAACTTTAAAAAATGTGGAGTCAGCAAACATTACGTTAGACTCTAACCAAATATTTTCTCCCACTTTCAACTGGTGTTCTTCCGGAGGATAGATTTGAGTGACTGCCTCCAATTCAGGATAATCATTTATTATAGCCTCTCGCAATGGAAATGGTGTGGAAGAGGTTCGTTTTGTCAATGACCCGCCTGACTCCTCTCTAATTACTCTGTAGATGCTGTCCTTTTTAGAATGAAACTCATCAAAATTAAGCTCATAGTCTATCAGCAAAAACAAGAGCAAACAAACACTAATCCCCAGACTAAGGCCCAGCAAATTGATGATGGTTGAGACTTTATTCCTAACCAGGTTTCTAAACGTTATTTTCAAGTAATTTTTTAGCATAATCAATTGAGGTTATTCATCCTTTAGTGAGTTCACCGGATTAGCCGATGCTGCCCTGAAGGATTTGATTCCGGTAGTAAGTAGAACAATCACGAATAAAATTCCGATGGATAATAAAAACATACCAATCGTGATATCTACGCGAAAGGCAAAGTTGCTTAACCACCCATTCATAAAATAATACGACAAGGGCGCAGCTATAACGAAAGAGACTAATAGGAGAACCACAAACTCTTTTGTAAATAGTACAACAATTTGTGCCACGGTTGCTCCCAAGGTTTTTCTGATCCCCACCTCCTTGGTTCGTTTAGCTGCCATAAAAGAGATCAAACCAAAAAGACCAATACAACCAATCAAGATAGCCACTCCGGAGAATAGCGTCAAAAGATTGGAGGTACGTCTTTCTTGTTCATAATATTTTGAAATAGTTTCATCTAAAAAAGTATACTCAAATACAAATGCCGGAAAATAGTCTTGCCAAATCTTTTCAATTTGCTTGATCGTTTCTTTCGTATTACGCGTGCTTAGCTTCACTCCTCCCTTAAAATAACCTTTCTTATCAGAGGCAATAACTAAGGGTAGGATTTCATCTTTTAACGATTCTGCATGAAAATTAGCAACCACACCAGACACCAAAGCTTTTCTACCCCAGACATTAAGCGGGATTCCGATTGCTTCCTCATTATCACTCAAACCAAGTCTCTTAACAAAAGCTTCATTGATCAAAAACCGATCAGCGGAATCAGATCGATTAAAATTTTCTCCAGCAAGAAGTTCAAGTTGGTAGGTTGCGACATAATCTTTATCTGCAAATTTGATGGCTACTTCATCCTCAATCAACTCTCCCTTTACTACCGCTTCAATGTCTCCTTCCCAGCTATTAGCGCCTGTTGATCCTGTATTACTTAATGCAACAGATTGAACTCCTGGCAGGGTAATCATCCTATCTTTCATTGTCAACACGTCTACCTTTCTATTTTCAGGTATCTCAAATTCAACAACGGCCTCACTATTCAATCCAAGGGGTTGACTCATGAAATAATTCATCTGCGTTAACACCACGATGGTGCAAATAATCAAAGCTTGTGATATCATCAGTTGAACCACAATTAACGACCTTCTTAAAGTAAACCCATGAGATTGTCTTTCTTCCAACCTATTCTTTAATGCCTTAATGGGATTAAATGAAGCAAGCGAAAGTGCTGGATAAAGTCCGGCCACTATGGTTATCACAAATGGAAAACCCAATACCAGCATTAATGCAAAAGGATCAGTTAGGGGGCGAAACTCTAATTGAAAACCAAGGAGGGGCGTAAGCTTTATCAAAGCAAGTTCAACCACCCCCAATGAAACAATCATTGAAATAACAGCAATTAAAAAAGTTTCAGAAAGAAATTGCCCCAACAGAAGAGATCTAGTGCCTCCCAATGTTTTCCTAATCCCTACTTCCTTAGCTCTATTGAATATCAGGACTGTATTGAGATTGATAAAATTGATGCAGGCAGTTAGAAGCAATAGTCCTCCAATTAATGCCAGCGACCAAATCGTTGTCTTAGAAACAATTCTTCCGCTATATGAACTAAAGCGATCATCAAAATGAATATCAGTAAGTGCTTGTAAGAAATAAGTCCTGGCTTCTCCTTCAGGTCTTAATTTCTCAGTAAAATATTTTAGGTGCCAACCTTTCATTTTAGCTTCGAGTTCCTCCTTGTTAGCTCCATCTTTTAATTGAATAAAACAATTAATTGATGAAGATGAGGAATCCCAGTCATCCCATCCATGTTTATCAGCTCCTAACCTGTAGGATATAAAAGCGTGGAAAGGAAGCTCCGTATTGCTCGGAGCATCATCCACTACTCCGCTTACAGTAAGATCATATTGATCGTTATAACGAATAACTTTACCTACAGCCACTTTTCCTCCAAAGTATTTATCTGCAAGAGTTCTATTCAAAACGATTGTTTTTTCTGTATAAAGCGCATCCTCCCCACCTTCAACCCACTTATAATCAAACATTTTGAAAAAATCAGGATCAACAAATGCTACCGGTGTCTCCTTGAACCTTTCAACTGTGCCATCGGGTTGAGTGATCCCAAATACAGGATCACCTTCATTGGTATCGGTAATTGTAACATGTGCTATGTCAGGAAAATCGTTGCGTATCGCATCAATGAGCGGATAAGTAGCGCTTGATCTATATTCCTGATTGTCTATCCTCACTACTCGGTATATACTGTCCTTATTTTTATGATAGTCATCAAAGCTCAATTCAAACCTCACCACCAAAAAAAGAATAATGGCCGAAGAAATCCCCAATGAAAGTCCAGCCAGATTGATTAATGCATGACTCCTGTTCTTGAGAAGAGATCTTAACGAAGATTTGATCGTATTTCGCCACATAGTTTATTCGTTTTTTAAGGATTCAACTGGATTAACTAAAGCAGCTTTTATGGATTGGTAACTTATGGTGAGAAAGGCGACCAACAACACCAGGATACTGGATACTATAAATAAAGACGCGCTCATTGGAGTACGATAAGCATAAGTCGATAGCCACGCATCCATTCCATAGTAGGCAATTGGGAAAGCTAAAAGTGATGACAATAGGATAAGCCGGGTGAGATCCCTTGAAAACAGAACTACAATTTGAGGTAAAGTAGCACCTAACACTTTTCTAATACTCATCTCTTTACTGCGCTGTTCGCTCATGTAAGCTGCTAGCCCCAGCAATCCCAGACAGGCTATGAATAGCGCAAGACCAGTAAAAACTGAAAACATAAAGCCGATCCTGGATTCTTCTTTAAATAAATTATTATAACTGTCGTCAAAAAATGAATACTCGAACACTATATCAGCATGCTTATTCCATAAGGTCTCAATTTGTGTAAGAGATTCCTTATAGTCACCTGGATTCAATCTAACATAGAGGTTGGGTTGGTTCTTGCTAAGTACAAATACCAATGGAGTAACTTCGTTTTTCAATGGCTGATAGTTAAAGTCTTTAATAACTCCGATTACATTCAGCGCCAGACTTGTGGTGTCAATTTCTAAATACACCTTCTTACCGAGAGGATCTCCTTCAAAAAGATAATTAGCGGCTACCTCATTGAGCATTATTCCTGTTGAATCCGAAGGGAAATCTCTGGAAAAATTTCTTCCCTCAATGAACTCTAATTTTAACGCTGTAGCATAATCATAATCAACGAGAGCTGTACTTATCAATTTTCTATTCTCCTTATCTTCTTCAGTGACTGCTGCTGTCCCATTATACGATGAAAAAGGCCTGTACTCTGAACTACCTGCAATTTGAACACCTGGTAACTGTCTTAACCCATTTGTAAAAGCTTCCTGGCTATCAAGACGATCAGCATTGCTCAACACCACAACATTTTCTTTATCAAAACCCAGTTTCTTAGACCTCATAAAGTCCAATTGTTTTTGAACCATTAGCGTGGAAATGATAAGTACAATAGAAATGGTGAATTGAAGCATTACTAGTCCATTCCTCAACTTGCTACTTTTAAAACCTGATCTGATATCCCCCTTCAATACCAAGGATGGCTTCAATCCTGCCATAAAAAATGAAGGATAACTACCAGCAAATAAACCTAGCAGTGCAACGAAAACTAACAGAAGGCCTATACCTGTTGGCTCCAATAACACCCCAAATGCTAGTTCCTTTCCTGTCAATGCAGCAAATGGTATTCTGGCCAACTCCACAAATCCCAATGCAATCAATGTTGACACTGCAACGACAATGGTAGACTCCAGCATAAACTGCCTTACCAGTTGGTTCGTACCAGAGCCCAATACCTTTCTCACGCCCACTTCCTTTGCACGGTTGGCCGATCTTGCCGTGGTCAGGTTAATGAAATTGACACAAGCCAATAACAATACCACCATAGCAACTATGGCGAATATGTAAAGGGTAATAATATCTCCATTTGGTTCAAACTCACCCTGCACATTAGAATGGAGATGAATGGACGTCAAAGACTGAGTACTAAAACTCAAGTTTATTCCCTGCTTAGGTAAATCTAAAAACCCCGGGTTTTGCTTTTCAATGAGTTCAGGGAATTTAGCAACTAGTGTGCTTACATTGGCTCCTTCATTAAGCAACAAGTACGTGCTGGTGTTCATACTATCCCAATCACGTTGCCTTCCTATTCTTGTCGACTCTATAGCACCAATGGCATTATAATGAAAGTGAGCATTCGAGGGGGTTTCTTCCACAATACCCGTTACCAGATAAAGGTCGTCCCCCATCAAAATTGATTTTCCAACTATGGAAGACCAATCGCTAGATTGAAAATACTTCTGAGCCAAAGTAGGTGTTAAAACTACCTGATATCTTTTTGCTATAGCTGTTGTTGGATCACCAGCAAGGAGTTTAAAGTCGAAAACCTTAAAGAAATCCGGATCAGCGAAATATATATTCTGTTCAAAAAAAGCAATGTCATCCACCTTCACCAATAAGTCAGTAGGTTGTGAGATGCGCACCGAATACTCCACCTCAGGCAGGTTGTCTTTAAGCGTGGCCCCCAGTGGCGGAAAAACTGCATTCCCATCGAAACTATTCGAACCCATCTCGAGATGGGAAATCAATCTATAAATACGGTCAGCCTTGGAATGAAAACGATCATAACTCAATTCATTAAGGATGTAAATGCCAATAAGCATGGAGACCGCAATACCTACCGCCAGACCAGCCACATTAAGAAGCGTATAAAATTTCTCTCTGAAGAAATTTCGGAAGGCTACTTTAATCAGATTGATAATCATACTTTTTCCTTTATTATCTCTCTCTTAGACTATAAACATGCCACGAATTTAACATACTAATAATCAGGTATTTAACCAAAATCACTGTTCACTCCTGGAAAATATGTGTAACAAAATCGATACACATTAATGTGTGATATTGTTACAATTAGCTACATTGACTCATCAGTGATGTGAAAGGCGATGACCAAAGGAAATATTCTTATCGTAGATGATGACCGGGATGTGCTGGAAACGGCCAAAATGTTCTTGAAACAGGAATTCTCAAATGTCGTTATTGAAGAGGATCCGGAAAATATACTACCCCTGCTGACTCAGCAGGATTTTGACGTCATCCTTCTGGATATGAATTTCAGCAAGGGAATTAACGATGGAGAGGAGGGCTTTCAATGGTTGGATCAAATCCTGAAATTGGATGCTCAAGCGGTTGTCATTTTGATTACTGCTTATGGTGAAGTAGATCTCGCAGTAAAAGCCATGAAAAGCGGAGCGACTGATTTTGTGCTTAAGCCCTGGAAGAATCAAAAGCTTTTAGGTACCATCATGGCCGCTATTCAACTGAGGCGATCTAAAATAGAGCTTGAAAAAGTAAAGCTAACACAGGAAAAGTTGAGTAGTGATCTTGACGTTGGCTTTACTGATTTCGTTGGTAATTCTACTGCCATACAACGTGTACATGAATTGATCGACCGCGTAGCGGGCACAGAGGCAGACGTGTTGATCTTGGGTGAGAATGGAACTGGTAAGGAGTTGGTAGCACGGGCCATTCATCGGCAATCTCTTCGAAAGGATAAAGTATTTATAAGTGTTGATCTGGGAGGAATCACCGAGTCACTTTTTGAAAGCGAGCTCTTCGGTCACGTAAAAGGTGCTTTTACTGATGCCAAACAGGATAAGCCAGGAAGGTTCGAAATCGCATCGGGAGGAACGCTCTTTCTTGATGAGATTGGCAATCTCTCCCTCCCCCTTCAATCCAAACTTTTAACTGTTTTGCAGCAACGAAAAATCCAACGGGTTGGGTCCAACAAAGAGATCAGCGTAGACTTTAGGCTAATATGTGCCACCAACATGCCTTTGTACGATATGATCTACGAAAAAAAGTTTCGGCAAGACTTATTGTATCGCATCAATACTGTAGAAATCAGAGTGCCTCCTCTAAGAGAAAGACAAGAAGATATGGATGTGCTGGTTCAGCATTTTCTTGAAATGTATGGCAAGAAATATAAACGCCAAGGAATAAAGATCGATAAGGCTATTTTCGCGAAATTGAAAAAGTATCCCTGGCCTGGTAATATCAGGGAACTACAACATGCCATAGAAAGAGCTGTAATCTTGACGGACGGAAAAGTAATTCACTCAGCAGACTTACTAATTAACAGTATACCGGCAAAGTCGCAGGAGCCAACGCAGCAGCTTACAATGGACGAAATGGAAAAATTATTTATCCTTGAATCATTGGATAAGCATGAAGGAAATGTAAGCAAAACAGCACGTTCGCTCGGAATGACACGTACTGCTTTGTATAGAAGGATGAAAAAATATAAGATCTAACCTTATGTTTTATAAGAAATTTACATTCCTCATTGTTGTCAGAATCGTACTTCTGCTTTTCAATGTCATTGTGCTTTCAGTAATCTTTGGTGATACACGCTTATTCTTCAATCAAATTATCCTATTTGTCATTCTCATTATTCAAATCGCTGAACTCATTCGATTTGTCAACCACACCAACAGAGAATTAGCACGTTTATTTTTAGCTATTCGTCACTCTGACTTTTCTATAACATTCCGCGAACCTCCTTTGGGTAAATCTTTCAAAGAACTACAGCACAGCATGATGGAAATCATCCAAGCCTATAAAGATGTAAAAATTGAAAAAGAAGCACAGTATCATTTCCTGCAAACACTTGTTAAACAACTCCAGTTTGGAATCATATCCCTTGAAAACGAAAGCACCATCACCATCATCAATCCCATGGCGGAACAGTTGGCCGGAATACCCGGGGCAAAAAACTGGAAATTAGTACGGCAATTGAATCCGGACTTTGCTGAACGCATCGATGGATTAGGTGACAATGCCAGAAGCCTAATGCAATTTACCGTTAATGGAGAGAAGAAAACATTTGCAGTAGATATTCGCACTCCCATTATTCTTGATAAGCCTTATAAGCTTATTACCTTTCAGGATATCAATTCTGAAATAGAACAAAAGGAAATTGAAGCATGGCATAAGTTGATTCGCATTTTAACTCATGAGATCATGAACTCCGTAACCCCGATTGCTTCACTCACAGAGACTATGCAAACCGTACTCGAAGACAAAGAAGGAAAGCAGAAGCAAGTGAATGAAATTCAGGAGGAAACTATCAAAGACATTCGCTTTTCTTTAAAGACTATTCACAAGCGCAGCGAAGGGCTGCTTAGCTTTGTTGACACGTATAGAAAATTAACCAAGGTGCCTCAACCTTCTATAGAGTCAGTTGTTGTGAAGGAAATGCTGGAAGAAATTATCCAGTTGATGCAGCAACACACTGAAGGAGTCAAATCCATTGAATTCGAAGTGGGGGTAGCCCCTCCCCAACTTACCGTCCAAGCCGACCCTAAACTTATTGAACAGGTACTTATTAATTTAGTTACTAACAGTATCCAGGCCATCAATGGAAAAGATACTGGTTTGATTTCATTGAAAGGATATGAAAAAAATAATCGCATCTTCATAGAAGTAACAGACAATGGTAAAGGAATACCAGAGAAAGAACTCAATGAGATCTTTGTTCCATTCTTCTCCACCAAAAAAGAAGGATCTGGTATAGGACTAAGTTTATCCAAACAAATTATGAGTCTGCACGGAGGAACCATTAAGGTGAGTTCAGTGGTAGGACAAGGCACTTCATTCTTTTTAAGTTTCAAACACAAACCATGAATTACAAAATCAACTCAGCCCGTCTGAACAAAAGAATTGAGCAGATGGCTCAATTTGGAGCACTCACTTCTGGCGGAGTAAAACGTTTAACACTCACATCTGAAGACAAGGCGGCCAGAGATTTGTTCAGACAATGGATGGAAGCGTTAGGGCTTGAAATAGCGATCGATGAGATCGGTAATATGTTCGGCATCTTAAAAGGAAAAAATACAGATAGGTGTATCGGAATTGGTTCTCACCTGGACAGCGTGCCTACCGGTGGACGATATGATGGCCCGGTAGGGGCATTGGGTGCCCTTGAGGTTGCGCAAACGCTGATAGAAAATAATATTAAACTTAATAGCACATTGGTGGTGGCCAATTACACCAACGAGGAAGGTGTCCGTTTTTTCCCAGACATGATGGGCAGCCTTGCTCATGCCAACCCCAATGAAGTAAGCAATTATTTAAAAGCTGAAGACAAAAACGGAATAACTGTTAGTAATGCACTGAAAGAAATTGGCTACAACGGAAAAATGAAATGTGGAACAATACCTTACAATCATTTTATAGAAATCCACATCGAGCAAGGCCCTATTCTGGAAGAAAAGAAAATTGACATTGGAATAGTGCAGGGAGTACAGGCCATTCATTGGCTAAAACTTACTCTCAAAGGCAAAAGTGCCCATGCTGGAACTACACCATTATATGCAAGGAAAGATGCGTTTTATGCGTTGAGTAAGCTGTCCTGTTTTGCAAGAGAGTTGTGCACTGAAATAGACAGCCAACTCATTACCATTGGATCGATAGATGTAAAACCAAACGCAATTAACGTAGTACCTGAAGATGTTGTAGCTACTCTTGACATGCGTAACCTTAGTGACGCTAACTTACAGCAGGCTATCACTCAACTTGAAAACTTTATGAGCACGGATGAATCCTTTGCGCATATAGCAGTGCAAAAAGAGGTGTTGGTCAATGTGCCTGCAATCACGTTCAATAAAGGTGTAGTTGATGCTATTGACAAAAGCTGCCAGCAATTGGACTATTCATCGTACAAGATGCACAGCGGTGCGGGACATGATGCACAAATACTGGGAACACAATATCCTGCCGCAATGATTTTTATTCCATCAAAGAATGGAGTCAGTCACGCGGTGGATGAATACAGTAGCCCCGAACAAATTGAAAAAGGAGCCAATGTGTTACTCCACACTGTGCTCCACCTGGATCAGTAACTATTCGTACTTCAAAGTTTGAGCGGGATTGAGGGTCGCAGCCTTAAGCGTTTGAAATCCAACTGATAAAAACGCTATACAAATCACCCCTAGTCCAGCCCCAACAAAAAGAAGCGGATTTATTTCAATATGATAGGGGAACCCTTGCAGCCAGGCATCCATTAAATACCAGGCCAAAGGCCAGGCGATAATATTGGCAATCAGCACTAACTGAATAAACCCTTTGGATAAAAGCAAAACAATATTGGGCACGGTAGACCCTAATACTTTCCTTATGCCAATCTCTTTTGTTCTTTGAATGGTCATAAAGGAGGCTAAACCAAACAAGCCAAGGCAGGCAACGAAAATTGCAAGCATTGTGAATAAACCAAATACCTGACCAAACTGTCTGTCACTTTCATACTGTCTATTGAAAAATTGATCCAGAAAGAAATAGTCTATTGGGTTTCCTGGGAAAAAAGTATTCCAAGGCTCCTCTAATGAAGCCAAAATCTCCTGAGGATTTTCACTATCAATTTTAAAAGCATAGAATTGGGAAAACCGAGGTGTGTATAAAAAGAGTAAAGGAGTAACCGTCTCCTTCAAAGACATTTGGTGATAATCTTCCAGCACACCCACAATTTCCAAAGTATCTCCAGAATAAACTGCCATCTGACCAATAGCAGCTTCTGGACTTTCAAAATCCAATGCATCAGACATGGCCCGATTAAGAATAATAGAATTCTCATCGTTAGTGAATCGTAAATCATATCCCCTTCCTGCGGCTAGTTCCAGGTCAAAAGATTTAATGTAATCCTGATCGATACCCACTGTATAACCTGAAATGGATGATTCAGGTCCACCAACCAATCTCCTGATTCCACTTGCCCAAAATATTTCATCACCGGGTACGTTGGTGGATGCTGTCATGCTTTTTACACCTGCTATCCACAAAGCTTCTGCTTTAAAGCTCTCCATCTTTTGTGCATAGGTAGAGTCAGTGGCTCCCGGGCCTCTCACTACTAATGTTTGATTAATATCAATTCCTAAATCCTGATTGCGCATAAAACTCAATTGTTGGTAAACAACCAATAACCCGCTAATCAACACTACGGATGCTACAAATTGAAATACTACAAGTGATTTTCTTAACAAGCTGCCGTGGGCAGTTCTCATCACTTTTCCTTTCAATACAGCTACCGGTTTGAAAGAAGAAAGAATAATGGCCGGATAAAACCCTGACAAAATCGCTCCCACTAAAAACAGTACTCCAAGCAATGTCCAAAAATCCTTTTGTAATATGTACTCCATAGGGATACTACGACCTGAAAGATCAGCAAAGAAGGGCCATGCTACCCAGACAATGGCTAGCGCTAATAAGGCCGCAAGTAAATTTACTAGTAGTGCTTCAGACAGAAATTGATAAACCAATTGATTCTTCACTGCGCCCATTACTTTTCTCACCCCTACTTCGTTGGCCCTATCAAATGATTTGGCTGTTGCCAGATTCACATAGTTAACCCAGGCAATGATCAGAATAAATAATGCTATAAAAGTAAGCGCGTACACAGCGTCTCCATCACCTCGCTCCTCCGGTTGCGATTCTTGTAATAAATTGGCATAAAGGTGAATGTCAAGGATGGGTTGTAATATAAACTCCTGTTTCCGGTTGTATTTCTCCCAGTCTTCGCCTCTGGTTTTGTAAAGGAAGTCATCCCATTTTGCCTGAAGTATATTTACGTTTGTTCCTGGTTCAAGGAGCACGTAGGTATTAAAATCGTACCATCCCCACGAAGTTTCAGAGCCATTATCTGTTCTGTCATTTAAAGTTTGATAGGAAAGCATAAAATCAAACTTAATGTGAGAGTTATCTGGAATATCTTCAAAAACTCCCGTTACCTCAAATCTTATATCACCATCCCATTCAATAGTTTTACCTATGGGATCATCATCTCCAAAATATTTTTTGGCAGCACTTTGCGAGATCACAGTTTTCCCGGGGCCAGACAGCACCTCTTTTTTATTGCCCTGGATAAGTTCAAAGTCAAATACATCAAATACGGATGAGTCGGTGATTTGCATCTTCTCCTCCAAAAAAGAAATTAATCCTCTGTCAGGGCTTTCATAAGCTATCACCCCACTGACGGGATAAAGCCTAGTGAATCGAAGTACCTCAGGGAAGTTGTTTTTCAATGCCGGCCCAACAGCAGGAACTGCAGCTGCGCATTCAAATCTCAATTTGCCGCTTTGCCAATCATTATACTGAACCCTATAAATATTTTCAGCCTTGCTATGGAAGGTATCATAGCTCTTTTCATACTTCACATATTGCAAAATGAGCATACAGGCAGCAATACCGAGAGAAAGCCCGATGACATTGAGAAAAGTGAAAGATTTATGCTTAACAAAGTTGCGGAACGCTGACTTAAGGTAGCTCTTTATCATTGCTTGCTGGGATTATTATTATAGGGTTTACTCCTTTTATACAAAAAAGTTGCAAACCTACTCGTACTTAAGCGTCTTAGCAGGCTGCGACCATGCTGTTTTAATAGCTTGATAACTTATTGTAATGATGGCAACCAACAAAGAAACACCTCCTGCAAATACAAATACACTCCAACTGATTACTACTTTGTATTCAAATGACTGCAACCAATTTGACATGATTAAGTAAGTAATAGGAACTGAAATCAAGAGGCTAATCCCTACCAGGTACAAATAATCCTTTGACAACAATGCCAAAAGAGATCGTTCCGTAGCACCCATCACCTTTCGAATACTAATCTCCTTTGTTCTGTTTTGCATGGCAAGTGATGCCAACGCATATAATCCTAATCCACCGATCAGCATCGCCAACGCGGTAGCTATAGAAATTATCTTTCCCAAATTTTGATCATTGCGATATTGCGCTGCCATGGCCTCGTCTACAAAAGCAAATGCAAACTCCTCACCATTTGTAAGTTGATCCCATACACTCTTTATCTCATCAATCGTTGCGTTCATATTTCCAGGTTGCAATCGCACCAATAATTTTGGAGTAGGGTTACTTTCAATACTTATGTTTTCAATCCCAGCCGCGATCACCTGAACATCCATCACCAATACCAAGGGCTCAACACTTGTGTACAGTGA
This sequence comes from Cyclobacteriaceae bacterium, assembly GCA_040216665.1. GTDB lineage: Bacteria > Bacteroidota > Bacteroidia > Cytophagales > Cyclobacteriaceae > ELB16-189. The sequence goes on along the minus strand of JAVJOQ010000016.1, from coordinate 760,195 downwards.
TGAATAATTAAAATCTTTGACCACTCCAATAATTTCATGGTCCTCAAAATTCTTCCCAGGCAACCTCTTGCCAATCGGATCATTCATGGAATAACTTTTCACTAAAGCTTCATTTACGATTACCGACCTTCTTGGATCAGAGGTATTCTCTTCGGAAAAATTCCTTCCGCTGGCCAATTCAATATTCATCGATGAAAGGTAATCGGCATCAATTACATTCATATTGAAAGTGCGGTAGGTTTCATTCTCATCTGTAAATCCAATATTCGTCCAGCTGCCATTACCAAAATCATGTGATGCAGCAAATACCTGAGATACTCCACTCACTTTGGCCAATTCATTTTTAAAAGGTTGTGCTATTTCAAATCCCTTCCTGATCCGCTCTGTCAATCGAAAGTTTCCAGGCACATTAAGCTGAACTGCCATCAACTGTTCCTTATTAAACCCCATGTCCTTGTTTTGAAGGTATTCCAATTGATCCCGCATGACGAGGGTACTCGAAATCAAAAAAATGGCCAACACCAATTGAACACCCACCAAGATTTTTCTTAATCCATGCTTACTGCTTCCTGTGGTAATATTTCCTTTTAGAATAGATACGGGTCTAAAACCAGACAATACAAATGCTGGGTAGCTGCCTGCAAACAATCCAATAATTATTATAGTGATAAGGGCAACAAGAAGCATGAACCCATTGGCCTCCATCGTTAATTGCTTACCCGCAAGATCGTTGAATAAGGGTAAGTTCAAGTATGAAAGTAAAATCCCAACAACGAGAGAAATTATTGTTACAATTACTGCTTCACCTATGAATTGAAATATCACATGCTTGCGTTCAGCACCTACAACCTTTCTTATTCCTACCTCCTTTGCTCGCTTTATCGATCTGCCTACTGATAGCGTTACAAAATTGATACATGCTACAAAAAGAATAAGTAACGCAATGGCAGCTAAAATACTCGCATATCGCGGATTACTGACAGGAGCAATTCCTGCCGGATAGTAAGTGTTCAAGTGTATATCAGTAAGTGGTTGCAATCCCACTTCATATTTCGCATCAAAATCATCTCCCAATACATTCTTCATGAATGGCTGGAGTTTACTCTCCAATTGATTCACCTCAGCATCATCTCTTAACAAGACATACGTTTCTGGGGTAATGTTGAACCATCCAGAGGTTAAGGATCGCTCGCTATACAGTTTAGGGTAGTTCAGGTCTGAAATAAGAATATCAAACTGGATACTTGAATTGATGGGAAGGTTGTTTACAACAGCCTTAACAGCAAAATCCTGAAAATCATCACCAAGTTGAATGGCTATGACTTTGTTTATGGGGTCGCTATCACCAAAATACTTTAAAGCCATCCGCTCTGACAGGACAACATTATTGGCACCTGAAAGCGCTGTTGCCGTTTCACCCTTGCTTGCTGGAAAATCAAAAACCTTAAAAAGATCCTGCCCACCAATCGTAACTTGTTCAGAAAACAAATCTTCACCCACTTTCACCTGAGGGCCAATGTTATTTACCCTTACTTGATACTCTACTTCAGCAAAATTTGCTTTAAGGGTTGGCCCCATTGGAAATGGTGTAACCGTATAAAAAAAGACTTCATCTTTTCCATAATCTTCACGCGCCCAAACCCGATATATTTTGTCAGCCTTAGCGTGGAAAGTATCAAAAGTCCACTCATCTTTTATAAAAAGGACAATCAAAATGCAACATGCAATCCCAATGCCTAACCCCAGAATATTAATAATAGAATGGGTCTTACTTCTTAATAATGATCGAAACGCAATTTTTAGATAATTCTGAAACATATGATGGAAGTTTTTACAGCTTTCAAAATGAATAAACATGTTGCTTAAAAAAAGGCACAAGAAGTCATTCCGCAGGTAGGTGTTGTGAACTGTTAATTACTTGTAGTGAAATTCAATAGCATGATATACCCCTATTGTAGGTAGAAGCAATTTGGCATTAAGACTTAGATCGTTTTTTCTTAACTTGCCATTATAAAGTTAGTAGTTAGCCCATGTACATTGTATTGATAATTTTATCCAGCTTCCTAAGCTTGCAGGAGGTACCCTACAAAGCAGATGATGAGTTCACTATTGAACTTGACTTGTCATTCAAGCAAAGACCGCCCGCAGCTGGTAACACCTATAATTTTGATGACACCAGCAGGGAATACAAAAAGCGAAACATGCCAGGCCCCACCCCTTATGTGGTTTTGTCTGTTTCGATTGATAAAATCAATGACAATGAAGCACGGTTAAAAGTTTTTCAAGCTGATAAAAAAATGGTATTCAGCAAAAAACTTAAAGGAAAGTTAGTATTTCAAATTGATGCAGGGTACAACGATGACTTGGTTGATCAGTTCCCTGGTCATCATCACATCATCTCTTTTTATGATGATAACAAAAAAGAAGTAAGCCGTATTGTCATCAATTTTGACAAGGATGGGAATTACTCTGTTAATGGAAAACAAAGAGGAAAGATTTAAGTCACTCTATCTTCATCACCCGGCAAGAGGTAAGGTTCGGATTTTCAAACGATACCATCTCTCCCGCTTTCTTTCCTGGAATTAAAAACAATCGTGCTGACAAAGCTTTATCGGTATACTTTAGCGATAGAGCAGCGACATCGATCAATAAGTTTTCAATAGTGGTGATTGTGGTTTCTCCAGGTAAAGGAACAACATCAAGGCCTGTGCCGGATACAGATGAGTAAAGTAAAAGTTCCTGTACGCTAAACCTACCCTCACTTGCCCGTTGTGCCAGTACTTTGTCTTCTATAACTGGTAGCATTAAACCGGAGTACCCACATCTTTTTACATCCACGCCCTTAAGAACATCGGTAATCATGGCACATGCGTTTAAGGTAGAGGCACTTCCAAAAGGTTGTCCTGTTAGCTCTTCAATGGCCTCACCAATACTTGCGTCCAGTCCAGGTGCTGCTGATGTATCAATACCATCGTATAGCCATTTTTTAGATTTTGCCAGCGACATCCCTATGGCTTCAATTGGTTTCATTACTTTTTCCAATTCCAGCTTCAGGTTTTCCTTCACTTTATCTTCAGGTCCTTTTCTGAACACATCAGTTAGAATATTGGGAGATTCGATTCCGATAGCAAAACTATTCTTTCCTTGATGGTACGCTGCTGGAAAGAAAGGTATACCGGGCGCGCAATTGGCAGATGCAGTAAATCTAAAGTTCCCTTCCCCTCCTTTTGTACTATTGGCGATCGCGACAATTGTGGACGCTGCCTGATGAACGCCATTACCCAAAATACCTTTATCTTTATCCGCAATAGATATGCTGAAACTTATCGTTTCCGTACTGTTGATTAACTTGACCGCCCAATCCGGAATATCAAAGTCCGGGTAATCTTCCTTCATGATGGGACCAATGGAAAGAATCATGTTATACTTTTTAATAAGCTCATCCAATTTAACGAGATAAGGAAGGGCCTCATCATACGATTTTCCATTAAGGTATTGATAGAGTGGCTGGGTAGAAACTCTAAGCGTTTGAACCTCATAGCCTTTGCTCTTAAACTCTTCTCTTGCCTCTAACAAGAATTGAATAGCCGATTCTATGGATGCAGTATCACTTAAATCTGTAAGAGAAACACCGGCCGTAATCGTTCTTATTTGAAAAAGTTTCTTCTCCTGCCCGAAGGTATTGGCGATTGATAGAGAAAAAATCAATGTGTAAAATAGAAGTATCACCAAAAAAGTATTTTGTTTCATCATAGTCATGTTTACATTCCGGTACTTACTCAAACCCACTTATTGAAGTTACACCAAGGCTAACAACTAGTAGGTTAATTAGATATTTTTTCAAAAAACAATCGTTCAGAAATTTGGTTAGTAAATTATTCTATCACTTAAGGAGCAAAATAATGCCACTATAGAAGTAAATAGGATAATAATGTACAATAAATTATTAATTGAATCATCGAAGCAGTACCATTGTTATTAACCTAGTGAGCCTAAAGAAAGATTCTCTGCTAAGTAAGCCGCATGACTAAAGAAAAACTGACCATTGAACAAGTACTATCAATGGATCTCCCCAATATAATTTTGTACGCAGCACCTGTTATGATATCCTTGGTAGCCATCGAATGGATAATCAGCTATATAAAGAAAAGAAAATATTATGATGGTAAAGATACCGTAGCTGCCACAATTATTGGATTGGGTAATGTGGCCATAAGCGCTGCTCTTAAAATCATCACATTTGGTATCGTATTGTTTTTTTACAATTTGGTACCCTGGAGTATACCTTATATATGGTGGGCATTCATTTTGTGTTTCATTTGGATTGATTTTTGGAGGTACTGGGCGCATAGGGTAGCGCATGAAAACAGATTCTGGTGGGCTACACACGTCACGCACCACTCCTCTGAAAAGTACAACTGGTCTGTATCCTTCCGACTGGGATGGACACAACACATTAAAATCATCTTCTTTATTCCAGTAGCGCTGGCTGGATTTCATCCGGTGGTATTCTTTATTTGTCACCAGATAGCAGTGCTCTATCAGTTCTGGATACATACCGAATACATTAGGAAACTACCCAGACCTATCGAGTACATTTTTACTACCCCATCACATCATCGTGTGCACCATGCGCGCAACGATAAGTACCTGGATAAAAATTATGGATCCACGTTCATTATTTGGGATAGAATATTTGGAACATTTCAAGGGGAAGAAGAAAAGGCTGACTATGGCATTACAAAACCAATAAAGTCCTACAATCCAGTATACCTGTGTTTTCATGAATGGATGGATATTGTAAAGGACATTAAAAATTCCAAATCATGGAGAGAGGCCTATGAGATGACGTTTGTAAGGCCAAGCAAGCTGGAGGAGAAAAAGGAGTTATTTAGAAAAGAAAACGAGAGAATAGCCTAAGGTTGACATCCCATAATGTGGTCAAAGGTGAAAGGATATAAACAGGCATAGGTTTATATTTCCTATTTCCGCCCAGACACTTAAATTTACAGCACTCAAAAAGGGATTTTAATTATGGGACGCATTTTTGAAAAAAGGAAGCACAAAATGTTTGCGCGCTTTGACCGCATGGCCAAAGCATTTACACGCATAGGGAAAGAGATTTCAATAGCTGTAAAACTGGCGGGCCCATTGCCTGAAAATAACCCCCGACTCAGGCTGGCCATTCAAAATGCCAAGGGTGCCAACATGCCCAAGGACAGAGTGGATGCTGCCATCAAAAGAGCATCGTCAAAAGAAGAGAAAGATTTTCTTGAAGTGACCTACGAGGGCTATGCACCTCATGGTGTGCCTGTGCTTGTAGAGTGCGCAACAGATAACCCAACACGAACGGTAGCTAATATCCGTCTACACTTTTCAAAAAAAGGGGGCAGTATGGGAAACTCCGGATCAGTGGCTTTTATGTTTGAAAGAACAGGTGTTTTTAAATTTGCAAAAGATGCTATCAATCTGGACGAACTGGAGTTGGAACTGATTGATGCTGGCGCAGAAGAAATAGAACAGGAAGAAGATCAGATTACCATCTACACGAAGTTTACTGACTTTGGCAACATGCAGAAGTTTATTGAATCCAGTAACATTGAAGCCATCAGTTCTGAACTTCAATACATCCCTACTACTACCAAAGAATTATCTGAAGCTGAACAAGATGATGTGATGGAATGTGTTACTACCATTGAAGCAGATGAAGATGTACAGGTGGTTTATCACAACCTGGCTTAAATAATTCAAGGTTTAAAATTCAATATTGAACTTTAAACCTTGAACTTTGAATTTATAAATTCTAGTCCTTGATAATCGAGCTTGCGCCTGTGGCAGTAGAGGATACAGTTGCCTCTCCCCTATACAATATTGAGCTTGCGCCACTTGCTTCCGCTGTTAGGGTTTTACTGGCCTTCACATAAGCATGACTGGCACCAGATGCTTTCACATTGAGGTCTTCCACTTCCATATTATAGGCCTTAAACAATGAAGCACCAGACAATTCACTAACAACAGTCGTTGAAGTTCCTGCCAGTGTCAGGTTAGATGCTCCAGACAAATTAACCCTACTGATATCTGCTGCAATATCCACCTGCGCAAATGAAGCTCCCGACAAATTGATAGTAAAGCTCTCCTCTTCAAAGCCACTCACATAGGCTGTTGCTGCTCCATAAAAATCTGCCGATACCAGTGAAGGCATTGTGATCGTAATATACGTGGTGTGTTTCCTGTTTCGGTTTTTAGTAAATTTTGTCACCAATGTATTCCCCACTTTAAAGACCTCAAGGTCATCGAGATTTCTCCTGTCTCCTTTTGCAGAAACGGAAAACAAATTACCTCTGGTGATAGTAACAAACATGGCATCGCCTATATCGAGGCGGTCGAAATCTGCTACTGCAAATGGCTGCTCGTTGTATTGAATGGGACCTGGATCCTCACGGACATCACAGGAAGCTAATCCAACAATCAGTATCAAAATTGATGTAAAAGGCTTGAAAAATCGCATAAAAGTCATTTTTTGGTTGTTTTGATAATAAGACAACCAACTGCTGAATCCCCCCTATGCGTTTTTGAAAATTTATTTACCCACCCTGTTTGGGCCCGATTGTGGCCCTTCCAGTGTGAGGTTATCATCCACCATCCTGTTATTGTACTGCTGGATAAATGCCTTCAATTTGATCTCCATTCTTTCCACAATTTCAGGAAGATCATTGACCAGGTTAGATTTCAATCCTTTATCGTTTTTGAAATCGTACAACGCCACCGACTTTTCACCATCATACTGGAGCAAGTAATTACCAATAAATGCCTGATACACATTATCGGCATAATTGAAAGCATATGGCTCTACTGAAGGATCGAAGATATTCCTACCATAGGCCATGTAAGGCTTATCATAATTCAAATATCCAAGCACTGAAGGCATAATATCAATCTGCTGCACGATGCCATCTGAAAAAGATGACCAGTCACTTCCAGGCTGGTAAAAAAACAATGGAATAGAATAGTATCCCCAAGAGGAATTGTAGACCTGATAATTTATTGCAGCAGTTGCATGATCCGCAGTAAACACAAATAATGTGTTTTTAAACCACGGCATTGTTGAAGCTGTCTCCATAAATCGCTTGACGGAATAATCCGTATACTCTATTGTTTTGTGAATGGGTAATGGGCCACCTTCAAACCTATCCTTGTATTCCTCCGGAAGAATGTGAGGAGGATGTGATGTAACCGTAAATAATGTGGAATAGAAGGGTTCTTTAAATGTATTCAGTGTATTGGCAAAGTATTGTAGAAACTTTTCATCCCATATTCCCCAAATACCATCAAAGTCGTCATCGTTATCATATTCCGTCATTCCATAATACGTGTCAAAGCCCGAAAGATTAGCGAATGCCTGAAGTCCCATTGAACCATTAGGCGCTCCGTGAAAAAAAGAGGTAGAATACCCCTTCTCCTTCAGCAAAGTTGCGAGGCTGCTCACCTTATTGCCTGAGTAATGAGAAAGCACATAAGGGACTTCTATTGATGGTATGCTGCAAATCACAGAAGGCATAGCATCAATTGATTTCCTTCCATTGGAAAGAGGATATTGAAATGTCAAACTTTTTCCAATCAGCGAATCGATATAGGGGGAATACCCTTGATAGTTTTCTATACCCATATTTTTATTGTACGCTCCTACAAACTCCTTGGAGAAGCTTTCCAATATGATGATCACAACGTTATCATATTTGAATTTCGCAGTATCAGAAGGCACATGGACCGGTGTATATACTTTAGAGAGTTCTTCCTCGGAACCATAATAGTTCACTTTCTCTATCACATTTGCCTTTGCTGTGCGCATCAATGCAAATGGTGTGTTCAACACCAGATTGATGTCTTTAGGAATGGTAGCGAATTCAGCTGCATTACTGATGGTAATGGGCCTTGTGCTATGTCGAAAACCTCCCCTTACTCCACCTACAAAAAGATAAATAATGATAGGCATCAGGACGACTGCACTTCCATAAAATGTAAGTTTATTTTTAAACTGTGGTCCCGATACTTTGATTTTTTTTGACAACCAGATGAACAAATAAAGCATCAGAAAGAAGAAGGCAAATCCATACCAGTAATCTACAAGGAAAGAAAAAAACAATGCTCCAAAGTTTTGTTCATTCTCAAATTGAGATAAAACAGAAACAGTTGTTCTCCTTAATGCATAACGGTAATACACATTATCAGCAATGTTGATGGCCAGCCCTATTCCGTTGGTAATGATGAATATATAATGAAGAACTTTCTGATAGGTAGGGTGAAATTTAACCGTAAGCGGTAGAATCGTAAGTAATATGAAAAGCGAATTGAGATACAGTACTGCCGACAGATCGAATTTCAATCCACCCAACATAATCGTGGACATTCGGCCCCAGGTCATATCTGGAAAAAAACTGACATTAAATAAGTAAAAACTTATTCTACAAATGGTGTAGAACCCCATTACAAGAAGCAGGCGCTTGATCAGCCCCCAATAAATGTTTTCTCGCAATGAAATACCCTCTAAAAGCCTCATTATGTGTTGCTTCAGCGTTATTAACCCGTCATAGGACGGAGTTTAAACCTAAATCATGTCATTTAAGCGCAAAATAAGGCAAATCAACCCTAAGCAACCTCATTATGGTTTCAGTTTTTGTCTTAGTTTTGTAATTCTGTGGATATTAAAAATCAACTATTGATATTGTTTTTGAATCCTAAGAACCTAAACTTTTGCAACTCGTTGATGAGGCATATTTGCAGTTTGGTATTGATAGCAGCCTTTCACTCAGGATATGCTCAAAATGTAGAGTCATTCGGAGTGTTCGGAGGCTTCAACGTACCTGTCACCTTTGATGAAGGTCTTAATAAAGACCTTCGTTATGAAGGTAAGGTAACAATCCGCGCTACACCAGTAGGTTTCACGTACGGTTATGACCATGTAGGCTTCGGGTTCGTGCTCACTCCTTCTTTGACCAAAATTGGTCAGCAATTTTTGATTAAGAATACTGTTGGTGGTGATGTAGGCACGCGTGACGTACAAATGGATTATTTCAATTTGCCGATAGCCTTAAAACTCCATTTAAATGATCTGTCATTCTTCCGCTTAAGCGCAGTAGCCGCAATCAACTTTACCTATTTGCTCAATGGAAGAGAAACGATCTCCTATTCTGCATCTAAGCAGAAGTACCCATCTAGTGTTTTAATACCATCCGAACCAGGCTATACAGAAGTGTTTGATGGAGTGTTAGTACCTGAGGTAAATAATCTTGAGTATGTAAGCAAAGATCAATACAATGCATTTCAACTTTTTGCGGCAGTAGGACTGCGCTCCGACTTTGACCTTAGTGACGACTGGAGTTTGAACTTTGATGGAAGAGCAAATTTTGGATTGTTTGATCCACGAAAGAAGGAATACATTGAACAACTAAAACAAACCAGCGATGCCCCAGATCTTTATGGCACCCGTCATGAAATCTACTTATCTGCGGAAATTGGAATTGCCAGGATTATACAAATCAAAAAGAAGTTTGAAGCCAAGCGCTCTAGTAAGCCACTTGTGGGCACGAGACCTTCTGCTCCAAAGCAGAATCACAAAAAGATTCTCACCAAGAAGAAGAAAAAGAAAAACTAGAAGATGCTGTCTCTTTTTAGTTTTAGATATTGATTATCCCAATATGATTTGTTCTTTGATAAAAGGTTGCTTGTAAAAGCGTTTGCCAGTAGCACGGGCAATAGCATTGGCAATAGCCCCTCCCGCTGGCGGTAGTGCCGGCTCTCCTAATCCCGTAGGATCATTGTTGCTTTTTACAAAATGGACTTCCACCTCTGGTGCTTCCTTCATTCGTATCAATCTGTACTTATCAAAATTCTTGGTCTGAGGCTGACCATTCTCAAAAGAGAAATCGCCATACATGGCATGTCCTATTCCATCTATTACTCCACCTTGCACCTGATTAATGGCAGCGACCGGATTCACTACTATTCCGCAGTCTATTGCACACACCACCCTTTTTACCACAGGGGTGTTGCCTTGCATCACCACCTCTGCTACTTCCGCTACATACGTATTATGCGAATAATAAGTGCTAAAGCCCTGATACACTCCTTCTGGCGCATTGCCCCAATTGGATTTTTCCGCAGCTAGTTTTATTACGCCTACAGACTTATCAACATCATATTGCAATTCCCCTACTGGGTTTTCTTTCGCTCTGGCAAAAAGATCCAACCTAAATTGAACTGGGTCTTTTCCCAATTCGCTTGCTAGCTCATCGAAGAAACTTTGCTCAGCGTATGCCAGGAAATTGGTGATAGGTGCACGCCATGCACCTGTAGTGATATTACTTTCCAGGTTGTGTGATTCTACGAGGTAATGATCCAATGTAGAAGCTGGAAAATTATTTTCTCTTGTGGAATTTCCCATGTTAACACCAGCTCCCACCAGATGGTAAGCTACCATGTTACCATCTTTAATGGCAGCCTTGAACTTGTATTTAGAGGCTGGCCTATAAGTACCGGCAGTCATGTCGTCCTCTCTTGAGAACACAACCATTACAGGTGTTTTGGCCAGCTTGGATACTTCTGCCGCTTCGAGCGCGAAGTCTCCGTAGAGTCTTCTTCCAAAACCGCCACCCATGCGCGTCATGTCTATGGTCACTTCTGATTCAGGTCTTCCCAACAGCTCTGCAATCTGGCTCCTGGTGCGCTCTGGCGTTTGAATAGGTCCAATAAACTCAGCTTTCTCAGCCGTTACATTGGCATAGAAATTCATAGGCTCCATTGCATTGTGTGGTAGAAACGGAGCTTCATATACTTTTTCAAATACTTTGTCTGCCTTAGCAAACTGTGCCTTGGCATTTCCGTCTGATCGCTTAGGCTCTGTTGCTTTCTTGTCCAGCATGGCCCGCATGGTCTTATCATGATAGGAAGTGCTTTCTAACATCGTATCTTTTTCCCATTCCGCTTTCAAGGCTCGCTGCCCTTTCATGGCTGCCCAGGTAGAATTAGCCAAAACGGCCACCTTGCTTCCAAACTGAATGACATCACTCACTCCATTCACTTTACGCGCCTCTGAATCATCAAACGATTTTAACTTTAAGCCAAACGCGGGTGGTCTTAACACCACTGCGTATTGCATGCCTTCCTTTTTAGTATCCAGTCCAAATAATGGTTTCCCTGTAATGATTCCATCTATGTCCACGTTTCCGCGATCAGTTCCAATGATTTTATAGGTAGTTGGATCTTTCAGTTTTACTTCTTCCGGCACTTCCATACCTGCGGCCATAGTGGCCACCTCACCGTAGCTCAATTTATCACTTCCGTGCATCACATAGCCATCTGCTGTTGAGCAATCCGCTGCACTTACATTCCATTGCTTTGCAGCTGCGTTCTTTAGCATCTCACGAGCGGTAGCCCCTGCCATACGCAAGCTTTGCCATCCTTGCCTGATGGATTGGCTTCCTCCTGCTACTTGTCTGGTAAAGCTCACTGAATTAAGTGGAGCTTGTTTTACAATCACATCTTCCCACTTTACATCCAACTCCTCCGCAATAATCATGGGCATGGATGTTTTTACATTTTGGCCCACCTCTGGATTAGGTGACATGATTGTCACCTCACCATTATCCGAAATGGACAAGTAGGCGTTCAGATCAAACCACTCTGAGGGCATTGCTCTGGTAGCTTCCGATGGGCTACAGGCAGCGAGCCAGCTGAAACTCAGCATGAGGCCTCCGCTTCCAGCCAAAGACGCCTTTAAAAATGACCTTCTATTATATGTTGTTTTAATGATTGACATGGCATCAGTAATTTAAGAGGTATTATAATTTACTAGAGGCTGTTTTGATAGCAGCTTTGATCTTGAGGTAGGTACCACAACGGCACAAATTACCGTGCATCGCGCTATCAATTTCCTGATCGGAAGGCTTAGGGTTACTGCTCAGCAATGCAGCCGCATTCATGATCTGCCCGGCTTGACAATAGCCGCATTGTGGTACATCATGCTCTCGCCATGCCTGTTGCACGGCATGATCTGCCTTATCAGAAAGACCTTCGATGGTAGTCACCGCTTTATCACCCACAACAGAGACGGGCAGTGAGCAAGAGCGCACAGCTGTTCCATCCAGGTGAACTGTACATGCTCCGCATTGACCAATGCCGCATCCGAATTTTGTTCCCACCAAATCGAGGGAATCTCTAAGCACCCACAACACCGGGGTGTCTGGGTCTGCATCAACCTGAACCGATTTTCCATTGACACGCAGCGTATAAGTTGCCATAGTATATTGGATGTTTTGTGATTTAGTGATTGTAAGGTTCAATATAGCACCTACAAAACGCTTTTCATAGGCATCTTTTGTTAACAAACTGCTAAATCAGGGGTATATAAGAGCTGGCTGGCTCCTTATTCAACTATATTTTGGGGAGGCAAAGCACATAATTTGATCATTTTTATATCAGGTATTGCTAATATCTGCTTAAAGGAGAGCGTTTTCAGTTTTTTAGATGTAATATTTTTTTACTTTTCATAACAATTCTCGTTTACCCTACGATGTAGTAATCCAGGGGTAATTAAACAAAAAATTAAACGTAAATACCTATCTATCAACATGTTGAAGAATATCACGAGCTAATCAATTGGGATATCCTTAAATTTTATCGATGCCAATCATCAAAATTTAGATAAGTATTTCCCGAATTCTTACGTGTCCATTGAGTAAGTTTAATCCGAATTGATTAACTTTATGAATATTAAATGAGCCAAAATTATGTCAAAAAAAACGTTTAAAGACCGTCTTTCTTATCTGTTGAAGCACTATGACATCCGCGTGATGACCTTAGATGCAAAAGCAGGATTGTATCATGGACAAACTGGAAGCTTCCTGCGTGGTGACACGGAGCCTAAGCTTTCCACTATTATCAAGTTGTCCAAATTTTTCAAAGATGTTTCTTTGGAATGGATGGTTCTTGGAAAAGGAACACCATTCAAGAAGTAGAAAAATAAGAAATACCTTTCAGCAAGTGGTTTAACCGTCACTATTGCTGAAAGGTATTCTTAACTATTTACAAAGCACTCAGGGGAGTGTTGCCAAAAGTCTATTCTCCCGTTTTACCATCTCATCATCCTATCGAACGGGTAGTATTCATACTCCCACCATTTATCTTACTCTCCTTGTATTACTTTCTCTCGATTATAGGGAGCGGTTGATGCTTTTTGTTTTGCAGCTTTCTTAGTTGTTGGTTCGGGTGTGCAGAATGGTTAAGTGGTGTACCATTTGGGCGCAAAAAAAAATCTGTAGGCATCGTACTGAGGTTTTTTTAGTTGATTGAGAAGGTTCTCATCTGACTTCTTTTTGCAAAGATCAGTCAAGAACGCATCGAACGCTAAAACCAGACTCTTTTGCACCGCTTTCTTTAACCACACTTGCCAATGTGATTTCCATATAATTAAAAAACGAATTGAACGTAGACGACTCTTCTGATGACCACCAGGCACCTAAAATTTGTTGACTTTCGAATGTTCCATCGTTCACCCTGTAACCACCAGGAAGGGCAGTGAAATGCGATTCATTGGTGGCAGCCTCATTAGGGCTTAGCCAATTTAATAATCCAGCTTCCTTTAGTTTACCTCCCGCGATACTAGGCCCCCCTAAATAATTAATAAGTTCGGTCCATTCTGCATCACTCGGCAGGTGCCAATCCGTTGGACAAACGCCTTGAACTCCACTTGGATTAGCAGTAGCACTGGTTGCATCCTTCATAGCTGCTGACCATGTATACAAAGCTCCATATGTATTCTTATTGTTTATATCATCATCATACCAACAATATGCTTTGCTGGTGGTGGTAAGCGCATCCCAATTGGATTCTCCAGAAACATATGGTATTGGTGTTCCATCCGCATAGTGAGTGGTTTTAAGGTTTTCTGCCATCCAAACCTGATTGCCTATCTTAATGGTATTATAAAAATTGCTATCGAAATCCCGCACCCTCATTATTCCTAGCGAATACAACTTATCCAGTAATGCATCCGCATTGGTGGTTGCGCCTACCACGCTTTCGGCAGTTCTCGCATGAAGTGCATAAGGCACACTTAAGAGTTGGCTGGTACCGGTAATTGTATAATTTGTCCCACCCGCTAAGTCCGTTTCGGTTTTAATGAAGTATAGCCCACTGGCCCAGTCGATGACAGAAAAATCATTAGTGGAAAATCCAGTACCAATTCGGAAGCTTACCAATCCGTTTGAGTTGGTTGTTGGTGTCTGCGTTTCGGTATACACTGCAGTGCCACTGGCCGAGCCTTGTAAAATACTAATTCTAACTCCAAGTGTGGTGTTTCTTACCAAGTTATCCTCGCTGTCACGTACAACTGCTTGGTAGCTTATTTGCTGTGGACTTTGTGCCAAAATATTTGTTCCAACCAGAGCGATCAAAAATACAAAAAAGTATTTCATGTTTCTACCTTTTAACAATTCTATAAATTCTTACTTCTCCATTTTGTGTAGCCACCCTTAAAAAGTAAACGGATCTATCCAAGTTCCCTATAAAGATTTCAACCTCCCCTTCTATTGAGGTCTCATCCTGTATTAGCCTACCGTTCATATCTGTTAATTGAAAGTCGAACAAAGGTCTAATCAGTGTGGTTGTTGAATCAATTTTCAGGTGCAAATAGTCAGTGGTTGGGTTGGGGTAGACCATTACTCCTCTATTCATATTTGTTTCCTCTACACCTGTCACTAATTCGACTATGTAAGGTTGTTGGTTCCCTTCATTCACAGAACCATTCGATCCGCTATTGTATTGATAAAAAATCTGCCCTACAGAAAAGTTTACAGCACCCGCACCGATGGCGTTTCCTCCAGCAGTTATCGTGTTGACTTGACCGACCAATTTAAGTGTAGTAAGGGACGAACCAAGTAAGAAGAAAAAAAACAACCCACTATTTTTCATCGCAATATCAATTAGACCCAACCTGTCTTTTAAAAGCCCGGTCATGCCTATATAAAGATATACTTATTTGGTAAATCGACAATGACTGAAACAGAATCTAAGATTGTCCTTATGCGAAATCCCCGAATCTATGGTAAAACTCTTCTGCGTCTTTCTCTGATTTTGATGATGAAGAACACCAACAAGGACTCAAGTTGTACTTACCAGGTCAAAAATAATAAATTGACCATCCTCCACGAAGAGGAAATAACATGCTTGCTGACCTTGTATTTTGTATCTGTCGCCTGACATTATTTTATTTTCTTTTACTTCTCATTGTTATCGTTCATTATTTCCGCATTATAAGTGCTCTTCTAAAACATCCTCGTTACAAACGAGGACGAGTTGGAGGGGTTGAATACCTCACTCTATAACACACATATGTACAAATAATATAATCTTATTACACATCAGATTTTAAGCTATTGATGAAATTTTCTAATGATGGTGCTACATATATCATTGTTTTTTCTTCGTCACTATCAAATTTATTTACCCATACTTGCCCAAGTGTTGACTCGTTAACAGAAATATTAAAATCCCACCCCCCGGAATCAATTGCAAACGGTATGAATCCTTCAATACCATAAGATTTGTGACCTTTTAATATATCTTGGATTGAAGCTCCACCTAAGTCGGATTTACGTAAATATAATATCTGATTTACTTCATAGAATAATCCTTTTTTGTGCTCAAAGTAGCACTCATCTTCATTTAATTTGGCTCCTTCATAATTAAGGAGTAGTTCTATGAGGTCATCCGGAAATTCAATTTTGAATTCATTCTCAAATTTTTTTATTTCAATAGCTGACTCTAATCTTTGATTAAATTCACTAATTTTTAAATTTTTCATTTTATTCATAAAACATGTTGTTAGGAGCTTTCGAAGGCTCCATGTAATATTTCTGCCATTGAGCCACCGAACCAGAATGAGCCATACCCTCAATCCCCGTATGGAATTCACTTTTCACTAATTGCATAGTACATTCTCCCGTTAAAGGATCAAAATCATCCATATGATGCCATACATAGTCAGTGGGGTCCTTAATGCTTGTTTCGTGAGACACGAACCAAGGCTGAGGGCCGACCGATCCAAAACGTCATTTCGACTGAGGCACGAAGGAGAAATCCACCGGATCAGGAGACTTCTCACTCCACTACGCTTCGTTTCGAAGTGACGGTATCGGCTATAAGGTTTTTGCATTCTTTTTAATAATTTTATTGGTTTTTGCCGCCTTATTTCATGAAAATATGAATTCAGGCTTAAAACCATTCGGCTAAATACATCAATCCAATACACTACCGCCATGGTTATTAAATAACATGCTTGTTGGTCCTGTATTTTGTATCTGTCGCCTGACATTATTTTCTTTTACTTCTCATTTGTTATCGTTCATTATTTCCGCATTATAAATGCTCTTCTCAAACATCCTCGTTACAAACGAGGACGAGTTGGGGTATTTCCTCCATAGTCCTAATCAACTATTTGATCGACAGATGTTGCATCTTTTAGTGTTTTACTTAAATAATCCAATAAATCGATGCATCCTTCATAATATACTCGATCGGGTTCATATTTTTCTTTACTCACTAAATCATAATAAATATCATATTGTGATTTGAGTAGTTTGTGGTACATTTCTGAACCAGCGAGTTTAGCGATTACTATTTTATAGAATTTTGCTAGCTGACCCCATAGTGGATGAGTATTGTCAATTTCTTTATTCATCACCTCATCAAGTTCTTGAATGGTTTTATAGTTTTCAAATGACTCCAGCACTTCAGACTTTATGAATTTCTTTAGACCTGCAACAAAGTCTTCAAAATTTTCTAGAATTTTTTCCGTAGCATGCAGTCTTTCATTTTTTAGAAAATTGCCAAATGGTTGAATAGTATAAACTTCATTTCTGGAGTCGTTTACCTTTTTCAATAATTCCATAGGAAAATATTGTTCTATCAGATCTAACCTAATTCTAGCGATGAAGTTGATTACTAGGTTAATCCTCCCAGGGTCCGATTGCACATCCACAATCACCAATTTCTTATTTCTAGGGAATTCTTTAGTGAAATGAATGAGATAACTATCAGTTTCATTGATATTTCTTATTTTCCATTGAAAACCAGCCCTCTCAAATTCTTGGATTATCGTTTCCCTTATTATATGATAGTACTTATCCTCCATTTAGTTCCTAGGTGTGTAGTTCTTTAATATCACTGAATGGGTGGAGTTTTCTATAGCGGTACCAACCTTCACAGTTTTGTTCAATATTATTCTGTCCTACCAGATCATTCACAGTGTTGATGTCCGGGGGGAACGTTGACATTTTAATATATTAATAGTCTAAACCTCTGGGCCTAAATTATCAATGAACTCTTCAAAAGAAGACGTAACATATTCCATAGAATCTGTATCACCAATATCAAACTTATTCACCCATACCTGTCCATAAGTTTCTTTATTTATTGAGATATTATAATCCCATCCTCCAGAATCTGTTCCAAAGGGTATAAAATCCAAAATCCCTTCTTCTTTGTGCACTTCTAATATTGATTCAATGGAAGCACCTCCTTGATCTGATTTATTAAGATAAACTACCTGATTTAACTCTTGTAAAATATGTCCACAACTGTAATAATATTTATTTGAGTCAGCAAGTCTTACTCCTTCATATTTTAGTAGAAATTCCTTTAACACATCCCGAAATTCTATATTATGAGTTAGTTCAAAACTCCAAATATCCTGTAATGATTGAATTCTTCTATTGTTCTTTTGATATTCTAATTTCTTCATGTTATCTAACTTCTTGAGTATAAAATAATTCCGTTGGGGGATTCTACAATCACATCTTTATAATCCCTTCGGCTAAATACATCAATCCAATATACTACCGTCATGGTTATGAAATAACATGCTTGTTGGTCTGTATTTTGTATCTGTCGCCTGACATTATTTTATTTTACTTCTCTAATGTTTTCAAAACCATATTTCTACTTTTACCAACAATAGCAATCCATGTGTTACCTTTAGTTTACCCACGAAATCTATAACAAACGAAATTATGAAAAAAAAAGGTGTCGGGTTTAACGTTCTTGGCTTGATCATACTCTTTTCAGTTTTCCCAGATGCGGTTTCTCAGAACCTTTCAAAAATTGACAGCCTATCCAATCTTCTCCTTAAGGAAAAGTCAGATACATTAATCATCAAACACCACTTTGCCTTTTATGATTTGTTAAAATCTACTCATCCAGAGGAAGCAAAATCACATTTGAAAAAGGGATTGAGTATCAGCGAGCAAATTGGTAACTCCGAATTGAGCATAAAGGGAATGGAACTGCTAGGATTCTATTGGCTGGATCGCGGCTTGGCGGATAGTGCATTATTAATGGTAAACAAGGCTCATCAAATTTCAACTATTTCGAATAAGCAACGTGCCTCCTTTCTTCTCCTGGAGGGACGAGCCCTTGACACTAAGGGGCAATATCACGGAGCCGTGGAAAAATTGCTTGAGTCTTTGGCCTTGTCTGAATCTATTAATGATGGTCCAGCTGTTGCCAACATCTATGGAAATATTGGCAATGTGTTTTGGCGTATGGAGAACTTGGACAAGGCACAGGAATATTATGAAAAAGGTGTGGAAGTGTCTCAACAAAATGGCTTGCGAATGAAAGGCGCTCATCTTCTTGCCAACCTTGGAATGATTGCCAAGGAAAAGGGAGATTTTGAAAAGGCGCTCGATGCCTACCAGCAATCCCTTGAAATTAATAAATCGTTGGGCAACAAACTTGATGAAGCAATCGACTTAATGAATATTGGCGTCCTCTATATGGATACCAAAGAATTGGATAAAGCAAAAAAATATCTTTTAGCATCCAAATTATTAAGTCAGGAAATTGATGACAAAGTAGTAATCACCTTGTCCACAATAAACCTGGCCATGGTAGAGGAGAAAAAAGGAAACTATAGGGAGGAATTGATCTTGCTAGGTACCGCTCGGAAATTAGCTACTGAACTTCAGTATAAACCAGCGCTAAAGGAAATATTTAATTGTTATTCAATTGCGTATAGCCAATTGGGAAACTATAAAGCTGCACTAGAACATCAAAAATTATATGAAGCGTGGAAGGACAGCATTTACAATGAGAATTACTCCAATAAAATCAGTGAACTTGAGGTAAGGTACGAATCCGAAAAAAGTCAAAATGAAATCCTGATGTTATCAGAGGAAAACTTGAAAAAAGAGGTAACACTTGCAGAAAAAGACTGGATGATTAAAGTGCTGATTGGCGGTGGCGGTGTCATTCTGATTATTGTAGGATTGGGGTTTTATATTATTAAACAGCGATCAAAGTACGCGGAGCAGGAGACTTTGTTTCAGACCATAGCCCAAACTGAAGTAACCGAACAGAGGCGCATAGCGAGAGATTTACATGATAGCATTGGCAGCATGCTGGCCACGATTAGCAACCAGCTTTCGGGGATGAGCGAAGATGTTGATCGAACAGCCATTCAAAAATCAACAGCTATGTTGAACCAAACTTCC
Source organism: Cyclobacteriaceae bacterium (assembly GCA_040216665.1). Lineage (GTDB taxonomy): Bacteria > Bacteroidota > Bacteroidia > Cytophagales > Cyclobacteriaceae > ELB16-189. The sequence goes on along the minus strand of JAVJOQ010000016.1, from coordinate 740,648 downwards.
AAAGAAGTAAGGCGCATAGCCCACAACATGATGCCCGAGGAGCTTATGAAGTTTGGACTGGTAAGTGCCTTACAAAGTTTACTGGAGAATCTTAAGTCTCTTGAACTCGAAGCGGAGTTTGTGCATTATGGGTTGTCCAATAGAATTGAAGCTGCAAAAGAGGTGCATATTTTTAGAATTGTGCAGGAATTAATTCAGAATATTACAAAGCATGCCCAGGCTAAAAAAATAACACTCAACCTTACCAGACAGAATAACATGCTGAACATTATGATTCATGATGATGGAAGTGGCTTTGACAGAACAAAAAAAAGCGATGGTATCGGACTCACCAGCATCAAGTCACGGCTTAGTTTTCTTAAAGGGAAATTCACGATCGACAGTTTTCCTAATCAAGGTTCTACAGTAATTTTGGATATTCCTTTAAGCTGATGATTAAAATTATTATAGCCGATGACCATGCCATGTTCCGCGAAGGAATTGTTTCGCTGATAAGCACTGAAAAGAATATCGCTTTTGTGGGGGAAGCCAAAAATGGGAGTGAACTGCTGGAGCTACTTCAACTTGATTTGCCGGATGTGGTTCTTTTGGATATAGAGATGCCCGGAATGGACGGCCTTGAGACGGCAAAAAAAATAAAAAAGCAATTTCCAGCGGTGAAAGTACTGGCGCTTACCATGCACAGTCAATCCGCCTTTGTTAAAAACATGATAAAAGCAGGCGCCACAGGTTACATTCTTAAGAATTCTGGAAAATCCGAACTGATAAAGGCAATCGAAACTGTATATAAAGGTGATACGTATTTCGCAGACGAAGCGATGGACTCCGTGATGCAGGGCCTGCGCAATAATGAAATAAATGATTCTCCCCTATCGTCACGCGAAATTCAAATCATCAAATTGATTGCGAACCAAATGACTTCCTCTGAAATAGCCAAAGAACTGCACCTTAGCCCTATGACCGTGGAGACTCATCGAAAAAATATCTTACTCAAATTGGGACTCCGCAATGTAGCCGGTCTTGTAAAGTTTGCCTTTCAAAAAGGGTGGATTGAGTAATTAGTCAAGAACACTGCACCTACTTCTGAATTTTTCTTTTCAAGATAGCCTCTTCATACCTGTATACAGGTAAAATTGAAGTTACCTGTTCACAGGTAATTGCACCCCACATATTAATCTAATCTTTGTGTAGAGTGAATTCTTATTAGGCATACCACTTGCGCCAAGTTTTCACATCGCTCCCGCTATAGGCATCAAGGCTTTATTTTTTAAAAAACACACCATGACAAAAATAAAAACTTTGTTAGAGAGTTTATTTTACCTTAAATGCCCACAAGTTGATTCACAACACGCGCAAGGATTTGTTCCTATGGCGAGGCCAAATGCTCTTTGGATTGACACCATCAAACAATCAAAAAATTTACTACTAGGATTACTGTTATGCTTTGTAACATTTCAGTCAACCGCACAACTTCCGGCAACGCTCACTAATACCCGTGGCTTCACAGATTGGGGCGATTTTGACAACGATGGCGATCAGGATATTTTATTTTCATACATCGATCAGGCAACACCATCTGTTGAGGTCACCAAAATTCTGATCAACAACGGAGGTGTATTCACTGCGAGTGCTGATACACTAACGCATTTGTATGCCCGCGTGCGTTGGGCTGACTTTGATAATGACGGAGACCTCGACTTTGCGCAGATTGGGCCCAACCCCGGTATTTATAGAAATAGTGGTGGTGGGAATTTTACCAAACTGCCAGCTGTGATTGCCAATTACGTAGAGGCCCTGGATTGGGGAGATTTTGATAATGATGGCGATTTGGATTTGGCTGTGGCCGGAACACCATCTGGTGCATATTTTGACGAAGCATTTATTCGACTTTACAGAAATAACAATGGCACTTTTAATTCTGCTCAAAGTGTACTTTCAGTGCCTGGTCCGCTGTATAATATTTACACCCTTCAATGGGTGGATTATGATAATGATGGTGATCTTGATCTGACATTTTCGAACGACTTTGGTGGCCCTGGCACTTTCCCGACTACCAAAGGTGTTTTTCTAATAAGCAATAACGGAGGCTTACTTACTGATTCAGGTACGATCGTTCAGGGTATTAATGCTGCCTGGGGAGACTACGATCAGGATGGAGATTTAGATGTAGGTTGTACCCGACCTTTATTTAATGGTTATGTTTATTTTGATAACACCAATGGAATGTATGCCAACGATATTCAAAATCATGGGACAGTGCCCATTCTTACTGGTCTGTCAGCGTTTGGAGATTTTAATAACGATGGTACGCTGGACCATGCACAAGCTGGTGGGTTCGATGGCACAAGTCAAGGAGGTGGAATTTTTACAACGCTTGGTTCACCAATAAGTGCGGCAGTAGCATTGGGATCGCACAGTTCGCCCTTAGGCGGAGGTTTTGCCGATTATGACAACGATGGTGATCTGGATTTTCTTATCTCTGGAAATACCGCTGGGGCCGGTGGAATCAACTATGAAACCAAAATAGTAACAAGTACTGCTGTCACAGCAAATACCCCGCCCACCTTACCTACGGGTATGGTTATTAGTTTTCTCAACTCCGATTGCACAACCACCAATACCGCAGCAACTTTTTCATGGAATGCTTCCACCGATAATGAAACAGCCGCTGCAGGGTTAACTTATAATCTGCGGATTGGGACTACCCCGGGGGGTAGCGAAGTGATGTCAATTGCCAATAGTCTGAAACCTGTTATGGGCAACGTGCAGCAAAATCTTTCATGGACAATAGAAGGGCTTAACCCCAATATAAATTATTACTGGAGTGTGGAGGCGGTGGATAATAGTTACCAGGGTTCTGGTTACGCGCCTGAACAAATATATACACCGCCAGTAGGCACCTCTCTTTTTTCTGATTCAGGGCTCACGCTTTCTGGAATTGGCGTGGGTTCGGTAGCATGGGGGGATTATGATAAAGATGGTGATATGGACATTCTGTCTGTGGGAAATCGGCAAACTACAGGAGGCATAGGCTCTGCCGACATTTATAGAAATGACGGAACTTCTTTTGTGCCCATCAATGCGGGGTTCACTCCCGTAACTGAAGCAGTCGCTCAGTTTGTTGATTACGACAATGACAACGACCTGGATGTGTGCCTCATGGGTAAGAATAATGCAGGTACTCCTGTGCTTACACTCTACAGAAACACAAATAATGTATTTACAAACATCATTGACACAGGCTTTCCTGGCTTGTATGAGGGCAGTATGGCATGGGCAGATTTTGATGGTGACTCCAGACCCGATTTGGCGGTGATGGGAAAAAACAATGCCAACGTCCCCATCACCCGTGTGTACCAAAATCTTGGCAATCAGTTTGTAGAAATACAAGCTAACCTTCCGGGAATGTATGATGGAGATATTGCCTGGCAAAATAAGGCAGGTGGCCTCCCCGATCTGATTATCAGTGGCAAAGACGTGAACGGCAACGACCTTACCCGCTACTATAGAAATGATTTCGGACGACTTATTTCTATTTCTTTGCCCTTGTCTTCGCAAGTGTCCAACAGTGCCATTGCCACTAACAACATTGCTTATCCTAATCTCTATGAGTATATGATTATGGGCACTTCGGTTGACGGCACTTCTATGCAACACTTCATGAACAATAACCTAACAGAAACACAGACAGGTCTGATCAATGGAGATGCAATTTGGATAGACTATGATAATGACGGTGATAATGATGTAGTAATTTCCGGTGTTGACCCAACTCTTGGCAGCTTGCGGACTCTTCTTTATGAAAACGTCAATGACAATTACTCATTGATCTGTAGCGTATTTCCACTTGAAGGAGCAAATAAGAGTAGAATAGCCACAGCTGACTACGACAATGATGGCGATCTCGATTTGGTTTTTACTTCTTATGATGCATTGGGGCAGGCTTTTGGTAAAATTTACAGAAATGAAATTACCACAGCTAATACGCCTCCCTCAGTTCCCGGATTGCCCAGGGCATCCTTATTATGTAATCAATTAACATTTGAATGGGATATTGCTAATGATGCACAAACTAGAAGTCCAGTTCTCACTTATAACCTTAGAGTAGGCACTTCTCCTGGTGCTTCAGATCTTTTATCTGCAACCTCGCTACCTAGCGGCTATCATTCTATATCCAAAATTGGAAATACAGGCTTGTCCAGCCAATTTTCTGTTCCAATAGAAGTGGGCCTGGGGACAGTATATTACTGGAGCGTGCAAACAATTGATAATGGGTACGCAGCTTCAGCGTTTACTCCGGAGCAAAGTATCATGCCAGACACGTTGTCCACTCCAGCGATTTTTTCAGAAGTCGTTACAACAATTGCAGGCCGTATTGAGCCCGATATACAATGGGTGGACTACGATCTTGACGGAGATCATGACTTGTATATATCAGGTTATAATCTACCTCTTTCAGATCCAAACTCTATAAGCGATGCCAATATTTACAGAAATAATGGTAGTGGTTCCTTTTCCTTAATAAGTACTCCGTTTCCAAAACTTACTGATGGTCTATACCTGCAACCCGGTGACAAAAGCGCGGCTTGGGCAGATTTTGATAATGATGGTGATCCAGATCTGGCACTGACCACACTTAATCCTGCTATTCCAGGAGGTGATCCAAGGCTAAGAATCTACACCAACACCAATGGTGTTTTTACGGAGGTTGTAAACCTAACTCACGTAGAAAATGAGCACAAGAAATTACTAATCAATGATTTTGATGCAGATGGTGACGAAGATATTTTTCTATTCAGCAATACAGACAGTTACGTGTTTCGAAATGAACGTAGTTTCAATTTTGAGCGATTTCATTTCTATGAATTAAATAGGTTCAATAATTCAGACATTGCTTTTACGGGAATTGGTAGAAGTATGTACATGAGCGCCTATCAACCTGATTCGACAGCACAGTTTGCAGTCGAAGTATACTTATTGGAACTACTGGGTGTATTAATCTCTTCAGATGATATTAATTATCCTACTAACTTATCTGGAAGTAGCATCGATCCTGCTGATTATGACGCAGACGGGGATGACGACATTTTAATTACTGGTGTTGAAGCGCCCGGGCTAAATCCTCAAACCATATTATACCGCAATAATGGAGATCGTACTTACACAGATCTTCAAGCCGGTCTTATTCCGTTAGGGCTCGGTACGGTTCAAAACGAATGGGGCGACTTTGATGGTGATGGTGATTTGGATATTCTTGCTTATGGGCTCACAACGAGTCCTGTGAACAGGCAATTGAGCCCAACGCTTATTTATCGAAATGATGGAAACGACCAGTTTATTCAAATTTTAGAATGCTTTGAAGAAGTGACCGATGGTGGTGTTTCCTCCGTGGACTTTGACAATGATGGAGATTTGGATTTTCTGATTTCAGGAGCCGATCCCGTGACCGGTGCTTTAAAAGTTCATTTGTATCAAAATAGCCAAACCATTATAAATAGTCCTCCTTCTGTTCCGCAAGTAACAGCTACCTACCGTCCTTTTGCCAACGCTTTATATTTTAACATTTCAGGTTCGGATGTTGAAACACCAAATGATGGGTTGAGCCATAATTTAAGGATTGGCACAAGCCCGGGTGGAGGAGAGATAAGATCAACAGGCGCATTTTCATCCAATCAGATAGGTGCTTCTAATACGATTCCCGGGTGGACCAATACCAATACACCAACATTCAATTGGATCAGAAAAGATATTATACCCGGTCAAACCTATTATTTCTCAGCACAAACTATTGATCAGTCGGGGCGTACTTCAGCATTTAGTGAGGAAAAACAAATCACAATACCAAACCCTTTCAATAGAACCGATTTGAATTTAAGCATCAATCGTGTAAGTGAAACACATTGGGGAGATTATGATGCAGATGGCGATATGGACTTGTTAGTTTTTGAACTCTTGACAGGGTTCCCACGGATATTTCGCAATGACAATGGCCAATTAATTGACATTCAAATCAACCTGCCTACCTCTAGAGAAAGTGTTGATGATACATGGTGGGATTATGATAGCGATGGGGACCTGGACATAATACTATCAGTGATGAATATACCTTCAAACCAGGATTATGGAACACAAGTGTATGAGAATAAAGGAAATGACCTGTTTGAATTAAAAACGAATTCCATAGGCAGTCTTTTACCCAATGAACCGTATACCAAGTATTGGCTTCCTTTCGATTATAACAGTGACGGAAACATAGATGTATTGAGTTCAACATCTCACATAGGCTATTCTGGCGTGGTGGCGGATACCCTCAGGGTATTTGAAAATAATGGGACGAGCCTTGTAGAAGTAAAAAGGATTCCAACTGATCTTCTCCTTGGAATAGTTGATGTTGACAACAACGGATTCAAAGACCTGGTATTGTCAAACCGAGATGCTGATTCGTCTTATCTAATGCTCCATAAAAATACAGGGGCATATAGCTCTGCAATCACACTTAACGCTAACAAGCGATTTCTACGGACCTCGAAAATATCATTTGGTGATTATGACAATGATGGCGATACCGATTTTTTAGCCAACCGCCTTTCCAACACAAATGGAAATTCTAGTACTGGTTTACTAAGCAATGAAGGCAATGATCGATTTATTAGGAGAACAAATCTTTCATATTATCCTGACTCACGAAATTGTTTGGGCGATATGGACAATGATGGCAGCCTCAATTCCTTGCATGAGGACCGTGTTTTGCTCTTCGGGCAGCCAGTTGACAAGCGAATAGCCATAAAAACATTGTACACAGAATTACCTACCTCAGATATGAGGGACTTGGGCAATTTTTCTGTTGTTGATTTTGATAATGATGGTGATCTTGATGTTTTCACTTCAGGAAGGAATAGAATAAGTATTTTTCAGGATTCTGTATTATCCACCCCCGGCTCTATTTTGTACATTAACGATTCTGCCCGGGCCAATAACGCCCCTCAACCACCGGCAAATCTTCGTGCATTTTATAATACACTGAATCAATCCCTTCAATTCAGTTGGACCGGCTCAACTGATGATCACACACCAACCCCAGGCCTAACTTACTCAATAAGGATAGGGACAGCACCAGGTCTTTTTGATGTTGTTGCTGCTGAATCAATCGTAGCCCCTGGCACCTCTCTGGATGGCAAAAGACAAGTAGTGAAAATCGGTAATATTGGCCAGGTTACATCATGGAAATTGCACAACCCCATACCCGGTCAGGACTACTACTGGTCTGTACAAGCCGTTGATCACAGTTATGTAGGTTCTCCATTTGCTACAGAGCAAGTGGCCAGTTCCAATCGTTCCAATGGATCAGGCACCCTTTCAGGTGTAATGGGCAACGGGTCAGGTTCCTCCGGTGGCCGAGTTATCTCTGGAAGGAAAATGGAGGTAGATAGCCCCATAGCCGATGTGCGAATTGCTCTTATTAATATTTCAACGGCCGACACCCTCCTACTAGACAAGACCGACAGCAAGGGTAATTTCGATTTTCTGGGTGTGCCTAACGGAGCCTACAAGGTGCATGTTGAGTACAACAACCTTCCCATGGATGAGAACAATCCTACGCTAAATTTTGCGCAGGATGCCGAAACAATTGAAGTGACGGTGCTGGTAAATGGTGGCAAGCTAAGTGTAACACTTAACGCCAGGATCACCGCAACTGAAGAAGAGATATTACAAAATCAGATACAAATTTACCCAAATCCAACAAGCGGATTAGTAAACATCAAGGTGCAGCGGCCAGCTCAAATTAGCCTGATTAGTCTAACGGGACGGTTGTTAGATACATTCTCAATAGGTGATGAAGGTGAGGCGACCTTAAACACAAGTAGTTATCCTCCCGGGTTGTACATCCTTCGAATAGCTACAGAGAAAGCGTACGTGAACTACAAACTGGTAAAACAATAACCTTAGAAATAAATAAAATAGATTATGAACAAATTAAAATATAACACCTTCTTGTCAGTTGCTGTTGCTTTATTCATTTTCTCAATGCTTACCTTCAATAGTTGTGCGACAACTGAAGATCCCGCAAACCCTTGTGATGAAATCACATGCCTAAACGGTGGTGAGAAAATTATGCGAAGTAGTGCAGTCTGCGAGTGTACCTGCTCCGGTGGATTTAGTGGAGATAAATGCCAATTTGAACCCGCAGACTGTACCGGAGTTGAATGCCCTGAGGGAAAAGAACCAAATCCAGGTAAGGACTGCCTGTGCGAATAGGTTTTGTTCGCCTTTGCTTCATTATGTTGTAAAAACAAAAAATGCAACCACCTAATTGATAGATAGTTGCATTTAATTTTCGTAGTCCGTACGGGAATCGAACCCGTGTTGCTAGAATGAAAATCTAGTGTCCTAACCCCTAGACGAACGGACCTTTTTTAAAGTTTTCCTCTAAAGAGCCGCAAAGATATAATTCAGGTACAGATTAACAAAAGCCACTCTACTTTTTTTAAGACTAAAGCGACTTATTCCGTTGGTTTTGGGGCTCCTTAGTTTTATTTTTGCAACTCAATTTTTAACCCTTTATATCAATGACAAGAGTTGCAATTAACGGATTCGGACGGATTGGGCGCCTTTCATTTGTGGCCTTACTGGCCAAGAAAAATGTGGAAGTGGTTGCCATCAATGATTTGACAGACACCAAAACCCTGGCTCACCTTTTAAAGTACGATTCGGTACACGGTAAATTTAAGGGTACCGTAGAAGCCACTAGCGACTCACTCATCGTAAATGGTAAAACTATTAAGGTTTCTGCTGAGCGTGACCCAGCCAAACTACCCTGGGCAGCCAATAAGATAGATACAGTGCTAGAGTCTACAGGAAGATTTGTAGATGAAGCGGGTGCTGGTGCTCATATTACTGCTGGAGCCAAAAAAGTAGTAATCTCTGCTCCTGCTAAGGGAAACATCCCTACCATCGTGTTGGGTGTAAATGAAAATACACTGAAGGGCGATGAGACCATTTTCTCTAATGCGTCTTGTACTACCAATTGTCTGGCTCCAATGGCCAAAGTGTTGGATGATAACTTCGGAATTGAAAAAGGATACATTTCTACTATTCACGCTTATACTTCTGATCAAAGCCTTCAGGACTCACCTCATAAGGATTTGAGAAGAGCCAGAGCGGCAGCAGTGAGCATCATCCCTACCTCCACAGGAGCTGCTAAAGCGGTAGGCCTTGTACTTCCACACCTTAACGGTAAGTTGGATGGTATTGCAATGAGAGTACCCGTTCCAGATGGCTCATTGACTGACCTTACTGTATTGCTGAAAAAAGAGACTACAAAAGAAGAGATCAATGCAGTAATGAAGAAAGCAGCTGAGTCTACCATGAAAGGAATTTTGGAATACACTGAAGACCCTATCGTATCCATCGACATCGTTGGCAATACGCATTCATGTATTTTCGATTCAGACCTCACCGCTTGCAGTGGTACTTTTGCCAAAGTAGTAGGATGGTATGACAACGAGGCTGGATACTCCAGTCGTATTGCAGACGTCATTGAGAAATACGGAAAGTAATCAATTCTGGTTATAAAGTTTAAGGTTCAAAGTTCCAGGATCACACCTGGAGTTTTGAACATTTCTTTTTGATCAAAGCTTCAAATAAACACCCACCCCCCAGTTGGGAGCTGCAAGAATGTTCTGACCTGAAAAGGCGAATGCACCAGAGGCGGAAAGTCCAATTTGATCCGTTATTTGATAGTTAAGCTCGAATGACGGAGAGATGTACTCCGTATTATTACTAAACACTCCGTTCTGCACAGCCGCAGTTCCACCGTTTTCCAGTGACTGTACCATATTGAGTTTGAAAATGGGAATGAACTTGTTGAACGTACCTCCTATCTCCAGTCCAAACCTCAACTCATCTGAAAAGTTATTGGTGCGGTTGTTAAATGCGGCATACGCGGAAGTGAATATTGGCTTTGGGTGAAAGGAATGGCTGGCATCAATTCGAATCATCTGATTGAACTCACCATCTCCTGTTTGCAATATTCTGCTCTCTCCTCCGCTGGTTTCGCCAATTGGCAACCCCAAAAATATTGACGCACTGACCACCACAGGTTTGTCGGTGATCAATCCGTATTTGATTCCGATTTCACTGTCACCTATTGAACTGAACTCGTCTCCCGGTATCACCATTCCGCTTTGCCTGAATTTGATTTCATTTAGGGTGCTCCTAACAAAGAATGGGAAATAGACAATACCCGTCAATCGATCTGTAAATCCATACTCGCCATACAGACTGGTCGTGTACAAACCAATGGTGGTAATGTCCACCACATCCCCAGCCGGACCAAAATAAGACGAAGACAGGATCATGTTCTGTCCTAACTTAAAATAACCACTTCCCCTGGGTTGAGGCCATCCTCCACCTGCATAGCCAGTGTGAATTCCTATAGATAATATCCATACTATAATGAGTCGTTTCATATTAGTCAAGTTGGGCAAAACCAAAGGGTATAGAAGCTGGCTTGCACAGTACAATTACGTATTGAAATTGATTGAGTGTGGCGTTAGGAAATTTCTGGGTAACATTAAAGGTATGCGAACCGTTGGTCGTTATTTCACCCAGCTCAATGCCTTCATTGCGTATGGCTGTTCCAGAAGTATTGTTGTTGGCCATGTAAATAAAGGTACCCAATGCAAAATCAGTCATAAAGTTATCACTGAACTTAAGAATCAACTCTCCATTTATTACTTCCAAAGTTACCATCCCACTGGCATCATAGCCATTGGCCGATTGAAAGGTACCTATTCGCTTTCCTCCACCTACTGTTATTTCTATATCGTTGCTGAAGACGCCATCTATAGTAGCGTATACTTTTGCCAATCCATTCGATTGGGCTGTAATAATGCCAGATCCGTCAATAGTGACTATGGCCTCGTCTGTAGAAAACCATTGTATTCCACTACCTGAAACCACTCCACCGTTAATATTCTTAGCTGTTGCCATCAGCGTTATTGATTCGCCTACTGAAAGGGAAGTTTTGGGCGCAACAATATCTACCGTGGCCACTTCCGTATCACTCTGAACAACCGTAACTCGAATAGAATCTCTCGTTATGGAATAAGCAGCAAAAAGAAATGCCTGCCCCGGAGCATTAGCTGTAACCAAACCGTTGGCATCCACAGTAGCAACACTTTCAGGTGAAGTACTCCATGCAATCTGAACTGCTTCTTCGATTCCAAAAGTATTGAAATAGGTGGCACTGGCCATTTCCGATTCACCTACAAGCAACGCCATGCGATCAATTACAATCTCCAGCTGGCCATCCACAATCGGATCATCCACCAGATCAGTTCCAATACAACCTCCAAGCATTAGGAGTGCACATAAGGTTACATACTCAACTCTCATACAATAATTTAATGAAAATTAACAAGAGAGAATCTGAATTCGAGTCGCAGGGTTGACAAGTTAGCCTGATCGACCCAAAACATGGGCCTAAATCACCAAATCAGGGGGATAATGGATATAAGGCCAACGAAATACTTACAGAGAATAATTCTTATTTACTGATGTATGATTTTAATCCATTTTAATAAAATCAGCAATCACGGAAGATGAACATTTGTACCCACAAAACACTACTACGAGCATGAACAGATTAAAAGGTTTGTCTAAAGGTTGGTTGAATGAAGGCTACTCCAGCAGGCTCAGAGAAGCTATGCTATTGAGCTTAATCATCCTGGTTGGAATCGTGATCTCGAATATACTGGGTGCCTAATTTTATTCTTGGCGCAAAAAAAAATCAGCCTTTCCCCGAAACGGGAAGGGCTTTTCTTTTACCTCCTGAAGTCAGTAGATTTGCGCCATGGAATACAGCCCAGAAGTTTTCTTAACTCATCTCGCTCAAACTACTCCGTTTCCATTCCTAATTCCTATTGAACGTGCTGAAGGCATTTACCTCTACACTCCTGACGGTAAACAATACATTGATCTGATTTCGGGTGTTGGCGTTACTAACATAGGCCATCGACACCCCAAGGTAGTTCAGGCCATCAAAGATCAGGTGGACAAACATCTGCACGTGATGGTGTATGGAGAATACATTCAATCCACACCCAACTTACTGGCACAAAAGCTGACATCATTACTCTCCAAGTCGCTCAACTGCTGCTATTTCGTAAACTCGGGAACTGAGGCCAACGAAGGCGCTTTAAAATTGGCCAAGAGAGCAACTGGCAGAACTGGCATTATCTCTTGCCGCAAATCGTATCACGGAAGTACTCATGGATCATTGAGTGTGTCTGGAAATGAAACTAAAAAAAACGCTTTCCGTCCTTTACTTCCAGATGTCCGGTTTATTGAATTCGGCAACGCAGATCACCTTTCTTTGATTAATAACAAAACAGCCTGCGTCATCATGGAGACCATCCAGGGCGATGCCGGAGTACGCATCCCCACCAAGGCTTATATGAAAAACTTGAGAAAGCGATGCGATGAAACAGGCACACTACTCATATTGGATGAGATACAATGTGGGATGGGTAGAACTGGAAGTTGGTTTGCCTATGAACAATTCAACATCGTGCCCGATATACTCACGATTGGAAAGGCGTTTGGTGGAGGACTTCCTATTGGAGCTTTTATTGCAGATCAAAAATTGATGAAGTTACTCACCCATGACCCCATGCTAGGTCACATCACCACTTTTGGTGGCAACCCCGTGTGCTGTGCATCTGCATTGGCTACACTCGAAGTGCTTCAGGAGGAAAAGTTAATAGAACAGGTAGAAGCTAAAGGAAAGCTATTTGAAAAATATTTGACGCACCCTTCTATTAAGGAAATCAGAAGAATCGGATTGTTCTTCGCTATTGATTTTGAATCTGAAGAAAAAGTAAAACGCATCGTGGATAATGCGTTGGAGATGGGAGCTGTATGTTTTTGGTTTCTCTCCTGCCCTAACAGTTTTAGGATTGCTCCGCCTCTCACTATTACTGAAGATGAAATCAAGCTCTCTTGCGAGATCCTGCTCGCAGCCATTGATCAATCCTGATAAGGATTACAGAGGCTTTTCGATAATAATATTATGATTGGTAAACACACAGATATCTGCAGCAATGTGCAGACTTTCTTTCACCATTTCTTCAGCTGAAAGATTGGGTGCATGTTTTTTTAGGGCAAGCGCAGCAGCCTGTGCATACATTGATCCTGAACCTATTGCCGCTACCTGATTGTCCGGCTCCAACACATCACCGGTACCCGAAAGCACCAGCAACTCATCTTTGCTGGCCGTTATCATCATCGCTTCCAACCTTCTGAGGTAGCGATCCATGCGCCAGTCTTTTGCTAATTCAATGGCAGCCCTTTTCATGTTGCCACCAAAAGCATTGATTTTTTCTTCGAACCGATCTAATAAAGTAAAGGCATCAGCCGTTGATCCTGCAAAGCCAACAACAATTTTTCCATCTTGCAGCTTGCGCAATTTCTTCACGTTGCTCTTGGCCACCGTATTGCCCATCGATGCTTGTCCATCGCCACCAATGGCGACTTCACCGTTGTGCAATACAGCAAGTATAGTTGTAGACCGAATTTTTTCCATTAAAGCTTAACCTCAGATTAGAATTCTCACCGGATCTTCCAGTAAACCTTTCAAAGTTTTCAGGAAGGCAGATCCAACAGCACCATCCACCGCACGGTGATCACACGACATGGTCACCTTCATCACGTTCCCAGGTACTACCTGTCCGTTTTTCACAATCGGAGTTTCTTTGATTCCACCCACAGCCAAAATACAGGCGTCAGGGGGGTTAACGATGGCAGTGAATTCTTCAATGCCAAACATCCCAAGATTAGAGATGGTAAATGTGCTTCCCTCCCAATCGCTAGGCTGAAGTTTTTTATCATGCGCACGTTGTGCCAGATCTTTTACTTCCGTAGAAATATGAGCGAGTGATTTGTTATCTGCAAAACGAACTACAGGAACCACCAAACCGTCTTTAACAGCAACGGCCACTCCGATATGAACGTGATGGTTCTTTCTGATCTTATCACCCAGCCACGAAACATTGACATCAGGATGCTGACGCAATGATGCGGCCACCGCTTTGATCACAAAGTCGTTGAAAGAAATCTTAACCGGGGCAATTTCATTGATGCTCTTGCGTGCTTCAATGGCCTTGTCCATGTTGATCTCCATGGTAAGGTAAAAATGCGGCGCGGTGAACTTGCTCTCAGACAATCTGCGTGCAATGGTCTTGCGCATTTGAGATACGGTCACCTCTTCAAAACTTTCTTCACCCACCACAGATGGTAACACAACCGGTGCTCCAGTTGATGCCGATGCTTTAGAAGATGAAGCACCAGGCTTATAATTCTCTATGTCTTTCTTGGTGATGCGTCCATTATCACCTGACCCTTCGATCTTTCCTATATCATAGCCCAAATCCTTGGCCATTTTCTTCGCCAGAGGTGAAGCCTTCAGTCTGCCGTTGCTGGAGTGAGAAGAAGAAGATGAACTTGTCGATGAGGATGAGCTGGATGTTGCCGCAGGTGCTGAAGCCGCTGCCGGTTTACTAGCACTTGCTTCTTCTTTTGGTGCCTCTTGCTCAGAAGCCTTCAGTAAAGTCTTCCAGTCCGCGTCCTTCTCTCCTACAATGGCAAGCACTCCATCCACTGGAATGGCGTCTTTTTCTTTTGCTCCGAGATAAAGTACCGTTCCTGAATTGTACGACTCGTATTCCATGGTGGCTTTATCGGTTTCTACCTCGGCCATCAACTCACCGGATTTTACGGTATCGCCTACTTTCTTGTGCCAGGCAGCGATCACACCATCAGTCATGGTATCGCTCATTTTTGGCATTCTTACTATTTCCGCCTTAATTTTTGAAGTATCTATAGGTTCAGCAACAGCTGTGTCCTTGTCCTGTGAGGTCTCAGTTTTGCCACCTTCAGAAGCAGTCTCTGTTTGAGAAGATGAAGCCAGTAGTTCTTTGAAGTCTTCCCCCTTTTTTCCTACCACGGCCAGTACATCATTCACCTGTACGGCCTCCCCTTCTTTGGCTCCTAGATGTAAAACTACTCCCTCATTAAATGACTCGTAGTCCATCGTAGCCTTGTCTGTCTCTATCTCCGCCATCAACTCTCCAGACTTCACTGTATCTCCAACCTTTTTATGCCATTTGGCGATCACCCCTTCGGTCATGGTATCGCTCATTTTCGGCATTCGGACTATTTCTGCCATTGTTGTAATGCTATTAAATTAGAATCAATTCCTCAAAAATAGCTGTAAAAACCACCATATTCAACCCAAATTATACTTTAGAAGAATACAAAGTAGGATATTTTAATGACGAATCCTTCCGTCCCCTCAGGATTGTCAGGGTTAAACCTTGACAATGAAAATCATCAAAGGGTATTCTTATAAAGGATGTAGTGGATTGATTTTCATTCGTCAAATGATGCAATAGAAATTCTATTGCATCATTACGGTTCAAATTCAGAGGGTGGCATCAAAAGGGAATATTCCCTAGGATGAACTCGAAAACCGTTCCTCCATTATTAAACCTATTGGCTTGGATGTAAGAAGTCCTTAGTCCTAATTCAAATTGAGGAAGGAAGCGCATAATATTGATGTCAAAAGTAATCTCGGCACCAAAAGAATGGTATATGTCAGCGTTGCTAATCGAGTAGAGATCGGTGGGCTGTCCGGAATTAAACCGATAAAAGAACTGACTCCCTTCTCCACTTCCGTAGTCGTAGTACAAATTGGCTTTAATGCGTTGAATGTTAAGCAATGGGCCGATGCTAATATCGGGATACCATAATGGCAAAGCATAATTAGATGAGATGGTGTAGAAGCGTGAATCCTGAGGATAAGAATAACCCCTTGGTTTGGCCAGCCTATTTCTGAATGAATAGGTATTAAGATTAAAATCTGACAACCGCTGTTGATAGCCTCCTCTAAAATAAAGAGAGTGATGTTTGAATAACCCCGGAAAGTAGAATGTACCTCGCGCCACGTACAAGTGCCCGGCAAAATCACCACCAAAGGCAGTGTTATAAGCCTCCACAGCAACTGCCTGACCATACTTGGGATTAAAGTCTCTTCTGCTGCGCTTTAATAAATTATTAATGCTGAAGGAAAATTGATTGAACAACAAATCACCGTTACTGGCTTTGTTGATGAAATTATAGGACAACGTATCATTCGCTGGCACCAACCTTCCAAAGCCAGAAGATATCACACTTCCATTATCACTTACTGTGTTTTTGAATCCGGATACCTGAGTATAGCCTACTGAATTTCCAATGGACACACTTCTATTGTACTTTGAACTGGTAAGAATCAACGGAACCCTGACTCCAATTGCCCCACCAATCTCTGTCCAGTTGAACTCTACTTCTCTTCCAAAGATGCCATCGGAATCGGTCCTCTTTGCATAAGTAAACGTGCCATCAATGATCGGATAAATTCCCTGATAACTGATGCCTGCTCCCCATGCTCCTGTTTGCTCATTGATGTCATAAGTATACCCTCCACTTATTTCAGTGGTAGTTAAAATGTCCTTTGAGGTAATTCCAAGATTGGCCTGATAAATGGAATTAGTAAAATAAGGACCCCATGAATGTGGATTGATCATGCCGCTGGCTCGATGGTAACGTTTGGTGGCGTAGTCGGTAGTGGGTATACTTTCCATCAACTCCGGTTGCCCTTCTTGCTCCGCTAGGATATCTGCAAATAGACTAGTGTTCACCATTACTTCTTCTACTGGAATCCAATTTTCCTTTTCAATGGGTATTTTTACAACATCAAACCCATCTCGGGTCTGTTCATTGTACCACATTGTTTTTCCATCTGCTGCAAAAGAAGCGTTGAACGCCCCGTATTTGCTGGAAGTGATTTGGAAACGCTTTTGTGTAGAGATGTTGAGCGCATAGATATTATCAATCCCACTGAATGGAGAGTTGTATATCAACACATCATTGATCAACAACGGATGCCCTACATTCTCATCACCTGCTTTGTACAGCATACTTATTGCTGATGAAGCAATATCAGCAGCCATTATTTCCTTTCCTTCGCTGGTCAATTGAATGAACACGATATGCTTTCCGTCTTGGCTCCATCTGGGCATAGTAAGGATGTGCCTCTCCGGATTTTCTATCTTTTGAATTAGTTCACCTGAATTGTAATCCAGAATGACCAGATTATTCTGATAAGAGTCATCCACTTGTATTGTTGCTACTTTACTTCCATCCGGAGATAAAGCGGCTGCCCCAAAGCGTTCATGTTTAGCAATTACTTTAGGCTTTCCTGTATCGAAATCATATCCTTTTATAATTGAATAAGATCTTGTTTGCCATCTAGGGTCAAATCGATATTCATTCCAGACTGCCTTATTCGCAGCTACAGAAAGCATTCCCGCATCATTGACGGGACCTGGCACAAAGTGTTTTTTTTCATCTCCGTTTTCAGAGAGTGTTACCAACTGAGAGAAATCTCCAATACCAGTTTTAATGGCAACCATCCTCCCATCGTTTAGCGGTTGTGGATACAAGTAATCTGTATAAGCTTTGGATGATCTAGGATTAACGATCTCAAACTCAGTAAGTGAGAGTCCGTCTTGCTGTTGTTTCCATTCTGCCTTTGCCTCCTGTTCCATCTCCTTATAAAGATCCGTTACATACAAGCCTGTCTCTTTCTTAATGGCGTTAGAAAAAGTAAAAGGAATGAACGGAATATTCCACGCATGTTTCGTAATATCTGACCACACATTGGGGTTGCCTGTTTTTTTTCGCAAATAAGAAACCATGTGATACCCTAATACATAATGATTGGGCACTGCATGTTTATAAGATCTTAAGTACTGCTTGTGATAATTAAAATTTCTTTCCTCCAGTAGGTTTGTTCTGAACAACATGTCAAACTCAGGGATTCTTCCTCTTCCACTAAGGGTAAACGCGGTTTCCGTAGCCACTGCATCCCCTTCCCAAAACCATTGCGGTACCGCTACGAAGGCCATCCCTGCCTGAGCCAACTGCCCGAATAACAAATGAATGCCTTTATTAAAACCTGTTACACTTTTTTGAAATTGAACGATGTGACGGTATTCATGTGAAGAGAGCAATGTGAGCCACTCATTGGTACCAATGAAATTGTAATTCTGCGGAGGCATAGCATAAA
The DNA here is from genome assembly GCA_040216665.1 of Cyclobacteriaceae bacterium. GTDB lineage: Bacteria > Bacteroidota > Bacteroidia > Cytophagales > Cyclobacteriaceae > ELB16-189. Next base: position 722,479 of record JAVJOQ010000016.1, on the reverse strand, counting down.
ACTCCGATCGTCTTGGCGCCAAGGTCACAAAACCATTTGAAACAGCGGATTGGCTATGCAATACAATTGATATTTTTTTGGGCATCACCTCAAGGCTCTTCGCTTCGGGCTCCCTGATGTGCTCAAGCGTATTGGCTACTCGCTGTGCCTCTTTTTCAAACCCATAAGGGTAGAGTACTTTGAAGTTATTGGTATTAATCTGATACCATTTCATGGTGGCAGGGCTTGTTTCCTGCACCACCGTTTCCTGGCCTTTGGCAACCTTTATCAGGCATAAGCAGGCAATCACTGCTAAACAGATTCTCGTAATCACAATTTCAGATTAAAATAAGGCCATTAAGCTACGTTAGTAACGGTAAACTACACAGTTCTTTAGCATTAAATTTCAAATCCATCCCCTCACCAATTTTGCGGTAGCTAGTGTTATGAAAATTTACAGTTTGTGTAATTTAGCAATATGATTAAGTGGATAAAGAAAATGTACAATGAGTATAGCGCCTATGTAAGAACGGACTTAATCATGTACGGTGTTTGGATTCTCCTCATCATATTATTCTTTATCTATACGCTGCTGGCAGACTAGTCCTGCAAAAGAATTTCTTTTACATTGTCCTTGATCTTAAGCGATAGTTCATCAGTAGGCAAATCGTTTACATCATTACCAAAAGGATCTTCAATTTCTTCTGCAATAAGTTCTACACTCAATAACACGTAAGAAATGAGGATGACAATAGGCACTGTCATGTACTCCGCAATAGTGACAAATCCAAAAGGCAGGGTGAGTATGTAGATAAATATGAATTTCTTGATGTACATGGTATAAGAATAAGGTATCGGTGTATTCTTAATCCGCTCACATGCCCCAAGTATATCGGAGAATTGTTTTAACTCTTTATCAACAATATACAATTGATCTCCACTTAATTTTTTTTCCTTATAAAGGTCATTCACCCGCTCATACAACATGGTGGACAATCGATTTGGAATATGCTTCACCCCTTTTAACCTTCCATTAAAATTATCATCAGCAACTTCCAATTCATCCATCTTCACCCCTTTACGCAAGTGTTCTTTAGTAGAATAAACAAAATTGGGAATCATTTTAGCAAACCAATTTCTATTCTCCGAATCACTGCGATCGAGAAAAGCATTGAGTTTATGGGCAAGGTTACGTGTGTTATTGACCAAAAGCCCCCAGTGCTTTCTTCCCTCCCACCATCTATCGTACGCTGTATTGGTTCTGAATACAAGAAACAGACCCAGTACGATACCAACAAGAGAATGCATTGCAGTAGTACTGTGTAAATCCTGCTCATGAAATTTGTATACATCCAATATGATATAGCAGAACCCGAAACTGAACAAACCCATAAAGACCATAACAGGCGTTAAAGTCTTCATCACATGTCTGCTGTAAGAGTGAAAAATTAAAGAAAGCCAGCTTTTGGGGTTGTAAGAAATCATCTAAAGTGGAATTATCCGCTAATAAACTTATTCATTGCCTCATTTCCAAAAGGGACGCTAGCAAACCCTACTCTACAAAAATGATTTTACATTTGACAACAAGTCATTTTTTTAGATGCTCAAGAAATGTGATTGCCTTCTCTTTATCGGTCCAAAGAACAAACAAGGAGCATATTACAACAGCTACTGCCAGAATAAACAGATAACCTCCATCTCCCTGAACTTCAATTCCTAATAATGTCAAATGCATTCCAATTGCACCAAACATTAATCCAAGACTCAATAAAGCTCCTATCCAGGAAACACTGCTGATGAGCAGCATTACGGAGGCAATAAGCTCCAATACACCAACCCCTATTCTCCCCCAAGGTTCTATTCCTACTGCAGAAAAAATATAGATAGATTCGGCAGATCCCGAAAACTTGAAAAACAAAGTTTGTAGCAGTATAAGAGCCGCAATGACCCTGGCACCCCAATACAAGAATAGTTTTACCATGCCTCAAATAGTTATAGATAGATATTCTATTGGTTCATAATGAAAGACATACACATTAGTCTAGAATCAATTTAATAAATTAGTTCAAATTTAGGTTTATGAAAGAGCTAATAATGGATAAAAACATAGCTACAGCAAAAACACTGAGCACGGATTTTTATCTTAATGAGGAATACTACCAAGCTGCCAAAGAAAAGATATTCAGTAAGGTCTGGCAGTTCGTAAGTGATACCGATCAAGTGCCAGAAAGTGGTTGTGTACTACCCGTTATTCTCTTGGAACATTATGTCAATGAACCACTTATACTCTCCAGAGACAAAACCGGAGCCCTTCATTGTATGTCAAATGTTTGTACGCATCGTGGAAATCTTCTTGTGGAGCAACCCTGCCAGGTGAAAGATTTAAGGTGCAAATACCACGGAAGGAGATTTGCTCTGGATGGGAAGTTTCAATCTATGCCTGAGTTTAAGGAGGTTGAAAATTTTCCGACTACGGATGATGACTTAACTAATCTGCCTACTTATGAATGGAATAAGTGGATTTTTACATCACTTCATCCAGGCCTTTCTGCTGAAAAGTTTTTTGGCCCAATGATGGAACGGGTAAAATGGATGCCCTTTGCTGATTTCAAATTCAGACCCGACCTGTCTAAGATATACCTGGTCACCTCCAATTGGGCCTTGTATTGTGAAAATTATCTTGAAGGTTTTCATATTCCCTTCGTGCACGCTGGTCTCAACGCTACCATTGACTATAATAACTATACCATCGAACTCAACGAATACAGTTCGCTTCAGTTAGGCATTGCCAAAGAAGGAGAACATACTTTTGACTTACCAAAGGATTCTCCTGACTACGGAAAAAATATAGCCGGATATTATTTTTGGGTTTTTCCCAACATGATGTTCAACTTTTATCCCTGGGGATTGTCCATCAACATTGTAGATCCCATGGCTACCGACAAATGCAAAGTATCATTTCTTTCTTACGTGTGGGACGAAAGTAAACTTCTGCAAGGAGCAGGATCCGACCTTCACCAGGTGGAAATGGAAGATGAGGATATAGTTCAAAACGTTCAAAAGGGAATCAAGTCGAGATTTTATAAGCATGGACGTTATTCCGTAAAGCAAGAAAAAGGAACGCATCATTTCCATTGCCTGATTAGTGACTTTATGAATAAATCTTAAGGATTAACAGCTTGCACGGCTTCAGGGTTTGAGGAAATCCATATTATTCCACCAAAAACTATAAGGAGTACATATGTAATAAAAGAAAGTACCCAAACTACAACTCCCTGAAAAAAGGATTTAATCTTATGATCCGAAAACCAGGTAACAAAAAGAAATCCATAGAAGCAAGGCTCAATGATAAAAACCATATTATAGAAATTCACATCAAACAGGTATATCACAATCATGTTAAGCATAAACAACAGCTCTAACTGCCCCTGTGCATAAAATGAAGGAACTGAACTCTCTATAAAATTATACCCTTTCTTTCTTACAAACAGCCAAATCCAAAATGCATTCAATGGGATAAGCGCGAACTTGAACAACTTGAAATTTTTAGAAATGAATTCGCTAAGCAGTTTAGAAATATTCACTTGCTGCGCGGATTGGTTCTCACCTAAAGGGGTGGTGGTTTTTGAGAATTCATAAAAATCGAGATCCGTCAGCTGCATCAACAAGACAGAGAGCGCTACCATCAGAAAGAAATATCCAACTGGCCCAACATAGGTTACTCGGTTGCCCCTAATAAATTCTTTTGACACGAAACCAGGCCTGAATAAAAGCTCCTTGATGGTTCGGGGAAAAACACCATCAAATCCATAAATCCTTGATTGGAAATCCATCCACAAGGATGAAAAATTCAATGGCTTGGTTTCTCGTTTTTGTCCGCAATGAGGACAAAATTTTGAATCAAATGAGGCACCACAGTTCGCGCAATTCATAGAGCAACTTAAAAAACTCCCTTTCTTTTACCTATCGAGCCAGTCTTTAAAATTTTGCACCCGTTCACGTGCCACAATCACGTCATTGTCATCACTGGCTCTTAATACCAATTTTAATCTGCTGTTGGTATGACTGATTACATCAATAATACCATTGATCCCAATAATATATTTTCTGTTTACCCTACAAAACTTGGACGGATCTACCAGTTCATCTAACTGATCAAGTGTAAAATCAAGGATGTGCTTTCTGTTATCTTTTGTAAGACAAAACGTTACTTTATCAGCACTAAAAAAATAGAGCACCTCCTCCACATCAATAAAGCGTAAATGCTCTCCCACTTTGGTCACAAACCGCTCCTTGTATTTTTTTGTAAGCATTTGCATTGCTACTCCTACCCGCTCCAACAAAGTCTCTTGAGATGATGCTGACGAAGTAAGTGTTTCATACTTCTGAAAAGCCACTTTCAAACTTTCTTCATCGATCGGTTTTAAAATGTAGTCGATGCTATTTACTTTAAAGGCCTTGAGCGCATACTCATCGTAAGCAGTGGTAAAGATGACCGGAGCGTTAACTTTAGTTTTTTCAAAAATCTTAAAACTCAAACCATCAGCCAACTGTATATCCATAAAAACCAATTGAGGATTTTCATTCTCTGAAAACCATTTTACGGAAGCCTTTACTGTATCAAGGATATGCAAGACCTCAATGGAGGAGTTGATACCGATCAATAGTTTTTTTAATCGTGCAGCCGCCAACGGTTCGTCCTCTATAATTAGCACCTTCATTGTTCCTCTAGTAAAATGGGTAATTTAACAACAAAGTTTTTTTCATCCTTTTCAATCACAACAGGGCGGTCGCTGAGAAATTCATACCTTTTCGTGATATTATCCAAACCCACACCAACAGATTCATTGATCTGTTTAGATTTCAACTGTAGGTTATTGGAAACAAAAAGGTTTGAACCATCACTATGTAACTTGATGATAAGAGGTTGCTCCTGAGAAACCTCATTGTGCTTAATGGCATTCTCAACTAACATTTGCAGCGCCAAAGGAGGAACATTCCCCTTCATGGATTTTAATTCATTTTCAATTTTCAACTTATCACCAAACCTAATTTGCTGTAAAAAAAGATACGAGTTCATAAAACTCAACTCTTCATCAAGTGTCACTACTTCTTTATTGCGCGAATCCAAAACATAACGATACACCTCCGAAAGTTGCTTGATGAATTTAGCCGCCTTGTCCTGATCTTCATAAACAAGACTTGTGAGCGCATTTAAGCTGTTAAATAAAAAGTGAGGGTTCACCTGGTTTTTAAGGCTTTCATAGTTTGCTTTAATACTTTCCTGCTTCGCTTTTTCAGCTTCAATCTCTGCCAGCTTCCAGCTTTGCAGGAAACCACGTCCATGCATAAAAAGAGAAATGATAAATGTTACAATAAGCGTAGAATATTGAAAAGTACGGGTATCGCCCACATTCAAACCAAATGCAGTCTTAAAAACCCAAACCAAACCATACGAGACTGCGACAGTATAAACTACCATTACAAGCATACCCACCACAAACCGTTTCACTGGCTCTCGAATCCAATCGATCCTTCTGTCTATCAGATCACTTGCCATAGCATTTCCCAGCCACAGGAAGATCCACATTAAGGAAGAAAAAGAAGCGACTATAAGAAAGATGGATAACTTTCTGTTTTCCGGTGAAAACGTAATGAATGTTAGCACAACACCCGCTGCTATTAGCCACAGTGCAGTGACAACATAACTTCGAACTTTACTGGTTTCCTTTTTCAAATCAATTACTTAGATGTTGAAAGTTACTTTATCTTTTTAATTCAACAAGGTCAGTTAAGCGACTTGATCCAGTTAGCTTTCTTCGATACGATGAAATCCAGAAAAAAATTAGAGGGACACCAATGATTGAAGGCCATAACCATTGGATAACGCCAGGCATAAATACCATGACCTGAGTAGAAAAGGCAGTGACCGAAGCAATGAAACCACCAGTCATATTACCAATATGGCTGTACAACCAGCGGTGCTTATCAAAAGAAGGTCGGGTAAAGGATTTTAATTGGCCAATTACTATAGTGACCCCCCCTACACCAAACATCACACTCAGATAGGCGAAAAAACCTAATTGACCCATTATTATATTATATCCACCCCAGGAATTAAAACCGATATTAAATACCCCCGATACAAACAAGGCAAACCAATCGTACCATTTAATTCCTTTTCCAAAATGCTTTTGATAGATGCTCCTGTAGCCCACAATAACTGAATAGTAACTAAAGGTGGCAATCATCAATAAAAAGGGAATGTATTTGTAAACAGATAAGAAGATGGCTGAAATAAATATCCACGTCATGGCCCAAAAGAATACAATACCTGCTGTCCTATGTGACCTTCCTCCTTTCAGTACAATCATTGCTATTGGCGCTGCCACCAATGAAATGATACCAGCGCCAATGTGTGTGTAGGTGATCAGTAAAATAAAATCCATTATATCTAATTAATAAGTTGCTATCGGCTCAATATCACATCTCAATTGCACTGCTTCACCACCCGTAACGCTGTTTCTTTGCCCCACCGTGGAGCTAGTGGACCAGCTGAAGATGGCGCATCAAACATGGCGATTGCATTTGTCGCTTTCTCACATGCACTTGTTGTTGGAGATTTAAAAAACTGAGCAGTGCCAAATTCCATTTGTGCCATTAATGCCATCGCTCTTGGGTTTTGAGGATTAAGGCCAAGTGCTTTACCAAAGGTTTGCATAGCCAGTCCTGAATATTGTTGTCCTCGTGTGGCCGGATCAACAGTTACTCTCATCATATAAATAAAACCTTCTAAAGCGGTGATCTCAGAATCGTTCTCCTTAATGGCCGATGCTTTCTTTAATACTTCCGTTGCCTTATCCAACAGTGCATCTTTCTGGGTTCCATCCTCTTCTCTTGTCGACATCATGATATAACCAAAGGACGCATAGTAGAAGGGTTCCCACTTGCTTTTTTCTGCACCTCCAATACGCTCAAAAGCATTCACCGCTTGTTGCATTTCTTCAGCGGTTTGTGCTTTGTAAATAGACTGGATGTTAGTTTGCATTGCCTGCTCATACTTATCATTGGCAAACAATAGTGTAGCACAGAAACTGAATAGAATTACTAGTGTAGTTTTCATAATTATTAGGGTTTATAAATTCGGTAATTGATTAATTGATTTATTTTTTGAAATGGTAAAGAAGACACCTAGAAATAGAAATCGTTTTGCTGGCTGACGAATGGCCCTACTCAAGTAGTTTCCACTACTATCAGGAGTCTCACCATAATCGTATCCAAAAATATTATCCCTTCCCAACACATTGGTCACTGATAAATGAATGATCAGGAATGGTTTTGGCAAATAGGAAATATTCATACTCAAATCCTGATAGGCAGGCGTTCTTCCAGTATTAAAAATCTCGCTATTAGGATTGTTGTAAGCCCTGGGGCTACTGTAGGAATAAGTGACTCCGACTTGTGACTTAATCTCAGAGATAAATTTTTTACCTACTACTGAAAAGTTATGTGTAGAAGCAAAGCTGGGAGCTGAAGCAGTTGGGAAGTGTAAATAATCTCGTTCTGTATCAAGGAAAGAATAAGAAATCCAATAATCTAAGTTGCGAACTGTTTTGCTATCTCTCCAAAACAATTCAAATCCTTGTGCATAGCCATTACCGGCATTGGAGAGTTGCTCTGAATTTCCATTGATGAATTTAACGAGGCTGGAATATTTTTTATAGTAGAGCTCTGTTCTGAATGTGCGTTGGTTATTAATTACCTGATAATTAAAAATGAAATGCTCTGCCTTTTCTTCTTCCAAACTTTGATTGACCCTGAGAAATTGGTTTTGGGTTGTCTGGCGAAATTGCCCATAGGCCATTGAGAACTGTCCGTGTTTGAAGGGTTTGTAAGCAATTGAGAGGCGAGGATCTGTATTGATTTTTTCTGTCAATCCATTGTATTCTGTTCTTACACCTGCACGAGCCACCAGGTATTTACTACCATAGATTTCAGCTTCTGCAAATCCTGCCGTTATGGGTGTGTTGAATGTAATGGTTTGTTTTAATGACAGGCTGTCCCGCTGAGAAGCTTCGTAATTCAATTGTAAATGTTCTACGCCAAATTTTAATTCAATAGCATCAGAAATAGTATTTTCAAATACAAGTTTAGAATGTGTTCCTCTTTCTATCTCATCAATAGGATTACCATCCAAAAGGATGTTATTCTCGTTATAATTATAAGAAAGCCCTCCTCGCACTGACCAGCGATCGTTGAGAGCTTGCAAAAATGAAGCATTACCATAGCCATAGTTATTGGCATAATCGAATGATTCTATTTGAGTTGGATCCAGAATGTCATGGTTATTGAGTTTAAAATCCGAGTGGTTAAAATTTCCAAAGAACTTGACAATGCCGTGCTCACCTACTTCCTGTCTGAAGGCAGTACTGCCTTCGATAGAAGCTGGAGGTGTTATCCAATCAATTTCCTGATTGATCAACCCAAAGTAAGGACGAATATTAGTGTACTGAATTTTTCCTGATACGGATGCGCGATCCCAAACCTGAGTGTGGGCCACATCACCACCTACTGAAAGCAATCCCAGATCGGTTTGATTCAGCTCTGCTTTGTCTTTTGAATCCAGAACCAAAGCTGAAGAAAGTGCCTGACCATACTCAGCAGAATACCCTCCAGTACTGAAACTTGTTCCTTTAAACATGAAGGGCAAAAACCGACCTCGCGAAGGTGTATTGGGAGCTGATGGGCTGTAAGCATTGGCGACCAGCATGCCATCAATAAATGTTTTGGTTTCACTTCCATCTCCACCACGAACAAACAGTCTTCCACTCTCTCCTACTTTTTGTGTACCCGGCAAAGTGTTCAGTGCACCGGCAATGTCCGCTGTAGCACCTGCCGTAGTGGCAATGTCAATTGCTTTTAGAATGGTCCTTCTTTTCTCCTCTCCTGCAGTAAATGAGCCGGCAGAAATCACCACCGCATCCAATTGATTGATCTCTTCCTTTAAGGCTACCTGTAATTGAACGGGCTCTCCCGCCAAATTCACTGTTTGGCTAAAAGCCTTGAAACCTACAAAAGTGACGGTAATGGTTTGGGCTCCGGTTTCGCTGGTTTCAAATTGAAACATCCCTTCAACAGAAGTACTGGCTCCATCATAAGTCCCTTCAATGGATACATTGGCTCCAGGTATCGCTGCTCCTTTTTCATCACTCACCACACCTAAAATGCGTGTCTGCGCAAATGCGGTGCAAGTGATAAAAAGTAAAAGTATTTGTATTGCTGCCCTCATAACTTCGTGATTACAGGGTAAATATTCAGCCATAAGAGCGGTTCTTAACAAAGGGTGTTACTGAACTGTAGTATGGGCAGGATGAACTGTAAAAGAGTGGATTCAATAGCGCTGAATTTGTTTTATTAGTCCACAAAAAGGTAATTTGGCCATCGAATGAAACTCACTCCAATGAAGCATATTACCTCCCTGATTCTATTTTTAGCATGGTCATCCTTTTCCTTGTTGGCTCAGGATGTCAATAAACTCATCAAGGAAAAACAAGTCGCAAAAATTATAAGCACACTGGCCTCTGATGACATGCGCGGAAGATCAGCCATGTCTCCGGAAGACATTAACAAGGCAGGAGCATTCATTGAGAAGCAATTTAAAAAGGCAGGCCTGGAAACTATGGAGGGATTATCTGGCTATCGTCAGGAATTCCAGAAAGTGAAATTGACCAGGACCAGCCTGGATGTCATTGTGGCTGGAAATAAAATTAATGAAGATCGGCTTATTCTTTCATCAGGTGCTGAAGTGATTAATCTGAATTCATCCACACCCATAGATACAATAGGAAAAAGTCAACCCCTCTTTCCTTCCCTCTCAGCCATAGAAAGAAATGGAGGTGACAGAATTATATTGGTAGATAAAACCCATGCCGAAGAATTTAAAACAGCACAACGCTACCTGAGCCGGCCTAAGATTCTTGACCCTGGCGCAAAGTCATCTGGCTCGATACTTTACATTCTCGATCAGGTAAGACCAAATGATATTGCTGTAAAAGCCACTCAAAGCAAGGAAACAATTGCCATGGCCAACATTGTTGGTGTATTACCTGGAAAATTAATGGCCAACGAAAGTGTAGTCTTCTCAGCACATTACGACCACATCGGAATTCAAGAACCTGTGGACGGTGACTCCATTGCTAATGGTGCCGATGACGATGCTTCAGGTACTACTGCTGTAATTGCTCTTGCCAAATATTTCAGTAAACTAAAGTCCAACGAACGGTCACTTATTTTCGTGGCCTTCACAGCAGAAGAGATTGGCGGTTTTGGATCAAAGTACTTTTCACAGCAACTTGATCCGGACAATGTAACTGCCATGTTCAATATTGAAATGATTGGCAAAGCTTCAAAGTGGGGGCAAAATGCAGCCTTCATTACCGGTTTTGAGCGTAGCGATTTCGGTGAAATCCTACAGGAGAATTTAGAAGGGACTGAGTTTCAAATCTATCCTGATCCTTATCCCGAACAAAACCTTTTCTATCGGTCGGATAACGCCACCCTGGCAAGACTGGGAGTGCCTGCTCATTCTATTTCCACCGATCAGATTCCTACAGACCCATACTACCATACTGTAGATGATGAGGTTTCCACTTTAGATATGGCCAATATTACAGCCGCAATCCGAGGCATTGCCCTCAGTTCAAAAACGATTGTAGAAGGAGTAGACACCCCCAGTAGGGTAGATAAGTCAAAGGTGAATTGATCAAATCATTATTGTCAGCTTCATAGGCGCCACTTCAGGCTGACTTTCTCCCCACTTTGCCTTATTTTTGCGCTTTATTTTAAGGCAGAAAAGGCACAATGGCGGACTACAGCAAAGAAGAGATCAAGAAGATAGAAGAAAAGTGGCAGCAGAAATGGCGCAAAGACGAAGTATATAAGGTCAGTAACGACACCACAAAGCCCAAATACTACGCCCTGGACATGTTTCCCTACCCCTCCGGAGCAGGTTTGCACGTTGGGCATCCATTGGGATACATCGCCACCGATATTGTTGCCCGATTTAAACGAGTAAAAGGTTTTAACGTGCTTCATCCCATGGGCTATGACGCCTTTGGGTTGCCCGCAGAACAATATGCCATTGAACACGGAGTCCACCCTGCCATTTCTACTGCTAAAAATATCGAGACCTTTAGAAGTCAATTGGACAGAATAGGATTCTGTTATGACTGGAGCCGTGAGGTGAGAACGTGTGATCCAAACTACTATAAGTGGACCCAATGGATCTTCTTGCAATTGTTTGATAGTTGGTTTAATCGCAGCCTGCAAAAAGCAGAACGCATCGAGCAACTGGTGGCTACTTTCGAAAAAGAAGGAAATTCAAGCCATCCATTCCCCAACGCAAAATATCAATTGCCTTCCGGTGCTACTGAATTTACTGCCACAGATTGGAAATCATTGGATGAAAAAACTCAGCAAGAAGTATTGATGCAATACCGTTTGGCTTACCTGGCCTACACGGATGTGAACTGGTGTGAAGCCCTGGGCACAGTATTGGCCAATGACGAGGTGATCAATGGCGTGAGTTACAGAGGAGGCCATCCAGTGGTGAAAAGACAAATGCGTCAGTGGAGTTTGCGCATTACAGAATATGCCGAGCGTTTGTTAAAGGGATTGAATGAAGTGGATTACAGCGAATCCATGAAAGACATTCAGCGCAACTGGATAGGAAGAAGCGAAGGCGCCAAGATTCATTTTAACCTCACCCCCAACCCCTCTCCACAGGAGAGGGGTGCAATCTCCGGAAAAGGGATAGCCCAGGATCATGTTTTCACAACCGATGAAAAGTCATGGAGTAGCTTAAAAGAATATGCAAGAGAAAATAGAAAGAATCCAACAGAAGCTGAAGATAAGCTTTGGCAGGCATTAAGAAACAAAAGCACCGGTTACAAATTCAGAAGGCAGCATGCTATTGGCCAGTTTATAGTTGATTTAGTTTGCATCAATAAAAAACTGGTCATTGAAATCGATGGTTCAATACATGAAAATCAAAAAAGAGAAGATCAAGAGCGAGAACAACTATTAAATGAAGATGGATTCAGAGTAATTCGATTTAACAACGAAGATGTATTGAATAATCTAAATGAGGTGTTAGCGAAAATTAAAGCTGAACTAACCACCCCCTCTCCTGTGGAGAGGGGGACGGGGGGTGAGGTCATCACGGTCTTCACCACCCGCCCAGACACTATCTTTGGTGTCGATTTTATGGTACTTGCTCCCGAACATGATTTGGTGAAAAAAATTACCACTTCAGAACAACAGCATGAGGTGGACCAATACCTGAGCTATGTAGAAAGCAGATCGGAAATAGATCGCATGGCTGAAGTGAAAAAGATTACAGGATGTTTCACCGGAGCGTATGCCATCAATCCTTTCAACCAAAGAGAAGTTCCTATTTGGATCAGTGAATATGTATTGGCAGGTTATGGTACGGGGGCCATCATGGGCGTTCCTTGTGGTGATGACCGCGATCATCGTTTTGCAAAACATTTTAAAATACCCATTACCAACATCATAGGTGAACATTATAATGGTGAGGAAGCCAATCCTACCTACGAGGCTATCCTAACCAACTCCGACTTTTTGAATGGCATCAAGATGAAGCCTGCCATGAAAGTAGTGATTGATAAGTTGGTAGAAATGGGCATCGGTGAAAGACAGGTGAATTATAAAATGCGCGATGCGGGTTGGAGTCGCCAGCGCTATTGGGGAGAGCCCTTCCCTGTAGTGTTTAAGGATGACATGCCTTATGCGATGAATGAAAAGGACTTGCCTTTGGAATTACCCGATACCAACCAGTTCAAATCTTCTGGTAATGGTGAAGGTCCATTGGCTAATCTTCAGGACTGGATCAATATCGGCCCCAATGAAAAAAGAGATTCTAATACTATGCCTACGCACGCAGGTGCTGCCTGGTATTTCCTGCGCTATATGGATCCGCACAATGAAACAGAGTTTGCCTCTAAAGAAGCTTTGGATTACTGGAACCAGGTGGATGTATATGTAGGAGGTTCCGAGCATGCCGTAGCGCACTTGTTGTATGCCAGGCTTTGGACAAAAGCATTGCACGATTTAGGTTACCTGAATTTCGATGAGCCTTTTAAAAAGTTGATTAATCAGGGTAAGATTACGGGTGATTCAAGATTTGTATATAGAGTTCGAGGTAAGAATCAGTTTGTTTCTTCTGGCTTAAAAGATCAGTACGAAACAGATGCACTCCATGTAGACGTAAACATTGTAGAGGGTCTTGAATTAGATACCGAAGCCTTCAAAAAATGGAAGCCCGACTTTGCCAATGCGGAGTTCATTTTAGAAGACGGTAAGTATATCTGTGGATCGGCCATCGAAAAAATGAGCAAGTCCTATTTCAATGTGATCAACCCTGATCGGATCATTGAAAATTATGGAGCCGATACTTTGCGCATGTATGAAATGTTCCTCGGTCCCTTGGAGCAATCCAAGCCTTGGAATACCAGTGGAATAGATGGGGTGTATAAATTCCTAAGAAAATTCTGGAATATGATGCACGATTCGGAAGGCAATGTAAAACTCAGCGATACAGAACCTACCAAGGAAGAACTAAAGGTGTTGCACAAAACACTGAAGAAAATCGAGCAAGATATTGACAACTTCTCTTTCAATACCTCTGTGAGCGAGTTCATGATTTGCATCAATGAATTGAACGCATTGAAATGTAACAAACGCGCTGTGATTGAACCTTTGGTAGTTGCCCTCTCCCCTTTTGCCCCTCATGTAGCGGAAGAACTATGGGAGAAGCTAGGCCATTCCGACACAGTACTCAACGCCACTTATCATAAAGTAGAGGAGAAGTTTCTGGTAGAAAGTTCTTTCGAGTATCCTATTTCGATCAATGGAAAAGTAAGGGCTAAAATGAATATGGCATTGGATATGCCCAAAGAAGATATTCAAAAACAAGTGATGGCTTCCGAGATCGTGCAGAAATGGACGGAAGGCAAAACGCCCAAAAAAGTAATAATTGTGCCGGGTAAAATTGTGAATGTTGTACTTTAACATCTGATTCTTGCCCGAAGTCAAATAAAACAGAAGGAATGAAACACAGCAAAATAGTTGGCCTGGGACATCATGTGCCCGAAACAGTGATTTCTAATCAGTATTTGTCCAATGTGATTGACACCACGGATGAATGGATCACTGAACGAACCGGTATCAAACAACGCAGGTGGATTGATCCTGCAAAGGATACTGTTGCAAACATGGCCGCCAAGGCCAGCCGCATGGCGCTGGAAAGAGCGCAACTGAAAGAAACTGATATTGACTTTATTGTTTTTGCTACCATCACCCCCGATTATTTTTTTCCAGGTTCTGGCGTGTTACTCCAGAGAGAGTTGGGTTTAGACGGAAGAATTGGAGCGCTCGACTTGCGCAATGCCTGTTCTGGTTTTATTTATGGTCTTTCGGTTGCCGATCAGTTTATTAAAACTGGAATGTATAAAACCGTGCTTGTGGTGGGTGCCGAGATCCAATCCACAGCATTGGATATTACAACTAGAGGAAGAAACACCGCTGTAATTTTTGGAGATGGAGCTGGAGCTGCCATTCTACAAGCTTCGGATCAACCCGGTATTCTATCTACACACCTTCACTCAGATGGAAATTTCGCAGAGGAACTTTATGTAAAAGACCCGGGTAGCAGCAGGCCACATGCCGAACGGCAGCCAGAGCAAATTCTGGATACCACATCATTTAAAGTGGTGATGAATGGAAGCCAGGTTTTTAAACATGCTGTGGTGCGATTCACGGAAGTGATCAATGAAGCATTAGCAGCCAACAACATGACAAAAGATGACATCAGCTTACTGGTGCCTCATCAGGCCAATTTGCGGATCAGTCAGTTCATACAGCAAAAGATGGAATTGCCAGACGAAAAAGTATACAACAACATTATGCGATATGGAAATACTACGGCAGCCTCCATTCCTATCGCAATGAGTGAGGCGTGGGATGAAGGGAAGATGAATAGCAATGATATTATTTGCCTAGCCGCATTTGGAAGTGGCTTTACATGGGCATCGGCTTTAATTAAATGGTAAACCTTTAATAATGAAAACAACCTCCTACAATCCCAGCCCTCTTGAAGTAGACATGGCTAATGCACTGTTGATTCTACAAGGAGAAATTGAAAAGCACATGCAAGACAACAAGATCATCCATGCAGAGTCGGATCTCAAGAAAGACAACCCATCCATTAAGTTTAATCTACTGGATAAAGATGGTGACCCGCATGAGCTGGTAGTAAAAATTGTACAAATACCTGATAAACTATAGGCTATGACTCCCGAGCAACGATTTGAAAAATTAGGCCTGACACTACCCTCCTCGCCTGATCCATTGGGTGTTTATAAATTATTACTCATTGATGATAACCATGCCTATATATCGGGGCATGGAACGCTAAAAGAAGATGGAACCTGGATCGTGGGCAAGGTAGGTGCCGACCTGGACCCAGAGACAGCAAAGCTTGCAGCGCAACAAGTTGGTCTCGCCATTCTTGCCACACTAAAAAAATACCTGGGTAGCCTGGATCGCGTAGATAGGGTGATAAAAGTACTGGGTATGGTCAATGCTGTTCCTGATTTCACACGTCATCCATTTGTAATTAATGGCTGCAGTGAACTCTTTGCAAAAGTTTGGGGAGAAGATAAAGGTGTAGGCGTGCGCAGTGCAGTGGGTGTAAGCTCTCTTCCAGAAGGCATCCCTGTAGAAATTGAAGCACTCTTCAAGCTTAATTAATCCCGATTATCCCATACTATTTTTTACAATACCCGTTATTATTCAATAAACCCAAAAAAGTCCTTTGACTTTTTTTTGTACTGACGATTGAAAATGAAATTGGGCAAAAAAGTTTGGGATAAACCAACCATTGCTTTCATTTTCAATGTCAGGGTTTATCCTGACATTCCTGAAGAATTCGTCAGGAATCGTCACAAAAAATGGATAATGTTATTTTCTGATTGCAGTTTTGGATAAATTTGAATGGTATGAGGAAGTTATTGATCGTGTTGTTAATTCCAGTGTTGGGTGTTTTTGCTTTTTCATTCACTCCCCCTGCTGAGCGCTATTTCGAGATCGCTAAGAACCTGGACATTTTTGCTTCACTGTTCAAGGAAGTCAACGCACTTTATGTTGACGAAGTTAACCCCAATCAATTGATTCGCACTGGCATTGATGCCATGCTCATGTCACTCGACCCTTACACGAATTTCATTGCTGAGGATGAAGTAGAAACTTATCGCACCATGAACACCGGCCAATACGGAGGTATCGGTGCAGTGACGAGGGTGATTGGCAATCGCACATTGGTGACCATGATCTACGAAGGTTATCCAGCTGAGAAGAATGGCCTAAAGATCGGGGATGAGGTAATCAAGATGGATGAAGTAGAATTAGCCAAAATATCCATTGAAGAAGCCAACCAACTGATGCGGGGACAAATAGGGACTACCGTAAAACTCACCGTAAAAAGGATGGGTTCACCAGAAATGGTTAATCTAGAATTCAAAAGAGAAAAGATCAAAGTGAGCAACGTACCCTATTTTGGTATGATAGGCTCCAACTCTGGATATATTCAGCTTACTGATTTCACGCCCGATGCCGGAAAGGAAGTAAGGAATGCTGTTGTTAAGTTGAAAGAACAAGGCGCAGAAAACATTATACTTGACTTGCGAGATAATCCAGGGGGATTGCTTTTCGAAGCAGTCAACATTTGTAATATTTTTATTCCTAAAGGAAAGAAAGTAGTTACTACCAAAGGAAAAGTACAGAACAGCAACGTTACCTACGAAACACTTAACAACCCTGCTGACCTTGAAATTCCTGTGGCAGTACTTATCAACCGAGGAAGTGCCTCTGCTTCTGAAATTGTAGCCGGTACGCTTCAGGATTATGATCGCGCAATTATTATCGGAGAAAAATCATTCGGTAAAGGGTTGGTGCAAATTCCTCGTCAACTCTCCTACAATTCACAAGTAAAAATTACAACTGCAAAATATTACACACCTACCGGGCGATGTATTCAGGTATTGGATTATTCACATCGCAGATCGGATGGTAGCGTGGGTGCTATCCCAGATTCTGTAAAAAAGGAATTCAAAACAACCAATGGAAGGATAGTTTATGATGGTGGTGGTGTCGATCCTGACATCGTTCTTGAAAGCAATGAAGCTTCTTCATTAACACAGATGCTCTACCGTAACGGGTACATTTTTGACTTTGCAACATTGTATGCATCTCAACATGAAAGCATTCCTCCAGCACGCGAATTTAAATTGACTGATAAAGACTACGAAGCATTTGTAACATTTGTAAAGTCAAAGCAATACAACTATCGGTCTCCCGTAGAAGTTGAGTTAAGCGTGCTGAAAGAACAAGCCAAGCGTGAGCGGTATTACAATGAACTCAGTCCTCAGATCGAGCAAATTGCTGAGCTCCTAAAGGAAAGTAGAAAAAAGGATCTTTATACTTTTAAGGACCAAATCAAAATGCTTCTTGAGCAGGATATTGCTTCCCGGTATTATCTTGAAAAAGGTATCACTGAAGTTGAGTTTAAAAATGATACCGATATTGAGAAATCAATAGAAGTGCTCAATAAAGTAGAGGAATACAAAAAGATACTTCAGCTTCCTTAAGCCCAAATCTTCATGTATAATCAGCAACAATACAAGCTGAATAAAAAAGGTTAGCCGAATTGACTAACCTTTTTAGGATCAAATCAAATTTCTAATTAACGCAAGAACAACAATTCACGGTACTTCACCAGTGGCCAGTCTTCGTCATCCACTAACAACTCCAGTTTATCAACAGCATCTCTGATTTTATCAAAATATTTTTCCTTGATATCATCACAATAAGCAATCGCTCTCTTATGGGTGTCTTCTATTTTGTTGGCTTTCTTTCTTGCTTCTGTCATTTTATTGACATTCTCCTTGATGGAATCAATGTATGAACTAATCTCCTTAATGGTGTCCACCACCCTGGAGTTATCAACGCCTAATCCCTTCAAGCCATTGGCATTCACAATCAACTTATTTTGATAAGAGATGGCAGTAGGTACAATATGATTAATAGCCAGGTCGCACATGATACGTCCCTCGATTTGCACCTTCTTGATATATGCTTCCAGTTTGATTTCGTTTCTTGCTTCCACCTCTACCTTATTAAAGATATTGTGACGCTCAAACAGATCAATCGACTTTTTAGACAAATATGCTTCAATAGCTCGTGGCATATTTTTAATATTGGCTAAGCCTCTCTTCTCAGCTTCCGTTACCCATTCGTCACTGTATCCATCCCCCTCAAATCTTATTGCCTTAGATTCCTTAATGTATTTTCTAAGTACATTCACAATGGCCAATCTCTTCTCCACTCCCTTTCCAATTTCATTGCTCACAGCAGCATGAAAATCATTAAGTTGATCTGCCATGATTAAATTAAGGGCAGTCATTGGAGTTGCACTGTTATCGCTAGATCCTACGGCACGGAACTCAAATTTGTTGCCAGTAAAAGCAAAAGGTGAAGTACGGTTACGGTCAGTGGCATCCAATATGATTTCAGGAATTTGATCTATCCCTAATTTCATATACATATTATCCCCTTTTTGGATTTTTACATTTCCCTTTTTCTCCAACTCATCCAATACTGCAGTCATTTGAGTACCAATGAACACTGACATGATAGCAGGAGGAGCTTCGTTGGCACCTAATCTAAAATCATTGCCAGCTGTAGCAATACTTGCTCTTAGTAAGTCTGAATATTCATGAACAGCTTTGATGGCCGTTACAAAGAAAGTCAAGAACAGAAGGTTATCTTTTGCATTGCTAGCAGGCGCAAATAAATTGACACCCGTATTGGTTATTAATGACCAGTTATTATGCTTTCCACTTCCATTTAAACCAGCAAAAGGTTTTTCATGAAATAGTACTTGAAGATTGTGTCGCTCCGATACACGATTCATTACATCCATCAACAATTGATTGTGGTCATTGGCTGCATTGACCTCTTCAAAAAGTGGAGCTACTTCAAACTGACTTGGAGCTACCTCATTGTGTCTTGTTCTCAAGGGTATCCCCAATTTCCAGCACTCAGTTTCAAAATCTTTCATGAATTTGTAGACCCTGGTAGGAATGGCTCCAAAATAATGGTCATCCAACTGCTGTCCTCTCGCAGGCGAGTGGCCAAATACACTTCTACCCGTCATCACCAGGTCAGGTCTGGCCATATACAATGCCCTGTCCACCACAAAGTACTCCTGCTCACAGCCTAATGATGCAACTACTGTATTCACTTCTTTATCAAAAAACTGACAAACCTTAGTAGCCGCATTATCAACTACTTTTAAGGCTTTTAAAAGCGGTGATTTGGTATCCAGTGTCTCCCCTGTATAAGAGACAAACACGGTAGGAATACAAAGTGTCTTACCATAAATAAACATGGCAGAAGTAGGATCCCAGGCTGTATAGCCACGCGCCTCAAAAGTGCTTCTTATTCCACCACTCGGAAATGAAGATGCATCCGGCTCCTGCTGTACAAGCTCACTTCCTTTAAATTTTTCTATTCCTGAAGTAGGATCGAAGAAAGAATCGTGCTTTTCTGCAGTTCCTCCAGTCAAAGGTTGAAACCAGTGAGTAAAATGTGTTGCCCCTTTGCTCATGGCCCAACTTTTGGCCGCAGATGCTACCGCATCGGCAGTTTCAGGGTCTATTTTTTCGTGATTTTTGATCGCCTCACTTACCTTTTTAAAAACAGCGGGTGCCAGAGAACCCAGCATTTGCTTCATTCCAAATGCGTCCTCGCCAAAGAATTCAGAAATTTTCTTTGACGGAACATCAACTTGAACCTTAGATCTCCTATTTAATTGATTTAACGCTTCAAAACGTAGACGAGCCATATTGTGGTTTGTTTTTTAACTTATTTGATGCAAATGTATATGTTTTATGCAAATACAAGCTCAAATTAGACCCACTTTTAGTTAAAAAATATCTTTTTCATGAGAAGTAGGTTAAAAATAAAACTAGCCAAGCAAACAGGACAGTTGCTTTTACTTAAAGTAAGTACTTAGCTCCATAGGGGTAAGCAGCTACTTTACTGTCTATAAAGAGAAAGGATAATAGAACCTTCTGCATTGGTATTACGTTGACCCACAAAACCATGGAATTATGATCAATTTCATTAAGAAAGTACCCAAATGGCCTAAAATGATGAAAGCTGACTCTGCCTATCTGCACAGTTTTAGCAAGGCTGTTTTAAATTTTGAGCAGAATATTATGGAGGAGCACCAATTAAAGAACGTTGCTAAAAGCAGAAACCCCAGCTTAAGGCCAGGGTCTCCATTTTAGTTCGATTTCTTTACTGATCCTCCACTACTGGAGTCAGTATTGGTTTTCATGGGATTACCCCTGTAGCGAACATCGCCTCCGCTGGATGCTCTGGCATCCAACGATTTGGTAGCGGTAACTTTTACAGACCCGGCACTGTTGGCCCTCGCCCTCACAGATTCACTCTCCAGTCTGTAGGCATCGATATCTCCTGCACTACTTGCCTCTGCTTCAAAAGTCTTGGCTCTACCTTCAAGTACAATATCACCAGCACTTGATACATCAGCCGTTACCTCGCCTGCATCCAGGCTGATCTCCACGGATGCGGCACTGCTTGCATTTATCTCTATTATAGACGCTTTTATTGTTCCTTCGGAAAAGACATTAGAAGCGGAGCTGGCTGATATCTTATCCAGATTGACGTAGGTGACGTATACCTTCACATTGGTTCTTCGGTAATTTCCGCTGGCCATATGAATTTTAAGGTATGACCCAGAAGTTTCAGTAATCACATCTGATAATGAGGTGCCAGTCGTCTCCACCCTTACACTTTCCTTATCCCCCTTTTTCAAGTATACATCCACAGCTTCAGCAGACTTAATTCCACTAAAGGAACCTACTGATCTTACCTCACTGCTCTGAGCCCACAATGGGTTCATCAACGCTAACAATAATCCAATTAATACGAAACTTCTCATATCCAGCACTTTTTGCACTAATGACAACACGACCAACAGAGGGTTGCTTGTAAATAATGCCTCTGTAAGGTTTTTTTTTCCATGTAGCGAAAAATTATTCATTTTTACCTAAATTTCAGCTTATAACCGTCACAATTAGCGAAAATAAACTACTATGATTAAAGAACAGCTAAATATTTTAATCAATCTGGCTGCCAGTGACATGACAGTGGGAGACAAAGAAGCAAAAATTCTTCACATGATTGGCAAAGCAAATGGTCTCTCAAAGGACGATGTAGAAGCCATGATGAAAGCACCTAAACCTGTTGGTGATCTTAGCAGCTTTAGTGAAGATCAAAAGTTTGAAAATCTATATCACTTGATCCAATTGATGAAGGCAGATGGTCAGGTATTCAAAAGTGAGATTAGTTTTTGCGAGGAGATAGCTGACAAACTAGGGTATAAGAAAGGTGTTGTAGCCGAGCTTTCATCCAGAATTTACAGTGATCCAACGATTACTTCAGATCGGGCATTACTTCTTGAAAGAGCGCGTAAATTTTTGAAATAGAATTTCAATTCTTCATTAAAAAAAAAGCCCCTGATCATTCAGAGGCTTTTTTTTTCTACTTTCTGTCGTAGACCAGCTTTCCATCTACAATGGTCCTGGCAATCTCTGTTGACAGCAGCTCATTATCAGGAACCGTCATTATGTCTTTGGCGAAAATGGTAAAATCCGCAGCCTTACCCACCTCAATTGAACCAAGGTATTCTTCTTGAAAAGCCCCATAGGCAGCATCCAATGTATAAGATCGTAGCGCCTGCTTTCGTGTCATTTTTTGTTTTGGCTCATAACCTCCTTCTGGTTCACCAGCAAGTGTCTGTCTGGTAACTGAAGCATAAAAACTGGCAACAGGACTGATCGGTTCAACTGGAACATCGGTTCCGTTGATGATCATAGCCCCTGTGTTCATCAGGTCTTGCCAAACATAGGTCTCATCTACAATCCTTTTTTCTCCCAGCCTGTCGATTGCCCATGGGCGATCAGATGACAGATGTATCGCTTGCATAGCCGCTATCACTCCCATTTTTCCAAACCTTGGGATATCATCAGGATGAACATGTTGCGCATGCTCTACCCTGAAACGGTGATCCGCAACCTTATCTGGATTTTCATTGAACGCAATTTCATATCGATCCAAAATCTCTCTATTGGCCCTGTCCCCAATAGCATGAGCGCATACCTGAAATCCTGCTTTTAAACCTGCTCGAGAAACACTCAGTACCGTATCCATAGAAATGGTGGGCATACCATACCACCCTGCTCTGTCTTCGTAGGGTTCAAGCAACCAGGCTCCACGTGAACCCAAGGCGCCATCGCAATTCAATTTAATGGAGCGAATGGTCAGAAAATAAGCACTATCCACTTCAGGCCCCTTGCGAATCCAGTCGTAGACCAATTCTGGATCACGACCAGAAATCATCACGTACAAACGTGTTTTCATATTATCCGCTTCCCTGAATTTCTTAAACAACTCAATATTTTTTCTCGAAGCGCCTGCATCATGAAAACTGGTGATTCCCGCCCTGGCACATGCATCCATCGCCAATTCAAACGCTTTGGAATCCGTTTCTTCTGTATTTTCTGGAATATGTTTATAAATGAGACTTTGTGCTCTTTCATTAAATAACCCGGTAGGGTTTCCTAATTGGTCTCTTATTATTTCGCCACCTTCACCCAAGTCCTTTGATAATTGTTCCAAGGACATTTGATTTACACCGGCCATCTTCATGGCATTGGCATTGGCAAACGCAGCATGTCCGCTGGCATGACTAAGGAAAACAGGATTATTGGGTGAAACTGCACTTAGTTGCTCGTGCGTCTGAAATCCGTTTACCATTTTTTCAGGTTTTTTATCCCACTTGTCCTGGTGCCATCCTCTTCCAACAATCCACTCTCCAGGTTGGGCCTTGTCAACCGCTTCCTTTACCCTTGACACAATCTCATCCCAACTTTTGGTATCCATCAAGTCCAGGTTCAATTCATTGTAACCTAGCCCCATAATATGGCCATGCGATTCGATAAAGCCAGGCGTCATGGTTTGTCCCTGAAGATCGATCATCTGAGTTTGATCTCCTTTGTATTTTTGCACTTCTGAAGCCGCTCCGGCAAAAACAATTTTTCCGGATGAAACCGCTACTGCCTCTACCGTTGGATTGGAATCGTCCACTGTATAGATAGTTCCTCCTGAAATAATCATATCTGCAGGAGCCTGTTTCTCACCACAGGAGAACATTACCACTGCAACAAGAATTATTAGAATTTTTTTCATTTTGATTTACTGCTAGGTTTATGAATGTATATGGTTGTAACTGAAAATTAGCACCTTTTGGGTCGATTTAAGAATATGAATCTACAATCAATTAAGAAAGATAGGGTATGTCCTTAACTTTGAAGAATAAATAATAGTGCTGATGAAAAAAAGTTTGATAACCTGCCTATTTGTAACCGTAAGCCTTTGTGGGGCCTTCGCTCAAAATGTTGGCCTCTCCTTCTCTTACTTTATTCCCAGAAACGGATCTTTCTCCACTCCGATTAGTCCTTTTTCACTCAGAGGTGTTGGATTCGATCTCAACCGTTTTCTGGCGATTGAAACAGGTGTTTCCTTATATAGAATGGCCGGCTTAAATATCATTGACCTTCCGTTTGAAAGCAACGAATCGCTGACTGGTCCTAATTTTACTATTTTCATTCCTGCCGAACTCGTTTTACAGTTCAAGGGAAAACAAGCGCAATTTGATATTAAGGGTGGTGGATTCTTTTTTCATGGATTTGACCAACGAATCGATTATGGAAATATGGATAGGGCTTTGCGCCAATATCAGGGATGGGACATTGCCAATGCCGATTTGTCCTTTGACAATAACCCTGGGTTTGGAATTCATTTTGGTGCAGAGTTTACTGTATATGTTACCCGTCAGTTTGGTATTTCTTTGGAATGCAATTACCTCAACGGCACCTCCAAGTTTCCAATGATCGGTAATTATTCAGGAGGATCATTAGGTGGCTCCAATCAAACAGTGGATGCAGACTTCCCAGATGCCAAGATTGATTTTACAGGTTTAGAATTTTCAATTGGAATTCTCTTTACCGGAGGGTAACTCCTCTCTCCGCCTATCCCAGTAATACCAAACGATTTTTGCATCTGCATATGGTGTTGATGATTTGATTTCATTCAATGCCTGCTCTGCAATTTCTCTATCGTGAAATTTTCCTGTGGTCCAGTTGAACAAGGAGTCATTGACCTGTTCTACCTCCATACCATAAAAATTTAAAATTGAGGTGGAGTCTACAGCGAGAAGTGAATCCGATGAAGATGTTAATACTATCCTATAGTAACTGGTTTCAAAAGGCAACCTGTCAGATTCTGGAACATTCTTGTTTTTCAAAAACAACTTTCTCGAATCGTCTTTAAAAACTTTAAACATGCCTTTCGAAGCGCTGGTGGTTAACAGCAGGGTATCTTTCTCAAATTCCTTCACCGGAAGGATAAAGTACTTTTTGGGTGATTCATTGTTCCTGTACACCCATTCCAATTCATAGGAAGCTTTCTTTATTGTAACCGTTGAGCTGGAATCTGCAGCACTTAGTTTTTCCAATTCTACCCAAAGCATGACTCCTCCATCTCTATACCTCGACTGCTGACCCGAAACAAAATTCCCTAACGAATAAGCCACCAACGTATTTTTAACCGTGTCTCGCTCCATAGGTTGCACCACATGCGGATGGGCCCCTATTACCAACATAGCTCCATTCTCAAAACACAACTTGGCGATTTGCTTTTGTGAACGATTCGGTGCATCCTGATATTCCGCACCCCAATGCATAAAAACGATAATCGCATCTGTATTTTGTTCCCTGGCTTTCGCCAAATCAGTTTTAATCTGTACGGTATCAATCAGGTTGACAATATTGGGTGAAGTAACAGGGATACCATTAGTGCCGTACGTATAGTTAAGAAGTGAAAACCGAAGGCCATTCTTTTCAATCACAAGTGGATACTTTATGGCTCTCGAAGCAGAGTCCTTAAAAGTTCCAGTGTGTGGAATGGATAAAGTATCCAGCACATCAATCGTACGCTCCAGCCCTTTCTTCCTTCTATCAAGACTGTGGTTGTTGGCCGTAACTAACACATCAAAGCCGGTCTCTTTTAATTCTTCTGCCAATTGATCTGGTGCACTGAATTGAGGATAACCCTTATACGGAGGGCCTGCAAGTGTCACTTCCAAATTAGCAATAGCAATATCCGCAGACTGAATAACTGGTTTCACATATTGAAAACAGGCGCTGTAGTCATAAGATTTTGAAACCGGATCATAGGCCGCATTAATTTGCGAATCGTGCTGCATGATATCTCCCACAAAGAGTAAAGAAACCCTTGTTGTATCCTGACCCATTGCTAAATGGGCACTGGAGACTATCAATACTAATGCTACAATGCTCCTACTTGCCATCCATTTGAATTATACGTTGCTCTACTATTACAAAAACGTTATCCCCTTTTGAGACGGGTACTTTTACAAAACCGGTGAACGCACCAAATGCGGGAAGGATCGCTTGCACTTTGCCAAAGAAAAAACATGGCAGTGTAATTGATTGCCTGCCCTTGCCCTTTAACCTTACCCCCGGATGAATATGCCCGGCAACATTATACTTATTCTCAGGAATCACTTCCAGTGGCTCATGGGTAAGCAAAAATGGCCCCGTTTCAAGTTGTTCAAACACCTCCAGCTGACATCTTTTATATTGCAATTCACTCATAATATCATGGTTTCCCCGAACCAATTGAAATTGAGTAGAAGCAAAATGCCTCACTACCTGACCCAATGCCTCCCACTCTTCATTATATGCGCTATGAAAGAGGTCTCCCAGAAAAATCACCTTCTTCGGTTGATGGGTGTTGATAAGTTCAATAAGTATTTCAAGGTTTTTGCTGTTGACAGCATTTGGAACTGGTATACCCGATCTTCTGAAGTGGCTAGCCTTACCAAGATGTAAATCGGCTACCAGCAAAATCTGCTCATCAGGAACCCAAACAGCTTTTTGAGATAACAATTGAAGGTTAGTCTCCCTTATTCTAAATATCTTATCCACAATAGCGTCCACTATAGCTGATTATTAAAATGGTAAAGATTCAAATTTCTGAATTTTGACTTGGGCCTGCACCTTATTATAAAGAAATATGAAGTTTAGTTGTGACCTTTTTGTTAATAAACGGCTCAACTAATATCTTTCAAGCTGTATGAGCATATACCTGGTTCTTATTTGTGTTCTCTTTGCGCTGGCGTTTATTGACTTGATTGTTGGTGTAAGTAACGATGCCGTCAATTTCCTCAATTCTGCCATTGGTTCTAAGGTAGCCTCATTTCGTACAATACTTATTGTTGCCAGTTTTGGTATTCTATTGGGAGCCACATTTTCCAGTGGAATGATGGAGGTGGCCCGCAAAGGCATATTCAATCCCGCCTTTTTCACCTTTGACAAGATCATGATCGTGTTTTTGGCTGTAATGCTCACTGACATCATCTTATTAGATTTTTATAACACAATGGGGCTACCCACCTCCACCACGGTTTCGCTTGTATTCGAACTTTTGGGGGGTGCTTTAGTGACTGGTTTGCTTATTGCCTATGATAGCGGTTATGGTTTTGAAAAGTGGGACGAAATCATCAACTACTCCAGTGCCCTCACCATTATTACAGGTATTTTTCTCTCCGTTTTTATCTCTTTCATATTTGGGGCCATCATCCAACATATTTCAAGAATCGTATTCACCTTCAGCATTGAAAAAAGTCTAAAGAGATACGGGGCAATTTTTAGTGGCTTGGCTGTTACTACTATTATTTACTTCCTGCTCATAAAAGGTGTAAAAGGTAGCACCTTGGTCAGCGAAAGTATAGTGGATTGGATTTTGGACCATACGTGGATCATTGTATTAATTTCATTGATTTTCTGGAGCATCACTATACAAATTTTGATGTGGTGGAAAAAAATTAACCCTTTGAAGGCGGTGGTTCTTTTGGGTACTTTTTCATTGGCAATGGCTTTTGCAGGAAATGATCTGGTGAACTTCATCGGTGTTTCTGTTGCGGGGCTTATTTCATTTCAGACCTGGGCGGCATCCAATATTCCCGCAGGCGAATTTAATATGGCCGGGCTAGCTCAAAAAGTAGCGACTCCATCATGGATATTGCTTTTTAGTGGTGTCGTTATGGTAATTACACTTTGGACCAACGCCAAAAGTAGAAAAGTAAGTGAAACAGAAGTAGCGCTTAGCCGTCAGGATGAAGGAGACGAACGGTTCAAATCAAATTTTGTTTCACGCGGTTTGGTAGGTATCGCAATTGGTATTGGTAAGATAGCAGAGGTATTTGTGCCGGCTAACTGGAGAAAATCACTTTCTACGAGATTCACAAAAAGTACCGCAGGACTTAGCGATAAAGAAAAGCCATCCTTTGATTTGATCCGAGCTTCTGTCAATTTGTTGGTGTCCAGTATAGTCATCGCCTATGCCACATCAAAAAAATTACCACTATCTACAACCTTTGTGACCTTTATGGTTGCCATGGGTACCTCCTTTGCTGACCAGGCCTGGGGTAGAGAAAGTGCTGTGTACCGTGTAGCTGGTGTCGTCAACGTAATAGCAGGATGGCTTACTACCGCTGTTGTGGCGTTCTCTACCTGTGGATTTTTTGCACTCATACTTTATAAGACAGGAACAATAGGCGTGTTCTCACTGGTTGCCGTTGCTGCTTTCCTTCTTGTTCGCAGCCATATTGTATTCAAACGGAAAAGTAACGAAGAAGAGTCCTCCAATAAATTCCTTTCAGGAGAGGTAGTTAATCTTCAAGAAGTAATTGATGAAAGTAAAATTAATACCGTAAAGAATTTAAAAACGGTAATGAAGGTGTCCACGTTGAGCATCAAATCATTGATTACTGAAAACAAAGACGCGCTTGTAAAATCAAGAAAGGAAATACAAAAGCTCCGCACACAAAACGAAAAGCTTCATAACAAAATCATTAAGTACGTTAAGAAGATTGAAAAAGGTAATGTTGCGGCAGGTAGGTTATACATTCTCGTTTTTGATCTCGTACAAGACTTATATCAAAGTGCGCATCTTCTTAACGAGACCTGCGCAAACCATGTCATCAACCTTCACTCCCCTCCCAAAAAGAAATACATTCAGGTATTTAATGATCTCATGAAAGATTTGGGCACTTTCATCAACTCGAGTGCAGATGCTATTGAGCACCTCAAGTTTGAAAATCACGAGGAGCTCGAAAATCAAAAGAACAAACTTTTGTCAACCATCAATAAAAAACTGGATGTAATGATTGTAGACATTCAAGGTGACGACCTGGGTAATCGAATGGCATTCTTACAGACAAGAATTTTGTTGGAGACAAAAGACATCGTAGCCGTTGTGCACCGTATGTACCAATTGTATTACGAATTCGTGCAACATTCCGTAACTACTACTGAGAAAAAGGATTAAGGGTTGTACTGAATCATCATTCGTTTAACTCTGTCTTCTAGTTTTTCTGACGTTAATTTTTCCCGCAATCGATCCACCATAATGGGGAAAGCAAAGGGTGTAGGTCTCTCCGGATATTTAATAATTATTTTTTGATGAGCAATCCTGTCCAGTGACCTTCTTAGCCTAGTTTCTTCTAACTGAAAATCCATCACTTCCTCAAAGGCTTGCAACAACAACAGGTTATGCGCTTCATGATCGTGGAAGACCTCAAAGAACAGTTGGGAAGAAGATTGCAAATGTCTGTCTTTTACCCGCTGTCCTGGAAATCCCTTAAACACAAGCCCTGCAATAGCAGCGATGTCCCTAAACTTTCTTCTCGCCATCTCTACTGAATTGATACTCGCCTGGATGTCTTCTTGCAAATTATCAATTCCCAAAATATTGGTTTCTACAGCTTCTTCAATCGGAATCTCCTGATCAGATAACAACTCAAACCCATAATCATTCATTGCAATAGAAAAAGTAATGGGTGTGATTTTGGAGATCCGATAAGCCATCAAAGCTGCCATACCTTCATGGACAAACCTCCCTTCAAATGGATACATCATCACGTGATATCCCTCCTTTGAGGTAAGACACTCAATTAAGAATTGTTTGTCACTGGGTATCAATGAAAGTGTTTGTTGCAGTTTCATCATGGGTTGGAGAAACTGCATTTCCGGATCTAACTCCTTTCCCTTAATATATTCATGAATTTTATAACGGATAAGATCACCCATTTCGGATGACAAAGGCATGCGTCCACCTTGCCATGAAGGCACCTTACCAGATTTCTTATTGGTTTTTCTCACTTGTGCTGTCATCTCCTTCACACGTACTAGTTCAAGATTTCTTCCAGCAAACCAGAATACATCACCAGGGTTAAGACTGGAAATAAAATACTCTTCAATGGAGCCCAGTGTTTTACCAGAGACATACTTTACAAGTAAAGAAGTATCCCCCACAATAGTACCAATGGACATGCGATGCCTGTGGGCTATCCTCCGACTATCCACTTTAAAAATTCCGTTTTCCTGATTTACTTTTCTGAATTCATCATACGCGGTTAGCGCTTCTCCACCCGAGGTGATGAACCTCATCAACCAATTCCAGTCTTCTTTATCAATAGAGGCATAACAATAAGTACCTTGTACTTCCTTAAATATCTTCTCTGACTCAAATCCCTCACTTACTGCAAGCGTAATTAAATATTGTATCAAAACGTCAAATGAACGAACGTATGGAATTCGGTCTTCAACTATCTTCCGCTTCAATGCTTCGCGTAATGCGGCAGCTTCAATAAGCTCAAGGGCATGAGTGGGCAGATAATAAATTTTGCTGGTGGCTCCTGGTTGATGACCACTGCGTCCTGCGCGCTGTAAAAACCTCGCCACGCCTTTAGGACTGCCTACTTGTATTACCGTTTCGACAGGACGAAAATCAACTCCTAAATCCAAACTTGAAGTACAAACAACTGCCTTGATTTTACCAACATGGAGTTGCTCCTCTACCCAATTCCTCAAATCAAGGCTAATGGAGCCATGATGCATCGCAATTTGTCCAGAAAGTTCTGGCGCCTTATCCAATAATTTTTGATACCATATCTCCGCGAAGGATCGGGTATTGGTAAAAATTAATGTGGCATTACTCTTCTTTATGATCTCCACCACTTTGTCCAGCAAGTGAATACCAATATGACCCGTCCATGGCAACTGCTCATGGTCATCAGGCATAATAGAATGGATCTCAATTTTCTTATCTATATCCGCTCTGATTATTTTATGCTTCTTTTTAGGAAAATAATCTCCTAGCAAAACCTGCATGGACTCCTCCATATTACCAATGGTAGCTGAGATACCCCATATCTTTAGATGAGGAGCTACATATTTTAATCTTGATAAAGCCAATTCTACCTGAACTCCCCGCTTTGATCCCATGAGCTCATGCCATTCGTCTGTTACCACTACCCTCAGTTTTTTGAAGTAATTAGTGTACCCTTTTTGCGCAATGAGAAGGTGCAAACTCTCCGGTGTGGTGATCAAAAATTGTGGTGGGTTGTCTTTCTGTTTTTTACGTTCGGTCAGTGTGGTATCTCCAGACCGGATGCCCACTTTCCAATCCAATCCCATTTCAGCAATAGCTAACTCAGCTGAATATTTGATCTCCTTAGCTAAAGCACGAATTGGGGTAAGCCAGATGGCTTGAAGTCCTTTTTTCGAATCATTCCCATTTGTAAAAGCCTCAAGAATAATAGGGATGACCAGGGAGTATGTTTTACCACTTCCTGTGGGCGCATTAACAATGCCACTCTGGCCATTCAGATAGCTCTCCCAAGCCTCCAGCTGAAACTGGAAAGGTATCCACTTTTTTTTTGCGAACCACTTCCTACCTAGAGCAAGTCTATCTTGCATGTTTAGTATTGCGTCTATTTACGTCCGATATAGACGAACAATTTAGCCAAACTAAGAATAGTTGCTTGCGTTTTGTGTAATCAAAAAAAGGTTTGACACTAGATAAGATAAGAATGAGGGCGAGACGGTGCCTCTAAAGTTTGACTAATTTGTACTGTAAAGTGAAATCAACACCTTTGACTGTGAGCAGGTACACGCCAGCTGGGAATTCGGTAAAATAGTCACCTAGTTGTTCAATGAAGTTTTCCTCTTCAAGTCCGTATTTTATTATTACACGTCCGTCTAATCCAATGACATTTACTTCAACTTGTTGTCTGTCCGGGTTGGTTACCGACAATGTAAGGTCGCTTTTGAACGGATTTGGGTAGGCACTGATGCTGAAACCCTTAGTTAGATTAACCGCTACGACTTCACTAAATTCAAAATGTCCATCAAAATCGATTTGTTTTAGTCGATAGTATAGTGTGCCGTTTCTAGGATTGCTATCCATAAACTCATATTGCATTGCTTGAGAGGTGCTACCGTTACCAATAACAAATCCTATTGAGCCAAATTCCAATCCATCCAGACTGCGTTGCACTTCAAAGCCTTCATTGTTTAGCTCGGAAGCTGTGCTCCAATGCAGCATGACATTGTTATTTTCTAAAGAGGCAGTAAACGAAGTCAACTCAACCGGGAGAGGTGAATCTCCAAATGTCCCTACCTTAAGCTGACTAAAGCTGGTAATACTATTAAACGTCACTGTTCCGGAGGCCACTGATGCCAAGTTTGCAGAACCTGCATTTGACCATGTGCTGAAACTGTTGCTAGCGCGTGAGATCAGTTTGAGGTTAGTTGGGGTAGCTTCATCATTTGCACTGATACTTCCGCTCCCCGTTGTAAATGTAGTATTGGTGGTGAACACAATATTCCCAAACTGTCGTACCACCCAATAATCTGGTGTGACAGCGGTAAGCGTAGGAATATCTACTAGCGGATCATTTCCTGGAGCATCCTGACCAGTTATCTGGTAGCAAACAAATTCGTTTGATCCTCCAGCCCACGCAGTAAAGTTTAGGGAAAGATTAGTTCCGGTAAATGTGGAAATTCCGGTACCACTTACGGTTTGCAGATTACTGATCCCGCTCCCTACTGCTACCGTGGAGGTGATTTGTGTAGGGAAAGTATTTGCAGTGGACCCATCACCGTATGTACCGTTGTTGGTATTTACAAAGTCATTGGCAATAGTGCCAGTTAATTCATTGAATTGCCAGTATGAGACCAGGTTAGGTTCAGAACCTGTTAGGGTTAAATGCATATTTTCCCGAATTTCAGTTTGGGTGCGGGCATCATCCCAGAGCCTTACCTCATCCATTTCACCTACAAAGAAATTATTAGCGTTAACCTGCGTTCCAATTCTTACATTATTCCCTGTACCAGAATTAATAGTGGTACCACTAGCAGACATCGTTTCCAGGGTACCATCAATGTACACATCTACATCATTTAACGTGGTCCCATTAAGTACCACAGCGATGTGATGCCAATTTCCATCAATGACCGAGTTAGTGCCGTTTATGTTATTACCGCCTCCGGCAATATTAACCCTAATTATTCCAGTGTTACGCACTTGAATCAGCCAACGTGTGGTATTAGACCCGCCCCCGGTATTTCCCCAATCCATCAAAGTTTGATTGGTTGCACTTGATGTCCGGATCCAAGCTTCAAATGTTCTGTCATTGCTTCCAGAAATTCCAGTGTAACCCACAGTCTCCAGGTAATCCCCACCATCAAATGACAAAGCATTCCCTCTTCTGCCATTAATACCAGTCACCGTTGCAAAAATCTCCCTGCTACCAGCAGGTGAAGTTACCGATGGCGTCTCGTTTGAGCCATCCACGGTAATCTGTGTACATTGCGCATCGGCAAAATTACCATCTGTGGCACCTGGTTGAATGTCATACGAGAGCCAGAAGTAATTTGTCCCAGTTACTAATTCCTGTGTCCCGTTAATTACAAATGAACCATTTGGACTAGCTTCGGTTAAGCCGACTTGACCTATAGCTGAAAAAGTATTGGTCCCTCCAGTGTAATAAATTTTTGCATTAGCAATATCAGTGCCTGGGGCTGTTGTGCCTGTAGTGTTAAGCGAAAACGATGTTAAGTCAATAGGCTGATTGGTTCCCGCTGTCACCACTTGTATGCCAATAATATCCTGATCTGTTGAAGGTGATATTGTGGAAGCAGAATTCTGAGTAACCGTACTTGACACATAAGTCATACAAGCATCACTGGTTATATCTAATTGGAAGTTTCCAACGTCAGCAGCATCAAATCCCCCAACCACAATAAAGTAAGTTGCCCCCTCAGTCGCAGTAAAGGTTACACTTGAGAAGAATCCACTCGTGTCATCGTTTCCATCTACACATATTAAGCCCCCACAGCTCCCCTGGTACACCCAAAGTTTTGTGTCATCAAGATTAGGATCACCGATGTCAATTGTTTCAGCAGTGACCGTCCCACCCTCACCAACAAACGAATACCAAATTTTCTCAACTGTATTTCCTCCAGTACCACAGGCGGTGTTTACTCCAGTATCTCCACCCGTTGTATTGCCTAATAGCGTGATCTTGCCTCCGCAACTTGGAGCGATCGGCTCTGCAAAGGCGCACGATGCGCCATTATTATTGGAAATGATTCTACTCCCTACCGGTGCTGTTGCGGTTGGAGTCCTGTTCCCTCCCACATTTATTTGCGTGCACTCAGCATCAGCAAAATTATTGATGGTGGCACCCCCCTGAATATCATAAGCAAGCCAAAAATAATTTGTTCCATCCACAAGGGTCCGGCTTGAACTGATTGAAAAAGTTCCGTTAGGAGCACCTAAAGTGCCTCCATATTGTACGTCAGTTGCAAAACTTGGACTTGTGCCTGTATAGTATATCCTTGCATTACTTATATCATTTGCTGCATCCGTTGTTCCAGTAGTATTCAAATCGAAATTAGTAATATTCAATGGTGTCGTATTGCCATTTACCACCACCTCAATTCCAATAATCTGTTGTTGAGTCGATCCCGGCAAAACTGCCCCAACAAATGCTTGAGTTACTGTGGAAGAGAGGAAGCTCATAGAAACAGCATTATCTGGATGAGTGAATCTAATAGATGTGACTCCGCTTAAGTTCCTAAGATCACCGTTAAATGAATATTTTAGCGCATCAGTATTATTACGATTGAGGCCAATAGTAGCGCTTGCTCCGTTATTGAATGTAGCGTTACCGAAATCAGTATCGCTGTAAACAAAATCAATATTATTGGTGCCTTCATACATTACGATTTGAAAAGTGACACTTGGCCCGTTACCCACAGTAAAGTGTCCCATATCATCCCATTGCACAATAAATCTTCTGTTCGGGGCAGTTCCGCGAGTTTCGTAATATACTTCTGCTCCAGTGTCGCTAGGATCAAGATCATCCCACCATGCTGCTATCAAATTAGAGGGTGTCGTGGCTGGTATATCCGTATTGTTAGGACTGATATCACCACTGGTCTGTCCAAACATAATCGCGCCATTTCCACCTATCCTCACAACCTGCGAAACTGTTCCGTATAGGTCAAATTCAAACGGCATGTTCACGTTAGTCTCACCGTCATCACCAAGACCAGTGGCTGTGCCTGTGCCGCTTATGTCCTCAAAAGCCACGGTACCACCAATCTCGTTCGAATCAATAAAAGAATAGCCGAAAGTATCCGGACCCCCGGTAGCGAAATAGGGTGCGGCTTTGTCCTTTCTGTCGCCATCCAGCGGGGAGAACGCAGTTGATCCAATCACAAAGACCAGCATCGAACAATAGAGATGTCTTATTTTCATTTTATAGCAAAGCTCAGAACTTAAAAGTACTAAATTAAGCCCAATTTGGCTCAATCTAGTACGTTTGTAATATTCTTTCTAGCCAATTTGAGGGCCAATATGAGCTAGATTTGGTTTAGCCACGTGAACAATTTAAGTTTCCTCGTGTTTCAAATGAAAAGTTAACAATGGGTAGTTATTCTATAAAAGAACTTGAGACACTTTCTGGCATTAAGGCGCATACCATTAGGATATGGGAGAAAAGGCATAGTATCATAGCTCCAAAAAGAACAACAACCAATATTCGATATTATTCAGATGATGATCTGAAGAAAATCATTAATGTTTCTTTACTTAACAATAGTGGGTTGAAGATCTCAAAGATAGCCCAAATGTCAGAGCCCGAACTCAATTCGGAAATAGTACAACTTACCGAGAGTAAAAGTGAAGCCAGCATTTTTATAGATCAACTCGTGGTGTGTATGATTGATATGCAGGAAGATCAATTTGAGAAGCTACTTTCCCATCTCATCATGAAGTTTGGTTTCGAAAGAACCATTACAGAAGTAATCTATCCCTTTTTGGAAAAAATTGGGATTCTGTGGCAAACCGGAAACATCACTCCTGCCCAAGAGCATTTCATTACCAATTTGGTGCGACAAAAGATTATAGTTGCAATCGACTCCCTCCCCTTCCCGGAGCAAGGCGCTCTCAAGGTTGTTCTTTTTTTACCTGAAAATGAGTTGCACGAGATCGGATTGTTGTTTTATCACTTCATAGTAAAAAGCCTTGGTTATAAAACCTATTATTTGGGCCAGCATTTGCCTTATGAGGACCTCAAGCAAGTTTGCGCCAAACACCAGCCGGATATAATTATCACCTCAATTATCGCCTCTCAGAAGCCTCAGAAGATCACTGAATACCTTCAGAAACTAAGTCAAGATGTCCCAAAACCCCAAATACTTATAGGAGGCAACCCTAATCCTGTAAGCATACCTAAGCTCTCCAATTTCAAGGTTATAGAAAACGCCACTGCTTTAAAGACCATTTTGGCGGATTTTTAACTTTTTGTTTAATATTTATTACAATTTGATGAACATTTTGAGTGTGTAATTCGTATATCCTGATATTATGTTTAACTTTATTAAATAATTATTAAACATTATGACAGCAACCGAATTTACCTCACAAATCACCGCTCTGAATAACACATTAAAGGGGTTTACTTACCGATTTACGCGTAATGCAGAAGAATCTCAGGATTTGGTGCAAGATACCATGCTCAAAGCGCTCACTTACAGAGACAAATTCAGAGCCGATACCAACCTTAAAGGGTGGTTGTTTACCATAATGAGAAATACATTCATCAACAACTACAGGAAGGCTAAAATAGCCAAGACATCAACAGACAATACCAAAGAACTCTACTACCTTAATGTGGCGGACACACACACCTTCAATCGCCCAGAGAAATCAATGGAGTTTAAAGAAATGTGGGAAAACGTAAACGCGGTAAAGGATGAGCTGCAAATTCCCTTTAAAATGTATACCACCGGATACAAATACCATGAAATTGCTGAGCATCTAAATATTCCGATAGGAACAGTTAAAAACAGAATCTTCCACGCAAGAAAAGAAATTCAGAAAAAATTGATAGCTTATAAGTAATTCATTATCTGAATTTGAAGTGAATGAAAAAAATAGCGGTCATCGGTTCGGGGTTTGCTGGAATTTCAGCTGCTACAACATTGGCAGCAGAGGGTTTTGACGTAACCGTTTACGAAAAGAATGATAGTGCAGGAGGCCGTGCCAGAAAATTTGAATCCGATGGATTTGTATTTGATATGGGACCGAGTTGGTATTGGATGCCGGACGTATTTGAGAAATACTTCAATCGTTTTGGCAAATCCGTTTCTGATTTCTATCAACTAGAAAGACTGAGCCCTTCCTATCGCGTTTTTTTTAACAATAATGACTTCTGGGATATTCCATCAAAACTAGAGGACCTATATCAGTTCTTCGAAAAGGAAGAAAAAGGAAGTAGTCAACAACTCAAAAATTTTCTGGAAGAAGCTGCCTACAAGTATAAAGTTGGCATTGAGGATCTGGTTTATAAACCGGGCTTGTCTGTTATGGAGCTGATGGACCCCAAACTTATAAAAGGAGTATTTAAGCTTCATGTCCTTCAATCCATTAGCACTTACATCAGAAAGTACTTTAAGTCTCCCCGACTTATACAGCTGCTTGAATTTCCTGTTCTCTTTTTAGGAGCGTCCCCGTCCGATACCCCCGCTCTTTATAGCCTAATGAACTATGCTGATATGGTATTAGGTACCTGGTATCCAAAAGGGGGCATGAACAAGATCGTGGAAGCAATGGTAACATTGGCTAAAGAAAAGGGAGTAAAGTTTGAGTTCAATAGCAATGTGCAATCATTAAATATGAACAGCACAAATGTCAAGTCCATAAGCATTAATGGGCAAAACAAACTTATAGACCATGTTGTGGCAGGGGCAGATTATCATCATGTGGAGCAACAACTATTGCCTGAAAAATTCCGGAAATACAATGAAGATTATTGGAGAAAAAGAAAACTCGCACCATCCAGTTTAATATTTTATTTGGGAGTAAATAAAAGATTAGATAACCTGCTTCACCATAATCTCTTCTTTGATGAAGATTTCGCTCTCCATACGAAAGAGATATACGAAAACCCATCATGGCCAACCAATCCTCTTTTTTATGTCTGCTGCCCTTCCAAAACAGATAGTACGGTTGCTCCGGAAGGAAACGAAAACCTCTTTGTATTGATACCCGTGGCTTCCGGTCTCGAAGATAATGATGCTATACGTGAAAAATATTTTGAAATCGTTATTAAAAGAATTGAAAAACTAAGCGGGCAATCAATTGCTTCCAACATTGTCTACAAAAGGAGCTACGCTCATCGTGACTTTATCGAAAACTATAACTCCTACAAAGGAAACGCATATGGGCTGGCCAATACGATCAGGCAAACAGCCAATTTAAAACCATCAATAGTAAACAAAAAGGTCTCTAATCTGTTTTATACAGGTCAACTGACTGTGCCTGGACCAGGGGTACCCCCCTCGCTAATATCAGGGCAGGTTGTTGCACAGGAGCTTATAAAGAGAGAAAAAAGAAAAACCAATAACTAGTTTCAATTCGTTAATTGTAGATGACACCTAAAGAACTATACGATAAAAATGCCATGAAGTGTTCCAGGCTGACTACCAAGGCCTACAGCACATCCTTTTCTTTAGGCATACTGTGTCTTCACAAAGAATTAAGAGACCCCATTTACTCGATATATGGTTTCGTCAGGTTTGCTGATGAAATTGTGGACACCTTTCATCAGTATGATAAGAAAGCGCTTTTAGATAGTTTTAAAAAGGAAACTTATAAGGCCATTGATGAAAAAATAAGCCTTAATCCAATTTTACAGAGTTTTCAACTTACTGTACACCAATACAATATAGATCATATACTGATCGAACAGTTTCTTCACAGTATGGAGATGGATCTCAATGAAAAAAGTCATGATCAACAATCTTTTGAAGAATATATACTGGGCTCTGCAGAAGTAGTAGGTCTTATGTGTTTAAAAGTATTTTGCAATGGAGATGCATCCACTTATGATCACCTCAAGCCAATGGCTATGAGATTGGGAGCTGCCTTTCAAAAAATAAATTTCCTTCGCGACCTCAATGCAGATTATGTGGGAATGGGTAGATCCTATTTTCCAGGGATTAATTTAGGTGCATTTGATGACGATGCCAAGAGGCTTATTGAAGAAAGCATTGCTAAAGATTTTCAAGAAGGGTACAAGGGCATTCAGCAACTTCCCAGAGGGGCAAAGCTTGGTGTATATGTAGCTTACCTTTATTATCTGGCGCTATTTAAAAAAATAAAAAATACCCCATCGGAATATGTAATGAAGAAAAGGATTAGGATTAGAAACAGGCATAAATTTTCTATCTTATTCTTCTCCTATCTTAAACATCAATTCAATCTTATCTAAGAGTTTATGGATCACGTGATCTTGGTGGACGAGAAGGATAACCAAACGGGGACCATGGAAAAAATGGAAGCCCATCGCAAAGGTGCGTTACACAGAGCCTTTTCTGTTTTGGTTTTCAATAGTAAAGGCGAAATGCTTTTGCAAAAGAGAGCCCAATCCAAATACCATAGCGGTGGGTTATGGTCCAATGCATGTTGCAGCCATCCCAGACCTGGAGAAACATTGGCAGCGGCAACAAAAAGGAGAATGAAGGAAGAATTGGGTATAGCTACCCAGCCTGATTATTTATACAAATTTCAATATAAAGCAACGATTGGTGACCTTATTGAACACGAACTAGATCATGTATTCGTTTGTCAATTCGATGGAGAACCAGCTATTAATTTAGAAGAAGCAGAAGATTGGATTTATGTAAATCCATCATTGCTGAAAAGTAAGATTAAAGAAAACCCCGAGCAATATACTTTCTGGCTCAAAAAGATTATTAATAACTACGAGCAGTACATTTAACACTTCCTGAGTGTAAATAAAAAGGCTCAATAGGGAGCCTTTTTATTATTGTATAATATAAGATTAACAATTAATCCAGATCATCCGGACGGACAATACCCGTTCCATAATCCTGATTATTGAATGTAATAGTTCCTGGATACAGATAAAAACTATGTTCTCTACTCTGAGTACTCAAAGTTGGGCCACGGTACCCTATTCTGTTTAAACGATAATTATCATCCGGATAACCTGCTCCACCAACCAAAGTTGAAGTAGCAGTCCCGTTTTCATAATAAGCATCTTCCAAATCAGTTTGATCTCCTAAGGTAATCTGAAGTGTTGCACCAGATCCACCCAATAGTGAGGTAAAAGTAATATTTACAATACCATCTGCATCACCACTGTAATCTCCACCTTCATCAAAATCAATATCTACAATCTCTCCATCATCATTTGTATAAACGTAGTCAATAATAGCTGTTTCTTGACCTGCAGGTGCAGGCTCAGCAATTGCATACATTGGATACACACCAGTGACAGGGTAATTACTATTATTCAAACTATAACCAGTATACATGGCAAATAAAGTCTCAATTGTTTCAATTTTAGGTAAAACCTCTGGAAAAAATAAAGGGTCTGAATCCAATCTGTTGTAAGCAATCATTTGGCCAACCAAAATATCAGGATATTGAACATATACACTTGATCCATTTTGTCTCACTGGCACTTTTACTTCATAATTACCATTAGCATCAGTAGTAGCCATGAACACTTTGTCTCCATTATTCAAATTAACTCTGAAACGAAGTGTTATACCTTCCAATGTTTCACGCGTGTCATTAGTTAAATCAGTCTCTAATTGTATTCTTCCTTTCATTGTAGCCAAGGTTTCATCAGCTGTTGAATAAATACCTACTGAATAAGTCTCCTGAGATGTGCGTAAATCATCTGCATAAATGTATTCATTATCTGTAACAGGAGTAAAGTTTTCAGCTGTTATGGTATATACAAATCCACCAAACTTAACATCAGGAAATGAAGCAACCCCACTTTCGTCTGTTGTCGCTTCTACTTTATTACTTCCTTGTATAAAGGTAACAGTTGCTCCTACTACAGGCTCCCTAGACTCTGAGCTTTCGTTATATACAAACATGGCGAAGTCAACCAATTGCTGTGCATTTAGTGCTTCTTCTTCTGTAAATTGTTCCTTACATGATATCGATAGCGTCATCAATCCTATCATGAGGCTAGCCGTAAACAGTTTAAACTTGTGTTTCATCATTGGTTATTATTAAAGTAAAGTTGATTTAAAATTTAATTATTAAAGTCCTATGCCAATAGTTACATAAGCTGAGTGCGTGCGCAAATCACCTTGCACCGTATTCAAACCTATATAACTGTAACTCTTTTTTGCAGGTGTAATGCCGTATCGGTACCTGAAGTCTATCATTAGCCTTTTAGTACCTAAGCTCACTTCGCCACCAAATCCACCAGTTACACCTAATTGAAAAGGCTCATATTGGCTTCCTTCTTCCTTGTAACCATTGGCTGTAAAGAAGTCACCATTACTATGAAAAGTTGTTTGATAAGTGTTAGAGGCCCCTAATGTGTAGCCCACTGCTGGCCCTAATACCACGTTAGGTTGAATGTCACCAAATTTAGGCAACCAGTATTTAGCCAAAATAGGTAAATCGATCGTATGCAGTATAACATCGGAGGTTGTAGCATACATATCATAGATAGCATCATTCCCAAACCTTGTGTCATCGATAAATCTCGCAAAGCGACCTCCTTGCTGCATATAAGATGGCTCCGCCTGTATTGACAAAATATCTGAGAATCCGTATTCAACAACTCCGCCCACTAACAATCCAAGTCTTGCGCTGGTATGAGGTTGCTCGTTAGAAAAATTACTTACTGTCGCTCCTATCTTAACTCCATAAGATAGTCCAGAACGATCACCCTGATCATCTTGCGCATAAACTGTGTTCGCAAGAAATATCAGTGACAAAAAAGTGATGGATGTAAATAATCTATATTTCATATTCTATTTTAAAAGTTTTGTCAATTTCTAAAGTCGCGCAAGATTAGGGCTAATAAACAAAAATTACAATACCCTTAACAAATTATCCACATGATCATTACGGATGTTTAAACATGAGAATGTAAGAAATTTCTATTTTTTATTCCGACATCACAGAACAATTTTTAATCCTCGATGTTTTTATAAAGTAAGCGATTGAATCAAAAAAATGTTGTAAATCACTGACCATCAATTATTTAAAATGGAGACTAAAGTCATCAATAAAAAGACAACGCTATTGTG
Organism: Cyclobacteriaceae bacterium; assembly: GCA_040216665.1. Classification (GTDB taxonomy): domain Bacteria; phylum Bacteroidota; class Bacteroidia; order Cytophagales; family Cyclobacteriaceae; genus ELB16-189. The sequence goes on along the minus strand of JAVJOQ010000016.1, from coordinate 680,738 downwards.
GCTAAGAAGAGATCTTAGACTAAGTGATAATGTTGCGCTCTATCATGCGTTGAAAGATAACAAAGATGTATTGCCACTCTTTATTTTTGACAAGGAAATCTTAGGGAAATTAGAGGATAAAGATGATGCACGCGTTAATTTCATATACAATACACTCCAACTGCTGAAAAGTGAGTTAGAAAAGATGGGGAGCTCTCTTCTTGTGGTTCATAATACCCCGGCAAAATTCTTCAATTCTATTTCTCCAAAATCAGTTTACGCCAACGAAGATTACGAACCGTATGCGAGAGAAAGAGATACAAGTATTGCACAACAACTTGCTGCAAAAAATGTTGAATTTAAAATCTTCAAAGATCATGTCATCTTCGCCAAAGAAGATATACTTAAAAATGATGGAACACCCTATACGGTCTTTACTCCCTATAGCAAGAGATGGAAAGTCAAGCTCACATCCACTGACCACAAAGAATATGTTGTTAAAAAATATTTAGATAACCTCATTAAGACGGCTCCTATTCCCCTACCCACATTGAAACAAATAGGGTTTTCATCAACCAAAATTGATTTTCCTCCACGTTTGATTAAGTCCTCCATCATTGAACACTATGGTAGAGATAGAAACTACCCTGCTAAGCATGGCACTACACAACTCAGTATCCATCTCCGGTTCGGCACAGTAAGCATTCGAAAGTTGGTAACAGTAGCATTAAAGAAAAATGAAACATGGCTGAATGAATTAATTTGGAGAGATTTCTATCACATGATTTTGTGGCACTTTCCGAATGTTGATCAGTCCTTCAAACCAGCTTATGATAGGATTGAATGGAGAAACAATCCAGACGAATTTCAGGCGTGGTGTGACGGAAAGACGGGATATCCAATAGTGGATGCAGGCATGCGCGAATTAAATGCAACAGGATTTATGCACAACAGAGTAAGAATGATAGTAGCTAGTTTTTTGGTAAAACACCTACTGATTGACTGGAGATGGGGGGAGGCCTATTTTGCCAGAAAACTACTTGATTTTGACCTGGCCGCCAATAACGGTGGCTGGCAGTGGGCGGCTGGCTCAGGATGTGATGCCGCGCCCTATTTCAGAGTATTTAACCCGTATCTTCAAACGGAAAAATTCGACCCAGAACTGGTATACATTAAAAAATGGATTCCTGACCTCGATACTAATCAATACCCAAAACCCATTGTGAATCATTCCTTTGCCAGAGAACGAGTTCTTAGCACTTATAAAGAAGCCCTTCAAAATAAGTAAATAAGGAACGAACAATTTTTGCCTACTGATGTTTAAATGTTGTGAAAATGTACAACCTTAAACGCAAGCAGGTGTTGCCCATTACCCTGGAGGAAGCCTGGGAATTCTTCACCTCCCCAAAGAATTTAAGTAAAATCACTCCCTCCGATATGGGGTTTGACATTCAGTACATTTCTGGCGGGGGAACCACTTATCCAGGGCAGATTATTGCCTACAAAATCAAAGTATTACCAGGCATACGTATGAACTGGGTGACTGAAATAACACAGGTGAAAGATTTGCAATATTTTATTGATGAACAACGCTTTGGGCCATACAAATTATGGCATCACCAACATCACTTCAAGGGAACAAAAGATGGTGTAGAAATGATTGATGAGGTCAACTATGCCATTCCACTCGGCATACTGGGCAGGCTAGCCCATTGGCTTTTTGTGGGGCGCCAGGTAAATGCTATTTTTGATTACAGGTATAAATTATTAGCTTCTTTTTTTAGCAACAAAAGAACACTTCAAGTACATCATTAATATATGGACTGGATTACCATCTTAATTTGTGCAGGGATAGTCATAGCTACTTTTCTCTTTTGGGAATTCGTAGCCTGGTTCTCGCATAAATACATCATGCACGGTTTTCTGTGGGTATGGCATAAATCCCATCATAAAGTCCATGACCATACTTTAGAAAAAAATGACTGGTTTGCTGTTGTATTTAGCATACCTTCCATTGGTCTCTTTTATTATGCAAGTTTAGTGAGCTACAACCCCTATTTGTTAGCGGTGGGCATAGGCATACTTTGCTATGGCCTTTTCTATATAATTTTTCACGACTTTATCGTTCACCAAAGAATTAAATGGAGACCAAAAAAAAGAAGTCGATATTTAAAGCGAATGATCAACGCTCATTACATTCACCATAGCAAACACAGTAAAGAAGACTGTGAAGCTTTTGGATTCCTATACGCACCAAAGAAATACGAACCAAAGGATTTCAAATTACGCAAAGAGCGAAAGGAAACGCAGTAAAACTTGAATTCAAAATATTTATATCTCGTAATCGATTTAGCTGCAATTTCGCTGCCCTTCTTTTTTAGTTTTCATCCAAAAGCCAACTTTTCAAAAAAATGGAAATACTTATGGCCAGCCATTCTACTGCCTGGTGCTTTCTTTTTAGTTTGGGATGAATGGTTTACCCGAATGGATGTATGGGGATTCAACCCGGTGTACCTTTCTGGTGTTTACTTCTTTAATTTACCCATAGAAGAAATTCTATTTTTTATCTGCATTCCATATGCCTGCGTATTTACTTATGAAGCAGTTGGGTACTTTTCTAAAAAAGACTTCTCCGGTGCTACTGCAAATAAGGTTACGCTTATACTTTTAGTACTACTTTCAATCGTTGCTATCTCAAACCTTAATAGATGGTATACGTTTTCTACAGCATTGCTGTGTGTGCTTTTTTTACTTTATGTTCACCTCAAACTCAAGCCTTCCTATCTGGGAAAGTTCTATTTTACTTATTTGATTATCCTGATTCCGTTTTTTATAGTGAACGGAATTCTCACTGGGACTGGAATTGAAGATCAGGTGGTTTGGTATGATAATACTGAAAATCTTGGATTGAGAATAGGTACGATCCCAGTTGAAGATGTATTTTATGGAATGCTGCTCATATTTATGAACGTGACCGTATTTGAATCCCTTCAAGCCAGGGATCGAAAAAAACAAGATTTATAAACCGCTTCTTTTCCACTCCAATCCACTTTTCAAAGCCTTAAAATCGTTCTCTACTTTTTCCAATCTACTTTTAAGCAACGAGAACACTTCTAGTTGTTGATCGGTTGGCGGGAAATCTGCACTTGCCGTTTGTCCTTCTTTCGCGATCGCAAATATTCGCTCCAAAATTCCTGCTGGATTTCTAAAAATATCCTGACGCGCTCCTGTCAAATGAACATCAAAGATTTTTCCTTCCAGATTATAAATCTTATCCTCCAAGGGCTTTGCCGTTCTTGCCGCTTTGGGATCTTTTGCCTTTTCCAATAACTCAGCTCTTGCTCTTTCCATCTCATCAATTAAACCCAAACAAGTATTAACTGATTGATAAATCTCCAATCCAAAAGCATACTGCTTCCCTATATCTGCTAAGGAACTCTTTGTATTGGGATCTTTTAGTACCTGTACATTTTTCTTTACTTCCTTTCCTCCTGCTTTGATAACAATTGTATACTGCCCAGGAGGAACGAGTGTAGGTGCCATTCCTGGTCCGATATCCAGATCATAGATAAACATATCTCTTGTTCCTTTTTCATCTAATTGTACCCATTCTTTATTGCGTGGTTTGGTCCTCAATTTCGGGAATTGATAATCATTATGTCGAAGGTCCCACCAAATGCGATTGACTCCCTTCTCTCCTTTTCCTATCAGTCTTTTAATCTCATTCCCTTTCACATCTATGACACTAATCCTAACAGTATCTTTAGAAGCCTCTTTCAAGTAATAGTTTAGGGATACCCCATAAGGAGGATTCTCTCCATCACTAAAACTCCCTTTCGATTTTATACCATCAATTTTTTGAAAACGATAGGCAGTACCAGGTGTGAAAAAATAGAGATCAGAATTTCGAACTGCATCGGTAAATTCTCTAATAGGCGTAATGTCATCTAAAATAAATATTCCGCGTCCATATGTACCTACTACCAAATCGTTGAAGTGAGATTGAATCGCTATGCCAAAAACGGGTGCTGCCGGAAGCCCATGCTTAAAGCGAATCCAGTTTTCACCATCATCCGGTGAGAAGTAAAGCCCTTTGTCTGTCCCCAACCATAAAAGTCCCTGCTTTTCAGGATCTTCCTTAATCTGGTGGACAAAATTAGAATTGGAGGGAGGAAGGTTTACTATTAATCTTTTCCAGGTCTTTCCTAAATCATTTGTTTTATAAACGTATGTGCCAAAATCTCCATCTTGGTGAGCATCTACCGACACATAACAAGTAGCAGCATCGAAGTGAGATGGCTCTATATTTCTTATGGTTCCCCACTTTGGCAATTCAGGCATAAAATCAGAAGCCTTGAACCAACTCTTACCTCCATCTTTTGTTACATGCACTAACCCATCATTACTTCCTGTCCACAAAATTCCCTCCTGAACGGGAGACTCAGCCATTGAAAACAAGGCACTCCCATCAAAAGTCATGAGGTTGTCTCCAGCCATTCCACCAGAACTCATTTGATGTGTTTTATCGTTTGTGGTGAGATCCAGGCTTACTACCTTCCAGCTTTGGCCCGCATTTGTAGTTTCATGTACATACTGGCTTCCCGTCCACACCTTACCACGTGTGTGTTTCGAAAGTACCACCGGAAAGTTCCAGTGCCACCTGTATTTTAGATCAGCTGGCGCAAAACCATAACCCGCTTCGGGCCATACTCTTACGTCCCTCATTTGCATGGTGGTTAGATCGAAAACATCCAAGCCTCCATCATAGCATTGAGACCAGACTTTGTTGTTATCAAATGGATCAACCTTTGCATCTCCGCTCTCACAACCTCCTACTCCATGCCATACGCCTAGAGGGATGTTCCACCCTCCTAGGTATCTACTTGGGCCCCGGTAGGACCACGCATCCTGGCGATTGCCATATACGTAATACGGAACTCGATCATCAACGCTTATATTATACATTTGGGCGATGGGCAGGTTGATATTCTCCCAACTTTTACCATAGTTAAAAGACATATTAAGGCAACCATCATGAGCTACCAAAATCCGTGTAGCATCTGTTGGGTCGAACCACATGTCATGGTTATCACCACCGGCATCCCATGGACCCAATTCATCGGACCAGGATTTACCTCCGTCCTTAGACATTTTCATTGAAACATTAATCGTATACACACGATTTTCATCTTGGGTAGAAACCCTAACTCGTGTATAATAGGCTGCCCGTTGCGCCATGGAGTGATCTTGTTGCATCAGCTTCCATGAGTCACCACCATTTTCCGATCGATATAATCTTGGTGCTTTATCCTCCACCAATGCATATAATACTTTAGGGTTGCTATAAGCCACATCTACAGATGTTTTTCCCACAGGATGATTAGGACCGCTCTCTAGTCCATTTCTTAGTGGTTCCCATGTTTTGCCAGCATCTTTAGATCGATAAATACCACTTCCTGGTCCTCCACTTTTCAAATTCCATGTTTTAATCTCGGCTTGCCACATGGCTGCATACACAATGTTTGGGTTTTTAGAATCTATGGACATATCTGAAACGCCAGTAAACTCATTGACAAACAACACACGATCCCAAGTGGTACCACCATCTGTTGTTTTATATACACCCTTTTCTTGTTGAGGGCCATGCGTATGCCCCAGTACGCCTACGTATACAATATTGGTATCAGTTGGGTGAACAATTACCCTACTGATACGAAAACTACTTTTGAGCCCCATGTGCTTCCAGGTTTTTCCAGTATCAGAAGACTTATAGACTCCATTACCTACTGCATGTGCCGGTCGGATGATAAAAGTTTCACCGGTACCTGCCCAAACTTGGTTATGATTGGAGGGTGCGATAGCCAATGCTCCAATTGATGAATCATCTATATCATCAAAAACCGGTTTCCAGTTCACTCCACGGTCTTCTGTTTTCCAAATCCCGCCCGAGGCAGCACCCAGATAGGATACATCTGGATTCCCAGGTTCACCTAAAACTGAAATCGCACGATTCCCATCCGGTCCAATGAACCTGAATTTTAGTTGTGAGAAACTATCGGGGTCAAATGACTGAGAGAAACAAACTGAACCAATTAAAAGTAATGATGAGATAATGCCAAGTGCCTTCATATCCATAATAATTAGATACCTAAGCTACAAATTCTACCTACTGAACTGTGTAATTAACAACAGAAATTAATGACTGCTAATTAATTCAATAATATTTTAGCCTACATATCTAATAAATTGATGCCCTTCAACACAAGGCGTTAAATAAAAAAAGCCGGCTCTATTATAGAGCCGGCTTCCAATTAAAAATATACTAGTGATTAATCAATCAAAGTATTTGCACGTACTTCTGTAATTCCTATCGGGAACAAAACAGGTGCATTAAATGCATCACTAGAAGGAAGCCAATAAGGAGATGGATCGTCAAAACGATAATGATCAGTCAATCTTCTTCCTTGCAAGTAAAGATGTACTCTGCGTTCATGGATAAGTAAATCCTGAGCCGAAACCCCCGAAGTAACCTCATCTACCCAAGGGGTAAGATCCGGGCCTCTCAACGCATTGATTCGGGTTGTAAACAATGGCACATCCCCTGCTGCCAAAGCAGCCTCTGCTAAGATAAGTTGCATTTCCGCACTGGAAGAAACTATGAAATCTGGATGTATACCTGAAGTAACAAAATCGACCACTTTATCATAAAGTACCAAATCTGGTGTACCGTCAATTGGATCCATCAAGCTGATACTGTTAGCAGGGCTAACGGTACCACCAGCTCCAAAGCCATTTACAGAGTTGCCAGTAGCAGGATCATTAACAACATACAAACTTGACAATCTTTGTTCTTTCCTGTTGTTCACCTCGCTACCGAAAGCCAAACCACCAATTACATCTGGAGTTGTTCCATCTACAACCATCACAAGATCTCCCCCTAAAGCAGCGGCAGCATTAGCAGCGGCATTATTGATAAGTGCATTTGCCCCATCTCTCGCCTTAGCTTTCACTCTTGCAGCTTTGCTCCAATGCGCACGTGCAAGGAGTCCATTTGCACCCGCATTTGTTGCGTCCAATGCAACCGCCTTATCAAGGTAAGCAATAGCCGTATCATAAAATGAAGACATATTAGCAGTGCCTACTGCTGGCCCGGAAGTTTCTTTGTCGGAAAGTGCAAAGTCATCGTACAGGTCTCCAATAGTTATATGAATAATAGCAGCATACATATATGCCCGCACTAGCAAAACGTCATTTACAGGAACTCCATCAGCTACGAAACCCTCTAGCCTATCGACAACTTCTTTAGACCACCATCTTGCCTCGCCTACATAGGCGAATGCACCGTCTGTGAACTCATTTTCAAAGTCCGTAAGTTGACCCAGGTTCAATTGTTGCCAGGCATCTCTGGAGCCGGACCACACCACCTCATCGGCTGCTATAGCAGCTGGTAGTAGGATATTTGCTAATGCCCTTGTTACTGCAGCTTCAGACCCGTTTACCATTGGGCCTGCTGCAGAAGGGTTATCCAAATTAGCCTCGACCAAACTATTCGGGTTTTCCGCATCCAGTATACCTGAACAAGAGAAAATCGAAAAAGCCAACAGCACGGTCAGTACTTTCAAAATTTTTGATTTATATATTTTTCTGTTTTTCATAGTCATCAAATTTAGAATCCAACCTTTAATGTGAAGATAACTGAAGTAGGAATAGCCCAACCAAATGCTTCAATTCCCTGTCCAAAATTTTGGTCAGTATTACTGGTAGAATTTCCATCTCCACCTCTACCCAATACGTTAATTTCAGGGTCAGCACCTTTGTAGCCTGTAAACAGCGCAAGGTTCTTAGCAGAGGTTGTGAATGAAGCATTTGTTAATCCTAACTTATCAGTAAAAGTAGTCGGGAACTTGTACGTTAAGCTTAATTCCCTCCATCTAATGAAGTCAGCCTTTTCAAGGGTATTTAAACCTGAAAACGGTGCAAGTGCAAGAATATCATTTACCCATTCCTCAACAGCTTGTGTTCTTATTTCTCCACTATTTTGAGGGTTAAAATTCGCATCAACCCCACCAGTGATATAATCACGCTCAACACGAGCAGAGGTTGGCAAGTTACGCCCAATAGTACCATTGGCCTGACGGAATGCCGCTGTAAGGTTGTTTATATAGAAGTTACCAGCGCGATACTCAAAATTGGTTCTTAATGTAAAGTTCTTGTAAGATGCAGAGGCACCCATGGCACCTGTCCAATCCGGTGTACTCTTTCCCAAGAAATGACCCGAAACTAATTTCTCTCCTTCAGTAAGGAAATTTGGATCAACAAGTACAAGGCTTGTAGTAGTTGGTATGCCACCAATGTCAGCAGTTGTTTTGCTTCCTAAGAAACTTACAACCTCTGCTCTTGAATCAGGATTTCCATCACCATTAAAATCTAATGGCAGGAAGCCATCTGCAACATCAAGCAATTTCGTTCCAAAGTTGGCTCCAGGTGCATAACCTTCCACCAAGAAGTTTCTGTATCTTGGATAGCTACCACCCACTTTCACTGGAGGAGCACCACCCAAACTAACTACTGTCTCATTTAGATAGGCGGCATTAGCAAAAATATCTACTTTAAGATCAGGAGTGTTCACTACAGCTGCATTAATATTAAATTCTAAACCATGTGCTGCGAGTTCACCAATATTAACTAACTGCGGCTGTCTGAAGCCTCCAGTCCAAGGGAACTGTTGAGCAAACAAGGCATCAGTAACAGTTCTATCCCAATAAGTGGCTTCTAAGGTCAATTTACCGTTCCATAAACCAATAGATGCACCAACTTCTAATTCAGTTGACACTTCAGGCTGCAAATCAGCATTTCCCAGATTCTGAGGAACAATACCTGCACCAGTAATTGATGTTATGTTCTGATATGTAGTCAATGCATCAAAAGCACCAGGCTGAAGTCCTGACTGTCCAAAAGAGGTTTTAAACTGTAAAGTGCTGATCGGACCAATGCTTCCTGGCCAATAAGGGGCATCAGAAACCACATAAGAAGCAGCTATTTTTGGGTAAAACTGAGCATTGAAGTTAGATCCAAATGCACTATGAGCATCTAAACGAGCACCCAGAGTTACAAATAAATGATCATTGAAACCTATTTGCTCCTGAGCATATACTCCAGCGTTAACTGTTTCCGCAAAGAATTGATAGAGATTTAATGTAGCTGCAGCACTGGCAACCTCAAATCCAGGTCCAGGAAAACCTAAACCAGAACCAGAGAATATACTAGTTTGCTGTTGAATAAGCTGACCACCAACAATGAAATCTGATTCGATATTATCACTAATACGATTTGTAGCCGAAACATTCAATTGCATTGAACTTGCAATAAAGTCCCTATTGGTATAGCGTTTAGAACCTTGTATTTCGTTACCCGTAAATCCATCTACATTCCATCCGAAAGGGCGAAGGTTTTCACTTGCTGAATTCGAGTAATCGACACCAACTACACCATCAATGATCAACCATGGAATTGGATTGTAATTTACATTCACGCTTCCATTAAAGTGGTTCACAGTCTGAGTCACTGTTTGCTGTAATGATTCATTTACAGTTGCAAAAGCGGCTGTTCCAGTTCTATTGGTAGGTGTAATCCTTTCCGGCTTGCTAAATTGAGCTAGAGATCCAACTGCATAAATATTATTGTTGGTCTGGATAGTTGAAAACTTGGTATTGTTATAACCAGTTACAACATTAATTTTGGTTTTTCCAGAAGGAATAATTCCAATGTTTGCATTCAACTGAACACGCTTCATCAAATCTTCAGCCAATGTTGACTGACTGGGTAACAGATATCCTCTATTTTCCTTTGCACCAAACGGACCATCTTCATCATAAATTCTACCGTTGACATAGTAGGTAACAGCGTTAGTTCCCCCTGACGCGGATACAGAAGCTTCTGTGTTAGTTCCAGTTTCAAATAAATCTTCCGTTGCATTTGTGCTTATTAACTGATAGGGGGCGATAGATCCACCCAAAACGCTTTGCATTGAAGCAGCTTGTGTAGCATTTCTCGCAAATCCTACATTATCAGGATACCTTCCCTTTGGATAGGTAACAAATCCTTGTGCTAATTTTACATCAAACTTAGGAGCACCAGTAGCGCCTCTTTTAGTGAAAATCTGAATTACACCATTACTGGCTTCTGTACCATACAAAGTAGCAGCAGCAGCACCCTTCAATATCTCAATACGGGCAATAGACTCAGGGTTGATATCATCCAAACGAGATGTACCACCTCCACCGTTTCCGGCAAATCCACCAGCACCAAAACCACCACCATTGTCAATACGAACTCCATCAACAATAATGATAGGCTCATTCAACTGAGACAAACTGGCAGATCCTCTAATTCTAATCTGAGACCCTTCTCCTGTCAATCCACCACCGGGTAATGAAACCATACCTGGCTCGCGTCCCTGAAGTAAGTCTGAAAAGGAATTGATCGGGGCATTTGAAAGTTTGTCAGTAGTAATAATACCTACTGAGTTACCAATCTTCCTTTTTTCCATCGGTCCACCTGTACCTGTCACTACAATTTCGCTCAATTGCGTAGTACTGGTTTCAAGTGCAAAATTCAAAGTTTGTGAGTCATTGTTAACCGTAACATTTTCTTCCATGTTGCGATAGCCAATAAAACTTCCCACAACCTTGTAGGATCCGTTGGGAATATCAGAAATCTGATAAGTTCCATCAACGTTCGAAAGCGTACCTTTTGCCAGAGAAGGAATGAAAATATTCACTCCCGGTACCGCATCTCCGGTATCGGCATCAGTAATTGTACCCGATATCGAGCCCTGGGCCAGGGTGGCGAAGCTTGCAAAGCTCAATCCTACCATAATAAGGAAGGAATTGAACAACTTCATGTTGTACAGTTTTAACATAGTACTTGGGTTAAGGTTAATAATAAGTGACGAGGTGGTCATTGCAATGAGTGCAATCTTTCTATTGATCGGTAAGCCCTAGATTACTAGGGAATACCAATGAATTCCGGGTTATATAGGTTGCTCATATTGATGTAATGTTTAGGTTAGGTTCCTATGAATTTAGGAAGCAGAATCGGCTATAACAAACCTAAATGGGCATTATGACAACTTAGCTACCGATAATTTAATGTAATGCAATATCTAAAGGTAAAGCCATAAAAAAAGTAGTACCGTTTGCGGTACTACCGTTTTCGTTAATTTAAGACCGTATGGGTACAAAATAGAACCGTATATACCACAGATGGTAGTATTCTCCCCATTCAAGGCTGTAGGCCTATTTGTCAAAATAAAAAATTTGATAGTCGAAATTCATAGATATAATATTTTACCCTCAAATAATGATATTTTGATTTACTCATATCGAAGTGAATGGACAGGGTTTGACCTTGCTGCTCTAATGGCTTGGAACCCTACCGTTATCCAAGCAACCACAAATGCTATCAAACCGCTTGCAATAAAAACCAGTGGGTTGATGTCAATTCGATAGGCGAAGTCTTGCAACCAAGTACTGGTGAAATAATACCCAGCGAGCGCAGCCGGAATAAACGAAACTAAGACTAGCACCATAAATTCCTTTGAAAGTAAAAGTGTAAGACCGGGAACTGTAGCGCCCATGGCCTTCCTGATTCCAATCTCTTTGGTACGCTGCTCTGTAATAAATGCAGCCAAAGCAAAAAGTCCAAGGCAAGCAATGAATACTGCAAGGCCGGCAAATAACATAAAAATATTCTTAAGTCTTTGTTCAGCTCTGAAGAGTGCATCAAAATCCTGATCCAGAAAAGTATACTCGAAAGGATCCCCTGCTGTTTGTTGGCTCCATAAATCCTTCAGTGAACTTATTACACCTTCCGGAGTACCAGCATATCGGACGAGTAAAAAATTGGATTGTTTCGTAAACGCAATGATCAGTGGACGTACATCGGATTTTAAAGATTCAAAATTAAAATCTTTAACTACACCAATTACTTTAAGTGTCTGAGGTTCTTGGCCAGAAAAACTAATCAACTCCTCATTCAAAGGGTTCTCCCAACCAAATTGTTTAACCGCAGCCTCATTAATAATTACTGCGCTACTATCAGTTAAGTAATCCCTCGAAAAGAATCTACCATCCGCCAATTCAAACTTCAAAACATCAAGATGATCATAATCCGCAAAATAGGTAGCAGATAATTGATCTTGTTCAGAACCTCTTGTTCTAAACACGTTAGTATTGTTTATTCCTGGAAAAGCATTGTTAGTATAACTTGTACTCTCAACACCAGGTATTTGTTCTACGCTGTTCTTAAAAGCTTGTCGGGCGTTACCTAGTTTTCTCGCATTTTGTAGGATAATTACGTTCTGTTTGTCAAGGCCAAGGTTCTTTGATTGTAAATACTGTAACTGCTGAAGTACAATAGCTGTTGAGATGATTAGAAATATTGAGATTGCAAATTGAACTACTACGAGTGTGCTCCTCACACCTTTGCTCTTCATACCTGCACGTAGTTTACCCTTAAGCACTTCTACTGCATTGAAAGAGGTAAGGTAAAATGCAGGATAACTACCAGCTACCAGTCCCACGAATAAAACTATTACCATAGCACCTATCATAACCTGATAGGTAAAAAATGACCCAATCGAGAGCTCCTTACCAGAAAGAACGTTAAAATAGGGCATCAACAAATAAGCTAAGCTAATAGCAATTATCATTGCAAAAAGACTATACACAACAGACTCAGCCAAAAACTGCAAAATCATTTGTGTTCGTTGAGAGCCCAATGTTTTTCGTAGCCCTACTTCCTTAGCTCGGCTTGAATATCTGGCCGTTGAAAGGTTCATGAAGTTGATACATGCAATAATTAATATAAATCCTCCTATGAGTGAAAATATGTATACGTACTTCATTTCACCGTTGGGTTCCATATCATCCTGAGTCGGAGAATTAAGATGCGTCTCCGCCATTGAATATAGATAGTAACTATACTCACCACCATTCTCCTTAAACTCTTTGAAACTGACACCCAACCCTTGTTCAATTTCCTTTCCAACATACTTGGCTACTATATCCTCCAATTTGGCATTGGTCTCACTCATTGTAATCTGCTCATTCAACTTCACGTAAGTTTGAAGTGAGTTGCCAGTCCAACCCTCCCAAAGCTGACCCTTAGCAGTTATGAAAGAAATAATAGCAGCATAATGAAAATGTGAATTCCCAGGAGCTGGTGCGACTACACCCGTAACTTTTAGTGCCCTGCTGTCTGTTCCCATCAATAGTATCTTTCCAATTGGATCCTCTTCACCAAAATATTTATTAGCGAATGCAGGAGTCAGAATAACAGAATTAGGTTCTTTCAGTACACTACTGGGGTCACCTTGTAAAAGTTCAAAACTGAAGAAATTAAAAAAATTAGAATCTGCATAAATAATTTCCTTTTCAGAAAAGGATTTATCCTCATACTTAAAAACGATAGGTAGCGATCTGGGCCATAATCTCAGCGATGCTTCAACTCCAGGTATTTCATCCTGCATGGTCTCGCCCACAGGCCAGCTCGAGTTAGAGGTATTAAACTCTTGTCCTGCTATCCTTCCCAGCAGGCCAACTCTATACATTCTGTCCACATCTTTATGAAAACGATCGTAGCTTAACTCATCTGCTACATAGATAAAGATGAAAAGGCAACAGGTTATTCCTATGGATAAACCCAAAATATTTATTGCCGAGAAGAATTTATACTTTAGTATATTTCTTATGGCAACCTTTAGGTAATTTCTTAACATAACGTTCAGGCTATTTTTGTGAGAAGACCAAATCTTTTCACTTAGACGCCAAACGTGGACATGTAGTTACAAGGATGTAACAAATATTTTTTATTCGTCTCTTAATGTTTTAGCGGGGTTCATTCTGGCAGCATTATATGTTTTAAATACAATGGAAAGAAATGAAATAAATAACATTAAAAAGACAGAGATAGTTAATGTGGACATGGTGGCTGCGAGGTAGTAATCCCAAATACTTCCCATTAGCATTTTGGCCATAAAAAAGCCACCAAAGACTCCAAGTACACTTGCAAATAATAGGATCACCACAAACTCTGTATTAACAACTCTTGAGATATTGGCTATCGATGCACCCAGTACTTTCCTTACTCCAATCTCTTTCATCCGCTTAATGATATTCAGGGAAAGCATGGTGAACAATCCTGTGGCAGAAAGAAACAATGCTACCACACCGAGAAAAACAAACATCTTTACAATGTTATTGTTTACTGTATTGGCCTCTACAATTTCTTCGTCCATGTATCTTCCTCTGTACATCTTGTTCGGGAATAATTCATTCCACGTACTTTCCATGTATCGATTGATATCAACTATTTTTTCAGCTGGACCACTAACAACTATGTGACCAATCTTATCCTCAGTTCCATATCTAAACATGGTAGGCTCCAACTGATCCCAAAGTCCATTACTATAGATATCCTTAACAACCCCTATAACATATAGACTAACGGTATCCATCCATATTACTTCCTTACCAATAGGATCTTGCCAGTTAAATTTCCTCGCCAACTCTTCGGTAACAATTACTGACTCTTTTCTATCTGTTTCAGAGTCCTTTTTAAAGTTTCTTCCTTGCAGCAAAGTAAGACCAATGGTCTCCATATAATCATCTCCCACATTCAATATGTCTACTTCAATTTGCTCCTCTCCACTCTTAATAGGATCATTATAATACTGTGAGAAAAAATGATGCTCTGTCCCGCTTATCAATTTGATATCCGGATTTTTAGCCAGTTCATTTTTGTACACCTCATATTCCAATTTATTCTCAACCCGTGAATACACCACTCCACTTTTATCAAATCCTAAATCAAACTCACGCTGGAATTTTGCGTTTTCAACAAATGCAAAACTGCAGACAATGCCAATCAGTGAAATAGCAAACTGAAGAGTCAGTAAGACCCTGGTGAAGGGATTGGTTCCTCCAAATTTTAATTTGCCCTTAAGTATTTCGATGGATTGAAACTTACTGATGTACAAGGCAGGATAGCTGCCAGCAGCAAGTGCAATAAACAATAATGTACCCACCATAAATAAGGTAAAGTCCGGGGTACCCAAATAATTGGTTTCTAACTTCATGAACTCCCACATTTCGTTAAAGGCAGGAATAAGAAAAAACTCAGCCAGTAAGCCTCCAAGAATCAAAGCAATAAAAGTGATAAACACAGTCTCTCCCATAAACTGCAATATCAAATGTTTACGCTCACTTCCCATTACTTTTCTTATGCCAATTTCCTTAAGTCGCCCGGAAGAGATAGCTATTGAAGTGTTTGTGAGATTAAAGCATGCAATCAAAAGAATTAATAATCCCATCATGCCAGTGCCCGCCACTGCTGCTAATGGTGAAGCTTGCCGCGTCCATGTACCGGGTATTTCACTGTAACTATCGCGTGCCCCCATTCCCAACAATGGATCCAGTACAAACTCCTTAATAATAAAGTCCTCCCTGATTACGTTGTTGTTCTTAGTTAATGGCTTTAATTGAGCTGTGATAGCTTCTAATCTAGTAGGATCATCTACTTCGACAAAAAGCGTATTCCTATATCGCCAACTGTTTTCATTAAATTCAGAATCACCCCCATCAAATAGATTGCTATAGGTTGTATAGGCACCGTCAAATCCGAAACTGGAATTTTCAGGCTGGGTTTTATATACACCACCAATGATAAATTCCCTTATTTTTCCACTATCCAGCATCATAGTAATGGTTTTCCCGGTCACTGGGATTTCATTAAAAAACTTCAAGGCTTGCTTTTCACCGATGATGATAGTTTGCTTGTCGATAATACTGGCACCACTGCCATCCAGAAATTCAAATGTGAGCATTTCGAAGAAATCTGGATCCACGTACTGGAGCATTTCCGAAAACACCTCATCCTTAATTCTAAAATCTTTCCTGTCGGCCGTCCATCGTGTTGAAAGTTTAATATCCGGTACCGTCTCCCTTACAACATTACCTAACCCAATGGGTACGTACCCATAGGTCGTGGTTTCATTTTGAAATTCCCGAACCGAATTGACACGGTAAATTTTACCTACATTTTTATGATTTTCATCAAAGGAGGAATTGAAATCGTAATTGTAATACGAAACAATGCAAGTAGCGACCGCAATAGCCAAACCAAAAACATTTATAAAAATGTGTAGCTTATTCTTCATCATGCTACGCAGAGTAATAAGAAAGTAATTTTTAAGCATCTGTCTTTGGTTTTTGATCTAAGACAATATATAGGATAAAAGGTTGCACTAATTCGCAAAGTACCTTGCATTACCAAGTATAGGCATCAAAATAAGGCCCTGAACGCTGGATCAGGGCCCTATTCTAAACCTAAACCTAAACTAAGAGAACGAATCAGGATGATCAAACCCTGAACTCTTGGTCCCACCGTTTACTCAACGGTGGTCTTCACATTATACGTGAAAACGCTCTTTAATATTTTCAGTCACTACCTTACCATCAAACAAGTTGATAACACGGTGTGCATAATTGGCATCATAAGGAGAGTGAGTTACCATTACAATGGTAGTCCCTTCCTCGTTCAATTGAGACAACAATTTCATTACCTCCTCGCCATTGGCTGAGTCAAGGTTTCCAGTCGGCTCATCCGCCAATATTACTTTTGGCTTGGCCACAATAGCTCGGGAAATTGCCACCCTTTGCTGCTGACCACCAGATAATTGTTGCGGAAAGTGGTTTCTACGGTGCATGATATTCATACGCTCAAGCACTTCTTCCACTTTGGTCTTCCTTTCGCTGGAGGGAACCTTCAAATACAGCAATGGAAGTTCTACGTTTTCAAATACAGTTAGCTCATCAATCAGGTTAAAGCTCTGAAACACAAAACCTATTGAACCCTTTCTTAATTGAGCACGCTGACGCTCAGAATATTTAGCAACCTCATGCTCACCAAAGTGATACTCTCCGTTACTAGGATTATCCAGCAATCCAAGAATATTCAATAGTGTGGACTTACCGCAACCTGAAGGGCCCATGATAGCCACAAACTCTCCCTCTTTAATTTCAAGGTTAATGTTGTTGAGCGCAGTGGTTTCTACTTCTTCAGTAGAATACACTTTTTCTAAGTTTTTAAGTTTGATCATAGTTTGTTACAATTAGATATTGATGGTTATTGATTTAAGTTCGAAAATGAATACTCTGCTTGTTAATAAAAGTTACTCAGTTTATTCTAATTTTTTATTTAGACGCTATATATTTCAAATAGTTGCATTAATCCAATATTAAAACTTCATTGTTGCCAAAATTCTCATAAGATGAGGTGATAATTCTATCGCCAGGCTGCAGCCCCTCCAGCACTTCAAAGTGTTCTGTATTTTTTCTGCCGAGCTTTATATCTCTGCGGATAGCACGTCCTCCGCCTTCTTCTACTACAAACACCCAGTTTCCACCCGTGTCTTTATAAAAACCTCCAACTGGTAAAAGTAACTCTTCGGAGGATTGACCTAGTTCAATTCTTAATCGCATCGATTGCCCCCTTCTGATGCCATCAGGTGTGTCACCATCAAAATCCATATCTACTTCAAACCGTCCATTGGTAATGGTAGGGTAAATGTAAGTGATCACTAGGGAGTAGTCTTTTCCTGCAAAAGGAGTGGTAGCATGAAGTCCAGTCGAAATTCTTGGTAAGTAAAGTTCATCAATAGGAACCCTTACTTTATAACTCCCCAAAATATCCACCTGACCAAGGCGTTGCCCTTGAGTGACTGCCTGTCCGACTTCAAGTTGCGGACGAGAAAGTTGGCCAGCAATTGGAGCTCTCAATTTAAGGTTATCCAAAATGGTTCCTACACCGGCCAGGTTCTGACGCATTTTGGCTTCAGAGGCATCAATATCCTTTAGCGCATCAATTCTAGCAAGAGAATCTTTACGATATACCTCATAGGTGATTTTCCTGCGCTCAAGATTATATTTGTAGTCTGCCTCAGTTCTTTCAAAATCCTGTTTTGAAATAAGTTTTTTCTCGAACAAAGCTTTCTGCCTTTCATATTGCGGACCAAGTATAGCCAACTGATTATCAATCTGAGCCAGTGCATTACGCTGTTCAAGGTCGTTTCTTGTTAAACCAAGTCGAGTATCTCTTGAGCGGTTAATACTTTCTACTTGTTGCGCTTCTTGCTGCAATACAGAAAGCTCCCTGCTCAAGTTAGTCAACTCAAGAATCAGATCACCCTCCTTTACCATTGCTCCACTCTCCTTCCAAATCTTTTTTATATTTCCTCCTTCAATAGCATCGAGATACACAGTTCTACTTGGCTCTACAGTACCTGTCTGTGGAATGAATTCCTGAAATACTCCTCTCTCAACTGTTGAGATGGTGATCTTCTCAGTCTCAACTTTTAATTTTGATCGCCTATCGGCAAATAGAATTTGGTAGCTCACAAAGAATACCAACAACGCGATACCTCCATAAGTGGATATTCGCTTTACTGTCCATTTTTTCTTTTTTAATTGTTTGTCCATGAAATGGCAAAAAGTTTAAATTCTGAGCAGCTAATTGCCAACAAACGTGCCAACGCCCAAAAAGGAGCTATTGAGTACAGAAAGCCTCAATTTCAAGGGTTTTTACGTTCACAATTGAACGTGTATGTTCGTATGCGGACAAAATTATCATAGATTTATTGCCAGATATAGCCTATTGAAGGAATTGGACCATTTTCTGATTTCGGTATCAATATTGCCCACTCCCGGACAGGTCTATTCGGTAATGGGAAAAAAACTTGCACAATGGACCTGCCTAAATTCCACTGAAAGAGATATTATGACTGAATCTAAATCGGGTAAAATTTTAATAGTTGATGACAACGAAGACCTACTAAAGGCAGCGAAAATGTACCTCAAGCGGCATTTTGCTCAGGTTGACATTGAAAAAAACCCTGAGGCCATCACCAACATATTGAGCAATGAGAACTATGATGTGATCCTACTCGATATGAATTTCACTAAAGATGTAAGTAGCGGTAGCGAGGGGTATTATTGGTTGGAAAAAATTCTTGAAATAGACCCGTCATCAGTTGTCGTGTTAATTACTGCCTATGGAGATGTGCAAATGGCAGTGAGGGCTATCAAGGCAGGCGCAACAGATTTTGTACTGAAGCCATGGGAAAATGAGAAATTATTGGCCACGATTTATTCCTCATTAAGACTTAGGGAATCGCGTAATGAAATTGAATCGTTGCGCATAAAGAATAAAGAAATCAATCAGGCCCTCAATGAAAAATTCAGTGACATTATAGGACAGAGTCAACCTATGCAAAGAATTTTTCAAACCATAGAAAGAGTTGCTCATACTGATGCCAACGTATTGATACTTGGAGAAAATGGTACTGGTAAAGAATTGATAGCCAGGGCTATACACAGAAATTCATCTCGTAAACACGAATCTTTTGTGAGCGTGGATTTAGGGTCTATCACCGAAACACTTTTTGAAAGTGAACTCTTTGGTCATAAAAAGGGAGCCTTCACAGATGCAAAAGAAGATCGTGCAGGTCGTTTTGAACTTGCCAATAAAGGCACGCTTTTTCTTGATGAAATAGGGAATTTATCTATGCCGCTTCAAGCGAAATTACTGGCCGTATTGCAAAACAGAAGAGTAAGTCGTGTCGGTGCTAACAAAGAAACACCCGTTGACATTAGACTAATCTGTGCTACCAACATGCCACTTTACGACATGGTTAAGGAAAATAGATTCCGTCAAGATCTATTGTACAGAATTAATACTATTGAAGTAGAGATTCCCCCACTTCGAGATCGATTTGAAGACATTCCACTTCTGGCTACTCATTACCTGAAACACTATTCCAATAAATATGGCAAAGGACTCAACAAACTGAGCGATGCAGCCATGACCAGATTGAACAAACACAATTGGCCGGGCAACATACGCGAACTCCAGCATGCTATTGAAAGGGCAGTGATTCTAAGTAACTCTTCGGTGCTCCAGCCGGATGACTTTAACTTTAACGTTAATACCAACAAGGACACGGAACAACAATTAAATCTCGAACAGTTTAATCTGGAAGAAGTAGAAAAAATTCTAATCAGAAAGGTTTTAAAGAAATATAACGGCAATATTACCCAGGCAGCTGGTGAACTGGGCCTAACACGGTCCTCTCTTTACCGCAGATTAGAAAAATATGGCCTTTAATGATTTCAGGTTTCGTGTTGGGTTTAGAATAGTACTCATTGGCCTTGTAGTAGCCCTTATCGTATTTATGCTTTCAAAGCCCAACATGGTCTTTGCGGCTGTTCTTACTTTTCTTGTTCTCGTAATTCAATTTGTTGAACTCTATCGTTTCACCTCACAGACCAATCGTAAACTCACACGATTTCTTGAATCCATAAAATATTCAGATTTCATTTCAGGGTTCACGAGTGATAACCAGCTTGGCCAAAGTTTCAAAGAGCTGAATGAAGCATTTAACGAAGTCCTCGAAGCCTTTCGTAAAGCACGATCTGAAAAGGAGGAACATTGGCAATACCTCAATACAGTTGTACAACAAGTCCGAACTGGCATTCTGTCTTTCGATGACGAAGGTGAAGTGCAATTGATCAATGCCAATGCCAAAAAATTCATGGGCGTTTCGAGCATTCAAAACCTGGATGAGTTAATAGAAATCAACTCAAGGTTGTATAAGGCCATTTATGATGTGGAGCCTGGCAAAAGTACGCTCTATAAAGGAAGTAGCGATTTACTGCTCACTATTCAAGCGACTGAAATGAGATTGCGGGGAGATACTGTAAAACTGGTAACACTCCAAAATATTCAAACAGAACTTCAGCGACAGGAACTAGAGGCATGGCAAAACTTAACCAAAGTACTTAGGCACGAGATAATGAATTCCATCACGCCCATTTCATCCCTTACTTCCACACTGAGGGAGATCCTTATACACGACCTAACTAAAGTAAACGAACATTACGAACTGAAAAATGAAGGAGCCGAAGACCTTAAAGAAGGTCTGGATACAATTGAAAGTCGGAGCAAAGGTCTTATCAAATTCATCGATGCTTATCGAGAGTACACATCACTACCCCATCCAAATTTCAAAACGGTTCACTTAAAAGACCTGATGAGCAAAGTAGAAAACTTGATGAGGAATGAAATCAGGAATGGAGGTGTTGAATTTGTGGTCGCGCTTGAATCCCATCAACTCACAGTTGAGGCGGATGAGGAGATGATAGAACAAGTTTTGATCAATTTAATAAAGAATGCCATTGAGGCATGTCAGGAAACCAAACAACCAAAGATAGAATTAAAAACAAGGTACGTAGATGAACACATTCTTATTGAAGTAACAGACAATGGCCCAGGAATTATTGGAGAGGCCTTAGATAAAGTTTTTGTTCCATTCTTCTCTACCAAAAAAACTGGATCAGGCATTGGGCTAAGTTTGTCAAGGCAGATCATGCAAATGCACAATGGCAACCTTTATGTCAGTTCAATCCCTAACATAAAGACAGTGTTCACTTTAAAGTTTTAATCTTTTTCAGGTCATAAATAAAAAAAACCGGGAAAGCATAGCCTCCCCGGTCAAACCCAAGTACAAAGGTTTTTACTATTATTCTTTATTATTTGTAAGCTTCGTTCTGCTCTAAATTAGGATTCGTTTGTACATCCTTATTAGGGAAAGGAAAGACCTGACGATCCGGATCACTCAGAGAATAGGTCGCGCTACCTTCAGACCTTGACAAGTTGGTAAGCGCAGATAGTGCTCTTCCTGTGCGGATCAAATCAAACCAACGGTGTCCTTCTGCAAAGAACTCCTTTTTACGTTGATCCATGATCTCATCCATCAAATCGTTAACAGTAGCGGCAGTTGTAGCTCCTAATCCAGCACGATCGCGAATTTCATCAATATCACTTTGCGCCCCAGCTATGTCTACAGCAGTACCTAGTATTCTTGCCTCAGCACGAATCAAATACATTTCTGCTATACGAATAACTTGTACGTTGTTATTATCATTTGCAACTGGCCATTTTGTTGGATAGTAAACTGTCTTACCACTCGTGGTTGTTCTAGCAGCCGTCATTTTATATCTCACGTCCAACGGGTCGGCAGAAATCTGATTATAGAAAGCCTCATGAAGCGCTACGCCTCCCCTTGCTCCTAACGCAGCAGGATAATACCAATTGCGCATACCACTGCGGTCAGTCAAGTTATATTGAACCTCTTTTCTTCATAAGCATTAGTTAAAAGTTTAACTGATTTTTTTCGATGGCGAACATACACATTCACCTTTGACACTTAACTGACTTGCGTGTCATGCAGTTTAATTTTTTATTTCAGTGGTAAGAAGTAGCTGACTAGTGGAGACCACTTACATAATCGAAAAATTAATGGTTGTCTTAACTGATTTTTAAAAAATAAATTTTGTTAGTGATGGAGTGTAGCACACTTTTCACGTTACTCAACAAAATTTATTATAACGTAACTTGCTAAAACCCTAATCCAATTATGATTACCCTTAAAGTGGGGAGTTACTACCCACTTTATATTTTTCAGTTAATTAAAAAATAATAATATGTAGCGAAAATGCTATTGAGCAGCTCAAAACATTAATCAATTTGAGATTTTAACAAATTAAAAACTTCACAATACGTCTTTAACGAAATAGTATTCTGAGTTGAAATAGTGGCGCTCAAAATTGGAGATACGCTGAATGGGAAAATCTTGCACACAAAGTGCATCAGAGAACTATCTTACCAGGTACTCGTCCCATTCATTTCCAACTGCACTGTTGTCCCTAAGGAATAAAGAATAAGAAGGCTTGAAAGGCTTGCGAATGAGTTGCATCCCGGCTTGTTCGGGAGTATAGTTGCCTTTTTTTGCATTACATATTTTACAAGCCGTAACAAGATTGAGCCACGAATGAGGGCCGCCCTTTGAGCTTGGTATAACGTGATCTAAAGTGAGGTCTTTGTGTGTGCCGCAATATTGACATTCATTATTGTCCCGTCTGAAAACATTTTGACGAGTGAGATTAACACCCTTGTAAGGAGCTCTAACATAACGATTAAGTCGAATAACAGAGGGCATAGCAAAACTATGAGTAACGGTTCGTAGTTTATACCCGTTGGCAGGGCGAATCAACTCGCTTTTATTTAGGTATACCAAAATAAATGCGCGCTGCACCGAACACACCATAAGCGGGCTAAAATCCTGATTAAGTACAAGGACCCTATTATTCATGATATGAAAGATAGCCCGATTCCTTGTTTTTAACAAGAACCGTGATAGAAGAGGGCTTCAACTATCTATTGGCTTGTAATTATGCGCCTTATACCAGCTAACGAATGGGTGATTACTTTACTTTCCACATCAACAATTCCCTCTTCCATAAGTTGATCAATCCTTACCCTGCCAGAGGCATGAATAATTTTATGATCCTGCAACACGATACCAACATGCCCAATGTTTCCACTTTTGTTATAAAAAAAAGCAAGATCCCCAGGTAAACTATTATCAATCCCAGCAACTGCTCTCCCTCCAGTGGCTTGCTGGTGAGCATCGCGTGAAACGGGAAAACCACAAATTTTATATACCATTTGCGTAAATCCAGAACAGTCAATTCCAAAAGGACTTTTACCCCCCCATTGGTAAGGAGCATGCAAATATTTCATTGCAATAGTGCTTAAAAACTCAAACTCCCTTTTCTGCCCCAAACTTTTGGCTTCGCCATTAAAAGCGAACTGTTCTTCCATCTTGAACAGCTCTGAGTTAGAAATAGGAACGATACTTCCAATAAGAATGGTCAGCGGATTCTTTTTGTATAAAATACCTGATGAAATATCAGTAGTTATTTTAAAGTTCGCATGATTGATTTGCTCAAAGTAATCTGGGATAATTGCGTGATGTTGTTTTGCATCTATCCAACCTTCGTAGCCATCAAAAAAGATTTTTATAAACAACCAGTTTTTGTCAATGGATGATTCTATTATCTCGTAGTGATCTCCAAACAACAATTGAGTCGTTTGTTCCGATCTATCATTAGATTCTTTTCTTACTGGCACCAATGCAAGTCGACTTATTCCGTAACTTCTAACGTCCATCAAATTGTTATTACTTAAACTTTACTCGTGCGAGCTCCCTTTTCAAATCCTTCTCCTTAATATTTTCGCGCTTGTCATGAGTCTTTTTTCCTTTCGCCAGAGATATTTCCAATTTCGCAAAACCACGATCATTTATAAATAGACGTAATGGAACAATGGTCAATCCCTTTTCTTCGGACTTTGTCTCCAGCCTTCTCAACTCCGCTCTCTTTAACAAAAGTTTTCTTTCACGTGCAGCTTCATGGTTATAATGAGTTCCCTGATCGTATGGATTGATATTAACTCCCTTAATAAATAATTCACCGTTATTAAAATAGCAGTGACCTTCCTGAAGACTAGCCTTACCTTCTCGAATAGATTTAATTTCAGTCCCCTTCAATACCATACCCGCAACATACTTATCGAGTAATTCATACCTGTAGCTGGCTTGTCTATTTTTTATATTGATGTCATTCGAAAATCGCTGCTTCGCCATCCCTTAATTATTCTTTGTAAAAAGTCTATCAAGCTTATCTCTTTTTAACATCTTCTGGCCTGTCTTTCCTATAGCTATTAGTCTGTCTCCCACTTTAGCCTCAATACTACAAATCAATTCATTACCCGTTAAACTGATAACTTTTGCCGAGAACACCAACTCTTCTCCTACAAAAGCAGGTGAATGATGATCTATACTTAAATGAGTTCCTACTCCTTCTTCATCATCCTCCTTCATCTCAATAAAAAATAGTCGAGAGGACCACTCCATATCCCTAGCCATAGCAAATGTAGAATAGACAGCATGTAATACCTTACCGTGAAAAGCAGCCACATCTGCCTCCTCTACCCTCTTTTTATAAACCCGTATATCACCAGTATTTGGTAAGTTTTTCATTTTAAATTTAATGGCATTCTTGCCATTGGTGAAGCATTCAAATTACTAAATATTTTGTTTTTGTATTTGTAATGGGCCACTATTGCAACCATTGCTGCATTATCCGTGCAGTATTGAAAGTCTGGAATAAACGTTTTCCAACCCAATTGTTCTCCTTTCTTTTTTAAACCATCCCTCAATCCGGAATTGGCCGAGACTCCCCCTGCAATTGCTATCTGCTTGATATTCATTTCTCTACTGGCCTTTTCCAACTTCTCAAGCAGCATATGGACCAAGTGTTTTTGAATACTTGCGCAGATATCGTTTTTCCTGGACTCAATAAACGAGGGGTTTTTAGCTACCTCATCTCTTATAAAATAAAGAAAGGCTGTCTTTATACCACTAAATGAAAAATCCAATGAAGGCATACTTGTTACCGGGAACTGAAAAGCGTCTGGGTTACCTTCTTTAGCCAACTTATCAATCATTGGCCCTCCAGGATAAGGGAGTCCCATTATTTTGGCAGCCTTATCAAATGCTTCCCCCACCGCATCATCCTGAGTTTCGCCAATTACCGTTAGATTCAGATAATCTCTAACCAGTACAATTTGAGTATGTCCCCCACTTACGGTGAGGCAAAGAAATGGAAACTCAGGTTTAGGCTCCTCTATAAAATGAGAAAGTACATGTGCCTGCATGTGATTAACCTCAATAAGAGGAATGTTTAACGCTAGCGCCATCGATTTGGCAAATGATACACCAACAAGAAGTGCCCCTAATAAACCTGGGCCTTTTGTAAAGGCAATCGCATCTAATTCATTCTTATTTATACCTGATGATGCCAGTGTTTCGTTAATTACACGAACAATGTTTTTTTGATGAGCGCGGCTTGCCAACTCAGGAACTACCCCTCCATATTTGTGATGTACCGATTGCGAGGCTATAACATTATTAAGTACCTTGCCATTGCTTATTACAGAGGCAGAAGTCTCATCACAAGATGACTCTATGGCAAGAATTTTGGGGTCCATTATAGATTGAATGAACCTGCAAGTTATCAAAAATCGGATTCTTTTATGGCTAAAGAAAATTATCTTATATAGCCTGTACTTCCTATTAGCTTTTTTTCTTGTCGGCTTTGGAGTATTACAAATTCCACCCGTTCAAAAAACGATTCTTCAGCATTACACGGAGCGTTTTACCAATGTATCTGGTTTTAAGACTACGTTCGGATCAGTGCACTTAATCTGGTACGATCGGTTCGAATTAGAAAATCTTCTGATCCTCGACCCGGAAAACAATGTAATGATCGATGCCAAATTGGTAAAAGTGAATTTCAGAATAAGCTCTTTATTGGTTAACAGCAATGTTAATATTGATGCTGCAACTCTCGATGGCACTGAAGTCAACCTGACTAAGATTAATGATATTGACTCCACTCAAGATTTGAATATCAATATATTTATAAAAAGGCTGGCTAAACCAAAAAAGAATAACAAACAATCCTCCGCCAAAGTAAATATAGGAGAAATCGTAGTCAATGAGTCAGCATTTAGCTATAACGACCAAAGTAAAGACTCTCTTTCACCAAAATTTGACTACCTCCATTTTAAAGTCAAGCTTAATGATGGCCTCATTCAAAATTTCAAAGTCATAGGTGATACCATTCAATTCAAAGTCAATTCACTTACAGCCATTGATGAACAAACACAATTCAGTGTAAAACAGTTAAGTACTTTCTTTAGGGTATCTCAAAGTTCAATGGAGTTTCTCAATCTGAACCTTGAAGCGGGAAATAGTCACATACAAGATACTGTCATATTTACCTATCGAAGTTTGAGAGATCTCAATGATTTTAATAATCAAGTCCATATAAAATCAAGTATTAGGAACACGACAATTGATCCAAAAGATTTAGCACTCTTTGCCCCAGGGGTTGATAAGGTAAATGGGAAAATTATAGTAAGTGGTTACTTCATTGGTAAAGTGAATAAGTTCTTCGTTAGAAACCTTGCATTAAACCATGGTAACACAGCACTTACAGGAAACCTAAATATGGATGGCTTGCCAAGAATCAATGAAACTTTTGTTAACCTGAATCTAAAAAGGAGCAATGTTGATATCATGGATCTGAAATTCCTGTTCCCTCCAAAAGCTTTTTCCAGGTTAAGGCCCCTAGGTGAATTTCAATTGCTTGGCAATTTTACCGGGTTTGTTAACGACTTTGTAGCCAATGGGACTTTCAACGGCAAATTCGGTCAAATACAATCAGATGTCAACCTGAAAATTAATACAGAAGACCCTGCCTTATCACAATACAAAGGAAACATTCGATTAAGTGATTTTAAACTTGGCACTTACCTCACTGATACAACGATGCTTCGAAGTGTATCTATGACCGGACATATCGATGGAAAAGGTTTTACTGAAGCATCAGCCGACTTTCAATTAAATGGTAAAATTTCACACTTCAAAATAAAAGACTATGACTACAAAAACATCATTACCAATGCGAGGTTCAAGTCACAGTTCTTTAATGGAAGTCTCACTATCAATGATCCTAATTTAAAATTTCAAGCAGAGGGATCTATTGATTTTAGTAAAGACAATGAACTGGTAAAAATGAAGGCTCGGTTGGATACCGCACTAATCCATAATCTTGGCTTTACAAAAGACTATTTTTCTCTTCAATCGGTAGTTGACATTGACTCCAAGGGATTGAATATCGACAGCATTTTCGGAAACGCCTTTTTAAAGAACACCAAGGTGACCTATAGAGGTGAGTCGTTGGAAATTGATTCTATTCAAGTTACCTCAAGCAAATTAACAAAAGGAAGAAGTTTACTTCTGAGGAGTTCATTCGCAGATGTAAATCTTCATGGCGAATACTACTATTCTTCATTGTTCAACGATTTGAATAAACTATTCAAGGAGTTTTACCTGACAATAAAAAATGATAGAGCAGAATTGAATACTTACTACCTCACTAAGAGGAAAGAATCACAAGAGTATGACGCGAATTTTAATATAATTCTGAAGGATATAAATCCAATTATCAAGGTAGTTGGGGTAAATAGCCAACTTTCAAAAAACACAAGAGTTGAAGGTAAATTTTCCAATGGATATACATCCATCCTCAATGCGTATTCAACCATCGATTCTATCACCTATGATGGGAAATTATTCACACAAAATACAATTGAGTTTAATGGTTCAAAAATAAGAGACAGCACCAACATCCTGGCGATGCTCAATATCAATTCAGCGAACCAAACTCTTTCCAAAAATTTCAATACCAAGGATCTATTTGTAGAAGCCATATGGAATACCGATCATATCGAAGTCGGTGTCGATTTTGATCAAACCGGAAAAGATAATTATGCAAGGGTAAAAGCCGCTGTCGACTTCTTAAGCGATAGCACTCGCATTAAGATACTGCCCTCAAGCATCAAAGCTTTGAACGAGACTTGGCAGGTAAACCAGGAAAACTACACAATACTAAGTGGCAATGAATGGAGAATAAATCACTTGGCCATTCAAAATGATGATCAAAAAGTACTGCTTGAAGGGTTTATCTCACAAGACTCAAGCAAGTCACTTTCACTCAATGTAAATAATCTTGATCTGAGTTTCCTAAATAGTATTAGTGGACAACGATTTACAGGCACACTTAATGGATCTGCAGAGGGAAGAGATTTGAACAACAATCCCTACATCCAAAATGATCTTGCCATTAACAGCTTCACCATTAATGAGTTTTTAATAGGAGATATTAATGGTATAAATGTCTGGAATCAAAGAGCCCAAAGATTTGACATCAATTTTTCAATTGACCGACTCAAGGTAAGAACTGTAGACCTAAAAGGGTTTTACAATCCTGGGGCAGAGGAACCTCTTCAGATTTCAGCTCAATTTGAAAAAGCAAATCTTAAAATTGCTGAACCCTTATTGGCTGCTATATTTTCCAATATGAATGGTACCCTCACAGGCAAATACCAAATTACGGGATCATTTACAGATCCTAAGATAAAAGGTAATGGATCAATTGAAAACGGTCAAATCATGATCAACTACCTTAAGACTTCATACAATTTCACCGGTGAGTTTGGAATGACTCCCAATCAACTTGTTTTTAATAATTTTAAAATAACCGATAAATTTAACAACCCAGGAACATTAGATGGTTTTATTGCTCATAGAAGCTTCAAGAGTTTCAGTCTTAATTTAGATGCATCATTTCAAAATCTTCAACTGTTAAACACTACGGCAAGGGACAACTCGCTATTCTACGGACAAGGATACGCTACAGGTAATGCAAATTTTTTTGGCCCCTCCTCTAACTTAAAGATTTCGGCTACCGCACAAACACAAAAAAATACAAGAATCTATATCCCGATGAGTTCAGTGGAAACTGTTGACAAGAAGGATTTTATCAACTTTGTAGCATTTACAGATTCTCTGGCCGTTGAATTGGATAAGGATGGTGATAAGAAAAAAAGAACGGTCGAGTCCTCAGGAATTTCGATGGACATTAATTTAGATATTACACCTGATGCCTATACTGAAATTATTTTTGACATAAAGTCTGGTGATATCATAAGAGGAAGAGGTAATGGAGACATTAAACTTCAGCTAGATACAAAAGGTGATTTCTTTATGTTTGGTGCTGTAGAGTTTACAGAGGGTGCCTACAACTTTACCCTTTATGATATAATCAACAAGGAATTTGATATACAACCCGGAAGCAGGATATCATGGTATGGAAGTCCCTATGAGGGAACCATGGACATTACTGCCAACTACAGGCAAATGGCTTCTCTCAGCCCAATCTTGACCGACCAATCAGAAGAGGTGGTGAGCAACCCGCAAGTAAGAAGAAAATATCCAACAGACGTACAATTAAAGCTTGAGGGACAAATGCTTTCTCCACGTATCAATTTTGATATTGATGCCAATGAATTACCCGACAACATAAATGTTGATGGAAGAGCTCCGGTAAGGTTGAATTTTGAATTTGAATCGTTTAAATCCCGACTCGATGAGCAAGAACTAAAGCGACAGGTATTTAGCCTTATCATTCTTAGGAAATTCTCTCCCCCTGATGCATTTAGCACAAGTGGCACCCTATACAATAGTGTTAGCGAACTGCTATCCAACCAACTCAGCTACTGGCTTACGCAGGTTGATCAGAACCTAGAGATAGATTTGGATTTGGGCACATTAGACCAGGAAGCATTCAATACTTTCCAGCTTAGACTCTCCTATTCGTTCCTCAATGGAAGACTTAGAGTTACGCGCGATGGTAGTTTTTCTAACCAATATCGACCAGCCGATAACATCTCATCCATAGCTGGAGACTGGACGGTAGATTATCTATTAACACCGGATGGGAAATTCAAAGTAAAAATGTATAGTCGATCAAATGTAAACCAACTTACCAATACATTAGGCACTCAAAGTGCAGTTACTACAGGAGTCAGTTTATTGCACACGCAAAACTTCAATGAAGTAAGGGATCTTTGGAGTTCTGCCCGAGAAAAAAAACAAAAGGATACCAATGAAATTCCTCTACCTGATGGAGAGGCAATAAAAGAAGATGAGGATGGGGGGAATTAATTGCTCCACCACCACTGTCGGAGATCAAATCATAAGATTGCTTATTCTAACTATTTTTCTTTTTGGAGGAGTTGCAGTAAGTGCTCAATCCTCTGATTCTATTGACCATAAAAAGTTAAATAGACTTATCATAGGATCCACAGCAGGTTATACTTTAACGATGGTCGGTCTGAGTGAGATTTGGTATAGTGAATTCGATAAACAGTCATTTCGCTTTTTCGATGATTCCAAAGAATGGTACCAAATGGATAAGCTGGGCCATCTCTATGGTGCTTATCAAATTAGTGCCGCAAGTTCAAATGCCCTACGAAAAACTGGTGTACCCAAACAGAAGGCTCAAAAGATAGGAGCATTGGCAAGCTTTGCAATGATGAGCTCTATAGAAATTTTTGATGGATACTCTTCAGGATATGGCGCCTCCGCCTCTGACCTAATAGCCAATGCAGCAGGAGCTTCATTTTATCTTGGGCAACAGTTGCTTTGGGATGAAACCAGAATTTATCCAAAGTTTTCATTCCATACCACCTATTTGTCTAATCAAAGGCCAAATGTGTTAGGGGGTAATTTTGGTGAAAAAATAATCAAAGATTACAATGGGCAAACCTATTGGTTGTCATTTGATATGGATCGGTTTGTCTCCTTTCCGAAATGGCTCAACATTGCTATAGGCCATGGAGCACATGACTTTATTTATGCCTCAAAGATGGCAAATCTTGATAACGGATTTAGCCCCTATCGCCAATACTACCTCAGCCTTGATTTCGATTTTAAAGCCATCCCTACCCAATCCAAAGCTTTGAAAGCGCTCATTTATGTCGTTAATATGATAAAATTGCCATCTCCTACCCTTGAATTTTCAAATAAAGGGGTAAAAGCCTACGCATTCTATTTCTAGACTTGGCTGCAATTCATTTTCATTTTGTACCTTCATTTCCCTGAACCAACCTTATTATTATGGACTTAGTTTCTTTCATGAAGAGTTATGCCGATGAAATTGGTGGTCAATACACCAGCTACGATAATATTCACTCCATCATCATCGTCCCCTTGGCAGGAGGACGTTTCCAATCCGTAATCGGAACCATCAAAGAAAACAAGTTGTACAGCAGAAATATGGTGACGTTTACTTCCAAGATTTGCAATTATAACCCTAACCTTCCACTAAAGGATCTTCTTGTTCAAAGCTCTCTTTTTAATTATGGTCGTTTCATAATTAGTGACGATTTCTTGCAAATCGAAGCAGTCGCTTCTTTGGATGGAACACCTGAAACTGCCGTTAAGGAAATGATACAGGAGGTGGCTAACCTAGCAGATCAATATGAATTTAAGTTAACAGGAGCTGACGTTCATTAGCCTCTTGTTATTTAACCAAGATTCTTATCATTAATCACTAAATTTGTATCAATGCAAGCCGTCTTATCGCCCCGACTTGTCGGGGAGGAAAGTCCGGGCAACATTGAGCATCGTACTTCCTAACAGGAAGGCTCCGTCCCGATAGCTATCGGGACGGGGACAGACAGTGCCACAGAAAACAAACTACTCCGTCCGACTTGTCGGATGGGGAAAAGGTGAAAAGGTGAGGTAAGAGCTCACCGCCTTCTTGGTGACAAGAGGGGCATGGCAAACCTTACGAGTTGAAAGACCAAATAGGTTCCGAATATGAGTCGCTCTGCTCATCCATTTATGGAAGTCGGGACGGGTAGGTTGATTGACCCCGATTGTGAAATCGGGGCTAGATAAATGATAAGACTCTGACTGAAAAGTTAGGGACAGAACCCGGCTTACAGGCTTGCATTTTTTTAATTAAATTATCTAACCTTTGGTTGTAAAAATCTGATTCATGCCTAAAGTATTACTCATAGAGGATGAGGCCAGTATCCGTGCTGTGCTCAAAGATATCATCACTGATCAAAAAGAACTTAAACTAAAAGTAGACGAAGCCAAAGATGGAGCTGAAGGGTTGGCCATGTTGGAAAACGCCAATTACGACCTTGTTTTTTGCGACATAAAAATGCCGAAGATGGATGGAATGGAGGTGCTGGAAAAGGCAAAGGAAAAAGGAATCAACACGACCTTTATCATGATCTCAGCGCATGGCACCACTGAGATGGCCGTGGATGCTACCAAAATGGGCGCATATGATTTCTTACAAAAACCACCAGACCTCAACAGATTGCTAATTACCCTGCGGAATGCATTGGATAAAACCAATCTGGTAGCAGAAACAAAAACACTTAAAAAGAAAATCGCTCATAAACTGGACATGGTAGGAGAATCTGAACCTATCGCTGAAGTGAAAGAGATGATTGAAAAAGTAGGACCGACCGATGCCCGTGTTTTAATTACCGGCCCCAATGGTTCTGGAAAAGAATTGGTAGCCCGCTGGGTCCATGAAAAGAGTAACCGGGCAAGTGCACCATTTATTGAGGTCAATTGCGCGGCCATCCCTTCCGAGCTAATAGAAAGCGAATTATTTGGGCATGAGAAAGGATCGTTTACATCAGCCATAAAGCAACGCATTGGCAAATTCGAACAAGCCGATAATGGCACACTATTTCTGGACGAAATTGGTGACATGAGCTTATCTGCTCAAGCTAAAGTCTTGAGGGCCTTACAAGAAAATAAGATTACCAGAGTAGGCGGAGACAAAGACATCCTCGTAAATGTAAGGGTATTGGCTGCTACCAATAAAGATCTCAAAAAGGAAATTGCAGAAAATAGATTTAGAGAAGACCTCTATCACCGCCTAGGTGTCATTATTATAAAAGTACCTGCGCTGAACGACCGAAAAGAGGATATACCGCTATTGGTAGATAAATTTCTCAATGACCTGGCACTGGAACAAGGCGCGAAGGCTAAAAAGATAGATGATATGGCGCTAAAAGAAATCCAAAATTACAATTGGACTGGAAATATCCGTGAGCTACGAAACGTAGTCGAGCGGCTAACAATAATGAGCGGGGAGAAAATCGGGCTGGAAGAGGTGAAAAAATACCTCTAAAACGGCCTAAATACGGTTTTCGGTGTTGCTTTTCTTAACGTCCTTCTTGCTGTACGTAGGGCAGGTATACTGGCTGCAAGCACTTAAGAAAGCTACCAAGGCAACAAAAGCTAAAATTTTCTTCATTTTGTGGTCTTTGAAAGTATCAAAATTATCAATCTTTTCAATTTCAGCAAATTTAATCAGGTCTAAATGGTCACTTAACGAGTTTAATGGCTACCCAACCAACAAGTTACAGCCCCTGATATCCGAATTATCGATGCGCCCAAGTACCTCAAAACTACCATCTTGCCGAATTCTACCTAAATCTTGAGTTTCAACGAAAGCACAGGTATAAATATTTGATAAATCAATAACATTTATACCTCCTGTTTTACCCACTTCCAACCGCTCAAAAGGATCATTGATACTTCGAACCATTACCTTCATTCCCGCTGGTGTTTTAAAGTAACCCTTTTCTTTGGCGTAAGCTTGCGAAAAAAGCTCTGTCATTCCGTATTCTGAATGTATCGTCTGAGTATTCCATCGATTAGCAAGGTAACGATGTAACTCTTCCCTTGTTATTTCCTCTCTTCTTCCTTTCATCCCACCAGTTTCCATCACAATACAATTACTAAGATCCAATTCATGCTCTTCAGCCAAATCCAAAAGGGCAAATGATACACCCAATAAGATCATCTTATTATCCAAATCATCTGCCCTTCTCAGTGTATTGATCAGGCCTTTTTTATTATCCAAATAAAAAGAAGAGTGAGGTGATTTACTTCGTTGGATAAAGTAATTGGCCATCGCAACCAGGGAGGAACCTTCCCTTTCCAGATAGGAAGGGAGTAACGCCAGAAAATGATAGTTGTCAACTGCTCCATAGCAACTTTCGAAAATTCGTTCCGAGTTCTTCAGATAGGCATCTAAATTTTGCACGTAATGCTTGCTTGGCGTTGCACCTGTCGTAGCGCTACTGAAGAAAATAGTTTCCTCCTTCCATTGTCCTGTCACCACTTTCTGTTCTTTAAAAAATGAAATGGGCAAAAATGGAACCTGTTCGAGCTTTGTAATGCCTTCAATATTTACCCCCAAATAGGTGAGATACTTTTGATAGACTTTGTTCTCTTTTGCCTGCAGCTGAAACAACTCCAACGCAATAATTTCGAAGTTAGCAGCGTTAACAGTTGATAAAACCTTCTCAAAACTTTTAAAAGTGTGCAAGCGTTAGGTAATTTACGGGGTTCTAAAAATAGGAAATGAAGTTCACTTTGGGATTAGGTTTGGCGATTGTATTGGGGCTAGGGCTATCTTCCTGCTTTGACCCTCCGGAATATTCCAATACTCCAGAGATAGAATTTGAAAATCTGGTTTTTAAAGAGACTCCAGATCTCTCAGATGCTGACTCTCTTATTCTATTTATAAAATTCAGAGATGGTGATGGAGATTTGGGTCTGCAGCCAAGTGAAGTGGGTTGCAATCAAGATCAAACCATCTGTTATAATGAAAAATTCTATTTCAGCTTGGTAGATGGTGGCGCGCCAGTGAATTATGAAGTTAAAAGGACCAATCCGGATTTTAACCTACCAGATTACGTTCCACCGTTTGATTGCACCAACTGGGAACTTGTTTTTGATAATAGTTCCGCGCCTCAGGTTATTGATACTGTTTATTTTGAACTAAACCCTGATCATTACAACATTTTTGTGGACTTCCTTGTAAAGCAGAATGATGGCTCTTTTCAGGAGTTTGACTGGAGAACAGAATTTTGCACCACCTATGATGGGCGTTTCCCCATTCTGGCAAAGAACTCCGATTTAAGTCTCAAGAATTCGATTGAAGGTACACTTAGGTATGCAATGCTAAGTACAGGATTTAAACTTCAGTTCAGTATCAAAACACTCAAGTTGAGAATAATGATTCAAGACAGATTGCTCAATAAGAGCAACGTTATTGAAACTCCCGAATTTCAATTCAAATAATCAAGCTGCACTGGTTCTAATAAAGTGGTGGAAACCTGTCCGGCTCAACCTCACTCATGATCTCGTATACCTTATCAAATACGGCCTCAATATTAGGTTTTGAGAAGTAATCTCCATCCGAACCATACGCTGGCCGATGCTCATTGGCAGCAATGCAAACTGGCTTGGAGTCCAAATACTGATAAGCACCCTGCTCTTCAAGTACTTTCTGCATCATAAAGGCAGTGGCTCCTCCCGGAACATCTTCATCTGCAAAGATGACACGATTGGTCTTTTTTATGGATTCAACTATTGCATGATGACGATCAAATGGCAACAACGTTTGCACATCGATGACCTCACAAGACACTCCCATTTTTTCCAGTTCGGTCGCAGCATCCATTACGATGCGGCACATCGATCCATAGGTAACGATGGTAACATCATCACCTTCACGAAGCACCTCGGGGACACCCAGTGGCACGCAAAACTCCCCTACATTATCAGGTAGCTTCTCTTTTAATCTATATCCATTCAAACATTCTATAATCAATGCCGGATCATCAGACTTAAGCATAGTGTTATAAAAAGCAGCCGCCTGCGTCATGTCTCTGGGAACAAGCACATAGATGCCTCTCAAACTATTAAGTATCATACCCATTGGCGAACCCGAATGCCAAACACCTTCCAGTCTATGCCCTCTTGTTCTTATAATTAATGGCGCTTTCTGACCTCCTTTGGTTCTGTATTGCAAACAAGCTACATCATCACTCAGTACTTGAACTGCATAAAGTAAATAATCTAAATATTGTATTTCAGTGATAGGCCTCAAACCTCTTAACGAGGCTCCAATTCCCTGCCCAATTATAGTAGCTTCTCTTATTCCTGTGTCTGTTACCCTTAGCTCACCGTACTTAGCCTGAAGTCCCGCGAAAGCTTGATTCACATCCCCTATTTTACCTACATCCTCACCAAGTGCAAAAATCTTAGGATCTCTTTCCAGAGCTTTATCAAAACATGCATGCAAAATTTCTCTTCCATCAAGTAAAGAAGAAGACGCTGAGTACTCCGGAGAAATTGCCTCCACATTCAATGCAGAAAACTCAGACTGGCTGTATAAATGTGAACTGTACCTTTCCCAGTTATCATCTTCATTTTTCCTTAACCAGGATACTAATTCATTCCTGCCTTCAGATTCCTGACCTCTCAGCACACGTGAGGCCTTCTTTGCCGCCTTGAATGCATCGAGGCGAAGAGGATTAAGCGTTGTTTCCAATTCCTCCTTAATCAACTTTATTTCTTCGTTGGTTTCTTCAAGCTTAGTCAGAATAGCTATAAGAGAAACATGGGCTTGCTGAATGTCCTTATTGAAAGCTTTCCATGCAGCATCTTTAGCTGATTTAGCTGTTACTTTGGCTTCTTTTTCGATGGTATCCAATTCATCCGGATTACCGATCCCCTGAGCTAAAATCCACTCTCGCATCTTTTTAATGCAGTCGTAGTCCTGTTCCCAAGCTAATCTCTCTTTGCTCTTATACCTTTCGTGAGACCCCGAAGTACTGTGCCCTTGAGGTTGAGTTACCTCAGTCACATGCAGAAGAACAGGAACATGTTCTTTTCTACATACTTCTTCAGCCTGAACAAAGGCTTTACAAAGTCCATCATAATCCCATCCTTTGGCAACAATGATTTCAAAGCCTTTTTCATCTTTAGTCCTTTGAAAGCCTTGTAAAATCTTAGAAATACTTCCCTTTGTTGTCTGATATTTTGCGGGCACTGAGATACCATACTCATCATCCCATACAGACATCAGCATAGGCACCTGAAGCACACCTGCTGCATTGATGGCTTCGAAGAAGACACCTTCAGAGGTAGATGCATTTCCTATCGTACCAAAAGCAATTTCATTTCCTTTGTCAGACAAGGTATTGTATTTACCTAGTAAAGGATTTTCCCTAAACAATTTGGAGGCATAAGCCAAACCAACAAGTCTTGGCATTTGCCCTGCAGTTGGTGAAATATCCGAACTGCTATTTTTTAATTTTGCTAAGTTCTTAAAATGGCCCTTCTCATCAATCATCCGCGTTCCAAAGTGACCATTCATCAAGCGGCCCGCTGATGCTGGCTCAGCCTCCACCTCAGTATGAGCATACAACTGTGCAAAGTATTCCTGAAGGGTTAGTTCACCAATTGCAAACATGAAAGTCTGATCGCGATAATATCCCGACCTGTGATCACCGTTTCGAAATACCTTGGCCATAGCAATCTGAGCCACCTCTTTGCCATCCCCGAAGATGCCAAATTTGGCCTTGCCCATGAAGACTTCCTTTCTCCCCAAAATACTTGCTTCTCTACTTTCACAGGCCAATCTGTAATCGGCCATAATAGATGTAGCCTTTTTGGCCGAAACACTGGATTTTATACTTTTTACTTGCGTCAATTTTTAATGGCTTTGAACTCAAAAATAATCAAAAACAGGGAGGGGGTCAAAACAGAGTTTAACACCATATAATCTACTTTTATTCTTTACTCCCACCAAAGAATTCAACCCAATCTCCGCTTTCCACCTTAGAATTGCCTTCAGATTGTTCAAACAAGTAAATGCCCACTTTTTCACCATCCACTTCAATTAATTCAAAAATGTAACCTGCATTCAATTCCATTTTGTGAATAATTCCAGCAGTGTTTGCATTCCCAATTTGGAAAATTTCCACCACAAGCGAATTTGACGCATCTACCGACTTTACTGCATATGGATATTCTTTCAAGGCAAACAGTTCATATCCTGAAATTCTCGTTGTTTTTACATACTTTAAATCAGATTGGTAGATATAGAAATTATCCATTCCCCTCCGTAAGGAGCCGTAAAATGCAAATAGGTTAGTTCCTGTCATATTGGAGCAAAATTGGGTAATTTGATCCTTTGCTATTGTATCCTAATGCTATATTTACGGGGTTTTACGAAGACAAAATTGAAATACAATGATAATAGGAGTTCCAAAAGAAATTAAGAATAATGAGAACAGGGTAGCCTTGACCCCAGCAGGGTCACAGGAACTGACCAAACGCGGTCATACTGTTTATGTTCAATCAACAGCTGGTGTTGGAAGTGGTTTTAATGATGAAGACTATACTGGAGCCGGAGCAAAAATACTTTCCACAGCAAAGGAAATCTTTGACATTGCTGAGATGATCATGAAGGTAAAAGAGCCCATTGAACCTGAATACAAATTAATCAAGAAGGATCAGTTGGTATTTACCTACTTTCACTTTGCCTCTTACGAGCCATTAACTATGGCAATGCTTGAGACAGGTGCCGTTTGTCTTGCGTACGAGACAGTAGAGAAGGATGGTGGGTTACCGCTATTAGTACCTATGTCTGAGGTGGCAGGTAGAATGGCCATTCAGGAGGGAGCAAAATACCTGGAAAAGCCCTTGAAAGGTCGCGGAATCCTTCTTGGAGGAGTACCAGGAGTAATGCCAGCAAAAGTTTTAATCCTTGGTGGCGGAGTTGTAGGTACCAACGCTGCTAAAATTGCAGCTGGAATGGGTGCCGATGTGATCATCGCAGATGTAAACCTTAACCGTCTTCGCTATCTGGACGATGTGATGCCAAAGAATGTAAACACAATGGCCTCCAACGAATATGTAATTCGGGAGTTGGTTAAAACACACGACCTGATTGTAGGTGCAGTGCTTATACCGGGTGCTAAAGCTCCGAAATTGATTTCAAAAGATATGCTAAAAACAATGCGTCCAGGTACAGTGCTTGTGGACGTTGCTGTAGATCAGGGCGGATGTATTGAGACGTGTAAGCCTACAACCCATGAGGATCCAACCTACATCATCGATGATGTCGTTCACTATTGTGTGGCCAACATGCCGGGTGCAGTTCCTTATACCTCTACCCTCGCACTCACCAATGCCACTCTTCCTTATGCTATCAAGTTGGCTGGACACGGCTGGAAAAAGGCTTGCAATGATAATGAGGATTTGAAATTGGGATTGAACGTTATTAATGGAAAAGTAGTATATAAAGCGGTTGCAGATGCATTCAACTTGCCTTACACAAGCGTAGATGAGTTTTTAAAATAGTTTTGATAAAACAAATAAAGAGGGGCGTCTTATGTAAATAGGGCGCCTCTTTTGTTTTTAGAACTCCGGAAACTCGTCAAGAAATACGGCCTCTTTCCCTAATGCTGGAGCACGCCAACAATAGTGAACCATACCGTTAGTAACAGCCAGATAAGTCGCACCTATCGTCATGTTGTAAACTGCAATTTGGTTGAAGGCTTTTTGGGTTAGTTTAATGGAATCTGATTTGCATTCTACAAGCATCCATGGCTTGCCCTCTCTATTCCTAATGAGAATATCCGATCTTTTCTCCCTCCTATTATAGGTAAGACTACTTTCTATTCTAAAAAGTGATTTTGGGTAATGAAGACTTTGGATCAAATGCTCCACAAAATGTTGCCTCACCCACTCCTCTGGAGTGAGCACAACATATTTTTTTCGAATGTTGTCGAAGATAAAAACTTTTCCCTGCTCCTTTTTGAGGTTAGGTGTAATGGGTGGAAGGTTCAGTTGATTCACAGCCTCAAATTATAAATTATTATTTTATGAATTGACTCATCTCATCTTGCGTTATATTGATGGTGATATATTTTGGTAGCAAATAATAGATGTAAACAGAGCAGGCATGAAAACGAAACAAGAAATAGTAGAAAATTGGCTACCGAGATACACTGGAGTAGCACTTAAAGACTTCGGCAAGGACATTTTGCTTACCAATTTCGATAATTACGTTTATAAGTTTGCAGAATGGCATAATGTACCTGTTGATGGTACGGATAAAGCCATGCTTAGTGCTACTGCTGAAGGGATTACTATTATCAACTTTGGTATGGGTAGCCCTAACGCAGCCACCATCATAGATTGTCTATCAGCTATCCAGCCCAACGCGATCCTATTTCTGGGAAAGTGTGGAGGGTTAAAAAAGAAAAATGATATCGGGGACCTCATACTTCCCATAGCTGCAATACGTGGCGAAGGTACCTCTAATGACTACATGCCCCCTGAAGTGCCTGCCTTGCCTGCATTCGCCCTCCAGAAGGCCATATCTACCACTATAAGGGACTTTAACCAAGATTATTGGACTGGAACCATCTACACCACAAACAGGCGTGTATGGGAGTGGGATGAGCCTTTTAAAGAATACCTAAGGAAGATAAGGGTGATGGGCATCGATATGGAAACGGCAACCATCTTTTCAACGGCATTCTTTAATGAAATTCCTGCAGGAGCCCTTCTTTTAGTTTCTGATCAGCCCATGATCGCTGAAGGAGTAAAAACCCAAACCAGTGATAAGGAAGTAACCAATAGCTATGTTGACCAACACCTAAAAATTGGCATCGAATCGCTGAAGCAATTGATCAATAAAGG
Source organism: Cyclobacteriaceae bacterium (assembly GCA_040216665.1). Taxonomy (GTDB): domain Bacteria; phylum Bacteroidota; class Bacteroidia; order Cytophagales; family Cyclobacteriaceae; genus ELB16-189. The sequence goes on along the minus strand of JAVJOQ010000016.1, from coordinate 639,778 downwards.
GATTACAGTTAAGCACCTGCGCTACTAGCCTTTTTTAGATATTCTGATTTCACAAGGGTAAGCATCAGTATACCCGCAACAAAAAATATGGCCAACACCAACGCGCTATTTCTCATGCTTCCAGTCAATTGGTTAATAAGACCAAAAGAGAAAGTACCAAACACGATAGAAAGGTTGTAAGTCACATCAAAAAAACTAAAATAAGAGGCGTGATCTATGGTATTTTCTGGAATTAACTTTGTGTAAGTAGCTCTTGCCAGCGCCTGCACACCTCCCATGATCAACCCTACAACAAAAGCCAAAGCGTAAAATTGATATTCTGTTGATACAAAATAAGCTGCAATGCAAACCACTATCCAGATGCCAATCATCACCATCAATGCTATCTTATTACCATACTGGGTAGAAAATCTGGCTGATACCCATGCGCCAACAGCGGCCACCATCTGGATAAGTAAAATCGTCATGATCAGCTTACTGCTTTCCAATTGCAAAACATCAGTGCCAAATAGTGTCGCTAAATACATTACCGTTTGCACACCCATATTAAAAAAGAAAAAAGCGGCCAAATACCTTTTCAAATTCGGTGAAGCCTTCAGACTTTGCCAAACCTTCAAAAGCTCAGCATACCCTTTTGTCCAAATATTCCCAGTGGGCTTTCTTCCATATGGATTTTCAGGCACGTAACGAAAAGTAATCAACGAAAAGCCCATCCACCATAATCCAACCAATAAAAAGGTAAACCGGACGGCATCACCCTCTGTGCTAAAACCAAAAGAATTAAAATAGGTAATAATGAACAGGCAAATTACCATAAGGATAACACTTCCATAGTATCCCATTGAATACCCCCGGGCACTGGTTGCATCATACCGATCCATGGTAACAATTTCAGGCAGGAAGGCATCATAGAAAACAAGGCTACCAGAATAACCAATACTTGCCAGCATGGAACAAAATATTCCCCATTCCAAATCAGCAACATCTCTAAAGAAGTAGAGCCCGATGCAAGCAATACTACCTATTGCGACAAACACCTTCATGTACGTCTTTTTCTTACCGGCATAATCTGCCATCCCAGATAGTAAGGGTAGTATTAACGCAACAATCAAAAATGAGAATGAGAGAGAATAAGTGTAGAGAACAGAATTGTTAATAGAAAAGCCCAGAAACTGAACAATGTCGCCATTTCCACTTACAGCTATGGACTTGTAATAGATTGGAAAAATAGCAGATGTGATCACCAGCGAATACACCGAATTGGCCCAATCGTACATGCACCACGCGTTGACAGTTCTGCTATTATTGAGCTGGGGAAGTGTGGCGGAATTCATAAATCAAAAAAAAGCCTCTTCCTAAATATTCAGGAAGAGGCTATTTATTTCAAGTGAAAAAACAATTTTACTTTTCTGCTTTCTGCAAAGTAGAGTACAGTATCTTTCTGGCGTTGGCCTTTCTTAATTCTGTTTCCACGTCTGCGATAATACCGCGTTTAGCTTCACTGTCCACTTTCATAGCGATAGTTAATTGCTCGCGCTCGTTTTCAGGAAGTTCATCCTTCTTACGGTTCACCCACAAAATAATATCACCTGGCTCAATGAATGTATCATCAGCCTGAATTTTTGGTTCAGCACCAAATTGTTCTGACTTCTTTGGCTCACCAATATATAGATTGGTTACCAACGATTTGCGTTGCAATTTCCTCAGCTGAGTAGCTTGAGGAATTCGTTGCATTACGTCAACCGCGGTCTTTCTCAATTCGGTAGTCACCATAAAGAAGAACAGCAACATAAATACCACATCGGGCATTGATGATGTTGGGATGTCCTGCTTTACCTTCGTTTTCTTTCTAAACTTTGACATAATTCAAATTTTATCAGTTTCCAACCTTGGTCGGTTCAGCGATAGATATCGCCATCGGTATCCCCTCACGGCCTTTGTCGTAGAGTCTTTTATTTTCAGGATCATTCAGATCAGAAGCAATCTTTCGAAATTCTTCATTCGTTACTCCTGCCTGATCCGCGTATATATCATAGTACGCAGCCTGCATGATATCCAGAATCTCAACAAAACGCTTATGAGTCGTTCCCCTGTCAGTTTTAAACGAAACGATGGCCTTTTCAGGGCTATCAGAACTAGCAGGATCTTCACCATTATTAAGTATGAACTTCTTAATCATGTCTTTCAATCCATCCACCTCAGCCATTGGCTCACCTTCTACAAGGAGGGCATCTGACGAATTCACCTGAATTTTAAACATGTTTCTCTCCTGAATTTTTACGTCCTCCGGGGGTTGTGCTTCCGGGGGTGGAGGAAGTTGCATACTCAATCCTTTGTCATTGGGCATCGTAGTGGTAACCAAAAAGAAGGTTAACAACAAGAACGCAATGTCAGCCATTGAGGCATTGGGTATATCTGGAGTGTTTCTTGCCATTACTTAAGGGCTTTACTGATTTCTGAAAACACGATTCCAATCAGTGCTGAAATAAAAACAATGTAAAACATTGTCAATCCAGCACCAATTAACTTTGAGCTACTTTCACCTATTCCTTGTGCAGTATACTTGGATGTAACCTCAGATCCGGCAAGGCCGAAAGAGATAAGGAAAACAACCACTAGCGCACCTACACCCATCCCTGATTTAACCAAATCCTTAGGAGATTTTAGTGCATTAATCAAAGGAAGGATGACAGCAGCTATTAATGCTACACTAAATAGTCCATAGCCTACATATAATCCTATATCTTCCATATTACTTCACAATTTTGTGCTTCACCAAAAGGTCAACCAGTGTGATGGAAGCATCTTCCATATCATTCACCAGGCTATCAATTTTAGAAACAAGATAGTTATAAAATACTTGCAGGATCATACCCACAATAAGACCACCTACAGTAGTCAACAAGGCTGTTTTCATACCACCAGCAACAACCTGAGGAGAAATATCACCAGCTGCCTCGATCGCATCAAATGCACCCACCATACCAATTACAGTACCGAAGAATCCAAGCATTGGACCGAGTGATATGAACAATGAAATCCAGATCAATCCTTTTTCCAAACGTCCCATTTCAACACCACCGTAAGAAACGATAGATTTCTCAACCATCTCCATACCTTCTGATGACCTCATCAATCCTTGAGTAAAGATGGAGGCAACAGGGCCTTTAGTATTTTTAGTTACATCTTTTGCAGCCTCGATTCCTCCTTTAGACAAGGCGTCCTCAATACGAGCCAAAAGTTTTTTAGTATTAGTTGTCGCAAGGTTTAGCGTAATGATTCTCTCAATTGAAACAGCTAATCCGAAGATCAAACAGATAAGAATAGGCCACATAAAGCTGGCACCACCCTCAATGAATTTTTCTTTGATTCTTTGGTGAAAGCTTGCCTCTTCTGTAGCTACATCTGTAGCAACGTCCATCATTGGAGCTTGTTCCGGTTCTGAAGTGACAGCTTCAGTCTGTTCGCTCGCTGTTTGAGTGGAGTCTCCTTCCTGAGCCTGAGCCAAGGTGAAAGATCCAAAAATCAGGACCCCGAATAGAGCGAGAATAGCAAATTGTTTTTTCATGGTTTAAGGTTTAAGATATAACTTGAAGTGGCCAAAATTAAACGTTTTGTTCATTTCTAAGCAAAATTTCCAAAAAAAAATACAAAATAATCTTCAGGCTTTATCACCCACTACCATAGAATGCTCAATCAATCCGTTAGTCACACAGAATTTTATTTGTTGGTAAATTTTACATGCACCGAAATGATCAAAAACTGAACTTGTTCAACGATTTTATTATCCATTTCTTTGTGGCCTGATTTTCGGAGAGGTGGCAGAGTGGCCGAACGCGCACGCTTGGAAAGCGTGTTTACGGAAACGTAACGAGGGTTCGAATCCCTCTCTCTCCGCTTGAAAAGGCTAATTGCACTAAATACTCACTTAGTATAATTAGCCTTTGTTCATTTTAGACAAGTATGGAATTCCATCCTCTGGTCGGTTTTGAACCTCCAGACCCACATTAGGGTACTACAGAACGGATTGAAATTTTAATTTTCAGTTAATTCCCCAGCCAAAGAGTTGCCCATCCATTGGCGGGCATGCTCAATACCACCCTCACCTAATAATAACATCAGTTTGGTCACCGCTGACTCTGTTGTCATATCCACACCACTGAGAACGCCTATATCTTCAAGCGTCTTGCTGGTTTCATACCTTCCCTGTGTAACCATGCCTCCAGGGCATTGCGAAATGTTAATGATTAGGATATTATCAGCTATTGCCTTCTTTAGGACACTCAAAAACCACTCTGCACTTGGCGCATTTCCTGCTCCATATGTTTCCATCACCAATGCCTTTAAATCCGGGGTTCCCACAACGGCTTTAATCGAATTGGCACCAATACCTGGAAACAACTTTATCAAGGCTACATTAGTATCGAATTTTGATAGCATGGATAGTTTCCCATCCAATAATGGCATAATTGCCTCATTCGCATAATCAATCTTCACCCCTGCCTTTGCCAGCGGTGGATAATTTTCGGAATGGAATGCATCAAAATGCATGCTTTCTACTTTTTTCGCTCGGCATCCACGGATTAATTCATAATCAAAATAGATGCACACTTCAGGCACAATGGGTTTGCCGTTAAGTTTTGCGGAAGCAATCTCCAGAGCGGTAATTAAGTTTTCCCGTGCATCAGATCGTGGCTCGCTTATAGGTAGCTGTGCTCCCGTAAAAATAACTGGCTTAGCCAGTCCTTTTAGCATAAAGCTCAGCGCTGATGAAGTATAAGCCATTGTGTCTGTTCCATGGAGCACTACGAAGCCATCCTGATCTTCATAATTCTCAAAAATAATTTTTCCGATAGTTTGCCAATGGGCTGGCTCAATATTAGAGGAGTCTATCGGTTGATCGAAAGCAATGACTGTAATGTCAAGCAACAAGCTCCGTAAGGTGGGCAAATGTTCCAGAATGTGATTGAAATCAAACGGTACAAGTACACCATTTGCATCATGCGTCATACCAAATGTACCTCCTGTATACACGATCATTACCCTTGCTTTTGGGTGAGCCGGAAGTGCAGTGTTGATATTGATCTTTTTATACTTCATTTAGTAAACAAATTTTGAGCATTGGAGGATGTTGCTATTTGCAATTCTTCCAATGCTATATTTTTTAGCTCGGCCACTCTTTTAGCAATAATTGAAATATAAGCTGGCTCATTCCTTTTTCCACGGTAAGGCACTGGGCTCAGGTAAGGGCTATCGGTTTCTAGCAAGATAGTATTGATATCCAACTCAGGAATGACCTTATCCATGCCTCCATTTTTAAAGGTACTCACCCCACCAATCCCCAAATAAAAACCCAATTTGGTAATTCGCTTGGCCTGCTCAGCTGTTCCCGTGAAGCAATGAAAGACGCCTTTCAATTTATCATCATAAAGCGCCTCCACTAAAGCTATGGTTTCATCAATCGAATCTCTACAATGAATAACTACGGGCAAGCCATATTGCTTTGCCCATTTTACTTGAATATTAAAAGCTTCCTTCTGTTGTTCCCAAAAAGTCTTATCCCAGTATAAATCAGTCCCTATTTCTCCAACAGCAGCAAAAGACTTTTTAGCCAACCAGGACTCTACTAAATACAACTCTTTTTCAAAATCCTTTTTTACTGAGCAAGGGTGAAGGCCCATCATTGATATACACTGCTTTGGGTTTTGTGCCTCTACCTCCAGCATGTTATCGATCGAAGTATGATCAATATTGGGCATGTATATTTTTTGAATATCCTCATCAATACATCTTTGCAAGGCCTCCGTTCTATCGTGATCGAATTCTTTCAAATAAATATGTGCGTGACTGTCGGTCCAATATTTCATCTCAACACTTTATCAATTGCTTTATTGAGCAAATTAGTTTGGCCAGAACTCTCCGCAAAGCCTGAATAGTTCTTTATTTCTTGCAGTGCTTTCTCAAGGTTAAAACCATTCTGATGCTGGCAAAGTGCTATACCCTTCTTCATGAGTTCAAACCCTATATACTCTTGCTCTGTCTGGCCAGGTGTAGGCACAAAAACTGCTTTCTTCGCAAGCTTCGCTAAATCCATTACCGTGCTGTAACCGGATCTGCATAACACCACCTCGCTTCGCTCAATCACACTTTGTAACTCTTCTCCTTGCAAATAATTTACACTAATCAAATTATTACTGTTAGTTGTTATTGTGTCTCCGTCTAGCTTACCTCTAACAAGGATAGATTTTATATCAGTGCCACTAAGTTGTTCAAGAATTTTTTTCTCAAATAATGATCGCTGTGGCTCTGGCCCTGAAAGAACAACTGCCAATTGGTATTCTTTACTGTTCGCTTCGTTTTTTTCGAAACGTGACAATACTCCTACCCATTCTGAATTGGGTAATGGTGGCATAGTTAACCTTCCTGTTAAATCCGCGGATGGATCATCTGGTATCCAGCAATGATCGAATTTCATTATCCACTTATGATTAAAGTAGTTGACGACAGGCGCAAACCACTTTAGCCACATTGGCATTATGATATTAAGCTGATGACAAATGAAAACAGATTTAACATGTAATGCGCAACATCCATACCTATTGTCAGAAATGATCAAATCGTATTTATTCACCGTGGCCAATTCTTCTACGACCCTATTCTCCTTTTTGATAGCTACTAGAAACTTTGGCAACTGAAAAAAAACCTTAAGCATAAAAGGCAAACTTCTACTGTAACTTGCCTTATAAGAGGGCAGTGCAAAATACTTTAACTGAGGAAACTCTAATTGCAATAATCTATACGCATCTCCACTTGACGCCACATGCACCTCATATCCTTTTTTTAAAAGGAGTTGAATTACCGGAATACACCGAGTAGCGTGACCTAATCCCCAGTCCAAAGGAGCAACAAGAATTCGGTAAGTTTTCATAGCGCTTATTTAAGCCCTGCCAGTGACTCGAACTTATATCCTTTCTGTGTGAAGTGATCTAAAAAACGCGGTAACGCATAGGTCATATTTTTTTCAGCCTTATAACTATCATGAAACACGATAATGGATCCGGGTCTGGTTGCTTTGATTACCCCCTGGAGGCAACGTTCGCTATTCATGGTACTTGAATAGTCATAGGAAAGCACATCCCACATTACAATCTTGTAGTTATCGAGTTGCTTTATCTGACTTCTTCTTATCCTTCCGTATGGAGGTCTAAAGAGAACACTTTCTTTCATCATTTCTTGGCAGACTAAAACATCATTCATGTAGTCTTCAGTGGATGTAACCCAACCTTTTTTATGATTTTGAGTATGATTGCCTACCGCATGCCCCTGCCTACTTATTTCATTAAACAGAGATCCATTTTTTACAACATTGTTTCCTATACAAAAGAAAGTCGCCTTGGCCTCAATTTTTTTTAATTGCTCCAAAACGAAATCCGTTGGGCCAGGTACAGGACCGTCATCGAATGTGAGGTAGATTGTATTCTCAGTTGTAGGAATCCTCCAAATCAATGAAGGGTATAACAAAGGAAGAATGAATGGTGTTCTGAAAAACAAATTGAAATCGATTAAATCACCCTGCAGGATAGCATCGTGATATCATCTTTGTAGCTGTTATTACCTTTGAATCCATCCAGCTTTACTATGATATCCTGATGCATGGTTTTTAGATCTTTATTAAGGTTCTCTTCAAGGTATTTCATTAATGTTTCCTGCCCGAACTCTTCATCCTTCTCATTGATGGTTTCTGTAAGACCGTCTGTATAGGCAAATAAGAAAAACTCTTCCAAGTCAGTTATAAAACCTTCATTAATAAAAGGCAAAGGATGCATGGCACCAATTACTGTAGACCCCTCCTCCAACAATTGAAAGCCTTTCTTTTTAGTATACAGTATGGGTGGGTTATGTCCCGCATTGACGTATACCATCGTCTTCAAGCTTAAATCATAAATGGCTCCGAAGAAAGTTATAAACTTCTCCCCTTTGGTATTCTCAAGCACTTGATAGTTTAATGCCTCCAAAATTTCAGTGAGATTAGGCGTCTGCCTCAAAAGCGTTCTTAAGGAAGCCTGAAAATTAGACATCAACAGTGCAGCGGGTATACCCTTTCCACTTACATCAGCTACACAGATTAAAAATTGATTTTTGTTGATGGGAATATAATCATAATAATCACCTCCTATTAAGTCGTGCGGCAAATAACTGGCCTCTATCTTAAGCCTGTCTGTATTGGGGAGTTTTTCAGGAAACAAAAATTGTTGCACATCACTGGCAATTTCAAGTTCTTTTCTAAATGCCTCTTGCTCCAACTGCCTTCTTGCCAATTTTTTATTCTCAATGGCCACAATAATAATATTGCTCAGCGCCTGAATAAACTTAATGTTTTCATCTCGATCGTGATTCGACTGCTTGTTCTCCCCGCCTCCAACAAAAATTAATGCCAACGTACTGTCTTTGTGAGCAACAGGAATTACAATATCAAACTCATGGAAGGCACATTTCTCAAATTCACTCATGTCGTGAATTTTTCTAATCATTTTGAAATGATCATCAAGGGTTATCTTGAGAAAGCTTTTCTCTGTACCAAAATTAACCTTGCAGTTCCACACCTCATCAAGTACAAAAAGCGCCAGTTTGTTGATATTCAGATTAGATCTCAATGTAAAATTGAAAATCTTGTACAAAGACTCCTCAGGTACATTACTATTGATGGCCTGGGTGATTTCAAGAAGTGCGTTCAGCTCTAACTCCTTCTTCTCAATTTTCTTCTGTAGTGTGATTTCGGGCATAATTGGATAGCAAAAATAGAAATTCCCCTCCTGCTATCACATTTTATGTGATAAACTTCTACCCTTCCATTTGTAGGACATGCCCTGAGACATAAGTCCGATGGCAATAACGTATAAAGGATAAATTAATTGCAGTAAAAAGAAAGCGGCCCATGACCACCTTATTTCTAAAAATCTAGTTGCGGGAAATATAACCACGATCTCCAATAGTATTTTGATGCCAATCAATGAAACTAAAAGCCCAATTGCCTCAAAATGAATGAAAGCCATGAGTATCAACCCAATAAATGCTATCTGAACCAAAAGAATTTGAATAGCCAATAATTTTGTGAACCAGGATGAATTGTACTTCCATTTTCCAGCCCACCTTAGTCGCTGATGGACAAAAGTTTTTATCGTTCCGGCTGGCTTTGACACAACCACCGCCCCTTTATCTTTCAAAAAAGCTATCGAGTTCGGGAATTGCGCTAATATCTTCCTCGCCAGAAACTCATCATCCCCGGAAGGTACTTCCAGGTTGCCCAAATATCCATTCACTGCCTCAAACGATTTCTTCCTAAAGGCCAGATTAGCTCCGTTGCACATAGTGAAAAAGCCCAGAACTAACGTAGCAGCTCCCGACCCTATCAAACTTGAAAACTCAATTGCCTGAATTTTGGAGAAAAATGAGCTTCCTTTCAAGGCTACTCCACCAAAAACCAGATGAATGTTATCATTTTCAAATGATGCATTTATAATCTGTAGCCATTTAGCAGGCACAATGCAATCCGCATCTGTAGTTGTAATTAAAACACCTTTGGCCAATTCAACTCCCTTTGTGATTGCACTCTTTTTACCTTGCCTATCATCATCGAGTCGGATAAGTGAAAAATTGGATTTGTCGTGTATCAGTGATTTGACTACATTTTCAGAATTATCATCAGAGTGATCATTAACTAGGATCACCTCAAATCTATCGGCAGGATAATTTAATTCAGCCAATGATCTGATCAAGTGGTGAATCTGATTTTTCTCGTTACGAAAAGGAACTACCACAGAAATAAATCTTTCTTCACCCTGCTCTATGGCTATTGCCATTGTAGGTGTTTTTCTCCATCCATAGATAAGGAGCGCTAACAGCAAAAAATAACTGGCCATCACGACTGAGAAGAAGGCGATCATTCCATCATTGTAGTTAAATTGCAGAGGAAAGCAAAATGAGTAAAAAAGTTGTTAAAGAAAAAATAATCCTTGGCCTGGATCCCGGTACTAATGTAATGGGTTATGGAATTATTTTGGTGAAGTCTTCCGATATCACTTTGTTACAATTTGGTGTTATTCATCTCAGCAAGCTGGAGAGTCATGAGTTGAGGCTTAAAAAAATATTCGACAGGGTGCTTTCTATCTTAGAAGAGTTCGGCCCGGACGAGGTAGCTTTGGAAGCACCTTTTTATGGCAAAAACGTTCAATCAATGCTGAAGTTGGGACGCGCTCAGGGAGTAGCCATGTCTGCAGCACTCAGCAGAGGGATACCTATAGTTGAGTATGCACCCAAAAAAGTAAAGCAATCCGTCACGGGTAATGGCAATGCCAGCAAAGAGCAGGTAGCTAAAATGCTGATGACGATTTTCAAGTTTAAGGAAACGCCAAAACTAATGGATGCCACTGATGCTTTGGCCGTGGCCTTGTGCCATCATTATCAAAATGGAGCTGATAAGGGCAAAAAGAAGACCTGGGCCTCCTTTGCTAAAGAGAACCCAGGGAGGGTAAAGTGATCAGTTCATGTCTTTAAGGCATTGAGATTTTTCGGTCTCTGGGATAACTGAAGCTGCAAAATTCCTTTTCTTTGCGGGAAATCACAATTAAATGATCAAAGCATTCAATAGTTGGAGCAACAAATGGTCTAAAGCAAGACGCTACCGGAAGACCTTGGAATTCATGGGCCCTTCTATAGAAATAAATAGTACCGTGCTGGACATTGGGACGCCCAACAAATTTTCTGATATAATGGCTGAGCACGGGCTAAAAGTAATCAATACCAAAGGAGATGACTTGGATCAAAACCCTGAGGTAATTGCGCAATTTGATACCGAGGTCGCCACAGCTTTCGAAATATTCGAGCACCTATTAAACCCATTAGGTGTATTAAAAGAGATCAAAGCCGAAACACTGTTTGCAAGTATTCCGCTATCACTTTGGTTTGCCAAAGCTTATAGAAACAAGAATGACCAATGGGATCAACATTTTCATGAATTCGAAGATTGGCAGTTTGATTGGCTCCTTGAAAAAGGGGGCTGGGAAATTGTGCGAAGAGAGAAATGGACAAGTCCGGTGTTTATGCCAGGGATACGTCCTATCTTCCGTCTAATTACACCTCGCTATTATATTGTAGAAGCCAGAAGAAAAAAATGAAGTCTATTCTCATCATTGCGTTTAGCGATCTCAACCATGACGCTCGTGTAAATAGACAAATCAACTTTCTAAAAGACACCTATGATGTGTCGATAGCGAGTTTTAGTCATTCATCCGAAAAGGGTGTAAAGTCAATACAATTACGGAGGGTCAAGCCTAGTATCTTAGCGAAGATTATTGGTGGCCTAGCACTACTAGTAAAGGCTTACCGGCTTGCCTACAAAATTATATACAATCAATCACAATACGTAAAACTATTATCTGAACGAAAGTATGACCTCATTCTTGCAAATGATATCGAAACATTACCACTTGCTTTAGAAATCTCCAAGGGAAACAAAGTGCTATTTGATGCTCATGAATATGCGCCACGACATTTCGAAGACAAACTCGTCTGGAGAATATTTTTTAGAAAATTTAACTTATTTCTATGTGAAAAGTATTTACCTAGTGTTGATTCAATGCTTACAGTGGGGCATGGATTGGCAAAAGAGTATGCCAAGCATTTTCCAGTTGACCCAATTGTTCTAACCAATGCTAATTATCATACCAACCTCGATCCTAAGCCCACCGATAAAAACCAAATAAAACTTGTTCATCACGGAGCAGCTAACCCATCTCGTCAGTTGGAGTTAACGATCGAAACCATGCAATACCTCGATAGCCGGTTTACATTGGATATGATTCTTTTGACTCCAGCGATTGCCAATAAGAAGACCAGACGATACTTAGATAAAATAAAAAAAATGGTGGAAAATAATCCCAGAGTTAGAATACTTCCACCAGTAAAAAACGATAAAGTCATTGAATTAATTCACAATTACGATGTGGGCGTTTTTATGCTCCCTCCTATTAACTTCAATTACAAGAATACTTTACCCAACAAGTTATTTGACTTTGTCCAAGCTCGACTAGCTATAGCTGTGGGGCCAACGCCTGAGATGGCTGATCTGGTAATTAAAAACGACTTGGGTGTTGTATCATCTGAATTTACATCCAAAAGTTTCGCGAAAGCCATTTCTCAACTTACTCATGATAAAATTGATTACTTTAAGAACAAATCAAATCTGGCAGCAAAAGAATTATCAGCAGAGAACAACAAAGTAATATTGAACAAAATTGTAACAGAGCTTCTTGCCAATTAACCTCCCATGGGCATAGTCTTTCGTCAAAGTGCGATCACCACCATCATCTCTTATTGCGGAGTGGCTATAGGGTATATCAATCTGCTTTACCTATATCCAAAATTCCTTGAGCCGGATCAGATTGGATTGATGCGTACCATTCAGGATGCTGCCATTCTCTTTACCCCTTTTGCTCAGTTTGGACTTGCTCAAAGTATTGTCAGGTATTACCCGAAATTAGTCACAGGCCAGGCGTCTTCAGGAAGTTTTATTCGCCTCATGTTGCTTCTGGCGCTTTCAGGGTTTGGACTTTTCTTTATCATATTCAAAATATTCGAAGCCCCTATTCTCTCCTACTTTGAAACCAATGCCCAGGAAATCATTGGATACTCTTCATTGGTGCTGTGGCTAACGCTTATCCTGTTGATCATGGCGATACTCGAAGCCTATTCGAGGTCTTTACTCAAAACGATAGTACCCAATCTGCTGAGAGAAGTAGTCGCCCGGTTACTACTGGCCATCCTGGTTACTCTATATTTTACCGGATACCTGGACTTCAATCAGTTTATCATAAGCACTGCTTTTGCCTATCTGGTATGTTTAGGAATACTGATTCTTTACTTATGGTCATTGGGAGAACTGCAACTCTCCCAAAGCATGAACCACCTGAATAAAACAGAAATACCTGGTCTTTTAAAGTACAGCCTTCTAAGTTTTGCAGGTATGGCTGGACTTATCATCATCGGTAAAGTAGACAGCATTATGGTTACCGGACTTTTAGGACTTACTGCGAATGCCATTTATACTACTGCCTTCTACATGGCTACTGTAATCGAAATTCCTAAAAGGGCATTAATGCAAATTTCCATGCCACTCATCTCCAGGGCATTTGAAAAAAATGATATGGAAGACATTAAAAATATCTATAAAAAAACATCCATCAATCAATTCATCGTTGGTGGATTAATTCTTATCGGCATTTGGGCCAACCTGCACAATATCTTTGCTTTTATGCCAAAAGGTGAAATCTATGAAACGGGCAAGTATGTGGTGCTCATCATTGGGCTTGGCAAACTGCTCGATATGCTATTTGGACCAAGCAGCGAAATCATTGTCTTATCAAAATACTATGCCTTCAACATCATTCTTATCCTATTATTAGCTGCTTCAATAGTAATAGCCAACAATCTCTTAATTCCCACGTATGGCATTAATGGGGCGGCCATAGGATCTGCATTGGCGTTGATCCTATTCAATCTTCTAAAATACTTTTTCATTTATTTCAAACTGAGAATGCAACCCCTCACCTGGGCTACCTGTAAGGTGCTTGCAATAGGTGGAATTGCTGTGGGCTGTAATTACCTTATTCCTAAGATAGAGTTGACCATTATTGATCTGCTAGTGAGGTCAGCTGTGATTACGCTAATTTACAGTTCACTCATTTTTCTTTCCAAGGCCTCGCCTGATGGCAATTTGGTATTAAAAAAGCTATTGGCCTTTGTCGGCATCACCACGAATTAATTATAGAGATAAAAGTTTGGCTAACTGCTCTGTCAATTCTTTACGAAAGTACTTATTTATACTTCGTTCAGCATTCATTTTGTTGGCTTCCCAATCAGAATAAAAAGTTTGCAGTGAAGATTTGATACCTTCTTCATTTTCTCTTTCGCGTATCACGCCCGCATTGGTTTCCTTCAATACATCTGCTGCATCTCCATCAACAGGGCCAATAGCAAGAATAGGGTTACCTGATGCCAGGTACTCAAAAAACTTACCTGGCAAATTTCCCGGAGCAATCGCTGTGTGGGCCAACACCAACAGTTGTAAATCTGTTCGCCCATATATTTTCAACAATTCGCTGTGAGGTACTTGATCTACAAACTGAGTAACTCGAGAAAGAATACTATCCTTCGCTACAAAAGACTTAAAAGCACTATTTACATTTCCAATAAATTCAACTTCAATGGTGTCCACTAACTCAGGATTACCAATTAGCACTTCCTTTAAGGATTTCATGATTGGCCTTGGGTCTCGAAGTTCATCTACAATACCGATGTGCCTGATGGTAAATTTTTCATTTCTTGCATGCGCTACAGTATCGAAGTCTTCATCATCAAAACCATTAGTAATCAAATCCACCTTTCGGTTTCCTAACAACTCTAAGCGCTTTACGTGATAAGGCGCAATCGTAATCACCTTATCTGCTTGTGATAATACCTCACGTTCTAATCTCCGGTGTTTTGACCTTGCCCAGGATGTAAGTGATAGAGTGTCTAATAAGTCCCACTCACTCCATGGGTCGCGAAAGTCAGCAACCCACTTTATTTCTGGCATCCTCTTTTTTAGCCGTTGTCCTATCAAGTGAATACTATGAGGTGGCCCAGTGGTAACAATTTTTTCAATCTGATTAGACTTGATGAAATCCGTGAGAAAGGTAACAGATGGCTTCACCCAAAATACGCGCGCATCAGGAATAAAGAAATTACCCCTAATCCACGAACTCACACTTTGAAAGAAACTCTTCTTTCCTGTAGAAATGAAATCACTTTGTTTTATTTCCTTCTTCCCAAATAGGCGTTGAATTTTAAAAAACAAATGATACGGCTCCCAAATTGGAAATCGGATTACCTCCACAGTACTGGGTACATCTTTTTCCAAAGATTCATCTTTGATAGTAAATGATGGATACTCCGGTGTGAATACGTAGGGCTCCCACCCCATGCGACTCAGGTACTTTGCGAATTTTAACCACCGCTGTACACCACTCCCTCCGCTAGGTGGCCAGTAATACGTTATGATTAATACCTTCTTATTTTCCATCAATATAATTCACTACTTCATCCAACTGGCTAGGCTGAAACCACTTAATTTCATCATCTTTTTTGAACCATGTCATCTGACGCTTGGCATATCTTCTGGTATTTCTTTTCAACAATCTTACCGCCTCCTCTAAATCATAGTCGCCATCAAAATACCCAAACAGCTCCTGATAGCCTACCGTCTGCAAAGCATTCAAAGACTTCTTGGGATGCAGCTTCCTTGCCTCCTCGAGCAATCCCGCTTCAAACATGTCATCCACGCGCTGATTGATACGGTCGTAAAGTGTATTACGATCAAGTTCCAGTCCAATCTTAACCACACCAAAAGGAAGTTTTCGCTTTTCTTTTTTTCGGAATGAACTGGCAGGCAAACCAGAGTGCCTGATTACCTCAATCGCTCGCATCAGTCGCTGTGGGTTTTTTTGATCGACTTCATTAAAGTATTCCGGATCATGTTCGCTCACTTGCTGCTGCAGCCAATCCAATCCCTTCTCATTGTACTCTTCAATTATCTCCTGCCTAAGGCTATCTGGTATGTCTGGCATCTCATCGAAACCTTCCAAAATTGCCTTGACATACAGCCCTGATCCTCCACACAATATCAGCATGTCTTTATTTTTAAAGATTTCACTGATCAGATCATGAGCATCTCTGCCATATTGCCCGGCATCATAAGTCTTTTCAATAGATATATGATCAATAAAATGGTGCTTCACCTCCTCCAATTCATGCACAGAGGGCTTAGCTGTCCCTATGGTCATTTCCTTGTAAAGCTGCCTCGAGTCAGCTGATATGATCTCAGAATGAAAGGTTTTGGCCAGTTGAATAGCTATTCCCGTCTTACCCACCGCTGTGGGGCCAACAACCACAATTAACCGTTTCTGAACAAAATCAGCCATGGCGCCAAATTACATCCTTTTCCAATTTCCCTATGTACCAATTTCAAATTACCTTGCGAATCGAAACCACTACATTAGTCGAACAAGATGATCAAGTACACAAATCAATTTCTTGCCAAACTGGAGGACCTTATTGCTGAGTCTGACTATATTCTCAGGTATGAAAAGGGCAATTTCAAGTCGGGCTATTGCCTGCTTCGAGAACAAAAAATTATGATCATTAATAAGTTCTATACCAACGAAGGAAAAATCAATACCCTTCTCGATATTTTGAAGATCATAGAACTGGATACCACCAAGTTCACCGACAAAAGCAAGAAATTATATGAAGAGCTTTCCCAAACTGAAATAGACATTTGAAATATTTCAAGGCTCAACATAACTCAACAGAGGCAATAAATCCCACTCGCTGGTCCACTAAAGAAAGAGTCATCTGATGAAAGTCACGTTTCTTGGAACTGGGACTTCACAAGGTGTGCCTGTTATTGGATGCGACTGCAAGGTCTGTCAGTCCCTCGATTTCCGCGATAAAAGATTACGGAGTTCAATCCACATTGAAGTTGACAACCAAAGTATAGTAGTTGATACTGGCCCCGATTTCCGCCAACAAATGTTGACTTCTCGTATCCAACATCTGGATTTTGTCCTATTCACCCACAGTCACAAGGATCACACAGCAGGGCTTGATGATGTGCGGGCTTTTAATTTCAAACAAAACATGGACATGCCCTTGTACGGTACGGCTCCAGTTTTAAATCAACTCAAGACTGAGTACTACTACGCTTTTCAAGAAAAAAAATACCCTGGAACTCCACAGCTTCAGTTAAATGAGATTAACGAAGATTCGTTTGTCATTAATCAATTAGAGATAACTCCACTCCCTGTAACACATTTGTACATGCCCGTTCTTGGGTTCCGGATAAAAGACTTCAGTTACATTACGGATGCTAAACACATACCTGACAGCACATTCAAGCTTCTGGAAGGCACAAAAGTACTAGTGCTTAATGCCCTACAGAAAGAATCTCATATTTCGCATTTCAATCTGGAAGAAGCCATTGCTGTAGCAAAAAAGGTAGGTGCAGAGAAAACTTATTTCACACACCTTAGCCACAAGATGGGGCTTCACAATGAAGTAAGTAAAGATCTACCTCCTACAATTGAACTTAGTTACGATGGTTTGGTTATCTCAGTATAACCATGCATAACAATTTTTATTTCCTACGACAACTTAGCAGTTCACTTAACAAAAAACTTGCTGGCTATTCCGTTGTCTCCTGCTTTAGTCAAAACAAAGATGAGCTTATCATAGAGCTCAATAATGAAAAAGAATCCTTTTTCATCAAAGCTCACCTTCTTTCTTTTTCCTGTCTTGCATTTCCAGACCATTTTAATCGCGCCAGAAAAAATAGCGTTGATTTATTCGATGAAATCATCCTGAAAAAATTTATTGATATTACTCAATTTGAAAACGAGAGAAGTTTTGCACTCAACTTTGAAAAAGGATATGCGCTAATCTTTAAGATGCATGCCAATAGAGCTAACATTCTTCTGGCCAAAGACCAACATGTAATACAAATTTTTCGCAATCAATTTGTCGCTGACAACGATCTTTCCTTCTCCGGTCTTCATCGCACCAGTGACTGGAGCAAAGCACATTTTATTGAAAACAGGAATAGTTTAAAGCAAGTCTACCCTACCTTAGGAAAGGTAGTTTGGGATTATTTAGATGAAAAAGGATTCAGCACCGAAAATGATGACCAAGGCTGGGCACTGCTCAATGAAGTCCTTCAACTGTTACAAAATCCAATATTCTACCTCGTCAAACAAAATACTCAAATCAGGTTGAGTCTCCTGGAATATGGAGAGATACTGAAAAAATTCACCGATCCCATTGAAGCCATCAATGCTTATTTCTTTCTTTATACAAGTACAGGTGGGCTTCAAAAAGAGAAAACTGTATTACAAAAACAGTTGATCTCCATTATTGATTCTTGTCAGAATTACATTGCTAAAAATCAAAAGAAATTAGATGAGATCACCATTGATACCCAATATAAAACATGGGCAGATGTGCTGATGGCCAACATCCATCGCGTTGAAAGAGGAAACAAAAAAGTACAATTGGAAGATTTTGAGGGAAATGAAATTACCATCAAAATAAAACCAGAATTAAATGCACAGCAAAACGCACAGATATTCTATAGAAAGGCGAAGAATCAGGAAATAGAAATAAAAAAACTTACCACCTCCATTGAGGCAAAAAATGGAGAAATAGAAAATGCCAGTAAACAACTGGATCTTTTAAATACGATTAGCACGTTAGCGGAATTTAGGAGTCATTTCAAGAGTGCCCAATCAAAAGTGGTAAAGAAATCCGAGCCTTTGCCTTTTCACACTGTAGAGCACATGGGCTACCAAATCTGGATTGGTAAAAACGCAATAAACAATGATCTTCTTACATTGAAGTATACCCGCAAGGATGACCTTTGGCTGCATGCAAAAGATGTTTCTGGGTCTCATGTGGTTATCAAAAATCAATCAGGCAAAACAATTCCCAAAGAGGTAATCGAAAGAGCTGCTGAATTGGCCGCATACAACTCTAAGAGAAAAACAGAATCACTTTGCCCTGTTGCCTACACCCTTAAAAAATTCGTTAGAAAAAGAAAAGGTGATCCCGCGGGAGCCGTGGTTGTTGAGCGCGAAGAGGTGATTATGGTTACCCCTAAGTTGTAATTATTCAGAAACCCTGGTAGCTATTTCTCTGAAAATATTAATCCAGGAATCAACCTTCCCCATCTCCTTTCCAAACCTTACAATCACAACTTTTTCTTCAGGCGATACAAAAATAAATTGGCCAAGATGTCCCGTTGCAGCATAAGACTGTGGATGCTTATCATCGGACGGATAAAGCCACCAAAAATTTTTGTAGTGTACTCCCTTCCATGCCTCTACGCTGCCATCAAGGCTTGTGCAGTCCGCTACCCATTCTTTCGAAATGATTTGCCTACCCTCCCAGCTACCATCCAAAAGCATTAGTCGTCCAAGTTTAGCAAAGTCGATAGCCCTGCCATTTACGCCACTCTCCATCTTCTCCATTTGCCCTTCCTCGCTGTCAATACTCCATGAAGCAGGGAATTCAGCTCCAATCTTTGTCCATAATTTATCTTCAAAATATTTTGTTACCGTCTGGTTTGTAGTGCGTTCCAAAATCATTCCACAAATAATAGGATTGTATCCCATGTATTGCCACCGCTCTCCTGGAGGTTCATCCAATTTAACATTAAGCGCTCTTTGCCTTAGGCAAGGGTGATAATAATTCTTTGGTTTATCTCCCCATACCAGATCGTGATCGCGATAATAAAACCCCGATTGCATCATTAACAAATTAGATATTGACACTTCTTTTATCTGTTCATCACTTGCAAGCAATTCCGGAATATAATCTGTTATAGCACCCCGCGTACCTTTGATCTTGCCCTCACTAATGGCAATTCCAACCAACATTGATGTAATTGATTTCGCTATAGAAAATGAAGTGTTGATAGACGAACGAGCATATCCACTACCATACCCTTCATATAAAAGAGAATCATTTTTGATAACAATCAATGCAGTAGTCTCCGTTTGATTTACAAAATCCACAACAGTTTTTTGATGGTTCTTACCTTTGTATTGATATGAAATGGTATTCACCTGAGGCACAGATACAGGGGCAAAATTGAATATCGGACTCGCATTACTGACATCACGATATGGGAATTTTTGATAGTCCTCTATATCTGAAAAATTCCAGAATATCCACCTGCTCAAATAAGTGGAACCGCATGATGGTAGTATTGAGATGACCACCAGAACAATTACTGATACTGCTAAAAACTTAAAAGCAATTTTCATAGCAACAGGTATCGGAAGATGGGTTTGTATCATTATGGAGCAGGGTGGTGTTTCAATATGAAACACCATCAATACTATTCCACTACATTGATCTTCATCATATTGGTACGGTGCCTCTCTTGAATGGGCATACTGGCCAGGCTGATGAAAATATCTCCTTTCTTAACGTGTCCATCCGTTTTCAATATATCCGCGATATCCGCAATAGTCTCGTCCGTGGTCGTTTGCTTATCATAATAGTAAGCACGGGTACCCCAAACAAGATTCATGGTATCCAGAATTGATTTATTTCCAGTGAACACAAAGATGTTGGTATTGGGTCTGTGGGAAGAAGATTGAAACGCTGTGTATCCAGATGTGGTCATACCCACAATCGCCTTGGCGCCAACGTCCTGTGCCAATTTACAGGCAGCCAATATCAAACTATCATGAATAAAAATGGGTGATTCAGGATCAACAGGTCTGAACTTGTAATATATGCTGTCTTGCTTTTCAATGGAGGTAATGGTGCGAACCATACTACGCACTACTTCCAGCGGGTACTTTCCTGCTGCCGTTTCAGCAGACAACATCAAAGCATCTGCTCCATCCATCACTGCATTGGCTACGTCATTGGTCTCAGCCCGGGTAGGTCTTGGATTTTCGATCATGCTTTCCATCATCTGAGTAGCAACGATCACTGGTTTGGAGGCCTTGTTACACTTTTCAATCAGTTTCTTTTGCACGATAGGCACATCCTCCATCCATATCTCTACACCCAGATCGCCACGAGCTACCATTATCGCATCAGTCGCTTCAATAATATTATCAATGTCTTCTAAGGCTTCAGGTTTTTCAATTTTAGCAACAATCCTGGCCTTGGAATTATTTTTCTCCAGAATTCCTCTCAGTTTATTGATATCCTCGGCCTTGCGTACAAAGGACAAGGCTACCCAATTCACATCATTCTTCAGTCCAAATTCAAGATCCTCCAAATCCTTTTCAGTCAGCGAAGGAGCAGATACTTTTGAGTTGGGTAAATTAATTCCCTTACGGGACGTAAGCGGTCCTCCGTAAACTACTTTGGTTACAATATCAATGTCTCTTACCTCAACAACACTCAGCTCAATTTTACCATCATCGATAAGGATTCTTTCATCTGGCTTTACATCCCTCGGCAGATCTTTATAAGATGTGCTTACAATCTGATTGTTACCCAGTAATTCACGTGTGGTAATCACCAACTCCTGGCCTTGAACCAAAACTACATTGTCCTCCACTTTATTCACCCGAATTTTCGGACCCTGAAGGTCCATCAAAATGGCCACATGGGTCCCCATTTCGCTGTTGAGTTCCCTTATTAGGTCAATCACCAGTTTTTTATCCTCATGATTGCCATGTGAGAAATTTATTCTAAAAACATCTACTCCCTCTTTTACGAGGGCCCTTAACATTTCTTTTGAACTTGATGCAGGGCCTACTGTGGCAACAATCTTGGTTCTGTTGTACGCTACTCTTTCCATTTGATTAAAAAATAAAATAGTCTTTCGACTTTAAAGTGTCCAAAGGTATGAAAGCAACCATTTCCACAGAAGAAATACTGCGTATCTGCTGTTGCAAATGATCGATATCAAATTTATCCGCCCCCTGCGACATGATTACATAGTCAAGATGAGGGTATTCTTGTATAAAAAAATTCTTTGCAGCATCCGTTTCCGTTGATTTATTCCTAAAAAGTCTCAGTCTGTTTAACGGAGTTTCATGGAAAAAGTGGGTATAGGAACCCGTTATGTTATTATTAAATTGGATAAGAACGTCAGGTTGCTTCACCAACCTAACCCCCAGTTGGTTATTTATATCCCAAGCCAACTTGTAACTCTTAGCAGAAGAAATCACTCCCAGCAACTCGAAATCATAACTATATTCAATATCAAGTCTTTTTTTCTTCATTTACATTCTTGGCACTAACTCTTTAGGGTTGCAAAAAGTTTGACAATATTGCACTAAATCTCTTTCTTTGCACAGATTTTTGAATACTCTAAACTTATAAAACATGTCTGAAATCGCACAAAAAGTAAAACAGATCATTATTGACAAACTGGGTGTGGAGGAATCTGAGGTTACACCTGAGGCTTCCTTTACAAATGACCTCGGTGCCGACTCTTTAGATACGGTTGAGCTAATCATGGAATTTGAGAAAGAATTCAATCTTTCCATCCCGGATGATCAGGCTGAGAACATTGCCACCGTTGGGCAGGCGATTTCTTACCTTGAGGAGAATGTGAAGAAGTAATCCAAGAGCCGAAATCTCCCTCCACAAACTTTTATTCAATGAACTTTAAGCGAGTAGTAATTACCGGTATTGGTGCATTAACCCCCATTGGAAACACCCGAGAAGAATATTGGGATGGTTTACGCAATGGAAAGAGCGGTGCTGCGCCTATCACGAAATTTGACGCTTCAAAGTTCAAAACAAAGTTCGCCTGCGAGGTGAAAGGGTTTGATGTGAGCAACTTTATCGACAGAAAAGAAGCCCGCAAAATGGACCCATTTGCCCAGTACGCAATGGTGGTGGCTGATGAAGCCATAAAAGATGCTAATCTTCCGCTGGCTGACCTTAACCCGGATCGCGTAGGCGTAATCTGGGGATCGGGCATTGGAGGATTGCTTACATTTCAGGAAGAGGTTAAGTCGTTCGCAGCCGGTGACGGAACGCCCCGATTTAATCCCTTCTTTATTCCTAAAATGATTGCCGACCTGAGTGCAGGCCATATTTCCATTAAATATGGATTTAGAGGCCCTAACTTCACAACGGTATCTGCTTGTGCCTCTTCTACTAACTCTATTTATGACGCCTTTACATATATCCGCCTCGGAAAATCGGATATTATCGTATCAGGTGGGTCAGAAATG
The DNA here is from genome assembly GCA_040216665.1 of Cyclobacteriaceae bacterium. Classification (GTDB taxonomy): domain Bacteria; phylum Bacteroidota; class Bacteroidia; order Cytophagales; family Cyclobacteriaceae; genus ELB16-189. The sequence goes on along the minus strand of JAVJOQ010000016.1, from coordinate 616,973 downwards.
GCAGTTTGCGAAGCCGGTGTTGGTGGATTTAATGCCATGAAGGCCCTTTCTGAACGCAATGACTCCCCAGAAACAGCTTCCAGACCTTACGACAAGGAAAGGGATGGTTTTGTATTGGGTGAGGGTGCAGGAGGTCTTATTTTGGAAGAATACGAACATGCTAAAAGGAGAGGTGCTAAAATATATGCTGAGATATTGGGTGGCGGTATGTCAGCTGATGCTTACCATATCACAGCGCCACACCCTGAAGGAGCTGGTATTGTTAAAGTAATGGAACATGCACTGGAAGAAGCTGGCCTAAAAGCTTCAGAAGTGGATTATATCAATACGCATGGCACTTCAACTCCACTGGGTGATATTGGTGAAATCAAAGCCATTCAAACCGTATTTGGAGCAGATGCTTACAAATTGAACATCAGTTCGACTAAATCAATGACGGGCCACTTGTTAGGAGCAGCTGGAGCTATTGAAACAATTGCCTGCTTGCTGGCCATTAATGAAGGAATTGTTCCTCCTACCATCAATCACTTCACTGATGATGATGGACTAGATCCAAAACTCAACCTGACATTTAACACCGCTCAAAAGAGAGATGTAAAAGTGGCATTGAGCAATACCTTTGGTTTTGGAGGTCATAATTTCTCTATTATCCTTAGAAAAGCAGAGTAAGCACAAGTTTCTGTGTGGGGCTTACTAAAATCAACCAAGGAAAGTAAAAAGGAAAATCAAAAACTGGTGCTTGCTATCCGCACCATTGCCGGTTTTACTCCATCCAACATAGAACTTTATCGCCTGGCCACACTTCATAGCTCCAAAGCCAAAGAAGTAGCTGGCTTCAAAGAATCAAATGAAAGACTGGAATACCTCGGAGATGCTATTCTGGGCGCTGCCGTAGCAGACTATCTTTTTAAAAAATACCCTTTTAAGGATGAAGGCTTCCTTACTGAAATCCGCTCTCGGATTGTAAACAGGGAAACTTTAAATCAAATCGCCCGCAAATTGGGTATCCCGTCTATTGTGCAGTCGGACAAGAAAAATACGCAACTGCAGCAAGTCATTCTTGGAAATGCACTGGAAGCCATCGTAGGTGCCATTTACCTTGACAAAGGGTACATTCGCTGCAAAAAATTTGTAGTCGATAAGCTGATCCAGCCTTATCTCAACATTGAAGAGGTGGTCAATTCCAATACCAACTTTAAAAGTAAGATCATTGAATGGTCTCAGCGCAACAGCACCCCTATTCGATTTGAAGTGGAGAGTACCAAAAAAGGAAAAACCGGAAAAGAGTTCATCGCGCAATTATTTGTTGAGGAGCAACCTTATGGTCGGGGTTTTGGTTATACCAAAAAGAAAGCGGAACAAGACGCTGCCCAAAAGACTTGTTTGATGCTGAATATTGAATAGCGCTGACTATGAATAGAAAACTAAAAATAGGAGGTGCTACAGTAAATCAAACTCCTATTGATTGGGAAAACAACACCCACAATATTGTTCAGGCCATTCAAGGGGCACAAAATCAGCATATCGATCTCCTGTGCTTCCCGGAGCTTTGTCTAACCGGCTATGGCTGTGAAGACTTATTCCTCTCCGATTGGTTATCCGAAAATGCATGGACTGAATTGGAGAAGATTATTCCTGAGACGGACAATATCATGGTTTGTGTGGGTATGCCCATACGAATAGAAGAAACCACCTACAATGGAGCCTGTGTTATCTACAATAAAGAAATATTAGGAATAGCATTAAAACAAAATCTAGCCAGAGATGGTGTGCACTATGAACCCCGGTGGTTCGAGGCTTGGCCTGCCAACACCATAAAGCAAATCGAGCGAGGCGGTAAAAAAATAAACGTAGGCGATTTAACTTTTGAATGTAAGGGCGTTTCCTTTGGGTTTGAAATATGTGAGGATGCTTGGCGCAAAGTAAGACCCGCGGATAATTTGATCAATCACAAAATAGAATTAATCCTGAACCCCAGCGCCAGTCACTTTGCCATGGACAAAAGTCTATCAAGGGAGGAGTTGGTAAAGGAAAGCTCTTCAAAGTACAATTGCGTATATGTTTACGCAAACCTACTGGGGAATGAGGCCGGCAGGATGATTTATGATGGCGATATTCTTTTTGCACGCCATGGTGAGTTGATCATTCGCAACCAGAGACTCTCATTACAACCATTTGTCATTCAATCCAGCGAGATTGATTTTGATGACAACAGCAAGCAGCCTTATCAACCCCTACCCGACATAGCGGAACGAAATGAAGAGTTTGCACAAGCCACTACGCTCGCCTTATTTGACTACTTAAGAAAGAGTAAATCACGCGGCTTTGCATTGAGCCTGAGTGGAGGAGCCGATTCATCCTGCTGCGCAGTCATTGTTGCTGAAATGATCAGAAGAGGAAGCACTCAGTTGGGATGGAGTAATTTTACAGAGCAACTGAACATTAACGCCAAAAACGAAAAAGAAGCAACACAACATCTTTTGACCTGTGCCTATCAGGGCACAAGAAATTCTTCTAAACAAACCCTCGAAGCAGCTAAAACATTGGCGAATTCTGTAGGGGCAACTTTTCATCATTGGCTGATTGATGAGGAGGTAGAATCGTACAAAGCAAAAATTGAAACCGTACTGGACAGAAAGCTCACTTGGGAAAAAGATGATATCGCACTTCAAAACATTCAGGCCAGATCCCGATCTCCAATTATCTGGATGTTAGCCAATATTAAGCAAGCTATCTTACTGACAACTTCCAACAGAAGTGAAGGTGATGTAGGCTATGCAACTATGGATGGAGACACTAGCGGAAGCCTCGCTCCTATTGCTGGTGTGGACAAACCTTTCATCATTCAGTGGCTTAAATGGGCAGAGAAAGACCTTGGGTATAAAGGACTCGCTCTTGTCAATAGTCTTGAACCCACGGCAGAACTTCGTCCGGCTGATTCTGATCAGACAGATGAAAAAGACTTGATGCCCTATCAATTATTGGTAAGGATAGAGAAATTAGCCATTAGAGATCGAAAATCCCCCAAGGAAGTGTATGCTACACTTTCTCTCGAATTTGACAAAGGCCTTCTAAAAGCCTCGATTGTGAAGTTTTTCAGGCTCTGGGCAATAAATCAATGGAAAAGAGAGCGTATTGCTCCTTCTTTTCATTTGGATGATATGAATGTTGATCCCCGTAGTTGGTGTAGGTTTCCCATTTTATCAGGAGGCTTTAAGGCTGAATTGGCGGGACTGGGCGATTGATAATCCTTTGGCCGTTGGCATTAAGCTAATATCTTTGCGGGTCGCGAAAGCGCTTTTTTTACTTTAATCATTCTTAATGCTGAGTTATATTATTTGGAATGCCAATCCTGAAATATTTTCAATTGGCTCATTCTCCCTTCGCTGGTATGGATTGTTTTTTGCACTTGGATTCTTACTCAGTCAGCAAATTCTCTATTACATCTATCGTAAAGAAGGGAAGCCTGAAAAAGACATCGACACGCTCACTATCTACATGGTATTGGCCACCATTATTGGGGCAAGACTAGGACATATATTCTTCTACCAACCGGAGCTACTTTGGCAAAATCCATTAGGCGTATTTCTTCCCTTTGAATTCACTCCTGAGTTTAGATTTACAGGCTTGCAAGGGCTTGCCAGCCATGGAGCGGCCATCGGTATCTTGTTTGCATTGTGGCTCTACAGCCGCAAGAAAAAAGCTGGGCAAAACTACCTTCAGGTACTTGATCGAATTGTAATTGTAGTGGCATTAACGGGTTGTCTTATTCGATTTGGTAATTTTTTTAATTCTGAAATTATTGGAAAACCAACAGATTCAGGAGTAGGAGTTGTATTTGTAGGGAGAGTGGAGGAAGCATTAATGCGAAATGACATGGGACAAAACCCGGTGGAGTCCATAAGCATTGTAAAAGACAAAGATCTGCCTGAAGGAATGAATGGTCGGGTACCTATCAATATTTACCTTTTCTTTAAAGAAGGTACAGAACAGGAAACAGCAAAGCAATTTTGTGAGACCAACACTAAATATTTTCTAACAAGGTTATATGAATTTGTAGACGAACCACCTCGCACTGATTTGCAGTTTGAGTTGTATCAGGAGAAATCAGGAACACTGGTGGCCAAGGTAAATACGTTTGGTATTTCACGCCATGCCGCCCAACTCTACGAGTCGATTTCATGCTTACTCTTGTTCGCATTCCTTTTCTGGATATGGAATCGCGAAAAGGAAAAGATAGCAACAGGAAAAATATTTGGACTTTTTATGGTCATTCTGTGGACACTAAGATTTGTTTACGAGTTCCTAAAAGAGAATCAGGTGGCCTTTGAAGACAACCTGACACTCAATATGGGCCAGATACTAAGTATACCTATGGTGATCGTTGGTATTGCAGTTTTAATTTGGTCAAAACGCAACGCTACCAAAACCTAACAAAGTATAATTATCTGGGATGCGCGGGAGGTTGGCTATTATACTGATTGGATTTTTGGCTTTGTTATACTCAGAGAGTATGGCGCAACAGTCGAATGGCCGCAAAGGAAAAGAAAAAGAACCTGAAGTTTTCGAGGAAATTGATACTGTCGAATTCCAATTGCTGGAAGTAAATAGAATCCTGATTGTTGGTAATAAGACCACACAGGATCGAATTATCCTTAGGGAGTTAAGCCTTACCCCTGGAGACACGATCAGCAATAAACGCATCACCCAAACGCTCGAAAGGGACAAAAAGAAAATTTATAACCTTCGGCTCTTTAACACAGTCGAAATCAGACCCATTACTCTTTCCTCAGGAAAAGTAGATCTGCTCATCGAACTTTCAGAACGATGGTATACCTTTCCTGTGCCCATCTTTGAACTGTCCGATAGAAACTTTAACGAGTGGTGGCAAACTTACGACCACGACTTTAGAAGAGTGAACTATGGCCTTAGGTTGTATCAATACAACTTCAGAGGCAGGAACGAAACACTGCGTCTTACAGGTCAATTTGGTTTCTCAAGACGATTTGATCTGGCTTATCAAATACCAAACCTCGATCGCAATCAAAAACAAGGTCTGTCATTTCTATTCTCTTATGCCCAGCCCAAAAACTTATCCTACTTCACGGATGAGCACAGACTTCTATTCCTAAAATCAGACAGGGTACTGCGCACCAATTCCCTGGTTGCAGTTAACTATTCATACAGAAAGTCATTTTACGAAACACATAATATTGGTATTGAATATAGAAACTCAGAGGTGGCCGATACTATCGCCATACTCAATCCCAATTATTATGGTAATGGAGATACAAGGCAACGGTATGAGTCCATCGCCTATTCTTTCAACTCGGATCACAGAGACGTATTTGCATATCCCTTGAATGGACACCAATCCAACATTTATCTTAAAAAAATTGGCCTTGGCTTAAGCAGTGATGTCGATCAGTTTGAAATCAACCTCACCCACGCCAGGTACATTGATTTAAAAAATGGCTACTACTTCTCTAATTTTTCTTCAGTTTATCTTAGTACACCTCAATCACAACCCTATTCTTTCTATAACGCTATAGGCTACCGCAAACAGTTCTTGAGGGGATATGAAGTATTTTTGATTGAAGGCTCCCGATTCATTCTTAACAAAACCACGCTCAAGAAAAAAATCTTCAGCCGAGGCTGGCACTTGGCCAATATGCCCCATGAGCAGTTCAGCTACTTTCCCTTATCCATCTATCTAAAGGGATATGTAGATGCAGGCTATGTAGAAAACTTTACGCGTTACCAGGAATTATCACTTAACAATTCTTTGTCTAACAAATTTCTCATCGGTGCCGGAGGAGGGCTTGATGTAGTAACCCTTTATGATACGGTATTAAGATTTGAATACAGTTTTACCCGTGAAGGCACACACGGATTCTTCTTTAATATCAAGAAGGAATTTTAATTCTTGTATCGTTTATAAATCTTCTCTTTTCCTTTCCTATAGGAGTACCAAATTCCAATCGGCTCTCCAGCTTCGTAATTCCCCTTGTATTCCAGTTCACCACTTTCACTATAAAACTTCCAAAGTCCGTGTTCCTTTCCTAAATGGTACTCCCCTTCCTGAACAAGCGTTCCTTTCTCATCATAAATAAACGTAGGACCTTCAGGCAACCCGTTTTTGTAGTATAGCGTCCGTTCTATTTTGCCATTGTCAAAGTAATGAACCCATTTTCCTTCATAACTGCTATTCAGGTATACTCCCTCTTTATCCAACTTTCCATTTTCATGATAGTAATAGGCTGAATCATTAATACTGCCATTGCTCCACTGCTCCTGACCCTGCACCTTACCTGAAGGATAGAAATAGGTCACCTTGCCGTGAAGCACCCCATCTTTATAATTTTCAACAGAATTAGGTATTCCCGAAGGATAAAAATATAGCCATTCCCCTGTTTTTTGGCCATTCAACATTTCTCCTCTTGCCTTCTCACTTCCCGAATCGTACCGCTCAATTATGGATTGGGCATTCCCGACAAAGGAAATTCCAATTATTAACCCTATTATACTAGGTATTTTCAAATCTATTTATTTAACTTTTATTGAAAATATATTCAGCATGAGACTCCTTCTTGTTCTGATTTTGCTGTCAATTCCTAAAATTACGAAACCTCAAAGTGTTTCTACGCTAATGGGGGGACGAAGTGCCGCATTGGGCAATGCCTCATCCACGATTTCCGACCATTGGTCCTTGTTCAATAACCCTGCCGGTATCGCCTCAATAAAATCAACCTCAGCTAATTTTGCCTACGCTATCAACCCTTTACTTCCTGGGGCAGATCGAGCCGCTGCATCCCTCAACCTACCCATAAGGGTAGGAACTTTTGGATCTGGTATTTTCAAATTTGGAGATGGGTTATACAACGAACAGATTTTTTCAGCCGGTTACGCCAACCAATTTGGATTGGCATCACTTGGAATAAAGGTAAACTATGTTCAATACAGAGCAGAGGGGCTGGGCACTCATTCAGCAATAAGTTTAAATTTTGGAGGTATTGCAACACTTACACCCAAGGTACTGGTTGGGGCTTATATTGTAAACCTAAACCAACCCAAGCTTTCGTCAGACACGGATGAAAGTCTTCCAGTCATTTTAGTTAGTGGTATGCAGTTTCGTCCACAGGATGGGCTACTGCTTTTGTTAGAAATTGAAAAAGACCTACACTACAAACCCACTATCAAAGGTGGTGTTGAATATGCTCTTAATAAAAAAGTAAAAACACGCACAGGTTTTAACCTCAATCCTAACGCTATTCATGGAGGTATAGGATATCAATCAGCCCGATTAATTATTGACTATGCCCTTCAATACAATACCTCCATTAAAACTACATTTCAGCTATCTACCAGTTACCTGTTCACAAAAAGAAAGCAACGGGAATGAAAACGCCATTAACCTATTTCTTACTAATCAGTTGCATTGGTCTTGCCATGGCTCAGGAGTATCCCGAAAGGGAATACGATCTGGAACAATTATTTGAAGAAATATTTTCTGTTCAGGATCAGGATATTAATTATGAAGTGCTGTACGAAAATCTGGCTCAAATCCTTTCCAATCCCATAGACCTCAATAAGGCGACAGAAGAACAACTTAGGTCATTGTATATTCTTAATGAAATTCAAATCAATAATCTAATTGCCTATCGTAACGAAAATGGAGCGTTACTGACGGTGTATGAACTTCAGGCCATTGATGGATATGACGAAAATACGGTATCAAAAATCATCCCCTTTGTAACTGTAAGGTCAATGGATGCTAAAATGAAATCATTAATGCAAAGAGTATTTGAAGAACAAAATAATTATCTACTTATACGATACAACAGAACACTTGAAGATAAAAGGGGATTTCTCAACAACCCCAATTTCACTACTAACTATGCAGGTTCGCCCAATAGATCATACAGTCGATTTAGAGTAGCAAGGGCTGGCGATTTTAGCCTTGGATTTACTGTAGAGAAAGATGCTGGAGAAACTTTAAACTGGTCACCAAAAAATAAACAATATGGGTTTGACTACAATTCATTCCATATGCAAGTTGTCAACAAAGGTGCATTTAAAAACATCACTTTAGGAGATTATCAAGCTCAATTCGGGCAGGGGTTAGTTCTGGGCGGTGGCTTTGGTGTAGGTAAAGGAGCTGAAAGCATTACAACAGTACGAAGAAGCAATACAGGATTTCTACCCTACACGTCACTCAACGAATCTGGGTATTTCAGAGGAGCAGCAGTGAGTGTACAGCCACTCAAGAAGTTAACACTATCTGCCCTCATTTCGAGCAACTGGATAGATGGCACTTCCAGCGCAGATTCAACAAATTTGTTTTTATCATCGATCTCCTCCACTGGGTTACACCGAACAACCAATGAGCTGCTGAAAAGAAAAATTGTAAAGGAAACCAATTATGGAGGAGTGATTAATTATTCCCATCAATCGCTGGAGGTAGGTGGCATCTTGCATCAAACGCAATTCAGCATTCCCATTATGCGAAGCTCCACATTATACAATCAATTTTATTTCAATGGTGCTCAAAATACAAACGTCAGCTTGTATGCCAATTACACATGGAACAATATGGCCTTTTTCAGTGAAGCAGCACGCACAATAAATATGGGAAATGCCTATGTAGCAGGTTTGCTGACAAGCCTCACTCCCTTCTTCGATCTCGCCCTGCTCTACAGAAATTATGATAGAGACTTCCAGTCATTTTATGGCAATGCCTTTTCAGAGAATACCATCGTACAAAACGAATCGGGTTACTATATAGGATGGAAATACAAATTTGATAAAAAGCATCTACTTGCCGGGTATGCTGACCTATTCCAATTTCCATGGCTACGGTACAATGGGTATGCTCCATCCGCAGGCCATGAATGGTTGGTTCGATACGCTTACCAGCCTGATAAATCGATTTTCTTCTTTTTACAAGCCAGAGAAGAATCCAAAATCAAAAATTATACGGAAGCATCCAACTTGTATGGGAATGAAAATGCAACTAAAAGAAACTACTGGATCAACCTGGACTACAAGCTGAGTCCACAATTTAGCTTTAAGTCCAGAGCACAGTTCAGTACTTATAACTTTGAAGGCGAACGCACTTCAGGATTTACGCTAGTCCAAGACCTCAATTTTAAATGGAAAAGAATCTCATTGTCTACCAGGTACGCTTTGTTCGATACCGATGACTTTGACAATAGACAATATGTCTATGAAAAAGATGTTTGGTTGGCGTATTCCTTTCCATTCTACAATGGAATAGGTCTCCGTAACTACGTTTTAGTACAATATACCCTCAATAAGAAAATTGATTTATGGATCAGATGGTCACGTATACAATATGCAGACCGTGAGATTATTGGATCAGGGAGTGAAACAATTGAAGGCAATTCCATGAATGATGTTAAATTACAGGCACGAATTAGATTTTAACACATGCACGCAGTAGATCTTGTTAGCCCGTCTGTATTGGTGGTCATGGCTATTGGCCTGATAGCCTTTGTTATTATATACAGATACATTTTTAAAGGCAAACGCTAAAAGGACACCTTACACCGTTGCAAAGGAAATCTCGCTCTGGTGCAAAAAAAGCTTAGCACCTGTCTATTGATGGCTGTGTCTTTGTTACGCCCACAAAGCCCAGCTTGCCCTTAGCTTAACCCGAATAAAGTTTTCTGACCGAAACTATCGGCCCTTCAGCCAATTGGCCTCATTATTGTCACCTTTACCTTGTTATTTGCTGATTAATAAAATTGACAACCATGAAAGTTATAACCACACTCCTATTCGTTTTATTTGTTACAAGCGTTTCCCAGGCACAGGTCACCAAGAAAACCCTGGAGCTGCCTGAATTCAAAAGCATCTATGTGAACTCCAACTATACCGTTTATTTAAAACAAACCAACAAGCAAGAAGTGAAGGTGGAGGCATTGGCCGATATCTACGCGGCCACTGAAATAAAGGTAGAAGACGGTATTTTGATGATCAACGTAGAGCGCAAACCGGACGCACCCAATAAAAGTCTGTGGGAAAAAATAGATGACATCAAGTTGAACCCTACCATGAAAGTCTATGTGAGTATAAAAGACATCAGTAAGCTGCAGGTAAATGGTAGAGGAAAAATAATTTCAGAAAACTCAATTGCTTCCGATGATTTGGAAATAGGACTTACTGGAAGTGGATCGATGGATATTGATGTGAAGGGGAAAAAAATAGCCACAGACTTAAGCGGATCAGGAAGCATTGTATTGAAAGGGTACGCTACTTCCAATACGATTTCATTAAGCGGAACTGGCATCCTCAATGCTTTTAACTGCGAATTAGAAAACGTGACTATTAAAGTTGGTGGCAGCGGCATGGCCGAAATCAATGTAGCCGAAAACATGGAAGCTTTTATGATGGGAAGCGGTTCCATAAAGCACAAAGGCAATACCAAGAAAGTAACCAAAAAAGTATACGGATCGGGAAGTATCGACAGGGCTTACTAATTCTTGCTTCCTTTTGTTCGGTTGTTTTCAGTAATCTTCCTCCTTATCTTGGGAGAAAACAACTGATATCATGTTCAACTACAAGGTCGCAGTAGTACAGACTGCTCCTGTCCTATTTGATAAACAAAAAACCATTGACAAAATTGGGGTACTTGTAAATGAGGCCGCTTCTAAAAAAGCAGAACTCATTCTCTTCCCGGAAGTCATTATTCCTGGCTATCCAAGAGGGTTGTCTTTTGGTACAGTGGTAGGGAGCAGAAGTGAAGCAGGCAGAGATTTATTCCTCAACTATTGGGAAAACGCAATTGAAATCCCTGGACCTGAGATTGAGGCACTAGGAAAGATGGCAAAGGATGCCAAGGCTTTCCTTGCCGTTGGTGTTACAGAAAAAGATAGCATAAGTGATACGTTATATTGTACACTCATCTACTTTTCCAACAAAGGCGAATACCTTGGTAAGCATCGAAAAATAAAACCAACAGCCGCAGAGCGTATCCTTTGGGGAGAAGGTGACGGTAAGGACCTGAAGGTCTATGATACAACTCATGGAAAGATAGGAGGATTGATATGTTGGGAAAACTATATGCCGTTGGCGCGTATGGCTTTATACCAGCAAGGGCTGGAAATATACCTTGCCCCTACGGCAGACTGTAGACAAAGCTGGCAAGCTACAATGGAACACATTGCCGCGGAAGGTAGGTGTTACGTATTGGGATGCAATCAGTTTGTAACGAAGGAACAGTATCCCAATGAACTGCAAAAAGAACTTGAAAACCATCCTTCGCTCATGTGTAGCGGTGGAAGTGTTATCATTTCTCCACTAGGGAAGATATTGGACGGGCCACTTTTCAATGAGGAAGGCATTTTGTATGCGGATATTGATCACAAGGAAATCATAAAATCCAAAATGGATTTTGATGTTATAGGGCATTATCACCGACCTGATATTTTTGATTTTAAGATAAGGTAATCATGGATAACTCCGAATTGGTCACAAAGTTTTATACTGCTTTTCAAAATAAAGACTGGAAGCAAATGCAGGAATGCTATCACGATGAAATTCATTTTAAGGATCCAGTCTTTCCTAATTTGTATGGTAAAAAAGCAAAGGCAATGTGGCATATGCTTACTAGTGCCTCTAAGGATTTGGCACTTACTTTTTCTAACATTAAAATAAATTCAGAAAATGGTACTTGCCATTGGGAAGCGATCTATAGTTTTTCAAAAACAGGAAGAAAAGTGCACAATAAAATAGATGCCTATTTCATTTTCAAAGATGGTCTCATCCTTGAACACAGAGATCATTTTGACCTGTGGAAATGGAGTAGAATGGCGCTGGGATTACCCGGTTTACTATTAGGCTGGACCCCCTTTATGAAGAAAAAAATCCGGCTTATGGCAGAAAAGAATCTTAGCAATTTCATTAGCAAGAATCCAATCTATAATTGACAAAAGCGCTTTTCCCGCGATTTTAGGGCACTTCCAGTGAAAAGGAAATCACAAAAATTATTATACCTTTGTTAAGGACTAACTTAGAATAACCATAATGAGGTAACAGTTTATGTAACCTTATCGTCTTTATTAAAGTTAGCCATTAAAAATTGTAACTTAATTTCTCTACACCCATGAACATTTACGTAGCCAACATCCCCTGGAAGGCATCAGAAGAAGAACTAAGGGCGCTTTTCGCAGAATACGGTGAAATCGACTCAGCAAAAATTATCACTGACAAATTTACTCAGCGAAGTCGAGGTTTTGGCTTCGTAGAAATGAAAGATGATGATGCCGCTCGCAGAGCCATCACTGAATTAAACGGACATGATTTTATGGGCAAGAACCTTGTCGTAAATGAAGCACGTCCCAAAGAAGACCGCGGTGGAGGCGGTGGTGGTGGGTACGGTAGACGTGATTAATTATATAACTTTTCCATAATAAAAAAGCCAGATGAACATCATCTGGCTTTTTTTATTTGTTGTGCTCTATTCTTATTGACTACGTAATGATTGCACAGGATTTTTTACTGCAGCCTTTATGGATTGAAAACTTACCGTCAACCAGGCGACCAAAAAAGCCGCTGCCCCTGATAGTAGAATCGTCCACACACTGATCTGAATACGGTAAGCAAAATTTTGAAGCCACCAATTCTCCATTACAAACCACGCCACAGGGATAGCCATCAAAAAGGATATTAAAACCATTTTGGTAAAATCGCTGGCAAGTAATACCAGTATACGCCCAACGCTTGCTCCTAATACTTTACGAATACCAATTTCCTTGGTACGTAAACTTGCCGTATAAGCAGAGAGCGCGAAAAGACCGATACATGCTACAAAAATAGCTAACCCCGAAAACACAGCAAACAACGTCCCTGTACGCTGATCTGCTTCATAATTAGCCTTCAAATCTTCATCAAGAAAAGTAAACTTAAAAGACTGACCTGGGGCAAGCTCTCTCCATTTGGCTTCAGCTACCTGAATAGCTTCTTGAACTTGACCTGGCTTTACCCGTGCCATTACATAATTTGCTCCACCCCCAAAACTTGATGTATTTTGAAGAACCAGTGGCGTAACCTGATCACGAAGGGATTGAAAATTAAAGTCTTTGACAATTCCAATAATAGTAAAGTCCAATGAAATATTCCCCTCAGGGGTTTGACGTATGTTATTCAATTTTCTCCCGATAGGATCTTCGTATCCCATCACTTTTACAGCAGACTCATTGAGGATGAGTGATAGGGAGTCATTCATCTCCTCAGAGAACCACCTCCCTTCCAGCAATTCTAACCCTAGTACCTCCGCCATCCTATCACTTAGAATCATTGATTTGGTAGTCAATATTTCTGACGAACCTTCTGGTTGAAATTGTATTCCAAAAAAATCTTGTAACCTTCCCGGCATAGAACCACTAGCCGATGCATCGACAAATGGAGATGATCTTTTAAGTTCCTCCACATAAGTCTTTATGTTTTGCACATCAAGATTGAATGCTCTTTCCACCACAAGCATCTGATCTTTATCAAATCCTAAAGACTTTTCTCTCATGAAGGTCATTTGTTGCTGAATCACCATAGTACCAATCATCAATACGATTGATATCCAGAATTGAAAGATGACCAGTCCATTTCTTATCCATTGCCCTTTTTGATTACCCGTAAAATTGCCTTTCAGCACAACAACGGGATTGAAGGAAGACAAGACGAACGAAGGGTAAATCCCTGCCAGGAAACCCACAAAAGCAGTTATCCCTAAAAGCACGATAATATTTAGGGGACTAAATACCAATTGAAGCGACTTCCCAGTAAGATTATTAAAATAGGGAAGCACCAAAATAATTATGGAAACCGCTAATGCCACCCCGATCAGGCTCAGCACAAATGATTCAGTAAGAAACTGAAACACCAGGTGTTTCTTAAACGAGCCCATTGTTTTTCGTACACCCACTTCCTTTGCCCGTTCTGCCGAACGAGCAGTGGCCAGGTTCATAAAATTAATACACGCGATAAAGAGGATGAGCACCGCAACCGAAATCATAATGTAAACAGAAGTAATATTTCCTCCTGGATCCATTTTCCCTTCAAGGTTGGTGGGATCTAAATGAATAGAGGCAATGGGCTGTAAAAAATATCGATATCCATTCCCTTCCTTTTTGTAATCCTCCCACGACTTACCTAAATCACGTTCAATTTGTGCGGCTGCGTACGTCTCCACCATTTGAGGAAACTTAGATTCCAATGCTTTGTAATCTGCTCCAGGGGCAAGCGTAAAATAACAATGCGAAGAGAAGCTAGTGAAATTCTCAATTTGGGTAAATGGAAAGGTCACCATCGAAACAAGCATATCGAACCTCATGTGTGAATTATCAGGGGCGTCTTCACAAACACCTGTTACCGTAAACTCACCAAATCCAGTAGTCATCGTTTTCCCAATTGGATCTTCATCACCAAAATACCTCAGCGCGGTACTTTCGGTCATCACCATATCATTGGGATTGCTTAGCAGCGTAGCCTTATCACCTTTAATAATTCTAAAATCAAAAGTTGAAAAGAAGTTACTGTCTGATGCAAATACATAACTCTCTTCAAATTCCTTTTTCTCATCACGTTCATTGGTGTGCGAAACTAAAATATTCCCAAATGGGCCCGCCAACAAAGTAGCACTTTCTATTTCCGGATAATCGCGTACGGCTACACTTGCAAAAGAATGGGGTATCGTAGAATAATAGGTGGAGTGATCAGGGTAGATTCTTTCCAGCACCATCTTATGAATCTGATCCGCTTTACTATAGAATTTATCATACGAAAATTCATTCTGCACAAATAGGGCAATCAACAAGCAACTGGCTATGCCTACTGCAAGACCCGCAATATTAATAAATGCGTATCCCTTCTGCCTTAAGAGTGATCGGATGGCAAGTTTGAAATTATTTTTAAGCATTGGATTGGGGTTGGAGTAATAGGAAACGATCAAGCTTAAATTAAGTACCTTATTTTACGAGAAACGTTTCATGAAGTTCCAAAATATTTACCTGATTACCAGAATGCAGTAATTATGTGGCGAAACGACCTAATAGGGTGCTAATTGAAGCGTTCCGGATCGAAAGAAGAAAGGGCTACATCTGGCTTTTTTTCATCCACCAGGTCTGCTACTAGCTTTCCGGTACCTGGCCCGAGACTTACACCCAACATGGAATGCCCCGTGGCTACGATAAGATTAGGAATTTGTTTACTTCGGCCGATGTAGGGAAGTCCATCAGGTGAACATGGTCTTAGTCCATGCCAGACTTTCTCTTTAGGAGGAACATCCACCTTCATTTCTGGGTAATATTTTGGAATCGACTCCACAATCCCTTTTACCCGATTCATACTGATCTTATGATTAACTCCGGTTATCTCCATCGTTCCACCAAAACGCAGGTTATTCTCCATTGGCGTTACTGCAACTCTTGCCTCTAGGAAAATAGAGGGAATTCGAATATTTTTTTGAACGTTATTCAAAGTGAAACTATACCCCTTTCCCGCTTGCATAGGCAATGTAAGTTGGAGCCGTTTGGCTACTGTACCCGACCATGACCCTGTAGCAAGTACTACTTTATCAAATGAATAATTTCCAAGATTAGTATCTAGTGACTGTATTTTACTATTCTCAATTTTAAAATCAAAAACCTCACAATCAGTAATAAATTCAACACCAGACTCTTTAAGAAAAACGATAAGTCGATGAATTAAATCCTGTGGAGTAATGTGAGCATCCCCAGGAAAATAAACACCTCCTCTAACATTAACTCGTACATCGGGCTCGAGTTCCTGTACTTGATCAGCATTCAGCACACGGGCCTCCACACCATAATGGTTGGCTATCTCAGCCGTCTCTCTCTCCTCTTTTTCGATTTCTTCTGATTGGTACAACATCAGCAATCCTCTTTCATTGTACCCAAAATCGAAAGGCAATTCCTGTGCTAATTGCTGATACAACGATTTGCTGTAATAACTTAATTCTTTTAACGCAGGTATAGCTTTGTCTACGTTGACTTGATTGGCATGCTTATAAAAGAGATAGCCCCACTTGAGAAGATCAGGACTCAGGCTTGGTCTTACATAAAAAGGACTTTTAGAATTAAACATCCAACGAATTCCTTTGGAGATCATTCCTGGTGCAGCCAATGGAATAAAATGACTGGGTACAATCATGCCTGCATTTCCGAAAGAGCAACCGTCTTTCAGGCTATCCTTTTCAATAATGGTCACCTTATGGCCTGCCTTCACTAGATAGTAAGCAGACGTAAGTCCGATGATGCCTCCACCTATGATACCAACGTTGCTCATAAGAAACTAGATAACTTGAAAACCATGTGCATAGGGATCATCATCATCTATGATAATATTGTTGTATCCGGTAACCATCGCCCACCCCTCAATACTGGGAATAATAGCTGGCTTGCCATCCAGCTCGGTCACTTCCTCTATTCTTCCTATGAATTTAGAGCCAATAATACTTTCATGAATGAATGGCTCGTCTTGCTTTAATTTCCCTTTGGCATACCATTGAGCAAGTCTTGCAGAAGTACCTGTTCCACAAGGAGAGCGATCTATGGCTTTGTCTCCATAAAACACCGCATTGCGGGCAGTAGCATTGGGATCGATAGTAGCCCCCGTCCATAGGATATGACTACAACCGTTGATTGTAGGGTTTTCAGGATGAACAAAATTGTAATTATCGTTAATGTTTTTTCGCAGTGCTCTGCTCCAACCTACCAATTGATCCGCTGTATAATTTTCTATCCCATTAAAATTAGATTGCACATCTACTATAGCGTAAAAATTTCCGCCATAGGAAACATCAAAAGTAAGTTCACCTAAGTCTGGACACTGAGCAGTGAGGTTTTCAGCAGCAAGATAAGCCTTCACATTTTTGAGTTTTACAGACTTCACCTTCTTTCCTTCCTGCACATATTCGATCAACACAAGACCTGCTGGTGTTTCTAACCTCAGTTTGCCTGATGTTTTAGGAACAACCAAACCCTCTTCAATAGCAATAGTTACTGTACCGATGGTGCCATGCCCGCACATGGGCAAACAGCCACTAGTCTCAATGAATAAAACTCCAATATCATTTTGAGGATCTGATGGTGGATATAGGATGCTTCCACTCATCATGTCGTGGCCACGAGGCTCAAACATGAGTCCTTTTCTGATCCAATCAAACTCTTTCAAGAAATGCTGACGCTTCTCACTCATGTTAGCGCCATTCAATAATGGGCCTCCACCTGCCACCAGCCTTACCGGGTTACCGCAGGTATGTGCGTCAATACAAAAGAATGTTTTTCTCATAAATAGCTATATTCAGCACCAGGCGCTTAAGTTGATTAATCAGCTACAGTCTTTTCATAAGCATCAAAAACTAGTTTGGCACCTGCCAAGTCTTCGAGTGCATGCCCCACTGATTTGAAACAAGTAATTTCCTTTTCGTCCTTCCTTCCCGTTTTCTTTGATTGGCACAATTCAAATAACTCGGAAAGCACCTGACCTCTGTTGATTATACCCTCTTTCAATGGAATAACAAGGTCGCCTGTCTCTGTTGTAGCTCCTTCGTAGTTATCGACATGGATGCTCACCGATGAGATGAATTCATTGTCTGCCTCACGCATATCAGGTTTGTAGGCACCTACTAAATCATAATGCTGCCCTTCTCTAATGTGCTTTCCAAAGATTAATGGCGTTGGACTTAAAGTGGCACAAGAAATAATATCAGCTTCCTCAAGGTGAGCTGTATAATCCATCACTGGAACAACTTCGATTTCTGAAAATTGCTGAGCTATTGATCGAGATTTTTCAAAGTTCCTTCCCCATAAGTACACTTTTGTAATCGGACGGACGGATGCATGTGCCTTGATAAGTTCGGGTGCCATCGCACCATTACCAATCATCAGTAAACACTGTGCATCCTTTCTAGAAAGATACCTTGAAGCCAAGGCAGATGCTGCTGCCGTTCTTTTATTGGTTAACATTTTAGCATCGAAGATTGCTTTTGGAGTACCCGTTGGCAAATCAAAAAGCAGATAGCTACCCTGAATGGTTGGTAGATTGTATTTGCTGTTGTTGGGAGAGACGTTGACGACTTTGACACCCAAGTTCTCTCCATCATCCCAGGCTGGCATAAGCAACAAGGTGGACTCCACACCTTCTTTAGGATTGGGATATTGATGATGATGTCGCTTCGGAATTTTATATTGCTTCTGAAATGCAAATCTCAATGCTTCAATCAAAGCAGGATAGTCCGAGTGCCTTTCAATATCCTCTGCACCTATGAAACGCATTATTACAACCCTTTGCGTGTCAGCTCTCCATTCACAGTTCTCATAATACCTAAGGAGTTGGCATTGTTTAACTCTTCAGGCAAAAGTGATTCGGGAAAGTTTTGAAACGACACAGGTCTCGCAAATCTTTTTATGGCATCTGTACCTACCGCTGTGAATCTGGAATCAGTAGTGGCAGGAAAAGGACCTCCGTGATTTTGTGCAGGACAAACTTCAACGCCAGTTGGAACGCCATTGATAATCAAGCGTCCTGCTTTCTCGACCAATATGTTCGTTAGATTGGTGTGTTTGGAGATCTCCTCTTCTTCAGCAATAATACTGGAAGTAAGTTGGCCATGAAGATGAGAAACTACCTTGTTCAGTTCACCCATATTGGCACATCGAATGATCAACGAAAATGGACCAAATACCTCTTCGGCCAGGGAAGAGTTTTCCAAAAATGTAGATGCCGGAACGGATGCAACTGTTGGCCTGCCTTGATCCTTGTCACCGACTTTAGATTCAGCTTCGGCCTGAACTTCCAACTTCACTCCCTTTTGAGCCAGGGTTTCAGACAAACGTTTCACATAATTTGCTGCTATACCTTTATGAAGCATTTCTGCAGGGAGGGACTTTCTGATCTCAACGGAAAAGTTTTTAATAAAATGTTCAAGACCATCTCCATCCACAGCAAGTATTAGCCCCGGATTGGTACAAAATTGTCCTACACCAAGTACCAGCGAAGACGCCATCATTGCGGCTGTCTTTTCAAAATTCTTTTCAAGCGTCTCGGGCAATAATATTACAGGATTGATGCTGCTCATCTCTGCAAATAACGGGATAGGTGTTGGTCGTTGGTTCGCCAAATCAAATAAAGCTTTACCTCCAACAAACGAACCTGTGAAACCCACTGCACTAGTCTTAGGATGCTTCACCAATGCTTGCCCTATTTCAAACCCTGCACCATGCAAATGTTGGAAGACACCCGCAGGCATGCCTGTTGTTTTCATGGCTTTCTTGATTGCACCTGCTACTAATTCGGAAGTTTTTGCATGAGCAGGGTGTGCTTTTACGATCACAGGGCAGCCAGCAGCCAATGCAGAGGCAGTGTCACCGCCTGCAGTGGAATAGGCCAAAGGAAAATTGGCAGCTCCAAACACTACTACTGGACCCAGCGGCACCAATTTTTTTCTAATATCAGGTTTAGGAGCAGGTGCTCTATCAGGTAAGGCTGTGTCTACTCTGGCCTCTACCCAGGAACCTTCTTCGATATAGTCGGCAAACATGCGGCAATGGCCAGTAGTTCTACCACGCTCACCTATTATCCTCGCCTCAGGTAGAGCTGTTTCAGCCATAGCTGTTTTCACTAACTCGTCACCCAACCCTTCTATTTCATCGGCTATTGCCCTTAAAAAAGCTGCTCGCTTCTTCCCGCTAAAATTCTTAAAAGAAAGAAACGCAATATGCGCCTCATTCATGGCTGCATCAACCTCGGCTATAGTAGCATCTTTAAATGACATAATCTGTGTTTTAATTCCTGTATACTTACAAAAATAACAATTTGAGAATGGCCAGCATCCGGCAACCAGAATCTAGCATCCAGAATCCAGAATCCAGAATCCAGAATCTAGCCAGTCGCTTACAACTTCGGTCTGGTTTTAATTCCATCACGGATGATCTTTAATACACGATCCCTTTCCTCACCTACTAATGTAAGGCGTGGAGGTCTCACATGCTCAGATCCAATTCCTTCTTCAGCTTCTGCCAATTTAATATACTGCACTAATTTTGGATGGATATCCAATTCCAGGATAGGCAGGAACCACCTGTAGATTTTAAGTGCCTCGTCTAATTTACCTTCCTTCACCAAACGATATACGGCCACAGTCTCTTTCGGAAATGCGCAAACTAAGCCTGCAACCCATCCGTTGGCACCCATCACCAATTCTTCCATAGCCAGTGTATCCACTCCGCACAGTATACTGTAGCGATCACCAAACCTATTGATCATTCTTGTAACATTGGAAACATCTCTAGTTGACTCTTTCACAGCATTGATATTTTTATACTGCTTCAAATCATCAAACATATCCAGCGTAACTTCCGTCTTATAATCAACAGGGTTATTATAAATCATGATGGGCAATGAAGTGGACTCGGCCACAGCACCAAAATAGGAAACTGTTTCTCTATGATCGGATTTATACCTCATTGGAGGCAAAAGCATCAATCCTGATGCACCATTCTTCTCAGCATCATTGGCCACTTTAACTGCCTCAGCAGTGCTACCCTCAGCAATATTCATCACTACAGGCACTTTGCCACTTACCTTATCTACCGTAAACTTTATGAGATCTATCTTCTCCTTATTTTCAAGTACACTGGATTCCCCAAGGGTGCCACCTAATATTATTCCATCAACACCTGCGTCCAATTGAACTTTCAGGTTTTTTTCAAACAAACTAAAGTCAAGTTGATTGTCACTTGTGAATTTTGTGGTAACTGCCGGGAAGACTCCCTTCCATTGAATAGCCATACGAACAAAGTTTTAAAATTTGGTAAGCCAAAGTTAAGGCTCGAAAATGAAGGTGGAATAATTTAAAATAATCGATTCCAATACTATTTTGACTAAATATTTATATTTTTATAAAAGAATTAATCAAAATACGTTGTGAAGATTGTTTCGTTTCAGGTACCTCATATTATGAAAGAAGCATTCAGAATCCAATTGGATAGAATGCCCCATTTCTATGATAAACTCCATCAACATAATGAAATACAAATTATGTGGATTGAAAAGAGTGAAGGTACTCTGATAGCCGGTGACTACGTAGGACGTTTTGCACCGGGAGATCTTTTCGTGATTGGAAGTCATCAGGCACATGTGTTCAAGAATGACCCGGTGTACTTTAAACCAGAAAGCAAACTCCAAGCCTGTTCAGTTTCTATTTTCTTTGATGAGAACTATTTGGGCAATGTATTTTGGCAACTGGAGGAAATGGAAGAAACCATGAAATGGGTATCAAAAGCAGGACGTGGGTTTAAGCTTTTGGGAGATACAAAAGAAGAGGTAACCGAACTCTTGAAGCGTTTAGTCAAGGAGAAAGGAATTGATAAAATCATTACCTTCCTGAATATCATTAAGATATTAACTGAATCGAATGAAATAGAAGTGCTTAGTGTGATTGCCTCACTGGAAAAGTACAGAACCAATGAAGGCAAACG
Organism: Cyclobacteriaceae bacterium; assembly: GCA_040216665.1. Taxonomy (GTDB): domain Bacteria; phylum Bacteroidota; class Bacteroidia; order Cytophagales; family Cyclobacteriaceae; genus ELB16-189. The sequence continues at coordinate 595,455 of JAVJOQ010000016.1, read as the reverse complement.
AATGAATGACATATTGCAGTTTACACTCCATGAGAGCCATCGAAAAGTATATATTGATGAGGTAGCCAAAGTGGCCAATCTCACTGAAGAAGCATTTTGCCGGTATTTCAAAACCAGAACTGGAAAAACCTATACCAATTTTTTAAATGAGGTTAGAGTGAGTCAGGCATGTAAAATGTTGATTGACAAGGATCTTTCCATACAAGATATTTGCTATCAATCAGGATTCACCAACTTGTCTAATTTTAACAGGGCTTTCAAAAAAGTAACTGGAAAGACACCTTCTAAATACTTTGGGTAAATCAGGCCCTCTTTAGGGTAACAATTGTAATCTCAGGAGGAATACCCACTCTCCCCGGATACCCAAGGTATCCAAACCCACGGTTGACATAGAGGTATTGTTCTTCTTCCTTGTATAGCCCCGCCCATTGCTTGTAGATATACTGAGAAGGGCTCCATTTAAAACCGCCAATCTCGACACCAAACTGAAAACCGTGTGTGTGTCCGGCAAACATCATATCAATGTCTTTATAATTCTGGCGCACTTGTGCATCCCAATGGCTCGGGTCATGACTGAGCAAGAGCTTCACAGGCGCCTCCTCAGTTCCTTTATAAGCCTGATCCAGTTTACCGTATTTCGCAAAACGGCCCGCTCCCCAATTTTCATTTCCTAAAACCGCGATCTTTTCTCCATCCACTTCCAGCCAGCGGTTTTCGTTTTGCAGCAAGTCAAAACCCAATTCTTTATGGGCACGAATGAGATCCTGAAAGTTTTGAGCTTTGGCATTGGCACTCTCCCATCGGTGATAATCACCATAGTCATGATTGCCAGTAACAGAAAACACACCCAACGGAGCTTTTACTTTATTGAATACATCAAAGTAATCTTTCAACTCAGAAGTCTGATTATTCACCAAATCTCCTGTAAAGAATATTACATCCGGCTTCTCCTTCAAAAGCATTTCCACTCCCCCCTTCACGGCAGTCTTATTAAAAAAACTACCAGAATGAATATCAGACAATTGACCAATGCTAATACCATCAAAAGCCTTCGGTAAATTAGGAAGCGTCACGGTTTGTCTTCTTATTCTATAATCATGTGCTCCGGAAATTATCCCATAAGTAAAGGCCCCAAAAGGAATGGTAGCAGCAATTAATGCAGCCTGCGATAGAAATTCAGATCTGGCAATTGAAGGCCCCGGAAGACCCGCTGGCTTATTATTATTAAATAAAGTAATCACGTAGCGTACGCCACGTTGGATATCCTCAGCAAAGAGAAATAGCACCGCGAAAAACTTAGAAAAGTAAACTGTAAATAAACCTGTGATTACCCAATTGCGTAACGAAGCACTGTAGGTGTATGGATTATCAAACGCCCACCAAAATAATGCTACAATGCTTATGAGCGTAGGCACCCAAAATGAAAAACGAAAAGTATTTCTCCAGCCCTCTGACCAATTCTTACTTACCAATAAAACCGCTTGAAAAACGTAGTAATCGATTGCTAAAAAGAGCAAAATGAAAATAAATACCATAAATAATTTTTGTGCTTTCATTCAAAAAAAGACCGCATCCCTGCTTCTAACACGGATGCGGTCCAAATGGTTTAATAACCTGAATTAACCTATACCCAGCTTTCTATTCATTTTCTCTACCAACAAATACATTACCGGCACCACTACCAAAGTAAGGAAGGTGGCAAAGGTAAGGCCGTAGATAATTGTCCAGGACAAAGGCCCCCAGAACATCACGCTATCACCACCGATGTAGAAGTCAGCGTCATATGTTTGGAAAAATTTAATAAAGTCGATGTTGATACCCACCGCCAAAGGAATCAATCCTAACACGGTAGTAATAGCCGTTAACAATACCGGACGCAAACGTGTCTTTCCCGCTTCCGCAATTGCGGTAACTACTTCTTCCATTGGCAAACGCTCCAAGCCCAGCTCTTCTCTTCTGCGCTTTTTCTTTAATTCGATAAAGTCTATCAATACAATGGCGTTGTTCACTACCACACCGGCCAGTGAGATGATACCAATCATGGTCATAATCACGACAAAGTCCATTCTGAAAATCAACAGTCCGAGGAATACACCAATCGTACTGAATACTACGGAAGTCATAATGATCAGAGGAGCCGTTATTTTATTAAACTGCGCTACAATAATTAAGAAGATCAGGAATACCGCCAGCAACAACGCACCACCAAGGAAGCTCATCTCTTCAGCCTGCTTCTCTTGTTCACCACCAAAATTAAAAGTATATCCCGGAGGCATTTTAAAGTCTGCAAGCAATAATTTAATCTGATCGTTTATCTCTGTTGCATTATAACCACTCAGTACATTAGATGACATGGTGATCATACGCTTAAGATCTTTTCGTTTCACCGATCCATACGTTGATGTAAGCTCTGCGTTAGCAACCGAAGAAATAGGAACCTGTGCAATCCTTCCGCTGGTCTGATCCCGGAAAGTAATGCTCTTGTTCATCAAAGCATCAATATCATAACGATACTTATCCTCTAGTCTCAACTGAATCTTATAGTCATCCTCCCCTTGCTTGTACTTTGAAACTTCTTTTCCAAAAAGAGATGTACGTACTTCATTGGCAACAGAGTACGTGGACAAACCAAATCTTCTTGCTTTCTCACGATCGATGTGCACAATCAATTCAGGTTTTCCAGTTTCCAAATCAGTTTTCAATTTTTCAATACCTGGTATACCCGATTCATTGATCGTTTTTCGCATGTCTTCAGTCACCTTTATCAGTGTTTGAAAATCATCGCCCGAAAGTTCAATTTGAATAGGTTTACCTGTAGGAGGTCCATCAGCATTTTTGTCTACAGTAACTGTAACTCCAGGGTAACCCTGAATACCGTTTCGCACTTCATCCAAAATCGTATTGGTATTTATGCCATCTCGGTACTTAAAGTCAACGAAATTGACCGTAATACGTGCCTTGTTCGGAGTATCTGCTTGTCCAATGTTAGAAGGATCATTAGGATCTCCCGTTCCCTGGCCTACATTGCCAATTACCGATTCTACAATCTTGTCGTAAGGCTTTACCAATTCGATCACCTTATCCTCCACCATTCTTGTAAACTTATCGGTCTCTTCAATATCAGTACCAACAGGGAATTCAATAAAGACATTGATATACTTGGGTACGTTAACAGGGAAGTAAACCACCTTCGGAGGAAATACAATCATCAACGCAAAAGAAATAAACAAGGTAGCCACTGCTCCTCCAAAGACCCATCTTGGGTTTTTTCCCCTTAACGCAAAACCCACCACCTTGGAATACCTGGCCTCTAGCCTGGGCAAGTAACTATTCTGGAATCTCCGTGATGCTGGAACAAAAACAAACACATTCAACAATGTGAGCAAGGCAAGTGCAATAAGGATATTGCCCAACCAAAATACTTGTAATAAAATGATCACTGCACCTACACCGAAATAAATAGCTACTCGCTTCCACATTTTCTTCTTGTTGACACTCTCAGCGCTTTCATGTTTCATTGAAAGTGAAGCAATCACGGGTACAATGATTAGACCCACAAAAAGCGAAGAGCTAAGAACAACAATTAGTGTAATGGGAAGGTACTTCATAAACTCTCCCATAATACCAGGCCACATGGCCAAAGGCAAGAATGCCGCAAGTGTAGTAGCTGTAGATGCAATAATAGGCCAAGCAATCTCTCCCACACCTAATTTAGCAGCACTCAATAAGTCATATCCCTCTTCGTAAAGTCGATACACATTCTCTACTACTACTATACCGTTGTCCACCAGCATTCCCAGTGCCATGATCATTCCAAACAATACCATCATGTTGATGGTATAACCCATTGCCCCTAGTATCAAGAATGATAGCAGCATTGAAAGTGGAATAGCGATACCCACAAACAATGCATTACGTGTACCAAGAAAAAGCATCAATACACCTACCACCACAATCACACCGGATATAATATTGTTTTCCAGGCTGCTTACCATCTCCTTAGTAAAGGAGGACTGATCATTAGTAATGCTTATGTTCAAGTCAGCAGGAAACACATCTGCTTTGGCTTTCGCCAAAACTGCATTTACTTTGTCGGTTGCGATCAACAGGTTTTGCCCACTTCGTTTAATTACATCCACCATCACTACCGGCTGTTTTGCAAGCCTGGCGTAACTGGTGGTTTCCACATAATCAAATTCAATAGTAGCTACATCCCTCAGGTAAACGATATTCCCTTTTTCATTTTTTACAATGACATCTTCAAGTTGGTTTGGATTTGAGAATTCACCTACTACACGCAATGTTCTTCTAATACCATCATCCAAAATGTTTCCACCAGAAAGCGTAACATTCTCCGCAGCGATAGCATTTTCAATATCTGCAAAGTTGATTTTACGTGCTTCGAGCAAATAGGGATCAACTTTTACTTTTACCTCACGCTCATCCACGCCCCTGATTTCAACTTTTGAAATTTCTGTAATACCCTCAATTTCATCTTCCAGGTATTCGCCATAGTTTTTCAATTGTTCTAAAGTGTAATTACCAGACAGGTTAATATTCAAAATAGGAAACTCCGAAAAGTTCAACTCGAATACATTCGGGTCACTGGGTAAATCATCGGGTAACTCTGGCTTAGCACGATCTACTGCATCTTTTACCTTGGTTAACGCATCTGCTACATCGGTATCCGTATTGAATTCTACAATAATGGTCGAATAATCCTGAACTGAAGTTGATTTAATATTATCAACTTCCGAGATGGTATTCAGCTCTTTCTCAATTTCCCGCGTAACGAGGTTCTCCATATCAATCGGAGAGTTTCCCGGATAAGGTGTACCCACATACACCACAGGTTGTTTTATTTCTGGGTAACTATCTTTAGGCAAGCTGATGTAAGTGGAGATGCCCATCACTGCAATAAGAAACGCAAGAAATCCTACCGTTGTCCTATTGTTGATGGCGAGGGTGGTGACTCCAAACTCCTTATCAACCTTTAAATCTTTTTTGTTCTCACTCATAACTATTTTTGCCTGAGGGTTTCAAATTATTTCTTTGCTACTCCAGCTGGAGCAACTTCGTTGTTCGCAATCATCACCTCCACACCTTCTGTCAATTCTCTAAAGCCACGGTCAACAATTTGTTCATCGCCCTGAAGGCCTTCAGCTATTTCCGTCTCCTTGTTTGAAGAAGTGCCCGCCACCACATGAATTTTTCTTGCTACAGGTCCGCTTTCGCGCTTGTCGATGATATATATAAACTGGCCATCTTCATCCTTTTGGATAAGGCGAGTAGGAACAGCAAGCGCATCCTTATTTACATAATCAAGCAACTGAAGGATCACTACCTGGTTCGGCTTTACTACAAAGTCCACTTTAGGTAATTTAGCCTCCACTTCGAATGTTCTGTTCTCCTCATTGATCACCTGACCTACAGATGAGATTACTGTAGCAACCGTTTTATTAATTAATGGGAAGAGTATATCCACTTTGTCTCCTGCTTTGAAGCGACCGATGAAGCGCTCTGACACATCCGTTCTCAGATACATTTCATCAGTGCTTACTATCCTAATCAACGGTACGCCTGGGCTTGCCATCTCACCTACTCGCGCAGGAAGCTGGTCAACGGTTCCATTGAATGGTGCTTTAATCATAGCCAGGTTCAACTGTGCGTATGTGGTGGATAGTTTATTCTCTAGAGACTCTTTGTTGTTCTTCGCTTGCAGGTATTGTACTTCAGTGCCAATCTTCTGTTCCCATAGTTTGGATTGTTTTTCATACACCGTGGTAGCCAACTCTAAAGAAGTCTTCAACTCAGTAATAGACCTGCGAATAACATCGGCATCTAATTCAATGAGGGTTTGTCCTTGAGATACGCGCTGTCCTTCCTGCACATTGATGCGTTTAATCTCCCCACCTGTCTGTGCGCTCAAGAATACATTTCTTCTGGACTCCACAGCTCCTCTTACCTCTACCTTATGTTCAAAAGGTTTTTTCTCAGCCACAAAAGTAGAAACCAAAATTGCTTTGGTAATTTGTCTGGCAAACTCGGGATCCAACTCACTGATCTCTTTTTCAAGTTCGGTAATCTTGCCTTTCACTTCTTGTAATTGCGCACGGGCTTTGTCCAACTCTGCTTTCTTTGCTTCAAGATTCTTATCACCTTCTGACCCACCGCAGGCGGCAACGATCAAAAGAATTATAGGGAATAGATATTGTGTCTTCATGTATAGTTGGTGTTTCATTTTTTGTCTAATAATTTTCCGTAAGCCTTCTCTAAGTCAACTTTTGCAACCAGTGCATTGTAAACTGCGTTGTGATAGTTGGTTTGGGCCTCCTTGTAAGAAGAATCTGCGTTGATCACATCCGCATTTGACCCAACGCCTGCTTCATACTTTATCTTTGTTACGTTATATATATTTTCAGCCAACTCCATATTTTCACGCTGGGCTACCATGTTATCAATATTTTTTGTCAGGTTCGTTGAAGCCTGCTGAATCTCTATGTCAATATTATTTTTTAGTTGATCTTGACTGTATTCAATCTGCTGCGCCTGAAGTCTTTTTTGTTGAATCTGTCTACTTTTTCTCAGACCATCGAAAATGGGCACGTTCAGCCTCATTCCTACAACACCAAGACCAAACCAGTTATCACCAAAGGCCATCAAATCAGAAAAAGATCCTGCGCCTGTACTTGCTCCGTATCTACCATACAAGTCAACCTTGGGTAGGTATCGAACTTGCGTATTCTTGATATCAAGGTTCACAAGATCAAGGTTCGTTTGAAGTTGAGAAAATTCAATTCTATCTGTGTAGTTGAACTCACTACCAAAGTTTGGCTCCAGTACCTCAAATTGAATATCCGCAATACGATCTTTCAATTCTAAAGGAGCATTGATATCCATGCCCATCTGAAACTTTAACAATGCATAACTCAGCTCGAGGGTTTTTTCAAAATTTTCCTTCTCTACTTTAATGTTATTAAATTGAACAACAATCCTGTCTACATCAATTCGCTCAGCAAATCCTGCATCAAGCATAGCCCTGGTATCGCGCAACAGGGTATCTAACCTATTGTAGCTATTCTCGATCAATTCTCGTTGTTCGTGATTTACCAAGGCCAAATAGTATGCCTTAGACACCGACTCAATAACATCAATTTCTGATTTGACCTTGTCCTTCCTTGAAAGCTCTGCATACGTGCGAGACGCCTTCAATCCAACAAAGTAAGATCCGTCAAAAAGCATTTGACTAAGATCAATTCCTGCTGAGCCATTATATGCGGGTGAAAATTGAACAGGAGAAAACGTACCTGCTTCTCCTCCAAAAAATTCAGCTGGGATAAATGAGGTGGGTACTTTGAAGTTGTAACCTAAATCCGCTGAAGCACTTAACTGCGGTAAACCATCAGCAAGTATTTCTCCTACCTTATATTTTGAAATGTCCATACTCAGCTGGGCATTCTTTACATTTTGATTATTTTCTAGTGCATATGAAATGCACTCCTCCAAGGACATCGTTTGGGCATTGGCTCCCCATCCTATAAGTATAAAGCACAGTATCAGATATAATCGTATCATAATTGAATTGTTGAATTTTCTTTTGTCACTAATTTCTTCTTATACTTTTCATATAGCTTTTTCCCTTTATCGGTAAAGAGCCCATGAATGAAATGGTCGAAAATCTGGGTTTGTACGTTGATTAAAGAATAGTCGGTTTTAGGATAAATAATCGGATCAAACGGGAATTGGATGGTTTCCAATCTCATAATGGCCAAAATTTTTGTGTCCAATTCCGGCCTAAAATATCCTTCCTCTTTTCCCTGATGAATGGAACGCTCTATATGTTCCCTGATAAACTTGTTCTTAAAATCTAACCAAACATTCCAGGCTTTGTGATGATACTTTTGCAGATCAAACAAAAGAGAAGGGTTCATATCTCTGAAGTTTTCCCTTAGACAATCTGAAAGCCCTACCAATTCCTCCACCGCATTTTTAGCATTGCTGGCTACTTCCTCCAACTGTTCTCTGTCTCGAAGCACATATGCCTCAGTCACCGAAAACACCATCTCATCCTTATCCTTGAAGTACTGATAGATCGTTTTTTTGGAGATCCCCAGGTGATTGGCAATGTTGTCCATGGACACACTGCGGATACCGTAGCGGACGAAAAGCTCGGCCGTTCCCTTTAAAATCTTACTTTTTGTATCTACTTCTTCCATATGGGGCGCAAAACTATGGAAACTTTAGTCTTATTCAAAGTTTCCATTGTTTTCTGTGTGTTATACGGAGAGTATTTAATTTGGTTGAAGAAAATCGATTATTTTATTGCGAATTCTTCCTTTATACCTGCTGATCGGTAGGTTTTGATTGCTGAAATGAACTTCCCCACCCGCACTTTTCTTTCATCTTTTTGCGGAACTGAGCTTTTTCTTCATCTGTCATACCGCTCCATTTCTGCTTCCAGTACATTCCACTTTGCCCCTTATAATGACGCTTTCCGAGAGGCCACAACAAAATTTTCGATAACAACAACAGCCCCAGTGCCTGCCAGATGGTAATCATGGGTGCACCAAAAAGTGCTGGAACCAGCCAGTTCCACAACAGCTGAGTCACTAAGCCCAGCACGCCAATGGCTATCGCTCCCAATAGCACGGCTTTCAAAATCCAACTTCCTCGTTTCATATTTTTATACTTTAATTATCTTTTGATATATAGCTTTTACTCCTATCAGTCATTTGTCATTACATCATCATAAAACCGTTGAAGCCGCTTGCGCAAACTCATAATGGCATACCGCTTCCTCGATAGCAATGTGTTGATGGAGACTCCTTCCTCTTCCGCCAATTCCCTAAAGCTTCTCTCCTCTATTTCGTTCTGAATAAAAATCTCTCTTTGTGCTTTAGGCAATTCGCTTAAAGCCTCCGTAATCTCATCCCAAATGGCCTCTTTCAACAGTACCGATTCTGGCGAGTTGTCCAAATCAGGTAAAATCTCCTGCAGGGTCAATGGCCCATCCTCATCCGAGCTGCTGGTAAAAGAAAAATCGGTGCGTTTAGGCCTGGATGCGTCTCTCCTGTACCGATCTATTATCTTGTTTCTGGCCACCGAATAAAGCCATGAGGTGACCCGATCTAAGGAGTCAATTGTTTCGAAACCGGCAATAAACTGATAGAACACATCCTGAAGAATATCCTCCGCCTCCTCCAACGTAGATACCCTGCCCCGGATAAATCCTAGCAATTTATCTTTCTCCTTCAGAAATGTGTTCTGTTTCAGTTGCTGCATAGTCAATTCCATCGCCTTGATCTCCATGTTGCTTTCGCTTCAACGTGATAGTCGGGATGATGGATCAATTTATTGTAAAACTCCTTCAAACTTTGGCAATGCATACTCATGTTTTATCATATTTGCTCCTCGATGACTGGTAATTATCATCAATTTCAACATCAGGGAGCTGTATTGGGTTATTTGCAAGCAGGTAACGGACCTGAGCACCTGCTCATCTTTCATGGGTTTGGACAGGATCATACTGCCTTCCACTCTTTAGCCAATGAATTGGATGAAAAGTTCACGCTTTATTCCTTCGATTTGTTCTTTCATGGTAAAAGCCAATGGCCGTACAACGAAACTCCCCTCTCCAAAGCTTATTGGAAAGAATTACTGGGTCAATTCCTTAAAGAGAAAGTCATCAAAAATTTTAGCGTAATGGGATTTAGCCTGGGTGGAAAGTTTGCCCTTGCCACTATTGAAACATTTCCATCCAAAATCTTATCCACCTATCTTCTTGCTCCCGATGGAATCAAGACTAATATTTGGTACAGCCTAGCCACCTACCCTGTAGCACTACGATGGTTGTTTAAGAGTATGATCTTGAAACCCGGTCGATTTCAAGCTATAGTCCGAGGAGCAAGGAAACTCTACCTGGTGGACCGTGGGGTATCCAAGTTTGCCGAGTCACAAATGAATACAGAGGAAAAAAGAAAAAGAGTGTATTACTCCTGGGTAGTCTTTCGGCAACTCAAATTTGACTTGAATAACATCGCATCATTAATTATTTCGAACAAGATCAATCTGTATGTTTTTGTTGGTCGATTTGATAAAATCATCACCGCCAAAAACATGGCACTTTTACTCCATCGCGTGCCTGATCATCACTTTCAAATTCTGGAAACCGGGCACAACGGATTGATTGAGAAATCAATTGAAGTGTTGAGAAATATAGGGTCAAAAAGTCCTTAAAATCCTGTAATCGTAGTACTTTTACGGCTTCCAATAAATCCGGCAAATGATTCTATTTTTCCGCACGTCATCCGCAACCACTTATGCGGTAGAGGCTGCTCATTCCCTTTCTCAAGAAGATATACAAAAACTTACCTGGCTCTTTAGTGGAGCCATTTTCGATAGTAGCCCATCCCTATCAGGATATTTTATTGGCCCCAGGAAAGAGATGATTAGCCCCTGGAGTACAAATGCGGTAGAGATCACCCAGACCATGGGTGTTGCTGGAATTATAAGGATTGAAGAGTTTGTTCAAACCAAGGAAAGTGATGCCAGCCATGACCCCATGTTACAGCGCATCTACAAAGGATTAGATCAGGAAATTTTCGCCATACACCATCAGCCTGAGCCCATTGTAGCAATTGATGACCTGGCAGGATACAGCGCGAAAGAAGGATTGGCTTTGAGTCAGGAGGAAATAGACTACCTCGAAGAGACCAGCAAGCAACTCGGAAGGAAACTGACAGACAGTGAAGTATTTGGCTTTTCACAGGTCAACTCTGAGCACTGCCGCCACAAGATCTTTAACGGCACGTTCATTATTGATGGCAAAGAAATGCCGCAAACGCTTTTCCAACTCATTAAAAAAACTTCAAAGGAGAATCCTAATTATATCGTTTCAGCGTATAGCGACAACGTTGCATTTATTAAAGGACCTAAAATCGAGCAATTTGCCCCTGGCCGTCAGGATATTGCGGATTACTTTCAGGTGGATGATATTGACTCTGTTATCTCCCTTAAAGCAGAGACACACAACTTTCCTACAACGGTTGAACCTTTCAACGGAGCGGCAACAGGCTCGGGTGGAGAAATCAGAGACCGACTGGCTGGCGGAAAAGGATCGCTCCCATTAGCGGGCACTGCGGTATACATCACCTCCTACCCCAGACTTGAAAACGGCAGATCATGGGAAAAGAAATTTGAAGCGCGAAAGTGGTTGTACCAATCACCCGCTCAAATACTCATCAAAGCTTCTGATGGTGCCAGTGATTTTGGCAACAAGTTTGGGCAACCGCTCATTGGCGGAAGTGTGCTCACCTTCGAACATTTTGATAAAGACAAGAAGTACGGTTTCGACAAGGTGATCATGATGGCGGGCGGTGTCGGCTATGGAAAAGAAAAAGACAGTAAAAAAGAGAAACTCAAAGCAGGAGATAAAATCGTAATGATAGGAGGAGACAACTACCGCATAGGTATGGGTGGTGGTGCTGTATCTTCCGTAGCCACGGGAGAGTTTGGTAATGCCATAGAACTCAATGCCATTCAAAGATCTAACCCTGAAATGCAAAAGCGGGTGATGAATGCCATTCGTGCTATGGTAGAAATGAAAAACAACCCGATCGTATCCATCCATGACCATGGAGCTGGCGGTCATTTGAATTGCTTCTCAGAATTGCTCGAAGATACAGGTGGCACTATCGAGATCGATAAACTGCCCGTTGGTGATCCTACTCTTTCTGATAAAGAAATCATCAGCAACGAATCGCAGGAGCGAATGGGGATTGCCATCAGTGAAAAAGATGTAGAAACACTAAGGCTAGTATCCGAGAGGGAGCGCGCGCCCATGTACGTGGTAGGCACTGCCACTGGCGACAATGAACTGAAGTTTATCAATAACGAGAAAAAAACTTTGCCGTTTGATTTGATGGTGAATCATTTATTTGGTTCATCACCAAAAACTGTGCTTACCGATGAAACACCACAATCCAATTATCCAAAATTAGAGTACGATACTTCTTTATTTAGCGAGTACCTCAATGCGGTGCTTCAGTTGGAAAGTGTGGCGTGTAAGGATTGGCTTACCAATAAAGTAGACCGCTGTGTAACCGGAAGAGTTGCAACACAACAAACTTGCGGTGCTATTCAACTCCCGTTGAATAACGTTTCCGTAATGGCACTCGATTTTCTTAGTAACAAAGGTGTAGCTACCGGAATTGGACATGCTCCATCTGCTTCGTTGGTTAATGCCGCAGCCGGAAGTCAACTGGCTATTGCCGAAGCGTTGACTAACATTGTCTGGGCTCCGTTGTCCAACGGACTTAAAGGAATTTCATTAAGTGCCAACTGGATGTGGCCAGCCAAGAACAAAGGAGAAGATGCGCGTCTTTATCAGGCAGTAGCTTCCGTAAGTTCTTTTTCTTTGGCTTTAGGAATCAATGTGCCCACTGGAAAGGATTCTCTTTCCATGACCCAAAAATATCCCAACGGGGATGTTGTGTATTCACCAGGCACAGTCATTATCTCGGCTGTAGCCGAAGTAGAAGACATTACAAAAACTGTTTCTCCTGCATTACAAAATGTGGCAGGTTCAAAAATACTTTACGTTGACTTTTCAAAGCACGCACGCGCACTTGGCGGAAGTAGCTTTGCCCAAGTAATCAACCAATTAGGTAATCAGGTACCCGGTGTTACCGACCCAAAATATTTTGCACAATCCTTCGAGGCCATTCAGCAATTAATAAAGAAAGGACTCATTCTTGCCGGTCATGATATTTCTGCTGGTGGAATGATAACCGCTTTATTGGAAATGTGCTTTCCGACTTCAAATGTTGGACTTAATGTAGATGTTAGCTCTCTTGGCAACGATCCTATCAACATACTTTTTAGTGAAAACCCTGGCGTTTTAATTCAAGTGAGCAATGATGGTAAGGCTGAGGAAGAACTAGCAAAACTCGGAGTCACTTATACTACATTAGGTACAGTTACCGCAGAGCGATTACTCTCCGTAAAAACTCAAACTGATTCTCATCAACTAGACATTGATGCATTGAGAGATACCTGGTTCAAAACTTCATTTTTGATGGATCAGTTGCAGCGGCCAGTGGCACATGCTGAACAACGAAAGAACAACTACGCAAAGCAGGAGTTGGCTTACCAAATTCAACCCAGGTTTGATGGTCAATTGAGTACATACCATATTGATCCAAAGAGAAGAAAACCAACAGGAGTTAAAGCCGCCATCATTAGAGAAAAAGGAGTAAACGGTGACAGAGAAATGGCTTATTCTCTCTACCTCGCTGGCTTTGATGTAAAGGATGTCCACATGACCGATTTGGTTTCCGGAAAAGAAGACCTGTCTGATGTAAATATGATTGCATTCGTAGGTGGTTTCTCCAACTCAGATGTGTTAGGCTCAGCCAAAGGATGGGCAGGGGCATTTCTTTATAATCCTAAGGCAAAAGCATCACTTGATAATTTCTATGAACGCAAGGATACCCTTAGCCTTGGCGTGTGCAATGGTTGTCAGTTGATGATGGAGCTGGGTTTGGTATACCCAGAGTGGAAGGATCATCCAAAGATGCAGCACAATGGATCTATGAAATACGAATCCAACTTCATCAACATTACCATCCCTAAAACAAATTCAGTGATGCTTCAATCATTTGAAGGCGCCCGACTGGGTGTGTGGGTAGCTCATGGAGAAGGTCGGTTCCAATTACCAGATGACCAGTCTAAATTCCAAATTGCGGCTACCTATTCACACACTGCGTATCCCGGCAATCCTAATGATTCAGATTTTTCTGTTGCAGCGCTTACATCGCATGATGGAAGGCATCTGGCCATTATGCCACATATCGAAAGATCCTTGTTTCCATGGAACTGGCCTTTCTATCCAACCAATAGAAAAGGCGATCAGGTTTCGCCCTGGATTGAGGCATTTACCAATGCAATGGACTGGGTAAAAGAAAAGCAACAGTAGATTATTAATGGGTTAATCCTTCAAAATGTCGCACAGGCATCTTGTTAGATCGTCTGATTTGTGGTAACTTTTCATATAAATCAAAAATTACTACTGGACTATGAAGTATATCTACTTGCTTATCATTATCCCGGCCCTTCTCTCCTCCTGTTTGGGGTATAAAGAACTACCCGTAGAGTACGACTATAGTTACTCTGGTACTTTTAAAAAGTATCGGACTTTTGATATCATGCGTCCCGTTGGCATGGAAGACTCTTCCATGACCAATACCCTCATCGAAAAAAGTATTTTATCCAGAATGAAGTTTTTGGGATACCGCCAAACCGATAGAAGGCCTCATCTGATTGTTGGCTTCAAAATGTTTACTGACAGTCTCAATTTCAATGGCTACAATCAGCCTGATATTGAGGAATGGGTAAAGGGTCAAGATCAAAGTCTTGAATATGATCAATTAAAATACAATATGAATTCCGGCACCCTTCTTATTCAACTTTTTGATAGACGACAAAACAGATCTGTTTGGCAGGGTTATGCCACTACACTCTATGGCGGAATTGACTTTCAAAATCAAAGACACCTTAAAAATGCTGTAATCTCCATTTTGGACAAATACCGCTTTTGGGCAGATGGTTTTGTAGAAGGGCGCACTGTCATTTCCGAAGGAGATTTAAACTAGCCCCTCATCTCCCAAAATGTGGCTTTTTGAATTAAAAATGATTTAAAAGTCCGTTTTACCTTTTTAAAAAAAGTTCTACCTTTGCCCACCCAAAATGGGAGTTAATGCCCGATGGTGTAACTGGCAACACGCTTGATTTTGATTCAAGAAAGTCTAGGTTCGAGCCCTAGTCGGGCAACAATATCCCGGTTCCCTTAAAAGGGACCGGGATTAACATTTATAAGGTTCAAAAAATGGCAGTTAAAATTTTTTCCGGAGAAGCATCTACCTACCTGGCTGAAAAAATTGCACACGCCTATGGTGAACCGCTCGGAGAAGTAAAATACCAGCATTTTAGCGATGGGGAAATGTCTCCATTTATCATGGAATCAGTAAGAGGACATGACGTTTTCATCGTTCAGTCTACTTTTGCCCCCTCGGATAATTTCATGGAGCTCTTGCTGATGATCGATGCTGCAAAAAGAGCCAGTGCGCAAAATGTAAATGTCATTATCCCCTATTTTGGATATGCAAGGCAGGACAGAAAGGACAAGCCACGCGTTTCGATTGCTGCAAAGCTTATTGCAAACCTGCTTTCAGCTGCTGGAGCCAGTCGTGTAATGACTTTTGACCTTCACGCTGACCAAATTCAAGGCTTTTTTGATATCCCTGTTGATCACTTGGATGGAAACTACATTTTCGTACCCTACCTCAAGTCGTTGGGCATGGAAAATACTATGTTCGCCTCCCCTGATGTTGGTGGAATTAAAAGGGCGAGAAGTTTTGCCAAATTTTTTGATGCTGAACTAGCTGTTTGCGATAAATACCGCAAAGAAGCCAATAAGGTAGAGTCCATGCGACTCATTGGAGAAGTAGAAGGTAAAGATGTGGTATTGGTGGACGACCTGGTAGATACCGCAGGTACCATATGCAAGGCCGCAGGTTTGATCAAAGAAAGAGGAGCCAAATCGGTACGTGCAGTATGTACACATCCGGTATTGTCTGGTGCTGCTTATGAGACAATAGAAAACTCAGTATTAGATGAACTTGCTGTCACAGATACTATTCCTCTTAAAAAGAAATCTAAAAAAATTAAAGTGCTTTCCGTTTCTGATTTGTTTGCCAAGGCAATCAGAAAGATTCACGATCATGAATCGGTAAGTTCTTTATTCATCCGTTTGTAACAATTAAACTTTAAACAATAATTATTTATGAAAACCATCGAGATTATAGGGTATAAAAGAGCAAATCTCGGCAAAGTAGGTGCACAGCGCGCTCGTGAAGAGGGCAACGTTCCATGCGTAATGTATGGAGGAGGAGAGCAAGTGCATTTTGTCGCGCCAATGATTTTATTTCGTGAACTCGTTTATACCAACGATGCTCACTTTGTACACCTCAACATTGAGGGAGAAGAGCATCAGGCCATTCTTCAGGAAGTACAATTTCACCCTGTAAGTGAGATTATCCTGCATGCAGACTTCCTGCAAATCGCTGAAGGCAGAAAAATTAAAATGGATATTCCAATCCGCTTGATAGGACAGGCTGCTGGTGTGTCCAAAGGTGGTACTTTGGTACGTAAGAAGGCAACACTAAAAGTGCATGGCTTCCCTAAAGATATGCCTGAGCATATCGATGTGGACGTAACCACACTGGATTTCCATCATGCCATTAAGATAATGGATATGAAGATGCCTAACCTGGTCTTCCTTGACCCGAAGAGAGCTTCGATCGCTGTTGTAGAAGTTCCTCGTGCAGCTAAAATGGCTGCTGACGAGGCTGCTGCTGCGGAAGCTGCTGCTCCTGCAGAGGCTGCTGCCCCTGCTGAAGGTGAAGAACCAAA
This sequence comes from Cyclobacteriaceae bacterium, assembly GCA_040216665.1. Classification (GTDB taxonomy): domain Bacteria; phylum Bacteroidota; class Bacteroidia; order Cytophagales; family Cyclobacteriaceae; genus ELB16-189. The sequence goes on along the minus strand of JAVJOQ010000016.1, from coordinate 578,985 downwards.
GAAGGAAGCTCCTAAGAAATAATCAATTCTTATTTTCAAAAATCCCGTTTCGGCATGTTCGGAACGGGATTTTTATTTTATTGCCAGTGTTTATACCAAGAAAACCCGTAGTAATTTTAATCCATGAAGTATCTAATTGCAGGTTTGGGAAATATTGGGGCTGAGTATGAGCTCACACGCCACAACATTGGTTTCCTAATTCTTGATCGCATTGCAGATAACAAAGGGATTACGTTCTCCACCAGCAGGTATGCCGACAAAGCAGAATTAAAACACAAGGGGCGGCAAATCCACTTTATCAAACCCAATACGTACATGAACCTCAGTGGCAAAGCCATTGCCTATTGGCTTCAAGAACTGAAAATTCCCAAGGAAAACTTATTGGTTGTAGTTGACGATCTGGCCTTGCCCTTCGGCACATTAAGGATGAGAGCCAAAGGAAGTGCTGCAGGTCACAACGGTCTTACCAATATAGAACAACTAACAGGAGGCCAGGATTACCCAAGACTTAGGTTTGGAGTCGGGAATGATTTTGGGAAAGGTCAGCAGGTAAATTATGTGCTTAGCAATTTCGATGGTGTTGAATTTGAAACACTTCCCGCACTCATGGACAAAGCAGAAGAAATGATTCTTTCTTTTACCACCATTGGCATCCACCGAACGATGAGTCTTTTCAACAGTTGATAGTCCATTGTCCATGGACTATCTCAACTAATCATCGATCCGGGGGAAACAACCTCTCCGGCACTGATCAACTTGAGCGCACCATCCTTATCTTCAGCCATCAATATCATTCCCTGAGATTCAAAGCCCATTATTTTCCTTGGTGCAAGGTTAACGAGTATAGTCACTTGTTTACCTACCATTTCTTCAGGTGAATAGTGTTCTGCAATTCCGCTCAATACAGTTCGCGTATCAATACCGGTATCCACCTGCATCTTGAGTAGTTTTTTTGATTTCTCTACTTTCTCAGCAGAAATCACTTTACCAATGCGCATGTCCATTTTGGAAAAATCATCGAATGTAATTTCAGCTTTGGCCGGCTCTGCTGATTGATTTTGTAATTCCATCTTTTTCTTATTTTCATTAAGGCGTGTGATTTGAGTAGCTATCACCTCGTCTTCTATCTTTTCAAATAATAATTCTGCCACACTCAACTGGTGTCCGTCTTTCAGTAAATCTACTGAACCGGTTTCATCCCAATTGAACGATTCCAGCTTCAATATACCTTTCAGTTTTTCAGCGCTAAAAGGTAAAAAAGGTGCCGATAACACCGCCAGATTAGCTGCGATCTGAAGAGAAAGGTTAAGAATAGTTGCCACCCTTATCATATCCGTTTTGGCTAACTTCCATGGCTCGGTTTCCGCCAGGTACTTATTCCCTAAGCGCGCGAGATCCATAAGATGAGCAGTAGCTTCTCTGAACTTATAGTTTTCTATAGCTCCTCCAATTTTAGAAGGAAACTCACCCAATGCTTTGATTACATTTTTATCCAATTCATCCAGTGCCCCTTGTGCGGGCACCTTTCCTTCAAAGTATTTGTGCGTAAGTACCATGGCCCTGTTCACAAAGTTTCCAAAAATGGCTACCAGCTCATTGTTGTTTTTACTTTGATAATCCTTCCAGGTAAATTCGCTGTCTTTGGTCTCTGGAAGATTAGTAAGCAATGCATAACGCAACACATCTGGTTTATCTGGAAAGTCTTCCAGGTACTCATGCATTTCTATGGACCATCCTCTACTGGTAGACATCTTGTCCCCTTCCAGGTTCATAAACTCGTTGGCCGGCACATTTTGAGGTACGATGTACTCCTCAGAGCTGTGCAACATGATTGGAAAAATAATACAGTGGAATACGATATTATCCTTTCCAATAAAATGAACAAGCTTGGATTCCTCATCCTGCCAGTAGGCCTTCCAATCCTCTTCATTCACTTTTCCAAAATCACGTTGTGGAGTGGAGTAATTCTTTTTGCCAGCAGCCAACTCTTGAAAAAGAGCCCGTGTTGCAGAGATGTAGCCGATTGGAGCATCAAACCAAACATAAAGTACCTTTCCTTCCGCATCCGGCAATGGCACTTTAATACCCCAATCCAAATCCCGCGTCATGGCCCTGGATTGCAATCCGGCATCTATCCAAGATTTGCATTGCCCATAAACATTCACCTTCCAATCTTTTTTATGGTCCTCCAAAATCCATTGGCGCAACCAGCCCTCATATTTGTCTAGCGGCAGGTACCAATGTTTGGTAGGTTTTAATATGGGCACTTTTCCTGAAAGAGTAGATTTTGGATTAATCAATTCTCTTGGACTCAAAGAGGATCCGCATTTTTCACATTGGTCTCCGTAAGCCTCGGTATGACCACACTTCGGACAAGTGCCAATGATGTAGCGATCCGCCAAAAAAGCTTTTGCTTCATCATCATAATATTGTTCTGAAGTTTCTTCCGCGAGCAATCCCTTGTTGAACAAGTTGAGAAAAAATTCCTGGGAAGTTTTATGGTGGAGTGGATCACTTGTTCGGTGATACACGTCAAATGAGATTCCCAACTTGTACAAACAATCGCGAATCAAGGCATGGTACTTATCGATGATCGCCTGAGAAGTAGTATGCTCCTTAAGTGCCTGGTTGGGTATAGCTGTACCATGCTCATCGCTGCCACATACAAAGACTACATCCTTATTATTGAGCCGTAGATACCGCGAATATACGTCTGATGGGATATACGCACCAGCCAAATGACCAATGTGCTTGGGTCCGTTGGCGTAGGGTAATGCAGCCGTTACTGTATATCGCTTAAAGGTTTTCTCTTTTCCCATGTATACTTACACTTCCAGTTTTGCAAAATGCAAAGATGGCGATTGAGGAGAAAATTAGGTGACCTTTAGCACTTTTTGTTTCTGTTTTTCTCGCCTCAAATCCTCTGCTTTTCGCTTTTCAATAACAGGAACCAAATCGGGTGGAAATAAGACCTTAAAAACGGTATAACCTTCCTCTGATTTAGATACCACGATATCTCCGCCCAACTTTATAGTGGCTAACTTAGAGAGGTACAAGCCGATACCACCACTATCCGAACGCTCTGAAGCCCTCACGAACAGTTGAAATATTTTTTCCTTGCTTTCCTCATCAATTCCAATTCCGTTATCAATTACCTTAGCACTCACCCATTTCCCCTCCTTGCCAATTTCGATTCGCACAAACGGGTCTACCCGTAGGGAGTTGTTGTGGTACTTGATGGCGTTGTCGATTAGGTTTTCCAGTATAATTTTTGCCATCTCCTTATCGGATCTAAAATCTAAATCAGGCTCCACGTTGTAGGAGATATCAATTCTGTCCGGCAGTTCTTTTTTCTTTTCCAGTTCCAGAATTTCCGCTATTTGCTCTTCAAAATTGATCTTCTCTGGTGTTAAAATAGAATGATTGATTTGATTGATGATCAGGAGCCGGCTCAAGATGGCATTCAGCTTCGCGGCTGAAGTATCCAGTTTATTGAGGTAATCCAGCGCGGCCTCATCTTTTACATCCATCATGGCTACGTTGCAAATACCCTTCAAACTGGCCAGCGGGCCCCGGATGTCATGAGAAGTCTTGTAGATAAAATTATCCATTTCATCATTCACCTTTACCAAGGATTCATTGGACTCTACCAGTTCTCGCGTCCTCTCCTCTACTTCGCTTTCCAATTGAAGGTTGGCATTACTCAACATTTCGTTTTGTGTCTGAATGGTTTCCTTGGCCTTCGCTAACTCCTGATTGATCTTTCGTTGCGACTGATTGGCACGATACATCACGAAGGCTAAACCAAGCGTAAGGAAGGTGATGGTTATGATAAACGCATATTGTTGTTTTTGCCGGGCTATGATTTCATCCTGAAGGGCAAGTACCTGATCCTTGGCGGCAATTGTTTTGATGTTTTCTCGTTCTTCGTGCTCAGTTTGAATTCTAGAAATATTTTTGATTAAGTCACCACTAAATATCTCTCTGTTCAGTTCAATATATTTTTGCTGAAATTCTGATGCGGATTGATAATCTCCCAAATCATTGTATATGGAGATATACAACAAATAATTATTTAATGTTTGGTCTCTCAAGTTAGTTCCGACTAGTGCTGAGCGACTTTCATTCAAATAGGTTAGCGCTTTATTTGGCTTGTTCTCTTTAAGTTCTATTACGGCATTTAAATGAAGCGCTTGAGATTCGTACATAATTGAACCAATTCTTCGAGCGATCATTATGGTCTTATCTAATTCACCCCGTGCTTTCGATAATAAGTTCTTCTTCATCGATATCTTGGCTAAAGCATAATGGGCTTCCACCTGAATCTCCTCGTTACACCCATCCACGCATATTTTTAGCACTTTAGAAATATTATCTAGCGCTAGGTCATAGTTCTCTAAATTAAAGTGAGCCAAAGCAATATTTGTATACGCTCTATCAAGATCATAACTTATTCCATTGCTCTCCTTTAAATCCTTTGATTGTATAAAGTAATTAAGCGCATTTTCATAGTCCTGTAGACTTGAATAAACAATACCTATATTATTCAAAGCTATACTTATATCAACGGCTTTTCCTTCTCTTTGCCTGAATTGCAGAGATTGGAAATTGTAATCAAGCGACTTATCATAATTAGCAAAATCACTGTGGGTCATCGCCAGGTTATTCAATAAAAACTTTATTTGATCGTTGAATTTATTCCTCCTAGCGATTTCAAGTGCGTATTCAAAATCAGGAATACAAAGTGAAATTCCCAACTTCATACGAACCCAACCTTTTGCATTGTATGCTTTAACAATTGAAAGGCTATCCCCGTTTTGTCTTGCTTGAGCTACCGCAAGTGATGAATAGTATAACGCAGAATCATAGTTTACATTCAAATTATTTTTGAACAACTCAATTAACACTTCAAAACGATTATTACCCTCAGCAAAAGATAATGCCTTCTGGAGAGAATCAATTTCTGAAGACTGGGCATAAGCAAATTCTACGACTGTGAAAATGATTATAACAAATACTAGTCTTGCTCTCCTCATTTATAACTAATTGATTTTTAGGTACATAAGTGCCATCAAAAATTCATTTACACTTTAAAGTGTATCCAAGTTGCACACATTTGTGCTGTTGAATTTAAAACAAAAAAGTAACCAATCTTAATTAAATCTTAAACCATGAAAAAATTATTCTACACGCTAGTATTTGCTCTTGTTACTTCTTTCGCCATTTCATCATGCACAGAAGAAAATATCCGTCCACAAGATGGAGGCGGAAACTCTCCTGATCCTTGTCAATGGGGTTGCAAATAAACTAACCCTCTGACCATGAAACTAAAACTTCTGTTTTTGTTACTTGTCATAGCTTCTCTATTTTCTTTTGTCTTGGCAACAAATACTTCAAGCAAGAAAGTGAAAGCGTCAAAGGTTACAATCGAAAACTCACTAAGTGATAAAGAACCCATGCAACCATTTGCTCTAACTGACAGAAACCAATTTGATTAGTTAATATCTACACATACTTAAGCCCTTTCAACTAATAGTTGGATGGGCTTTACTTTGCCCAATTTTAATTCTCTCAATTTTAACTTAAACACAATTCGCAAGATACAATCATAATTATATAGTTATAAGATCGACAATCCTACCCAGATGTATTGTTGCATGAAGTCAAATAGAAGATTGCCAGTGACTTCGGACAAAACACATTGTATCAGGAACTGAAATACTTGCAATAAAAAATACTAATACGTCAAAAAAGATTGCTTTTTGACAAATTCAAACCACTTTCTTACATCATATTAAGTAAGATTTTGAAATACTTTACAAGAGCAACTGAATGGAATCTTTATGACCAAAGGTCATAATTAGGTTTCGGTATTCTAGCCTGTTACACTCATCATCGGCCGGTCTTCCAACTCCAGTTTAGCCAGATTGGTAGAGATAATCAGTTTGAAAATAGTAGGGCCTGAAGAGCGTGCAAGGATAACACGGCCTCCTAATCTATTGGCGGCCATCTGCGCCAGGAACAATCCCAGACCGCTTCCGTGCACATCACTGGCTACGTAAAACAATTGAAATATTTTCTCTCTCGCCTGGTCATTTATCCCCAGTCCGTTATCCTCTACAGCGATGGTGGTAGTGTTCTCAGTTTGAGACCAGGATACCTTGATGTACTTCTCCTGCTTGTGTGAAGCAAAATAATGAAACGCGTTATCCAATAATTTACTCAGTACAAAACCAATTAAGTTTTTATCCGACATCAGTGATTTCTTCCAGTCTCCTCTTTCTATGCGCAATGAAATAAGTGGGAAATGATTAAGGTTTTTAAATGAACTGTACACTTCATCTACCAACTTACCCAAATCCACTTCCTCGATACAAATAGGAAGATTGCGAATGCGATTGGTTTCCATCAACTGACTTAAAGTTTGATTTAAGCCATGGGCAGTAGACTCAATTTTAGCCAGATAGTCGCGCACGCGTAATGGCTCTTCTGTATCCTGCTTAGCAATGTTAGTAAGCCCCATTAGGGTAGCCAGCGGCCCCCTAATATCATGAGAGGCGCGGTACACCAATTGATCATACTCCTGAGTCATTTGTGTGAGATCCGCATTACTTTTCACGAGCTCTTTAGTGCGTTTATCAATCTCCTTTTCTAAAATTCCTTTCATCCTGTGGCTAACCCTGTAGTTGCGGTAAATAAGAATGGATACAATTACCAACAACACCGAAATAATACCCACCAGAGTGGTGATTAGGCGAACCCTCTCGATCTCTGTGTCCTTCTGCTGAATGATTACTTCTGATTGTTTCCGCTGGGCATCGAGTTGGATATCTTTGAGATTGCTAGCAAGTTGCTCGTTGAATATAGAGTCTTTGATTGCTATAAATTTGTTCTGAAATTCAACAACTTTTGATAAGTTGTTCTGCTCAGAATAGACGCTAACAAATTTTTCGAAGACATCACGTTGTAGTCTTCTTAATTTGATCTCACCAGCAATTCGGTCAGACTCCTCCAAATCTTCTAAAGCCCCATTGAAGTCCTTTTTCTCAATTTTGAACAAGGCAAAGAAGTAGTGTGTCCATGCAATCTTTTTCTTATTCTCCGATCTCTTTGCAATCTCAAAAGTCTTTACAAAATAGCTGAATGCCTTGTCATTATCAGATTTGGCGTAAAGAGCCGTACCCATGTTGAAATATAGGTCTGCTAAGACAAAATCTGAGCACCCCTCATCGCAAGAAGATTCAACCTCTTGCAATATCTCGATAGCCTCATCATATTTTCCCTGATCGTTGTATACGAGCGCAACATTTAATAGGTTAAGAACATTATTCAGTCCAAGTTTCCTCTTTATTTCGACCGCAGCCAACAAATTATTTAACGATTCATCAAAATTGCGCAGATAATAAAATACAAGTCCAATATTATTTAAGGCAAAAGCTTGATCCTCTTCTAAGTTATTCGAGACGGCATTTTCAAGTGAGAGATTATAGTATCGTAAAGCGCTATCATAAACGTCTTGACTCTCAAAAAGCCTTCCATAATCATTATAGATATATACAAGGAGCCTATTATACCCGTATTTTTTACCGACCTCAATCCCCTCGTTGTAGTAAATACTTGCTGAATCAGGCACATATAGCCTGTAGAATACTAGCCCTAATCCCCGGCAAGCCTTTGTTAGCAGCTCGTTATGCCCGAACTTCTTCGCTAGATGGTAAGACTTAAATGCATACTCCTTTGCAGATGTTAAGTCTTCATAGAGTGTAACTCTAAATAGCTCATAGTACAGGCTGTCATGGTCTTTTTCAATTGTTCTACCAAAATCCTTTAATATTTCAGCCTTTGAGCTTTGCGCAAAGCACCCAAAATTGCAAAAAAATAAGAGTAAAAAAGAAATAGAATAACGCAAGTACCAATACTTATCCCGATGACAAATGATATTCGGTTGGGCTGTCATAAATTTGCTCCGTTCACTCACAATACATTTAAAGACATTTATAATTAAAAACCAAACTAAAGTTATGAAAAAGTATCTGTATCTCGTCATCTTCGTATTAATCACTGGAATTGCCACTTCATGCACCGAGGAAAATATTGAGCCTCGCACTACTGATGGATCAACTGAAACTCAAAAAGTCTAAACTTTACAACAATGAAAAAATTAGCTTTATCAGTAATAACATTAATGTTGGCAGTTGCACTATTTGGTTTTGTGTCCTATGGTTCTGTATCTGAGTCTGAATCAACAATAGAGAAGACTACACCAATTACAGGCGTTGAAAAATCTGGCTACTCTGAGAGCAACAGAGCAAGTATATAAAAAACATTCATTAATGCTGCAGCAAAAGGCGACCCCCAAAGGGTTGCCTTTTTTATGCCTTAAAATCACCTCACCTCCATCTCAAACGGAAATCTTGCCTGAACGCCCTGATAGTGTTTTACCTTTTCCCATTTTTGATAAAAGTGGTAGGCTTCTCCCATTTCGCTTTTCAAAGCGCGGGTGCGCATTTCTTCTTCCCAATCACCAGTGAGTTGTTCTAAGAAACTCTTAGGCTGCGGATAGTAACGGATGCGATAGTCATCGCCCATCTTTGCACTTGCAGCAGCTAAATCAACTGCGTCATTGAAAGTTCCTAACACATCTACTAAGCCGTTGTCTTTGGCTTGTGCCCCTGTCCATACTCTGCCTGATGCAATTTTCTTGATCTCCTCCACACTCATATTTCTACCTTCAGCCGCCTTGCTTATAAAAACCTCGTAAATTTCATCCGTCTGCTTTTGCCAGATGCTTTTTTCAACATCAGTAAGTGGTCGGGTTATCGTTAGCCCTCCTACCTCTCCCGTTTTTACTTCTTCCGTAGTGATGCCTATTTTATTCTTCAGAAAGCTGCTCATGTCAAACAGAACACTGAACACTCCAATTGATCCTGTAATGGTAGTAGGCTGCGCTACGATGGTATCGCAAGCCATCGCCATATAATAACCGCCTGAGGCCGCATAGTCCGACATAGAGGCAATGACGGGCTTCTCTTTCGCAGTTAATACTATTTCCCTCCACATTTCATCTCCAGCCTGATAAACACCACCCGGACTATTGACGCGCAACACAATGGCCTTTACCCTATCATCGGTGCGGGCCTTCCTTAGTTCTTTTACAATAGTAGTAGCGCCTACAATACCATTCTCTGCCTTCCCTGGCATAATCTCTCCATCAGCAATAATCACTGCAATTTCATTACGAGCCGTGGATGGGGTGACGCTTTTTTTGTAAGTATTATATCGGACAAAAGTAATGTCTTCATCCTTATCCAAACTCAAACGCTCCCTGATTTCACCCCTCACCTGATCATCATAATAAAGCGCATCTACCAGCCCGTGAACAACAGCTTCTTCCGCAGAGCGTATGGTCATTTTATTGGACAATGCTTTCAATTCAGCTAATGGTATGTTTCGTACTGTAGCTATTCCCTCCAACATCTCATCATAAATACCATTGATCAGTGAATTCAGTTGCATTCTATTCTCATCACTTAAATCTTCTCTCACAAATGGCTCGACTGCACTTTTAAAATCCCCTACCCTAAACACTTGTGGTTTTATTTCCAGCTTATCCAACATCCCCTTATAAAACATGACTTCTATCGCCAATCCATTGAATTCCAATTGTCCCGCTGGATTCATATAAATTTTATCGGCAACGCTTGCCAGATAATAAGAACTTTCTGTGTAGGCAGGCGCATAGGCCACTACCCATTTTCCTGATTTTTTAAAGTCTTCCAATGAATGTCTTATCTCTTCAATACTGGCAGAGCCAGCCATAAGAAAACTTGTATTGAGGTATATCCCTCTGATCTTCGAATCATTTTTAGCGGAAGCGATGGCTTCCTTAAGTTGTAGCAAACCTATAGACTGTTGCCCTCCGATCATCTCAGCCACGGGATCATCTACTGCCTGCTCTACTACAGGAGCTGCCAAATCCAGGTACAAAACTGAATTATCACCCACTGTCACTTCCTTTCCACTGGAGATAACAAATGAAAAAACCATTCCACCCAGGAAAATAACGATAATCAGGGCTACAATTGAACCCAGGCAGGAGGCAAAGAAATTTTTGAAGAATCCCATAGCATAAACTTTTTGGGCTACAAACTTAGTTAAACAGCAGCAGTATCTCCTTATTCATTATGGTAATCAATACCTGAAAAGGCTGTATGGATTGCCACGAAATACTATTTTTACTGCTTCGAAAGATTAAATGCAAAAAAACACCTACCTACTGCTGGGCACCAATCTCGGGAATCGAGAGACCAACATCTCCATGGCACGAGGACACATTGGTGATAAAATTGGCACCATCCTTTACTCTTCTGCGATTTATGAAACCGCAGCATGGGGAAAGGAAGACCAGCCTGATTTTCTCAATCAGGTAATTATGCTAAAAACGCATATCGATGCGCATTCCCTATTGGAAAAGCTCTTGGGGATTGAAACCACATTGGGTAGACAGCGAAAAGTAAAGTGGGGCGAGCGTATCATCGACCTGGATATTTTATTTTATGGAGATGAGGTGATTAGTGATGAACGTATCACTATCCCGCACCCGGGCATCCCTTCTCGCAGATTTACACTATTACCGCTACAGGAGATTGCACCCCAACTCGTTCACCCCGAATTGAATAAAACTATTGAAGAGTTACTGACTGAGTGCCCTGACAAGCTGGATGTATGGCCCTACATACCAGCATAGTTAATTACTTGTTCAAAGGCTCCTCACTTCTACCTCTGGCGCTATTTTCTTTACAAGACCCTGTAGCACTTTTCCCGGTCCGCATTCAATAAAGTTTTTAGCGCCATCATTCACCATGTTTTGAATGGACTGAGTAAACCGAACAGGAGCAGTCAACTGATCATTGAGGTTACTCTTGATGGTTGCCACATCCGTGGATGGCTTGGCGTTTACGTTTTGATATACCGGACAAATAGGCTGGCTAAAAGTAGTGGCATCAATTGCTGACGCCAACTCTTCGCGAGCAGGCTCCATCAAGGGAGAGTGAAATGCCCCCCCAACCTGAAGAGGAAGGGCACGCTTCGCGCCTGCGGCTTTTAATTTTTCACAAGCTATTTCTATCCCTTTCATCGAACCTGATATTACCAATTGGCCGGGACAGTTATAATTGGCAGCTACCACCACCTCATCAATACCTGCACATATTTCTTCTACTACCTTATCATCAAGGCCCAGAATAGCGGCCATGGTAGATGGGTTGATCTCACAAGCCTTTTGCATGGCTATTGCACGTTTTGATACCAATCTAAGTCCATCTTCAAAGGAAAGTGTCTGGTTAGCTACCAAAGCAGAGAACTCTCCTAATGAGTGACCTGCCACCATATCGGGCTTAAACTCTTGTGCAGCCTTCACCACAGCTATGGAATGAATAAAAACGGCAGGTTGCGTTACTTTGGTCTGCTTTAATTCATCAGCAGTGCCGCTAAACATAATGTCGGTGATATTGAATCCGAGAATCTTGTTGGCATCATCAAAAACACTCTTAACCATTGGGTTTTCGTACAGGTCTTTGCCCATACCTACAAACTGTGCGCCTTGTCCCGGAAATATATATGCGTTCATAATTAAAGTGGATTCTGGTAAACTTGATTCTGGATTCTGGATTCTGGATTCTGGATTTTGGGTTCTGATGTTCAGCGTCAAGGTAAAAATAATTTCAAAATTAAGAAACCAGGCTAATCCAGGAAGCGTGCCTTAAGTGCAGGGGTTGGAATCATGCACTGATCCTGTCTCCCAAACCATTTGTACCGGTTGTTGGCGAGGCCATTGTAAATCCAGTCACGCAAAAATGCAGGAACAATTTTGAAAACATAGAACAAAGACCAAAGTCCTCCTAACATTTTGGCGATTTCAAGAACGGCATTGCTCCGTTGATAAAACCGATCACCTTTTATTAACACAATACTTTGAAGTGAGGATGAAGGAATACCCAACAGACTTAATTGGGCTTGTCCGTATTTCGACTGAAGTGCTGCAAAATGAAATTTATTGGCTTTATCTCGCTTGATAATGAATTGAACTGAGCCATTACAAAGATTGCATACTCCATCAAACAATACGACAGCGTTTACTACCGTATCAGGTGCACCCATCCTTTATAGTTTTTGCTTTTTTGTGATGGATCTACTACATCAAATATCACATCTGCTGAGTAGAAGTAAACACCACCAGGCACCTCTGCTCCTGCATTGTCCTTTCCGTCCCACTTGATATAGATGGTACGTTCACCTCCTGAAGCATAAGTATAGAGCTCTTTTCCCCAGCGATCAAAAACTGCAAAATTTACCCTCTCAACAAATCGAGCACACTTGCTTCTTATATCAACAATGTCTCTTTTTGACCCGCATGGGTCGAAAGAGTTTTCGTCCAAAATTACATTGCCAAATGCCTCAAAATTTGAGTTGTAGCAATCACCATTCGGAGAAAAAACATTAGGCAGTTCATAGTAGGGGCAATTGTCAAAACAGAATTCTTCACTCAGTTCGCTTTCATTACCTGATCGATCTACCGCAGAAATTTTATAACACCTAGCGAAGGAAGGGAGGTTGGTGTCAATAAAGAAAGTATCCCTGACATTGGTCACATAGGGCTCAAACGGATCCCCTACCCTGTTGGCAATATAAATGTTGTAGCTGCGAATGTCAGCGCGGCATGCAGCGTCCTCAGGCCTTTTCCATTGTAGCGTATTGGAGAAAGTTTGAGGTTCGCAAGAATTACTGGCAAAAAACTCATCGCAGTTGCGAGCAATTATCGACAACTCAGGCGTACAAGGGGCTTCATCGTCATTGGGTTGAGCACAAATGATCTGAGAGAAGTTCAATAACGGCTCATCAATTTCCGGATTGCCGTAAGCTCCTCTCGTAAGTACCCGGTAACAGTATATTTGTGTATTGTCCAATGGTACTCCATTGAACTGGCCAGCATCCACATAACTGAATTGCTTTTCGTTGACATTCACACTATCAATCAACACCATTTGACTTTCAGTAGCACCAGCAGGGCCTCGATAAATTAAATGCATCGGGTAATCCTGTGTTTGAATACTCCAGGGAACATCTGCAGCCCAGGCCAATGATATCTGTTCAAATTCCGAACCTGCCTCCAGCCTCACCGAAGACGCTGTGGCCGAAGTATCTACTCTGGTGTTGTTAGCATCAAAAGCAATAATCCGATAGTTGTATACCGTTTCTTCCGTGTTTAAGGCCGTGTCCACAAAGGTTGAGTCACTTAACCTGCCAGGATGAGGTTTCACTATTTGCAAAGCACTTGAGAACCCTTGTGCGCGCAGCACCTCATAAGAGTAAGGTGGTGGGAATTGCACTTTGTCGACATCAAATGGAGACCTCCACTTTACAGTAATTTGTCCATCGGTGTTAGAGGTTCTATCCACATTGACATTGGTGATGACAGGAGCATCAGCCAAAATAGGTGGGATACAAATTTCATCCGATACATAACTCTCCCCTCCTCCAGGGAAAGGAAATGTAGCCACCAGTCGGTAACAATAGGCGGCTCCCGGAGCCAATCCTTTGCCTCCATTGGAATCGCGATAGGTAGTTGTTGAAGCATCCACATCTGCTATCTTGGTATATCCAAGAAAATCAGGCATTCCGGTAACACACTCGGGGGGTGTATATGCAAACTGGTCTACCCTTCTCCATATTTGAATTATTTCAGCATTGGTGCAGGCATAGGATTCCCAACTCAAGTCGGTAGCCCTGTTGCCAAGATCAACTTGAGCATCTACCCACACGGGTGCAGGGGCTACCACAGTAATGTTCCAGGTTTGAAAGGAGACCAGGCTTGGTATATTCTTGTCAGAAATCTTAAACACTACCTGGTAGGGCTGGTCTTTAATGTGTTCACACTGGGTTGCCCAATTGAAAGTAAGCTTGGCCTGACCTGGTCCAGCGGTAGACTGAAATTTTGCCGGATTAGGGATGTAAGTAGCTGGTGATGGGCTAATACCAAACAATTGAGAAAAGGCTTCAATCTTCACACTGTCCAGATCCGGGTCGAAGCCTAAAATCTCCTCGTTAATAACTGTTCCCGCTTCCACGCAAATGTCTGGTGGCACCTGTAACTCCGGGCGTTGGTTATCACAGTCTTCAACAATTATTTGCATATCCCGTGTTACATACCCCAATAGAATCCATGCCCCTTTGATCTTGCGCCATTCCTTAATAAGAAATGCTATGTTATACTCCCCTGGAGCACCAGGTGAGTCCCACACGATAGTTCCTGTTTGTGCATCGATAGTAAATGTGGGTGGACCTGTCTGATCCTCATTGGCCGTGCTGTAATCAATACCTGTAAGGCTATAAAATTCCTGTGCATTTGGGTCGCGGTAGCCATTTACGAATTGCCCTTGTTCTCTTTTAGGAATGGCAAACTCAAAAGACAAACTATCTCCATCAGGATCGTAAGCACCAGGATTGTGAAACCAGGCAGCACCCGTACAGGCTTTATCAATGGGAGGTACTAATAAGAGTGGTGAATTACTACATCCCAAAAATGGGTCGATATTAATTACTGTTTCTAGGTAGAATCTTGTTTCTACCGAGTTAATCATATTTAAAATACCCGCATTGCGATTGGGTTCCAGATAACTGATAATGTACTTACCTGGCCCTCCAAAAGTATGGTTAATGGAATAGGATACTGTTGCTACCTCAGGCCCAAGATCAGGGCGAAGGGTATTATCAACAATAGGAGTTGTGTGTGGATCACTGCCATCTCCAAAATCCAAAAGCCCTTCTCCAAATTTTATATCAGAGCCCGTGTTGGTGTAAACAGTAATTGTAATTCGGAAAGTAAGACCGGTACAGCTCAAGCGCTGAACGGTTATCTCTCCTGCACGCAAGTGAGTTGCCTTTGCCGTTGTCGACAAAAGTAAAGCACCCATCACGAAGAAAAAGATGAATAAAGGAGATTTTTTGCTCGTTACGCCCATTCAGTCAAAATCGGATTAAATTTACAACAATAATGCGGGAGAATAGGTTACACCAATCGCAAAATACCGCAACTTGTCCACCATAGAACGTACAATGGAGGCATTTCTTTATAAATATGTTCAACAATTTTACTTACTCCACACCAGACCGTAACCTCCGGCTAGCGGTATTCTGTAAACGGAAGGTGTCGTAACAATTACCTTTTTAAATTAACAAAAATTATCCCTTATGAGAGTAATTGGAAACATCGTTCATAATAAATGTACCATCACCTTTTTTCACTGGAACAACAGGTACCTGATCAAACTGGAATCGGGTCCCTTTGAACAAACATTCAAGATTCAGGAATATGACCTTACTTCTGAGGAGGAGTTGAAAACTATTGTTAATGAAGATTTTATTACCCAATGCGTAGCCAGATTTGAAGATATGGCCAATTCGCTGGGTAAGGCCTTAGAAAAAATCTAGTTAAGGTAAAATATGTTAAATGCTTGTATTTCGGGCTTTTATCCGTTTTATATTTCACCCCATTTTAGTCTAATCCGCAATCTGGTTTATCTTTGGGGTTCACCTGTCCTGATAGTTGATGGAGATTGTTGAAAAGAAGAACAAAAATATAGGATACGAACCGATTCTTGACGGGATACCCAACTGGCCTGTCTATCAGCTCAGTAAAAACCGGAAAGAATTTTTAGAGGAGGTGACAGAGAAATCCGTAATCCGGATTAAAGAGTTACGCCCCACTCGTAAGCAGCTCATCGATGAGTTGGAAGCTACTGTTTACCGCGAGCAAAACAGAATGAAACGAAACCGGTGGCGGGTTGATCCTCCGGATGAGAACGCGTTTTGGGCTGACATCAAGAAAGACCTTGTTGAATTGAGCAACAGTACTGAGAATGAAACTCCCAAAAAGGAAGATGAAATTCTGAGAAAAATAAGCTATCGGTATGCCAATGAAATTGCAGGTAACTTCAAACCAAGCTCCTACAAAGTTGCTAGAGCAGTAATCAAATTTGGATTCAGACGATTGCTCAATGGCTCTCGGGTAAAAAAATTTGGAGCCATATTCAGAAGCAAGTATACCCTGCGAGATAAAATACATATCGTAGGTAAGGCAAAAATGATTCGCAAACTGGCGAAAAAAGGGACAGTAGTAATGGTGCCTACTCATTTCAGCAACTTAGATTCTGTTTTAATTGGCTGGGTTATTCATTCATTAGGTTTACCAGCCTTTTTGTACGGAGCGGGTCTCAACCTATTCAACATTAAGATCATTGCTTATTTCATGAATAGCTTGGGTGCCTACAAGGTGGACAGAAGAAAAAAGAACCTTCCCTACCTTGAGACACTTAAAATGTATTCTAACATTGCCCTACAAAAAGGAGCGCATAGTTTGTTTTTCCCAGGAGGCACACGATCTCGTTCTGGCGCTATAGAGTCACGACTGCGACTTGGATTGTTGAGTACTTCAGTTGAAGCACAACGTAACCTCTATCTGGATAAACCCAACCAGGGTGAAGAAGTAAGAAAAATTTTCGTTGTTCCTGTTACGCTTAATTATCATTTTGTTTTAGAGGCTCCCGACCTGATAGAAGACTACCTCCATGTAAAAGGGCAGGACAGGTACTTCCCTGAGCAAGACAACTATGGCAGCATGCAACTGCTTAAGTTCATGTTCAAATTTTTCACAAAAGGCTCTAACATTTCAGTTTCTATAGGGCCAGGACTGGATGTGCTTGGCAATTATGTGGACAGTGACGGCAACAGTCTTGATGCTCAGGGACGAATTATTGACACAAGAGATTATTTCATCTCCAACGGTAAGGTTTCTGTGGACTTGCAGCGCGAAGATGAGTACACCCGCATGTTAGGTAATAAAATTGTAAAGGAATACCATCGTATCAACAGGGCTTTTGCCAGTCATCTTGTTGCTTTTATTGCCTTTGAAATGTGGACGAAGAAATTCCCGAAGCTGGATTTGTTCAGCATACTAAGATTGCCCGAAGAGGATTTAGAAATAGAGTATGCCGAATTCAGAGAGACCTTTAAACGGGTTAGAAAAGAAGTATACAGACTCAAAGATGAAGACAAAATCAACTACGCCACTCACTTCAAGGGCAAAGCTGACGAAATTATTAAGCACGGGCTCGATAATGTTGGAACCTTCCATCTTAAACGTCCCCTGCTCAAGAATAAAAAAGGAAATATCATTACCCACGACCTTACAGTACTGTACTATTATCACAATCGCCTGACAGGTTATGACCTTGAGAAATTTATCTGAGAAGCCTGTAGGTGTAATAGGCGCAGGAAATTTCGGCTCGGCCATTGCCAACATCTTGTCCTCACAGACGAAGGTGTTGCTATACGCCCGCGACCCTAATGTGGTGAATCACATTCAAGAGCATCGAGAAAACAGAGGCCACATTTTTAATGAGCAGGTAACTGCCACTAATGATATGGCCTATCTTGCCAAGGAGTGCGATGTGCTATTTCCCATTGTGCCCGCAGCGCACTTTCGTGCAATGATGAAGAACCTCTCTCCCCACCTTCACCCTTATCATATCATGATCCATGGCACCAAGGGCTTTGACCTCAAGTTGCCTGAAGGACAAACTCTGGAGACCATGAAGGTGCTGACCCGAGATCATGTAAAAACGATGAGTGAGGTCATAAAGGAAGAAAGTGTAGTAGTGCGGGTAGGTTGTTTAGCTGGCCCTAACCTTTCAAAAGAATTGGCACAAAGGCAACCCAGCGCCACCGTGATTGCCAGCCCCTTCCAGGAGGTGATCCAGATAGGAAAAAAACTTCTTAGAAATGATCGTTTTCAGGTGTATGGAAATAATGACCTGACCGGAGTTGAAATGGCTGGTGTGCTTAAAAATATTATTGCTATTGCTTCCGGGGCACTCAGTGGTTTGGGATATGGAGAAAATGCAAAAGGCCTTCTTATTAGCAGAGGCGCTGTAGAAATGATTTATTTAGGAAGAGCACTGGGAGGAAACACAAAAGCTTTTCTTGGGCTTGCAGGGATTGGGGATCTTGTCACTACATGTAACAGCCCGATGAGTAGAAACTTTACTGTTGGCTACAGGCTGGCAAAGGGAGAAACACTCACTCAAATATTAGGCGACTTGCATGAGGTAGCCGAGGGTGTAAATACCATTCGCATTGTAAAAAAATGTGCAGACTATTATAAAGTGAGAGCTCCCATCACAGACAGATTATACAAAGTACTATTTGAAGGAATGACAGTGCAAGAGGCGCTAGGTCATTTGATGCGCTATCCTTTAGATGTAGATATTGATTTTATTCAGGATTAGGATAACCTGGATATGTGTTCACCATTCAGTGTCACATAACTTCCCATCGCATCGGCCATCAAACAAGAATGTACAGGAAGCACTCCCAACACATCTCCTGGCTTTATATTCCGTATACTTTCCTCATTGGCATGGACTGTACCATGCTCCTGCGATAATGCTTTGATAAACATTTCTGTTGGTGGCAACTCCCATCCATTATTTTTTAACAACACTACGGTTCCGTAACTAATAGTGCCATTCTCGTCAGTTATAAAATCCTTGGAAAAATGAACTCCGCCTCCATAAATGATAATTTCATTCCGCTCGAGATATGTGGCGACTACAGGACAGGCAAGGGCTATCGCTATTTGTTCCAGCTTACAAGAACCAATTTTTGTCTGTGTGAGGTCATAAAACACTAGATTCCCCGCCCTCAATTCATCTATTTCAGAAAAATTATCGACTAAGCTCGCAGATGGTGTATCGCCCACAGAGATTTTCAAATCAGGGTACTTCCCTTTGTAACTGTTCTTCAACTTATTCATCAACCGCACCTCCTCTAAAGAAATTTTCTCCACAGCAGATTTTGAACTGCACTTATAGGTATGCCCGGCATGGCTCAAAAAACCTTCAAATTCCAATAAGGGCGATGAATCAATATCATTCATAATACCATCTATCCCTTTTCTATCCAATGGGCCTAAGCCAGTGCGGTGATAACCTGTGTCTATTTCAAGGAAGATGCCAACCCTGTTTTTTAGCTTCTTCAAAAGCTGCGGCAGCACCTCACCAACGGAAACAAGCAGGTTGAGT
This sequence comes from Cyclobacteriaceae bacterium, assembly GCA_040216665.1. Classification (GTDB taxonomy): domain Bacteria; phylum Bacteroidota; class Bacteroidia; order Cytophagales; family Cyclobacteriaceae; genus ELB16-189. Next base: position 559,846 of record JAVJOQ010000016.1, on the reverse strand, counting down.
TGAATTGTTGATGCCAATGTATTGATCAAATCCACTTCCAGGCAGTTGAGTGGAAATGCAACGGTGATATCGTTCCATCCATCCTCAGAAAAATACTGCGCCATTTTAAGTGACGATACAGTGCAACAAGAAACACCACGCTCTTTGAACCACCTTCCAATCTCATGCGATTGGTGGGTCTTAAAATGCGGCCTTAGATTTACATTACTTTGTTTTGCTTTGTCAACGAGCCGATCAATATTCTGAATGCACTTTTGCTTATCCAGCAACAAAGTGGGCTGATTGATCTCAAACTGAAACGGATTAGTCGGCAAAGCCTTCCTGGATTCTTTTGGCAGTAGCTCCCAGTTCTTCTGATGTAGGCTTTAGCTTAGGCCGAGTGAAGTTAATGTCATCCATGGTTTGCATAGGCACCAGGTGCATATGGGTATGAGGTACCTCAAGGCCTATCACTGCAACGCCTACCCTTTTACAGGGAATGGTTTTCTTAATGGCCACAGCTACTTTCTTGGCAAACACCATCATGGCCTCTAATGTTGCATTGTCATGATCAAAAATATAGTCCAGCTCTTTTTTAGGAACTACCAGCGTGTGCCCATTTACCAATGGCATGATATCCAAAAAGGCTATGAACTGATCATCTTCAGCTACAATGTGCCCTGGTATTTCGCGATTGATAATTTTTGTAAAAAGACTAGCCATACCCTTTAACTAGATTTCTATTTTAACAATCTCAAATTCAATTTCGCCTGCGGGAGTTTTGATCTTTGCAGTGTCCCCTTTTTCCTTCCCCAACAATCCCTGGCCAATTGGTGACTGCGTTGAAATTTTAGATTGCTTCAAATCAGCCTCTTCTTCGGACACTAATGTATAAGTAAATGTGGCTCCGTTCTTTTTGTTCTTGATAGTGACTCTCGACAGTATGGATACTGTAGAGGCGTCAAGTTGACTTTCATCAATTTCTCGTGCATTACCCAAAGACTCTTCTAGTTTTGCAATGCGTGCTTCCAAGTGACCTTGTGCATCTTTGGCCGCATCATATTCTGCATTCTCGCTCAAATCACCTTTGTCTCTTGCTTCTGCAATTTGTTTGGCAATATCCGACCTGCCTTTGGTCTTTAACTGGTTCAAATCATTTTTTAGCTTCTCCAGTCCTTCCTTAGTATAGTAAGAAATCTTTGCACTCATAATCACTCGTTTTACTTTCTGCTTCTTGGGATGTCTTTGAAAAAAAGAAACAACGGCTTCATGGCGGAAACCGTTGTCATAAACTTCTATACAAAAGTAATTGATTATTCGACTAAATCAAATGTTAAGATTAACCTGATCAGCCACCCACCAATTCAGGGATATTCATTTTAATTTCGTCAAAAAAAGCATCATCAAACTTAGCCAAGTACAAAGTTTTTGCTTTTGAAAGCTGATCGATAGTCAGCCCTTTTACCCCGCGCAAATCTGCTTTATACAAACTGGCATTTTCAAAGTCTGCCCCCATAAGGTAGCTATTTTGAAGGTTTGCCTCCATCAAAAAGGCATTTCTAAAACTTGTCTTAATGAGAAATGCCCCTTCTAATTGCGCTTTGATTAAAAATGCATCATTAAAATTTGAACCACTGGCATACGCTCCTCGCAAATTCACCTGATTCAAATTAGTATTCTCCAGGTTGGTTTGATTCAATCTTGTATTCTCAAGATTAGATTCGATTAATGACGAATTCGAAATGTTTGCAGAATTAAGATTCGAACCTTTCAGATTCACATAGTTCAAGTTGGTACGAGCGAGGTAGCAATTCACCAAATTAATTTCGCAAATACCATGACGGTTCAACCTTTTCAGGTTACCGACAGTTCGGAAGGCCGCCTCGTCCGATTCCCAAAGACGGAAATCGTCAATTTCATCTTTATAAGTTCTGATGCGTTGCCTGGTTTCACCATTCTGATTCAACCAGAACAATAGTATACCGATAATTGCAATGTCGAATATCATACCGTGCGCTTCAGCCAAAATCTGGGGCCAAAAAGCATCAAAGTCGTAGATATAATATTTGAGACTAAACGATAAAACAATTACCGTTATTAAAATCAAAACAATAGCCGATGTAAGAAGAGGCTTTTCAACAATATTGTTGTAATGCTCGCGCGACTTCTTCAATATTTTTTCACCTAGCGACATTCTTTCAAAACCATTTAATCAGTGATCCAAAAGCAAAATTAGATTAATTCAGAGTAGGGCATTGTACAATTTCATCAACAATATTACATCCACCTAAACATTACAACAGGTAGTTTAAGAGCAGAAAACGCCATTTACAGAACCAAATGAATAGTGAGGAAGTAGATTCCCAATCCAAGCAGGTCATTAATAGTAGTAATAAATGGACCGGAAGCAAGTGCAGGATTGAATCCGAATTTATTCAAAACCAAAGGTGTGACTGTGCCTATGAGCGAAGCTGCCAAGACAACTGCAAATAGAGCAATTGAAACTACTACAAAAAGTTTACTGCTTTCTCCACCCAACAACATATTGGCTGCCAAAACTATTAGCGCTAACAAAAGGCCGTTTAAAATAGCCACCACAAAAACTTTTGCCAATCTTCCCCACAGTCCTTCTTGTACGAACCCCGGATTGGCCAAACTCTGCACGACAATGGAGGAAGATTGAATGCCTACATTACCACCCGTAGCTTGAATCAATGGAATAAAAAAGGCAATGGCTGTAATGCGCATCAAATCTCCCTCAAAAATTCCAATAAACTGAACACTTATTAAACCACCTACAATGCCAATAATCAACCAGGGCAAGCGCGCACGGGTTAGTCTCCAAATACTATCATCTTCTTCTACATCTTCACTGATACCCGACATCAACTGTCTCTCCTCCTCTGCCTGCTCTGTGATTACATCCACCACGTCATCGATGGTAATGCGTCCCACCAACTGACCATAAACGTTCACAACCGGAACAGTTTCAAGATCGTACTTGCGCATAACGCTGGCCACTTCTGTGTCTTCAAGGTGTGTCTCCACTGAAATCACTTCAGGATCATATATATCCTTAACCAACGTACTGGAATCTGTCAATATCAATTTTTGGAGAGGAACTCGCCCTAGTAACTTATTAAAATCGTCTACTACATAGACTGCATAAAATTTAGAAACGTTTTCAACTTGTTTGCGAATCTCTTCAATGCTTTGTACTACTGTCCAACTGACGCGAGCAGTAATCAATTCCTTTGCCATTAATCCACCCGCCACATTTTCATCGTAACGCAACAAGTCAATTACCTGTGAGCGTAGCACCTTATCCAACCCGGCAAGCACTTCCTCACGCACTTTAATGGGAAGCTCATTCAGGATATCTGCTGCATCATCAGAATCCAGGTGATCAATAATTTTAATTAATTCATCAGGTTGGTAAGTTTTTAAAAATACAACACGGGCATCGCTGTCTAGGTCGGTAATAATCTCTGCTCTTATTTCAACCTCGAGCAAGTCCAGCACATACTTCGACTCTTCGCTGTTAAACTCATAAAGTAGCGCAGTAATATCAGCTGCATTTACACCTTCAAGGTTTTGCTTAATAAAGGTGTTGTCTCGTTCATCAAGCGCTTGCTGAAAACGATCACGAAATTCTTTTGTAAGACCAAATGCAACGGATTCAACCATCCGACTTTTCAATCTGCTGAGTTAAAAAAACAAAATCGGCTACCGACAATTGTTCTGCCCTTAAATTTAGCAGCTCCATTGACGTGATAGAGGGGGGCAAATTTAGGCTTTTCAGCGAGTTGCGCAATGTTTTACGCCTAGTTTGGAACGCCTGTTTGACCACGGCTTTGAATCGTTTTTCATCGCAATCCAATCGCTCCGTTTTATTCCGCTTTAGGCGAATAACAGCTGACATTACCTTGGGTGGAGGAAAAAAAACATCAGGCGGCACCTTGAACAAAAGCTCTATATCATAGTAGGCCTGTAAGAGCACACTGAGTATTCCATATACTTTATTCCCTTTGTCAGAAGCGATTCTTTCCGCTACCTCCTTTTGCAACATCCCCACTACCTGATCCACTTTATCCCTATGCTCCAATACTTTAAAAAAAATCTGGGAAGAAATGTTGTATGGAAAATTACCAATCACATGAAATGGCTTGTCAGAAAATTCATTCCAATCCATTTTCAATACGTCACCTTCTATCAAGTTGGCTTCCAATTTCGGATACTGCTTTTTGAGATAGGCAACTGAATCCCTGTCTATTTCAGCTAACTTTAAATCGATATCTTTTTTCAGTAAATACTGGGTAAGCACTCCTGTACCAGGCCCTATCTCGACCACAGGCTGCCTGCCGTCTATCTGCAATGCATCTACAATTTGCATCGCGATATTCTGATCTTTCAGAAAGTGCTGCCCAAGGGATTTCTTTGGTCTTACCATCCGTTTAAAAAAGTCGGCCGAAAATTAACTGATCCCCGCAAGAATAATGTCATCTATTGACATCATCGGGCAAATTATACAACAGAAAAACTTCTATTGCATAATTACGGTTAAATTGCGGATATACTTCAATTCTAAAAAGAGATGAGCAAACATCAGGAGAAACCTAAAATTGGGATAACATTGGGAGATCTCAACGGCATCGGTCCGGAAGTCGTTATTAAAGCTTTGGCAGACAACCGTCTGCTTCAAATGATTACACCGGTAGTTTACGGCTCCACACGGGTTTTATCTTTCTATAGAAAACAAATGAACCTGGAAGAATTCAACTACAGCCAGGTAAAGAGTACGGGGCAGTTTTTTCCTAAATCCATCAATGTCGTCAACTGTTGGGATGACGTTATTGACATTAATCCTGGAAAACCATCTGCAGAATCTGCCAAAGGCGCTCTTCTTGCTTTACAAAAAGCAGTGGAAGAAGTGAAGGGAGGCGTAATTGATGCCTTTGTCACGGGTCCGATCGACAAAAACACGATGCACGGTGACGCCTTTCCTTTTACTGGCCACACCGAATACCTTACTCATGAGTTTAAGGCAACTGAAAGTTTGATGTTGATGACCGGACAGGAACTTCGAGTGGGTCTTGTGACTGAACACGTCCCTTTAAAAGATGTACCAGGTCTGATCAGCAAGGAAAGGGTAGAATTAAAAATCAGGCTATTAGAGCTTTCGCTAAAAAATGATTTCAACATCAGTAAACCTAAAATTGCGGTGCTGGGGCTTAATCCACATGCCGGGGATGAAGGGTTGATTGGAGCAGAAGAAAATGATACCATTAGGCCTGTTATTATCGATTTGAAAAACAAGGGGAAGCTGGTTTTCGGCCCATTTCCTGCTGACGGCTTCTTTGCTGCCGGTCAGCACAAGAAATACGATGGCATCATCGCCATGTATCACGATCAGGGCCTTATACCCTTCAAATCCTTTGCCTTCGAAACAGGGGTGAACTTTACTGCCGGCCTACCGGTGATACGGACATCCCCGGATCATGGCACGGCCTATAACATATCAGGCAAAAATCTGGCGGACGAAAGCTCCATGAGGCAAGCCATTTACCTGGCGGCCGACATTGTAAAGCATCGAGCCGCACAATTAGCAGAAAAACAATAAAAAGACGACTCATGTAAGTTGTGACTGACAGTGGGTTCTGTTAGCCATCATTAATTCTTAGCTTTGATGAAAGCAAAACAATGGACATTGTAACCAAAAAGCAGCTCAACATACTCATCCAACTCGCTGAGGCTGATAAGCATTTTGCTAAAGTTGAGCGTGAAATGATTTATAAAATCGCAAAAGACCGCAATTTCCCTGAGGACACCGTCAACGACCTGATCCGCAACCCCGAGCCCATTGGTTCTTTGGGGGCACTTTCCAATGATCAAAAGTTCCAATACCTGTATGGTTGTATAGAATTGATCTTTGCAGATCAGAAACTCTTCGAAAGTGAGCTCATTTTCTGTAGAGGAGTAGCCATAAAGTTAGGGTTCAAAAAAAGTGTGGTCGATTTTATGGTCACCGAAAGGGAGAATATGACCAAAGAGGAGCTAAAAAAGCGGATTTTTGATGAATATGTATAGTAAACTTGAAATTCAGGTTAAAATGAGCCGTTGCGAGCTTAAGAAAATCAATTTCAGAAGGGGAAAATCCCGTAAAACGTCATAAATTTGCCCGCTAATTTTAAGACCCTAAAGGGTGAAACCGCTTAGCATTAACATCATAGGACTTGAAACAAAGGTCCACCACTTTAGCTTCGAGCTGGGTGATGAGTTTTTGCAGCATTATGGGCAAGGTTACCTCCCGGTTGGTCAATTCAGCGTAGAAATCGTGTTGGATAAGCACGAAACGTTCATTGAAGCTGATTTTAAAATTGAAGGCAACGCGAAGTTAACATGTGATCGAAGTCTTGATCCATTCGATTTTCCAATTTATCAGGAGAATAGAATCCTTTTCAAGTATGGAGAAGAAGACAAGGAACTTACGGATGAGATCATTATGATCAACAGAGATCGTGTCAGCCTTGATTTGGGGCAGTTTATTTATGAATTCATTGTATTATCAATACCAATGAAAAAATTACACCCCAGATTCAAAGATGAAGACGAAAGCGAAGCAGGAAAAGTGGTCTATAGCTCAGCACCAGACGATGATACCGATGGTGAGGATGAAGTAGATCCAATATGGGAAAAGTTAAAAAAATTAAAGTAAAAACAATTTAGGCATGGCACATCCAAAACGAAAAATCTCCAGAACGAGAAGAGATAAAAGAAGAACACATTACAAAGCAGAACCAAAGCAATTTACTGTTTGCCCTACTACTGGTGAGCATCATTTACCTCATCGTGCCTTTTGGCTTGAAGGTAAGCTCTATTACAAAGGCAATGTAGTAATGGAGAAAGAGGTTTTGGCTTAAGTCATGAATCTCCTTAATTTAAAAAAGGTTAATCTGACCTTTCAGTTAATATCAACTGAAAGGGATTAGAGAAAATAAATTGAACGAAATGCTCGGTTGATACAATCGGGCATTTGTTTTTTAAACGAGACAGGTCAACACCACAACCAAAAACCAATGAGTGAAATCAAAGCAGCGATTACAGGAGTAGGAGGATATGTTCCTGATTATATTCTTACCAATAAAGAGCTGGAGACAATGGTTGAAACCAGCGATGATTGGATTACTTCCCGAACCGGAATAAAAGAGCGAAGGATCTTAAAGGGAGAAAACCTTGGCGTTTCGTATATGGGGGCCATGGCAGTAAAAGAATTACTCGCTAAAACCAATACCGACCCAAAGGAAATTGACCTTATCATTTTTGCTACTATAACTCCTGATATGCCCTTTCCTGCTGCTGCAAACCTTGTGGCTACTGAGGTGGGCGCAACAAATGCCTTTAGCTTTGATGTGAGTGCAGCATGTTCCGGATTTATTTATGCGCTCACTACTGGCGCAAAGTATATTGAAGCCGGCATGCACAAAAAAGTTATCGTAATTGGTGGAGACAAAATGTCCTCTATCCTCGACTATACTGATCGTACTACCTGTATCATTTTTGGTGATGGGGCTGGTTGCGTGTTGCTTGAGCCTTCCACTGATGAAAACGGGATCATTGATTCAATTCATAAGAGTGATGGATCAGGCGCGCAATACCTTCATATAAAAGCGGGCGGTAGTCTTAAACCTGCCACACACGAATCCGTAGATGCAAGAGAGCATTACGTTTATCAGGAAGGATCTGCAGTATTTAAGTTTGCCGTTACCAATATGGCTGACATCGCTGCAAAAATAATGGAGCGAAATAATTTGAAAGCAGAAAACGTAAACTGGCTCGCTCCCCACCAGGCCAACAAAAGAATTATTGACGCCACTGCTTCCCGCATGGGTATCTCTGAGGAAACCGTGATGATGAATATCGAACGGTATGGCAACACTACCGGAGGTACTATACCCCTACTCCTATGGGATTATGAAAAACAGCTGAAGAAGGGAGATAATCTCATCATTGCTGCATTTGGTGGCGGTTTCACGTGGGGCTCCATCTATGTAAAGTGGTCCTACGACACAAACTAATTCAACTTGTTATTAATTTTATCATTTGTAAATTATAGGCTGATTTTTTATGGCAACTGTTTCTGATTTAAGTAAAGGAAATTACATTCGATACAATGGCGAAGTGGTAAAGGTAGAGGAACTCCAACACCGAACACCAGGAAACCTTCGTGCATTTTATCAGGTAAAAATGAGAAACATTCGATCTGGTAAAATTGTTGAAAACAGATTTCGCCCCGGAGAATCAGTGGATCTTCTGCGTGTAGAGACAAAGGAATATCAGTACCTCTACGAGGAAGGTGATAGTCTGGTGTGTATGGACAATCAAACTTTTGAGCAGATATACTTGGATAAAGCGTTGTTGGGTGATTCCTTTAAATACTTAAAAGAAGCAGTTACGTTGATTATTGCTTTTGAAAACGGAACAGAACCAATCATTGCAGAACCACCTCCACATGTGGTACTTAATGTGACTTATACAGAACCAGGATTGTCTGGTGACACCGCAACGCGTACATTGAAACCTGCAACAGTGGAAACTGGAGCGGAAGTAAGAGTACCTTTATTTATCAATACAGGTGATAATGTGAAGATTAATACAGCAAACGGTGAGTATTTAGAACGAGTAAAGTAACTTATGGCAAAGACAAGAAAGACCTCATTGAAAGTGGCGCAAAAGCAAGCTCCAAAAAAGAAACCAGTTCAAAACTCTTCAGACATGAAAACTGCAGAAATCAGAGACCTCATAGACTTTATTGCTCAATCCGGGTTGAATGAAGTGAATGTTGAAACCAAAGAATTAAAACTTCACGTAAAAAGAGAGCCAGATCAAAAGGTACTTAAATCAGCCGCTCCACAAATGATGGCTGCTCCAGCAGCAGCGGCTGCACCTCCAGCTCCTTCAACAACTCCAGCGGCTAGCGCTCCTGCTCCAGCAGCAGCTCCATCTGGTGGCAGCAATTTGGTGGAAATAAAATCCCCAATGATTGGAACGTTTTACCGCTCTGCCAACCCAGATACACCTCCATTGGTGTCTGTAGGAGATAAAATTACAAAAGGACAAACAGTATGCATCATTGAGGCCATGAAGCTATTCAATGAGATTGAATCAGAGGTATCAGGAACGATTGTAAAGGTTTTAGCAGAAAATGCTACTCCCGTAGAATACGAGCAAACGCTCTTTATGGTGGAGCCAGATTAAGTCAAGCTTAATCCCTGATCTTTTATTGTCAACCTAAAATTCGCATTGTGTTTAAAAAAATATTAATAGCAAATCGTGGTGAAATTGCCTTGCGCGTAATCAGAACCTGCAAGGAGATGGACATCAGAACAGTTGCTGTATACTCTACTGCAGATCGTGAAAGCCTTCACGTGCGTTTTGCGGATGAGGCCGTTTGTATTGGTGGGCCTCCTAGTAAGGATTCCTATTTAAACATTCCAAGAATCATTTCAGCCGCTGAGATTACCAATGCCGATGCTATTCATCCAGGCTATGGTTTCCTTTCTGAAAATGAAGAGTTTTCATCCGTTTGTCATGAGTACGGCATCAAGTTCATAGGGCCATCGCCACAGATGATCAACCTCATGGGTGATAAAGCTACTGCCAAAGACACCATGAAAAAGGCAGGAGTACCTACCATTCCTGGGTCTGACGGATTGATAGATACCATTGAAGAAGGAAAAAAAATTGCCAAAAAGATCAAGTATCCGGTAATCGTAAAGGCAACTGCTGGTGGTGGTGGAAAAGGAATGCGGATTATCAATGACGAATCTGAATTCAAAAAAGCATGGGATGATGCAAAAAGAGAATCAGCCGCTGCCTTTGGTAATGATGGCCTCTACCTTGAGAAATTTGTAGAAGAGCCAAGACACATAGAGATTCAAGTTGTTGGTGACCAATATGGCAAAGTATGCCATTTGTCCGAGCGTGATTGCTCTATCCAACGCAGGCATCAAAAACTAGTGGAAGAGACACCATCTCCTGTAGTGACGCAAGAGCTACGCGAGAAAATGGGACAAGCTGCCATTAAAGGTGCCGAAGCAATAAAATACGAAGGAGCAGGAACGATAGAGTTTCTTGTTGATAAGCATGGCGACTTTTACTTCATGGAGATGAACACCCGTATTCAGGTGGAGCATCCTATTACAGAGGAAGTTACTGATTATGACCTTATCAAGGAGCAGATAAAAGTGGCAGCAGGTGTACCTATTTCGGGCAACAACTACTACCCTAACCTATTCGCCATGGAATGCCGCATCAATGCAGAAGACCCTGCTAACGGTTTCAGGCCATCACCTGGTAAGATTGTAAATCTTCATATGCCGGGAGGGCATGGAGTACGTGTGGACAGCCACGTGTACGCAGGCTACACCATTCCACCAAACTACGACTCTATGATTGCAAAGCTTATAGTAAGCGGTCAATCCAGAGAAGAGGTGATTACCAGAATGAAGCGGGCTTTGAGCGAGTTTGTGATCGAAGGTGTTAAAACCACCATCCCCTTCCATCTAAAACTCATGGACAATCAAATTTTCAGGTCAGGAAAGTTTACCACAAAATTCCTTGAAACGTCATTTAACTTTGACGATTTAAAATAGACTTTAGATTTCTTTAAAATAAAAAAGGCACTCTAGAGTGCCTTTTTTATTTTGGTTATGAATAGCTTAAACGTACTGATTAAGCATTACTGGCATCACCAGCATGAGAATGTCTTCATCTTTATCCTTATCAATAGGTAAAATAACTCCCGCCTTATTAGAAGCGGACATGTTCAATTTGATTTGATCTGTATCCAGATTGGACAACATCTCAATGATAAACTTTGCATTGAATCCAATTTCTATATCCTCCCCTTCGTGTTCACAAGAAAGTCTTTCATTCGCCTCGTTAGAGAAATCAAGATCTTCAGCAGAAACCTGAAGCTCGCTTCCTGTTATTTTCAACCTTACCTGATGAGTTGTCTTATTAGCGTAAATCGCAATACGCTTCAATGAGCTCAACAAATCCGTACGGCTGATGGTCATTTTTATTGGGTTTTGAGAAGGTATTACATTCTCATAATCCGGGAAACGCTCGTCAATCAGGCGGCAAATCATTCTAATGCTGCCAAACTTGAAAAATGCATTGGACATGTTGAAGTCGATGCTTACCTCCGTATTCTCTGTAGGCAAGGTAGCTTTCAACAAATTCAGGGCTTTGCGTGGGATAATGATCGCATTGCCACTATCCGATTTAATATCTGTTCTGCGGTAACGCACCAAACGGTGGCCATCAGTTGCAACAAATGTGGTATTCTTCTCACCAAGATTAACATACACACCTGTCATGGCAGGGCGTAATTCGTCACTACTTGTGGCGAAAATGGTGTTGTTTACAGCCTTTGCCAATACATCTGACGATAATACCGCTGAGAAGTCATTAGACACAGAAGGCACCTTAGGGAAATCAGTGGCATTCTCACCACTCAATTTATAGCGACCGTTGTCTGAGCTGATTTCAATGCTGTACGTTGATTCATCAATAGAGAACGTTACAGGCTGATCAGGTAAATTCTTTAAAGTATCCAGTAATATTCTGGCAGGAACCGCAATGCTTCCTTTTTCCTTTGATTCCACTGTAATCTCGGTGATCATGGAAGTCTGAAGGTCCGATGCCGTTACTGTGAGTATGTTTTTTTCTATCTCAAAAAGGAAGTTTTCAAGGATCGGAACAACTGGGTTGGTGGTAATAACACCATTAATATTAGAAAGCTGCTTTAGCAAGTAGCTTGAATTGACGATAAACTTCATCTAAGTCAGTGGTTATTGGTTGTAATGGCGGTAAAGTTAGGAAGAAAAACCAATTCTGGAAATGAACTTTGAGCCCCCAAACTGGGGCCCTATGGCATGCTATTTTTTGAAATAATCACGCGTCTTCAAGATGGGTATCACTTGTTCCCTGCTGAAGAGAATTGGATCTGTACCATTCAACCTACCCAAAGCATCAGGATCGCCTTCAATGGGCGGATAAAGGTCGAGAATAAGGGCATTATCACCCAGATCGTACACACTGATTGTGGCGATGGGCGAAGTTTGCATGAGGCTGTCATACACTGGCACCTGACCTGAAGTCAAATACTCTTTTGCTATCAGCAAGGACACCGCATCCAAATAGTCATTTAATTTTGTGGTGTCTGAAGGTGGACTGCTGACCAATTCAAATCCCGACCCTTGATCTGCAATGGTAAAGTTTTGGCTCGACTGCCTGCTGAACTGGGCCTCTAGTTTTTTAAAGTTTCTCCAATTGAAATTAAATACCCGCCTGTCTCTCCACCCATTGGCGGCTAGCTCAAAAACTCCAGAAACATATACCCGATACCCAGGGATGGTCATGATGTACGGATTCGAATCATCACCCATAAAATAAGCTTCCGTCTTTGCTGTATTTCCTCCGGCATAAAAACTCTTCACCAAAGCATCACCCTGATATAATTCAAGTTTCACTCCATTCTTAGTGAGTGTCGAGGCAACTACATCCTTCTGACTATTGGCCACTTGCCTTTTGGGCTCAGCTTGCTGGAGTGTTGCAAAAAGAACGGTAATCAATTGTTCATCCGCTTCCTGATTTTTATTAACCAGCCACTTTGAACCATTAAAGCTGAGTTCCACTTCACCACTGGCAGATGACAGCGTAGCCCGATCAACTGAGGGCAGGTCATTTACTTTAAAAATATTTTTATCTACCTCCTGCCGATCTGTTTGGTAAAAGAATAACGCTACAGCGACTACGATGAGCCCGCCTAAAGATGCTACTAATGCCTTATTCTTTTTCTCCTGATTCAATGGCTGGAGTATTTTCGTTTCCTTAAATATGTTCTTATCAACCCAAAAGCAAAGAGAACTAGCAAAGGAAGAATCAGGTTGATCATTTGCCAAAAGGCCCTATCCTCCTCTACCTTGGTTTTGTTCAGCGGTCTGATTTTAATTTCTTTGCTTCGGGTGCTGATCAACCCATCCTCATCCACCAGATAAGCAACCATGTTCATCAGCAGGTTTTCATTGGCAAAGGTATAAGAGGATATTGGATCAAATCCCAATTGCTGAGGTTGTCCCGTTCTTGAATTCACATCATTTCTTGCTATGTCCCCATCTGCGATCACTATCATTTTTGTTGACAAGCTTTTCTCTTTCAATGTAATCCCCTCACTCCCCTCCGGTAAAAACCTATCCTTATAAAGGGAAGTGAATTCACCCTCCAGCAAGTAGCCAACTGGTATAGTGCCAGGTTGAAACAACTCTGGATTGGTATTGTTACGCAAATCGTTAACGCTTACTTTGACAGGTGTGCCCATTTTGCGAGATGCCGGTGAAGTAAATAACAAAGGAGTTTTCACAACACCTGAAGCCTTCACAGTGTCAATACTACTTGCAAAGCGGAGTAATGTAGCATCAAGATTCCGCGTGATGGGATGCGAAGCATACTGATTCACCAAAGGAAAAAATGGCCAATCCATCTGCATCAATTGTGGACGATTGCCTACCTGCCCCGTCACCACCGGATATCGGGCTGCAATCCTATCCTGAATAAGATCAGGATTGATACGCAGGCCATATTTGAACAACAGGTCTTCGATATTGAGTGTATAAGGAAATGCGAAGTAGTCTTGTCTCGATGCACTGTCCATCACCGCATCCAATCTGTCCATCAACACCATCAACTTTCCACCCTGCATTACAAACTGATCTAACTTAAGCTTATCCAATTCACTGAAGGCCTGCGTTGGCTTGGGTATAATGAGTAAGTCGTAGTTTTCGATTGCCTTCTTTCGTGTCAAGTCCACTTTAAAAACTCCGTACTTATCCAATAGCGCATTATTGAAACTGGCAATATTTAACCCGTCTAATTCACCATGACCAGTGAGGAGCCCAATCCTTTTAGGGCTTGTATTAGCAAGCTGTTGAATAGTGTTGGCCAACTCATACTCTAACCCCTCAATGGATTGATTCAATACCTCATCTGAGCTACTGGCACGATTGCCTTTCAATAGCATCACCCCCTTTTCGAAACCTCCATAACTAATCACCGCTCCGGGAAACACGAGTTTTTCCGTTCGCTGGCCGCCTTTGTTATCAATTACATTCATGGGTGAAATTCCTTTCGACACCAGGTCATTCATGAATTCGCTCTGTGCCTTCTGACTTAAAGCCGACTCTGGATTCGTAAAGGTGTAGTGCACTCTGTTCCCTGAAGTAATTCTGAATTCAGCAAGCAACTCATCGATAGATCGTTGCAACCGCTTAAATCCAGCATTTAAATCCCCAGCCAGAAACACTTCGATGTATACATCGTCATCAAGATTTTCTAATAACGTTTGCGTAGGCTCCTTTATACTGTATCGATTTTCTTCCGTAAGGTCCAACCTGAAAAAAAAGTGAACGGCAGCGAGATTCACTACTAGTGCCAACACAACGCCATTGGCCAGTAATAACAGATCTCCCAATTTTTTACTATTCCAATTCACCACTGTCTGCTGCTCAAAACGGTTTTGGTCAATAACAACATTAACCCTGTTACAGAAAAGAAATAAAGTAAGTCCCGGCTGTCAATCAATCCCCTGCTCATCGAATCGTAATGATCCAGAATTCCTAATTGCTTAATCCACAAAGCCCATCCCCCTTCTGCTACCAGCGAAGAAAAAGAATCAAACCCGGAATAGAATATAAGACAGAGGAATGCTGCAACAACAAAAGAAACAATTTGATTAGGTGTAACTGAAGAAGCAAAAATTCCAACAGAACAAAATACTCCTCCTAAAAGAATCAATCCAACATAGGATCCGATAACACCTGGTGTATCAATATTTCCGGCAGGTTCACCTAACAAGAAAATAGAATAATAATAAATCAATGTGGGGATCACTGCCACCAGCACAAGCGCAAATCCGGCCAGAAATTTCCCATTAATTATATCCCACTCTGATAAAGGTTTTGTCAACAGCAACTCCATGGTGCCCATCTTCTTTTCCTCCGCAAAACTGCGCATGGTAATAGCGGGTATCAAAAAGATAAACACATATGGACCAAGAGAGAAGAGTGTATCCATATCAGCGTACCCATAATCCAGCACGGCTGTTTCAGGGAAAACCCACATAAGCATACCGATACCTGTGAGAAATACACCTATAACAATGTATGCTATCAGCGAATTGAGAAATCCATTAAACTCTTTGGAGAAAATCTGAATCATTTTTCGGTTGCTTCAGATGTAAGTTCTTTAAAAATCGATTCCATAGAATGCTCTTCTACTTTCAACTCAATCAGCGATCTGTTTTTATCCGATGCATACTTGAATAGCTCACTCCGCACATCTACTCCCGGTTGTACGTGTACTTTACATTTGAACGCAGTGACAGCTGTTACACTAGACACCCCATCAATTGAAGCGAGTTCATCAACATTCACTTCTTCTTTGAACTCCACAACCAATGTACTTCCTCCTTTGTGTTGAAGTAAATTACTCAATTGATCATCTGCAACAATTTTTCCTTTGTTGATCACGATTACCCTATCACACAAAGCCTGCACCTCTTGCATAATGTGAGAAGAAAAGAGTACTGTTTTGTTGCGACTCACCTCTTTGATCACTTTCCTTATTTCAATAATCTGATTGGGGTCCAATCCAGATGTGGGTTCATCCAAAATCAAAACTTCAGGGTCATGCAGTAAAGCTTGTGCTAACCCCGCACGCTGTCTATATCCCTTTGAGAGTGATTCCAATTTTTTATTCTGCTCCTGCGTAAGTCCACAAAGCGCAATAATTTCTTCTACCCTGGATCTGAGGGTCCCTCCTGTAATACCATATAAACCTCCTACAAATCTCAGATACTCGTGCACATACATATCCAGATACAGTGGGTTATGCTCTGGCAAATAGCCAATGATCTTCTTTACCTGAAGGGGTTGCTCTTGCACATCATACCCCCCCACTTTCGCCATTCCTGAAGAGGGGGGTAAATAACCAGTTGCGATTTTCATGGTGGTAGATTTTCCTGCGCCATTAGGGCCAAGGAATCCCACTATTTCTCCCTCTTTGACAGAGAAGGAAATGGAATCAACAGCTTTCTGCTGACCATAAATTTTAGTGAGATTTTGTATCTGAAGCGACATGAATTACGTGCGCACAAAAGTAATTGAAAGTGCCGTTTATCCTAAACAATAGGTATCGTGTTAAAAAATACTTAATTCGGTCACCAATTTATAACTTGGCCTATTAATTGCCGTTGTATTGACCGTTGAATTTTGTAAAATTTGTCTCTCAAATATTAAATCATGCGAATTGTAGTAATAATAGTAGGTGTCATCCTGTCCGTTTCTTCATGGGCTCAGGTAGGATACAAGATCGATTTCAAAATTAATGGACTGAAGGACACAACGACCTATTTGGGCTATTATTATGGTGAGAGTACCTATATCAAGGATACGGCCCGTGTGAATGCCTCCGGAGAGTTTCAGTTTTCATCACCAACAAGCCTTCCTCATGGCGTGTATTTTCTGGTACTCAACAAAACAAGAATCTTTGAAATGGTAGTGGGCAACGATCAACAATTTCAGATGGAGACATCCACAGCCGACTATATCAAGAACATGAAAGTAACGGGTGATGATGACAATAGAATATTTTTTGAGAATATGATGTTCAACATGGCCAGAAACCAAGAGGCCACTCCTTTTTTCTCCGTCATGAATGATGAGTCGGCAGCTGAGCCAGCAAAAACTTCAGCACGCGCATCTCTACAAAAAATCAATGAAAAGGTTTTTGCCTATCAGACTGGTTTGATTGAAAAGTACCCCAAGTCGATGACTGCACGGATGCTCAAAGCCACCAAGCCAGTAGAAGTTCCTGATCCACCAAAAAAAGCAGATGGGACCATTGACTCTACTTTCCAATACAGGTATTATCGTCAACACTTCTTCGACAACTTTGACATCTCTGATGATGCATTGATTCGTCTGCCTAAGCCATTCTATGCAGAGAAAGTCACGGAATATCTCGATAAATTAATTGTGCCCCATCCTGACTCAGTGATGAATGCAATCAACGCATTGGCAAAAAGAGTAAAGAATAATCAGGAGACTTATAAATACCTGATATGGAATGCCGTACTCACATATCAAAACCCAAAAATAATGGGGCTTGATGAAGTTTACGTGAGATTGTATGATACTTATTTCGCCTCTGGTGAAATGGATTTTTGGATAAGTGATGCCATTAAGAAAAACTTAAAAGATCATGCAGATAAACTGCGCCTTAGTCTTGTAGGGCAAACTGCCAAAAACCTTATCATGCAAGATCAAAATCTGGTATTAAAATCTTTGTATGACATCAAGAAGAAATACACTGTCATCTTTTTCTTTGATCCAGACTGTGGACATTGCAGGGAAGAGACACCAAAACTTGTTGACTTTTATAATAGTAATAAGGACCGATTTAGCCTGGAGGTTTATGCGGTAAGTGCAGACACCTCGATGCAGAAAATGAAAGACTACATTAAGGAGATGAAGATGCCATGGATTACTGTAAATGGACCTCGAAGTACAGTGGGTAGTTATCAAAAATTATACGATGCCTTCTCTACTCCCACTATGTACATTATCAACGAAAAGAAAGAAATCATAGCTAAAAAGCCACCTATCGAGCGTTTGGTAGACTTTTTAGAAAACTATGAAAGAATGCAGAAACACAAGCAAGGTGCCGGAGGAGATGAATAAATCTCAATAAAAATTCACAGCTCAGGACGCTTAATCCACGTTTCACTCAAAAAAACAGGGTACAGGTGCAACCATTTACCCATTTGGGAGTATCTAAGTAAGTATATTTAAAGAACCTGAAACTACTATGGCATTCCTCGATACACTGTTCGGAAAAAAGAAGAAAACATTTAAAGCATCTTGCCTCATCACCAAAGAACCTCTTGAAAAAGGGTTTGGTTACTTGCTTACTACTTCTCAGGTAGTAAAGTCAAAAAAATACTGGGACATGATTATGACAGAACCTGAGACAATGTCTTACACAGTTTCGCATTTTCAAAATGATGCCATGGGTACGCAGATGCGCTCCATGATCTTCGATAAGTACGCCACCATCGACAAGCCATGGATTGTATCCGACTCTATCATCAACTACTTTGATGTAGATAAATCAAAAGCGAGGGAATACGCACAAAAATGGTGGGAGAACGAAGGAAATTTCGAGCCTGCTGAAACTGGGCCTGCTACTGACCACCTGGATACAACTACATTTAAAGCTTTAGAAGCTTACGCGATTCAGGAAGCAGGAAAAGAGAAGCTACCCGCTTAACTACCCTCTACCTTTCAAAGGCCTTACTTCAATATCCACATGATGGTAATTGTCTGGTGAAATAAGACAATGCATGATTGTGGACGCAATATCTTCCGGTTGCATCATATCATTTGACACCTCAACGGAAGCTATTTCATCGAAGAAATTGGTTTGAACTGAACCTGGGTAGATACAAGTTACCTTCACTCCAAATTTCCGAACTTCTTTGAACAACGCCTGAGACAACCCGCGCACTGCATATTTAGTAGCACAATAGCCTGTCATGCCTGGTATTCCTGTCATACCTGCAACGGAGGAAATGTTGATGATATGCCCCTTGCCTTCCTTTTTCATAGAAGGCAATGCCAGGCGGGTGCAATAAAAAATACCATCTACGTTGGTTTGAAACATTGTATGCCATTTCTCAATGGACAACTCTTCGAGGGTATCTTCATACCCAAGCCCAGCATTGTTAATAAGAATTGATGGCTTGGTTTCAAAATCATTACAAGTAGCTTCAAATGCCTTTTCTACTGAAGCGTGTTCTCTCACATCTACCTGATAAGGTTTAAATAACTCATGGGTAAAAGTCATAGGCGTTCTACTCCATCCCGCTACCTTACAGCCTGAAGCTAATAATGCATTGACTGTAGCAAGTCCAATGCCTTTACTTGCTCCGGTTACTATGGCCAATTGTCCTTCTAACTTCATTAGTTTTTGCGATCAATGGTAAACTGTACCAATTGTTTTAAAGAATCTTTATAAGAAGAATCAGGCAAATGCTGCAGTATAGCTAATGCTTTCTGGTGATACCTGTTCATAGATTCTTTGGCATACTCTATACCTCCAGAGGCCTTTACATATTCGATAACTTCTTTAACTTTTTTAGGTTTATGGCTGTCTTTACTTACGATACCTATTATTCTACGCTTCTCCAGCCAAGATGATTTCGACAACGCGTAAATCAATGGCAGCGTCATTTTCTTTTCCTTGATGTCAATCCCAAGAGGCTTTCCTATTTCATCATCTCCATAATCAAACAGATCATCTTTTATCTGAAACGCCATCCCCACATTTTCACCAAATTCCTTCATCTGTTTTACCACATCTTTTGGAGCACCTGAAGAACTAGCGCCAACAGCACAACAAGAAGCGATTAGAGAA
Source organism: Cyclobacteriaceae bacterium (assembly GCA_040216665.1). Classification (GTDB taxonomy): domain Bacteria; phylum Bacteroidota; class Bacteroidia; order Cytophagales; family Cyclobacteriaceae; genus ELB16-189. Next base: position 540,331 of record JAVJOQ010000016.1, on the reverse strand, counting down.
GCAGTCTTTTGACGAATAATTTCATAGTATATTTCTTCCGTGATGTCCAGCCTTCTTGCTTTTTCAAACTGAAGTAATTCTCCTTCGCTCATTTCTTTAACTGCATTGGATACAATGCGCAAGAGTTCGTATTCACTTTTTTCCAATGAAAGTAAAAGCCCCTTGGACAAAAGAAAATCTCCTACCAAAACAGCAGCCTTATTCTTCCAAAGGGCATTAACGGAGAAAAAGCCACGCCTGTAGTTGGCACTGTCCACTACATCATCATGCACGAGACTGGCTGTATGAAGTAATTCTATCAAGGATGCGCCAGTAAAGGTAGATTCTGATATCAAACCACTGGCCCCGGCACTTAAAAAAACAAACATGGGCCGCATTTGCTTTCCTTTTCGCTTCACAATATAGCTCATGACCCTATCCAACAGGAAAACGTTGGTTTTCATAGATGCTCGAAATTTCACTTCGAACTCATCCATCTCATTGGTAATGGGAGTCTTTATTTCTTCGAGCGTTAAATTCATGAACTGCAATAATAAGCATTGCAATTGGAGATTAAAGGCCACCTATATTATAAAATCGAAGCTTTCCGGCCAGTTTGAGCTGATTATTTACTTCCTCCAATGCTCACCCAAAACGAGTTATTATAGGGATTTAAGACCAGTTGAGATTTAAAGCATTTTTGAACCAAATGAGGTTTCATTTCGCGAAAATGATGATAAATTTATACCTTAACCTAGTCTATGGTTTTACAATCACTCCTGTTAATTGCTGGTTTTGCCATCCTTGTTAAGGGAGCAGATCTACTTGTGAATGGTGCATCATCCATTGCCAAAAAATTAAACATTTCAAATCTGGCTATTGGCCTTACAGTGGTCTCTCTGGGCACTTCAGCACCAGAGTTGCTAGTCAATCTCATGTCTGCAACAAACGGTTACAACGATGCGGCATTTGGCAACATTCTGGGAAGTAATAATTTCAACCTCCTATTAATTCTCGGTGTCTCCGGTATTATTTTCCCTTTGGTTGTTCAACGAAAAACCGTTCAATTTGAAGTGCCCATTTCCATTGGAGCGATCCTGTTGCTTTTTATTCTTGTCAACGATCAAATGATATTTGGAAGTGACTCTAATGAACTAAGTCGGTTTGATGCTTTCTTATTGCTTGTTTTCTTTGGTCTTTTTATGCTCTATGTAGTGAGAACCATGAAATCTGCTAGCGATTTTGAGGAGGGCACCCCTATTAAGATTTTCCCAACATCTCTTTCTGTAGGCTATATTGCTTTGGGCATTGCTATGCTACTGGGAGGCGGGAAATTGGCCGTAGAAAATGCGGTGTCCATTGCAGAGTATTTCGGGTTGAGTGAGCGATTAATTGGATTGACAGTGTTGGCAGCAGGAACTTCCCTCCCTGAGCTGGCTACTTCAGCTGTAGCTGCCTACCGCAGAAATACAGACATTGCTATCGGTAACGTGGTGGGGTCCAACATTTTTAACATTTGCCTAATTCTCGGAACAACCGGTTTGGTCAGTCCAATGGCTTACAATGATGCATTGAATTTTGACCTTTGCATCGTGCTAATAGCCAGTATTGTGTTAATGATTTTTATGTTCACCCTAGGCCAAAGAAAACTCGACCGATGGGAAGCTGTTATGCTATTTGTAGGATACATCGTCTATACAGCATTCCTTATTGGCAATCCTTAAGATTTCTTAGTTATTCTGATTTATAAAAAAAGGCCTCTATGCAAGGCCTTTTTTTAGTTATATGAATCCTTAGACTACTTTACCCTTTCCTCCATCTCAGCAATTTTTGCCTGAGCCTTAGCCACTCCTAGTGAAAGGGCTTTCTTGTACATATCCAATGCTTCCTGGTAAGTCTCCTTTTTCTTTCTTGGCGCAAGTTTGGTTCTGTTGGCTGCCTCCTCAATGGCTTCACCTCTGGCATAATAAGAATCTCCCTCACTCATTTTACTCTGAATCATCAATTCTTGAATGCGCGCTTCGATGAGTGCCAATTCCTGTTCTTTTTGAATAATCTTAGCCTCTTTATCACCCAACTCTGCCTCTTGAAGTGTCACAGTTTGAATAAGGTTTTGATTCTCATTTCTGTATTTGTCAACCTGACCTTGAAGTTCTAATATTTCTTTATTCCTTGCCTCTAAGTCTGCTTTAAGTTTTTTGATGGAGGCTGAAAACGCATTGGACGTACCTCTTGATTTTTTCAAGGCATTTTCAAGGTCTTGTATCTTTTTCTGACTGTCCTTTACGTAGTCATTGATATCGTTCATTCTTGCATTGTAATCAGTGAAGGAGGTTCCCTCCACCATATTCACCCTCAGCAACTGCCTGTTGGCATCTATCGAATCCATCATTACTCCTACCTCTTGTAGTGTATTGGCCACCTCACGGTTTTGTACCAATTCCCTTGTAAGGCTATCGATGGCTATTTGCATTTTTTCATTTTCACTTCCCCCACAACTCATAAAAAGAATGCCAACCAGAAGAACAAAAACGAGCTTTTTTATCATAATATTCATGTTTATACGGCAAAAATACCGTGAATATGAGTGATATATAAGGTGAGGTCAAAATAATTTTTTATCCATGCCCTAAATGTTGTCAGTTGATGTAACTTGGCACCCGATTTTCAAAAAAACACCTCTTGAATCCCGATTTGATCACTACTAGAACCCGCATCGAAGATCAGGGAGTACCTCGAATTATTATTATAGGTGGCGGCTTTGGTGGCTTAGAACTTGTAAGGGGCCTCCGGAACGTCAAAGCGCAGGTAGTTCTTTTTGATAAGTACAATCACCACACCTTTCAGCCATTGCTATATCAGGTGGCTACCTCGGGGCTGGAGACCAACTCAATCGTATTTCCTTTCCGTAAACGCTTTGCCCGCCAGGCAGATTTTTACTTTAGATTGGGTGAGGTGATTCAAATCAAGCCCGAAGAAAACTACATTGAAACTACCATTGGGGGAATTAACTACGACTATCTGGTTATAGCTACCGGTGCCACCACCAATTTCTATGGTATGCAAGAGTTGGAAGAGAAGGCGATGGCAATGAAAACCATTACAGATGCCATTAAGCTAAGAAACCGCATCATTCGAAACCTGGAGTTTGCATTGTTGACGGATGACAACGAAGCCATGAATAGCCTTATGGATTTTGTGATTGTAGGTGGCGGTCCTACCGGAGTGGAGCTGGCGGGTGCATTATCTGAATTAAAACGCAACGTATTTCCCAAAGACTATAAAGAGCTGGACTTATCTCACATGGACATCCATCTGGTGGAGGCCGGACCTCGTCTGTTAAATGGAATGAGTGATATCGCTGCTGAAAAGGCCCTTTCCTATTTACGGAAAATGGGGGTGAAAGTGCATCTCAATCTGGCCGTAAAATCATACAACGGTTATGAAGCAGTATTTAACAATGGAGAAAAAATCCTTACCCGAACATTAGTTTGGGCTGCCGGTGTTAAGGGTAATCCAATCAAAGGATTAGCCGATGAGTGTATTGCTAAAGCCAATCGCCTTAAAGTTGATCAGTACAACCGCGTGAAGGGCCATGAAAATATTTTTGCCATTGGCGATGTTGCCATGATGGAAGGCGATAAAAAATTCCCTAATGGCCATCCGATGATGGCACCACCTGCCATTCAGCAGGGGACTTTACTGGCTAACAACCTAAAAAGGTTAATGACCAAGAAACCTATTCAACCATTTTCTTACACAGACAAAGGCAGTATGGCCACCATCGGTAGAAATAAGGCGGTTGTGGACACAAAAAATTTAAAAATACAGGGATTTATTGCGTGGTACATCTGGATGTTCGTTCATTTGATGTCCATCATGGGATTTAAAAACAAAGTCTTTACCTTTTTCAGCTGGTTGTGGAGCTATTTTTCTTATGACAGAAGTAATCGACTGATAATAGGTAGACCCAAAGAAGATATTTAATGGATTCGGGCGCGATCAAACAAAAGTTATCTACAGCGGGGGTTCTTGTCTCTCTAGGAATTATCTATGGTGATATAGGCACCTCCCCTTTGTATGTGTTTAAGGCCATTGTTGGTGAAAGTATCATTACGGAAGATCTCGTGTTGGGTGGGGTGTCTTGTGTGTTCTGGACACTCACATTGATTACCAGTATCAAATACGTATACCTTGCGCTCAACGCAGACAACAAGGGTGAAGGTGGAATATTTGCTTTGTATGCCTTAGTAAGAAAATACAAAGCTAAGTGGGTGGTTTATCTGGCCATCATTGGTTGTGCCACTTTGATTTCTGATGGCTTCATTACTCCAGCCATTAGTATTTCCTCAGCCGTTGAAGGCCTTACTATCAACAACCCCAATATCCCCACTGTACCTATTGTAATCGCTATTCTTATCCTGCTGTTTTTCTTTCAGCAATTTGGAACGAGCGTAGTAGGCAAAACTTTTGGGCCTATTATGATGGTTTGGTTCATTACCCTTGGTGTATTTGGTATGATTCACCTTTCACAGAATCCTACTGTTTTGAAGGCGTTGAATCCAATGTATGCCATCAACTTGCTCGTCAATTATCCGGGAGGTTTTTGGTTGTTAGGAGCAGTATTCCTCTGTACTACCGGAGCAGAAGCTTTGTATTCAGACCTTGGTCATTGTGGAAAAAACAACATCAGAGTAGGTTGGGGATTTGTAAAAGTGAGTTTACTCATCAACTATTTTGGACAGGCTGCGTGGTTGCTCACACTGGAAGGATCTACACTTGATGGACAGATTCCTTTTTACGCCATTGTACCTGATGGTTTTCTAATCTTTAGCATTGCCATCGCCACCATGGCCGCAGTGATTGCCAGTCAGGCATTGATATCAGGTACCTTCACTCTGGTGAACGAAGCCATGAAATTAAAACTATGGCCCAGTACAAAGGTGCGTTACCCAAGCCAGATCAAAGGACAAATTTATTTACCCACCATCAACTGGGTGTTATTGGCCGGAACAATTCTGGTTGTTCTCATCTTTAGAGAATCATCTGCCATGGAAGGTGCCTATGGGTTGGCCATCACATTTGATATGTTGATGACCACCACGTTGTTGGTTTACTTTTTTACTACCGCAAAAAAATCAAGACTCCGGTCTACCATATTGGCATTGGTGTTCTTCTCTATTGAAGGGATGTTCCTTATCTCTAACCTCAGCAAGTTTCAGCATGGAGGATGGTTTACATTTATCATTGCCATGTTCTTCTTTGGTTTGATGTTTACGTTGGTGAAAGCGCGCGGACTCCGTGACAGGCATACCGAATTTGTGGACCTGAAGCATTATGTGCCGATGGTCGAAGACCTGCAAGCAGACACCACCATTCCAAAAGAAGCCACTAACCTTGTGTACATGGCAGTGGCCGACAGTAAGCGATCTATCGACTCAAATATTGTCTATTCTATTTTTAAGAAACGACCCAAGCGAGCCGATGTCTACTGGTTCATCCATGTGGACACTGTAGACAGTCCGTATACCAGCAAGTACTCAGTGGATACCATTATCCCTAAAAAATGTTTCTTTATCAGAATTAAGTTAGGGTTTAAGTCCGACCACCGTGTGAACCTATTGTTCAATAGAGTATTACACGACATGGCGGAAAATGCAGAGATCGATCTGGTGAGTCATTACGATTCACTAAAGAAACACAGCATGCCGGCTGACTTTAAATTTATTATTCTTCATTCGCTGGCATCTATCGATAGCGAGATTTCCACTTTCGATAGTTTGATCATTCAGGGATATCGTTTTATAAAGAAATTCAGCTTGTCCACAGAAGAGTTGTATGGTCTTGAATTGGCCAACGTGGAAGTGGAAAGAGTACCTATTATGGTGGGGCCTCCTGCCAAAGTGAGGATAAAACGCGAGCGTTCCGACATCGAACGTGAGAAGGAAATACGTTACTACGAGGGTAACTGATCATTTCCGAACACAATAGTGTTCAAAAAATACCGTTTCAAGCATCCATTGTGCCTTTAAAGAGTCCTTAGGGCAGTTGTAACCATTGGCACCTTTTTAGGTATTACAATACAAACCTTCTCGTATGCTTAGCAACTACTTTAAAATAGCAGTCCGAAACCTGCTAAAACACCGCACATTTTCCGCCATCAATATTATTGGGCTATCTGTGGGGATTGCCTGCTGTGTGCTGCTAGCACTATACATAAAGGATGAATTTAGTTACGAGAACAAATTCACCAGCGGGGACCGTACCTATCGGATTTACACCACCTTTACGAAGGATGGAATACCGGAACAATATCCACGCACCTCTCCTCCTATTGCCATCGCACTCCCTGGCTTGATTCCAGAAGTGGAGATAGCCACTCGTGTGATTAATCCTCCAGAAGTTGAGCAGCACCTGATCAAATATGGCGATGAGTTGTACTATGAAAAATTGGGCTACCTGGTAGACTCCACCTTTTTCGATGTGTTTGATTATGAATTCAAGGAAGGGAGCCGTGAGACAGCCATGGACCAACCCGCTTCGGTTGTGCTTTCAAGCAAGCTGAGCCAAAAGATTTTCCCTGACAAATCTCCATTGAATGAATGGCTGATCATCAACAGCGGTCCGTCAAAAGATACTTTTATGGTTACGGGTGTGCTGAAACCATATACTACTAAGTCGCACCTTGATGCAGATTTCTACATGTCCCTTCGCAGTGAGGGTTGGGGTGACTTTATTAATTCGGTAGACTCATGGGCATGGCAAAATTTTGTTTCCGGATATGTACGCCTGATTCCCAATGCTTCTCCACAAACAGTAGATGAAAAATTTCCTCAACTTATTGAAACGTATGCAGGTGATGTTTTGAGAGGAGCTGGAATGAAAAAGGAATTGAACCTACAGGCACTCAGCGACATCCATCTCTATTCTGATTTTAATGATGGCTTTCAACTAGAAACCAATGGCAATATCATGTATGTCTATATCCTGGGTTCCATCGGGATATTCATTCTTCTTATCGCCTGCATCAACTTTATGAACCTCACTACAGCAAAAGCTGCACAAAGGGCCGGAGAAGTAGGAGTAAGAAAATCGTTGGGAGCATCGCGACAAAATTTGATAGGACAATTTCTGGGAGAGTCATTTACGATTGTCATTGTTTCCATGCTGATATCAGGGGTGATCATTATGTTGGCCCTTCCCTTCTTCAATCAGGTGACACACAAAGAACTAAGTCTGAATGGAAACACAGCCAACTATGTAGGCCTCTCCATGTTAGTCATCTCCATTGTTACAGGGTTTGTAGCTGGTAGTTATCCTGCCTTCTTTCTTTCCTCCTTTCAGCCTGCCAAGGTATTGAAAGACAAAAGGCTATCGGGAGGTAGCCAATGGTTGAGAAAGGCATTGGTCGTATTTCAATTCATCGTTTCTATTTCTCTTATCTCAGCTATTCTTATTATACAAAAGCAGCTGGACTTTATACAAAACAAGTCTTTAGGTTTTAATCCCGAACAAAACATTGTAATTCCTATGCGAACAAGCGAAGCAAGGAGCAGCTATGCAGAGCTAAAGAACAGTATCCAGCAAATAGCAGGAGTATCTCAAGTCTCCGCTACCACCAGCTTGCCTTCAACACCTTTGCTGAGAGACTACGGGTTATTCTTACAAGGTTCAAGTCCAGACACTGGCATTTTACATCGCATGATTCATACGGATGAAAACTACTTTGACTTATTAAAGATCAACCTGATAGCTGGAAGAGACTTTGACGACCAAAGGGACAAATACAAAGAAGAAGATGAAACTGTCAATGTGATTGTCAATCAGGCGAGCTTAAAAGAGTATAACATTGACTTGAACGATGCCGTAGGCACCACACTGCTCAGCGAATATGATGACAAAGTACGCAAGCACCTGATCATTGGAGTAGTAGAAGACTTTCACCAATTTTCACTTCATGATAAAATCGTACCCATCATGTTCAAGGTACCTGAGTCCAAAAAGAATTTCATTTTCATTACAATGGGTGTGGCAACAGCTGACTATAAAAACATCATCAGTCAACTGGAAACTAACTGGAAAGCACAAGTGCCCACCACTCCTTTTGAAAGCACCTTCCTTTCAGAAAGTGTGAACAAACAATACGAAGAAGACCAAAGGGTAGCGGCTATCATGACGAGCTTCACCCTCATCGCTATTATCATTTCCTGCATGGGGCTTTATGGGCTCTCCGTATACATGGCGGAGCGAAGAATAAAAGAAATCGGGATAAGAAAAGTTTTAGGCGCAAGCGTATCGGGAATCGTGAGTTTACTCACAACAGACTTCCTCAAATTAATTCTTATCGCCTTTGTCATTGCAGCACCATTAGGATACTACATCATGGATCAGTGGCTTCAAAGTTTTGCTTACCAAACCACGCTGGGTGTATTTGTATTCGTTCTGGCTGGTGCAGTTTCCTTTGCCATCGCCTGGATCACTGTTGGCTTTGAATCGTTTCGTGCCGCTATTGGCAATCCTGTTAACTCATTAAAAACTGAATAATCTTTCTAAACATGTTAAAGAACTATTTCAAAATTGCTGTTAGGAGTTTGATGAAGAACTCCGTGTATTCATTCATCAATATCACAGGACTTGCTGTGGGCATTGCCTGTAGTATTCTTATCCTACTGTGGGTCAATGATGAAACTTCTTACGATAAATTTCATCCAAAGGTGGACAGACTCTACCAGGTGTGGACCAACGCTCATTTTGATGGCAAAATCAATTCATGGATATCCGTTCCACAACCCCTGAAGAATGCTTTAAAGGATGATATCAGTGATATCAAAAATGCTGCCGTCTCGGAATGGGGAGGCACGCATTTGCTCACTGTTGGTGACATGAAGCTCAACAAGCGAGGGTATTTCGTAAGCTCCGAGTTTTTAGAAATGTTTGAATTTCCCCTGCTAAAAGGATCAGCAGAAACCGTGCTGGATGAACCCTACTCTATCGTACTTACGGAAACAGCGGCTAAAAATCTTTTTGGTGATGAAGACCCTATCAATAAACTCATTCGGATGGATAGTGATGGTGATGTAAAAGTAACGGGTGTACTGAAAGACATCCCTGACAATTCTTCTTTTGAATTTGACTACCTCGTGCCTTTCAGTTTTATGCTGGCCACACAGAGTTGGGCAAGAGACGCACAAGACAACTGGGGCAATAGTTCCTTTCAGGTTTTTGTTGAGCTACCCGAAGGAACCAGCAAGGCACAAGTGGACGAGAAGATCAAAAACATACTGATGGATAAATCAGATGAGGACGATAATTTCAAGAAAGAATTATTTCTACATCCTATGAAGGATTGGCGTCTACGGTCCACTTTTGAAAATGGAGTAGCCACCGGTGGTATGATCGACTACGTCAACCTGTTCTCTATCATTGCTGTCTTCATTCTTATCATCGCCTGCATCAACTTTATGAACCTGGCAACAGCCCGATCTGAAAAGCGGGCACGTGAAGTGGGTATTAGAAAGTCTGTAGGCTCTAAACGGCAAGACTTGATCTTTCAGTTTCTGGGCGAGTCGCTGCTCATCGCTTTTATTTCTTTTGTATTGGCACTCATACTGGTAGAAGGTGCATTGCCCTTTTACAACGACTTAGTGGAGAAACAACTTTATGTTCCTTATCTCACCACGCAGTTCTGGATTTTTGCTGTGATCATGATATCCGTTACCGGACTTTTATCGGGCAGCTATCCTGCGCTCTACCTCTCCTCCTTCAATGTGGCTAAAGTTTTAAAAGGGAAAATTCAGGTGGGTAAAAGCGCCAGTATTCCGAGACAAGTATTAGTGGTATTGCAGTTTGGTTTTTCCATAATACTAATAGTCGGTACCATTGTCGTCTACTACCAGATACAACACGTAAAGAGCAGGGACCTGGGTTACGATCAGGAAAACTTAATCTCTGTACAATACAACGATGAACTCAGAGAGAACTACGACATCGTTAAGCAGGAACTCTTGCGCACAGGTGTAGTGGAAGCCGTAACGCGCTCCAATAGTCCTATTACCGAAATTTGGTCCAACAACTTTTTGGGTTGGCCAGGAAAGCCTGAAGAGCTAAGGGTGATATTCACAACCGTAGCCACGGAATATGATTATACCAAAACCATGGGTATTAAAATGCTCATGGGTAGAGATTTCTCTGAAGATTTTGGGAGCGATTCGTCTGCCATCATTATCAACAAAGCAGGACTTGACTTGATGAACCTCGAAGATCCAATCGGTACCAAACTCGACCTTTGGGGTAGTGAGCGCGAACTGATTGGTGTGGTTGACAACACATTAATGGGCTCACCCTTCCGTGCCGTTTCTCCTATGTTCATGGTTTTCGATCCGGATTGGATCAGTGCTGTTTCCATTCGTCTTTCTAAAACCACCGACCTGCAAGGATCCATCAGCAAGGTGGAGGATGTTTTCAAACAGTTGAATTCTTCTTATCCTTTCGAGTATGACTTTGCAGATGTAGAATTTAAAGAGAAGTTCACCACCATCGACCTGATTGGTAAACTGGCGAATTTGTTTGCCTTTCTTGCATTGTTAATTACCGGCTTGGGATTATTCGGACTGGCTGCCTTTACGGCAGAACAGCGCACCAAGGAAATTGGAATTCGCAAAGTGTTGGGCGCCACCGTTGCCGGAATGGTAGTGATGATCTCGAGGGACTTTTCAAAACTAGTCATGGTATCCTTCGTTATTGCCGCACCCATTGCCTGGTATTTTCTGGATTCATTCCTCGAGCGCTACCCGATCAGGATTGCCATTCCATGGTGGACCTTCCCGGTAGCAGGCTTTTTCGCACTGATTATGGCGATAGGGATTGTTGGCATGCAGGCCTATAAAGCTGCTATTGATAATCCTGTGAAGTCCCTGCGATCAGAATAAGATTTTAATTCCGGGTACATGCAACCCTTGGGTGCTATCCTGCATCTTTGTGGCGTGTACTCGGATATTTTAATAAAAAGAAATATGAAATCTACCTTACTCATCGCATTCGTGCTGGCATCTACCCTTCTATTCGCGCAATCAGAGCGTAAGCCTCTGGAGGGCTTTGATCGCATCGTAGCCTCGCAATATGTGAATGTGATTCTGGAAAAGGGTGAGACGGAATCCATCCGAATAGAATATGCTGGTGTTGATCCGGAAGTAGTAAACGTGAAAGTAAGGCGCAAAAAGCTGCACATCTATCTGGATGATGCCAAGCTGGTAGGCAAGCAAGATAAGTACTACTACAATGGCGATAAGTACACACGAAACAGGTACCGCGGCAGTTCAGTAACGGCCTACATCACTTATAAAGAATTGCGAGGGCTGGAAATAAGAGGAGTAGAAGAGTTGGTGTGTAACGGAGCCATCAATGCCGATAAGTTTAAACTCAAGGTATATGGTGAAAGTGAAGTTACTTTGGCATCACTGCAAACCAACAAATTCAAGGCATCCATTTTTGGCACCAACAGAATAGAAATCAAAGCAGGTGCAGTGGGCCACCAGTTGTACCGCTTGTTCGGTGAGAATAAAATTGATACACAAAACTTATCCAGCAATACCGCTGCGTCCCGCATCTATGGAGAAGGACGACTTACCATCAATGCCAATGACGAACTGAAGATCACTGCGTTTGGTGAGCCTGAGATTCGCCTCAGCGGTGCTGCACATATCAACAAGAACCTTATTCTTGGCAACGCGGACATCAAAGTAAAAAGGCAATAGCCTCAAGCGTGTGCTGCACACGCAAAGATCATTTCACCACGGAAACTTGACGGATGCTCTCCTATTCGCGAGACATCCTTAAACCCGGCATTCGATAAGAGTGTCTGAGCCATCTCATACGTCACAGGAAAGGGAACCCACTGGTTGCTGCGCTCTGTATCGTACTCTACCAAAATCAATTGGCCACTGTCTTTTAAGTACGAGCGCAAGTGATGCAGAAAACCTGCCTGGTCTTTGATGTAGTGCAGCGTGTTGGCCATAATGATGCCATCCAGTGCTTTCAGTGGCAGTGACTGCCGTTCTATATCTGCCTGAAGAAATTCAATTTCTACCGCCCCCCGCTTTTCGCCAAGATGCTGCGTGAGTTTATCTACGGCCCATATTTTGCTTTTATCGCCCAGTAGGTCGGCTACGGCATAGGTGAACGTGCCCGCACCGCAGCCCAGGTCTGCCCAGGTGGCGGTGGTTTTAGTAGGAATAGCTGCTTCAATCAGCTGACGTGCTTCTGTTGGATTCATGAAGTTGCAAACTTAAAAGATTTTTTTGTGGATTAGACTTTTCTGGCAGCCAGTACATGTACATACTGTAGGGTTGAATGTGCACAAGGGGTGGTCGGTTGTGCTGAAGCAGTGCATACAATGCACTCTCGGGGTACATGGTTTTGCTCATGGCCTGTACGCAATGCACCCTTGGGGTGAGTGGGAGTGCTGGAGCATCACATACAATGTACCCTCGGGGTGGTTGGTTTTGCACTTGGGGTGGGTGGAAGTGCAATAGCGGTGGTTGGTTGTGCACAAGCGGTGGATGACCCATCCTGAAAAAAGAGTCTGTTCAACAAACTGTGGCTATATGGACAATCCTTAACCGCAAAGGCGCTGAGGCGCGAAGCCGGACAACATTGCCCATAGTGATCAATTTCACTTATCCCATAGGATTTTCACATATAGCTAAGGAAAATAAAGGAGATAGGTTTATCTTGTGTAGCTGATTTGCTGGAAAGGTATATATAATCTGGTAAGGACGGCAGAGTGTTTGCGCTCATTGTATTCAGATTAACGGATGGAAATGGAAAAAGTACTAATAATAATAGGATTGATTTTTCTTGGTGGATGTGCGTCCCAACAATTGGGAACGGCTTCGACAACTAAAGTTGGAAACACAAGGACTAAAGAAGTCCAATTCTTAGACGATAATACATATTTACTAACTGAGATAGCTGACGATAAATCCTATGGGTACACTAAATCCAATCCAGTAAAAGTTGGTGGTGCAAATGAAAATAGCGGACCCAGAAATGAAAGAAGATTCCTGAATGGTCTCCTCGGACCAAATGGCGAGGAGATTACATATTTTAGGGCTGGAAGCTGTTGCCACTTTAAGACACCGAATGGGACTTTTGGTGACAGTGGAATGTTAGACAACTACTTAGTTTCGTGGGTAGGCTCTCAAGATACGTTGAATATTTACATCAATATGTATGATAAAGGAGATCTAAAAATTCCACTTGGCTTGACAGGTAAAAAATAATGACTCCTGCTGTTCTGAGTTTGTAAATTAGGGCACTCTGTAAGCACAGATAAGAATGAGCCGACTTATTATACTTCTATTACTTTTTAGTTGCGGACAACAAGCAGACAAGTTGGACAGTGCTACAATGACCGACAATAAGGATAGCGACCTTTATGGGTTACTTGACCAATTACCACTCCTAAAGACACCTTTAACTTTTAGTTCAAACAATCAAACCATCAAACTTAGTTTGGGTGTAAAAAGAAACGAACTGACGTCTAAGATTTCTAGAATCATTACTGATTTTAATGTTTTGGGTAAAGTTTATCAGACTGAAGAGTTCATTGCAATAGTGAGTGTAATTCGTGAAGATAACTCAACACCGGTTTTAACGACATATGACAAAACGGGGAAAGAAATTGATTCTTTTTTCATGTACCCCCCAAATCAAGATTATTATTCAACGAATAACATAACACTTAATGAGAGCAAAGAGATATCTTCAATAGATAGTGTATTGACTAGACAAAAAAATAAAAAGAGAATTGGTAAAATATCGAGTGCAGACTCATTGAACGTCACAAAGAAAATTTTCCGCATAAATGACAAAGGAGAAATTGAAAGGATTAGATAAAAGCCTATGAAATATACATTGACATTTCTATCCTTACTCATTGGGCTAACCGTATCGGGTCAGCCTAAAAGCGTTAGCTATCAAGCCACCACTTTCTACAATAACTTTTCACATAAAGTTGCGCCTGTAATGAGAATCGCACAAGGTGATACCTTAGTAAGCGAAAGTGTTGATGCTGCGGGATATGATAAAACGGGGGTCAGGGTGGCGAAGAGAGGAAACCCAGTCACAGGCCCCTTCTATATTGAAGGTGCTTCACCAGGTGATATTGTTGCTATTACTTTGACAAACGTTTCGATCAACCGTGACTATGCAATAACTGTTGAGACTTTTGTGCCAAGGAGCATGCCCATGAACATCATCAAACCCGTTTATGCCAAAAACGCGATAGGTATAAAGTGGACTTTGGATACAATCAATGGTTATGCAACACCACAAACCACTTATGAGCATATCAAGAACTTAAAGGTACCATTACATCCATTCATGGGTTGTGTGGCTGTGGCGGCTCCAGCCAAAAGCAAAGAACCCCTAACCTACTTCGCTGATCAATATGGTGGGAACATGGACTTTAACAAAATAACAACAGGATCAACTGTTTACTTACCGATATTTCACGAAGGAGCACTCTTATACATTGGCGATGGACATGCTTCTCAAGGTGACGGAGAAATCAATGGTGATGCTCTGGAAACATCAATGGACTTTGCCTTTGTAGCACAAGTAATTAAAGGAGAACCTGCATTGAGTTTTCCCCGAATTGAAGATGATGAATATATAGTTTCCATGGGCATGGATAAGACACTTGAAAAGGCATTACAAAAAGCAACACTTGGGCTTTATGAGTGGGTCAAGAAGGACTACAACCTCACACTCAGCGAAGCAACTCAAGTTATTGGTCCATCCATTGAGTATAGAATACCCACACTCGCTGGCCCCAAACTGGAAGTAGCTGCCATGCTCAAAAAGGAAATTTTAATTCGACTTACCAAGTAGTCCTTCCGTGTGGTTCAGAGGACGCGAACCATGGATCATGATAAGAATTTGAATGTTAAAAAAGGCCCCTTTCTTTACTATTCATTAATTATATTAACCTTTCTAGTTTTAGTAAAACAATGACATCAAAAGATCTATTGAATAAATTGGGGTTTTTCTGGTCATTTCTGGAAAACATTAGAACAAACTTACCAGAACCTACTAGATCTAATTACACATCTGTAGTTGTACAATCTTATGATTTTATTCAGCTGGAATTAAAAGACGAAACGCAACAATTGTTCTTACAGGTGAAGTATCAAATACAATCCAAAAATAAACTGACGCTTTGCAATTTTTATTGTGATGATAAGAGTATAGCTCCTCCAATTAAAGCAAAAGCAATGCTGCTACTTGGAGATTTTGAATGGGAAACTAAGTCAGGAGAGAAATTTAATTTAAACCCAGAACAGGTTGAATACCTGGAAATCGCGAACAGAATTTCTGCGTTAAGTAATGATATGCAAGCTTTCCCAAGTTCCTATGTGAGGATTATTATCACAGCTGAGTCCTTAACGTTAGAACAAAACAATCATTGGAACGCCAAATCACGAAATCATATCGATAGTTATTTTTTACGCAATTTGCATTTTGTTGTACCCTTAAATGATGACCTTAAAGATCAACAAAGAAGAAAAATCGATAGCTATTATATTGGAGAAATGGAGGTATTCTTTCAAGATCGTTCAGCTAAAGCTAATAGAGCAGCTGGTGATAAGATAATGAAGCAGTTAAAAAAAGAAATAGAACGCTATAGTCAATAACATGTTTCTATTCTTAGAAAACTACATAAAACCCCTACCCATGGTTCGTGTCCTCACGAACCACTCTCAATACTCCTCCCTTAAATCCTTAATAAAATCAAATTCCTTTATTCCCCATTCATAATACTTTGCAGTTGAGTATTTGTACATTGTGGTTCGCAGGACACTCTAAACCCTTGGTACATGTCCTCACGAACCATCAACTTTGCGCCTCAGCGTCTTTGCGGTAAAGAATACCTTACCCCACCACTTCCTCATACAACCGATACAGATTACCGCCCATGATCTTATCGATTTGAGATTGGGTATACTTTCTCTTTACCAGGTTTTCCCGGATCACATTCATTCTCGATGGGCCGTTGAGTTTTTCTAAAAACAAAGGCCAGTCCGCAGGCTTGAATTGTGCCCCCTCCTCTTTCAACAATATTTGAATCTCTTCTTCCGTGCTGGGGATCACGCGATGATCGCGGTCGCTACCAATTGCCACATGATCGATACCCGCAGTTTTCACAGCATGATCGATATGATCAAAGTATACTTCCAGGTTATTAGTTTTCTCTTTGGTCATAAATGTCCTGATCTGGCACATCCCTATCACACCTCCATGGTCAGCCAACAACTTCAGGTTCTCATCGGTAGTATTTCTCGGGTGTTGATATAATGTTCTGCAGGTAGAGTGAGAAATGATCACCGGTTTTTTAGAAGCAGTGATGGTTTCTGCCATGGTTTTCATGCCTGCATGCGAGAGGTCAATCAGCATGTTCTTTTCATTCAATCGCGCTACCAACTCCATTCCAAAATTGGAGAGACCGGCATCAGTGCGTTCATAGCAACCATCTCCCACATAGTTACGCGAGTTGTAAGTCATCTGCACACTGCGCAATCCTAAGTTGTAGAGTATATCCAATCGGCCCAGGTCTTTTTCAATGGGCTCTGAACTCTGGATAAGGTAGAACACCGCTAGTTTCTTTTCTTTAATCGCACGGTCAATATCTGCCAGTCGGGTAGCTTTTATAAAATGAGAGGGATGCTCGTAAAAGTATTTATCATAAGCGGCCAGATCTTTCATCAAAATATCGTACGCTTCGTGTCCGTAATGTTTTGGATCTGAAAGCGTGATGGCAATGGCCCTTGTGCCACTGGCAAGGATCTTATCCATCAAGTCCATGGTGTACACATCGCGAATTTCACCCATGGCATCAAAGACAAAACCAGATGGGGCGTCTTTGGCATATAAAAAATTAGGTAGCATGGCCAGTCCGGCAGTGGCAGCAGTAGCTTGTTTGATAAAATCTCTTCTTTCCACGGGTTTATATTTAGTTAGGCTTTGAAAATAGGTTCTATTGGTATCAATTACAACCATGAAAAGATTGATTTTGTAATACCTATCCTGTACCATTGAAACATGAACCTCGAAACTGCCCTATCCCGATACAAGGATGTGCACGAGCGCATTCTACCCTCAATTATCACAAGTTTTACTGTAAAAAATCTTAGGGAAAGCTATTTGGACCTTAATCCCGCACTATGGATACTTTGGCATATGGCACGAAGCGAAGATTTTGGCATCAACCGATTGGCATCGGATGGTATAACAGAATTTGATAAAAACAATTGGAAGACGAAACTCAATATTCCTACCCATAAGATGGGAACAGGAATGAGTAAGGAAGAGGTACATCAACTATGCGGAGTTTTAGATCCCTCCATTCTTAACAATTACCAAAAGGCTGTGTACATTCATAATGTCGCCATGGTTAATCAAATGCAATCGGAAGACTTAAGTACCGATTGGGATGATAATTACCTTAACAAGGTACTCTTTGACGAAGGTCACCTGGATACATCCACCAAAAACATCTTACCGGTATACCAAAAAAAAACCAGGGAGTGGTTTATTGTCCACACCCTGGTTGCACATTCTTTTTATCATATTGGCCAACTGTCTGTTATAAAACAGTTGATGGACAAAAATTAATTCTTCTTCTCTAGATCAATTTTCTGATCAGGCAATTTGTTGTTGATCTGTGGAACTTGCTTCTCCAATAGCGTAGTGTACTCCTCCTGCACCCTATCCATTCTTCCTTTCAATACACCGTATACCTCGCCCTGCTGATTGGTAGGTTTAAAGTCAACACCATTGGCAGTGATATCACTGGCCAGTGCACTTAGTCTACCATACAACTTCATCGGAGCGCGGAACGCATCTTCTCTTGCTCCTGTAAGATGGATATCATACAGCTTGGCAGAGATGCCTTGCGCCTGCGCTTCCATGGCTACCAATTCCTTCTTCAATTTTGCATTCTTAGTAGCAGGAATTAAATCACCTAACTCTTTACGAATCCATTCCATCCGGTCGATCATCTCTACCACCGTATTCATGGCATCACGCAATTGCAGAGAGAACATTACTTGCTCCTGAATCTCTTGCTCCGTTCCTGTAGTGTTTGGATCTTTCAACACATCGAATGTTTCAGTAAATTCTTTTCCTCCAATCTTAATTTTGGCAGTGAACTTTCCAGGTGCCACACGTGGTCCTAGTTGGCCTTTCCACAAATCGAGATCCCAGGTCACCAAAGGTCTCCATCCTTCACCATTCATTTCTACCCAAGGTCTTCCCGGAGGTTTTGTTCTCAACTTAGGCTGGAAAGTAGGCTCGTAACGTAAGTCCCACCATACTCTATTGATACCTGCTTTGTTGGTTCCTTTTAAGGAGCGCACCAACTCTTGCTGAGCATTGTAGATTTCTATTTGCACACCTCCGCTAACAGAATCTTTCAACATGTAATTGACTGGACTTCCATAGGATGGGTTTCTTCCAGCATTAGGACTTGGAGCATCCGTCTTAATCGCTTCTACTTCCTGAAAGCGGTAAGCTTTGCGAATATTGAATACGTAACTTGACTGTTGCGCTGCAGCTGCATATTCTCTCAATAGAGAAATATCGTCCAAAATGTAAAAACCACGTCCATAAGTACCCACTACCAGGTCGTCAAAGTTTTCCTGAATAACCAACCAGTAAACAGGAGCTGGAGGAAGGTTGTTACTGAATGACATCCAGTTCTTTCCGTCATCAAATGATACATATAGATCGTTGTCTGTTCCTGCATACAATAAACCTTTTTGCTTAGGGTCTTCTCTTACTACGTGTACGAAACTCAAAATGGATTTAGGAATACCGTTACTGATCTTTGTCCAAGTCTTACCGTAGTCGGTAGTTTTAAATATGTAGGGATCAAAGTCTCCCATCTGGTGCATGTCTACGGAAATGTAAGCAGTTGCTGCATCGTAGCGTGATGGCTCAATGTTGGCAATGGTACCCCACTTCGGCATAGCAATATTGGCAGATACATTCACCCAGTTTTTACCACCATCTTGCGTGATGTGAACTTGTCCGTCATTAGAACCTGTCCAGATCAAATCCTTTTGAATTTTTGATTCTTCAATCGCAAATAGAGTAGCACCATCAAAAGTCATCAGGTTATCTGTTGCGATTCCTCCAGAGCTTTGTTGATGTGATTTGTCATTGGTAGTCAAATCAGGGCTAATAGTTTGCCAGCTTTGGCCTTCATCATCTGATTTGTGTACGTGTTGACTTCCTACATACACCCTATGCTGGGTATGTGGTGAATGCGACAACGGGAAGTTCCAGTGCCATCTGTATTTCAAATCTGCAGGAGTCCATCCATATCCCGCCTCAGGCCACACGCGCACTTCACGCGAATGTCCGGTTCTTAGATCATGACGTTGCAAACCACCATCATAACAACCTGACCAGATAATGTTGTTATCAAAAGGATCAGGACGAGCAAATCCACTCTCGCAACCTCCTACACCTTTCCACAATCCTAAAGGAATGTATCCTTGCATACTGTTGCTAGGTCCACGGTACGACCATCCATCCTGACGGTTACCATAAACAAAATAAGGTACTTGGTTATCCACCTCTACATGGTACATCTGTGCAATCGGAAGGACTACTCGCTGAAAAGTTTTTCCTCTGTTCAGTGAGATACTGGCGCAACCATCATGGGCTACCATCATGCGATCTGCATTCAATGGATCAATCCATATATCGTGGTTATCACCACCACCACGTGGGGGTCTCTTCTCCAGAGTTTTACCTCCATCCAATGATTGGGCGAAGCGAACACTCATGAAATAAACTTCGTCTGGATTGTCAGTAGAAACACCCATACGTGTATAGTAAGGTGCACGCTCTGCCATGTCGTGGTTATTGCTCATGAATTGCCATGTTTCACCGCCATCATCCGAGCGGTAAAGCAAGGGGCTCTTTTCCTCAAACAAGGCATATACTCTTTTAGGATTACTATGAGATACAACAACATTAGTTTTTCCAACAGGTTGCTTTTTACCTCCGGGTAGTCCTTTGGTGTTCATGGGCACCCAGGTATCTCCACCATCGGTAGAGCGGTATATACCACCACCTTCTCCACCACTGTTGAGTCCCCAAGTATTGATATTTACAGACCACATGGCTGCAAACAATATGTTAGGATTCTTGGGATCAATTGCCAGATCAGCAGCTCCAGTCTTTTCGTCTACAAACAAAACTCTCTGCCATGTAGTACCACCGTCTTTCGATCTGTATACACCTCTTTCTTGTTGAGGCCCGTATGTATGACCCAGTGCAGCTGCATAAATAATATTAGCATTATCAGGGTGCACAACTACTCGTCCAATCCTACCGGTTTTCTCCAGACCTTTATTCACCCAGGTTTTACCAGCATCTTTAGAAAGGTAGATTCCATTTCCTACAGAGTGAGCGGGACGTATCACAAAAGTTTCTCCTGTTCCTACCCAAACCTGAGAAGGATCCGTAGGCGCCAAGGCGACAGAACCAATGGACGATACATTCTGATCATCAAAAATTGGATTCCAGGTTACACCTCCATCATCTGTTTTGAACAAACCACCGGAGGCCGCACCTATATAATTGACCATTGGATTGCCGGGCTCACCAGTGATGGCGATGGCTCGGTTACCTTCAGGTCCTATGAATCGGTACTTCATCTCCTTGAATACACCCGGATCATAAGTTTGAGCCAGCAAAGGAGACATCACAACGCTTAGAAGCAAGGTGATGACGTGCGCTTTTTGTAGAATAAACTTTATCATTGCTTAGATTTGACTTAATTGAAATTTGGGAGACAATCTATGAAATCGATAGACTTCTCAATACAGCAATTGGGATGATCGGTGTATAAACTCAATCAATACATCCATTGGCATAAAATAATAAACCCATGAGTAACAGCAACTGGTCAGCATTCACAAAACGTATCCCTGTTAAGGCATCGGTTGAGCAAATCTATCGGGCCTGGGCTACACAGGAAGGACTCGAACAATGGTTCCTGAGAAGTGCAATCTTTACAGCTAAAGATAAAAATCCTCGAAAAAGAACAGATTTTATTCAAAAGGGAGATACGTTCACCTGGCACTGGCATGGCTACCCTGATACAGTATTTGAAAAAAGAGAAGTGATCGCTGCCAATGGAAAGGATCAAATTCAATTTACTTTTTCCGGAGGTTGTCTCGTTACGGTTACTGCCCGACCTATAGGTGATGTCATCATTTGTGAACTTACGCAGGAGAATATTCCATCAGATGATAATCCCAACACTAATTTGTATGTTGGGTGTGGTGAAGGCTGGACATTCTATTTGGCCAATTTAAAATCACATGTAGAGGGTGGTGTTGACCTTCGCAACAAAGACATAGCTATTACCCAGGTTATTAATTCGTAAAAAAATGAAGTTGTTTCAATTTTTGTGCCTGACATTGCTTTCAGGCTTACTTTTTTCATGTACACAGGAGAAAGTAGAAAAAGGAGTTTCTTTCGAACTGGCACAAGAGCGGAAAAAAAGTATAACGGATATACGGTACGCACTGCACTTTGATATCCCTCAAAATAAAAATGAAAGCATAGATGGGAAAAACACAATCACTTTTCAATATGCTGAAGATAGTGGCCACAACCTCTATCTCGATTTCAATGAAAGTGAAGATCATTTAAAAGCGGTCAAAGTCAATCAAAAACCACTTAATGTTGCAATTGTAAACGAACACATCGCTATCCCTGCGAATCTATTAAGTGAGGGTAAAAACGAAATAGAAATTGAATTTATCGCAGGAGATCTATCATTGAATCGAAACGAAGAATACCTATATACTTTGTTTGTACCCGATCGCGCCTCTACCTGTTTTCCTGGCTTTGATCAACCCGATCTGAAGGCTTCTTTCGTATTGTCCTTATCCATACCCAATGAATGGGAAGCCATCTCCAACCAAAAAGCTGAGATTGCCTTATCTGACACCAAAAAGAATTACAAGTTTCTTCCCACCAAACCCATTAGCACTTATCAATTCGCTTTTGCTGCTGGTAAATTTGAAAAAGCTACCGATACCGTTTCCGGAATGACGATGTATTACAGAGAAACAGATTCCGCCAAAGTAGCTGCTAACCTGGACGAGATTTTTAAACTTCACAGTCAATCACTGGATTGGCTGAAAGACTATACCACCATCTCCTATCCTTTTTCAAAGTTTGATTTTGCATTAATACCCACATTCCAATATGGAGGTATGGAGCACCCAGGCAGTATCTTTTACAGAGAGAGCAGTTTAATTCTGGAATCCTCAGCGTCAGTGAACCAAAGAATGCGAAGAGCAAGCCTTATCGCCCATGAAACTGCACACATGTGGTTTGGAAATCTGGTGACGATGAAATGGTTTGAAGATGTGTGGCTCAAGGAAGTATTTGCCAACTTCATGGCAGCAAAAATTGTTAATCCACAGTTTCCTGAAATCAATCATGACTTGCGCTTTTTGATGGCACACTATCCTTCAGCCTATGAAATAGACAGAAGTGCAGGTAGCCATCCTATCCAACAAAAACTGGATAATCTAAAAAATGCAGGGACACTCTACGGTGCCATCATCTATCAAAAGGCACCCATCATGATGCGCAATCTTGAAACGATGATGGGAGAAGAGAGTTTTCAAAACGGGCTTCGCGATTACCTATCACAATACAGTTACAGCAATGCAACATGGGATGACCTGGTTAATTCTCTTAACAAGTTTACTAATAAAGACCTTGCACTTTGGGACAAGGCATGGATCAAAAGCAAAGGTATGCCGGATGTGGCTTACACATTGGATAACAATCTCGCTATTCGTGTAACCAACGATAGTATAGGTTTGGTGTGGCCGCAAACTTTTCAATATGAATTAGTAGCAGACCAAAGTGAAGTGAAGGATATTATCATAAGTGACCCGGCAGGTTACACTACTCCTGCCACAACCGGTAATTTAAAAATAGTGCCCAACTATAATGGCAGAGGTTATGGCTACTTCGCAGCTGATGAGCAAAGTAGAAACTATATGCTTGCCAGTGTGAATGAGGTAAAAGATCCAGAAGTACGCGCTGCCTTATGGCTCAACATTTGGGAGTACGTGCTCAGGGGCGAGCTGGAAGCCAAACAGACATTGGAAACCATTCTTGCAGGTATGGCTACAGAAAGAGACCCGTTAGTATTGGAGTACATCACCAATAGAATGAGCAATATCTTTTGGCAATTTACCACTCATGAAGACAGGCAACTCATAAGTACAAAGATTGATGACACCCTCTTCGATTTGATGGCACTTGAAAATGATATGTCGCTAAAACGCATTTTATTTAATTGCTTCAGGCAAACAGCCTACAGCAAAGAAGGTATTAATGATCTCAAAAAATTCTGGCGTGATGAAATGACATTAGGATTGGAGATATCAGAACAGGATCACATTGAATTAGCGTATGAAATTGCAGTAAGAGATGCTCAAGGAAGCGATGACATTCTTGCCGCCCAACTCGAAAACACAAAGAATCCAGACCGCAAGGAAGCCATGCAGTTTGTTGTGGGATCACTTTCTGGTAACGAAACAGAGCGTGATGCTTTCTTTGAAAGTTTAAAAGACCCAAAAAACAGAGAGCATGAACCTTGGGTATTAAAAGCATTGGGATACCTTCATCATCCATTACGTGCGCAACAATCAGTGAAGTACATTCAGCCCAGTTTGGAAATGCTGGAAGAAATTCAACTCACTGGCGATATCTTTTTCCCGAAGGGGTGGGTTGAGCAAACAGTTTCTGCTTATCAATCGAAAGAGGCAGCCGATGCCGTTAAGCAATTTTTAAATAACAATCCGAACTTATCACAAAACCTTAAAAATAAACTGCTTCAATCCGCTGATCCATTATTCAGGGCAGAAAAAATCCTAGCGTCAAAGCAAACTCAAAATATGTAACTTACCATCATGAAAAATTTTGTACTCCTCTCTCTAAGCCTTATTGTATTAAGTTGTAATAATCCACAACCCCAAACTGAAAAACAGGAAGAGCAAAAGTGGACTTGGGGGACAGAGCGTTTTGAAAAAGCAGTCAATCAAGTAAGGGCTGGAAAGGATCTTACACCTAAATCCTGGCCTAATGGCACCAAAGTGGCTGTGCTACTTTCTTTTGATGTAGACAATGAAACAGTGGCCTGGTGGGATGGTGAACCAACGATCTCGGATTTGTCACGAGGAGAATACGGATCACGCGTTGCATTGCGTAGAGTCGTAGACCTATTAGAGAAGCATGAAGTGCCTGCTTCTTTTTTCATTCCTGCATTGAGCCTTCACCTGGCACCACAAATGGCAGATGAAATAAAACGATTGCCCAGACATGAATTTGCTGTACACGGTTGGATACACGAACGCAACACAAGAGTGCCAGCAGATAAAGAAAGAGAAATGGTGATCAACTCTAAGAAAATGCTCGAAGACTTAACTGGTGAGACTCCTGTTGGCTATCGTGCACCATCGTGGAATTTTAGTGCTGCTACACCTGATATTATCAAAGAAGTTGGTTTCCTTTATGAAAGTTCTATGATGGCGGATGATCGTCCTTATGAATTGGTAATCAATGGGAAGCCATCCGGAATAGTGGAATTACCCGTTGAATGGATTTTAGATGATGCTCCGTTGCTCAACCCAAGGGGCAACAGTTATGCCAATCCGCGTGAGTTGCTGGAAGTGTTGAAAGATGAATTTGATGTGGCCTACGAAGAAGGCACCATGTTTCTAATGACCATGCACCCTCATTACAGTGGTCACCGCTCACGCATTGTCGTATTGGAAGAGTTGATAGAATACATCAAATCAAAAGATAACGTTTGGTTTGGCACCCATCAGGAAGCTGCTGAATATGTGAAAGCAGAAGTAGGTTTTGATTAATAGCCGCTGAATTTCATCCTGACCTCTTCCAGGCTCTTGGGAGAGCCCACCATGGTAACAATATCCTTTAAGCGCAAACGGGTATAGCCATGAGAGATGATCATCTGTCCTTTTCTTTTCACGGATAAGATAATCACGTCTGATGGCAATCGAAGGTCTCTTAGCGTCATTCCATGAATATCGGATGTGGCAATCTCGATATCCATGGTATCCTGTGACTTGTCCATTCCCAATAACAATGAGGTGGCATTAGGCGAACGCACGAAGTGATCCAATAAACTCACCATCGCTGTGGAAGGATCTATGATCAGGTTACCCAACTTATGGAACTGCTCCATATTTTTTCTATCATTAATTCTAATGATCACTTCCTTGGTACCAATGTGTTCATATACCATTTCCGCGATCGCATAATTTTCCTCATCCGAAAGCATACAGACAATAGCATCCGCCCTCTCCATTTCGAGTTTTTGAATTTCAGTCAAAGAAATCTCAGGAATGGAAACGATTTCAAGATCTGCTTCTTTAACAATCGCATCCTTGCGATTAATCGAAATAATTTTCGATTGCCAACGATTGGCTTTCAATTGTTTCGCTAATGCTATCGATTGACTTTCCAACCCAAAAATATAAGCATCCTTAACTCCGTCAAATGCAGGTGTAGCATGACGCAAATGACTTTCCTTTACCCACGCAATTGCCCATTTAAAAAGCGGAGGCCCAACCAATTGATTAATCACCACAATCGCTATGATCACCGCTTCAAATTGCACTCCCCAGGTGGGAAAAGCTTTTGCAACAAGAGTAGTTAAGCCCAATGCGACACCAGCTTGGGTAACATGAGGCATCCAGGCAATAAAACGATATTGAGAATTATCTCTTGCCAACACCACACCCAGAAAACTTGCAAGGAACATAGTCACTATCCTGAAACCAAAGAACAAGAAAGCCACTCCTACAACTGTTAGGAACACCTCTAATGATAATGATGCCCCTGTTAAGGTAAAGAATACGATATACACAATTGGACTGATTCTTTTTAAGACCACTGAAAACTCAATTCTATGCCGGCTATTGTTGGTAAGTAAGAAACTACCTATGATACAGATGAGCAAGGGTTCCAGAGAAAATTCGTGCCCTATCCACTGAAGCGACTCCGCTCTGACAAAATTAGCCAGCAAATAAACACCGTAACCAATAAGTAATAACAAGGCTCCTTTTACATACCGATGCGACTTAAATGAAAAGGGAATGTTTAATACTTTACCAACAGCAATACCTATTAAAGCAGAAAATAATATTTCAAGAAACAACACCCATATGAACGTAAGGTCAATTGGCGTCTCATGGATGATTGCCTTCGCAACAGCAAAGCAGATAGTGAACAACGTAATTACAATTACATCAATCAACACGGTTACTCCCACAGCTGTTTTTGTGAAAGGGCCGCTTGCCCTCATTTCATTGATGATCGCCAATGCAGAAGAGGGGGACCTTGCCACGAAGATCGAACCAAACAAAAGGGCAATTGCAAGTCTTGTTAGTTGCGACTCATCTTTAATAAAATTGATATGTCCAGACACCCAATAGATAAGTACACTTGATAATATAAATACGAGTGCCACTTGAGCGAAGGTCATCCATTGAATACTCTTGATCCTGCTTCTCATCTCCTTCAGATACAACTCGGAGCCAGCAGAGAACGCGATGATCGCCAAAGCAATGTCATTTAGAAACCTAAGTTGATTCAGGCTTTCTTTCGGAATAAAGTTCAGTATAGAGGAGCCAGCGAAAATTCCAGTGATGATGAGTCCTGTAATAAGAGGAAGGTTGAATTTCCTGAGATAACCTGCAATTTGAAAGCTTGCAATCGCTACAATTCCAAATCCAATAATCGCAATAAGCAACGAATCAGTCATAGGTGGTTTAAAACCAAATTTCAAAATACACAAAGTATTTCAATTTCTTCTTTTCAAGTTAACCTTGCATAAACCAAAATAAAACTCCAATATTAATATTCTGGTTTTTGCAATCTCATTCTACTCAGCATTTAACTATGAGTCAATTTATTCGCGCCATCAGAAAGTGGGATTTGGTATTACTGATGATCAATACCATTATTGGTGCAGGAATATTTGGACTTCCCTCAAAAGTATTTCAGCTGTCAGGCGCTTACAGTATTCTTGCCTTTGTGGTGTGTGCGCTGGTTATATTCAATATCATCATTTGTTTTGCGGAAGTAGGAAGTCGATTCGACAAAACAGGCGGTCCCTATATTTATATACTGGAAGCCTTCGGAAGTTTTCCTGCATTTATCATGGGGTGGCTACTGCTGTGGTCACGTATCATATCTTACGCTGCGTTAATCAATTTATTAGTTACTTATAGTTCTTATTATCATCCCAGTCTGAATCATTTTGTACCGCGTTTATTGATTATGGTTGTACTCACGGCTGTTCTTACCGGCATCAACTACGTGGGTGTAAAAAAGACCACCACTGTCAACAACTTTTTGACCATTGGAAAAATAGTACCTCTGGTCATTTTTATTTTGGTTGGTTTATTCTATTTACAACCCAAACTCCTCTCCTTCCATGAGCTGCCCGAGTTCAAAGATTTTTCATCTTCTGTGCTTTTATTGGTTTTTGCCTTTGGCGGTTTTGAAGTGGTAGTCATCAACTCGGGTGAAATGAAAAATCCCAACAAAATTGTGCCTTATGCTCTAATCATCTCTGCCTTGATTGTAATGATACTCTATGGGTCCATTCAGCTTGTGTCAGTCGGAACACTTCCTGGGCTTGGAAGTTCAGAAAAGCCACTGGCTGATGCTGCACAAAGTTTTATGGGTGGGTTCGGAGGAAACCTGATTACCATTGGCGCTATCATTTCCATTGTGGGTGCACTTAACGCAATCCTTTTGGTTGGCTCAAGATTATTATTTGCATTGAGTGACGAAGGACAATTACCCAAATCACTTTCCATTGTCCACCCAGAATACCGCACTCCTACTATTGCGCTATTTGTCTTTACTGGTATTTCGCTAGTCATTGCAGTGACAGGCTCTTTCATTTATGCGATTACCATCACCGCTATTATTCGAACAGTGATGTATGCTATGGTCTGTGGAGCACTCATTAAACTAAGGAAGCAGGACACCAACGGAAGAGAAGCAGCTTATAAAATTCCTTATGGAAGTTTTTTTGCGTTGACAGGAATTCTTTTCTCCACCTGGCTCTTTTCGAGTTCTCAACTACTTGAAATGAGAGACGTATTCATTTGTATACTTTTGGGTGTAATTACTTACCTGGCGTACAAAAAAATAAAAACTAACTAGACGTCCGTCAACGAACGCAACCGATCATCACCGAACAACGAACTGCTTCCGACACGTCTATTTGCTTATAAAACAGCTGATTCAAATTATTGGTCTGATATTGGGAATCACATATTGAAAACCAAACTTATGTTATTCAAGAACCTTACGATTGCCTATCGTCATCTGCTCAAGAATCGCGTTTTCTCGCTCATCAATATCTTTGGGCTCACACTTGGTTTCCTGTGTTTTATTGTCATCGCGCTTTACATTCATGACGAGTTAAATTTTGATCGCATGCATGCAGATGGTTCAAAAATCCATAGGGTAATAAGGCATCAACAAACAGATGAGGGTGTTGTAAAAAATATAGCCTCTGTCCCAGGAAAAATAGGTCCAGAATCCCTTCAGCAGTTTCCTGAGATTACAGATGCTATGCGTGTCACTCACTTTGGCAGTATTACCATGGGCAATGATCCTCTTTTAAGAGACTATGAAGAGCTCAACGTAGTAGATTCAACCTTCTTTGATTTCTTTGATTTCAAGTTATTGCAAGGCAACCCCAAAACTGCACTGACCCATCCCAACGGCATTGTGATCTCACAAAAGATAGCGTTGAAATATTTAAACACTGTGGATGCGTTAGGGAAAGTAATTTGGGCCAATGACAATGATTTATTCATTTCCGGTGTGATGGAAAACTTTCCAACTAACTCACACCTTCAGTTGGATATTTTATTCACACAGTCCGCGGTTGAGACTTACTTTCCATTTCACTCCAGGGTGAGGTCAAATGATTGGGACACCAATTCAACAGCAACTTATCTTAAAGTGGAAAGCAATGACATCACAGGTATTGAAAATAAGATGACCCAACTTGTCGCTTCCAATTATCCTCCTGACAGAGAATTTAAAAGCACAAGTTTTCAATGCAGCCGCTCAGTGATGTGCACCTTTATTCCAGTAACATCGAGGATTATCAAATAAATTCAAGCGGCTTCACACCATTTTATGTATACATGTTTACCGTGCTCGCTTTTATGATTCTTCTTATCGCAGCACTGAACTATATGAACCTGTCAACAGCAGCTGCTTTCAAGAGAACAAAAGAAATTGGTACAAGAAAAACTATGGGAGCTGGAAAGCTCTCACTCATTAGCCAATTCTTAGGAGAGGCCTTACTACTATCCATTGTCTCTTTGGTAATTGCAATAGCATTACTGCAGATCTTCACACCCGGAATCAATGCTTTCACATTAAAAAACCTTTCTATCCTATCCCTCCCCCTGAATTGGTCCATATCCATCTTTGTGGCGTTGATAGGCTCTGGGGTCCTTGCATCTCTTTATCCGGCATTTATTGTTTCAAAAGTATCACCTGTTGAAGCCATTAAAAAAGAAATTCGGTTTGCCAATAAAAGCATACCAGTGAGAAAAGCATTGGTAATAGCCCAATTCTGCATTTCAATAATAATGATCTCTTCTACACTGATTATCTACAAGCAACTCAATTACATGCGAGAAAAAGAATTGGGTTTTGATGTAGATAACCTCGTTGCCATTGACATCAATAGCGGCATACAAAGAAGGCAATTCGAAGCCATTAAAAATGAATACGCCAAACTGCCTGAAGTACAATCTGTAACCGTTTCCTCCAGAGTACCAGGAGAATGGAAAAATTTTCCTGTGGCTTCTGTTCACCTCCTGGAGCAATCCATCAAAGAAGACATGATCTATGTAGGAGCCGATCAGGATTTCCTTGAAACTTTTCAAATAAAATTAAAAGAAGGGAGAAACTTCACCGCTTCTAACCCAGCCGATTCTGCAAAAGTTATACTTACTCAATTGGCAGTGGATAATCTAGGGTTAGAGGATCCCATAGGACAGATAGTTACTATTCCAAGAATTTCTATCGGAGGACGAATACGGGAGCGTGATGTTCCATTTCAAGCTGAAGTAATTGGAGTGGTGGACAATTTCTATTTTGAGTCATTCAGAAAAGAGATGATGCCGCTCATTCTGGCTTTTCATAATAATCCTATTCATAGCATTGATTACTACACGCTCAGAATCAAGAGCCGGGATTGGAATAAAACATTAGCATCTTTAAAAACAATCAGCGTTGGGTTTGATCCCAATAATCCCATAGAATACAATTTTTTAGACGCAAAATTTCAGGAGTTTTATCAAAGTGATGCTAAGAGAGGTCAGGTCTTTTTGGTATTCTCTTCCATAATTGTGCTTATCGCTTGTCTTGGCTTATTTGCCCTAGTTTCATTCTCTGTAGAGAATCGTAAAAAGGAAATTGGTGTCAGGAAAGTGTTAGGTACCTCTACCGAAAGCATCATCAACCTGATCTCCAAAGAGTTTATTGGCTTGGTACTAATCGCGTTTTTAATTGCTACTCCTATGGTGGTAATGGCTATGCGCAACTGGCTTTCAGAGTTTGCCTATAGAATCAATTTTGGAATGAGTACTTTTGCAATTGCTGGGCTCATAGCTGTATTTATTGCCTTTGCCACTATCAGCTTCCGCGCACTCAAGGCTGCTAGAGCCAACCCCATAGACTCTCTGAGAAGCGACTAATTTTTATTATATTTTTTTGTAACCTATGGAAAATTTACGAGTGTTCGGGTTAAACCCTCACTATGATAACCAATTACCTGAAAATTGCACTGCGTAACCTCAATCGTCACAAAGGATACGCTATTGTTTCAATTAGCGGATTAGCGCTTGGGTTGGCTTGTTGCCTTACACTTCTACTTTACATTCAACACGAATTAAGCTACGATAGCTATCATCACAATAAGAATCGCATCTACCGACTGGTGACAGATGTGGAAGGATCTACCTATGGAGGCATAGCCAAAGTACATGGCCCCTGGGGCCCCACAGCACAAAGCGAATTGCCAGAAGTAGAAAGTATGGCGCGCTTCGTCTTCGCCCGACAAACGCTTTTCACTGTGGGTAATTTGAATGTTTATGAAAATGATGGGTTCATTGCAGATTCAACAGTCTTCAATTTATTTGATTTTAAAATTCTCAAAGGAAGCATTGCCTCCGCGCTCACCAGACCCGATGGGATCGTAATTACTGAGGGCTTAGCCAAAAAATACTTCAACGATCAAAACCCTTTAGGTAAAACCATTACTCTTAACAATGAACAAGAGGTAGAAGTAACAGCGGTTATGGAAGATGTCCCTTCCAATTCCCATTTCACATTTACCTTTCTCCTGCCCATGTCTGGGTACAATCATCCCGACAAAGAAAGTTGGATTCGTTGGAATCAATTTTATACCTATCTCTTATTAAAAGATGATGCAAGTCCGACAGTTGTAAGTAACAAATTCAGAGATCTACTCCCTTCCTACCTCGAAACTGAAGACGCTGCATCCTACATCCCTCATCTTCAATTACTGCCGACTATACATTTAGAATCAAATTTATTTAGAGAAATAGAGGCCAACTCTGATATAACTTATCTCTACGTTTTTGGTGCCATCGGAGTTCTTATACTCATTATATCTTCTATCAATTTTATCAATCTTACTACGGCAAGGGCTTTAACAAGAATGAAAGAAGTGGGAATAAGAAAAACATCCGGGGCGGTGCGCTCTCAATTGGTCATGCAATATTTAAGTGAGGCGTTGATTATCAGCTACATTTCACTTGCTCTTGGGCTCCTCTTATTTTATCTCTTTCTACCCTCATTTAATACACTAACAGGCAAAACATTTTCTCTATATGGTAGTAGTAATAACTTGTTTTACAGTTTAGCTTTTCTTGCAGCTACTCTTGTTGGGTTAATATCAGGTAGCTATCCTGCTCTTTACCTTGCCCGGCAAAAGCCTTCTGAGGTCTTGAAGGGAAAAACAAAAACGTCAAGCAGTAATACCACAAGGAAGGCACTT
Organism: Cyclobacteriaceae bacterium; assembly: GCA_040216665.1. Lineage (GTDB taxonomy): Bacteria > Bacteroidota > Bacteroidia > Cytophagales > Cyclobacteriaceae > ELB16-189. Next base: position 508,149 of record JAVJOQ010000016.1, on the reverse strand, counting down.
GTGATTGTACAATTCGCCATCTCAGCCTTTCTCATTATCTCAGCCGCCATCATTTTTCAACAACTCTCCTATATTCAATCAAAAAAATTAGGCTTTAATCCCAGTGAGCTCATTACCATTCCCATTCAGGAAGATGTAATGAGGGTGAAAGCTGAAACAATTAAAAATGAATTGTTGGCTCAACCTGAGGTTGAAAATGTAACTGTTTCCGGTGGACAGCCTGGTGGCAACGACTGGGGAATACCACTAGAAATAGAAGGCGTTGATCCTGATCAGATTCCTCCCATGCGTGTACTTGCAGTCGGTCATGACTTCATCAACACATTTCAAATGGAAATATTAACAGGTCGGGATTTTTCAAAAGATTTCGCAAGTGATTCAATAGCCTATATTGTCAATGAAGAAGCGGCCCGACAATTGGGATGGCAAAACCCATTAGAACATCGAATAGGTATGCCAGCTGTAGGAAGGCCATTAGGAGCAGTTATAGGTGTGATTAAGGATTTTCATTTTAGGTCACTGAAAGAAAAGATTGCACCAGTCGTACTATTTATTCCTCCAGCCGGTTGGTCGAGCTATTATACTATCAGAATTAAAACTGATGAAATGCAAGCCGGATTAAACGCAGTTGAAAAAGTTTGGGCACGATTCGATACTTCTCATCCATTTTCTTATACGTTCTTCGATGAAACATATGGCAGATTATACACCGCTGAAAAAAGGTTAGGTACGCTAGTCGCTTATTTTACTCTTATAGGAATATTTATAAGCTGTCTGGGTTTGTTTAGTTTGTCCTCTTTTATGACAGCGCAACGAACCAAGGAAATTGGAATCCGTAAAGTAATGGGTGCATCAGTCAAGTCCATCACCTTAATGCTTACCAAAGAATTAATACTTCTTGTAGCATTGGGTTTCGTTGTAGCTGCTCCTGCAGGGTATTATATTATGCAGCAATGGCTCGGGGACTTTGCTTATCGCATTAGTATCCGTCCAGAAATATTTGCAGCAACGGCACTTGTCACATTAGCCATCGCTATTATCACTGTTAGTTTTAGAGTAATCCGGGCAGGTTCAAAAAACCCTGTTGAAGCACTGAGAACTGAATAATGTTCATAATTGCACTTGACTGATCGCTAGCGAACGCTTATTTGAACCTAAAGTCAAGTTTACATTGGTTTCCGCTCTAATTGAATGAATAATGGTCCATGGCATGCAACTTGGTACAACAATAATTGTCCTTCACCTAGCCAAAAAAAAAGAAAATGATCAGTAATTATCTCAAAGTTGCCTTCCGAAGTATTTTCAGAAACAGACTAACTGCTTTTATCAATATACTAGGTCTTGCGCTCGCCATGGCTTGTGCGCTGCTCATCTATTTGTATATCATGGATGAGGTTAGTTATGACAAATACAATAGCAAAATTGATCGCATTTATCGCATCACAAGAGATTTTAGGTCCCCTGATGGATCAGTTAGTCTTCACTTGAGTAGTGTAGCACCCCCAGTAGGACCGCTGTTAAAAAATGATTTTGGTGAAATTGAAGAACTCGCGCGCACCATCAATTATGGATTGGTAATCGGGCAAGAAGAAAATGGAGAATTGGTGAAGAATTTTACTGAAGAGCATTTGTTTGTAGTGGAGCCAGCTATATTTAAAATTTTTGATATCAATGTAAAAGCCGGTGACCCTGAAAAAGCATTATCTCGCCCATTTACTGTAATGCTATCAACATCTGCTGCCCAAAAGTATTTTGAAGACGAAACGCAGGCCATTGGAAAGCGCCTTCGTGCCAACAATGCTTTTGATCTGGAGATCACTGGGGTGTACGAGGATTTTCCAGACCAAGCGCATTGGCATCCAGAGTTGTTGGTTTCATTTAGCACTCTGGAAAATGACAATATTTATGGGCGTGAAGGACTGGAAACCAACTGGGGCAATAATGCTTTTGGAACTTATGTCTTGTTAGAAGAAGGCGCAGACCCAACAAAATTAGAAGCACAATTCCCTGCTTTTTTGGACAAGCACTACGGCACATATGCCATTGCCAATTTTGGAGCTCCGCAAGATTTTGTTGCCTCCAAGGTGACCACACTCTATACCCAAAAGGTTTCTGATGTACATCTTTATTCTCATCTGGATGACGAAATCGAGGTGAATGGAAATATTAATAACGTGTACATGATGGGTATTATAGGGCTGTTCATCATTCTCATTGCAAGTTTCAATTTCATCAATCTATCCACCGCAAGGGCTACCAAAAGAGCCAAAGAAGTGGGGTTAAGAAAAGTAGTTGGCGCAATCAGGGGACAGCTTATCACACAATACCTTAGCGAGTCTATACTTATAACATTAATAGCAATGGCACTCTCATTGGGCTTAGCTTTTGTGGGACTTGAATGGTTAAACTCATTTACACAAAAAGAATTATCGCTCAACTTACTGCAGCAACCCACCTTATTAATTGGCTTAATTGGCGTCTCTGTCTTCATTGGCCTACTTGCAGGAATTTATCCAGCATTTATTGTTTCAGGATTCAAACCCGCCTTAACATTAAAAGGGCAGCAAGGATCGGTGAAGGGAAAAGGTGCCATCCGAAAGATTCTTGTGGTGTCTCAATTTTCGATATCAGTTGTATTGCTCATTGCCACATCCATTACCATCCAACAATTGGACTATCTGAACTCAAGGGAATTGGGCTTTGATAAAGACCAAATGGTTACACTTGATTATTATAGGGAGCTGGAACCTTCTTATGATGCATTTCACAACGAGTTGTTAAGATCCTCCGCCATCAAAAACGCTGGAAGATCGAGTCGCTTACCCACAGGAAGGTTATTGGACAGTCAAGGATCGCCAAGGATCGCTAAAGGTGATAGCTTGGTGAATACCGAGATTACCACTAAGAACGTGAGGGTAGATGAAGATTTTTTTCCTACCTACAACATTCCTATTGTAGCCGGAAGAAACTTTTCCAAATCGATCGGAACAGATGATTCTCTGGCATTCATCATCAATGAGACTGCTGCAAAAGCGTATGGCCTATCAACTCCTGAGGAAGGAATAGACAAAGACTTTTCTTATGGTGGAGTAAAAGGAAAGTTGGTTGGCGTTGTTCAAGACTTTCATTTTGAATCATTACATCAAGACATTATTCCAATTGTATTCCATCAGGGTAGACTCAATGCGATTTCAGTAAAACTTGCCGGAAATAATATTCAGGATGGACTAGAACAAATTCAAAAGGTCTGGAATGAATTTCTACCTAACCGACCCTTTGAATATGAATTCCTTGATCAACGCTATCGCCAGCTGTACGAAGCTGAGCAAAGTCAGAGTCAGCTATTCACCATCTTTTCTGGATTAGCTATTTTTATTGCTTGTCTTGGCTTATTTGGCCTTGCTACTTTCAACACCTTGCAACGTGTGAAAGAGATTGGCATCAGAAAAGTATTGGGTGCTTCCGTCCCTACCATCCTTGGCCTATTGTCTAAAGAGATTGTAATACTTATTGTAGCAGCAAATCTTATCGCCTGGCCCATAGCTTGGTTCCTGATGAACAAATGGCTTGGCACATTTGCCTACCATATCGAAATGAATTTGCTTATCTACTTAGTATCTGGCGTGGTTGCTGTTCTGGTAGCATTAATCACAGTAAGCACGCAAACTGTCAAAGCGGCCATGACAAATCCCTCCAACACGTTGAGATACGAATAAGAGTAATAAAAGAAGTCACGTGCACTGATAGTGCGCGTGACTCTATGAATTAATTATTAGCATACACGAACACCGGCTCTCGTTCTTCTACCTCCTCCAAGGCTTGCAAGAGTGCTGGCATCGACTTGCTTTCGTATTCAGGATCTAGCCAATACTGAAATAACAAGTCACCATCCTGCTCCATCAACTGAGGGTTATTTCTTAATCTTAATATTCTTTCACGTTCTACTCTCGGTGTTGTATGCAGTGTTTGCGTATTCAATTCCACTACGGTAGAATTGTAGCGATCATCAGGGTACATGAAAGAACCATTTGTTCCGATTACGTCAACAGCGATAAAGCCAAACTTTGCCATAATGGGTTTGGTATGTTGGTGCGGAAAGCCAACTACATAATTGATACCCAAGCGAGGAGATACACTCACTCCTGCACGCAATAACGTACCAGGAAGTCCAAGTCCGGAGTATCCTTTCTTAATCCACCAGCCACAGCCTTCTGCGAGGCCACATGATTTTAAGTTGTCCACAATGTCACCAAACTCTGGAGATAGTTTTGTTAACGCCTCTGCCATAGGTATGGGTTTGATTTCTGAGTCGATATCCAGGCGCATACCTGCTACCATCTCTCCAGTTTCAGCTACCTCTGCGATAAACATATAAGTGTTTGGATTGGATTGCCAATCTTGTTTTGCCGAAGTCACGTTTACTCCTATTTGCTTGAGCACATCAGTGTGCTCTTTGGTGAAACGTCTGGCTACCTCAGGTGATTCAACAGAGCGAATCATCCTGATTACAAATTGAGTTGGGTTCATGCTTTAGATTTAATCTTTGGTTAAGTCAAAGCAAACCTATACTATAGCCATCCATTCACAAAGTAAGTCGCCTCAACCCCTGTGTTTATTGACTCTACAGCTTGTAAGAAATATCCGAATTATTTATAATATTTAATTAATTCGTTAATTAATATAGTGCCCAGGCGCAAGAATATGCTTTGGGTCTAACGCATCTTTAAGTGCCTTCAAAAGTTTTTTATTACTGGCGCTTTTGTTGTTCATCAACTTCATCGATTGGATTCCCAATCGGTATGGACTGTAACCTAACCTCACCATTGCATCCATTATTTCATTGTGACATTCCATAGCACGCTTGTCTTCACCTGGCACCTCCCTGTCGTAACAAATAGCTCCTGTGATGTCAAGTGCACGCTGCGAAATAAAAAGGAACCCAATGTTAAGTTCAAAGCCTCTCTTCTTACTGATCTGCTTACTTATAGTAATGGCTTTGACTACATCTGTACCTGTAAAGGGAACCGTTGGACAATACCACAACACCCCACATTTATCCTCGTGGATATCTCTTATCTCAATTTCCTTCGGCTTGCGCCAATAGAGCATGCCAATACCGGCCTTTGATACATTGCCTCTCAACAAACTTTTATTAAACAAAAAATCAAGTCTGGCTTTCGTTGATTCATCTCCTTGCTTGTACTGATCATCAACCATTTTCTGATCATAAAAAGAAATATTATCAACAAGGCTACCAACCCGGCTAATTATAAATGCCTTGTCTGCCTCCCTATGAGATTCGCTTATTGGATAGGTGGCTCCCATCCCTATCCATTTTCCTACATTATGTTTTGTTCTTAAGTCTGCAAGGCCTTTTTCCGTTAATGGTTGACTAACATCGGGCATGCGTTCACCAAAAGAAATCATACGCACATCATTAAAAATGCGCAGCGAAGCATTAAACCCTTCCAGTACCATCTTCCTCCATTCTTCAAAAATTAGCGCGAGGTCTTTCTCCTTATCAACGTTAAAAATAAACGACTGAAAGTGTGGTGATTTAGGTCTAAGCCACAAAGTCAATTTTGTGATGATGCCTAAATTGGACTGCGTGAAGAGGCCATCTATATAGGGTCCTAAGCCCCACTTGGCCAAAGACCCAAGTTTGGAGTCCTTATAGTTTTCAAAACCGGTCTCAATAATTTCTCCATTTGGCAAAACAACTTCAAGGCCGCATACATAATTGAATCGATCGGCATATAGGGCCATACCATGACCCCTTTCTGCTGTATTGCCCACAATACTGGCTTCAGGAGTACTCCCTATTGTATCGAGCATCAATGATGATTTTTTTCTAGCCAAATACTCCACTCCTTCTCCAAATGTCACACCAGGCTGAACAGTCATATACGCCATAGACTCATTAAAATCCAGTACCTTATTCATCATGGAAAGATCAAGGAGTACGCCATCCCTTTGGGGAACTTTTGAACCTAATCCCCAGTTTTTTCCACCACTTACAGGATAGATAGGAATGGAATTTTTGAACGCCACCTTTACTACCTCTGACACTTCATGACTATTTAACGGTTTAACTATTGCATGTACCTTTTGAAGAGTTTTAAACGTTGCTGTATTTACGCTTTGAAGTTGTTCTAAATCAGTGATTAAACGTGATTCAGTGACAATCGATCTCCAAGCTTTAACCGCTTTATGCAGATTCTTTATTTTTTCTGTTTTACTCACCGTTTATTAAATTTTTAATTCCTTTAAATTGAAGTATTTTTTTGACATTAAGCAAATGGAAGACAAGTTGATCCCGGCATTTAAGCACCTCTCAGATTTATCGGAGGAGTTGCATCTAATTCTTGGCCGAGATATGGAATTCGTTTTCGCTAACTTGGCATTGCACAATCGTATACCTGGGATTGATCACTCCAGTCATATATTTCAAACCCTTGGAATCATTGATACTGACACGCTTACTTCTATTAATCAATGCATAAAAAATAACGAAACGCTGGAACTATGTGTTGATGTCACTCTTTTAGGAGAATCAACCAACATACAATGGAAAATCGTTCCCGCAGATGGTTGCGTCACTTTTGTCGGAAAGGATCTTGGCAACAAAGAAAGTTCAGAAGGTGAAAAGTTTGCACAAGCCATAAAAGAATTCAATATTGACCAGGTAGGTAAAGGATACTCTAGCTACTTAACTGATATTCAGCGTGTACTTTCTGAAGAGGTAGACAAATTCAAACTCATTTCAGAAAATGTTAGTGATATCGTCTGCTTGCACGATCCTCATGATGCTCGCTACCTATATGTTAGCCCCTCTTGTAAAACAGTAACAGGATATATTCCTTCAGAGATGGAAGGAAGATCACCTTACGATTTTTTCCATCCAGATATGATAAGGGCGCTGGAAGAAGACCATAAAAAAAGAGAGGCTGGTGAAATCTCTGATGCCCCAAGTGGACCTCCTCCAAAAATGATTTATCTGTTCAATACCAAAGACCGAGGGTTTCGTTGGATGGAGTCTCACTCAAGACCTGTTTTTGATAAGGATGGAAATGTAGTTTTGATTCTAAGTACATCACGAGATATTCATGAAAGGATAGAAGCAGAAAAGGAAAAAGAAAGGTACTTCAATTATTATCGCACATTGGGGAATAACATTCCTAACGGTGCCGTCTTCATGATCGACAAAGATTATAATTACCTGATTGCGGAAGGAGAAGAATTTGAAAAATTAGGACGAACTACAGAATACTATGTTGGGAAGAATGCTAGAGATATCTATAGTCCCGACAGGTTCAAGCGGTTGATGCCTTATTTTGAAAAACTGTTTAATGGGGAGAGTGTTTCATTCGAATGGGATTTCAGTGGAAAGGATTACATTTTTTTAGGAAGACCATGCATAGAAAAAGACGGTAGCATACCCGCGGCTATTTTGCTTACCCAAAATATCACTGAGTCTAAATCTCAAGCCAACAAATTAAAGTTGGCACTAGTAGAACTTGAAGCGAAAAATTTTGAACTCGATAGTTTTGTATATAGAACGTCTCACGATTTAAGGTCTCCACTAGCTTCTGTATTAGGACTAGTAGAGATTATGCTGAAAGAAAACGACATCAACGATCTGCACGATTGTGCTAAAAGAATTAGAAGTAGTGTCGAAAAATTGGATACCACTGTTGGGTCCATTTTGGAATACTCAAGAAACGGTAACATAAGTATTGAAGAACGAGAGATAGTAATTGAAAACATCTGGACACAATGCTTAGATACTCATCGAAATATGCCCAATGCTTCAAACATTGAGTTCAGGTACGAAGCAGAAGATAAATCATTGATCAAAACAGATCCTTTCCGCCTCAGCATTATTTTCAACAATTTGATATCTAATGCCATCAAGTATTATGACCCAGGTAAAAAAAGCTTCGTAAAATTATCAGCAAAACGGCATAAAAAGTTTTTGGTGCTCACCCTCGAGGACAATGGGATGGGTATACCAGAAGACCTTCAACCGAATGTCTTTGACATGTTTTATCGTGCCAGCCTACTTTCTCAAGGTGCCGGCCTAGGCCTTTACATTGTAAAGAAGGCGGTAAATAAGCTGGGTGGCGAAATAAACTTAGTTAGCAAGCTAGGAGTGGGCACAACATTTACCATCCGTATCCCTCTCAAAGGATAACAAACAGGTGGCTAAGGAGCCATCATACCTTAGTCCCAAAGTTCATAGTGGGTTAAACCAATTGATATGGACACAGTCTAACAATTACTCTAACACTTGTTAGGATAAAATTTTACACAAAAGGTTGATTTATTCGAATTATTACCGTTTACCTTTGTAGCACAAAAGGATGTACTTTTTATAATAAGTCAAAAAGGAATTGAAAAACACATCAACATACATTGAGTCCGCTGACCTCACAGGTCACAGCGCCTTTTCTGAAGGTAAGCTCATTGATATCCTTTTCACCTCTACTTCTATGGCCATAAGGCGCATACGAAGGCAAATCCGTATTTGATATAGTCAACTTCATAAGGCTATGCGAAATGCGGTAAGGGCATTTCGCCTTTAGTGCTTTGGCACATTTTTCAACTACCATCATTTTATTTTAAAGAAATTGAGCGATCTTAATAATATCATCATTCGTTTGGCAACTCCAGACGACATTCATTATTCCGAAACCATCACAGAGGAGATGGCCCTATCCGCACAGGTACGCGGTACGGGCATATCAAGAAGAACTCCTGAGTATGTAAAGCGAAAGATGGAAGAGGGCAAAGCGGTCATTGCTATTACCACTGACAATACGTGGGTTGGCTTTTGTTATATCGAAGTGTGGGATCATGAAAAATTTGTTGCCAACTCAGGACTAGTAGTCTCCCCTGCGTTCAGGAATACGGGGGTTGCCAAGGAAATCAAAAGCAAAATTTTTGATCTCTCTCGCAAAAAGTTTCCCAATTCTAAAATATTCGGACTCACCACAGGCCTGGCCGTAATGAAGATCAACTCTAGCCTGGGTTACAAACCGGTCACTTACTCGGAACTCACCACGGATGAAGAGTTCTGGAAAGGCTGCCAGAGTTGTGTCAACTTCGACATACTTACCATGAAGCAGCGTAAAAACTGTATCTGCACCGCCATGCTTTTCGATCCCGCCAAGCAAGCAGCCAAAGTTGAATTACCACCAATTGCAACCGTAGTCACTTCCGATGGACATGTCCACAAAAAGCGTAAAAGAGAATTCAAGGGTAACTTCAAGCTGTTCGAACGCTGGATAAAACTCAAAAAGTATGTAATGCTGAGAGAAAGAAAAAAGACGGATGGCAGTAAGCCTAATAATGTGTTATTTAAAATTTTCTTCTGGTAATGAATAAAAAAGTAGTACTGGCATTTAGTGGAGGGTTAGACACCTCTTATTGCGCAAAGCTGCTGAGCGATGATCTCGGCTACGAAGTGCACACACTTATCGTAAACACCGGAGGATTTAGCAATGAAGAATTGGTTGACATTGAAAAACGTGCGCTTAACCTTGGAGTAGCTTCTCATAAGGCCGTGGATGAGACCAAAAATTATTATGAAAAAGTAGTCCGTTATTTGATTTTTGGAAACATTCTTAAGAACAGCACTTATCCATTGAGCGTAAGTGCAGAGCGCATGTCACAGGCATTAGCCATTGCCAATTATGCCAATCAAATCAATGCAACAGCCATAGCACATGGAAGTACTGGTGCCGGCAATGATCAGGTCCGCTTCGATATGATCTTCCACATATTGGCGCCCGATAAAGAGATCATCACTCCTATCCGGGATAAGCAACTCAGCCGTGAGGAAGAGATAGACTATCTCAAATCTAAAGGGGTTGCCTATAATTTTGAGAAAGCCAAATATTCAGTCAATAAAGGATTATGGGGAACATCTGTAGGTGGAAAAGAAACGCTTCACTCTATGGGTATGCTTCCGGAAGAGGCCTGGCCAACTCCTATTTCTAAAACCAACGATGAAGAAGTAAAACTTTATTTTAATAAAGGAGAACTTGTAAAAATCAACAACAAAGAATTCAGTCATCCCGTGGATGCCATTCATTATCTGCAAGAAATAGCAGGACCCTTTGGTATAGGCAGAGACGTACACGTAGGTGATACCATCATCGGAATAAAAGGACGTGTAGGGTTTGAAGCAGCAGCACCAGTACTTATCATCAAAGCGCATCATGCACTGGAAAAACATGTACTTACCAAGTGGCAACTGAGTTGGAAAGAGCAACTCAGTCAGTTCTATGGCAACTGGCTGCACGAGGGCCAATACCTTGATCCTATCATGCGCGACATAGAAGCTTTCCTTACCAACTCACAACAGAATGTAACTGGTGAAGTTTCCGTCACTCTATTCCCTCATCGCTTCCAAATCAATGGCATCAATTCTCCTTTCGATCTGATGTCTGCGAAGTTTGGTAAGTATGGCGAAATGAACCTGGGGTGGACCGGAGAAGACGTGCGAGGGTTCTCTAAAGTATTTGGCAATCAGGCGATGATTTATCATCAAGTAATGGAGGAAACAAAAAATGCGAAGTAAAGTAAAAGTAGGCATAGTAGGTGGAGCCGGTTATACTGGAGGTGAAACTTTGCGGCTGCTGGTGAATCATCCTAACGTTGAAATAACCTTTATACAAAGTCGTAGTCAGGCGGGTAAAAAAGTGGCTGACCTTCATCGCGACCTGCTTGGCGATTGTGATCTTACTTTTAGTGAAACCCATCAACATCAAGCCGATGTTATTTTTCTATGTCTTGGCCATGGAGAAAGTAAAGTTTTTTTAGCCGATGCAGACATTCCACTGACTACCAAGATCATTGATTTAAGTCAAGACTTTCGGTTGGGTGAGCCATCCGGAAAACGTGATTTTATCTACGGGCTTCCTGAATTACAAAAAGAAGTTATCCAGCAAGCCAATAACATTGCTAACCCTGGATGTTTTGCCACCACCATAGAATTGGGCTTATTGCCCTTAGCCAATGAGGGAATACTCAGCGAGGTCCATACCACAGGTATTACCGGCTCAACTGGTGCAGGGCAAAAATTACAGGACACGTCACACTTCAGTTGGCGCACCAACAATATTTCTGCATACAAAACCCTTACACACCAGCATCTAAATGAGATCAACCAAACCTTGAAAGGCCTCCAACCCGCATTCAATGGTGCGATACATTTCGTTCCATGGAGAGGAGATTTTAGTCGAGGTATCTATGTAAGTTCAGTAATGAAGTCTTCATTGTCATTGAATGAAGCCTATGATTTATTCATCTCTTATTATACGAATGCTGCTTTCACGCATGTTTCAGAAACAATGATTGATTTGAAGCAAGTGGTGAATACCAACAAGTGTCTCATTCATTTGGAAAAAGTAAATGAAAATCTGGTCATTCACACCGCAACAGATAATTTATTAAAGGGCGCGAGCGGTCAGGCTGTACAAAACATGAATTTAATGTTCGGTTTGGATGAAACTGCCGGACTCAGATTAAAGGCAAACATCCATTAGCATGAAACATTTCTTATCCATCGAAAATGTAACCGATTACAATGGACTGGTTCAATCAGCGTTGAATTACAAAGCAGCTCCTTTTAAAGACAAACTACTTGGAGAAGGCAAAACCATGGGAATGATATTTCTCAATCCCAGTATGCGTACCCGCATCAGCACACAACGGGCAGCACGCAACCTCGGAATGGAAGTAATTGTCTTCAATTTAGACAAAGAAGGCTGGCAACTTGAGTTTGAGGATGGTGCGGTCATGACAGGCACCAAAGCAGAACACGTGAAAGAAGCCGCAGCAGTAATGGGTCAATACTTTGACATCATTGGTATCAGAACTTTTCCGGGACTCATCAACAAAGAAGAAGATTATAGCGAACACTATATCAATCAATTTATAAAACACACTGGTGTTCCCGTAGTAAGTCTAGAAAGCGCCACGTTACATCCACTACAAAGCCTTGCGGATGCGGTGACCATTAAAGAACTGCGCGCCATCAAAAAACCTAAAGTAGTCTTAACATGGGCTCCCCACATCAAAGCTTTGCCACAAGCTGTACCTAATTCATTTGCACAGTGGATGAGCAATTGGAATGAAGTGGATTTTGTTATCGCTCACCCCAAAGGATACGATCTGGATAAAAAATTTACTGGTGACAGTATTATCGAATACGATCAAGACAAAGCCCTTCAGGGAGCAGACTTTGTATATGTCAAGAACTGGTCTTCCTACGAAAAATATGGTCAGTTGTTGGATACTACACCAGCATGGATGATGACCAACAAAAAACTGCAAGGCACCAACTTGGCGAAAGTAATGCACTGTCTTCCGGTGCGAAGAAACCTAGTTATCGCAGATGAAGTATTGGATGGTCCTCAATCTATTGTTATCCAACAAGCAAGCAACAGGGTATGGGCAGCACAGGCAGTCTTATCAGAAATTCTTAAAAACAACTAATCATGCAAAAGCTATATATCATTAAAATAGGCGGAAATGTTTTAGATGACGAAACGGCATTAGCTACTTTTCTTAAGGACTTTGCTAGCATTCAATACCCAAAAATATTGATCCATGGTGGTGGAAAAATTGCCACTAAAATTGGCAACCAGTTAGGTATCGAATCGAACTATGTGAATGGAAGGCGGATCACGGATGAAGCCACAAGAGATTTGGTTACTATGGTCTATGGCGGCTTGATTAATAAACAAATTGTAACACAATTGCAGGCACATCAATGCAATGCGATGGGGTTAACTGGAGCGGACGGAAATGTAATTAAAGCTACCAAACGCCCTGTTGGAGAAATTGATTTTGGTTTTGTAGGCGACATTGTGCCAAAAGATGTTAATACTACTTTCCTGTACTTTCTTCTAAAACAAAATATTATACCCGTTTTTGCACCACTCACCTATAGCAGCGACCACGGCATATTGAATACTAACGCAGATACAATTGCCTCCGTGTTAGCCGTAGCTTTAAGCAAACATTTCCAAATCAGGGTAATCTACTGTTTTGAGAAAAAAGGCGTACTAACAGATATTGAAAATGAAGCATCTGTAATTAAAAACATCGACAGCAAAGCTTACGCAGAATTACTAGAACAGAAAGTATTATTTGATGGTATTCTTCCTAAACTTGAAAATGCGTTTGACGCTATCCAAAATGGAGTCAATGAAATATTAATTGGAAGTGCTTCCGATCTAAGTAAAAATATGGGTGAAGAAACAGAAGGTACATTGATTCGGAAATAATCATGGAGCAGTTAGAAAACTTCTCCATAACACTACTGAAGGAACTTATCGCCATCCCCTCCTTTAGCAAAACGGAGGACAACACAAGAGATGCAATCGTTGACTTTTTCTCTTCGAGAGGTATCAAACCACAAGTTTTGGGTAATAATATTTGGGCCATCAATCGCCACTATGATATTCAAAAACCAACACTCCTCCTTAACTCCCATCACGACACCGTAAAGCCTAACGCAGGGTATACAAGAAACCCTTTTACACCAGACATTGAAGGCGGGAAGTTGTATGGACTAGGAAGCAATGATGCGGGAGGAGCATTGGTTGCGCTCGTAGCAACCTTTCTTCATTTCGAATCGCAACAAAGTTTACCCTTCAACTTAGTGCTGGCTGCTACCGCAGAGGAGGAAATATCCGGATCTGGCGGAATAGAAAGTATCTGGAATGATTTGCCTACAATTGATTTTGCTATCGTAGGTGAACCTACAGGAATGAACATTGCTATAGCAGAAAAAGGTTTATTGGTTTTGGATTGTACAAGCCAAGGCAAGGCTGGACATGCCGCCCGAGAAGAAGGTGATAATGCAATCTACAAGGCCATGAAAGACATTGAATGGTTTAGGACTTTCCAATTTCCTAAAATATCCTCCACACTTGGTGCCATAAAAATGTCCGTCACTATTATTCAGGCCGGGCTGGCGCACAATCAGGTGCCAGAAACGTGTAAGTTTACCGTAGACTGTCGTGTAACTGATGCCTACACCCTCGAAGAGGTGATTGAGATTGTCCAGCAAAATGTTTCGTGCGAAGTAAAGCCAAGAAGTATAAGGTTGCGTCCCTCAGGCATTGATATGCAACACCCCTTAATCAAAGCAGGACGACAATTAAAAAAAGAAATGTATGGATCCCCAACCTCCTCAGATCAGGCGTTGATTCCAGTGCCCTCCATTAAGATGGGACCTGGAGACTCTGCTCGCTCACATGCTGCAAATGAATTTATATACTTAGACGAGATCAAAAACGGAATTAAGGATTACATTCAATTGGTCACAGCGCTGGCTCAAGAATTAAAAATACAAGTAAAATGAAGCTTTGGCAAAAAGATAAGGACGCCCTAAAGGAAGTAAGTCAATTTACCATAGGAAAAGACAACGAGTTGGATTTGTTTCTTGCTCCTTTTGACGTGATGGGGTCGCTTGCTCACATCCAAATGCTCGAATCCATTGGTCTTCTTGAGAGGAATGAATTGGATGAGTTATCTAAAGCATTAAAAGAAATTTATAAAGAAATCCAAAATGGAAACTTTAAGATTGAGGAAGGTATAGAAGACATTCACTCGCAAATTGAGTTGATGCTTACCACCAGGCTAGGCGAAATCGGAAAAAAGATTCATAGTGGTCGATCCCGCAATGATCAGGTACTCGTTGATCTTAAACTGTTTCTCAGAAATGAGATTCAGGAGCTGGTCTCTGAAATAAAGGATTTATTTGACCTGCTTATCGTATTAAGTGAAAAGCATAAAGAAACGCTTTTACCCGGCTACACCCATTTGCAACTGGCTATGCCCTCTTCTTTCGGACTTTGGTTTGGCGCTTACGCGGAAAGTCTTGTGGATGATGTGATCACACTACAAAGTGCCTACAAAATCACCAACAAAAATCCGTTGGGCTCAGCTGCAGGATACGGATCATCTTTTCCTCTCAATCGCAAAATGACTACTGAGCTGTTAGGCTTTAATGATCTTAACTATAATGTAGTGTATGCACAGATGGGCAGAGGAAAAACTGAAAAGGTAGTGGCTTCTGCTATCAGTAACGTGGCTAGCACCTTAGGGAAGTTATCGATGGACGCTTGCCTGTACCTTAATCAAAATTTTGGCTTTATCAGTTTTCCTGAAGAACTGACAACTGGGTCCAGTATTATGCCTCATAAAAAAAACCCGGATGTTTTTGAACTCATTCGAAGCAGATGTAACACACTTCAGTCCATCCCTCATGAGATCACTTTAATAACAACCAACCTGCCTTCAGGTTACCATAGGGATCTACAGTTACTCAAGGAAAGTTTGTTTCCTGCATTTAGTCAATTAAAGGATTGTATAAGAATGACGCACCTGATGCTGTCCAACGTTGAAGTAAAGAAAGACTTATTGAAGAATGAAAAGTACAAATACCTTTTTAGTGTTGAAGAGGTAAACAAACTGGTACTGCAGGGGATTCCCTTCCGGGATGCTTACAAGAACATCGGCCAATCCATTGAAAAAGGAGAATTTGAGTATTCCGATGAACTGCACCACACCCATGAAGGAAGTATGGGCAATTTATGCAATGAAGAAATTCAGGGCATGATGAAATCCGAGATTCAATCTTTCCAATTTGACTTAGTCAATAAAAAATTAGAGCAATTGATTCAGTAGTTCACAAGGATGTTATGCGTCTTTATGCACATGCACATCCATTTGTGGATAAGGTATGTTCAATCCTTCCTTCTCAAAAGTTTTATATACCTGTTCATTCATTCTAAAAAAAACTCCCCAATAATCGGATGCCTTGACCCACGCCCTTACGGTAAAGTTCACAGAACTATCAGCCAATGCCGACACCGCGATTAATACTTCCGGATCTTTCAAAATTCTTTCATCCTCATCACATAGGCGTTTGATCACCGATCTGGCCTTATCCAAATCATCGCCATAGCCAACACCAATTGTCCAGTCCACTCTTCTTCGTTCTTCAGTTGAATAATTGGTAATTGACGAGGTAGACAGTCCTCCATTCGGTATTATGATCGTTTTATTATCCGCTGTTTTAAGAATAGTATTAAAGATCTGAATAGAGTTAACAGTACCAGAATACCCTGATGCCTCCACAAAATCTCCCACTTTGTAAGGTTTGAATACTAATAACATTACACCACCGGCAAAATTTTGAAGCGTACCTGACAACGCCAAACCTACAGCCAAACCAGCAGCACCCAGGATAGCAACAAACGAAGTCATCTCTATGCCTAACATACTGAGCACACTTATTACAAGCATTACCTTCAACAGTATGTTTGCCATACTTAGTAAAAAGGGTTTCAGTGAGGCATCCAATTGACCCTTACTCATCACATTCTTTAGCCCTCTCATTAAGGCCTTAATTATCCATAGACCAACAATCCAGACAGCAATAGCCGCAAGCAACTTTGGGCCATATGTAAATGTTAATTCAGTTAGATAATCAATTATTTGATCCGTATTCATGAGTAGTATTTTTGGTGATTTATCTGAAGGAGCATTGAAGAAAATGCTGTACTTATTTATAAACATACAAATTCAGTTATTGTTCCCATAATTGTTTCCGTTATAGAATTTGTAATTTTGTATTTTATAAAGAAGAATCCTCAAAGATGAACCCAACTACTATACTATATATCGTTTTAGCAATTTCTGCTGCTAGCTATCTATTTGATCAAATACTTGATTATCTCAACTTAAAGGCTCAGCGCAAAGACATTCCTGATGAGATCGTATCTTTTTATGATAAGGAGAAGTATGTTAAATCACTGGATTACCATCGAGAGCAAACACGCTTCTCTTTTTTAACTTCTGCATTCAGTTTTGCCATTTCATTTAGCATGTTGTTATTCGGTGGTTTCGGTTGGATCGATGCCATGCTACGCCCCTACTTTGATAATGAAATATTTCTCGCTCTGGGGTTCTTTGGCGTCATTATCATCGGATCAGATATTCTAACACTCCCCTTTCAATGGCATTCCACTTTTGGTATTGAAGAAAAATATGGTTTTAACAAAACAACAGTTAAAACATTTATTACTGATAAACTAAAAGGATATTTTCTTGGAGGGCTTATTGGAGGTACATTGTTGAGCATACTCATTTTCTCAATTAATCAGATAGGTCCAAATTTTTGGATTTGGTTTGGAATACTTGCAGCATTGTTCATTCTATTTATGAATATATTTTACACCACCTTATTCCTTCCTCTCTTCAATAAGCTAACACCATTGGGCGAAGGGGAATTGAAGGACGCCATTGAAGCATTCGCCAAAAAAGTAGACTTTCCATTGGATAATATATTTATCATGGATGGATCTAAACGATCAAAGAAAGCCAATGCATTTTTCTCCGGTATTGGTAAGAAAAAGAAAATCGTATTGTTTGATACCCTAATAGAGAACCACACTACTGAAGAACTCGTGGCAGTGTTGGCCCATGAAGTAGGGCACTTCAAAAAGAAACACATCGTATGGAGTTATGCACTTTCCATCATTCAGATCTTTTTTACCCTATTCGTGCTTTCCTTAATGGTCTTCAATCAAAATCTTTCAATTGCGCTAGGCGGCCAGGAACAAGCTATACACCTCAACCTCATTACGTTTATGATTTTGTTTTCTCCCATTTCAAGCATTACAGGTTTGTTCACAAGCATGTACAGTCGTAAAAACGAATTTGAAGCGGACGCCTATGCAAAAGAAACATTTAGTGGTATTGCCCTTGCCAACGCACTTAAAAAATTGTCTGTGGATTCGTTGAGCAACCTCTACCCGCACCCAACCTATGTATTCTTTAATTATTCTCATCCGCCCTTACTCAAGAGACTAGAAGCAATTCATCGACAATAATTTTCTTGTCGGTCAATTGAAAGTGAGCCTTTCTTTGTGGGTGACTTCATTTTCATAGTTAGTATTAGTAGCTAAATTGTACCTGTCACGTACCATGAAGCTTAAACTTCTCTTTTTCCTGCAACTTGTTATTTGCGTTGGTTATAGCCAACCCAAAATGGGGTATTGGCTAAACTCCAATGTGGTACGGATTCCCTTTGAGGTAGTTAATAACAGCCTTTTTGTTAAAGTGAACCTCAATGAGCATAAAAATCTTTCATTCATTCTGGATACGGGGTCCAATTATTCTGTGGTGTTTACTGATTCCACATTACAAATCCCAACGCAACAAAAGACAATCCACATACAAGGATTTGGCAATGCTGATTCCCTTTTCGCTCATATTTCCATTGCCAACTCAGTGCGGATAAAAGGATTAATCACAGAAGGGAAACAATTACTTGTTATTGACAAAAGTGAAATTGGTTTTCAGCAATTCTACAATCGTCCAGTGAATGGTATTATAGGATTGGATATACTAAGGAACTTCGATATTGAAATAAATTTTTCGGCAAAAAAGATAACGCTTCGAAGAAAAGGAGCAAAAATAAAAACCAATCGAAAATGGAAAAAGGTGCCTTTTCATTTGACCGAAAATGCCATCATTATCCCTTCTTCTCTGTCTACTGAAGAAAAACAAGAAGCCATCTACCTTCTACTAGACACCGGATCAGAGTTACCCTTACTTTTACAAGAAGTATTTTGCCCCGACCTATCCAGTCCCACCATTATTGGGATGGGGATATTAGGATATGCTTCCGGCAGAATAGGGAAAATTAAAAAAATCAATTTTGGTGAAATTGAAATTAGCAATGTAACTGCCGCATTTCCTGACAGTGCCTCATCCAAATGGAATCGATCTTTACCCCAACAAGGTAATTTAGGAATTCAATTTTTGAAAAAACATCGTGTTGTCATCAAATACGAAGAAGGGTACATGCAGTTAAAGCCAATTAAAAGACTTGCTACTAAACCTTTTCGGTACAACCATAGTGGTCTTGCAATTGAAACTGATCCTCAGTCAGCATGTCCTTTCTATATTTCAAGAGTGGCACCTGGCTCCCCGGCTGAAGAGGCCGGTCTGTTGAAGGGAGACCGAATACTTTTTGTTGATGGGGTTCATTTTGCTAAACTTAGCTTACAACAAATTAGTGAGTACTTCTTAACGGATAATAAAACTGTTCATAACATAACCATACTCCGAGATAATCTCCCAAAGCACTTCATAATAAACCTCAAGAACAATCTACATTAGTTGTTAAAAACTACTCACTACAACTTGCGCAACAGAGTTAGAACTAGAAATTAAAATCTACTTGTCCTGTTTCTACCATATACATTCCTCCAAGTATGGCTATCTCTCCTTTTTCAGCCATTTCCTTTAAAATAGAGCTCCTTTCTGCAATTTGCTTTATAGTCATTTTAACATGAAGCGTAGCCACGTTTTCTACAAACTCAGCATTTTTAGAATTTCTATCCTTAACAGTTGTTTTTTCCGCCTCTACAGCTGGCAATAATTTACTAAGCAATGCAGTAAGATTTCCAAGGTTCACATTGTCACATGCTCCCTTCACTGCTCCACATTTTGTATGCCCGAGTACGAGCACTATTCTGGCACCCGCTACCTTGCAAGCAAATTCCATACTACCTAAAATATCCTCATTAAGAATATTACCAGCAATGCGTACGCTAAAAATATCGCCCAGGCCCTGATCAAATATTAATTCAGCAGAAGTACGTGAGTCAATACAGCTAAGGATAACCGCGAATGGATGCTGTCCCTCCGCTGTTTCATTTACCTGTTGCAATAAATTTCTATTTGCCTTTAGGTTGTTAACAAAGCGCTCGTTACCAGTTTTCAGTATCTCAAGTGCTTTTTGAGGAGTAATTTCTGCTTGTAGTTCTTTAGTTAGTGTTCTCACAGTTTTATTGGTTAATAGTTGATAATCCTTTTAGTTCTACTTCAATGTTTTTTGTCTTCGCATTCACCTGAAAGTTTCGAATGATCTCTATGACATCCATATGTATCAACTTTGATTTTGACCCGTCAATGACCACGCTTGATTCATTGGGAATATAGTTTAACATCTGAAGAATACTCTGCAGCCGGACCCCTTACGCCTAAGGGTGGGCCGCTGAACGATCCTACCACAATACCTCCGACAATACCTGCAATTATACCTGCAAATAGTGGAGCTCCTGAGGCCAGGGCAATACCAAGGCATAGGGGCACAGCTACAAAAAACACAACTAAGCTGGCTGGTAAATCCTCCCAAAAGTGCTTAATAAGACCTTTCATTGTAATTTTATTTACTCAACAAAGGTAGTATTAATATTTAATACGATAGTAATGCTATCATATTAAATATAGTTACTTTTACGTCAAGTTATTTAACACCTGCAATGGAGCATTCTCTGAAGATAAAGATGAACCAGAAGCTATTTCTCCGCAACCCAGAGGACTCTGATTTGGGGCGGAGAATTATCAAAAACGGCATCATCCTTATTCATGAAATCGGGTTTGAAGCGTTTACGTTCAAGAAGTTGTCCAAGGAAATCAACACCACTGAGGCAGGGGTGTACCGCTATTTCGAAAACAAGCACCGGCTACTTCTTTATGTTGTGGATTGGTATTGGAGCTGGCAAGAATACAGATTGGTGTACCACACCAATAATATGGCCAGCACTGAAGATAAAATTAAAATGGCCATTAAACTGCTTTCTGATCCAGTAGAAGATGACATCTCAACTGACTATATCAGTGAAAAACTATTGTATGAAATTGTAATGGCCGAAGGTGCCAAATCGTTTCTCACCAAACACGTTGCCGAGGACAACAAGGACAAGTTATTTAAACCTTACAAAGACCTAAGCCAAAGGATTGCCGCCTTGATACATGAGTATAACGCTAGCTACGGTTACCCTAACTCACTCGCCAGCACTATTATTGAAACGGCTCATTTCCAAAAATTTTATGCCAACAACCTACCCTCTCTTACAGACTTTGGTAATGGAAACAAAGACAAAACGGTTGCTCACTTTTTAGAAAAACTAGTATTCTCTAGCATATAAAAAAAACAGCCATCAGGCTGTTTTTTTTTATTGCTTCACTATTACTTCTTCCGAATCAAGATATCACCATTGTAATTCTTCATGGTAAATTCAGGGCCTCCCCCATTCACATCTCCTTTCACCCAATCATCGATGGTCACCCGGTAGGTTCCTGATTTCGTTTCCTTCTTTTGGATGGGTCCCGTTTTTGTCAAATTCACATCAAACCCTGTAAATATTTCTCCTCGCTCTGTCTTCATTTTCAAAGTTCCTTTAAAGTTGGAAGGAAACGTGAGGTCTATATCACCATTATAAGTGCTGTAGGACATGGGTGTTCCTTCTGTTAGTTTATCAAAAGTTATTTTGATATCACCATTATAAGTGGATGCCACTGCAGAACCGGAAATATTTTTCGCTGTGATTTCACCATTGTAATTGGTGATCTCAACTTCACCCTGTATATCAGTTATCACAATGTTACCATCATTATAAGCCTTTACTTTCATATCAAATCCTGAGGGTACTTCAATTACCAAATTCATGGTATTACTCCAGGAATCCGAACCCACCTTTACCACATTGCTATTTTCAGAAGCATCAAGATCCATCGTTCCGCTGCTGATTCGTTTGAGTCCCTCTTTAGATTCACTTCCCTTATCCTTGTGTTTGTGGCCTTCCACCATCATGTATTTTATCAACACATCCTTGCGTTGAGTACCCTTCACCGTTATGGATCCTGTATTCAGCTGTGCTATCAATTTCCCTCTTTTCCCCGGATCAGTAAGTGGCACCGCAAATTCACCCTCTGTCTGTGCTATTGTTTGTAATGGAAGCACTAGTATCAACGCTACCATCAACAGCCTCATTGTTATTGCTATATGTTTCATAAATATTTTCATTTTCAGATCAAATTTCTTTTAGATACGCGTTACCATTAAACGTTTCGATATCCAGATCCACTCCGCCACTCCCTACTTTGTATCGATTGCCATTGATTTTATATTCTACCCCATTTTTCTTTGGCCTTTTCTCAATGGCCACAGGTAATGATTCAATTGCCTCTACATTGGTATAAAAATTTCCGTTAAAACTTTCAAAACTCACACTGGCTCCCAGCCCTTTTTTCACATGAATATTAATGTCTCCATTGAGCGCATAATACCTGCAGGGCAAACTCGGGTTTCTGTCATACGCCAAGTCAATGTCTCCATTGATAGACGAAACATTTGTGGCACCTGAGATTTGTGTGAGTTTGATACTGCCGTTGATATTATCTGCATACAAATCTCCGCTTACCTTCTCGACAGATATATCACCATCATTGATGGTACTTAATGCAAGATGGATGCCATAGGGTACTTTCACTGTAAAATCCATCTGATAGCGGTACTCCTCTTTGCAATCTTTGTCTTTGCCCCATCCAGACCAATTGTAGTTCCATCCTTTACCTGCTCTTTCATTGCGATGATACCTTTGGTTCCTGCGGCCAAAGTCACTACAGGTTCCCCTCACATAAAGAATCAAAGTATCCACTAGGTCGATAACACCTAATTGAATTTCATTCTTTCCTTTCTCCAGGCGGTCATTCGTTTTGGCCAAAATCTCCTTATCCACCTCCACAATAACTTTATCACCATCGTACCCTTCTACTTTAATACTTCCATTTATATTGGCAATCATCAAGGCATTCTTGTCAGACTTCTTTTCAAAGACCAACTCTTTCTTAATGGTCTCAGTGAACTGCTGGGCAAACCCAGACCAGTAACTGACCATCATCATTATGATTAATATATTTTTCATTTTTTTATCAAATTATAACTTGAATACTTTCTTCAATTCTTTGCTTTACATCATTTGGAGTAGCTTCCTCTTCAAGCAGCTTGCGCAACTCCTTTATCGATTTTTTCTCCTGAAGTTCTACCATCAATTCGGCTAAGGCCACCTGAACCATGGGTGAACTTTGATTGGCGATAGATCTTATAATAGACTCTCTTACATTACTTTCGCGGACATAAGGTCTGAGCGCATCCAGTGCCGCTAGCCTCACGTTCACATTCCCGTCTTCATTGAGCGTTTTAATTAATGCTTCAGTCACTTTTTTACTCGCCTGGCTCATTTCACTGGTTAGGCTTACTGCTTTCAGTCGATCTGTGGCCGACTCTTTTTCGAGCAGAGATAACATCACCATCTCTTTCAAATCAGTCACCTCCCTGGTAAGTGAAGCCACATCATTTTGTTCTTGTGGTTTAATCATCCAATAGCCTCCCGCAAATCCAACTATGAGCAAAACCATACCCAACGCCAAGCGCGGTGCCAATGCACTCCACTCTGGCCACTGAAAGGGGAAGGTACTTTTACTTACTTTCCGTTGCTCTTCTTTCAGCATTGCATAAAATCTGCTGTCTACCTCCATCGATGGTTGTGCATCCGGAGCAGCCATCATCCTATCATCCAGTTGTGATAAATTGCTAAGCGCGGTAAGTGGCACAATACCATCTTCAATCAAACGCTCCAACTCATGAATCTCAGCAGGGTCTGCCAGTCCTTCATTGTATTTTGCAATAAGCTCTTCTACACCTTTCTTTTCCATATCACATTTGTTTTTCTAACTTCTCGTATACACCTTTTAACTCTTGAAGTGCTCTGAAAACTTTTACTTTGACCGCCCCTTCAGTGCAACCCAGTATCTCCCCTATTTCTTTGTATTTCTTTTCCTGGTATTTGCTCAAAAGCAGCACTTCTCTTTTCTCTGGCGAAAGCCTGTCCATGGCCAGGTTCAGCATCATGTGCTCCTCATCATGCTGCATTTCTTCCGCCTTGTTTTCTGAGTGCCCAAGCTTGTGTTCCCAGTCTTCAACCGAATCCTTTCCCTTGATCTTATCCTTTCTAAAGTGGTCGTGCCGCACATTTCGCGCTATGTGAAACAACCAGGTCTTGAATTCACCATCCCCGCGAAAGAGATGACGGTATTTCATCACCCTATAGAAAGTGTTTTGAACCAGGTCATCACTCAATTCCTGGTCTCTATTCATACCATAAAAGAAACCATATAAGGGTCTTTTATAGCGTTCAAAAAGGAGTCCCAGCCTATCAAGGCCTCCATCTCGAACGGTGATCATCAATGCATTGTCGGAAAGCTTGTCCAAATCAGAATACTCAGTTCATGAAGGGAAACCAGCCCTTTGTGGAATGGTTACAACTCAGCTAATAAAAATAATGATTAATCCTCAGGCGGGCTGATTACCACCCATCTAACCAGCGAAGGGCATATAAGCGGAAAAGGACCAGCATATGCCGATCCTTTCATTTTATAAGAAGCTTTAGGGAGTGCTAACTATGCACTGCGCATTTCCGCCATCTTGTTGCGTTCATTCTGGAGTTCTCTAGAGAGTTTCATCTGCTTATCCAGGGCTTTGCGCTTATAATTTTCAAATTCTTTACTGATCATATTTTCCATTTCCATCTTCTCTTTAAGCGAATGATAGATCATTTTCAATCTGCCAGTGACTACACCAACGAGAAGGATCATTCCCAGAAATACAAACCCAACCAGACCGATAAAAAAGCTCTTACTGAAATCCATTCCCAAAACTGAGATGTGTGTTGCCGCATGCTCCACTTCTGCCATGGAATCTTCTTTCTGCTGTACAGAAGCCATAGCTGCATCAAGGCTCATTTGAAGCTGTACCGCCTCTGCCCTTGCTTCTGCTAAGTCACTGTGTACTTTTTTTATCGAATCAGTCGTTAATTTCCACATTCCATCAAGGATATACTCTTTAATTACTTTATACTCATTGAAGGTTTCTGATTTATCCTTCATCACTGCGTAACGTTCGCTGAGTGTTTTGGTATCTCTATCCAATGCAGCTGAGGCTTGTGTTTGCGCCATGGCTCCTAGAGTGCCCAGTAAAATGAAAATTGTGAGTATAAATTTCATAGTTATAGATTAATGATAATTGAGGAATTCAAACCTAACTTTACATAATCACTTGTCATAGCCATTTAAAGTAAAGGCTCATATATGTCGTCTAATTAAATATTCAATCGGTGAATGATTTATGAGATATCTCCAACCGAGGGATTAAAGCCTTTTTGATCGTCCAGAACCTATTCAATAACAATTTGGTCATTTATAGATTCAAGCACTGAGAATAGATTGATTATAAGTTAGTTAGGTAATGAATCACCCATTTTTGAACATTTTGCTTTTCCAATATCCTTTGAAAGTAATAAACCTTCCATATCTACTATTCAGTTAACCCCATTGATTCCTTCAGGTGGACAATCACACGGAGTTTGAAATCCCAATGATCTCAGGCCTTATTGTATTTATAGTTTTTACGGTGGGTAAATTTTCCATTGACGAAAAAAGGGGAAAGAACATAGCGCTGAACAGCCTGCCATATTTCCGTTGCTTCGGTATCTATCTTATGCTTAACTTGTTTTTCGAGTTAATCTAAACCTGAAATAAACATGTACGCTCGCCTACTTCTTGCAACACTAATGCTCACATTCCCAGTCATCGCTGTGTTGGCGCAACTCAAAACCGTTCCCGAAATCGAAAAGGCCACTAAATCTGAATTTGTAAAAGCAGTCACAGACTTTCGTGCCGCTCTTCAAATACCCAATGATGGACATTACCCCGTGCAAATAGACGCCAACGTAAGTTGGGCTAGCAAAGCATTTGACGACAGAGGTTTTAAAACCCAGTTGATAAAAACACCGGGTGCTCCTCATGTATATGCAGAAAAACAATTTGTTAAAAAAGGCAAGACCGTTCTCTTCTATTTGCAAATAGACGGGCAACCTGTAGACACCTCTGCATGGGATCAGGAAAGCCCGTTTAAGGCAGCCCTCAAAGAAGAGAAGAATGGCCAATGGCAGGAGATCGACTGGAGCAACTTCAATGAAAATTTTAATCCTGACTGGCGCATCTATGCCCGCTCTGCTTCCGACTCAAAAGGCCCAGCCATGTGTTTCCTTACTGCACTATCCATTCTTGAAAAGCACAAAATAAAACCCAATTTCAATATTAAGGTGATCATGGATTTTCAGGAAGAGATGAGCTCACCACAACTGGCCTGGGTAGTACAAAACAATCAGGAGTTATTAAAATCAGATATGGTGCTGATCATGGATGGCACCCGGCATGTATCCAACCTGCCTACACTTTGTTTTGGGGCAAGAGGCATTGCGACTGCTACACTCAAAGTTTATGGACCACGTAATGCCTTGCACAGTGGACAGTATGGAAACTACGCACCCAATCCTGTTTTTGCCATGTCTAAACTTTTAGCAGGATTAAAAGACGACAACGGCCGGGTAACGCTTCCAGGATTCTATGATGGTATCGTATTGAGTGAAGCCGACAAAAAAGATTTGAATGACATTCCTGAAGACATGGATGAAATCAATTCTACTTTGGGAATCGCTCGCCCCGATGCAGTGGGCGCGACTTATCAGGAAGCTATGCAATACCCAAGTCTAAATGTAAGAGGCATTCGTGCTGCGTGGGTGGGCAAAGAAGTAAGAACCATTATACCCGAAGAGGCCATTGCAGAAATAGATATGAGGTTGGTTGTAGAATCACCTGGAGAAAAATTGATGGGGTTGTTAAAACAATATGTAGAACAGCAAGGCTTTCATCTGTTAGATGGCGAGCCCACAGACGAAGACCGAAAGCAATATCCCAAATTGGCATCACTGAGTTATAAGTTAGGATCTGAACCCTTCCGAACGGACATTGATACTGAATTGGGGCATTGGCTATCACGCGCCATGGAAAGGTTGTATGGAAACGATTTTGTGAAAATGAGAACCACAGGAGGCTCTCAGCCCATTGCCCCTTTTATAAAAACTTTGAACATACCCGCAGTATCAGTTCGCATTCCCAATCCCGACAACAGCATTCATAGTCCCAATGAAAATATTCGTGTTGGCAATTTCTTTGATGGCATCGAAACCATGGTGGGAGTGCTGACAGAAAAGCTGTAGTCTCTACAATTAAACAGAACTTTTGTTGCTTAACCAATGCAGTTTGAACCTTAATTTTGATATACTTCAATAAGTTTTAAGATCAATTCTAATTCCAAGTCACATTGGATCTACACTACAATTAGCATAACTTATTTATAACTATACACGGCACCCATTATTTTTACTCTATGAAGGGTCTTTGGGTAATTACTTTGTGTCTTTTAGCATCTCCAATATTTTGCCAAAAGCAAGATACAATTCAGGTTTTATCTGAGGTCGTCATCCGATCATATGAGTCTGATCGGCCTTTGCTAGAAGTGCCCGCTTCTGTAGGACTTGTATTAAACGCTGACCTCGCTCGTTTTAGTAATACTTCTTTTGTTTCAGCTGTTAATATGCTTCCTGGAATTCGCATGGAAGAACGCTCACCTGGGAGCTATCGGTTTTCCATTCGTGGTAGCTCATTGCGATCGCCTTTTGGAGTTCGCAACGTAAAAGTATACTGGAATGAACTTCCCGTAACAGATGCCGGAGGAAATACTTACTTAAATCAATTCGATGCCAACTCTATTCATCAGATTGAAATTATTAAAGGCCCGGGTTCCAGTTTATATGGAGCCAGTACTGGGGGTGTGGTTTTGTTGAAGTCGCCAGTACCCGAAAAACAAAAAAAAATTACAGGCGGCTGGTTAGGCGGTAGCTATGGTCAAAAAAATTATCAGATGGCACTGCAAACTGGCACGGAAAACAGTACCCATTATCTCGGTTATCAACACCAGCAATCTGATGGATACCGCGAACAAACTCGCATGGTTCGTGATCAGTTCACTAGCACCCAACGGTTTTCTATCTCAGATCAAGAGCAGATTGAAACCGCCATTTTCTATACCGATTTATATTATCAAACTCCAGGTGGTCTTACTCAGGCAGAATATGACGCTAATCCTAGACAGGCTCGCACGGGGAGCACCTTCCAGCCTAGTGCCGTAGAGGCGAATGCAGGAGTTTCACTCAAATCTTTTTATACAGGAGTTTCCAACCAATATCAATTCTCTCCACAAGCGCATAACCGGACTGGTGTTTTTGGGAACTTCGTTCAGTTCGAAAATTCATCTGTACGCAACTACGAACGCAGAAGTGAGCAAAACCTTGGAGTACGATCAGTAACAGATTTTATGTTCAATTGGGGCAATTGGCAGGCCAAACTTATTGGAGGTGGAGAGTTCATGAGTGGATTTTCTCCAATAAAAAATTATCAAAATCAACAAGGGTTTCCGGGATCGCCACTTAGTGACGATGAAGTAAAAACACTTCAATATAACTTATTTGGACAAGGAGAATTCACAATGAACAACTGGATGCTATCAGGAGGTTTAAGTGTGAATTGGGTTGGGTATCAATTACTGGCACTTTCTAACAATCCAGTGAAGCAACAAGAAGTTTCATACGATCCCATCGTGACTCCTCGTGTGGCAGTATTAAAAAAAATCAATGATGCCTTTTCAGTTCATGGAAACATCAGTTGGGGTTTTGCTCCGCCTACCCTCGCAGAAGTAATACCGTCAGACGGAATATTTAACGCCTCCTTGAAAGCGGAAAAAGGAACGCAGGTTGAAATCGGAGCGCGAGGTTATTTCCTCAATAGGAAGTTTTTTGTGGACGCTGCTCTTTACCATTTTGCTTTGGATCAAACCATTGTGGTGCGCAGAGCAGATGATGGTGCTGATTTTTTTGTGAACGCTGGTGCCACTGATCAGAATGGAATTGAAGTACTGCTTCATTGGCAGCCTACAATTGATCCTTCTGTTTTCTCAAATTTCAAAATCTGGACGGGTATAACTTTAAATGACTATGAATTTGTAGACTACATAAAAGGCAGCAATTTCTATAGCGGTAATGCGCTTACTGGAGTGCCAGAGAAAATCCTAACAGCTGGTTTGGACATGGAGTTTCAAAAAGGTTTTTACTTGCATCTTACCATAAATTATACTTCTTCATTACCTTTAGATGATGCGAATAGTGTGTATACAAACTCCTATACTTTATTGGGAAGCAGACTAGGATATAAGTCATCCCTCATTGCAGGAATACCAATCAATTTCTTTGTGGGTGGTGATAATTTATTGGACGAAACGTATAGTCTGGGTAATGATTTAAATGCCTTTGGAGGGCGCTATTTCAATGCCGCAGCAGGGAGAAATTACTATGCTGGCCTTCAATTTGATTTGAGTCTTTCCAACAAGAAATAATCTCATTTCCAGAATCTCGTTTTCCGATTATAAAAAATATTTGTTTTCTGCAACTGTTCGCAGAGATGGTTCTGACAGATTTAATAGCGTCCTAATTTCCTACTCACAACTTGGACACTCCCATTCTTTATCTAAATCGATAACGGTGACAATAGAAAGGTGCTTTTGTTTCGGTGCCACAATTACTCTTATGTGCTTCCGATCCCGTGAGGTATAACCCTCCATGGCATACTTAGGTCCCCGGCTATCTTGTAAATCGCTCTTGTTATAATTGATCTTGGCCTTGCGCACGATTTCCTTTATTTCCCTTTGGGTAATACTTCTGCACTTCATTCTGCAACGGGCATGTTTTGTAAAAAAATATTCCGCTTCACGATCTCTGAATACATCCAGATTGGTTCTTACTTGCTTTTCAGGGTAGTCGAAAGTGTCCTCATCAAAACCAATCTCTCCATCCCGACTGTATTTTACAATCAGTCCGACTACCAGGAGTACGGCAAGCAGTATATAAGGCGCCCACTTTTTCATCTTACTAAGTAAAGTAATTATTTGTTATAGATCATTTACCCACTTACTTAAACACAGGACTTTGCTAGTTTTGGAGCAGACATGAAAATAGGTTTACTCTCCGACACCCATGGCTATCTCGATCCCAAAGTTTTTGAGTATTTCAAGGAAGTAGATGAAATATGGCATGCGGGGGATATCGGGGATATTGCAGTGATCGAAGCATTGGAAAAGTTTAAGACGGTACGTGCCGTGTTCGGAAATATAGACAGTGCCAATGTCTACAATCGCTTTCCGGAAGACTGGATGTTTACCTGCGAAGGTGTAGAAGTATGGATTACTCATATTGGTGGGGCACCTCCCCGCTACAATGACAGAATTAAAAATCAATTACTCCGACATCCTCCTGATCTTCTCATTTGTGGTCACTCTCACATTATGAAAGCACAACGCGACCCCAAGTTTGATAATATGCTCTACCTCAATCCTGGCGCAGCAGGCAATCATGGGTTTCACCATATTAAAACCATCGTTAGGTTTGAGCTGATCGATAGCAAGATTAAGAATATGCAGGTGATCGAACTGGGAAAGAGAGGTAGTATAATTAGCTAATAAAGGAAGGGCATTAAACTAAAAAAGTCAACCACCAGGGTTGACTTTTTCTATAGGCTATGAATTCAATTACTTTTTTGCCTTGAATTCTTCTTTTATCTTTTCAACATCAACAGACTTCATCACAGGCTTGAAATTCTGAACTTTCAAATCGGTTCTTCTGCGGGAAGATTCTGCTCTGTCTCTTCTTGATTTTCTTTTCAATCTTGTTACTCCCATGACGGTAAATTTTAATGTGATTCCCTGCTATAAGTGCACGAGGTCGCAAAAATAGCAGAATCTATCAATCTTAAAAAATAATTTTAAGCTAATCCAGTGTATAAATCATGTAAATAACCCCGATCATGGTTAGTTTTGGCCTTAACACATGGAAAAACCGACATTACCAAAAGGAACGCGCGACTTTGGACCAGCTGTAATGGCGAGGCGCCAATTCGTATTAAGCACCATAAAAGGGGTATTTCAAAAATATGGCTTCCAGCAACTGGAGACTCCAGCCATGGAAAACCTCTCCACCCTCACTGGTAAATATGGAGAAGAGGGAGATCAACTACTTTTTAAGGTGCTCAATTCTGGCGACTACCTGAAGAACGCGGATCCTGAAAAACTGAAAGCTAAGGACTCAAAAGGAATCACATTCGATATCTCAGAAAAAGGACTAAAATACGATCTTACCGTTCCCTTTGCCCGCTACGTGGTGATGAACCGCAATGAGGTAATATTTCCTTTCAAACGCTTTCAAATACAACCTGTGTGGCGTGCTGACCGACCTCAAAAAGGCCGGTACCGCGAATTTTACCAGTGTGATGCCGATGTAATTGGTACAGACTCCCTGCTATGTGAAGCGGAAATTGTACTTATGATCAAAGAGGTATGCAAAGGGTTGGGCATTCAGGATTTCTCTATCAAAATAAACCACCGAGGCATCCTTACTGGTCTGGCAGAAATTGCAGAAGCCAAGGGAAATGAGTCCTCTTTATTTGTGGCCATCGACAAACTAGATAAGATTGGTGAAGAAAAGGTAAAAGAAGAACTGAGTAACAAAGGGTTCAGTAGTGAAAGCATCAAACACATTTTTGAGATACTTAATTTCAAGGGTTCCAACCTGGAAAAAATAGAATTGCTTCACACCCGTTTGGAGCAATCCGAAAAAGGAACCAAGGGAGTTCAAGATATAAAGAACATCATTGAACTGCTCTCGAAATTTGATCTCGCTGGCGATTCGTTTGAATTGGACATTGCGCTGGCAAGAGGGCTGAGCTATTATACAGGCGCCATCTTTGAAGTAAAGATCAACAATGTGGCTATAGGCAGTGTGAGTGGTGGGGGTCGCTATGATAATCTTACAGGTGTATTCGGTTTGGAAGGTGTATCTGGAGTCGGGTTCTCTTTCGGTGTGGATAGGCTATATGATGCCATGGACGAACTCAACTTATTTCCAGAGGACACCGAAGAATCATCGAAAGTGCTTATTGCTCATTTTGATGAGGAAGCGATGCTCTATGGGCTGTCAGCACTCAAAGCGCTAAGACGAGAAGGTGTTGCTGCAGAGATTTACCCTGATGTAAGTAAGCTTAAAAAGCAATTGGATTATGCCAATAAGAAAAAGATTCCTTATGTTGTTGTTATAGGTTCCGATGAAATGAAAAGCGGAGACCTTACCTTTAAAAATATGAAAACTGGTGAGCAGCAACGCCTGACGTTGGAAGAGATACTAATCCAATTCTGATTTGAGCAAGACGCATTCCATCTCTACAAAAACGCTAACCCTCACTGAGGTGGGCGAGGTATTGAATGGCCAAATCAATTTATCAAAGGAAGCAGCATCAAAAATTACCACCTGCCGAGATTACCTGGATAAAAAAGTAAGTCAATCCGCCACACCTGTATATGGTATCAATACTGGTTTTGGATCCCTATATAGCAAAAACATTCCTGCAGAAGAACTCGGCAAACTGCAGAAGAATCTGGTGATGTCGCACGCTTGCGGCACTGGCCCCGAGGTGCCCGCAGACATCGTACACCTCATGCTCTTTTTAAAAGTGCAGTCACTGGCTTATGGTTATTCCGGTGTACAACTTGAAACTGTTCAACACCTCATCTCTCTCTATAATAACAAAGCACTCCCGGTAGTCTATGAAATGGGTTCATTGGGTGCATCAGGAGATCTTGCTCCATTGGCCCATCTCACACTTCCCTTAATTGGATTAGGCGAAGCCGATTATAACAACAAACGTTATACTGGTAGCGACTTATTAAAAGTACTCGGCTTATCTCCTATTGAGTTTAAAGCCAAGGAAGGATTGGCATTATTGAACGGCACACAATTTATGAGCGCCTACGGAGTATGGTCTACCCTGCACGCGCAACGTTTATTAAAGCTTGCTAATCTTATTGGTGCATTGTCTTTAGATAGTTTTGATGGCCGAATTGAACCTTTTGATGAACTGGTACACGCCATACGACCACACAAAGGACAGGTAAGTGTAGCTCAGGATGTGAAGAGGATATTAAAGGGTAGTGGTATTCTTGCCCAACCCAAAAAACATGTACAGGATCCGTATTCCTTCCGCTGTATTCCTCAGGTACATGGTGCCACGGATGATGTTATCCATTATGTAGCGCAGACTTTCTTAACTGAAATCAACAGTGTAACGGATAACCCGAACTGTTTTCCAGAAGAAGATAAAATCATTTCAGCAGGTAACTTTCACGGACAACCGTTGGCGCTTGCCATGGATTTTCTAGCTATTGGGTTAGCTGAATTAGGAAGTATATCAGAAAGAAGAACTTATCAGCTGATTTCAGGGTCACGTGAATTGCCCAATTACCTTGTGGCCAATCCGGGTATCAATTCGGGATTGATGATACCACAATACACCGCTGCTTCAATGGTAAGTCAGAACAAACAACTGTGCTCACCCGCTTCTGTAGACTCCATTGTTTCTTCTAATGGACAAGAGGATCACGTAAGCATGGGGGCCAATGCCGCCACAAAATTGTATCGAATAGTCAATAACCTATATTCCATATTGGCAATCGAATTGATCACTGCCGCCCAGGCACTTGAATTTCGGAGACCACTCAAAACCTCTCCCATTTTGGAGGAATTTGTTGATACTTTCCGGGCTACTGTTCCGTTTATAGAAACAGACCGTTTACTTCACGATGATATGGTGAAGACGGAAAGATTTCTCAAGGAATTTAACCTCAACAAGTGAAGATAAGATTTGCACTCATCGTTGGAGCGCTTTTCTGGGTAAGTGTTGCCTTGGCACAACCCTATACCAGTACTTTAGGGCGCTTTCAAGTAGATCAAATAAAAGGTTGTGCTCCCCTCATCGTCACCTTAACCAATTTACTTGCAGGTAACTGCAACGGAGCTAATCCATGTTCTATGGATTATGAAGGTAATGGACAGCAAACACTTAATCTCTTTACTTTTCAATACAATACCCCTGGTGTCTACAATCTTCAGGTATTGTATCAGGGACAAGGTGCTGATAACATCACAATTACTGTAGTCGAAAATATTCAACCCGACTTTGAAATCTATTCTTGTGCCAATGCTGATGTTACCATTAAAGTATTGGAAGATAGTTATCAGCAATTGGTGATTGACTTCAATGATGGGGATCCTGAAGTTTTTATTCCCAGTGGCAACAATGCAACTGCCTATAATGACTATGCCACACCTGGAAATAAATCCATTGCTGTAAGGGGCCTTAATCTAAACTCAGCAGACAATTGCGATTCAAAAGTGCAAACCTTCAATGCCCTGCCAACCTTACCCGCTCCTATTATTACTCAACTGACTACCCTGGATAAAGCACGCATACAATTGGATTTTAGTACACAGCCCCATATTCAATATCGACTCGAGATCGCGGTGAATAGTGCTGGGCCCTTTCAGCAATTGGCCACCTTATACGAACCCACTACGTATACGACAAGCAACCTGAATGCAGAAGTTAATTATTATTGCTTCCGGTTGAGCGCTTATGATGTATGCAATGGATTCAACACTTACTCTAATGTAATTTGTAGCCCTAAGTTTAACCTTAACATTCAAAGTGGCATTAACCAACTTACCTGGGCTACTGCCAATACAGGAATACAGAGCACGGAAGTAGAAAGGGATGATGCCACACACACTGTTATTCCTGGTGCCCCTACCAGTTTTATTGATATTGATATCGAGTGCAAGACGAACTATTGTTACCGAATCATCAATCGATATGCAGGTGGAGTAAGAAGTGAATCGCTCCAATTTTGCGGAACGTCATTTAAGATTAATACCCCACCCGCTATTACCAATGTAAGCAGCACGGTAACTTCAGAGGGGCTCAACATTGAATGGATCCAAGATCCTGGCAGTACTCCTGCTAAGTATGACATTCTTATTTCTAATGATGGGGAGAGCTTTACCCATCTTGGCACCTCTCCCATTCTAAAGTTTTTGCATAAGGGGTATTTACCTGGCGGTAATTCCTCTTACCGCATCAATTACACCGATGAATGTGATAATAAAAGCCCGGAAGGAATTGTTATCAACCCCATATATATGACGGGTACCATGGATAACAACATTGTTACGCTAAACTGGACGGAGTATGAAGGTTGGGCCAATGGAGTGAGTGATTACATCATAGATAAATTTGATTTAAAGGGTACATTATATCAATCCATTAATGCCGGCATCTCTACTACCTTTATTGATGATGCCGCGGATCCAGATCATCAATTCATCACTTATCGGATTAGGGCCAGGGCCAATCAAAGCGGAATCGCGGCTTCGGTTTCTAACCCATTGAATTTTATCAAAGACTCAAAAATATTTTTCCCTACTGCCTTCAGTCCAAATG
Organism: Cyclobacteriaceae bacterium; assembly: GCA_040216665.1. GTDB lineage: Bacteria > Bacteroidota > Bacteroidia > Cytophagales > Cyclobacteriaceae > ELB16-189. The sequence goes on along the minus strand of JAVJOQ010000016.1, from coordinate 472,932 downwards.
GAGATCAGCTTAACGATCAATTTTTTGTATCGGGTCAGTTTATCGTAAAAATGGAATTATCCATTTTTAACCGATGGGGTGAATTAATGTTTACTACCAGTAAACAGGGTGAGACCTGGGATGGCACCTTCAATGGAAAACCTGTGGCAGAAGATGCCTACGTGTGGTCAGCTGAGGTAACCGACCTGGCAGGACGTACGTACAAAGAATCAGGAACCGTGGCGCTTTTAAGGAGGAAGAGGTGATTTTGTTGAATGTTAATTACGATGGGTGTATTTGAGGCATCCATTGCTCAATTCTCTGACCAGTAAAAAATTATCCTAAATTTGCATTTCAATAAATAGAACAAGCGATGCTGGACATGATGAAAATGATGGGCAAAATGAAAGAGGTGCAGGCCCGGATGAAAGAAGCACAAGACAACCTCGTACATGTAAAAGCGACTGGTGAATCAGGAGGTGGAATGGTGAGGGCTACTGTAAATGGAAAAAAACAATTGATCGATTTGGACATTGATCCCACCATTTTGAAAGCTGATGATAAGGTACTTATTCAGGATCTTTCTATAGCCGCTGTCAACAAAGCAATGGAAGAGGTGGATATACTGGCAAAGGAAGAAATAAAGAAAAGTACAGAAGGATTGATTCCAAATATACCGGGAATGGACCTTAGCAATTTCATGGGATGAGCCGTGTTGCCGTTGTCATTCTTAATTACAATGGCAAAGAGTTACTCGAAAGGTTTCTTCCGTCTGTAACAGGATTTAGTGGTGACGCACAAATTGTAGTAGCCGACAACAATTCTATAGATGGATCAAAAGAATTCGTACAACAGGTATATCCCCAAGTAACATTAATTCCTATTCCTTCCAATCTCGGTTTCTGTGGGGGATACAATTTTGCCCTCAAACAGGTGAAAGCGGAATACTATGTGCTGCTCAACTCAGATGTAGAAGTTACACCCAACTGGCTGGAGCCGATGATTTCCCTTTTGGATAATGACAACAGGCTAGCAGCAGTACAGCCTAAGATTTTGTCTCGCATAGATCAACATCTTTTCGAATATGCCGGAGCTGGAGGTGGTTTTATTGATTCGCTGGGCTATCCCTTTTGTAGAGGAAGGATATTTGATACAGTGGAAGAAGATCATGGACAATACAACGATACTGTTCCCATCTTTTGGGCCACAGGTGCCTGTATGATCATACGTGCTGAGTTATATCATACCATGGGAGGTCTGGATGAGACTTTTTTTGCCCACATGGAGGAAATAGATCTTTGCTGGAGGTTGAACAGGGCCGGACATCAAGTGATGTATTGCGGCAATAGCACTGTTTACCATGTTGGAGGAGCAACACTTAGCAAATCCAACCCCAGAAAAACCTATTACAATTTCAGAAATGGTTTTATTATGCTCATTAAGAACCTGAGTTTCGGGCAGTTACTGTATAAATTGCCGATTCGGGTTGGGCTCGATTGGATAGCTGCTCTAAAATTCCTGCTTACAGGCTATGGTAAGGATTTTCTGGCTGTGCTGAAGGCTCACTTTTATATCATTATCCATTGCTTTGGCCTTTTTGCTAAAAGATCCCCCAAGCGATCTTATAAGACACATCAAACCTATAAAGGCTCCATCATTGCCGATTACTACCTGAAAGGCAAGCGCAAATTCAGCGACCTGAGTTTTAGTAGTCCCAAATAGTGCTTCTTCTCCTCAAGTGCCTCCTCATATTCATAACAAAAGCCAGCACGAGGTAGATAATTACAGGAGAACCAAGTGTAAGGAACGAGACATAAATAAAGAACAATCTGATACTAGAAGTGGCAATACCAAGCTTCTCTCCCAACCGAGTACATACACCGAAGGCATATTTCTCAAAAAAATGTTGGATTCGTTTTATCAATTCACTCATCATATTACCTCAATTTTAGGAAACCAAACCATTTACCTGAGTAAACGTCCATTTATCGACATTAAAAACAACCCACAAATATAAGCGGTTAAAACCCTACTCTAAATGGCCAAAATCTTATTTTTTTGAGTATAATTGCAAAAAAATACCGATAAACATACCTTTGCAACTCGCTTGAAAAACTTTAAACAAAAATCCATGAGAAAATTTGTGTACGCATTCCTGATCATCGGAACGTTAACCTTTACAGGGTGTACGCTTCCTAGTATGATTAAGATGTCTAAGGAACAAAATTTAACTGTTACTCCTAACCCTCTTGAAGTTCATAAGGATACCGTTAGTTATGAAATGGCAGCCAACCTGCCTGTTAAAATGTTGAAAAAAGGAACCGCTTACAACCTGAACTCCTTCTATAAGTATGGTGACAGCGAAGTTGCGATGGATCCTATCTCTTTCAAGGCAGAAGATTATCCAAATGCCAAGACTGAAGAGCCTAAATTGACCAAATCTTTCTCTTTCCCATACCAACCAGCTTACAAAACTGGAACGTTAGAAGTAGAAGGTGTAGCCGTAAAAGGTGCTAAAACCAAAACAACACCTCGTTTGGCTGTTGCAACAGGTATCATCACTACCTCTAAATTGGTTCAAAACTCTTACTACGCAGCTTTTGCTAATCACGGATATAACAACCAGGAAGAAATCATCCCTGTTATTATCCCTGATTTCAATTTCCAACAAGGAAGATCAGTACTTCGTACTACTGAAACCAGAAGTGACAAAGGAAAGCAATTGGACGCTTTCATCGCTTCTAAAAACATTACAAGAACTGTAACCATTACAGGTACTCACTCACCAGAAGGTGCTGAGCGTATCAACTCACGCTTATCTCAAGATCGTGCCGCAGCTATTGAAAAATACTACCGCGCACAGATGAAGAAGTATGATTACGCTGGAATGGCAGATTCTATCAACTTTATCCTTAAGCCTGTTGTAGAAGACTGGGCTGGATTCAAAGCAGCATTGGCCACTTATGATGGCATTACTTCTGATGAGAAGTCTGAGTATTTAAACATCGTTAATAGCGGTGGAACTTTCGTAGATCAAGAGAGACAATTGAGAAAACTACCTACTTACCGCAAGGTATTTAAGGATGTATATCCTGGCTTGAGAGCAGCTAAGACTGAGATTCTTACTATCAAAGACAAGAAGACAGACGCTGAAATCTCTGTATTGGCTAAGCAAATCACTCAAGGCCAAATGAAAGCAGATACACTTTCTTTTGAAGAAATGATGTATGCAGCAACCCTTACTCCTTCTCTCGATGAGAAAGCAGCTATCTATACTGCCGCTACCAAGAAAGGAAGCAACTGGAATGCACACAACAACTTAGGAGCTGTTTACATTGCTATGGCAATTGCTGACAATTCTAAACTTGCTGATATGACAAGCAAAGCAGCGGCTCAATTGGAGATTGCTGCCAGATTGAAAGAAACTCCAGAGGTTCACGCTAACCTTGCTTCTGTATCTTTAATGCAGGGCAATCCTTACAAAGCTGCAAGCCACGCTTCTAAAGCATTGAATGGTGCTAGTGGAGACGTTTCTCGCGGTGTAAACGGTGTGAAAGGTGCTTGTGAGATCTACATGGCAAAGTATGCTGACGCAGTGCGTTCTGAGTCTTCAGCTTTGGATACTGATGTTAACTTGTTTAACAAAGGTCTTGCTCAGTTATTGAACAAAGACTTCTCTAATGCTTCTACTTCATTTGCAGAAGCTTCTAGAAAAAATAGCAATATGGCTATCGCTCACTACGGTGCAGCTGTAGCAGCCGCTCGTTCTGGAAATGCTGATGGTGTAGCCGCCAGCCTAACCAGTGCAGTGAAGATTGATCCAAGCTTGAAAGACAAAGCTTTGACAGATCTTGAATTTGCAGCATTCTCTACTACAGATGCGTTTAGAAACGCTTTGAAGTAATAGATACATAATTCATCAAAAAACCCTTCCTGTTCTTCAGGGAGGGTTTTTTTGTTTCTGCCTTTAGCAGAAAAAACGATCATTCCCTTTATCCAATTACTCCGTATGACTATTTTTACGCCATCCCGCCACAGTGCCGGATCCACTTACTTTTTAGCACCATGAGAGAAATTCAGTTTAGAGAAGCCCTGCGCGAAGCAATGAATGAAGAAATGAGAAGAGATAAAGATGTCTTTCTCATGGGTGAAGAAGTAGCTGAATACAACGGAGCTTATAAGGTAAGTCAGGGTATGTTGGACGAATTTGGTCCTGAGCGTGTAATCGATACACCTATTGCCGAGCTGGGATTTACCGGAATAGGCGTAGGCGCGGCCATGAACGGAACTCGCCCTATTATTGAATTCATGACATTCAACTTCTCGCTAGTGGCCATCGATCAGGTGATCAATGCAGCTGCAAAGATGATGTCTATGTCTGGAGGACAATTTAATATTCCAATAGTATTTAGAGGCCCTACAGGTAATGCTGGAATGCTCAGCTCACAACATTCTCAAAATTTTGAAAGTTGGTATGCCAACTGTCCCGGCTTGAAAGTGGTGATCCCTTCGAATCCCTATGATGCAAAAGGACTTCTTAAGTCGGCCATTCGTGATGATGATCCTGTTATTTTCATGGAGTCTGAATTGATGTATGGCGATAAGGGGGAAGTACCAGAGGAAGAATATTTGATTCCAATCGGATCAGCCAAGGTGGTAAGAGAGGGCTCAGATGTGACTATAGTCTCTTTTGGTAAGTTTATGAAAGTAGCCTTAAGCACTGCTGAAGAGCTTCAAAAGGAGGACATTTCTGCTGAAGTCATTGACCTAAGGTCTGTGCGTCCTATTGACTATAATACTGTAGTGGAATCGGTAAAAAAGACAAATAGACTGGTGATTATTGAAGAAGCATGGCCTTTGGCTGCCATCTCTTCAGAGATTACTTATCACATTCAAAAACATGCATTTGATTATTTGGATGCCCCCATCCATAGAATCAACAACCTGGATGTGCCTCTACCCTATGCACCTACTTTGATAGACGTCATTCTTCCCAATGTGGAAAGAAGCGTGCGTGCGGTGAAAGCTGTTTTGTATAGAGATTAGCCTTATCCGTGATGGTAAGTCAGAAGAAGCCTCCAGGCAGATTCTACTTTGCCTTCATGAAGTAATTTTTGTGCATGAGTATGTACCTCATTTGTACCTCCATACTCCATTATTTCATCCAAGGAACCTTTTGCTGGTAAGCGCTCTACGTTGCCAAGCATCCCAAGATCGTTGCCTGTGAGTATTTTACTATTTCTTATTGGCGCTGGAATTTGATCTACCCCTATACCCTTTGTTGTTAAAGGCTTAGGTACTGTAAAGAGCGCACCTCCCTGCGCCCTGCAGTAGTAATCCCCTCCCATTCTGGCCACAGCATCTAACTTTATGGGATCAATTCTACCTTCCTCATCAAGCACTTCTTCTTTGATATGGGCCAACAACACTTCGCATATCACCAGGTTACCTGCTCCTCCATTTGGCCCAAGAGAAACAACTTCATTCACCTTACACTCAAATGAAACTGGCGACTCTCCCACCCTTGGAGGCTTCACCCTTTCTGATGGGACTTGGGTAAGCCCTGATTTGATAAATTCATTTACGCCCTTATCATACTCTGTGCTGGAAAGGGAAGTTTGCTGCACTATGTTATAATTCACGATGTTGATTACCACCTCCGGCACTTCCAACACATTTTCATATGTATGCTTGGTGGTATTGTCCCTTCCCCTTCGGGCCGGAGAGAAGACCATAATAGGAGGGTTGGCACTGAAAACATTAAAAAAACTAAAAGGACTTAAGTTGACGTTTCCTTCTTTGTCAATCGTGCTGGCAAAGGCAATGGGTCTGGGAGCTACTGCACCCAGAAGATATCCATGCATTTTAGGAACTGATACTTCTTTCGGATCGATAGTCAACATACTTTCTTTAAACTGATGGTAAAATTTTTCCCGAGCAATCCCCAAATCCTATCCTCAATCCGTCTTTCTCGGCAGCCCCTCTTAGCGTTACTGTATCCCCATCTTCAATAAACTTTCTTTCTGATCCGTCCTTCAGTTTAATTGGGTCTTTACCATTCCAGGTAATTTCCAACATTGAACCAAAAGATCCTTTTTCAGGGCCACTAATGGTGCCTGAACCATACATATCCCCCACTTGCACGTTGCATCCATTTACAGTGTGATGTGCCAATTGCTGACACATGTTCCAATACATGTATTTAAAGTTAGACTTTGAAATCACTGTTTCGTTCTTTCCTTCTCCAATTACCACTTCCAACCCAATGTCATAATTCTTCTTTCCTTCATAAGTCAAGTAAGGTAGTACTTTGGGATTTTGCTTCGGGCCATCTACACGAAATGGTTCCAATGCATCCATTGTAACAATCCATGGAGAAATAGTAGACGCAAAGTTTTTTGCTAAAAAGGGTCCCAACGGAACATACTCCCATGTTTGCATATCTCTGGCTGACCAGTCATTGAAGAGTACCATTCCAAAAATATTATCCTCGGCTTCTTTGGTAGAAATAGAAGAGCCTAGCGCGGTGTTCACACAAGTGATAAAGGCCATCTCCAATTCAAAATCTAATTTTTTGCAAGGGCTAAAGATAGGAGCATCTGAGTCCGGTGGTTTTATTTGTCCTTTAGGGCGATGAATGGGCGTTCCGGATATCACAATAGATGATGTTCTTCCGTGATACCCTACCGGCAAGTGTTTCCAATTGGGTAACAGCGCATTCTTAGGATCACGGAACATGGTTCCCACATTGGTAGCGTGCTCTTCACTGCTATAAAAATCTGTATAGTTCGGAACATGAATAGGCATCCTCATCTCCACCTCCTCCATGGGAATCAAGGCCAACTCCCTTGCTGCTACATTGTTCTGTAACTCATCATTATCACTTCTTAGCAACTCTGAAACGCGTTCCCTTACTTCACCACATTTCTTTCTTCCTAATCCAATAAATGGATTTAAATATTCCTGATTGAAAATGCCCGGAGGTAGTCCGAGTCCATCAAAAAAACCCTTCTCATACAAGTACACTAAATCAAGTACGTGATTACCAATAGCAACACCTGCAACTGCAGTCAGGTATTGTGTCTTAAATATTCCAAAAGGCAGGTTTTGAATTGGAAAGTCTGAACCAGCGGGTACCTCTACCCAACTCTTCAATTTCGGATTATTTGCTTTGTTCATTTACAATTGTTTTTATCAAAACTAACTTACTATTGGTATGATTCTTAATCACTTCTACTTTTTATTACCTTGATGTGTGCATAAAGAATTATCAATACCCGATGATTTCCAAAAGATAATAAAAGGCCTTCTGGGAAACGAGTCAGACTCATTTTTTGAATCGCTACTCACCTCCTCTCCCCCCAGTATTCGCTTAAATCCAAATAAAGATTTTCGATTACCAACTTCCAGTGAAATACCCTGGACACAATTTGGAAAATACCTGAAGGAAAGACCTTTATATACATTGGATCCATCACTGCATGCTGGCGCATATTATGTGCAAGAACCTAGTTCTATGTTTCTCGAGCAGGCACTTATACACAATGTAGACCTTAAGCAGCCACTCAAAGTGCTCGACTTGTGTGCGGCCCCAGGCGGGAAGTCTACCCATCTCCTTTCGCTACTTCATCCGGACAGTTTGTTGGTGAGCAATGAAACCATTCGGTCGCGTGCCAACATCCTTTCAGAAAATATTCAAAAATGGGGACCCGCCAATGTTTTGGTAACCAATAATGATCCTTCCCACTTCTCTAAGTTAAAGGGACTGTTTGATGTCATCGTTGTGGATGCTCCCTGTTCAGGTGAGGGTTTGTTCAGAAAGGACAATGAAGCATTAGGCGAATGGTCTACAGCCAATGTCGACTTGTGCGCCCTGAGGCAAAGGAGAATTTTGAAAGATGTATGGCCGGCCTTAAAACAAGATGGTGTTCTTATTTTTAGTACTTGCACTTACAACACTCAGGAAGATGAAGAAACTATGCAATGGCTTAGCCAGACTGGTGACTGTGAGTTTTTAAGCATTCCGATTGATGACAACTGGGGCGTGGTTGAAACAAAACTAAATAATACAATTGGCTATCGGTTCTATCCCCACAAAGTAAAAGGCGAAGGTTTTTTTCTTTCAGCTGTTCGCAAAAAAGAACCTGAAAACATTTTAAAGATGCATACTAAACAACTCTTAGGAGATAGGTGCAAGAATGAAGAAATAAAGACGTGGTTAACCGATTCGACTCCGTTCCATTATACTGTAGACAAAGGAGTGATTAAGGCTATACCAGAAATAAATTATGAATTGATTACGTTTCTTTCTGATATGCTAAACGTCTATCATTTTGGCGTATCACTTGCAACAGATAAACATGGTAAATTAGTGCCAGAGCACAACGCTGCATTATCGATACACCTTGATAAAAGTAATTTCATCACCATAGCACTGTCATATGAACAGGCTATCAACTACCTAAGGAAAGAAACCATCGAAATGGATACAAAAGAAAAAGGATTCGCTCTACTGACCTACGAGGGAAATTCAATTGGATGGGCCAACTTATTGCCCAACAGAATGAATAACCTCTATCCTTCCAATTGGAGAATTAGAATGAAGCCCAATTAGTAGGCCAGTACTGCTTCAATTATTCCGTCAGGTAGAGCAACCCCACTAAAAAATATTCCGACACAAAATACCTTTTCATAGTAGTTTGCTTTTTGGATCGCCAATGGCAGAGAACTAACAGATAGGAATGTGAATGAAAATGAAAATATTAGAATCATTATGGCAACTAACCACGTAGCCGGATAAACCAGGATTAAACCCATCGCAATCAGTGAGACCAACGCACTTATATTGAAAGACTGCTGGAGGCCATATTGGCTTATCTTGGCACTGACAGGAAGAGATACAATAGCTGACAACACCAGAACAAGTACCAGAATTACATTCCCCTCCATTCCATTGAGCAAGCCTCCTATACTTTGTTCAAGAATATCAGGAAATATATTAAATAAGATGGTGGTGGTTAACCCCAACACAATGCCCATTAAAAAAATAGATCGGTACTGAGAGCGTTGGGTATCGAGTTGGAATGATGCCATGGGTTTGGCCTCATTACCTCCGCTCAATTTGAATAATCCCAAAGAATTTTTTCTTAGCGCATAACCACTCAGAAATGTAACAATCCCACCAGCCATAAATGTAACAGGTGCGCCTAGGTAATCTATGATATCAACGATCACTGGTTCCAGTGAATAAATCAAGTTGGCTACAATGGTTAGAACAGCCATAGCCCTTGGTAATTTTTCCACTGGTGTGAACAACTCCAAAGTGGAAAGAGCAGGACTGGTGAAAATACTCATGGCCACGAGCCATCCTACAATCAATATTGGTAATATCCACTTGAAAACTTCACCTGGACTACTAAATAATGTAAACGCTACCGCCATAAAAATCATGGCTGCAAAACTTATCCCAGAGCTGATGATGGGCAACCTATGGCCATTTCTAAACCTGAACTTATCACCCAGTTTTCCAGCATAGATGGGTGTAATCAAAAGAATAAATCCCTGAACCACATAAAGTAAAAAGCTGAAATCAGTAAACTGGAACTGAGTCAGTAGCTTAGGTTGATAATTCTCGTAGGCAATCCACCCTATAATTATAGACCCGTAAAGAGAAGCCAGACTCCACAATTGCTTCCATTGGATATTTTCAAGTTCATGGGTTTCGGAGGGTGCTGTGTTCATAGTTTCTGTTAGGATTTAAATGTCCTTAGTTCTTGGCGGAATTATTTGGCAACATTGAATATACGTAGTTATCTGTAATACCGGATTTCGAGGCGTTTATCCCATCAAATCGGGTCAAGTTTCATATTTTTGCAGCTTAATTTAACTACCATTTCCTGAATGTCACTCTCGACCAAGTACAATCCAGCCTCTGTTGAAGACAAGTGGTACACCTACTGGAATGAAAACGACATGTTTCATGCCAAGCCCGATCCAAATAAAGAACCCTATTCTATTGTCATCCCTCCTCCCAACGTTACTGGGGTGCTCCATATGGGCCATATGCTTAATAATACCATTCAGGACGTGCTCATTCGTAAGGCACGCATGGAGGGCAAGGCTGCTTGCTGGGTACCAGGAACAGATCATGCCTCAATTGCTACAGAGGCCAAGGTAGTGGCCATGCTCCGCGAACAAGGCATCAAAAAATCTGACTTAAGCAGAGAGGACTTTTTGAAACACGCATGGGTATGGAAAGAAAAGTATGGTGGCATTATCCTTGAGCAACTTAAAAAGTTGGGAGCATCCTGCGATTGGAAACGCACTTCATTTACCATGGATCCAGATTACTACAAAGCTGTGATCAGGGTGTTTGTGGATTTATACAACAAAGGATATATCTATCGTGGGCTTCGCATGATCAATTGGGATGTGGAGGCAAAAACTGCGGTATCCAACGAAGAAGTTATTTATAAAGAAGATGGTGAGAAGTCTATTCTTTATTCAGTACGTTATAAAGTAAAAGACACTGAAGATGATTGGGTAATTATTGCTACACAACGGCCAGAAACTATTATGGGTGACGTTGCCATTGCAGTCAATCCATCAGATGAGCGGTATAAAAAACTGATTGGCAAAAAAGTGTTGGTCCCTTTCATCAACAGAGAAATACCAGTAATTGCAGATGATTACGTTGATAAAGAGTTTGGTACAGGTTGCTTAAAAGTGACCCCTGCTCATGACGTCAATGACTACGAGATAGGTTTAAGGCACAAGCTACCCGTGATCGACACCATCGATGACAATGGAACCCTTAATGCAAAATGTGAAATCCCAAAGTTTGTTGGACAAGACCGATTTGTAGTTAGAAAACAAATTGTGAAAGACCTGAAAGAATCTGGTGACCTTGTCAATGAAGAAGAGTTTGTAACGAGGATTGGTCGTTCAGAAAGGACCAATACGGTGATAGAGCCAAAACTCTCACTGCAATGGTTTCTTAAAATGAAAGAGATTTCGAAGCAGGCTTATGAAGCTGTTGAGAAAGACGATATTAAACTGCATCCAGCTAAGTTTAAAAATACCTATCGCCACTGGATGGAAAACGTGAGAGACTGGTGCGTATCTCGTCAACTATGGTGGGGGCATCGCATTCCTGCATACTTCTATGGTGAAGGAGATGATGATTTTGTGGTTGCAGAAACCATTGAGGAGGCAGTAGCCTTCGCCACCAAAAAATCAGGTAGAACAATAACAGAAAATGATCTTCATCAAGATCCAGATGTGTTGGATACATGGGCATCCTCGTGGCTTTGGCCGATCGAAGTGTTTCATGGCTTTAATGATGAACATTACGACAAGGCCAATGGAAAAGTAGATCGTACTTCCAACGCTGATCTTAACTACTTCTATCCTACACAAGTATTAGTGACTGCCCCCGAGATCCTATTCTTCTGGGTAGCAAGAATGATCATAGCAGGATATGAGTACATGGATGAAAGGCCCTTCGAAGATGTCTATCTCACTGGGATTGTTCGCGACAAGCAGGGAAGAAAAATGTCAAAGTCACTGGGCAACTCACCAGATCCACTTGATCTCATTAAAAAATACGGAGCGGATGGCGTGAGAACAGGTATGCTTTTCAGTTCGCCTGCAGGCAACGACTTACTGTTCGATGAAAAACTTTGTGAGCAGGGGAGGAACTTCTCCAACAAAATCTGGAATGCTTTCAGATTGGTAAAAGGTTGGGAAACGAAAGAAACAGAAACTCCGGAAGAAAATAAAATTGCTGCAGCATGGTTTGAATCAAGATTAAATCAAACGATGGCAGAACTTCAGGATCATTATTCTAAGTTCCGAATTTCAGACGCATTACTAACAGCCTACAAACTTGTGTGGAATGATTTCTGCGCCTGGTACCTTGAGATGGTAAAACCTCCATTTGGAGAACCTATCGATAAAGCAAGTTATAAGCAAACAGTTCGTTTCTTTGAATCCATTTTAAAATTGCTTCACCCCTTCATGCCTTTTATCACAGAAGAACTTTGGCATGAACTGGATGATAAAAATGAAAAGGATTGCATCATCGTTGCTGAGTATCCAACTGCCGCAGCTTTCGATGAAAGTATTATTGACCAGGCAGCCTTCTCGTTTGAAGTTATCACCCAGATCAGAAATATCAGGAACACTAAAGGGATTTCCCCTAAAGAGCCCATTAATCTTATCGTCAGTGAGGCCGGCCAACAAAAGACTGCACGCTTTACGTCTATTATTCAGAAACTTTCTAATGTAAAGCAATTATCCTTTTCCAATGACAAACCAGGTAATGGCGGAAGTTTTATCGTCCAGGCTATCGAGTTCTTTATACCCATGGAGGGAAAGGTAGACGTGGAGAAAGAAGAGGAAGCCATCAAAAAAGAACTGGAATACACCCGTGGATTTCTCAATTCAGTAATGAAGAAACTAGGCAACGAACGTTTTGTGAAGGGAGCACCCCCGGCAGTACTTGAAGCTGAACAAAAGAAAAAGGCAGATGCCGAATCAAAGATTGCAGTACTGGAAGAGAACCTGAAGGCATTACAAGGTTAAACCCGGGCGGCTACAAACAATTCGATGTTCTTGTATTTCAATTTAAACTTCCTGCCTATGGCCTCACTGGTGAGGTTCCCTTTATAGGAGTAAACGCCTTTCAAGAACCATCGGTGCGATAAAATCATTTCCTCCACTCCACCTTCTTCCTCCGCGCGTAAAATAGTTGGAGTAAAAATATTGCTTAACGCAGTGGTAGCAGTATGGGCAACTCGCGAGGCTACGTTGGGCACACAATAATGAATGACATCATATTTCTTAAAAACTGGCTTGGCGTGAGTGGTAATATCTGATGTGGCTACACATCCACCCTGATCAATACTTAAATCAATGATCAAAGAGTCTGCCTTCATTTGGCTTACCATTTCTTCAGACACAACATGTCGGGCCCTTCCTTTCTCTGCTCGTAATGCACCCACTACCACGTCAGCATTTTTTAAGCTCTCGCTTAATGTAGCTGTATCTATTGTGGACGTGTAAAATTGATGGCCCAGGATATGTTTGATTCTTCTTAATTTATAAATGTGATTATCAAAAATTTGAATTTCAGCACCAAGGCTCAGCGCAGCCCGGCCACAATATTCAGCCACTGTACCCGCACCAATAATTACCATTTTAGTTGGAGGTACACCTGTGATTCCTCCCAAAATAATTCCTTTTCCTTTGTTGGCAGAGCTTAGGTATTCTGCTGCAATAAGTACCACGGCACTCCCGGCAATTTCACTCATCGCCCGCACAATTGGAATGCCTCCCACTTTGTCTTCAATATATTCCCATGCCAATGCCGTAATCCTCTTCTTCAACAAAGCCTGAACATATTCCTTTGTAAGATGACCAGGTTGAAGTGCCGAAATTAATGTTTGACCCGGACGAAAGTATTCTATCTCTTCTAAAGTTGGAGGTTCTATTTTCAAAATAACATCCGCTTTGAAGACCTCTTCTGGTGAGTACATTATTTTAGCTCCCGCTTCGCTGTATTGTTTATCAGAAAACTTAGAACCTTCACCTGCTTTGTGCTCCACCCATATGTCATGGCCATTACTGACAAGGATGGCTACTGCATCAGGGGTCAGACTTATTCTGTTTTCTTGTAAGGATGTTTCCATGGGAAGTCCAATACAAAAACTCCCTTTGCTTTTCTTCACTTTAAGTAACTTTTCCTGCGGTGACAAACTGGACTTTGCCAGTGCTGCAAACCCTGATCTCTTTTTCTCAGTCATAGCAAGCTGTATTCAATAATTCTTGTGCTGTTAGTCTCTTCAGATATCCTCACCTTAAAGTAATGCAATGGATACAGTGTAGGAATCCGCTCGGGCCATTCAACAAAGCAATAAAACCCTGATTCAAAATATTCCTCCACGCCCATATCATAAGCCTCAGATTCCTTTTTTAATCTATAAAAATCAAAGTGAAAAATCGTTTCTCCTTTATCACTTTGGTACTCGTTGATAATAGAAAATGTGGGGCTGCTGGTGCCTCCCGTTACTCCCAACTCTTCACAAACAACTTTTATCAAAGTTGTTTTACCAAACCCCATTTCTCCATCAAAACACCAGACTTTGGTAGTTCCGGCAGCACGTAACAGTTCACCGGCCACCTTCCTCAAATCAGCAATAGTTGCTGGTTTTCCATCCAGGGCCTTCACCCAATTCTCAGGCATTTTTCGAAGTTAAGAAAATTAAAGGAATCACCATTTCTTCAAGACTCACCCCTCCATGCTGAAATGTGTCTTTGTAGAAATTTACGTAGTAATTGTAATTGTTAGGATAGGCAAAAAACTGATCCTCAATCGCAAAAACGTAAGAAGTGGAAACGTTGGACTTTGGCAAGAAAAAACGCTCTGGCTTCGGGCATTCCATCACCTTGTTGCCATCATAGTTAAGGTTCTTCCCCTGCTTATATCGAAGATTAGTATTTACATTCCTGTCACCAATTATCTTAAAAGGACGCTTCACCCTAATGGTTCCGTGGTCTGTGGTAATGATCAACTTCACTTTCTTTTCTGCGATCTTTTTAAGTATATCTAAAAGCGGTGAGTGCATAAACCATGAACGCGTTAATGACCTGTAGGCCGATTCATCAGGCGCCAGCTCCCTAATCATGGCCATATCCGTGCGGGCATGAGAAAGCATGTCTACAAAATTGTATACAATTACATTGAGGTCATTACCAAATAGGTTATTAACAGAGTTGACCAAATCACGCCCCTCCTCTGTTTTCTTTATTTTGTGATAAGAGTGTTTTACTGTCAGGTTATTCCTTCTCAACTGACGGGTTAAAAACTCATCTTCAAAATTATTCTTTGCATCATCTTCATCATCACCCACCCATAAATCGGGATGCGTTTTGGCCATTTCTGAAGGCATCATTCCAGAAAAAAGCGCATTCCTAGAATAAGCTGTAGTAGTAGGAATAATGGAATAATAAGACTCCTCCTTTTCAACATTATAAAACTCTTCTATGATTGGTTTCAAAATCTTCCACTGGTCGTACCTAAGGTTATCAACTACAAATACGAACGTTGGTATTCCTTTTTCCATTTCAGGAAATACTTTCTTTTTAAATACCTGATGTGAAAGTATTGGCTTAGTTGATTTAGGGTCATTGAGCCATGACTCATAATTGCGTTTTATAAATCTGCAAAAGTTGGTGTTCGCTTCTACTTTTTGCATCTCAAAGACTTCAGCCATGTCCTTGTTGTCACCCTCATCCAACTGAAGTTCCCAAAAAATCAACTTCTTGTAAACTTCCGCCCATTTCTCATGATCCAGGTCATCCAGAAATGACATACTAATGTTTCTAAACTCCTGCTGATAATTGAGATTAGTTTTCTCAATTACTAGCCTTTTATTATCCAAAATTTTCTTCACGGACAACAAAATCTGACTTGGGTTCAAAGGCTTGATCAAATAATCATCAATCTTGGCACCAATGGCCTCCTCCATAATCTGCTCCTCCTCGTTCTTGGTAATCATTACGACAGGCAACGTTGGCTTATCTGCTTTTATCAATGCGAGTGCTTCCAATCCGGACATTCCAGGCATGTGCTCATCCAGAAAGACCACATCGAAATGCTTCGACTCACATAATTCAACAGCATCTGATCCATTGTTTACCGGAGTAATGTCATATCCTCGCTGTTGAAGAAATAGTATATGCGGTTTCAACAAATCAATCTCATCGTCTGCCCACAAAATGTTATACCTTTGCACTAGCTGTTTTATTTAAATTCAGCCTAATTTACGAGTTATAAGGATAATCTTGAGCCAAAGCATTAATAAAAAGAAAATCATAAATGATCCGGTCTATGGGTTTGTTCCAATACCCAGTGAACTCATTTTTGACCTTATTCAACATCCTTATTTTCAACGACTAAGACACATTAAACAACTCGGCCTTACCGACCTCATTTATCCTGGTGCCATTCATACTCGCTTTAATCATGCATTGGGCGCCATGCACCTCACAGGTAGGGTTTTGGACAACC
This sequence comes from Cyclobacteriaceae bacterium, assembly GCA_040216665.1. GTDB lineage: Bacteria > Bacteroidota > Bacteroidia > Cytophagales > Cyclobacteriaceae > ELB16-189. Next base: position 456,881 of record JAVJOQ010000016.1, on the reverse strand, counting down.
TAAGATTGAAAGGCGTTGAGATTTCATCAGAAGAGTATGAGGCCACTCAAATCGCCACATTGCTTCATGATATTGGACATGGACCTTTCTCACATGCATTGGAAGCAACACTTTTGCACCAGGTAAATCACGAAAGCATTTCCTTCCAATTTATGAAGGAGCTTAACACAAGCTTTAATGGACAATTGCACCTTACACTTCAAATATTTCAAAACACCTATCAACGAAAGTTCTTTCATCAATTGGTAAGCAGTCAACTAGACACCGACAGATTGGATTACCTACGCAGAGATTCTTTTTTCACCGGTGTAAGTGAGGGGGCTGTGGGAGTAGATAGAATAGTAGTAATGCTGAACGTCTCTCACGACCAATTGGTAGTGGAAGAAAAAGGCATTTATAGCATTGAGAATTTTCTTAATGCACGCAGGCTGATGTACTGGCAAGTGTACTTACATAAAACTGCAGTGAGTGCTGAACAGATGCTTGTCAACCTAATCAAGCGAGCACAGTACCTTGTTCAATCTGGTGAAGTCCTTTCCTGTTCAAAGCCTCTTCACTTCTTTCTTAAAACCTCTTACACCGTTGAAGATTTCCGGAGACAAGAAGTAATAAGCTATTTTGGGCAATTGGACGACAACGATATATGGGGAGCAATTAAACTTTGGCAAGACCATCCCGACAACATTTTGTCAACCCTTTGTAAAATGCTTCTGCAGAGAAATCTATTCCAAATCATTTTGACCAATGATCCAATAGAAAAAGCAACTATTGAGCAGGTGCGTTCTGAAATCAGCGACAATTATAAGATATTGAGAAAAGATGCTTCCTATTTGTTTTCACATGGCATCGTTTCAAATGAAGCATACGTGAGTGAAGGGCAGGGTATTCACATTTTAACCAAGAAAGGTGAACTTAAGGAAATCGCTGATGCATCCGATTTACCCAATATTAAGGCACTTAGTAAAATCGTTAAAAAAAACTATCTATGCTGCCCTAAAAATGTATCTTTGAAAAGAACTAGCCCACGGAATTCGATTTAACTATGACCATTAAATCATTATTTAATTAATGGAGTTTACCATTAAGCAGATCGCAGCGATGTTAGGGGGGGTTGTCAAAGGAGACAACAGCGCTAAGATTAATATGCTTGCCAAAATTCAGGATGCCAAACCAGGACAGATCGCTTTTTTATCAAATCCTAAGTACGAACATTTCATTTACGAAACGAAAGCAAGCGCTGTTATTGTAAAAAAAGACTTTGCTCCTAAGAAATCAGTAAGCTCAAGTTTGATAATGGTAGACGACCCTTATTCGAGCTTTACAGTTCTTCTGGAGGAGTACCATAAAATGATAAGCTTCCAAAAGGAAGGCGTTGAAGAGCCATGCTTTATTGGAGATAATTCTACCATTGGAAAATCTATTTACAGAGGTGCATTCTCCTACATTGGCAGCAATGTGAAAATAGGTGACAATGTAAAGGTGTATCCACATACCTACATCGGAGATAATGTTGTAGTTGGAAACAATACCATACTGCATCCTAATGTAAAGCTGTACGCGGGTACAGTAGTGGGCAACAACTGCACCATCCACTCAGGTACAGTATTGGGCAGTGATGGATTTGGATTTGCCCCTCAGGAAGACGGCACCTACAAAACCATTCCCCAATTAGGCAACGTGATTTTGGAAGACAATGTAACCATCGGAGCGAATACTGTTATTGATTGTGCAACGCTTTCTGGAGACGCTACAATAATAAGGTCAGGAGTAAAATTGGATAATCTCATTCAAGTGGCTCATAATGTTGAGATTGGAAAGAATACCGTAATTGCTGCACAAACAGGTATTTCCGGCTCAACAAAAATTGGTGAGAACTGCGTCTTTGCTGGTCAGGTGGGTATAGCGGGTCATTTGGTTATTGCCAACAGAACAAGCGTGGGTGCTCAGGCAGGCATCCCAAAGTCAATCAAGGAAGAAGGTCAAAAACTCATTGGCTATCCTGTGCTTGATGTGAAAGAGTATTTCCGGTCTTATGCGTTATTTAAGCAACTACCTGACATCAGTACAAGGCTCAAACAACTTGAACAAAAGTTGGTGGCTGGGCAAACACCAGTAAAATCTGACTGATTTACCCCAAAGTCAGACGTGGTTCACTTTTTTTAACTATAATTAACCCCATTTATTACAGCAGAGCCCTATTTTTTAGATTATACGAGGAATAGGGGTTAAATTTGCCCCTTTTACTACGAGATGCTAAATCACAAGCAGCAGACAATTAAGAAATCCGTGACTTTGTCCGGAGTAGGGTTACATACGGGAATCGTCACTAACATGACCTTCTTGCCTGCAAAGCCCAACCATGGTATTAAGTTCCAACGAATAGATCTTCCCGGATCACCCATTATTGATGCAGATTGCGACAATGTGGTGGATGTATCAAGAGGTACGACCATTGAGCAGAGCGGAGCCAGGATCAGCACTATTGAACATACGCTAGCTGCACTAACCGGCCTTGAAATAGACAATGTTTTGATTCAATTGGATGGCCCTGAGGCCCCCATAATGGATGGGAGCTCTATTCAGTTTGTCAACGTATTGAACGAAGCTGGAACGGAAGAACAAAATGCGCTTCGCGACTTCTTTGAGGTTCAAGACAGTATCTTCTACCGTGAAGTAGATCGCAACGTGGAAATCGCTGCACTTCCACTGGACGACTATCGCGTGACGGTGATGATTGACTACAACTCTCCCGTTTTAGGAAGTCAGCATGCCTCTATTACCAACATAAGACAATTTGAAAAAGAGATTGCCTCATGCAGAACATTCTGTTTTTTGCATGAATTGGAAATGCTTTATAAAAACAATCTCATCCGTGGTGGCGATTTGAACAATGCCATCGTCATTGTTGACAGGGTAGTTCAAGAGCACGAACTGGACAATATTGCCCAAATGCTGAATAAGCCTAAGGTTGAGGTAAAGAAAGAAGGAATACTTAATAATGTAGAACTGCGCTATAATAATGAGCCAGCAAGACATAAACTATTAGACATCATTGGCGATCTGGCCCTCGCAGGACGTCCGTTAAAAGCACAAATATTGGCTGCCAGACCTGGTCATGCTGCCAATGTAGCTTTCGCTAAAAAGCTTAAAAAGGCTATGGCCGAGGCAGACAAGAAAGGAATACCACGTTATAACCCGAGTTTGCCCCCAGTACTTGATATCAATCAGATATCTAATATTTTACGACATCGCTATCCTTTTTTATTAATCGATAAGATCATTCACTTAGATCACCAGAGTGTTGCAGGGGTAAAGAACGTTACCATGAACGAACCCTTCTTTCAAGGTCACTTCCCAGGCAACCCGGTTATGCCGGCTGTACTACAGGTTGAAACTATGGCACAAATTGGTGGTATATTCGTGCTCAATACAGTGCCTGATCCGGAAAACTATTGGACTTACTTCTTAGGAATTGAATCCTTTCGATTTAGAAAAATGGTACTCCCTGGTGATACTTTGGTTATTCAATGTAATCTGCTCGTTCCTATCAAAAGAGGAATTGCGAAAATGTCTGGCAGAGCTTACGTGGGTAGTTCTTTGGTATGTGAAGGCACCATGACCGCAAGCATTGTTAGAAAAGACGCATGAGTAAATACCCCTTAGCCAACGTTCATCCTGACGCAAAGATTGGAAATGATGTTATTATTGAGCCTTTTGCTACCATCAAAAGTGATGTAGTGATTGGAGACGGTTGTTGGATCGGTCCTAACGCCATCATTTGGGAGGGAGCCCGCTTGGGTAAGAACGTAAAAGTGTTTCCCGGAGCTTCTATTTCCTCCATTCCTCAGGATTTAAAATTCGCAGGAGAGAAGACTGAAACTTTCATCGGTGATAATACTGTCATTAGAGAGTTTGTTACCATTAGCAGAGGTACAGCCGACAAGCACAAAACCGAAATTGGCAGCAACTGCCTGCTTATGGCCTACGTACATATTGCTCATGATTGCACTATTGGAAACAATTGCATCTTTGCCAATGCTGTTCAAGTAGCAGGTCACGTAGTGATCGAAGATTGGGCCATCATTGGAGGCTCTAGCGCTGTGCATCAATTTGTAAAAGTAGGTGCTCATGTTATGGTTTCAGGTGGGTCATTGGTAAGGAAAGATATTCCTCCGTTTACTAAAGCCGCAAGGGAACCACTTACCTACTGTGGTGTAAATACTATTGGATTAAGAAGAAGAGGATTTACCTCTGAAAAAATATCTGAGATTCAGGATGCCTACCGCATCGTCTTTTTAAAAGGGCTCAACAACTCTAAGGCCATCGAACTTGTTGAAAAGGAAATTATCCCAAGTCAGGAACGTGATTATATCATTGCTTTTATCAAAAGCTCCGAGCGTGGGGTAATGAAAGGATTTTCTACCAGCTCCGCCACTTTTGAATGAACATAGTTACCGAGAATCTGGGTAAGCGCTTCAACCGCGAATGGATTTTCAAGAAACTAACTTTCACTTTTGAGCAAGGTGAAAGTTATGCAATAATAGGCCCCAATGGATCAGGTAAATCCACACTCATGCAGGTTTTGTGGGGTCAGGTTCCAGCCAGCACGGGTTCAATCATTTATTCCACTCAGAAAAACGCAATTCCAGAAGAAGAGGCCTATCAGCAGGTATCCATTGCTACTCCCTATATGGAATTGATAGAAGAGTTCACGCTGAAGGAGATGATCTACTTTCATTTTAAGTTCAAACGTGTAGCTCAAAATCGATCTATTGCGGATCTGGCGGATTTAATGGAATTGAGCCATGCCCAAAACAAGCTAATATCCAATTTTTCATCGGGTATGAAACAAAGGCTTAAACTTGGATTGGCCTTTTTTTCGGAAACCTCTACCCTTTTTCTCGATGAACCTACCACCAATTTGGATAAAAGGGCTATTGAATGGTATCAGGTAAAACTTAGGGAGTTTGGAGCATCCAGGCTGGTTTTAATAGCCTCAAACACAGAATACGAATACCCTGAAAATTGCCAAAAGGTGGACTTAATGAGCTTAAAGTAGGTTACATTTGACTCCCTAAGACGATTAAATACGTTGGCCATGTCAATTTTCGAGGGCAAATTATAGGGTTTCTTTTTTTAGAGAACCCATTTTCTTAAGTTTATTACGATTTTTAAAAGCTACAGAATGAAACAAATAGGAAAGTTAATGCTGCTGGGAGTTGTTTTTGCTGTCCTTCTGGTGAGCCAGGGATGCAAAAAGAGTTCTGGCCCCGGTGAGACAGTTGAAGACATTCAACTTGGAAAACTCTCCAAAACTTGGAATGCAACTTCAGTGAAGTTAGATAATGTTGACCAAACTGGTTACGATAACTTCGCGCTTACCATTTCAGGAACGGCTGGGAGCACCACTTTTGGATATTCAGCAGCTGGAAGACCTACCACACTTAGCCCATGGCTATCCAGCGGGCAGTGGAAGTTTGGAGCAAGCCCGGAAACACAAATTATAAGAGATCCAGATACCGGAGATGAACTAGACATGACCTACTCAGTCACAGATACTCAATTACAAATCACATTTACATTTACCGGAGACGGCTACCCTGGTAGGGTTTCCAATGTAAAGGGCCAGTGGGTATTTACCTTCCAATAAGAAGGAAACAAGACTATAAAAAAAGGCTCCATATGGAGCCTTTTTATTTTAACACAACAGTGGTTATACCATCTCCACCTCTTTCGATATGCTCGTGCCCAAAGCTTACCACACTCTTGTTAAGTTTTAATCGATCACGAACTACACCCCGCAAAACGCCCTCTCCTTTACCATGCAAAATCCTTAACCCTCCATGGCCCAACAGCACTGCGTCATCAAGGAATTGATCCAAAACCGGAATAATCTCCTCTACCCTCATGCCCCGTACATCAAGGGTTGTATTAAATCCAGTTTGCTTAGCCAATAAATCTACACCAAAAGAACGCCTGGATTTAACAGCTTTGTCTTCTCTAGCACTACTCTTAACAAGTTTCTCCACTTTAATAGAGGAGCGCATATCACCAAACTCCACAACGGCAGACTTTCCTTTAAGTGATACCACACGTCCGGTTACATCCTGCCCTACCATTCTTACATAATCACCTTCCTCAATTTTTTCATCAACAGGAGCAACACTGCGGTCTATGCTTGGCCTCACATTTTCCTTTAAGCCCTCCAGGCTTTGTCTCACTCTTCTTGTTTCCTTTTTCTCGGCTCTGTTTTCCTTTATGTGCCGAATGGTTTTTTCTATCTCTCTATTGGTTTGTTGAATTAGCCCAGCCGCCTCTTCCTTTGCCTTATTAATAATTTCTTTCTTTTTACTTTCCAACTCCTGATTCAGTTGATCGTATTTATTCAGTAGTTCATTGTACTTAATTTCCTTGTCCCTTACCTCTCGTTCCCTTTTTATCAACTCTTGCTTTTCGTCACTCACTTTTTTTATGAGTGTTTCCAAACCTGTGAGGTCTTTACCTATGATGTTTTCTGCCTCCTTGATAATACGCCCCAACCCTGTCTTACGCGCAATCTCCAATGCAAAGGAACTTCCTGGTTTTCCTATGTCCAAGATAAAGCGGGGCTCCAGGTTTTTGCTATCAAATTGCATGGCGGCATTTCTTATGCCCATATTATGATCTGCGTACAGCTTTAAGTTGTAATAGTGAGTAGTGGCCACACCCCACACACCCTTTTCAACCAAAGTTTTTAAAATAGCTTCTGCAATACCTCCACCAAAATTAGGATCAGTTCCCGCTCCCAATTCATCCATCAACACCAGTGTGTCTTCATTGGCCCTATCCACAAAATGACGCATATTTCTAAGATGAGAACTGTACGTACTCAAGTCATTTTCAATGGATTGCTGATCTCCTATATCCAGGAAAATATGGTGAAAGATTCCTACTTCAGATTTTTCATCCAGTGGTATAAGCAATCCGCACTGAACCATGTACTGCAGCAGCCCTACCGTTTTAAGGCAAACGGATTTGCCTCCAGCATTGGGTCCTGAAACCAACAAAAATCTCTCATCCTCTTTAAGATCAATATTGAGTGGTACTACAGGGCTTTTTCCCTTATGGCTCAAGAAAAGTAACGGATGACGGGCGTTCACCCAGGCCAGTTTCGGCTTAGCGACCAACTGTGGTGTGTTGGCTTCAATATCAAATGAAAATCGAGTTTTGGCCTGAATAAAATCCAGTTGACCAAGAAAAACAAAACCTAACTTAATGTCGGGTAGATGATCACGCAGCAAGGTGGTGAGCCTGCGTAAAATTTTTATTGCCTCTCTTCTCTCTTCCAGTTCCAGGTTCCTTATCTCGTTATTGGCTTCGATCACTTCCGTAGGTTCCATATACACGGTCTGCCCTGTGGCAGACTCATCCATGATCACACCTTTTACCTTTCTCTTAAATTCTGACAAAACAGGAATGACCACCCTGCCATCCCGAATCACAGGAGAACTCCCTTCGGGTACCATGCCATTTCCAACAGCCTCCCGAAACATTTGATCTACGAGTCTTCGGGCTTTGCCAGCTTCATCTCTTAATTTCTTACGAATACGATTCAAGTCAGGACTGGCATTGTCCTTTAGCTTGCCCATGTCATCAATAGTGGCGTTGATTTTTTCTTTTATCACACCATCCAATGCTACAGACAAAGACAGCTGAAATAGGTTGGGGTAATTTCCCTGCTCTTTCTTTAAGAAGCCGACACAATCTTCAATTACCTGGATGGACAGTGCAATTTCTCGTAATGACTCGGCTTCGATAAAACTATCTTCTATCGCTACTACCGGATATAACTCTGAAGGATCATAGTATTGAGAAAGAGGAAATGGGATACCGCGCTCCTTGATGCTTTTGAACTCACTTCCCTGATCGAGAAGTTCTTTCACTTTGTCGTATTCTGTACGAAATCGAATTTTTTCTACTTCATTACGTCCGAGCGTACTTATGCAGTAGCCGTTTAACCTCTGGCGGATTTGATCAAATCCAAGCTTAGTTTCAAAATCGAAAGGGTAAACCATAACCCAAATTATAATTTAGGGCTTATCACTGGCGCGCTGCTCTCTGAGATTTAGTGTATCCATTACAGCATCGAGTATTTTTTCTAACTCATCCGGGTGTTGAAAGTAATAATTGTAACTCTCGTTAAGTGTAGAGTCTGTGATACCCCGTGATGCTATAATTGACTCTTCATAAGGATGGAAGAGTTTATTGGCGGAGTCCCTTCGGATTCCCGTAAGGGTAACTTTAGCTTCTGCTAAATACAAATCAACCAACAGCGTCACCATCTCCTCTTCATTCAACAAGTTTGCTGGCTTTTCCTCCTGTTTGCACTGCATCAGGGCTATAAGAACCGCAAATCCCAAATACTTCAACCATCTCGTCATTTCTGTAACACCTTTTGTCAAATTTACCGTTGGATACACTGAAAACGGCTCCAAAATACTCATATTTCAGCTATTTTTGGGCCACAAAATTGGAACCGGTGAAGGACCTAGTCAAAAAACTGCGGAAATACGAGATACAAATCAGAAAGGCTATTAATAGCCAGATGCAGGGCGACTTCCACTCTATTTTTAAAGGATCTGGGTTGGAGTTTGACGATGTGCGCCCCTACCAATATGGTGATGATATCCGCACCATCGACTGGAATGTCTCCGCCAAGGGACATGGCACGTTTGTAAAAACCTTTAAAGAAGAAAAAGAACAGACCATTTTCTTCATCATGGACGTAAGTGCCTCGCAGGAAATAGGCACGCCTGGTAAAACGAAATTTGAAATTGGTAGAGAGATTTGTGGCGTACTTGCACTCTCTGGGGTAAAGGAGTCGAGTCAGGTAGGTTTGATTTGCTACTCTGATCAAACAGAAAAGTACCTTCGACCAAAAAAAGGAATGGGTCAGGCCTACGAAATCATTTCTAATCTGGTCCGGCTTGTACCCAAATCATCAAAGACAGACCTCACCAAGGCCATCGCTTTTGCGCTCAATACAATAAAAAGAAGGAGTGTGATTATTATGATTTCGGATTTTATTGATGAATCTTTTTATCCTAATATGCGCTCGCTGGCCAAAAAACATGACCTCGTTCTGATTCAAATAAATGACAACCGGGAAACCAACTTACCTAAGTTGGGTATCATTCCCATTCAGGACAAGGAAAGTAAAAAAACGTTGTGGGTCAACACCTCTTTTGGCGATTTTCGAAGTCGGATTTTTAATCATCACGTCAGCAGAAAAGAAGAACTATCTACATTCAGCAAAAAAAACCAGATTAATTTTTTAAGCATCAACACCCATGAGGACTTTGTGCCTAAGCTATTGAAGTTGTTTAAAGTGAGGAACAAAACGAAGAAAAGTGCTTGATCAGGTGAGACTCTGTTTTTTTGTATTGACTTTGACTTCCTTTTGTGCACAAGCTCAAGAAGTTGAGGTGCGTGGACAATTCCGTACTGACAGTATAAAAATTGGCCAACCGTTTCCCTATTCGTTATCCGCTACGTATCCAAAAAGCAATACGGTATTATTCCCTGATTCTACTTTCTCATTTGAGCCTTTTGAGATTGACCACAAAAAATACTTTGCCACCAAAACGACAGGTGAAACCAGTTATGATAGCGTTGTTTATTTTTTAACATCTTTTGAAATAGATACTATTCAACGGATAAGTCTTCCGGTGTTTGTGGTCAATAGAGCAGACTGCACCGCTGTGTATGCTCAACCAGATTCCGTTTTTCTACAACAGATGGTAGCTGAAGTCCCTGATTCAGTTTCGGTAGAACAATTGCCTCTAAAAATCAACACGGCTTATCAAACTGTAAGTTGGCTACTCAACTATCCACTCCTACTCATTATTGGTGGTGTGCTTATTGTTCTGATCATTATAATATGGATAGTATTTGGCAAGCGCATTCGGCAATACTTTGTCTTGAAAAAACTGAACAAAGGATATACTCAATTTAAAGAGGATTTCGAAAGCGCTATCCATGAACTGGAAAACAGTTACTCTACTCAACGGGCAGAAACTACACTAAGTATGTGGAAGCAATATATGGAGCAGCTACTGTCAAAGCCTTACACAAAGTATACCACCAAAGAAATATTTTTGATGGTGAAAAACGAAAAATTGGCTGGAGCATTGAAGCAAATCGACCGAACGATATACAGTGGCGGAAGAACACTAGAATCCGCTCCACTTTATGACCTTAAAGAATACACAGAGCAAAAGTTTCACGATAAAGTGCAGGAGGTAAAGAATGGATAAATTATTAGAAGCCTGGTATTCCTTATCCTGGTTTTATCCCAGCACCTTAAAGGGTTTTGCATGGGCCACTCCCTTGTACCTCTATCTCCTTTTTTTAGTTCCTCTTCTTTTTATTCTTAGATGGGTATTTAAATACTATTTCAATCAGAAACTGCCTGTAGCACTTGTAAAAAGTGACCTCAAAAGTACGCCTGTTACACTGATCAGGTTACTGCCTGACTTTCTGTTGGCATTAATTCTATCGCTTGTTCTGGTTGCATTGGCAAGACCGCAAAAAACCAACGAGAAAGTAGAACAATGGACAGAGGGTATTGACATTATTCTTGCAATTGATATCTCACAATCAATGCAAATTGAAGACTTCACCCCTAATCGGCTGGAAGCCGCCAAAGATGTTGCCAGAGACTTTATCGGTGGTCGAATTCAAGACAGGATAGGTATTGTAGTATTTTCAGGTGATGCCTTTTCTCTTGCCCCTCTCACTACTGATTATGATTTGTTAAATGCCTACCTCGATGAAATCAGTTTTGATATGATCGAGAATAGAGGAACGGCAATTGGCAGTGCGATGGCTGTAGTAACCAACCGCATGCGCGAGTCGGAATCGAAGTCTAAAGTTTGTATTCTGTTAAGTGATGGAGATAACACTGCCGGTAATATTGACCCTATAACAGCAGCCGAGCTTGCGGCAGCTTACGATATAAAAACATATACCATTGTAGTGGGTAAAGAAGGCTTGGTGCCCTTTGGTAAAGATTATTTTGGAAGACCGCATATGGTGGAGAATACAGTAGATGAGACCACAATGCGTAATATCGCAAAGATTAGCAACGGAGAGTTTTTCCGTGTTACCGACAATCAAGCACTTAAAAATGTATTTGAAAAAATAGATCAATACGAAAAGGCTGAAATTAAAGAAACCCGTTTCAAGGATACAGCAGACTTCTACTTTGTCTATTTAAGATGGGCGATGGTACTGCTGTTGATTTGGCTGTTACTGAAGTCCAGCTTTCTGAGCAACGTGCTACAAGACTAATTCAACAGTAAAGGTTTGGGCAATCATTATCAACCTGCCTCCAAACATGATAAGTAAAACACCTAATGTTACATTCATGATAGTCATGAACCTGGGTGTCACCAAGCTTCTGAGTTTATCCGCCAAATAAGCTTTTGCAACATCAGTAATGAGTACCGTGGTTAGTAAAGAGGTAAGGAAAATGAGAAGTGTAAACCCGCCAGAATAACCGAGGTCAAGTGACGCTATGCTAATGGCGCCAATCCAAAAAATAGGAACCATTGGGCTAAGCCCATTAATTACAAATCCTTTAAAAATATATCGGAAAATACCCTTCTCATTGGCTGCCTCAATGTGACTTCTAATCCCTCTTCTGCTTTTCACCAAAAGGTGATACAAGCCAAATAAAATCAAGATCGCTCCTCCAGTATATGCCAAATACATCCTGAACTGACCATCTTCCAGTACTTGCGCCATCCCCAAATAACAAATGGCCACATAAAAAACATCACTTAATGAAACACCTACAGCTACAAATACTCCGTTCCAAAAGCCCTTCTCTACGCTGGTCTGGATTATCGTAAAAAAAACAGGCCCGATAAGCAGTGCCAATACCAATCCGAATTTTATTCCATTGAGTACAATCATGAGGTTTTGTTAGCCTCCAAAAAGTCAAGCCATTCATCCAACTGTGCCTTTTTAAGCACTCTTGGAAACTTATTCTGGCCACCCGCTTTCCCTTTCGACTCCATCCACTCATAGAATACTCTCACAGGAAATATATCCACTTTCACTTCTTTAAGGGCAGCACTACGTTCAACGGCATAATCGTCATTAAGTTCTTTTAGCCGTTGGTCCAGTTTATCCCTCAATACCTTCGCGTCTACTTTATCATCGGTACCAATAAACCAATGGTGAGCAAAAAGGCTACCATGAGGAACTCCTGCTACCGTAAATTCTTTAACATCAATATTCATTTCATCCGAAACCAATTCAATGGCCTTGTTCATATTATCAACAGAAAGATGCTCTCCACACAAACTCAAAAAGTGTTTTGTTCTTCCTGTGATAATAATTTCTGATTCTTCAATAGAAACAAATTTGATAACATCTCCTATTAAATACCTCCATGCACCAGAACATGTTGATAATAAAATAGCATACTCTTTACCTTCTTCAACCTGATCAATAGACAGTGACTCAGCTTCAGGTTTTACCTCACCAGATGTATTAAAGTTTTTATCTGTAAAAGGAATGAACTCATAAAATATACCATTGTTCAACACGAGCCGCATTGATTTTTTTTCAGGAAAAGCCTGATAGGCTACAAAACCCTCTGAAGCAAGATAGGTTTCAATGTAATGAATGGGTTTACCTAACAACTTAGCAAATCCTTTTTTGTAGGGATCAAATGAAACTCCTCCATGCACATAGACACTTAGGTTGGGCCATATCTCATGGATATGCTTCACCTTATAATGAGCAATTATTTTCTCTAACAAAATTTGAATCCAGGCAGGAACACCTACGATTATTCCTATGTCCCATTCGTAGGCTGTCTTCACGATATCTTCCAACTTGGCATCCCAACTTCTTGTCTTGGCTATTTTTTTTCCTGGCTTATAGAAATGCTGAAACCAAAATGGAAGCCTTGCTGCCTGAATTCCACTTAGATCACCTTCGAAATAACTACCCTTGCGGTTGAGGTGAGTACTCCCCCCTATCATCAATATCCCTGCACCAAAAAAATCATTGGGTAATTCATACTTTGACAAAGTGAGTATCTGGCGAATGCTGGTTCTCTGAATTGCTTTGGTCATCTCCTTGGTCACCGGAATATGCTTTGAGGAAGATTCAGAGGTGCCAGAGCTTAAGGCAAAATATTTTATCCTCCCAGGCCAGCTTATATTCTTGGCTCCTTTCAATGAGAGATGCCACCAATCCTGATATATTTTGTTGTAATCGTGGATGGGTACGACCGAGCTAAATGAATTGTAAAAACCCTTGTCCTCTGTTCTAAAGTGCTTAAGGATGTTCTGAAACCCGTAGTATTTCCCAAACTCAGTTTGGCTGGCCGTTATAAGGAGATGCTTCAATTCCTGCTTTTGCAGTTCAGCTGGAGAGGAGTATTCCTGCTCCAAATTTTCACGAAGTTTTATGCCTTTTTTTAGTAACGTGCCTAATATCGCCATATTATTGCATTCGGGTTCGTTTCGCCCTCTATGGGCAGGCAAAGTTATAAAATGAGCATTAAAAATAACATAAACTTACTGCAGCGGGAGCTCAGTGAGAAAAAGTGCAAATTGATCGCTGTGAGCAAAACACAGCCCACAGAAAAGATAATGGAAGCTTATGCTGCAGGTCAGCGTATATTCGGTGAGAATAAGGCTAAGGAACTAGAGGGCAAGTGGAACGAACTCCCTAAGGATATTGAGTGGCATATGATTGGTCACCTTCAAACCAACAAGGTAAAATACATAGCTCCATTTGTTTCATTAATTCATTCAGTTGATAGCCAGAAATTACTTGAGGAGATCAATAAGCAAGGCAATAAAGCAAACCGTGTAATTCCATGTCTGCTTCAGGTACACATTGCCAATGAAGACAGCAAGTTTGGATTGAAGTATGATGAGTTGCTTACTCTGCTGGAGACCGTTAATGATTATCCCTTTGTGAAAGTAACTGGTCTCATGGGAATGGCTACACTCACCGAAGATGAATCTATCATCAGAAAAGAATTTACTCAACTCAAGCAATATTTTGATGATTTAAAAAGTAAAAAATTCAGTAAAAATATTGAGATGAAAGATCTTTCCATGGGCATGAGTGCTGATTACACTATTGCTGTAGAACTTGGAAGTACCATGGTGAGAGTAGGTACTGCGCTATTTGGTGATCGCATTAAAAAATGACCCTTCAAAAAAAACTAATCTTTATTGGAGCATTGTTGGGCGGGCTTTCGGTTGCCCTCGGTGCTTTTGGTGCACACGCGCTCCAGCAAATACTTGTGGAACACGGAAGAACTGATACCTATGAATTGGCAGTGAGGTATCAATTCTATCACACTTTGGCCTTATTGATAATGGCAGCCCTTGCTGACAAATTGAATGAAATTAAAGCATCGTGGTCAGCATTGCTTATGACTTCAGGAACAATAGTATTCAGCGGAAGTCTCTACATCTTGTCCCTAAGTGGGCAGACCATTTGGGGTGCAGTAACACCTGTAGGAGGTGTACTGCTCATTGCCGGATGGGTAATGCTTCTGTTGAGCGCCAAAAAATAGCCAGCTACTCTTTTGTCAGAACGTTCGCGGTAAACACGATTTGATTGTTGGGTGATACGGCATTGGAGATCACTTTTACTACTTTATTCTGACGACCATACTTCCCCACACTGTTAAAAGCAACTGTAAGTTCACCGTGTCCTCCTGGAGGAATTGGATCACGCGGCCATCCTTTAGGAGTGGTGCAACCACATGTCACCTCTACATTAGTTATGATCAATGGCGCTGTACCTGTATTGGTAAACTTAAAAGTGTTTTCCACCCGTTCTCCCTGAGTTAAATCTCCAAAATCAAAATTGGGGTTGTCCCACTTAATGCTAGGCCCATCAAGAGTAGGAGTAGCCGAATCTTGTGCAAATGCTCCGGAAAAAATCAAAATGGAAATGAAAAATGAAATAATATGCTTCATAACTGTGATTTTTTTCAAAATTAGGCATTGATAGTCTATAAAGACATATAACGGATTCTATCCACTTTTTGTGCCACAACTATGCAGGAATCTTTGAATAAAATGTATGGAAGCAGGGTGAGACCCAGAGCTTGTGGGATTTGTATTGTGGAAAACAAGCTTCTGATGGTCAACCACCAAAACCTAACATCAGGTGATTTCTGGGCCCCTCCGGGTGGAGGTATTGAAATGAATGAGACCGCACATCAAACCCTTGAAAGAGAATTCAAAGAAGAAACTGACCTGACCGTAAAAGTGGAAGAACTACTATTTGTGTCAGAGTATTATAAAGACCCACTTCATGCCATAGAGCTATTTTTTAGAGTAAATTGGGTAAAAGGAACGCTAAAAAAGGGGGTTGATCCTGAAATGGAAATGTCAGATCAAATAATAACAGATGCCCGATTTCTTTCCTGGGGTGAAATATCGAAAATGGATAAACGCCATCTCCATGGTGTATTCAAATATGCCGCTGAACCATCCAAAATCATTGATTTAAGGGGTTATTTTAAATTATGATTGGTTGTGTTAAACGGCTTAAAATATTTATAATTGCAAGCTTAAACCTGTGAAAAATGAATCTTACTAAAATCCTGACCTACGTTCTTTTTGGCATTAGTATTTTCTTGGGCTACTACCTATACAGCGGTGTCCAGAAAACGGTAAACGACCGAAAAATGGTTGAAACGAAAGAAAATGCGGTCATTGAGAAATTAAAATTAATCCGCGAAGCCGAAATCGTATTTCAAGAGGTAAACGGAAGATATACATCCGACTGGGACTCCTTGCTTAATTTTATTAAGAATGGCCAGGTAGCTATTATTGAGCGCAGAGAAGAACTTATTCAAAAAGAATATGGTGGTGAAGATGTTATCATTCATATCGATACGCTTGGATTTACCCCTGCCCGCGAGCGTATATTTAAAGAAACATTCAACGTGAATGCTGCCGATGATGGCATTTTCATGGGTTTTAAGATAAAAGAAGGTGAAAGAGCCGTCAAGAATCAAAGAGGCTACTCTTTAAAAATAGGTGAAAAAATCAGCGAACCTCCATTTACTGAGGATGGATTTGTGAGTTCAATGACTAAAGTAAACGTAGGCGATCAAGTAAGAAAAGGTCAAATTTTAATGACTATCTGGGATTACAAATTTAAGCCAGATGCAGATTTAGACCGTCTTTCATTCAAGCCCGGCACTGATACCAAGTTTGAAATCTTTGTAGGCAAGGTAGATCGTGGAGGCCTTATGGTAGATGTGATAGAGGTAAAAGATCCATCACCAGATAACCCTTTCAGAAGTGAAGCTAACGAGGCTAAGAACCGCAAGCCATTGCGCTTTGGTTCTCGCACTGACGTCTCTACATCTGGAAACTGGGAATCTTAATCTACCTTGGCAGCTGCCGCTCAGAGCTACAGGCTGATCAAGAAAATCAAAGATGAAAAATTTGATGTAGATCATCTGCATGAGTACGCACTGCTTATTCATCTGGGTGTTCGAGACCTTCAAATTGCCATTGTAGATGATCAGGATAACCTTGTCTTTTTCGAGGATTACATTTTCCAAAATCTAAATTCAAGTGATGACCAGTTGGTGTTGCTCAAAGAGCTCTTTGAAGCACACCATTTGCTTACCGCAGGTTTCTGGAAAAAAGTAAAATTTTCAATTAAGAATAATAAGCTGGTGCAGGTGCCAGCTTCATTATTTGTTGAAGATGCCGCCTCGGAATACCTCAAGCTAAATGCAAAATTTGACCTCGAAAAGGAAGTTGTTCTTTATTGCGAAAATGTAAAAAGCAACGTTGTTACCATATTTGCCTTACATAAAGGAACACACCAATGGATTTCCAGCCTGTATAAGAACTCATCAGTGAGTTTTATGCATCAATCAGCGGGTCTCATCGAAGGTGTACTTAGGGAAGTAGTAACAGATAAAAAGCCTCCCCTCTTTGTTTACATTGATCGTTTTAAACTGCACATTTTGTCAGTAAAGGAAGGTCGACTGGTTTACTATAATCAGTTTGCAATACAGCATTTCTCGGATTACGTTAAATACATTATGCTGGTGCTCAACGCCATGCAGATGGATCAACAGAGCAGCAAAATCATTTTGTGGGGATATGTGGGCAAGAATTCTCCTCACGCCATTGAGTTTTCAAAATACATAAAGAACGTATCCTTTGGCAGCCGCCCTAAGTATCTAAAGTTTGGCTATTTATTTGACGAAGTACAAGACCATCACTTTTACGATTTGTATTCATTGCACCTATTAAGTAGCTAGCTTCTATCAGGTAGCTTAATTTGTTAACTTTAATCTCAAGCTTAGCTGTTTACCATGAAAAAAATAGCGCTTTTCCCCGGCTCATTTGATCCCTTTACCAAAGGACACGAAGACATTGTATTGAGAGGTCTTAAGTTGTTTGATGAAATCATAATTGGTATTGGATACAACAGCGGAAAAAGTAAGCGATACTTTGAGGTTGATTTTATGGTAAAAAAAATTGAAGAAACTTTTATCAAGTACCCCAACATAAAAGTTTTGACATTCGCTGAATTGACCGCTGCTTTTGCGAAAAAGCACAAGGCAAACTATTTACTGAGAGGTCTCCGAAACACTACAGACTTTGAATACGAAAACAGTATATCACAGGTAAACCGACATCTCAACCCAGAATTAGAGTCTGTTTTTCTAATTACGACTCCCCAGTTTGCAGCTATTAGCTCTTCTATTATTCGGGAAGTACATCGCTACGATGGAGATGTGACCACCTTCCTTCCCTACAAACTCTAATTCCCTAAATTCAAATCCAGGCTTTCAGTCTTGCTGTAGTATTCTTCAAACACAAACTGAATTGATTTATAGGAGTTCTGAAGGGCATGGTACACTTCCTTTTGTGTCATCCAGCGCAATTCCTCAATATCTTCTTCCAGGCATGGCTTCATCTTGCTATCATCCACAAGGTTCATCATATACCACTTCGTACGCTTAATCATGCTTTTTTTATTCATGGTGTAGGTATGCCAAGTTGTACAAATCTTTTCACCCAACTTCACATCAATATTACACTCCTCCTCTACTTCCCTTATGGCAGTCTCAGCGTTCCCTTCACCCTTTTCTCTTTTGCCTTTTGGCAAGTCCCACTTTTTCAAACGGTAGATCATTAATAATTTATCCTTCTTCCTCACTAAACCACCGGCTGCTTTTACCAGTTTAAATTGCCCTTTGATAAAATCCTTTATCTCCTTGTACTTCCTGGTTGTGATTTCCAGAGATATCAGGCTAGTAGGTACTTTAGAATTGAGAAGTTCCAGAATGACTCCCATATCCTCCACAGTTACATTTTTTATCCACACATGGTGAATCAGCTTGGCTTTGGTGATTTCCTCCTTCTGGGCGTCTATGATGTGATTATAAGTACCTTCTCCAGGATTTCCTTCAGGTTTTCTGAGTTTAACAGGAGTGTCGTTAACAAAAAGGTTCATAAGAAGAAGGATGCTACCACAGGTGCAAAAACATAAATAAAAAGCAATGTGTCAAACATTGTCTCAATGATTGTTCATTTTTTTTTCAAAAAAAGTAAAGTCAATTAATAATGACTTCACTTTATCCCCTTATTCTTGGAGCAGGTGGACTTTCATAATAAATTGCGATTTGAAAAGGCTGGGCGAAGACGCTCACATCAGACCATTAATACCCGTAATGAAGTCAATTACCACTAATGAACCCACGGCCCTATCAGTGGCAGAGAAACTACTTGAAATAGAAGCCATAAAGCTTAACTACAAAAACCCATTTACGTGGAGCTCAGGATGGAAGTCGCCCATATACTGCGACAATCGCCTTTCTCTTTCCTACCCCTCGATCCGTACATACATCAAGGGAGCACTTGCTGAGGTGATCAGAAACAATTTTAAGGATGTGGATTACATCGCAGGTGTAGCTACTGCGGGTATTGCTCAAGGTGCTCTTGTTGCCGATTTGTTAGGCCTTCCCTATGTATATGTGCGTCCCAAACCAAAAGAACATGGTATGGGAAATCAAATTGAAGGAAGAATAGAGAAAGGAAAAAAAGTAGTATTGGTAGAAGACCTTATTTCGACAGGAGGAAGCTCACTGAAGGCAGCCAAAGCACTTGAAGAGGCAGGAGCAAAAGTAACGGGCATGGTGGCTATTTTCACTTATGGGTTTGAGGTCGCTGAGAATAATTTTAAAGAAGCCAAAATACCACTTATTTGTTTAAGTGATTTTAGTGCTTTGCTAGGTGCAGCCGTGCAGATGAAATACCTGAATGAAGATCAACTCATTCATGTGAAATCATGGCGTCTGGATCCCGCCAACTGGAAATAATTAAAACCGTTCCTCAATCCCCAATCCAAAAAGGGCAAAGTCATATTTTATCGGGTCCTTTGGATCCAATTTTCTGAGTGCCTCTGTTAGCTCAACTGCTGTAAGCCAATCCAATGGTTTCCGCTTAATCAGTTTCAGTTTCCTGGCAACTCGCTCAACGTGTAGATCACAAGGACAAATAAGTTGAGCTGGGTTTATTGAATTCCAAATTCCAAAATCTACTCCTTTACTGTCTTGCCTCACCATCCACCTTAAAAACATATTGATGCGCTTGCATGCTGACTTTCTCATAGGAGTTGCCACGTGTTTTTTGGTACGTGGCGGAAAGTCTTCAAGTGCAAAGAAAAGGTTGTGAAAATGGATAAGGGCTTGTTCTACATCCACATCAGTTTTGCCAACCGGAAAGGCCGACTCAAGTGAATTATTCTTTTTATAATGCTCACTTAGAAATCGTATGAAATAAAGACAGTCCGTAGCATTGAAAGTCCGGTGTTTGAATTGTTCAAAAACCTTTAAGTCCTCTAGCTTATGATTGACCAAGAAGTCGTGGGGAGCATTGTCCATCATTGCAAACAATTCTCTGCTCTTCTTAATAATGGTAGTCCTTTGACCCCAAGCCAAAGTAGCAGCAAAGAAGCCAGCAATCTCAATATCCTGTTTTTTTGAATAATAATGGGGAATGCAGACCGGATCGTTCTCTATGAATCCCGGTTGATTATACATCTCAACTCTCTCATCCAGAAAGGATTTAAGTGCTTGAGCGTTCACCTATTACTTATAATAAGTAATCTCCGCCCTAAACTTTGAATCAACTCCCCCCAACCTATCGAAGGCAGATTTCGAAATTTTAATAATGATCTTATCATTTACACTTGTCGCTGGCAGTGGCCCCACTACCCTGACAAAAACTTCACGGTTATTGAGCTCGTTGCGCACTTTAAGAATTGTGCCCGGCTTGGCACTTCGGTGCAACGCGAGGTATTTTCTATTCCCTTCCGTGCCATCAATCAATTCCGCCAAACCAGATTCTTTTATCTCATCAGTGCCCGCCACGTTTTCAGAAATCTTAACCACCGTCTCCAGCGGTTGTTTTATAACAGGAGGAACCGTTGTTTTTACCGTAGAGTCTACAGTTGTAACTACTGAGGGCTGAGTACCTGGTGCTGCTATGCGCACAAGTTGTCCAATCTCCAGATTACTTCCAGTCATGTTATTCCACTCTTTTATTTGCTGAACAGTAACTCCATACTCACGTGAAATAGAGTAAAGTGTTTCTTGCGGTGCTACGCTGTGATAACCAACAACAGTGGTTGCTCTAACGTCTGGTTGAACAGTAACACTTGTCGTAGTCGAGCCACCGTTTTTAATGCGCAATTGCTGCCCTACGGATAATGCATTGACCGTAAGGTTATTCATCGACTTCAGCTCATCCACCGAAAGGTTATAGAGCCTCGAGATGGAAAAAAGCGTTTCGCCCGGAGCTACAGTGTGAGCGTCTTTGCTGGATTGAACAACAGTTGTACGCGGTACATAGGGGATTCTTAAAATCTGTCCAACATCCAGACCTGCATCGGCCTCTTTATTGTATTCCAAAATCTGGGTGATGGAGGCACCATACCTTCTGGAAATGCCATATAATGTCTCCTGCTCGTCTACCTGATGGATGACAAAAGTTTTGCCGCCTACCGTCTCCAATCGAAGTGAATCAGAAGCAGAGGAAAAATCCGGGGCTACCCATATATGAGCAACCAAAAAAATGAACTTTATCATAGTCTTACCAAGTTGAAAAAATACCAATTCTGCATAACACCTAACAAATTCATGCCAGTTTCGGTTAACCAAAAAATACAACTTCTCACTTCAGACGATGCTGGTAATAAATCACCATCATGTCTGGGTTAACCCTGACAAAGCTTAAAAAGCTTTCGTCAGCCCTCAGGGCAAAAAATGTCAATAAAAGATTGACATTTTTTGGGTTAACTTTATGCAAGTTAATCAGCTTAATAACGATGAAGAAATTAATGATCGTATTTTCCATGCTTTGGTGTACAGGCACTAGCATCAGCTATGGGCAGGACAAATCGAAGGTGATGGTGATGGAGATTAAAGCAGAAATAGACCCCCGGATGACACGCTACGTGGATCTGGCCCTGGACCATGCTGAAGAAATAAAGGCAGACTACGTAATCATCGAAATGGATACCTATGGGGGTGTTTTGACAGACTCCAAGGACATTGTAGATCAGATTTTAGACCTTAAAGTGCCTATTTGGGTGTTTATTAACAAAGATGCTGCCTCAGCGGGAGCCTTGATTTCTATCGCTTGTGATAGCATTTATATGGCTCCTGGAGCCACTATTGGTGCCGCCACAGTGGTACAAGGGGGTACTGGCGAAGCAGCTCCAGACAAGTATCAGTCTTATATGCGGTCAATTATGCGGTCCACGGCCGAACACAATGGCAGGGATCCTAAAATCGCTGAAGGAATGGTGGACGAAAGGATCGCCATCGATAGTATTTCAGAAGAAGGAAGTGTAATCACATTTACCACAAAAGAGGCCTTGAAGTATGGCTACTGCGAAGCTGAGGTGGAATCCATGGAAGAAATATTAAAGAGAAATGGAGTTGCCAATTACGAATTGGTGCGCTTTGAAATCAGTGCTGTTGAAAAGGTAATTGCCTTCTTTCTAAATCCATTTATCAGCGGCATACTCATTCTGGTCATCCTCGGAGGGCTTTATTTTGAATTGCAATCTCCCGGTGTCGGATTTCCAATTTTTGCAGCCATGACTGCTTTGATTTTGTACCTCGTTCCCTACTACCTCAACGGACTGGCCGAGAACTGGGAGATCATTGCGCTGTTCATTGGTATCATTCTGATACTGGTAGAAGTTTTTGTCATCCCAGGATTTGGTGTGGCAGGTATCACAGGTGTGGGACTTACTGTTGGATCAATGGTGCTCATCATGATCAACAACGACTTCTTCAATTTCGAAATGGTTCCGTTGAATGACATTGTAGTGGCTTCACTCGCCATTTTTGGTGGACTCTCAGGGGGAGTACTCTTGTTATTTGTGGGGGGGGTTCGATTAAGTCAGACTGGGTTTTTCAAGCGTATCTCGTTAATGGATACGCAAGCACAATCAGAGGGATACACCTCCAACTTTAATAACACAGGAGACTTGGTAGGAAAAACAGGAACAGCCTACACGGTGCTAAGACCTAGCGGAAAAATCATGATTGACGATCAGATGTATGACGCTTTTTCAAGAGGAGATTATATTGAAAAAGGTGATACAGTAAAAGTATTGGAAATAGAAGGCTCTACCCTTAAGGTAAGAAAGGTAACTGCATGAAGATCGTTGGAATAATTCCTGCCCGCTACGCGTCCACCCGTTTTCCAGCTAAACCCCTTGCGGACATTGCAGGACAAACCATGATAGAATGGGTGTACAGTCAGGCTAAAAAGTGCAGCAAACTGGATAGGGTAATTGTAGCCACCGACAATCAGAAGATTTACAATCATGTAAAAAGCAAAGGTGGGGAAGTATGCATGACTTCCGAAGATCATGTAAGTGGTACCGACCGTTGCGCGGAAGCTTTGACTTTGGCTAAGCAGCCATTTGATTATGTGATTAATATTCAGGGTGATGAACCCTTCATTGATCCACGGCAAATTGATCTGCTGGCGTCACTGTTAGATGGGAAAGCTGAATTGGCAACCCTCATTAAAAAGATAACCGATGCCGATGCTTTGCACAATAGCAATATTGTGAAGGTGATTCGTAATGTTAAAAATGAAGCCATTTACTTTAGCAGGAGTCCGCTACCTCATTTAAGGAATGTGCCAAAAGAAAATTGGTTTGACAAGCAAGCTTATTTCAAACATATTGGCATGTATGGGTATCGAACTGACATTCTGGGAGAGATCACCCAACTGGCTTCCTCCTCACTTGAGCTTGCGGAATCATTGGAACAGCTACGCTGGATTGAGAATGGCTATACTATTAAAGTAGCAGAGACTGATATTGAATCGATGGGGATTGACACGCCCGAGGATTTGGAGAGGGCACTTAAGTTGAGGATTAAAACTTAATAAAACACGTTGAACATAAGGCTAACCACAAAGAACACAAAGTTGGCACAAAGTACACGAAGAAATACTTTGCGGGCTTTGGGGAAACTTTGTGTCCTTCGTGGTTAAAAGAAATTGACTGAAGTATTCAGATGTTCATACAACTATAAACGTGGCCTCAATCCCAACTTCTGCTCAGCAAAAGCATTGATCGCCTTTTCCACCGACTCCAAATCTTCTGAAACCAAGTGGGAGCCAATCACATGAGCACCTGCATTCGGTATGGCAATGGCCTCTTTCAATTCTGGAGGTGTTCCTAATGCTTCGTTCATTTTCAACATGGCACTTACTTTAACTGTAGGGTCCTGATGCTCCTCATCTTTATAGTAATACAATGTGAGTGAAGGTTGCGTGACTTTGCTAAACGTCTGCTTATTCATTTTATCTTCCAGCAACTCTTCAAGTTGTGTAAGGGACTCCAATCTGTATTTTTCATTCCAGTAAGGTAAACGCTCAGGCTTATAATTAATCTCCTGATAGTCACTCCCCACTACCATCCTCGCGATTTGCAACCCCCACGGATTGTTGAGTAAATAAGCATTGGAGTTATTAACTTCAATATTGGGAGACATGTTGATGATTGCATACACATCATCAGGATATTGAGCAGCCAGCATCAATGCCATTGTACCTCCGGTGGATGTACTTACAAGGATCACCTTTTCTCCAATGGCTTTACCAATAGCTAATGCCTCCTTTGAACTCTCCCACAATCGATCGGCTGTAAAGTATAATAGCTGCTCTGTGGTATCAATGCCATGGTCCGCCAACCGGGGTAGATATAGGTTACAACCAAACCGATTAGCAAAATTGGTATGCACAGGATCTCCCTCTTCCTGCGAAGCGGAGAAGCCATGCAGATACACTACACTGTACTCCGTTTTCTGGCAAGTACTGTCCAACCAAACGATACGCGCTTCGTTGTCGGGTTTTACATTGTGCTGCGCTTCCTGATTATTAATATAAGTCACTAGCCCATTGGCATCATTGGGAACAGCAGGCATCTCTGGATAAAACTTTGGCCTCTCAGGAGCAGGGCCCAGAAAGTAAACACCCAATAAAAGCAGAATAGGAAAAGTAATATAGACAACGCGTTTGGACATGGACTGGTTTTTAAAAGAATAAAGATAGGGGATTCTGGAGATTAGATGCTGGATGATGGCTAGTAGGAATCTTTTAATTCAAAAACAGTTAATGTGGGTCAAATGAACCCACAAAAAAAACCGCCCCTTTTCAGGGGCGGCTTTCAGTTTAAAAAATGGGTTTACCAGTTTAAAAAATATGGCATCCCGATACCGGCAAAAAATATTTACCACCAACAACCACTACGAATGGAGTAAAAACCTGTCATACCGGGAATGCCATTTCTTTGGATTCATTTAACCACTAAATAAATCGTCATGTCAACGTTAGCCTAGTCTACATTATCATGTAAAAACTTATTGTTGCCGAGAATACTGTTCTCGTCATTCAAATTGTACCTGGAGATATAGGGCTCCGATGAATGAGGTGTATTGCTCATTTTAACACCTCTCCTCAGGTAAGCCGGCAATGACCACTTCTCATTGAATTCTTCCTTGGTCATTTCATGCTTTTTGGCAGCTTTCAGTTTTTCCCTTCTGTCTTTTGCCTGCTGTTCCAATCTTTCCTTTGTTTTTCGGTATTCCATCATTCCTTCTTCATTGAGTACCTGATCGGATGAAACCTCATTTCCTAATTCAAATTCATCCTCTTCAGCATTGAATAAACTTTCTTCTCCTTCTTCCTCATCCTCCTCCTCGAATAAAGTTCTCTTCTGTACTGGTTCTTCCTTTTTCTCAAACAATGTAAAAGTATAGCTCCGCTCCTCCTTATCTTCTTCCTTCTTTACCGGACTCTGTTCTTTTTCCTCTTGTTTGGGCTTCTCTGCTGGCGTCTTTAATACAGGCCTATCTTCTTCAGCCTTTAGTTCTATTTCGTCATCTCTGTGATTGACAGAACTATCGATTTGCTCAAACAAGGTGCTCTGTGTACGATCCAGATCATGCACTTTCTTTTGTGCCTCTGTTCTGTTGACGATCGTCTCTGCAGCAAAGTCTGTTGCAATCACCGTTACTCTAATTCTATCACCTAAAGTTGGATCTACTCCATGACCAAAAATTACTTCAGCTTCATCGCCCGCCTGCTCTTGAATGTATTCTGTTATTTCACTCAACTCATCCATTTGCAATTCTGCCTCTTCACCAGAAATAATGGAAAGTAGAATTCTCTTCGCTCCCATAATATCCCGGTTATCCAATAACGGAGATGCTAGTGCTTGCTCAGCAGCCGTAAGGGCCCTATTTTCACCCCGTGTCTCTGCCGATCCCATTACAGCAGCACCTGCGTTGTGCATTACAGTGCGCACATCCTGAAAGTCTACGTTAACATAACCTGTCAGTGTGATGATTTCAGCAATTCCTTTTGCCGCTGTGGTCAACACATTATCCGCTTGCGCAAAGGCCTGTCCTATTGAGAGGTTGCCGTAAATTTCTCTCAGCTTATCATTCAAAATTACAAGCACCGTATCACAACTGGCCCGAAGTGCTTCGATACCAATCTGTGCCTGTGCAAGTTTTTTCTTTCCTTCAAACAGAAAGGGAACGGTAACAATACCTACGGTAAGGATATCCATATCCTTTGCAATCTTTGCCAGCACAGGAGCTGCTCCCGTACCGGTTCCTCCTCCCATTCCTGCTGTTACAAACACCATTTTGGTGCCTGCCAACATTTCACGGATTTGATCTTTACTTTCTACTGCGGCCGCACGCCCCACTTCGGGGTTGGCACCACAACCCAACCCTTCGGTCAGGTTTGCACCAATTTGTAGTTTATAAGGTATGGGACTACTATTGAGTGCTTGCGCATCGGTATTGCACACGACAAACTCGACATCTTTGATGCCTTGTCCAAACATGTGGTTCACCGCATTGCTTCCTCCACCTCCAACACCTATTACCTTGATAATGGATTGGTGGTGTTTGGGGAGCTCGAATTTGTAAGCTATTCCAGACATGACGATTATTGTTTAGTGGTTATTCTTTTTTAGTATTCATTTTTTCCGTCCAGATCGTCAATCAACAATCCCTTTGTTTTGTTAAGGATGCTGGTGAAAAAATCTGACGAAGAAACTCTCTTTGCTTTACCTGTTTTTGGAACTCTCGCTTCCTTGTAGCGTTCCTCCCGCTCATCCAGAGAACGGAAACCTGATAGCACAAGCCCAACCGCAGTGGCATACATTGGACTCTTCACTACCTCAATTTTACTTTTACCTAAATGTTCGTTAGGATATCCGATGCGTGTATCCATTCCAGTCATGTACTCCACCAGTTGTTTCAAACAACTTAGCTGAGAACCACCACCAGTAATGACAATACCTCCTGCCAATCTATTTTCAAATCCAGAGTTTATGATTTCGCTATGTGCCATCTCAATGATCTCCTCCATTCTTGCCTGAATAATATGAGACAGGTTCTTAACAGAAATTTCTTTGGCTGTTCTATTGCGTATGCCAGGAATAGAAACAATTTCATTAGGACTTGCTTCTTCTGCTATGGCTTTACCAAAACGGGTTTTCAACTGCTCTGCTTGTTTGGCCATCACCATTAAGCCATGCTGAATATCTGTTGTCAGAATATTTCCACCGAATGGAATGACAGCCGTATGACGAATGATATTGTCGTAGAAAATAGCTACATCTGTAGTACCACCACCAATATCAATTAAACAAACACCGGCTTCTTTTTCTTCATCACTAAGAACTGCCAGACTGGATGCCAATGGCTCTAATATTAAGTCTTCAATTTCAAGATTTCCTCTGCGCACACACTTATTGATATTGTTGATCGCACTGGTTTGCGCAGTGATAATATGAAAGTCCGCTTCCAACTTCACACCCGACATTCCCACCGGATCTTTAATACCTTCTTCATAATCCACCATATAATCCTGAGGCATCACATGGATGATCTCACTTCCAGGAGGAATGACGATGCGATACATGTCTTCGGTAAGGCGATTCACATCCTCGATGCTAACTTCATCCTCTTTGGTACTGCGGGTAATGCTACCATGATGAATGGAGCTGCGGATATGCTGTCCTGCAATTCCTACGTTCACCACGCCCACATCAATACCTGACATGTCGCTGGCTTCTTTGATTGCCTTCTCGATGGCAAATACTGTCTTATCTATATTGGTAACGATGCCTTTGATTACTCCTTCAGATTCAGCCTTGCCCATACCCAACACCTCGAGTTTGCCAAAGTCATTTTTACGACCAACAATAGCACAGATCTTGGTTGTGCCTATGTCGAGTCCTACTACTATTTTCTCCTGTTCCATGGTTGTAATCGTTTATTGTTAGTGGTTGTTATCGTTAGTCCTTAGTAATTAGTAATTAGTCTTTAGTCTTTAGTCCTTTGTCGTTGGTTGATCATTTAATTAAAGGCTTTAGTACTAACGACTCAATACTAAAGACTCAATACTATTCTGCTATTACCTGTCCTTCAAATTCCACATTCACCCTATCATACTTTGTCCAGCCCATCTGTGGTAAAATCTCCTTGTAAAAAATCATCAGCTTTTGAAACTTTACTTCAATATTCTCAGGCAATCCAAACTCCACTACCTGCCCTGTTACCTGAGGATAAATGAAAACTTTTCCTGATTTATTAAAGTCCAATTGAGCTACCTGCGCTTTCCAAAACTTATCCTTATTGACATACTCAATCATAGCCATAAGCTCAAGTCCTTCTTCAGTTGTATTCAGATCGCCCTTCTTAATTAGTTGATTAACAATATCTCCGCTTATCAAAATAATTCGCGCTGAATATTTCTCTGAAGTTTCCATCACATTACCATCCTCCGCTACATAAGCATCCGGTCCATCTTTTCTAATCAACCGTGCAATAGGGCGCCTTAGGGTTACATTCACTGTTAAGTTACCCTTTACATCACCAAACATTTCAGCGCTACTGATGTGCTTATCTTTCTCCAGTTTAGCTTCAAGGGCACGTAGATTTATTTCCTCAATACTTTTACCAATGATCGTCTGGCCACTGCTCTCTATGATTTTCAGAATATCAGCTTCTTCGAGAAAATGATTTTCGTTCGTATTCTCCAGATCCACTACAATATTCTTACACACTACTCCACTTTGCTTTCGTTCGCTGAATGCGATCAAAAGAAATATCCCCAAAACAGCGATGGCTATTTTTGCTTCGGTACGTATGTTTAACTTAAGCTTCATACCTGTTGTTGATATTTATTTTCTAACAATCTTTTTATCGGCTCTACGCAGGTATCGATGTCACCCGCTCCTATTGTAGCAATCACCTCGAAATCCATATGCTCCAGTTTCTGCACCACATCTTTTTTTGTGCATCGCACTTTGACACTGCTTGTGATTGCCTCAAAAAGAATATCTGATGATACTCCAGGAATAGGTTCTTCGCGAGCTGGGTACAAATCCATTAACAACACCTCATCAGCAATACTTAAACTCTCGGAGAAACCATCAGCAAAATCACGCGTGCGACTGTATAAGTGCGGCTGAAATACAGCTGTGACTTTCTTTCCAGGGTACATGGCACGCAAAGACGACAAGAAAGCCGTTATCTCAGTAGGATGATGGGCGTAGTCATCTACATAAACAAGATCCTCTCGTTTGATGATAAATTCAAATCGTCTTTTAACACCAGCAAAAGAACCTAATGCCTTTCTGATAGATGCGTCATCTATCCCCAAATGCTTTGCTACAATAGTGGCAGCAATTGCATTTTCCATATTATGAAAACCAGGGACGCCAAGCTTTATCTTTTCAATCTCAGAGGCATAGCCTACAAGATCAAATTCAAAAAATCCACCTTCAGTGGTAATCCGACTGGCAAAAAATTGTCCCCGGCTCATGCCGTAAGTATTTACCTCAACACCATCTAACTCATTGTCGATGGCCCTTATTGATTCATGTTTTACAAGCAATCCACCTTTGTTGATCTGCTCGGTGAAATCGGTGAATGATTTAATTACTTCTTGATGATTGCCGTAGATGTCCAGGTGATCTGGATCAACAGAAGTGATGACAGCAATATCTGGAAATAGTTTTAAGAAAGACCGATCAAACTCATCTGCTTCTGCTACAACTATAGTATGCTCATTGGCCTCTCCTTCAGAAATCAAATTAGAAGCGTAGTTGGTTGTTACCCCACCCAAAAAGGCTACCATATTTACTCCTGCCACTTTTAAAATGTGGGTAATCAAAGAAGAGGTAGTAGTCTTACCATGAGTACCGGCTACTGCGATGGTCTTATGCGACTTGGTAATAAGCCCTAACACTTCCGATCTCTTTAATATCGGGTACCCCTTACCCTTCAAGTAATTGTATTCCTTATGATTCTTTGGAATAGCAGGAGTATAGACAAACAAAGTTTTGTCGGTGTCAACTTGTGTTGGAATCAATGCCACATCATCTTCAAAATGGATTGCAATCCCCTCCTTCTCCAATTCTTTTGTTAATGGAGTTGGCGTGCGGTCATACCCCGCCACGAACATACCTTGCTTGTTGAACCAACGTGCCAGCGCGCTCATTCCGATGCCCCCAATTCCAAGGAAGTAAACCGTATCGTATTGACTTAATTGCACGTTATCAATTTTTCAATTTCATTAACAATCTCTTCTGCAGCATTGGGCCTACCCAAAGCCGAAATATTTTTTGATAGTTTATCACTTTGCTGTTGATCGTAAATCAATTTCAAGGCCTCATCCACCAACTTCTTCCTGGCCTCCTTGTCCTTGATCATAACAGCTGCCTGTTCGTTTACCAAAGCCATTGCATTTTTAGTCTGATGATCTTCAGCCACATTGGGAGAAGGCACCAAAATGGCAGGCTTACCTGCAATACATATTTCAGAAATGGCCAGTGCGCCTGATCTCGAAATCACAGCATCGCTTGCTGCATAGGCCAGGTCCATTTGCTTTATAAAATCATAAATACGAATCCTGCGCAAATCCTTATCTGCTGTCTTCAGTTTGATGTTATCATAATAAATCTTACCCGTCTGCCACACCACTTGCACTTGTGCATCGATGAGCTTATCCAATCCTGAAAGTACACTCTCATTGATGGTTTTTGCGCCAAGGCTTCCTCCTATGATCAATAGTGTTCTTTCTTTTTCACTAAAAACAAAATATTTTAATGCTTCACTTCTTTTAGTAGTTAGGTTCAAGAGATCCTTTCTCACAGGATTTCCTGTAATCACCATCTTGTCCGCAGGAAAATACTTCTCCATGTTCGGATAGGCCACACAAATTTTCTTGGCTCGTTTAGCTAACTTCTTATTTGTTAATCCAGCATAGGAGTTCTGTTCCTGAACAAGAGAAGGAATTTTAAATCTGCTCGCAGCCAACATTACTGGGCCGCTTGCATAACCCCCAGTTCCTATGACTGCATGAGGTTTAAATGTCCCCACAATTGCGCTTGCCTTCAGGTAGCTTGAGATAAGCTTAATGGGAAACAACAAATTGGAAAACGTGAATTTTCTCTGCAGTCCACTGATCCACAGCCCCTCTATTTTATAACCTGCTTCAGGCACCCTTGTCATTTCCATTCTGCCTTGTGCTCCCACAAACAGAATCTCTGCGTCAGGGTAGCGCGACCTAAACGTAGATGCAATGGCAATGGCCGGAAACACGTGGCCACCGGTTCCTCCACCACTGATAATAAGGCGATATGGTTGATCTTTTTTCAAGCTGCTTTTGCTACATCTTTAGAGTCCATATTCATTTGCTGCCATTGTTCATCCCGCTCTCCTCTACTTACACTTAATATTATTCCTACTGAAAGTCCTGTAAAAATCATTGCTGTACCTCCCATACTTATCAATGGCAATGGTTGACCTGTGATGGGTCCCAATCCTACAACAACTCCCATGTTTACCATGGCTTGACAGACCAGATCAAAGCTAAGCCCGGCTGAAAGTAATCCACCAAAAGCACGTTCACTGTTATATGCTGCTTTCATACCTCTGTGGAGAAGAATCAGATACAACCCTAACAGCACCACACCTCCAACCATGCCATACTCTTCAATAAGAATAGCGTAGATAAAATCCGAATACGGGTGAGGAAGAATATTGCGCTGATCACTGTTACCAGGTCCTTTGCCTGCAATACCTCCGGTAGCCACAGCAATGCGCGCATGCTTTGCCTGAAATGGAAGTTCAGTACCGTTTATAAAACTTGTAATCCTGTTCTTCGCTGTTTCTCCTCTAACACCAAATTTGAATGCAACAGCTCCTGCTAATGCGCCCACCAAGACCAACATGGCCAAATACTTTACTGGTACACGTCCTATGAACATGACCAACATACAGGTGGCAAACAATAAGGCGGCAGTAGACAGGTTTGTTAATGCGATCAATCCGCAAATCACACCACTCCAAATCAATAGCGGAATAAGTGAATCTTTTATATCATCAATATTTTGCTGCTTCTTCGAAAGCATACTTGCCAGATTAATAATCAAAGCAAGGCTGGCAAAATCAGAGGGCTGAAATGAAGTGTTGATTATGGGCAGCGTAATCCAACGTGCCGCATCATTGATGGTCGTACCGTTTGTAAATGTGTAAATCAAAAGGGGTACACTTACCCACAACGCCAGTCTGGATATTTTTGAATAGTATCGGTAATCAATTTTATGGGCTACCCACATTGCCCCTAGTCCTAGAAAGACCATGAACGTATGCTTTATCAGATACATCTCTGGACTTATCGTGCGCTTGTAGGCTAATGTTCCAATTGAACTATACACCACGAGGATACTGATGACGGACAACGCAAATACAACTGCCCATATAACAGGATCTCCTTGCAAATTTTTATCAGCCCATTCTTTTACCTTATTCATGACGCAATGGTTTCTGTTTCTTCTTTCAATTCGAGAACAGCTTCTCTAAACTGATCTCCTCTGTCGATATAATTTTTAAATAAGTCAAAGCTTGCACATGCTGGAGAAAGCAAAACCACATCTCCTTCATCCGCATTTTTCAAAGCCATTCTTACCAATTCTTTAACACTTTGTGTTTCCAAAACGGTAGGCACAATTTCCGAAAAGTAATTTCTCAACTTATTGTTATCGACACCAAGGCAAATCAACGCTTTGACTTTCTCTTTTACCTGTTCTCTTATCAGGTTGTAATCATTCCCTTTGTCTACTCCTCCAGCAATCCAGATCAATGAATTGGAATAACTTCCCAATGCATAAATCACAGAATCCACATTGGTAGCCTTGGAATCATTAACAAACTCCACATTATTAATTTTTGCAACTGACTCCAGGCGATGAGGTGCATTCTTAAATGTTTTAAGACCGCTCTTAATCACTTGCTCATCTAGTCCAGCAATGCAAGCCGCAGAAACTGCCGCCATGGTGTTAATCAAATTGTGCGGACCTTTTAGCGTAGTTTCTTCTTGCTTCAAGGAAAAAGGAGTTCTTCCAATCCTAAAATTCATCTCTACACCATCGAAATAAGCCTGAGAAACATTGTCACCTTTCAATGAAATTGTATTCAGTGTTGGAGCAACCTTTCTGCTCGCCATTTCCTTTTCCAGAATGGCATCTTCTTTATAGTAAATGAGTTGATTCGATGGCTCCATATTGGCCAACAATCTGAATTTTGAATCGATATAGCGTTCAAACTTATAATCGTAACGATCCAAATGATCAGGAGTAATGTTGAGAAGGACAGCTATATCTGGTTTGAATGTGGTGGTACCGTCCAACTGATAACTGCTCACTTCTATTACATACCAATCATGATCTCCTTTTGCAAGCTTACGCGCAAGACTCTCTCCAACGTTCCCTGCAAGCGCTACGTTCAGTCCTGCGTTTTTCAACAAGTGATAGGTAAGCAGTGTGGTAGTCGTTTTACCATTGGTACCAGTTATGGCTATTACTTTACCTTTTAGAAAACGAAATCCAAATTCGATCTCATCAATAATTTCAATTCCCTTTTTCTTTATTTGCTGAATAACATCCTCCTTATCAGGAACCCCAGGGCTCTTAATCACCAGATCGGCATTTAAAATTTTATCCAGTGAATGAACACCCTCCTCAAATTCAATATTGGCCTCCTGCATTTCAGCTTTGAAGCTTTCTCTAATAGTGACATTCTCAGACAAAAAGACATCATAGCCCTTGGTCTTCGCCAACAAGGCCGCCCCTGTTCCACTTTCTCCTGCTCCTATGATAACTATTCTGTTCATTATCTCAATTTCAATGTTGCCAAGCTCAGTATCGCCAACAAAATACCTACGATCCAAAACCTTGACACAATCTTGGATTCGTGTATTCCTATCTTCTGATAGTGGTGGTGCAACGGAGACATCAAGAATATTCTTCTTCCTTCACCGTATTTTTTTCTTGTGTATTTGAAATAGCCCACCTGCAGTATCACTGAAATATTTTCAATGATGAAAATTCCACACAACACCGGAATCATAATTTCCTTGCGAACGGCCAACGCCAACACTGCGATTATACCTCCTAATGCAAGACTTCCTGTATCGCCCATAAACACCTGGGCCGGATAGGCGTTGTACCACAAGAAACCCAGACAAGCTCCAACAAATGCAGTACAGAAAATCACCAACTCCCCAAGGTTAGGGATGTACATTATGCTGAGGTAATTACTAAAGTCAACACGACCAGAGAGATAAGCGAAAATTGCCAACGTTAACCCAATGATAGCTGAAGTTCCTGCCGCAAGCCCATCTATACCATCAGTAATATTGGCTCCATTCGAAATCGCTGTAACTACCAACACCACCATCAAAACATAAATTACCCATGTATAATCTTTTGGAACGAAAGGAATGACATTCGAATAATCCAATTCATTGTTCTTAAAGAACGGAACAGTTGTTTTCGTAGACTTTACATCTTCATATGGCAATGCTGCTGCCTCGTTAGAGCTTATCGCCACATCTTGCACCGGTTTCATTTGTCTGATCACAACGTCCTCGTTGAAATACAATACCAATCCAACTATTAATCCCAATCCTACCTGTCCGATAATCTTGAACTTACCCGCTAGACCTTCCTTATCCTTTTTGAATACTTTAATGTAATCGTCCAGTAAACCAATTAGTCCCAACCAAACAGTAGTAATGAGTAAAAGAATAACATAGATATTATCAATGCGTGCGAAGAGAAGTGTAGGAATTAAAATTGCTCCAATAATAATCAAGCCACCCATTGTTGGAGTGCCCTTCTTTTTCATTTGCCCTTCCAATCCCAAGTCACGAATATCCTCGCCTACTTGTTTCTTTCTTAAAAAATTAATCAGGCCTTTTCCTAGTGTAATCGTAATCACCAATGACAATACCGCTGCTGCACCAGCACGGAAAGAGATGTACTGAAATACACCTGCTCCCATGAGGCTGTAATGTTTCTCCAAATAGTCAAACAAGTAATACAGCATCAGTTACTGAACATTTTCAACATTCTTTCTAATACTTCTTTATCATCAAATGGGTACTTCACCCCTTTAATCTCTTGATAAGTCTCATGACCTTTACCGGCTACCAGAATGATGTCTTTTTCTTGTGCCATCATGCATGCCGTCTTAATCGCCTCTTCCCTGTCTACGATCACCAGAGTCTTCTTTGCATCAGTTACCCCGACACCCTTCTGCATATCCTTAATGATCTCCATTGGGTCTTCACTACGTGGATTATCAGAAGTGAAGATGGCCTTGTTACTGTACTTGCATGCAATGGCAGCCATTAATGGTCTTTTCATTTTATCTCTGTCTCCTCCACATCCTACAATAGATATCACCTGCTCCTGACCTGTTCTAAATTGTGTAATGGTTTCCAGTACGTTCTTCAGTGCATCGGGTGTATGTGAGTAATCAACTATAGCGGTGAATTTTGACCCAGGAAGAATCAATTCAAATCTTCCAGCGGCCCCGGTCAATGCTGATAGTCGCATCAAAACACTTTCAGGATCTTCTCCTAACAGCACGGCAGTTGCATAAACAGAAAGAAGGTTATAGGCATTGAAATCACCAATCAGCTTAAACCAAACATTTCTGTTTTCAATTTCTAACTCAAGACCTTCCAGTGAATTCGTCATTACCTTCGCTTTGAAGTCAGCCATTTTCTTTAAGGCATAGGTTCTTTTAGAGGCCTTAGTGTTTTGCAACATCACCATCCCTCGTTTGTCATCAAGGTTCACCAAGGCAAAAGCATCGGATGATAACTCTTCAAAGAATCCCTTCTTGGCCCTAATGTAACTTTCAAAAGTTCTGTGATAATCGAGATGATCGTGAGAGATATTGGTAAATACCCCACCAGCAAAAGTGAGCCCCTCAACCCTACCTTGCACTACTGCATGCGAACTGACCTCCATAAAACAATGGGTGCAGCCCGCTTCTAACATTTTCACCAGCAACTCATTGATCTGAATAGGATCAGGAGTGGTATGAGTGGCTACAATAATTTCATTGTTCACTTTGTTTTCCACTGTGGACAATAAGCCTACAGCGTAACCCATTGATGCAAACAATTTGTGCAACAGTGTAACCACTGTGGTCTTACCATTAGTACCCGTTACCCCTACCAGTTTTAATCTGGCTGATGGGTTCTTATAAAAATTAGCAGCGATTGTACCCAGTGCTTTAGCACTATCTTTAACCGCTACGTAAGTAACATTTTCTGAAAGCGCCTCAGGGAGCTTTTCACAAACTACCGCAGTGGCTCCTTTTTGAATTGCTGTCTTTATAAATTCATGACCGTCTGATTGCGTTCCTTTCACTGCTACAAAAAGAAACGCATCCTTCACCTTCCTTGAATCAAAGGCAAGGCCCTTCAAAGAAATACCCATATCACCCGATGCAGAGGTGATATTGACTTTATACAATATGTCTTTTAATTCATGCATCAACTCAGACTAATATGTATTGTTCTTCCTTTACTCACCTTAGTACCAGGCGATAACGATTGATTGACAACCCTACCTTTACCATTGTACTCAACCTGCAGCCCTGATTGCTCCAATAAGAAAATAGCATCTCTAAAAGTCATTCCCTTCACGTTGGGCACCTGATCTTTAGCGGCAGTATTCTTATCCCATAAAACTGAATTTCCGTTTCGCACTGCTTTTATCCAGTCGTCATCAGTTTTAGTGTGATTAGATACTCCCAACTCATTGCAAAGCATGGTCAATTCATCTTGCTTCCCCGCTTGTATTACAGGGAACACACCATACTCCAATACTTTCTTCTTCTCCATTGCCATATGAAGATTGATATCTCTTGAGTAGATGTTATCAGCAATCTCTTTAAAGACAGGACCAGCCACGTTATTACCATATTGTCTCCAACCTTTAGGATTTTTGATCAACACGATGGCAGTGTATTTAGGATCATGCGCTGGAAAATATCCAACGAATGAGGTGATGTACTTTTTAGTGTATCTTCCGTTCTCAAGAATTTGAGCTGTTCCTGTCTTTCCTGCAATTTTATAGTGGGCATTCTTCAGGTTACTTGCTGTTCCCTTTTCAACAACACCCTCTAGTAGTAGACGTAGTTTATTCAACGTACTGGTAGAGCAAATTTTACTGTTCAGGGTTTCTGTTTCAAATTCCTTCTTAACCTGATCCGCTTTTGAAATTGCGGTTACAAAAATGGGCTTAATCATTCTTCCATTGTTGGCAATAGCATTGTACAATGTCAGGGTGTGCAATGGTGTAACTTCAAACCCGTATCCATAAGCCATCCAAGGCAAAGTGATACCACTCCATCCTTTTGATCCTGGGCGAAATATTTTTGGATAACCTTCTCCTTTTATCTGAAGACCCAATGGCTTTGAAAGCCTGAGTTCATCTACGAGATCAACAAACTTATCTGGCTTCAAGCCAAAATTGTTGTCTAGTAATTTGGCCATGGCCACGTTGGAAGAAAGTACAAACGCATCGCGAATCGTTAATTTTCCGTAGCCACCATCATGATGATCCCTTACAGTGTTTTTGTAAAAAGTAAACTCACCCTTACCGGTATCAATACTATCCGTTAACTTAATATTAGAGTCTTCTAAAAGGGCCATCATGGTTACCAACTTGAAGGTCGAACCAGGTTCAAAGAGCCCTCCTACAGCATGATTGAAAATCTCATTGTACCTGTTCCCTTCACGGGTAAGGTTAGAAATTGCTTTGATGTGTCCAGTACTTACCTCCATTACCACTACAGTGCCGGCATCTGCGTCATGTTGTTCCATGGCCCGATGCAATGAAGTTTCAGCTACGTCCTGAAGATTGATGTCAATGGTGGTTTGGATATCCAATCCATCCTTCGATTTGATATTATTTACATCATACACTGGCTTCCATGTGCTGCCAGCAATTTTTTGAAACAATGCCTCACCATCCTGGCCGCCTAATGCCTCATTAAAACTGTATTCCAATCCCGCACCCTTTCCATTTTCATTGACAA
The DNA here is from genome assembly GCA_040216665.1 of Cyclobacteriaceae bacterium. Taxonomy (GTDB): domain Bacteria; phylum Bacteroidota; class Bacteroidia; order Cytophagales; family Cyclobacteriaceae; genus ELB16-189. Next base: position 418,849 of record JAVJOQ010000016.1, on the reverse strand, counting down.
AACCAACTGTTCTGCGACTAAGGTTGGAGAAAGGACGATAGCGAACATCGATCTTTTCAAAAATAACCCCACCGCCATAGCGACCATTTCTAAAAATGGGCCACTCGGACATTATCTTTTTGGTTTGGTAATTGATTTGCTTACGGTTGAGCACTATATACTGTCGGTTAGCAGCTCTTGCATCCTGAATCATTCTCTTGTACTCTGTAGCAGACTTGTCCTTATAGTATCTTGCCAAAAGCATTGACAAAGAATCTATTCCACCTTTAAATATGTTGTCTTTCGCTAGTCTTGGATCTAAAGCCACTTTATAAAAAGGTAAGTCTGTTGCCAGTAAGCTACCATTGTCAGAATAAATATTTCCTCGTGTAGCTTTTACCTTTTTGTAATCAAAAGTGATTTGTTCACTAAGTGTAGTCCATTCCTCACCTTCCACAAATTGTATGTGAGATATCTTTACTACTACGGCAATACCGAAGAGCAGCACAAAAAGAAATGCTATTCGTACACGTATTAATATGGATCTCTTAATATTCACCTTTTTCTACTACTATTTTATAGGGTGGCCTAATACTTTCTTTTAATCCTAATGATTTTGTTCTACGGGCTACCTCCGACTGTTTGCTGGCAAACATCAGGTCTGCTTTTAACGTGGTATAGTCAGCTCGTATGTCCTCCACTTCCGTATGTGTTTTGTTTATCTTTCTTATTGTCTTTTCAGAATAGTGTGTATTACCGATATAGATTAAGCTCAGCATCAACACAAACAAGATTTTAGGAAGGTACTTTACTGGGAAACCTTCTTCGAAATAGGTTTCCAGCTTTACATGCTTCTCCAATCCGGAAAAAATGCTACTTCCAGTTCCCTTACTTTTTTCTTTTTGCCCTATTCTAAACTTATTCTCACTCATATCTATAACCTTTCGGCTATTCTCAATTTTGCACTGCGTGATCTGTTATTTTGTTCAAGCTCTTCCTCTCCTGCCGTTATGGGTTTCCTACTGATGGCTCCAAATGGTCTGATGGGATTACCATAAAAATCTTTTTCCAATTCACCATATATCTTTCCTGTATTGATGTAATTTTTTACCATTCGATCTTCCAGCGAGTGATACGACATCACTACCAATCTGCCTCCTGTTTCCATCACCTCTCCACATTGTATTAAAAAAGATTCCAGTGCCTCCATCTCCTTGTTCACTTCAATGCGCAATGCCTGAAATATTTGTGCATAGTATTTAAAGTCCTTTCCTCGTGGAGCAATTGGTTTCAAGACCTCTAGCAAATCAAAATTGCGTTCAAAGTTTTTTTTCAATCTTGTTTGTACAATCACCTTCGCTGCTGTTTTTGCATTCTTCACCTCTCCATACATCCCAAAAATCTTGTGCAATTTTTCCTCTGGGTACTCATTCAAAATATTGGCTGCAGTAACTGGACCTTGTACATCCATACGCATATCTAAAGGCCCATCAAAGCGAGTTGAAAACCCTCTTTCAGGTGCATCAATCTGATGCGATGAAATACCAAGATCTGCCAGAATACCATTCACCTTCGTGATTTGATTCAGCTTCAGGTACCTTTTCATGTACATGAAGTTGGCTTGACAAAATGTAAAAGAACGATGGTTGATTTTTTCTGCTTCACGTTTCGCATCCTCATCCTGATCAAAGGCAATCAACCGTCCGCCTTTGAGCTTTTCTAAAATCTTTATACTGTGCCCACCTCCTCCAAAGGTTACATCTACGTAAACTCCTTCAGGGTCGATGTTTAGAGCGGAAATACATTCACTGAGCATGACAGGCTGATGATAGCGTGCCTCACTCATTATTCGTCAAGGTATTTCTGCGCTAATTTTGACAACTCACCAGGGTCATTAATCATGTGCTTCTCGTATTGAGTAGGGTTCCATATCTCAACCTTGTTGCCCATACCCACCAGTATCGCTTCTTTATCGATCTGAGAATATCCAAGCATATTTTTCGGAATGAGAAATCGGCCGTTGGCATCCAGCTCAACTGTAGCAGTGCCAGAGAAGAAGTTGCGCTGCAACTTTCTGTACTCTTCGTTGAACTCGCTAAGGCCGGAAATTTTTGAGAAGACTTTTTTGAACTCCACCATGGGATAGAGTATAAGGCATGGCTCAAATCCCCTGCGGATCACCAGCTCGCTACCAGAACTATCTGGCAACTGGCTTTTGATCCGGGCAGGCAATACCAGCCTCCCTTTGGAATCAAGCTTGCTCTCATACTCACTAGTGAAGAAAGTCATGACGTTTTTAGTGGTTGTCTTTTCTTTTTTCCTCCCCTATCCGCGATAGGGTTGGTTCTCCTAAAACAAACATAGACAGAAAAATAACATTTTCAACCACTTTCCCCCACTTTATGACACTTTGTGGGCTAAATTGACATATATCCCCATCAAAACGGATGTATTCAGCAATGATTACCCGAGGCATTGCCAATGTAATTGACTTATTATATGACTGATTATCAGATATTTAATCCTTAAAATGATTATTAAGAACCATTTTAGCCTAAGAGTTGCGGCTTAAGAAATCAGAATGGAGACAGTTCTTAAAATTGATAGGAAACACCCATTTTAAACCACCTGCCGGGAAGCGTCAATAGATTCGTCTCCTTATAAACGGTGCGAAAAATGTTGGTAACATCCACAAAAACGTCAATTTGACCTGTTTTTGTACTAATCCTGGAGTCTACCACCGTATAATCATCCATCGTTACCCTATCTGCATACCTGAAATAGAAATATAAAGTCTTTTTAGGATTTTAGTTGATCACTTTACTTTGGCGAAGCGTAGCGATTTGCCCAGAGGAAAGCTTCAAAGTATCTCGCAAAATTTCCTCTGAATGTTGGCCAAATGTAGGGGGTGAAGCAATACCCGTTACATCTGGGAGCTTTCCATTACTGTTACTTATGATATTTCGTATACCCTTCAAATGTTCTCCCTGAATTAAAATTTCTCTGGCTTCATCCATTTCAAACACTTCCCTTACATTTTGAATGATCCCCGCAGGTATTTTATATTTTTTGCAATTGATAATGAAGTCACGTGCATTTATGCCTGAAATTCCAGCTTGCAATTCGAGGTTTAAAGCCTCACGGTTTTTCACTCTTTTGGGATTGGTGGCAAACGTTGGGTTGGATCCAAGTTCGCTCAACTGTAGCATCTGGCACAAATCACGAAATTGACGGTCGCTGCCTATAGCTAAAAGCACCCTCTTTTGATCCTTTGTTAAATAAGTATCACCATAGGGCGCAATGTTGGGATGAGCTGACCCTTGACGCACTGGCAAATTATTTGATACCAACCAATTGGCCGCCTGATTGGTGAGTGAAGTAATGGCAGCCTGAATAAGAGACACTTCCACAAAGTCGCCTTTACCCGTCCTTTCCTTCTTAATCAATGCTAGCAATATACCTTCCTTCAAATGATGCCCCGCCAAAACATCAATTAATGCTACCGGCATTTTTAGGGGAGCCCCATCAGGTTCACCGTTCAAATCCATAAACCCTGATTCCGCCTGAATCACTGCATCATAACCAACACGCTCATTATCCCGGCCATACCCTGTCACCTGACCGTAGATTAAAGAAGGGTTTCGTTGAGAGAGTGTAGCATAGTCAACTCCTAGTTTTTCCGCATCACCAGGTTTATAACTTGCAATAACCACATCGGCCTTTACAGTCAATTGATGAATAATATCTCTTCCTTCATGAGTTGATAGATCGATAGCCAGACTCTTTTTTCCCCAATTCACAGAAGTAAAGTAGGATGAAGCGGCTTCATCATTTTCATGCTTCCCTTTCCAGGTTCTGGTAATGTCGCCTCCCGTTTTAAGATTCTCTATCTTGATCACCTCAGCACCCAATTCAGTAAAAAACTGGCCTACACTAGGGCCAGCAAGCACAGAAGCAAGCTCCACGACCTTTAGTCCTGCAAACAATTCTTTATTTTGCATTGTTATTAAGCATTCACAATTGTAATCACACGAAAATATGAGGTTAATTCTAGTTCTTCTGTCTGTCTCCGCTCTTTTTTCCTGCAGTACTCAACAAGATTTGAAGCCAGGATCCTGGAGAGGAATCGTCAATGTACAAGGTCAGGAACTCGCAATGAACTTCAAAGTAACAAAAGAGGGTGACAAGTATTTGGTGTTTTTACAAAACATGGATGAAGAGATAATGCTTGATGAAGTCACTCTCAAAGGGGACTCAGTAATTATGAATATGCACATTTTCGATACTGAGGTTCATGCCAAGATCGATGGCGAATCTTTGAATGGTTATTATGTAAAGAACTATGAAAAGGATTTTAGGTTACCCTTCAAAGCCTCCTTTGGTGAAGAACATCGATTTGTAAAAGCCAGCACTACCGCTACGGAAGATTTTAGTGGAACCTATGCAGTTGATTTTGTGCATGAAGGGGACACCACTGTATCCGTTGGGATATTCAATCAATCAGGCAACGAATTGACGGGCACTTTCCTCACTCCTATTGGTGATTACAGGTACTTACAAGGAAATGTTGTTGACGGTGAAATGCTGCTGAGCACTTTTGATGGCAATCATTCCTTTGTTTTTAAAGCAAGAAAAACTGAAGACGGAACACTCAAAGGAGACTTCTGGTCTGGTGTAGACTGGCATGAGACATGGACGGGAGTGAAAGACGATAACGCTGCTTTACCCGATGCGTACGCTCTCACCTTTTTAAAAGAAGGGTATGATAAAATTGAATTCAACTTTCCTGATCTCAATGGAGAAATGGTAAGCCTCACAGACGAAAGGTTTAAGGACAAAGTTGTTATCCTTCAAATTTTTGGTACCTGGTGCCCCAATTGCATGGACGAAACAAAGTTCCTTTCTAACTGGTATCCTAAAAACGAAAATAGAGGAATAGAAATACTTGGCCTTGCTTACGAAGCCAAGGATGATTTTAAATATGCCAGCAGCAGAGTAAGAAAAATGAAATCACGCCTCAACGTACCATATGATTTTGTCATTGCAGGCAATAAAGACAAGGAACAAGCAGCCAAAACACTACCCATGTTGAATCACGTGTTATCCTTTCCTACTACTATCTTTATCGGAAGAGACGGCACAGTAAAAAGTATCCACACTGGTTTTTCAGGGCCAGGCACAGGCATCTATTATGAGCGCTTTATCCAGCGTTTTAATCAGACTGTGGATGAACTTTTAGCTGACAATTTAGCTTCAATACAGTAGGTTTGCAGTAGAATTGATAGCACCAATTCTGATCAAAAGGAGACCTTTTTAAGTTATGTCAAAAAGAGTTGTTGTTGGACTTTCCGGAGGCGTAGATTCCAGTGTAGCTGCCTATCTGCTGAAAGAGCAAGGCTATGAGGTAATTGGCATGTTCATGAAAAACTGGCATGACGATTCAGTTACTATCAGTAAGGAATGCCCCTGGCTGGACGACAGCAATGACGCCATGATTGTAGCACAACATCTTGGTATTCCGTTTCAAACCATAGACCTGAGTAAAGAATACAAAGAACGGATTGTGGACTACATGTTTGCAGAATACCAACGTGGACGCACCCCCAATCCAGATGTACTTTGTAATCGCGAGATTAAGTTCGATATCTTTTTAAATGCTGCGATGAAGTTAGGTGCCGACTACGTAGCCACAGGACACTATTGCCGTAAAGGTGAACTGAATCAAGCCGGTGAGGTTGTTCATCAACTGCTGACCGGCAAAGATACCAACAAAGACCAAAGTTATTTTTTATGCCAACTTACTCAGGCGCAGTTGGCAAAAGCGCTTTTCCCCATAGGTGAATTGACTAAACCGGAAGTGCGTGCCATTGCCAAGAAAATGGGATTGGCTACTGCAGAGAAAAAAGATTCTCAAGGTCTGTGCTTTATTGGTAAAGTACACCTACCTGAATTTCTTCAGCAAAAGTTAAAAACTAAAAAAGGGAAAGTCATAGAGGTGCCTGGTGATGCTTCTATTTTCAAAAATGGATGGAGCAAAGAAGATTACGCTTCGCTCACTCAACCTTATGATTTAAATCCCGAAGTAGGTGCAGTTGTAGGCGAACACAATGGAGCTCATTTCTATACCATCGGTCAACGCAAGGGATTGAACATGGGTGGGTTTCCAAAACCTATGTTTGTCATTGGTACGGATACAGAGCAGAATGTAATCTACATGGGCCAAGGCGAAGATCACCCCGGCTTATACAGAAGTGGCTTGTTCATTCAAAAAGAAGAAGAGCATTGGATACGCCATGACCTTACGCTAAAGGAAGGTGAGTCAAAAAAATATAAAGTACGAATCAGGTATCGTCAGCCCTTAGAAGATGCTGAACTCATCAAGCATAAAGAAGGTACTTATATAGTTTTCGATAACCCACAACGAGGAGTAGCCCCCGGACAGTTTGCCACTTGGTATGATGGCGATGAACTCATTGGATCAGGAGTAATCAGCTAAAAGCAAAAGACCAATTCCGAATTAGAATTGGTCTTTTAGTAAGCGTTAGTTTTGTGCTGCATCTTCTCTGGCATCCTTTATTCTTTTGTGCTTCAACCTTGCCTTCTTAATACGCTGATGCTTTATTCTCGCATTTTTTATTCTTTTGTTCTTTAGACGAGCATCTTTGATTCGCTTATCCTTCAAGCGAGCATCCTTAATTCGCTTGTCTTTTAAACGAGCATCCTTAATTCTTGCATCCTGCATTCTGGCTTGCTTGATACGCGCCTGCTGAATGCGTTGCTGTGTAAAGTCAGGCTGATCCATTCTTGCCTGCTGAATCCTAGCTTGTTGCAAACGGGCATGCTGTACACGATCTACTTTTTCAGCGCGGGTTAGCACATCTGTAGACCTATCCTGACCAAATGTTGCCACAGAAATTCCCATCAACCCGCTAAGCACTAACATCATTACCTTTTTCATAATTGTAACATTTTAGTTAAACAGTATTTGGAGGTTAGACTATAGTGAAGTACGAAGGTTTAATCCGTTCAAAAAGCGGTACTGTACGAGCAGAAAAGGCTTTTCTGGTATACTGTGTTAATTCAGGGTAGAGAACGAAGTTTCATTCCCATAGTACACCTTAGAGTAATCGTGGTTGGCAACAAATGACCTCACGAAATATTGTGTATTGGGCATCAGTGATTCTAAACGAATGCTGTACTTTCCTTTATCACTGGTCATACCCAAATTCACTTTGTTGCTTGCAGTGAACAGGTTGAGACCTGAAGATTCACTCCAAAGGAATCCATAACGGATAGGGCGAATGGTTCCTGTCTCTTTGATCTCCATTTCCAAAACTACACTGGTTGGCCCTATCTGCTGCGCCTGTAGGGTATTCAGCTCAGGGAATTCTGCTTCTTCTGAATCACAGCTGAGAGAGATAACTAAAAACAGTAGGAAGATACGTTGGAGGATCATTTACATAAAGGTAAACTACAATTCCTTAAATCCTGAAACTCCACCAGAAACAATAAACTTCATGGCTGAGGGACCTGAAATCTGTAAGGACTTTATACTGGTTTTAGGGACCAGAAAATGATTGCCCGAAATAGCATAAGAATGAGGGAAATAAACAGCTACCATATCGTTGAGCCCTAAGTCAGATAGATCCTGTTGTGTTACAAACCCGATCTGATAAATGCTATTCTCCTTGTTGATTGTGACCAACACTGGTTTATCAAACTTTTTCTTTTCCCCAACGAAAGCGGACAATAAATCTTTCAGCGATGAGTAAATCAATTTAATAAATGGAATTCGATTCATTCCAGCGTCAAAAATCTCTACGAACGTTTGAAGGGCATAGGTTGAAGTGAGGTATCCAAAAATACTAATGGTGACAATAATGATTACAAAACCTATACCCGGGATAGTAAGGTTAAGCAGACTATCCAGCCAACTGAAGCTAATGTATATCACATAAGCCGTTGCCGTCAATGGAACAATAAACAATGAACCACTGAAGAAGTACCTGGCAAATTTTCTTAATGTTTCGCGCATAAGGGTAGGTTTTAATAACAAAAAAAGGCTCCTGAATAATCAGGAGCCTCTGAATTCATTTCCTGAAACTGATCACAAAGCTATTCCAATAAAAGACTTGAATGCAATACCCATCAATCCTGTGATGATCATGGTAAGTCCCAAACCTCTGAGCCCGCTAGGTACATTAGAATATTTTAGCTTTTCACGAATAGCTGCAAGGGCTACGATCGCCAGCATCCAACCTATCCCTGAAGAAGTTCCGAAAACTGCGGCTTCTGCCAAAGTATAATCTCTTTGCACCATGAACAAAGCACTACCAAGAATAGCACAGTTCACAGCAATCAATGGAAGAAATATACCAAGCGTGCCATATAGTGCGGGAGAAACCTTTTCAATAATCATTTCCACCAACTGTACCATACCTGCAATGATAGCGATGAACATAATAAATTGAAGGAACTCCAGGTTCATTCCTTCAAACTGAGGGCTGATCCATGTGAGTGCGCTTTCTTTGAGGATATACTGTTGTATCATCCAGTTGGCAGGCACAATGATTGTTAAAACGAAAACAACTGCTGCTCCCAATCCGATGGCCGTAGACACTTTCTTAGACACCGCTAAGTATGAACACATGCCCAAAAAGTAGGCAAAGATCATGTTGTCAACGAAGATTGATTTTATTCCAAGACTTACTAGTTCCATTGCTAAAGTCGTTTACTTGTTATTGCTCTACGTATCCCGTTTTGGTGCGCTGTATCCAAATGATGATCGCCAGGATCATAAATGCTCCAATTGAGTCCACCATCAAACCGTTGTTGACGTAAGGAATGTTAAGCGCTTCAAATACTTTAAAATTCAAAATTGATCCTGATCCCAGGAATTCTCTAAAGAAAGCCACAGCAAGGATGATCCATGCATATCCTAATCCGCTGCCCAATCCATCAAGAATAGAATCATAAGGTTTATTACCCATTGCAAAAGCTTCAAGGCGGCCCATTACGATACAGTTGGTAATGATAAGACCAACAAACGCACCCAACACTTTATACATAGGGTAGTTAAATGCTTTCAGAAACTCACTTACCAATGTTACAAAGAGTGCAACTACTGCCAACTGTACGATAATTCTGATACGGTTGGGAACATAATTTCTAATAAGTGAAATAAGAAGATTGGAAAACACCATTGTAAAAATCACAGCGAGGCTCATGATAATGGTTGGTTCCATCTTAATCGTGATCGCCAAAGCAGAACAGATTCCCAATACCTGAATGGTAATGGGGTTGTCCTCATTAAGGGGGTCACTGATTAACTTTTTCCGCCTCTTGGAAAAAAGTTCTTCCGATTTTTTCTCTACTACTTTTTCTGCTGCTACTTCTGTGCTCATACTATTATCGATTAAAGTCCTGCCACGTTCTGTGACTTTACTTTTTCAAAATATGCTTCGTAACTATTCAAATACTGCTTCAACATGTCATTCACACCATTACCCGTCATGGTGGCTCCAGACATACCGTCCACATGATGTGGATCCAATGGTTGACCTTTCTCACCTTTCACCATATCTACAGAAACAAGTTCCCCTTTTTCGTTGTAAATCTTTTTACCAACGTACCGTTCGCTGATTACAGGATCTTCAGAAATTCGTGCTCCCAACCCTGGAGTTTCCTGCAGGTGGCCGAAAGAGATTCCTTTTACTGTTTCAAAGTTGGCATCCAGTGCAATAAATGCCCATACACGGTTCCAAAGTCCATTACCATAAGTCGGTAATATATAAGCATCTACTTTAGAAGGGTCACTTTCATTTACATACTTAAAGACTGGCAACAGACGATCTTCTGGTGCTAATTTGAAGTTTTTGGATACATCCACTTTCTCGGCAACGATGGGTTGCCCCTTCTCATCTTTTTCAATCAATTCACCCTTGGAGTTCACAACAAAACTTACAATGCGTTTATCATAAATTCCAAGTACATCATCATCTTCCGTGATGGTCATCACAGCACCGAGAATCTGAGACTTTGTGTCGTACTCAATAGATATAGCCTGACGCGGCCCCAACAAAATGGAAGTGACCGCCAATGTTCCGCCTACAAACACCGTAGTGATTAAGGTGAAAATAATGATGTAAGAATTAGACTGTCGCACGTTTTAATCTTCTTTTTTTGTTAGCACCCACTACATAATAATCAATTAATGGAGCAAAAACGTTCATTAATAATATTGCCAGCATCACACCTTCAGGGTAGGCTGGGTTAAATACTCTGATGATGATCGTTAATACACCAATTAAAAACCCGTAAATCCACTTTCCAGTTTCTGTCTGGGAGGCGGTAACTGGGTCGGTAGCCATAAAGACAGCACCAAATGCCAATCCACCTATCACTAAATGGTAATGTGCCGGCATCAACATAAACTCGTTAGCACCTATAAGGTTCATGGCAAATGCCATGAAATAACTTCCTGCAAATACACTCACTATTATTTTCCAGCTGCCTACTCCGGTGGCAATTAGAATTACTGCTCCTATAAGACACATCAGTACGGATGTTTCACCAATACTACCAGGGATTGCTCCTATGAATAGGTTAGTAAAACTGAACAACCCATCTGCCCAACCGGCACCAAACGCATTGAGGCTGCTGACTACATTCTCGCCAGTAGTTAATGAAGATGCACCTATAGATAATGGAGTCGCTCCTGAAAATCCAGCCACAGGTGAGGCATCGCCAAAGTGTGTCCACACATCACCAGATATATCGGAAGGATAAGCAAAGTATAAAAATGCTCTTGCGGTAAGTGCCACGTTCAGCACATTCATACCTGTACCTCCAAATGCTTCTTTGCCAATAATTACAGCAAAAATGGTAGCCAACGCTACTTGCCATAAAGGAATATCCGGAGGTAATACCAACGGTATAAGCATACCCGTTACCAGATAGCCTTCGTTTACAGGGTGTCTTCTGATGGTTGCGAAAATAAATTCAACGCCCAGACCTACTGCATAGGATACCACTACAATAGGTAACACTTTTATGGAGCCTATTAATATTTTATCCATCAGGGCAGCACTTGGCTCCCCGATAGCTATAAAGTGCTGGTGACCTACATTCCAGATACCAAATAAGAGACATGGTATCATGGCGATGATCACCGTCATCATCAAACGCTTCAAATCTACTGCATCGCGAATTTGAGCTCCTTTATCTCCGTTGACTGTATTAGGTGAAAAGGCAAAAGTTTCAATGGCTTCATAGGCGTAGAAGTACTTCTCCCACTTCCCGCCTTTTTCAAAGTGATGCTTTACTTTATCGAATTCCTTGCGTATAAACTTCATACTCTGAATCAGCTATTCTGTAACAATTCAATTCCATCCCTCAATATTTGTTGCACGTTGTGCTTGGATACATCCACAAACTCGCACAAGGCCAAATCCTCCTCAATCACTTCGTAGATTCCCAACTCCTCCATCTCATCAATATCTTCAGCCAAAATAGACTTAATTAAATAAGTAGGAAGGATATCCATTGGGGTAACACGCTCAAACACTCCGGTTTGAACAAATGCTCTTGGTTCTCCATGCGTATTGGAGTCCACTTTAAACTCTTTGCCTCTTGCCAAGAACGAAAACAATCCCAGGGCTCTATGAAAACTTACTTTGGTCATTGAAGGAGCAATCCATCCCATGAATTCATAGTAGTCTCCTTCAGGAATGACAGTAACATAATTGTCTAAAAACCCAACGTAGCCATCACTGTTCACCCTTGTTCCCGTCAACACGTTACCAGAAATGGCACGCACGTGATCATTGGTTAATCTATCAGCAATCAAGTTCTTTATCGAGGTACCTGTATAGGTTTTATAATACTGTGGTTCTTTCACTTCAGATCCAACCAAAGCGATTGTACGGGATGCATCATGAATTCCATTAAGGAACAGTTTTCCAATTTGGATAACACCAAACGGGTTGACTGTCCACACCACATCACCTTTATTAATAGGATCAATGTGATGAATCTGCACGCCCACACATCCTGCGGGATGCGGTCCTGAGAATTTGTTTAACTCTACCCCCGAAGTTTGCGAAAAAACGGAGGATATTTCGCTGGTGGTATGAACATTCAAATGGACCAATCCATTTGTGAATTTCTTGAGAATATCTAAGCCCACTTGAAAGTACTGATCCTGTCCTTTGAAAAGAACACTATAATCAGGTGCAAGAGGATGGGTATCAAATGCTGAGACATGAATCGCCTTTGGCTTCGCTTCTGGATCGGCAATGCTGCCATACGGACGCTGTACAATGTTAGGCCATACGCCTGCTTCCAACATTAAACTTTTTGCCTCGTCAGCCGCCACTTTGGCCAAATCTGAGGTGGAGTACTTCTTAAAGGTTTTATGTTCAACCTGCTTATCCGCTAAGATCCTTATTTCCAGTAATTTACGCTTTTCGCCTCTTTTTACCTCAGCAATTTCTCCACTTACGGGAGCTACATGAAGTACGTTGGGATGCCTCTTATCGTGAAATAGTGGTGTACCGGCTTTTACTGTGTCTCCCTCCTTCACGAGCACTTTTGGAAGATACATGCCGGGAAAATCCGTAGGTTTTACCGCAAACGTATCTGAGTGTTCAATTTGAGTGATTTTAGGAGCAGCTTTGCCCGCAAGATTGATGTTAAAACCTTTCTTGATTCGAATGAATTTGCCCATGCTTAGGTGGCAATTTATTTAGTTTAGGCCGTGGCAAAATTAGTAATTAAATCCATTGGGCAAAGCCTAAAAAGATTTAAAGAATGCAACTGTTTGTTGAACGGAAAGTGAGTGAAAATCAGCTAGGATTGTGGCACCATTTTGCTTGTAGCCATGCGCACAACCTCATCAACCTGCTCATCAATAGTAACATGAGTAGTATCGATGACAATCGCACCTTTGGGCTTTACCAGCGGGCTCACTTTTCGGTTGCTGTCGTACGCATCTCGTTTGCTTAAATTTTCAATTACACTGTCCAGGTCAACCAATTCATCACGCTCCAGCAATTCTTTTTGCCTTCTAAAGGCACGGACCAGCAGATCAGCGGTGAGAAATAATTTCAGTTCAGCTTCAGGGAACACAACTGACCCAATATCCCTTCCGTCCATCACTATTCCTTTCTTTTTACCCATCCTTCTTTGCTCCTCCACCATAGCATCACGCACTTCCTTAATGGCACTCACCTGACTCACCCATTCAGAAACCTTCATCTGCCTTATCTTCTTCTCTACATTCAGTCCATTAAGGTAAGTTTCCGTCATTCCTTGTGGATTGATTTTAAAACTCACCTTTATACTGGCAAGCGCACGCGTAACTTCTTTGGGGTTGGTAATCGCCACGTGGTGCTCAAGAAAATAAACTGTTACTGCACGGTACATGGCCCCAGAGTCTACATAAAAGTACCCCAGAATCTTAGCAACTTCTTTTGCAGTAGTACTTTTACCACAAGCTGAATGACCATCAATTGAAACAATAATCTTTCGCATAGCTTAACAGTCTTTGAGTGGACAAGGGATGGGCTTACCTCTCTTTAGTTTTTTATGTTTGTGTGTATGAGACGAAGAAGCACATGAAACCATGAAGGCAAGCATCATGATTAATGCAATTGTTTTTATCGAACGCAGTAGTTTCATGTGGTTATTGTTTTAATGTATTCAACACTATATATAATAGAGTGAACCTATCATTTAATTTCATTCTCGTAGTTCATTCTAAAACCTATTTTCTGACCAGCCCCCAACTCACTGGTCTTTTCCAGTTTTTGATGTAGGGTAATGAATCGTACCTGAGGAAATGGCGGTGCCATCAGATCATTTTCAATTGCTGTAGTGAGGGAGTGTTGCACAATGGCATTCAAATCAGCGGGTTCAATGGCTTTGGACGATATCTGATTAAACAAGAACCCAAGTCTCCCCTCTCCCTCTACCAGAAAACGATTTTCATGATTAATCAGTATCCGCGCCACTAAATACCCCGGGTCGTTGACCCTATTGTACCGGATAGAGTCAGACATAAAATTATAAATCATGATTTGCCCGAAGTACCGGTTGATTTCATTTTCCTTGCAGTAGGGCAACTGCATGGCTGCATGGCTCTCTTCAAAGGTGACAATATTGGTATGCAACACAAAAATCAAGAGGTCGCCTGCGAGTTTTACTTGAAACTCATGCTCATTGACTTCTATGAAGTCTACCGTAACACCGTCCTCTTCCACTTTTACCTGTTCACTCAAGTTATCTACAATTCTTCTCGATTCGTTGGCCAATACACCAAAAGCAGCCAGCAGGTTTTTATAAGTAACTTGTTTGGCCACGGATTTATTCTCCAGAATGGTGCGAATATGAGCCAATGGGTCCTGTTGCTGGCTCATGGTAATTTAATTAAGTTTGAATAGGCCATGCCTTAAAATTATACCATATGGAAAAGAAGAAAGAAGGAAACGCAGAAAAGTTTTTTAAAGATTTCGGTAAAAAAGTGGATCAATTTGTAGTTGAATTGAATGAAGCTAACGATCGTCTAAAGAAAGATTTCGAGGGTAAATATGAAGACCTCAAAAAGGCAAAAGAAAACCTCAAAAAAGAGGTGAAGAACAAGAAGCGATGGGATGAAGTGGAGCAATCATTAAAAAAAGCAGGAAACGAATTGGAAAAGGCTTTCAAAGCTGCTTTCCAGAAACAAAAGAAGAAGAAAGCCAAGACCAAGTCTGCTGCTAAGCCTAAAGACACTAAAGCCAAGTCGAAAAAAAAGACCAGTAAAGCGAAGAAGAAAAGTAGTTAGTAGTAAGCATCAAGAAGTAAGAAGTAAGCAAAATAAAATCAGGGGCAAGAAGTAATTCCTGCCTCCTGGTTTCATGTCGCTTCATCAGATTTTAACTGATTTCCACTTTCCTTTTCTGAAAATAATTATCCCTGCAATGGTCAATGCAGATTCCGAGATAGGTATTGCGGCAAATACTCCAATTGGGCCAAAGTCAAAATGAATGGCCAATACATACGCCAATGGTATCTGCAAAAACCAAAACGCAAATAGATTCAACACTGTTGGTGTTCTCGTATCTCCAGCACCATTGAATGATTGTGCAATCACCATTCCATAACCGTAGAAGATATAACCCAACGCAATGATCTGCAGGCATCGCTTGCCAAAGTAAACCACGTCTTCTTCTGCGGTGAAGAGCCGTAGAATATTTTCTGAGAACAGCAAGAACACCACCGTGACCACACTAAGGAATATCATATTGTAGAATCCGGTCTTCCACACAGACTGCTCTGCTCTTTCAGGTTGTTCAGCACCCAGGTTTTGCCCCACCAGCGTAGCGGATGCATTCGACATACCCCAGGAGGGTAAAATCGTAAACATGATCACCCTGATGGCAATGGTATACCCTGCCAGGGCTGCACTACCAAATCCCGCCATGATCTTCACAAGAAATATCCAGCTTGCAGACGCAATCAAAAACTGACTGGTACCGCCAATCGAAACTTTTAATAATCGGCCGATGATGGACCAGTTGACTGCCAAGGGAGCCTGATGGATTTTTAAAATCCCTTTCCCCCGTATGAGGTATACGATCTGATAAATAACACCTGCTGTGCGCCCAATGTTGGTAGCTATTGCAGCACCTTCCACACCAAACTCAGGAATAAACCCAAACCCAAAGATGAACATCGGATCGATGATGATGTTGAGGATATTGGCAAACCACAAAGACCGCATGGCCACTGCAGCATTTCCCGCACCACGGAACACGGCATTGATCAGGAACAAAAGCATGACGCTAAAATTTCCAACAAACATCCATCGTGTGTAACCAGAACCTGTGGCAATTATTTCTTCGGACGCACCCATCAGAATGAGTATGTCTTTATAAAAAAAGAACCCTGCAATACCAATCAAGAATGCTATGGCAAACCCGATGTATATGGATTGTAAGGCAGCCTCTGCTGCACCTTTTGTGTTTTTCTCCCCAATTCTTCGGGCCACCATGGCTGTAGCACCCATGCTTAGTCCAATGGCGATGGAGTATACAATGGTGAGTACCGATTCCGTTAAACCTACTACAGCTACTGCATTGCTGTCGTTGAGGCGGCTTACATAAAATATGTCTACCACCGCAAACAAGGACTCCATGGCCATTTCCAAAATCATTGGAATGGAAAGCATGAAGATGGCCTTGTTGATGCTGCCTTCGGTGAAGTTTTGTTCGTCTCCACGAATGGCCTGCTTAAATAATTGAAATATAGAAGTTGATTTTGCTAAACCTCGCATGATAAAATATGAATAAGAATGAAAGATGGATCTCTATGAGATCAGAAATTGAATGGTCTATTGAGACCTTAGACGACCGGCTAGCCCCGGTAGGCTGCCGGTGAGAATTACCAGCTTCATATTCGTAAGTGTTTAGCGTTTTGTCAGAACGAGGGCGAAGATGGAAAAAACTCCCAAATAATGGAAAGGTTTTTTGTAAAAATTTAGATGAAAATGATGAAAAAGATTGCGTTAACTTATAACTCGCTGATTTACTGCATCAACCGCTTAGTTCTCTTTTTCCTCTCCTGGCTCCACCAGAATGGGTTTTACTTCTTTCTCGTCTTCTTTTTTGTTGGTCATCAGTCCAATCATCATCATTAGGGCGGTCAATACAATCACCTGCATTACCAATGATTTATTCATCAAAGGTATATTGGCAGATACGGGTAGCGTAAAAAACAACAGTATTGTAATGAGCCCCCGTGGGGCGATAAATAATAGAGGTCTGAGTTTGATGCCATGCAACTTGAGCTGAATGGCACGAATACTAAAGATTAAAACGACAACCCCTCCTGCCCATACCAAGGTTTCTGTATTCAGTATTTCGTGGGTTTCAATGAGGTACCCAAACAAAAGAAAAAACAGCGCCCTTACTACAAAGGCAGCCTCAATGGTGATCTCTTTGAATTTACCCACCTCCTCGTCCAGAGCAGTTGCTTTTAGTTTTTGAATCCACTTGAATCTTTTGATCTGTTCAAAATTGCCCATGAACAACCCAAAGATGATGATGAAGATCAAAGCAGGGAGATGGTATATCTCTGATATGGCATAGATGAGTATCACCAATAAAATAATGGGTGTATGCTTTACATGATGGTCTATACGACTTAATAATAAGGAGAGGCCCATGGTGGCCACCAGCGATACCACCATCATAATGACCAGTTGTACACCAAAATGCCAGAAGGCTACAAGATCGATGACTGCATTGAGTGCGATGAAATTAAAGAAGAGTACGCCCAAAATATCGGACAGGGTACTTTCATATATAGCAAACTCCCGGTTTTCTGAGGAGAGGTTTTTTACACTGGGTATGGCAATAGCACTGCTGATGACGCACAGCGGAATGGCGTTGAGCAAACCTACACGAAAAGTTACCTCACCAAAGTATTGAAACAAATAAGCCAGCACAAAACCCAATAGCAGTACAGGAATGAGGGCTATAAAAAAGGAACGTTTAATGATAGGGGTTTTACTTTTGTTCAGTTCCAACTCCAATGATCCCTCCAATACAATAAGGATCAATCCTACGGTGCCGAGAATGGGTAGTAGTGGAGTAAGCACTGGAATATGCAATTCAAAGAGCTCAGACAACTGCCTAACAATCCACCCTAAAAGCAGAAGCAGTATTACAGAAGGTATTTTTGTTTTAGGTGATGTGATACTGAACACATAGGCAATCAGTAAAAGTGTGCAGATGGTAATAATGATTGCGAAGTTCATGAGAAGCCGTACGTTCTAAATAATTTCGGAAGATACAGAATTTGTAATCAGCTAAAAAAGGATCAGTCCACCCTGAACCTATACGCAGTACGTTGAATGTACTTATCTCCCGGTCTTAATGTGGTAGAAGGAAAGTCGGAGTGGTTGGGTGAGTCTGGGAAGTGTTGTGCTTCCAGGCAGAGGGCAGAACGGTAAGGATATGTTTTGCCTCCTTTGCCTTTGACGGTATCGTTAAGGTTGTTGCTGCTGTAGAACTGCAGGCCCGGCTCGGTGGTCCATACCTCCATTACCCTGCCGGAGATCGGTTCTTTTACTACAGCCGCTTTGGCATATGTTTCCTTTTTTTTCAACACCCAGTTGTGGTCATAGCCATTGGCAATTTTCATTTGAAGATCCTTATCGTGGATATGCGTCTTGATAGGCTTTGCCTGTCTGAAATCAAAAGGAGTACCTCCTACGGGAATAAGCTTACCCGTAGGGATGAGTGTGTCATCTACTTCCGTGATGCTGTCCGCATGGATCATCAGTTCATGATCCAATATATCCCCTACCCCTTCGCCCGCCAGGTTGAAAAAGGAGTGGTGCGTAAGATTAATTATTGTAGGCTTTGTAGTGGTGGCCTCGTAGTCGATGACAAAACTATTTTTGTTGGTGAGGGTGTAGGTCATCTTCACAGAGAGCTTTCCCGGAAAGCCTTCTTCGCCATCCGCACTTTCATAGGTAAACAACAAAGCCTTTCCCTCTTCCACTTCTAGAGGAGTAACCTGCCAGAGTACATTATGAAATCCATCAGGCCCACCATGGAGGGAATTGGGTCCATTGTTTTTGGCCAGTTGGTATTCGTGACCATCCAGTTGGAATTTGCCATTGGCAATGCGGTTGCCATAGCGCCCTATGGCTGCTCCAAAATATTTTTTCCCTTCCAGGTATTCTTCTGCTGTATCGTAGCCCAGCACTACATCTGCGAACACGCCCTTTCTATCAGGCACCCAGAGCGACATCACCTTGGCCCCGTAGTTGGTGACGGTAAGTTTGGCACCTGCTTCGTTTTGTAGCGTGTAGGTTTTGAGGTCTGATGGAGAGATGGTGTTGCTCATGGTTATGTAACGGCAATTAAGGAAGGATGGGTTAGAATTGGAAGGAATTTGTGCTATGAAATTAGCATATTCATGATGGAATTGGCCTTATTCTAAGCTGGTTAATCCTATTTATAATCAGTTAGTGTTTGAGTAACAGTAAATCTTTGTTGCGGTCATTCGAAGCCACCGAGCGGTTGGAATGCGGGTTGAGCGAAGAATCTATTGCTGTACTAAATTTAGTCAGAAATCACTTTTTCATAGAAAAGGGATTCTTCGGTCGGCCACGCGCCTGTCTACCCAGCTCCCTCTGAATGACGGGAAAAGGAGTGGCCTGCGCTTTGTCTCCACTTGAAGGTGTTTAAATAATTAATAACAAGCTTCGTGCATGGCGTGTGTACAATCTCATCCGGATGCAAAGAACTACTCTCCCGATACCTAACCATAGAGCAGTTATTGATGGCGCTGCGCAGACTTCTGAACATTCTCATTGGCTCCAGATTTTTCCTTTACCTTCTTCTTCATAGGAAACTCAAAACCAAAACGGACATTGAGCCTGCTGGTATAGGGGCTGTTGTCATGGTCATCATAGAAATTATACAGAAACTGGAAGTTGCCTTTGATGGACTTCATAAAATCATATTGTTTCTTCATGCCAATAAATGCACTCCCTACCCACCTATTGCCCCCTAAGTCTGTTGGGCTGAATACATTGGGCGGGACGAAGGTGTACATTTTCTCCACATCCGCCCTTACTGAAAAACCCTTCTTAATTTTAACCTCTAGAAAGGTTCTTGGCCCATAAATCCGATCAGTAGATGTAAACCCAAAATGATTGGTGATCCCTATTCTTTCGTTCCATCCCAAGCCGGCAACAAAACGGCCTGATATCAAATAGGACAATGAGGGATTATAATCCAACCACACGTTTTCTGATTTTTGAATTTGAAAGGTCATACCGGGCACCAACCGCTCAATGAGTGGTTTGTCTTTCATGGCATTGGGCTTCCGTTTAGGGATGTTCTCCAGATCGGTCAGCTCTGTGTATTTCTTTTTGTAACTATTCACTTTATTGATGGCTTGCTGGAGTGCAGCCTCCTGCCCTTTGAAGTGGTTCTTTGCCAACTTGGGCGCTTGCTGCAAAGCTTGTTGCTTCATGGCTTCCTTATCACCCCCGGCAGGGATCATCTCCTTATAGCCATCCAACTCCTGGCTTTTTTCTGAGAGCATGCCTGCGTCTCCCATTTTAACCGCCTCTGACTCTAGTTTTTCTGGGACTTGTTTTACCTCTCCTAAGTTGCCGGAGGAAATGTTTTTAAGGTCTTCGCTATAACCCCCTACCTGACCAGTGAACTCACCCACCTTTCCAAATTGCTCTTGTATTCCATTCAGTTCATCCAAGGCCGGAAGTTCACCTTTTAAATCAGGAATGCCTGTACCACCGACACCTCCTATTCCTGATTGATCCAAGCCCAAATCAGTGGAAGGCAGTGAACCATCTACTCCTGGAACACCGGGTGCATCCACTCCTGGAAGGATGACATTGCCCGGAAGGTTGGCGCCCTCCCCGCCTTCTGATTTCATCAAATTAAGTTTTTCATTAACACCTCGTTCCACCTTATTGGCAGGACTATTTACTTTCTCCTGAACAGCATTCACTTTGCTTTGGACACCTGCTACTTTTTCGTTGGCTTTGTTGATGGTATTATTTGGAATTTGATTGAGGCTGTCCAATAGCCGTGTATATTTTTCCGTGGGCAGCTGAAGTTGATTGAGACTGTCTATTTTATGAGTTAACTTTCCTCTTACTGAATCCATTTTGTTATTGTGTAACGAAATATTCAGCGAATCCTGAAGTTGGGTTACTTTGGAAGTAAGTTTGTTAAGCGTATCCAGTTTTTCTAAAGTAGCTGAACTCAGAGAATCCATCCTTTCCGACTGAGTGGTGGCCACAGAATCAATTGTTGTTAAAGACAACGTATTTGAAGTCGTAGAGTCTTGTTCAGACTGGGCTAAAACAGACCCAAAGCAGGAGATGAAAAACAGTAAGAAAAAGGTGAATTTAGCCACCTACGAATTTACAATTTTGAAAGGAAAGGAGGAAGGTAAAATGAGATGTTTTGAGAGTAAAGTACTGGTAAGAATGAGGCGTTAATCAACGCATATATTCGCTCAGGCAGACCACTCGCACCAGTTAGGTTAGGAAAGCCAGTTGGTCAGGTTGGAGGAGCCAACTCCATTCAATTCACTCGATTTCTTTGATCTTTTTAGGGTCTCTGCTCGTATGAACAAATCTTAAGATCAAAACTTCATCAATTAAAATCTTGTAAACTATCTTATAATGCCATTGCGTTATTGAACGATAATTTCCTTGTTTCTCTCTCAAATATTCTTCTCTAGGGAACCTTTCCGGTAATTCCTTTAGGCTTTTAGCTAACTCTATAAGTTTTAAGCGAACTTTTAAAGCTGCTGTAGGTGAATCCTTTTTAATCTGATTAACAATTTCACGAAGAGACTCTTTTGCTGTGGGCGGGATGATTACCCGGTATTGTTTTTTCATTTACCAAGTCTCTGACTCCTTTTCCAAGTCTTCTATTGTTTGGTAATTCCCTTGATCATACTCCTTCTCTGACTGCTCGATCGTTTTAATAAAATCTTGTTGTGTAATTGGTCTCCCATCAACCTCATAGCCGACTATGGGATTATTTTCTCTTTTTAGCAACTCTCGAACCTGTTCAATCACTTGAGCATCTCTTACAAGGAGAAGCTGCTCAATCAATAATAATTTTTCTGCTTGAATATCCATGGCCTAAAATTTACCTATTCAAAATTAACATTTTCAACCCACATTTTAACCCTTCTTTCTCCCGCAAAAACGATATTTCATCAGCAATGATCGATTTCAATGTAGTTTATTCTTCTCCGCCTCGGGACTTCTTCTCCGAGTCTCTCATAGAGGACTCTGCGGCTTACTCATCCTTATTCAACTTTCCAGTCAGGTCAATATCTTCTAGTTCACTGTAGTTTGTTACTGGATATATTCCTTGGTTTCCATACATATAAAATCTCGCAGAGCTGTGTATATAGTCTTCAGGATTTACAGCTAATTTCCAATGTTCTTGTAGAGGGTTATTATGGAAGTAGTTAAGCTTCTGCTCAATGAAATCCGAATCCAAGCACTCCTTCCAATCAAAAGATGGCTCGAACACCTCATGTTGTTTGGCTCTGCTCCTGTCTGTTTCATTGACCAACGAATTCAACTTTTCTAACAGCAGTTCATTTCCCTGAGAGCGGAGTTTACTTATTAATTCATAAGCCATGAATCGTTTTCCATTTCCAATGATACTATTGATCGACTTCTTTGTGTTCTTGAATCCAATCAACGCATGAAGGTGGTTAGGCATAATAACGTAACCAATTATATAGTGCTCCCGACTTTTTAGGTAGTCAAACCAGTGATACACTACATCGTAACCATCAGCTATTTCGAATAGCTTTATCCATCTTGCACAAGTAATAGTGATTGAATATATCCCATCGTTTTCATATATCGCTCTACGAACTGGCATGATTGAAAATACAAAATGATAGAGATTTTATTGCTTTTTTCCTTTACCGAAGAGAGAGGTCTATTACCGCAGAGTCCTCCACAGCTCTACCTTACTCGCGGAGACGCTGCGGTTTATTTGATGAACGTGGTTTTTATTTCTTCTCCTTCTTTTTGCCGCAGAGTCCTCCGCAGCTCTGCCTTACCCGCTGAGACTCTGCGGAGAATTAAAAATAGCTTTAGCCATCTTGCGCAGGTGATGGTGATTGAATATATCCCGTCATTTTCATATATCACTCTGCGAACTGGCATGACTGAAAATACGAAATTGGTAGATATCTAATTGCTCTTTTCTTTTACCGCAGAGTCCTCCAATGCTCTACCTTACTCGCTGAGACTCTGCGGAGAATTAAAATTCGTTTCCGGTAAACTTTTAAACTTATGAGTGAAATTATAAAGACAGCTCTCTGGATTGCTGGTTTAATTTTTATAGCCTGTATGGTAATAGATGCAATTTTTAAGGGGAAGCTCATCCTTTCAAACACGCAATTGACTGCCCTTAAACTTGAACACGAACACAAGGAAAAAATGGCAGATAAATTTATCCAGTACCACCGACAGGCTTATGGCTCCCCTCATTCCTATGTCTCTTATCCTCATGATAGCATAAAACCCAACACTTAGGTTGGGCTTAGATTTCAAAATGGACTTGGTTTTGTTGACACCCCATCTGGCAACTTAAAGAAGTTAAGATCAAGCTCTTCCTTTTTTGCTTCTATGGCTACACTTGTCAATTTAAACTGCTCATTCTCCATGACAAATTTTAAAGGAAGAGATTTTATTTTTTCCATCAAGAAAGACCAGTTACCATAATTATGTTCTTTGTACTGTTTAGGGTCAACCATATATTTTTTTGAGTTGAAAAAATATGTTGTCTTTCCGCTTTTTGTCACAACTACTAAAGCATCGCATTTAATGCCTAATACCTCTTCTTGATCTTTTAAGATTTCATACTTGACAACTTCATCACTGTTTGATTTTCCGTCAATCCAGTAAAGCGTGTCGGATGTAGCCAGTTTATTATAAAGCTTGTTGTCAGCATGGATGTACAATTGCATCTGAGCAAATGATCCATTTGTTACTGATTTGTAATTTCCTCCTTTGATGAAGTACTCTTGCCTTGTTCCCATCATAACATTGAACTGCTCATCCTTAACTTGTGCTAGTTTGCTTATGTAATTGTTCTGGTAGACAATCTTTCCCTCGAAAGATTGACCTATTGAGAGCGTTGATATAAGCGAGATGGCAATAATTAATAACCTCATGTTAATTGAATAAATAAATAAGCAAAGCAATTATCACGACAATAATAAATATTACGAACTCGACCTTAGATGCCCTTTCAGCAGGATTGTCATTTTTTCTCATCACTACTAAAGTAATCTACAATTTTGTTAAGTATACTGCTCAAACCATTTAAGACTGTATTGTTGGTAGCGTTTTGTTTAGCATTAGTAATATTACCAACTTTTACTGATTGTTTTATTGCTGCTCCAGTTAAGGCATTAGTTGTAGCTCCAAATAATATTTTTCCAGTTTCAATATTCCCACTTCTAGTATCACCTTCTGCATAGCTGACTGTAGCCTTAAGACCTTTTCCTCCTGCAGAAATTACTTCTCCAGCAAAAGCCAAAGGTAAACTCGCACCCTCTGTTGGTATAGCAAGAGCGTATCCAATATCAGAGGCAACCTCTCCACCTATGTCCGTAACATCTCCAACATCACGAACAACTTCTTTACCCAATTCTTTGCCAGTGTCAACAATTGTGTTCACATCATTTGCAATGCCTGTCACCTTAACAATTGACCTTGTCTGGTTATCCATACCGATATCAGATGGTACTGAACCGGAATTTCCAGATACAAGCCTTTG
The DNA here is from genome assembly GCA_040216665.1 of Cyclobacteriaceae bacterium. Lineage (GTDB taxonomy): Bacteria > Bacteroidota > Bacteroidia > Cytophagales > Cyclobacteriaceae > ELB16-189. The sequence continues at coordinate 394,514 of JAVJOQ010000016.1, read as the reverse complement.
TGTAGGTGCTATCGCACGAGATCCAATGGATGAATACTTTGCATATTTAGCTGATGTTGCGGTAACGAGGGGAGTAAGACATGGTATGCAATCACCATACGGATCATTATATCTTATAGGGTTATCAAATCCATACTGATAAGTTGACCAACTTTCTTGGCCTCCTTGGTCAGCCTTCGGATCAACCTGCCACCATCTTCCGGTAAGATAATCGTAAACCCTATCTCTGGACATATCCACATTTAACTCTAAGTCAGTTATTCTTTCTGTGTTGAATTTCTTATCCCCCGTGCCTTGATTGTACTTGTATTTATTCTCAACTGAATTTTCCCTTGAGTATGAGTTAAATGTTAAACCAAACGGATAATATTCATCACTCTGCACCACCGGAGATTTAATATGCGTCACTTTAAAGTCATCGAAGTAAACTTCTAACGGGGTGCCACCCAGTTCCACTTCTTCATTGCTTAGCCAAATATACACATAACCTGGTTCGGTGATGTCAATCTCCCAGTCGAGGCGTTCGTGGGCTACCCCTTCTCCATTGTTGGACAGTGCTAAAACACCATCTTCTTTTGCCGCCCCAGTCACTTTTTTAAAGCCACTCTTACCCATTTGTGGAACAAAATCGAGATTAAATACCAGGTAATTGAGGTACGCCTTTATGCCTGGGTTGGTATCATCACTTTTATCTACATTTAAATTATTGGGGTACGGAAAAATATTACTTCCCCCTTGCGCGTAGCCGGCACCATCAATTACTGTACCTACCGCTCCGCTATTTATATTACTCAATAATGTTGTCATTGCGTTCCATGCTGCACTGTTGGGATCAAGCGCTGATATATCCACGTACTTGGCATATACCTCTAGCTGAATTTTATCACCTGGAACCACTGCCAATGATTTTGCTAGTCCTATACGTTCATTTTCACTTCCACTAAGCCGAATTGAATTAGCACCTTCTGGCGGGGCCACTCCACCATTAAAAGTGTGATCAAACAATTGTGAATTGACCAACCGTACATCATCGTAATACAAAAACTCACCTCTTTCACCTGTTGCATTAGACGACTCCAGTGTAGCTGTGTTTTCTTCCTGTTCATCTTTCGTAGTGAAAGTCACACGAACATTGCCCAGGTGGTCTTTGAGGTGGTATTGGTATTCGGGTGCCATTGCATCCAATTTAATAATTTCTAATTCATTGAGAAAAAATTGTTGGCCAGCCGTCACTGTATTCCAAACCACACCTACATCAAGCGTTGAGGCTCCCGGAGGAATCACTATCGCTTGTTCTATCCATGACTCAGTAGCTGCACTACTTGGCAAGGTTGCTCCAGGCCAATTAAGATCCTGGCCATTGGCCTTTATCAGCAAATGAACCGTATTGGCCCCTGTTCGGTATCCTTTGGCACGAACCAAATACCTTTCACCCGGCTGCACAAACAGCACATCGCCAATAGGAAATAATCCCGATCGCGCTACCGCACCATCGGAAGTAGCGCGCACATAAGTCTCCGTTCCATTTTGAGTAACAGCAGTCACACTGGCGTTGGAGGCAGTAAACTCATCCAATGTAGCAGCCGAGTTTTGATAGACCAGTTCACGTTCCCCCACCGCAATCCGGCCTTCTTCATGATTGACAAACTGGAGGTAGTCGTTTTCATATACCCATTCACCTACATAGTCAGTTTGTTTTTGTGAGTTGGTATAGCTAGCGACCTGAGCCAGCTTGCGACCAGTAGCGTCATAAATATACCTCAGGGTATTCCCTGTTCCACGTGTAACCAGTTCCGGAAGGTTCAGGTAGTTGTAAGTCATATTCACTGTGATGCCTTTGTTTTGATCGGTGATCATATTACCATTGGCATCGTAAGTGTAATCATTACCTGTATTGGTACCATCAATAAATCCCGCAAACTTATCGCCTGTATCCGCCACTTTGAGCAACTGGTTGTTGGCATTGTAAGTGTACGTAAGCACATCCATGCTGTTGCCAGCTTTGGTTTTCCGGATCAGGTTTTTGATGTTGCCGTTCTGGTCGTATACAAAACCACTTACCGAAAACGCATTATCTGTTGCAATGTTCCATGAAGACTCTTTTTCTTTGAATGAAGCATCCTGAATACGATCGAGAGGATCGTAACTATAATTATATGCGTGGGCCTTTACACTGCCCAATGCCTGGTTGTTGCTCCACTTCATGGCCGAAATGTTGCCGTTGTACATAGACGTGTTGTTTGTACCGGCTGATTCATTGTAGGCTAGCTCCAAACCAAAGTAATCATCCGTGTCATCATTGGCTGCGTCCACAGTGAGTTCAGCATTGTTCATGGAAGTGAGCCATCCTCGAATGTTGTAACGGTAGTCAACAGACTGCCTGGCATCAGCACCTGATGCCAACGTACTGTGCAGCTTCTTATCTACCAACTGGCCCAGTTCATTGTATTCATTTTTGGTGAGCAGAATTTCCAAAGCTCCGTTGAGGCTGTGCCATGTTTCCATAAGCCGTGCTGCATGATCGTATACAAAGCGCCTGGTGGTTGAGTTTGAAGTAGTGCTGAAAGAAGTACGAACACCAACTATAGTTTGGTTTGATCCGCTAAATGCCGCATCTGCCAGCAAGGAGGTATTTGAGGCAACGGTTGACGTATATACAGTTATGCCATTTCGGATATACCTAATGGTAGTTCCTGTTCTTTCGATTCTAAAAACCTCACCCGGAACGATGTTGACAGGGACATCAAACTTCTGCACTCCATTTTCATAAACCCTTAGGGTATTTGTTGTTAAATATAAGGCGTAGTCGATGGTGTTATAGTGAGCATTGGTGTTCACATCCGATAGCCCAATCATTCTGTTGCTGGCCTCAGATGCCGTTACTTCGAGCCATCCATCCTGACCAGCTGGTAGCACCTGAACTGAAGCTGCACCTGAACTCCCCCAACCACCACTAGTTCTATATATTTTATTGCCAAGTATTGAGGCACCAACCAAATCAGTCCACGTAACATCCCTTTCGGTTGTCGTGGTTTTAGTTTTCAAAACCTTACCTACAAAATCATACACATTTGTAGCTCGGTCTGTGCCTCCTTTATAATTATCCGATACAGCTTGAATGACCCGGTAACGATCATCGAAATAATTCGTTGATTTCAACCAAGTATAGCCTCCTGTGATTCCTCCATCCAGCACTTTCACTTTAGAGCCTGTCACTTGTCCTTTCACTCTGGTGAAAAAATCGGTTACCTGTTCTCCTGGAAGTTCGTCACTTTTAAAATCATAATCCACGGAATTATAGTAAGTACTTAAAAAAGAATAGTTATCATAATAAGTAGCAGTCTGATAGTACTGTACATCCAACGTGGCTGCCTTGGTACGCACTGGATACGACATGTTGGTATAGCCATGAACGTTGCCTGCGGCAGTGCCAATGTATGATTCTCCCCACTTTCTCCATGGCTTTGAACTGATGTCGGCATAATAGTTATCCACTACTCCTTGCATCTGAGCCTGCGTAAGTTGTACTGTAGTTGTTGTATCTTTAATCCCTGTCAGGATGGGTCTGTTTAACTCATCATATTTTGTGAACGACCAGTATTTAATAGCATTTGTGGCACCCACCCTTTGATTTCCATCCTGGGTTAACACCAAACGATCGCGGTTGTCGTATACCATGTAAATCCATGCTCCGCTAGGCACCTTCTTTTCACTCATCCTTTTTCTTGCATCATACTTGTACTGAAAGGCAAAATTGTTCAATTGGGTGGCAGTAGGGTTAGTGGTGCCGCTGGCATGCAATATTTTACTCAACTCCGGCTGCAAGGCATAACGCAACAAACCCAATTGATCATAAATGTAATAGGTCTGCGCCCAATGGTCTTTGTTTGATAGTGTGGCCCCATCCACATATTGGACTTTCTTCAAAAGAACCTGCCCCTCTTTGTTAGTGTATTCTCTCGTTTCTCTACCGTGTTCATCGATAGTAGACTTTATGCTTAATTGTCCGGAAGTATAATATCTGCTATTTGTATAAGCATCATTTTTGGTAATGCGAGTAGGTAGCCCAGTGGTTTGATTAACCTCCCATGCAATAATTTGTTCTTGACCAGTACCTGTGCCATGTACATTGATCAAATAGTCGAGTTTTACTGATTTTCCATTATCATACCAATCCTTACCTGATCCAAACACTTCCACAGGTCGGTTGAGAGGTGAAGCTTCAAATAGCGTCTCCGTAAAAGGTCGCTCATCATCCGCAACTTTGTCTCCAGTGCCGTTGTTATAAAATTGGAAGTGCGGAGAGTTTGAGTATGAGGTGCTGGCACCTAAAGGATCAACGACAAAACGACCACTTTGGGTAGAAGAAATAAAAGGACTGTACTTTTTAGACTCTCTTCCATGTTGATCGTATTGAACCGGTTGAATGATGTCTTTCTTTTCTGGAGATCCCTGAGTAACCGTACTTTGAAGCGGTCTGCCCAGTCCATCAAGGTATTGAACGGTTTGGCTATTGGAACCTATTGGCAAATCCTTAATTGTCTCAGCATCTTGAACGGGAATTTGCAGGTTATTACTAACGATATAATTAACATTTTGCCCTCCAAACTGGTCGTTCAAAACAAACACTTCGGAAGTTTTTGAAATATTACCGTACGAAACAGTAACAGTGTAATCACCCGGGATGTTGGTGAGGAGATACCTGCTAGATCCGAGTGATGCTCCTCCATTTCTCCAATCGAAGGTTGTGTAATCAAATCCTGCGTCCAACGTAACATTCTCATTCATAACTACTGCATTGCTACCCGTTATCATTACATCAGGATACACATTTAGATTTACCCAGGCAGCTGGGCTTACACATCCATCTACTGTTGTTGTAGCGTAAGCATAATTCGTGGTAGTTCCTGATATCTCTGGTGTATTATACAAAGCACCGTTTGCTACCACACTACTTGCTGGATTATACCAGGTATATGTATCACCACCAGACGCAACAAGGGAAAATGATCCAGAACCAAATCGTTCAATACCTGTAATAATCGGTGCATTAGGAATCGTTTTTACAGTGGCTATTATGGCCACACGAGCACTTTCACATGTAGTTGTAGAATTGTAACTGCTTATATAATATGTGGTTGTTGAACTGAGTGTTGGAGTAACATAAGCAAGGCTTGTTGCCAGTGGTGATCCACCAGAAGCAGCCGCATACCACTTCACATTATTGCCATTTGTTCCATAGGCTGCTGATAAGGAAACTGTCCCCGGACCGCAAGTACTTCCATGTAGAGGTGAGGGTAAACCAGGTACTGGGTTGACAGTGGCTGTGACAATTATTCGTGGATTAGCACTTTCACAAAGAGTACTTGTATTGTAGCTACTCACATAATAATTTGTAGTAGAAGAAATAGTTGGACTATAACTTGTTCCTGTATATAGCACAGAGGATGTTGAAGCATTAGCATACCACCTTAGGGTGTTGCCATTGGTTCCGGGTGTACCGGTTAAGGTAACGCTACCACTACCACACCTACTTGCACCATTTACAACTGGAGCAAGGGGGTTTGGGTTGACGGTCACACTAACCGTTGTTGCTGATCCATTGCATCCATTGGCTGCTGGTGCAATAGTGTAAACAACATTAACTGCATTTGTAGTGGCGTTGGTAAGAGTTTGAGAAATTAATGGTCCATTGCCTGCAGAAGCGCCTGTAACAGCACCTGGTGATACCGTCCAAGAATATGTTGTCCCCGGTACTGCATTTGGATTGGTAATGAGTACTGAAGTTGTTTGATTGGAACAAATGGTTTGATTTGAAGCGGCAGCAGTTGGTAAAGGGTAGACAGTAATCACTTTGCTTTTTGAAGCGCCTGATCCATTACACCCGAGGGCCGAAAAAATAATAGTTGCATCTCCTGAGAAGCCGGAATTCCATGTGACATTACCGCTGGAATTTATTGAGCCAGCTCCAGGAGTGATCCACCAATTGGAAGATGAGTAATTGTAAGCAATTGCCGAGAAAGTATCTGAGCCATTCCCCTGACATCGAGTGGTCATACCACTTGGATTGATCTCTCCCGGAATAGTAGGCCGAGGGGTTACATATACAACAACACTAGTTTGAACCGCTGTGGGGCAAGTTGAAGTAGTGCCATAGAAGGTATAGGTAGTTTCTACTGAAGGGGTAACTACAATGGAAGTCGTATTATACCAACTTTGAGATCCCTGGCTACTGGTGGCGGTCCATTCGTTGTTGGTTAGTACACCAGAAACACTTAGGGTTACATAGTCACCTTCACAAATAGTGGAGGGTTGATTTGAGGAAATAGTTACGACATTGGGCGTTATTACATTTACATTGGTGGAGTTGGATGAAGATGATCCCCCACTACCATAGGCAGTCACATAAATGGTAGCAAGTCCGGTAAATGTTGAGTACCAGTTGACTGTTCCATTTGAAATGGTTCCTGCGCTTCCAGGAGAAATACTCCAGCTGTAGCTGGTTGCATATTGGGCAGAAGCCGAAAAGGTGGTGGTCCCTCCTCCCTGACATCTTGACGAAACACCACCTGAGATTGTAACCGGCCCCACCGATGGACTACTAATAGTTATGGTGCTTGATGTAGCAGAATATACTTCACTTTGGTCAAATACTTTAACAGCCGATGAACCTCCAGCATACCAATACACATCCACCTTATAATAATTGGCTTTATTTGAAGGGTAGGGTACTCCTGCAGATCCTTTCTCAGGAATTGTAATGACCACGCCCGGTACAAACCCGCCAGAAACTCCTATAGTGTAGGTAACCGTAGATCCAAGTGCCACAGAGGTGGGCCCGCTAACAGTAGCTGACGGAACAGGAGTGCTTGAATCCACAGACGCTAAGCTGATGACGCTTGTGAACAGGAGCCCAAGGCACATAATTTTTCTTAGTAGTGATTTCATAGTACCCTTTAGTTTTGTCCCTGATAGTGATACTTGTACTCTTTAAGTATATTGCCATTATGATCGCGGACAAGCAGCAGTCTCCCTAAGAGATCATATTCATAGTGCAAGCTTTGGTTGTTCGAATCAGTAACACTCGTGGTTCCTATGCCAGGCTCATTAGTCAGCGTAGTTAAAAAGGCCCCTTTAGGAAAAGCCCTAATTTCATCCAGCCTTGAAGCTGCAGTAGTAATGGTGTTGGAATAAGGAATTTCACCACTAAAATTCCATTGGTTGTTTTGCCAATACCAATAGCTCATTAGCGTGTTGCCAGGATCACTGGGTATGTAATTGGAAGGAAAGGTGAAGTTGCCAGAGTTCAGCACTCTAGTTCCGCTCATGGCAGCATTGTTGCCGTTACCATCCAAGAAAGGCAACCCTGTTGTTTCAAAACTTGTGAAATAAATATCTGAATGATTAGCATTGGTTGCTTCCGCTATTGGAAACATCCCAGTGTTATCCCATAAGTAAGACTTAATCTCCCCATATCTGGTTGTATAGTTTAGGACATTATTATAGTTGTCATACGAATTGTAGTTTACATAGTCCTCAAGCTGATTTGTTCCGGTAGCAAACTGCACCTTAGAGAGCTTTGGGCCATTGTAAATATTGCGCGTTGTTGACACCAATGATGATCCGTTGAATTCTTGTTGTTCAACAATAGCCATCTTATTTGGATGGCTCTGAATACCCAATTGCTCAATTTGTGACAAACCTACCACAGAAGCTACATCTTCAATGTATTTCATTGTAGATTTGAGCTGTTCACCTTTACTATTGGTCGTCTCTATTCTGGTTACCTGCATATGAGCGGAATTCTCGTAAAAGAAATTTTGGTCTGTTGCAAGTGACTGTTGAACATCGTTTAAATATCCATAAGCGATGCGATGTTGACTACAGGTGCTTAACCAGCCTGATTCATAACTATAAGATGGAAATTCAAAATCATCGATAACGAGAGAATAAGATCCTTGAGAATCTATAAGTTTTTTAGGTCTGAATGCAATCTGTCTATTGTAGGTATTTGTAATACAAGGATCTGAAGATTGAACAGAAAGGATTGATGAAGGATTGGGATATAGATTATTATAGTCTTTTTTAAATAATTGAACCCCTCGTTTCCAATCGTTTGATATTTTGGGTGGGTAAGGATATTGGCTGGATCCGTTATCTGGATATTCCTGCGCAGATGTAAAATGGAACTCACTCCGGCCCTTAGAACCATCTTGTTCCTCCATTACAGTTACATTTTGATAACCTATGACTCCCCCTGAAGTTGTTGCTATTGGAACCTGACTTTGCGAGGTCAAAAAGATTGCCAATGCATCAACATAATTCGTTTGGCCTCCCGCTGACTGCTCATCAAATCTGACTGTCTGATAGTGTTCATATACAGGGGGATTCAGTAAAATACCACTTGATTTTTCAGGCGAATTGAGATCCTGGTAAAAATAATTACGATTAATGCACGACTCATCCTCTCCACAATCTTTTGTGCTTTTTATTCGTGCACCGCCAGCATCCAAATTTGCAAACCCTAGGCTATCCTGAATAATCTGATGAAGTGTAATATTTGCAATAGTTGATTGTCCGCATGTGTTTTCATTTATACCCCAGGCCAAAAGCGTATAAGTCCCTGGGGGAAGCGAGAAAAGTTCACCTGAAGATGGACCAAAATCACTGTAATCCAAACCCATTAATTTATTGGAGACAATGTGATGCATTATACTCGTTCCCAATTCATTATCTATTCTTACCCCTGCTTCTCCATCAATACATGGAGCACTTATGGCATAGTCAAACTTAATGCAGGTCTGATTTGTAATTGTAAACTGGCGTGTTTCATATTCAGTCCCCCAATTCAAATTCACTTTTGTGGAGTCCGTAGGCTCAAATTCTCCTCCGCATAAATTAAATTCAGGCTTCCCCCAATACTCATTAGGCTCATATTGGAACTCTGTATAACCTCCAGTAGGGTAAGTAATTTTATTTAGTAATCCAAGGCGACCCGTTGAGAAATTTGATGTCCGAGTATTTCCAGCCACAGAATAAATAGTATAAGATCCGTTGATATTCGGTATGGAATTAGTGTACGGAGGTAGTAGAGTTGAGATAAATGTTCCGTTGACTGAGCTACCTAAGTAATAGCCCCAGTGATCTTGATGAAACAAAGAGTTCTCATTGCCGATTGCAGGAAAAGTGCCATCCAAGTATGAAAAAAGATAGGGTGCTTTAGCAGTATTTTCGTTTTTTTCAACAAAACGATCTAGTCTTAGGCGAGACATGGATCCAAAATAACTATAGTCCATTTCGATTTCCTTGACTAGCTTACCCCCTACATTAACCACGATTTTAGAAAGAACTTTTGGCTGCTCTGTCGCATTCAATTTTGAATAATACCAGGATGATGAATTCCAATCTTGACGAGAAGCCCCTTCTATAAAATCTACAAATCCATTTCTAAATGTTATTCTATTAAGAATTGCCTCTCTTGTTGAAGTTGAGTTGTACACTTTTGTCAATGAGACATTGCCCGTTGAACTAAAAGGAATCATTCTTCTTTCAAACAAAGTGGCTGGCATATCTAATGTTCGGAAAGAGTATTGATAATTTACAATATTTCCATTCGGGGTTTCAATTTTGCTCAAGTACCAAGAATTTGCAAAATCATCCGCATCAGGATCCCCTAGCTCCAGACCCTCGGCCTTCTCTGTAATATCAAAAGTGTAAATAATTCCCTTCTGATCTGTAACTACAAATTTTTCTATAATACCCGGCCTAATATTATAAATGCCGGTATAGTTGAAATGACCTACGATTTCCAATTTCTGATGAGGAATGACAACGGCCTGTTTGAGGGTTGTGTTGCATTGGGTTTCATCAAAAAAGAACCTGGCCGAGTGTCCTGGCATACTCAGCACAAACATGTCAGGCTCAGCATCCTTATATCCACCCCTCACCCCATTTAGGAATTGTGAAAATTCGGATATATTTCCCCCACTATTGATAAAGTCGACTGTTTTTAATCCATTCCTTTCTGATCCATTGTACCCAGCAGTTGTCTCATCTGGCAATCCTCTGACCTGACGAGAAATTACACCAGTTCCTGTTAAGGTCCAGCCTGTACCTACCCATGAAGGATACTCCTCCACTTTTAGCCCCGAATAATTATAGGACAAATTGATAGGGACTGTAATGTCATTATATTGAATCTCATAGAGCGGAAAATTAACATTGGGTTGCCCTGTATAAAGCCCGATTGGAACGTTTCCATAACTGCCCAAGCTAGCCGCATTGGGTGTAGGTGGAATTATTTTTTTAATTTCTATATCCGTTGGAGAAGAAGGCTGCCCAAATGCAAGTATTGTGAAAAAGCAAGTTATTAACAGTGAACAGTAGACTTTTAACATAATTTCAATTTTTAACTCTGGATCATCATTGTAATTCTTCCTTCCAATTATTCAATTGTCATTAGAACATTACTTCACTAAAAATATTTATTCGGTAAGTAGAAATTAGTGTATAAATTACGTTAAAGGCATTCCTATTTTATACCGTATTTTAATGGTATTATTGTCATCAAAGTATAAGTTTTTCATATTTTTATAATCCTCATAATTAGGACCTTACACAATGAAGAAAATAAATTTCCTAGTTGCTGAAGACCACCTTATGGCAAGGAGGGGTATTGTGCAAATACTAATTCAGAATAACCTGGTTATGGATTTATGGGAAGCGGGGACGGGCACCGAGACCGTGCGGATTTGTTTGGAAAACCCAATTGATCTGGTTCTCATGGATTTTAACATGCCAGAGATGAATGGATTTGAAGCAGCCAAAAGAATTCTTGCCAGGAAAAAAAACATAAAAATTCTGGCTTTTACTCAATATGATGAATTGCCCGTGGTAATGAATTTTCTGCAAATTGGGGTGAGGGGTTTTCTAACTAAAATGGCTGATGAGAAAGAATTGGTAGATGCCATTCGGACGTTGATGAATGGAGACTATTACTATCATTCTCAGTTTGATAACAGAATAAATAAGTGGCTGAAACAAGGGCTTTCAATCAATATTCCCAAAATCCATTTTTCTCAAAGGGAAGTCCAAATGGTTACTCTAATTTCTAGGGGTAAGACAAGTAATGAAATCGCAAAGGAACTTGATATCAGCCCACGAACGGTGGAAACTTATCGTTACGATCTCATAAAAAAAACCAAATCAAAAAACACTGCTGACCTTGTTGGCTATGTGTACAGAAATGGGTTGGTCTAGCTTGGAGGTTTTTTTAACTTTTACAAGATAGCCTGCAGGGTACTAAAAGAAAGCAGTCTCTTAGGAACTTTTACAGAAAGTTTATTAAAGAATAGTCAGTATCACTTCACGCCTACTCTTCTGCTCGTAATGACGGCAAGGGAGGAAGCACAGAAAGACAATGAGGTTTAGCTAACGCTGATCCTTGGGATGGGCGCTTCAAGATCAAGCAACGCTGACGATCGTCAGCGATTTTTTTATTTGATCATATTCTTTAAAGACGGATTAGCTAACGCTGATCCTAAGGGGGGGGCGCCAAACAACAATGATCAGCAGCTGATTGCATCAGCTGTTTTTATTTTTGATCCCACTCGTTCAAGCGGGCTTACTCGTTGATCAAAAATAAAAACGCCCTCCCGACTTTGTCGGGAGGGCGCTGATCATTGTTGTTTGAGGTCTCGAGCGGATTCGAACCGCTGTAGGAGCTTTTGCAGAGCTCTGCCTAGCCACTCGGCCACGAGACCTTAATTAAACTTTGCCACTAATGTAGATCAACGAACAATTTCTGCAAAAACACTTTTGCAGAGCTTGCCCCTGCCTGCGGCAGGCAGGTAGCCACTTTTAACCTACGCTGAAGCTTCGGTTAACAGGTACAGCCTACGCTAAAGCTTCGGCTGACTTGCGGCCACGAGACCTTAATTGTTATAATACTTATACACTCTAAGTCTTTAGCCACTCCAGCCTTCGCTTATGCTTCGGCTGGCAGGCGGCCACTTTATCTGCCTTTGGCAGAGAGACCTATTATCTATACAAAATTATGAAATTAGCTTCACCCAAAAAAAGGTGGTCTTTTGTTGACCACCTTTTTCTGTCTGCAATTATTATTCAGACCCTTTGGTCTTATCTGCGTTCATCTTGTCCTTCAAAGCACTCAACGCTTCGATATCTCCCAAAGTAGACTTTTCAGCTTCCTTGTTGATTTTATCGATCGCCTTTCCTTTTGAAGGCGCACGCTTCTTAGCCGTTGGTGCAACCACTTTCTCTTCTTCTGTTGACCACATGGCCTTATGGCTCAATGCAATTCTTCTGTCGTCTTTAGAGAATTCAATTACTTTGAATTCTAACGCCTCACCTGCTTCGATCTTGCTTTCGTCTTCGCGCACAAGATTCTTAGCCGAACAGAATCCTTCAATACCGTAAGGTAACTCCAATACTCCACCCTTATCTGTCTTGCTAATCACTGTACACTTATGCACTGTTCCTACCTGGAATACAGATTCGAAAGCATCCCAAGGATTCTCTTCCAAATGCTTATGGCTCAATGCCAATCTTCTGTTAGCTGCATCCAATTCCAATACTACCACATCCAATGAATCACCCACTTTGATGAATTCTGAAGGATGTTTGATCTTTCTTGTCCAGCTTAAATCCGAAACGTGAACCAAACCATCGATTCCCTCTTCTAATTCAATAAACAATCCGAAGTTGGTAAGATTACGTACCACACCTTTGTGCTTGGTGTCTATCGCGTACTTGGTCATCACATCCTGACGCGTCCAAGGATCTTCTGTCAATTGCTTAATGCCTAATGACATCTTGCGCTCATCACGATCGATAGTCAATACCACTGCCTCCAATTCTTCACCTACTTTGATGAAGTCTTGTGGATTGCGCAAATGTTGTGACCAGCTCATTTCTGAAACGTGGATCAAACCTTCTACGCCTGGCTGTATTTCAAGGAATGCTCCGTAGTCGGCTACATTCACAATTTTACCTTTCACTTTAGATCCTACAGTGATATCCGCAGGCAAAGAATCCCAAGGGTGAGCAGTCAATTGCTTCATACCTAAAGAAATTCTCTTCTTGTCCTCATCAAAGTCTAACACCACCACTTTCACTACCTGATCCAACTTCAACAGTTCGTCAGGGTGGTTGATGCGTCCCCATGAGATATCAGTGATGTGCAACAATCCGTCTACACCACCCAAGTCGATGAATACACCGAAGTTGGTCATGTTCTTGATCACACCTTCCAATACCTGACCTTTTTCAAGGTTGTTCAGGATCACCGCTTTTTGCTGCTCAAGGTCTTTCTCAATCAATACTTTGTGCGATACAACTACGTTGTCGTTGCTGTAGTTGATCTTCACCACCTTTACTTCAATCGATTTATTTACATAAATATCGAAGTCACGGATTGGCTTCACATCAATTTGTGATCCTGGCAAGAAAGCCTCGATTCCAAAAACGTCTACAATCAAACCACCTTTGGTTCTGCGCTTTACAAATCCTTCAATTACCAGATCCTCATCAAATCCTTTTTGAATATTCTCCCATCCTTTTACGAGTTTCGCTTTTCTGCGAGACAGCACTAATTGTCCCATTGCATTTTCGCGCTCTTCGATAAAAAGGTCTACTTTATCGCCAATTTTCAGGTTGGGCAAATCTTTGAATTCAGCCACCGGCACAAGTCCGTCTGACTTAAATCCAATGTTTAAAATCACGTCTTTATCATTGATACCCACTACGAGGCCTTCTACTACTTCACTTTCATTCACTGAAGTAACAGTACCTGAGTACATGTTGGTGATTTCTTCGCGGTCTTTCTGAGAATAGCCTTCGCCAAATCCTTTGCGATCGAAAGCATCCCAATCGAAGCTTTCCAAAGAAACTGGTGATGTAGTTGAAGATCTGCGGTCAGCTACGTTGCTGATAATACGTGCAGTTGCTTCTTCGCCCATTTCTTGAGCTTTTTTCTCTTTTTTGAATTCGGCCAATTCATCCTCTTCATCCAATTCAATCTCTACATCAGCTTTGCTTGCCTTTTTGGCAACCGGCTTCAATTCGTCACTTTCAGGCTTGGCCTTAGGTTTTGTGTCTTTTGGTTTTGTCATCTTGTATTTGCCCTGATTACATGAAGCAGCTGGGCTGACTACCTCATTTTTGTTAAAAACTTCCCTTTTTGGTCAAAAAAAGAGCCCCACTACTCAGCGGGGCTGCAAATGTATAAAAAATGAGTAAAAATCTGCCTATTCAGACCTCAAAAATCAAGGTATATCCTCGAAATTAAGTGTTCCTGAAGCATAGCCAATAAGCAGCTTCTGGAACATTAGCGTGTATCTGGCACTTACAAAATCACCTTGTGCTTGCACGCTATTCTGATTGGCTACAGTAAGGGCAACAATATCGGAGATACCTAGTCTGTATCGCTCTTGCTCCAGCTCTTGCGAAAGTTGAGCAGCCCTTAACTGAGCACTTGCTGCATCATAGTTTGATCTTGCGTCTCTATAATTCTGATAAGCTCTCAGTACGTCACTTTTCACCAGTATTTCGGTGTTTTCAGTTTGCAGTCTGGAGTTTTCGTAGGCCACACGATTGGCTACTGTAGCATTTCTGTTCTGAAATCCTCCTATGATCGGAATCGTAAATGTGAGTCCATAGGTAAATTGAGTATTATCATCCCTGAACTGTTGCTCGAAAGTGCGGTTGGTGGCACTCTGGATGTAGTTGTATTGTGATCCGTACTGTGCAAACAAATTTACCCTAGGAAAGAAAGTCCCCTTCGAAGACTGATATCCAAATTGCGATGCCTTTTCGTTAAATTTTGCCCGGGCTAAATCACTCCTTTGCTCAATCGCTGTGGTGCTTATCTCATCGATGCTTTTTACTTCGCCATCTTCAAGGTTTACATCCCAATTGGGGTCTTCTATTTCTAGTTGCGTAAGGGGATCCACCTGCAGCGTCTGTGAAAGGGTTGCTAAATCATTTCTCAATGTAAATGCAGCGCGCATTGCCAAAAGCTCCGCATTTTTCACCTGGTACTCCTGATTGATAAGGTCTACCTCTGCCCGGCTCCCTGCTGCCACCTGCTCTCTAATTTGATCATATTGCTGCTGCTGTGTTTCCACATTTTGTTTTTGAATCTCATGCAGTTCTTTATCCAACAGGCACACCAGATATTGATTGGCCACATCCCTAATCACATCTTGATTGGTCCTTTTTACTAAATGTATCTGTGCTTCATACTGATTGGAAGCCTGTCGATACGAGTTAAAGTTATTGAAGCCATTGAACAAAGGCATATTGGCATTGGCATTGGCTCCAAAAAAGTCAATCACACCATTTACTACCTGTCCCTGCTGCTGATTAAATGAGTTTCCATCATTACGTCCGGCATTTCCTGTCACGTTGACGCTTGGCGCCATCCTTAAGATACCTGCAGTTTTATTGACCTGCGATGCAATCAACAAATTCTCTTGCTGGTTGAGCGCCAGGTTTTTTTCAAGACCAATTTTGACTGCCTCCTTAAACGTTAGCGTTTTCACCGGCTCTTGTCCACTCACAAAAGTCACAGTCGAAATACAAAACAAAAACAGCAATGCACTAGACTTCATACTTCTCTCTATTTATTCTTTTACTTTTTCACTTTTGTTTACCAATTCATCAGACTCCAATGCTCCATCCACCACCTTCACAATGCGTTTTCCCCGTTGGGCATTTTCTTCTGCATGCGTTACCTGAATAATGGTCATCCCTTCGTTGTTCAACTCTTCGAAGATGTCCATGATTTGCTTTCCTTGCTCGGAGTGCAAATTGCCAGTAGGCTCATCGGCCAATAACAACTTGGGTTGCCCTATAATGGCCCTGGCTACGCCTACCAATTGCTGCTGTCCTCCTGAAAGTTGTTCTGGAAAGAGATCTTTTTTGGCCACCATATTAAAACGATCGAGCAATTCTGCTACCATACTCTTCCGTTGGCTACCACTCACGCCTTTGTACAATAAGGGCGTTTCAATGTTTTCATACACGGTAAGTTCATCAATGAGGTGATAGGCCTGAAAAATGAAACCGATGTAGTTTTTATGCATCTCCGATTTCTTGCGTTCCTTGATCTTGTGGACGGGCTCATCAAAAAAGTAATACTCCCCTGCAGAGGGTTCGTCCAACATACCGATGATGTTCATCAGTGTAGATTTACCGGCTCCACTGGGTCCCATTATGGTTAGGAATTCACCTTGCTCTACTTTGAGGTCAACTCCTTTTAAGATAAAAGTTCGTTGAAATCTAGAATCGACATATTTATCGATGTCCTTTAATTGAATCATGCATGAAAAGTTTCAGTTGAACATTAGCCAACAATAATGCCAATGGCTATTTTGGGGGTTAGACGACAAATAAACGATGAAGTTACGCAGTTTATCGTCCGGTTGCGAAAAAAGGTGTCCTAAAACGGACGGCTGTGGAAACACTGGTTTTAGAAAACAATCGGGTGCAAAATCACATCTACGCGCCTATTCAGCCTGCGCCCGTAGTAATTATCATTGCGATAAACCGCGTTTTCATAATCCCAATTTTTGATATGGATCATGTACTCGGGAATACTCAATTCCTTGAGCAATTGAAAAACCGTTTCGCTCCGCATTCTAGAAAGCCACTCATTAAATTCTTTACCTCCTACAGGGTCAGTGTGGCTTGTCAGCTGAATTTGATACTTCTCTAATAGGTTGGGGATGGAATCGAGCCAGTTCGAGAGTTCTTCGGCCTGATATCGGTCTACATAATAACTTCCTCCACGGAAATAAATACTTTTCCTGATTTCCTCCTGCTGGGCAAATGAGGCAAGCGGCAAAAGGGAGAATGCAAGCACTATGGTCACCATACGATGCATATCTCAATTTAACCCAAAATTTGCACAAGAAAAACACAAATGAGGTATGTTAATGACGAATCCTGCCGTAACCGTCAGGATTGTCAGGGTTAAACCTTGACAATGAAAATCACTAAAGCAGTTTTTAGTAAAAGGACGTAACATATTGATTTTCATTCGTCAAATCATGCAATAGAAATTCTATTGCTTGATTATGGTTTAACGAAGAAATCCGAGTTAAGGATTAAATAATTGTCACTTTTCAGACAAGCGGTAAGTTAGAATTGCGGTTGTTCAGGCTTATTGTCCAATACGGCTTCAATTTTCTCCATTACTTCAACAGACAAGTGAGTTTGTGCCTCTACTGCTTTAAAGTTTTCCTTCAGTTGTTCTATCTTGGACGCACCCAGTATCACAGTGCTCACGTTTGGATTTTTTAAGCACCATGCTAACGCCAGCACGGGCATTGACATTCCCAATTCCTTACTCAATACAGCCAGCTTTTTAGCCCTTGGTAAATTCCCTTCTGCGAAACTCCTTTCTTTCAACCAATCCAAGCCTTCGATTCCCAATCGGGTGTCGGTTGGAAACCCATCATTGTATTTTCCTGATAGCACTCCACTCGCCAAGGGTGACCAAATCGTAGTTCCCAGTCCAACAGTTTTATATAATTGATTGTACTCCACCTCTACCCGTTGACGCACCAACATATTATACTGCGGCTGCTCCATGACTGGGCCGATTAAATTATATCGTTGTGCTACCATATGCGCTTCCGATATTTCCTGCGCACTCCACTCGCTGGTGCCCCAATACAAAATTTTACCTTGAAGGATAAGGTTGTGCATTGTCCACACTGTTTCCTCAATAGGTGTTTGTTTATCGGGACGATGACAGAAATACAAATCGAGGTAATCCAATTGCAGGCGTTGCAATGCTCCCTCGCAAGCCTCCACCAAGTGTTTTCTATTTAAGCCTTTTTGAGTTGGTTTTAACTCTCCACCCAACCCAAAAAAAGCCTTGCTTGAAACAACATAACTATCTCTCTGCCATTGCTTTTTTTTGAGAATCTTTCCCATGACAATTTCGGATTTGCCACGCGCATAAATTTCCGCATTGTCAAAAAAATTAACTCCGTTGTCGTATGCCACTGTCATCAAATCTTCTGCAATGCTATCATCTACCTGCTTACCAAACGTAAGCCATGAGCCTAATGACAAAGCACTTAGTTGCAATCCTGATTTTCCGAGTCTCCTGTATTCCATCGACATTAAATACTTAGTTGGTTGATGTACCGTAGTTTAACCACGTCACTTTGGCATTTCCTTTTTCTATGATGGATAACACCATTACATTATCATAATCTGAATCTTCAAAATTGGGAAAGCTTTCTGCTCCCAAAAAATAATTAGCCACCCATGGTGTAGTATTGGAGTGACCTGACACCAACACAGTGCCTCCGCTATGGGTATTCAATAGACTATCCATCACTTCTCCCTTCATTGGTTCATAGGAAAGCACTGAAAGTCCTTTGGCTTCAGCTATTGGTGCTACAGTCTCCTGCGTTCGCTTATATGGCGTGCTGTAAATCGCATTAATTTTTGTTTCATGGAACAACTTTACCAAATCGTTTGCTCTTATCGCCCCATCTTCAGTTAGTGGTGGATCTTTTGTTCCGTCATCTGCCTTTTCAGCGTGACGTACCAATATGAAGGTTGTGATCACCGGAGGTTCTTGCTCCTGCTGCGGTTGTGGCTGCGAACAACCTACAAGAAGTGCACTCAATACAGTGCAGGCTAAAATTATCTTTCTCATTTGAATCTATTTTGAATTGCTACAGGAACATTGCAACCTTCCGTTTGCCTTGTATCTGTAAGTTGAAAAATTTTCCATCCACCTGCTGTTTTGAATAACTGAAAGGCATCCACACCACAATGGTGCAGCTCCTTGTCGAGATAGAATGCATACTTGGCCCATACTTGTGCCAAGTTACCATCCACCTCAATTTTTACATCCCAGATAGGTTCTGAGTAAACCACTTTTCTTGGAGTGCCCATAGCTACCAAAAAACGGTTGAGGTCACCTCGGCTGAATCTGGGATTTCCTTCCTTATCTTCTCCTATGGTGGCAAACGCAACATCATCCATAAATGCTTTATGTACCAATGCGCTATCTCCTTTGTTCATCCCCTCAAACAAATAATTGATAGGCTCCATAATAGCCACTTGTTCATTTTGCTGTGCAGAAAGAGAAAAAGAAATCATAAGACTGAAAAACAAAATACCGGCTCTCATCATTGCATTATTTTTTATGTTACTTAACTAAAGTTGAACGCTAACTCCACTTTTGGGTTCATATGTGTTTCTGTGAAACAGAATGGTAAATTAAACCAAAATCAGACATTTAATAAGGAATAGGCGAAATTGAGCCATATGGCAGCAAATGGCATATGTCCACTACAAACCTGACTACTGTTTCAATTTATAATCTTAATTTTACGGCCATAAAACAATTTTATATGAAAAGGCTTTGCCTGACTCTATTATTGATTGGCATTTTTAGTTCTTATGTCAGCGCATCTACCATTGACAGTTTGGAAAATCAGTTGACCAAAGTTGATGGAGATCTAAAGGTCAAAACCTTGAATGAATTATTCAGGGCGCACATTAATTTCGATCCAGTAAAGGCACTTGGATATACCCGAGAAGCACTGACTCTGGCCACAGAAATTGACGACCAAAAAGGGATGGCTGCCTCATACAATAACCTGGGTGTGGCTTATCGCAACCAGGGGGCACTGGATAAAGCGCTCGAATATTATCTTACCTCACTGAACATATACAATACCCTGGAGAACACTGAGGGAATTGCTACTTCAAAAAATAACATTGGCACGATCTACTCTTTGAAGAAAGACTATGGTCAAGCCATGAAATACTTTGAAGAGGCGTTTGAGCTTTTTACAAAGATTGACGACAATGAAAGAGTGATAGGTACAATGAACAACCTGGGGAACCTGCACAGTGATCTGCAACTCTATGAGCAAGCACTCAAGTATTATTCGCAGGCATTTCAGGTGGCCGAAAAAGCTGGGCGCATATATTCCGATCCTTTAAGCAATATTGGAAACGTTTATGTGAGACAGGGAAATTTACAAAGAGCCGTAGAATATTATAGCCGTGCACTAGAACTTGCTAAAAAAGAAAACAATCAGATTGGCATTTTAAATATAACTGCCAACCTGGGAGAAGTGTATGTGCAGGCTGGACAAACTTCCAATGCTGAGGGCTACCTGGAGGATGCACTTGCATTAAGTAAAAATCTACAGGCTTTTATTTTTGAACCTCAAATATTAAGAAGCCTCGCTACCAACTATGCCAAACAAGGTAAAATGAAAGACGCCTATGAGGTGATGGTAAAATATGATGCCTCAAGGGAAAAGATCTATGGTGAAGAGAGCAGCAGAAGAATAGCGCAGATGGAAATTGCACTTGATCTATCAGAGAAAGAAAAGGAAATGGAGGCTTTGCGTAAGGATGACGAAATAAAAACCCTCGAGCTCAAGAATACGAGAATGGTGATCTCATTGGTCGTACTGGGTATTATCATGATCGTTGCCTTTGTCAACCTCTTCGTATTCAGGAGGAAGCCCAAGAAAACCAATCTGAAGAATGGATAGAGCGGAAGCAAGAGTAATTCTTGAGTCGATGACTACAAGTGTAAGCCTGCTGCGCCACATGCGCACCATTGAATTGGTAATGGAGGCCTACGCAAAAAAATACAAAGAAGATGAAAATGAATGGGCTATTGCCGGACTGCTGCATGATGCAGACTATGAGGCCTTTCCAGAAAAACATCCTGCCATCATTGTAGAGAAGCTAAACGAAATGGGTGAGGCTAAGATCGCTCATGCCATATCTGCCCATTATACCAAGTGGAACGTTCCCTATGATACTTTGCTTGACAAGGCACTTTTGGCCTGTGATGAACTTACGGGCTTTATCGTGGCATGCTGTCAGGTACGACCAGAAGGGGTCTCCACATTGGAACCCAAATCGGTTATAAAGAAACTAAAGGACAAGGGCTTTGCCGCCAAGGTGGAGCGGGATGAAGTGTACAAGGGTGTGGAATTGCTCGGTGTTGACCTTAAGGAGCACATTGCCTTTATCATTGACGTGCTCAAGCAAAACAAAGAGGAGCTAGGTATTTAAACTCTTAAAAGCTCATTTTTGACAAAATTAACAACTTCAAATTTTACCAATTCGAAGTTTAGACTAACTTTGAGGCACTAAACGAAACGAACTATGTTTGAGCAAGTAATTGGAGATGGCGCTAACTTATTTATCATCATTGTTGCCGTGCTAATCGGATTTGTAGCTGCACTGGGTTACATCGATTCGCAAAAAACTAAGAAAGAAAATAACCCGCCTCAATAAATGGTGTAAAGTACATAAAGAAAAAGCCCAGCATATTGTTGGGTTTTTTTTATGAGCTATGAATTAGGTTGAGATTTAATCCTCAGAACCGATATAAGGCGATTTATAAATAGTTTGCCATTCTTCCCACTTCGTTTTCTTATAGTGGTCGCCTCCTATGAACTGAATAATCTTATGGAATTCCGGAGCTTTTTGATATCCGGCAAGCGGCTGTATCATTCTAAACTCCTCATCCAGAAAGACTACTGTAGGGTAGGAAAGCTGGTTATTAAGTAAAGCAGCAGCCAATTGATGATATCCATTTTTGCCTGAGGGCACAAATTTGAAGGTAGTGCCACTGAACTCAACGTCCTCTTTTTGCTCTGCGTTGAATTTTACAGGATAAAACTGTTCGTTAAGGATCTTAGCTATCTTCTCCTCACTGAATGTATTCTTATCCATCACCTTGCACCACCCACACCAGTCGGTATACACATCAATAAAGATTTTACGCTTCTCCGTCTTCGACTTTTCGATGGCCTGCTCAAAGGTCATCCAGTTGACTGGACTATCACTATTTGAGGCAACAGTCTCTACCTGACCGTAGCTAGAATGCACTGAAAATGCCGCTATGGCTAAAATTAAAATTGATAATGATTTACTTACACTGGTCATACCCAACAAATTTATCAGAAAACAGCACCGAATTCAATAAAAGTTCCGCTAAATGATACCCAGCAGCTAATTCCCTTTAAACCTTTAATAACTATCAGGTGTCAAAGAGTAACCATTGCTTGAATACGTGGTATTATGTACGGATGGAAGGTTTTATTGTTCGAATTTGAACGATTGCTGACCATAAAGGTGCCAAATTACCGCAAGATGGTCGATTTCAAGTGTGGCACCCTGTTTGGTATATTTGATTGAAGTGAAGATGAAATTTTCAAATAAAGACTTAATACTACTTTTCGGCATACTCATCGCAGTGATTATCACACTCACTACTATGGTTTTTAAAGACCATTCATTTGGTCTTATTAAGACATCAAAAAATACCATTCCATCTACTACAGGTATGGCTTCTCCAAGTCTACTAAAAAAGGTTGTTGATCACGTAGAATTTAGATTCTAGCTAGGGACTAGTACCTCATGTCCCCTATTTAGTAATAACTACACCTTCCTCTTCCCGATAGGCATAATAATGCAGTACAGTTTCTATCGCTTTCTTGATAGCAATATTAATAGGATAAAATTTTTGACTGAGCTCCCAATCAATCCCATACATTTTCATATAATAGTCTCTCATTAGGGGAGTTGGACTGCCAGCCACAGTCTCTGCATAAGCCGTAAGAAAGGCTTCCGGTTGCTCTGTCTTGATTACCTGACAGGTGATTAGTTCTTTGTGACCGTACTTATTCAGTTTGGCAGAAAAGCCAAACAAGCGACAAATCATACCTCTATGGTTATAGGAAGCACAATGCCCGACACCTGGCAAGCTAGAATCCAGAATAGCGCAAAGCGCATTGGTCAATGATGGATTTTCAAGCCACTCAATTGCTTTGCCATTTCTATAAAGGTGATACGCAAAAGGGATAAACTCAAGGACGGTAGCCTCGATATCTGGTTTAAGACAGCACTTCCCGCATCCGGATTTGCAACCCAGGCTGGTACTTTTCTTGAAAGCAGCTATTTCTTCGTCCAGCGCAAGGAATACCTCCTCTACCTCGCGGACCAATTGTTCTATGTTCAATCAGTTTTTCGATAACGCAGCAAAGGTAGAGTAAATAACCAATCACTTGGTGGAGTCAGTCGGCTTTACTTTTATCGTGCATATGCAGATTATTCATCAGGCTTGGAATAGGTCACTATATCAATGCCAATTCCATTTGGATCTATAATAGCAAAGTGCCGGTCACCCCAAGGTTCATCTCGAAGGGCAACAGCAATTTGTATTCCCGTTTTTAAAATCCGTTCATACTCTTTATCCACATCGTCCACCTCAATGGTCAAGTACATCCCTTCACCTTTAAATGGTTCTTGAAAAAGTGGATTTTGTGTGGGGTGATCAGGAAGCAAAAAGCTCAACTCTGCCTGATGGTTGGGCGTATGCATCAAAAGATAGAATTCATTTTCGAAGGTGACGCCAAAGTCCAAAACTGAAGTATAGAACGCTTTGGTCTCCTCCAATTTAGAAGTTACAATTCCCGCATTTAATTTCATTTGAGCATGGGTTTGAGTGAATCCGCAGATACAAAACACACATAAAATGACAATGATTCTTTTCATCTCTTATGGATTAATTATTTAAACTGTAATGCATGGCTACTAAACCTGAAGAATAAGGTTTTGAGGCAATTAACTTTGTTAAAACCCTACCAGGCAATGCATTAAAAAGAGGTTTACCCTTACCTAAAATAATGGGATGTACAGCCAGCATTAACTCGTCTACCAGTTTTGCCTGCATCAGACTGGCCGTCAATTCGGCTCCACCAAAAAGCCAAATATCTTTTCCTGTACTGTTTTTCAACTCCTTTACCTTTTGCAACACATCGCCATTTATCAGCGTATAATCCGTATGACCAGATAGCACACTGCTAACAACAAAACTTTGCTTACTGTCAAAAGGGTTCTTGCCCTTACCTTCTTTCATCATCACCTCATAACTCTTCCTTCCGTACAATACCGCATCAATCCTCTCTAAAAAATCGGTCATCCCGTAGTCCTGATCTGTGAAACACCAATCAAATTCTCCATTGGGTCCTTCAATCAATCCGTCAAGGCTCATTGCTACATTTAAAATAATTTTTCTCATAATACTTGGGTCTTGTGATCATTATTGGGGCAAAGAAACATCCCTTATTGACAACCGTATGTCAGCAGAAAAGTGGAATCAGAAATAATTTTTAGGAAGAGCTGCTGAGCTCGTTCACCTTGCTATAATGAAGAAACAACTCCTCAGCACGTTTGGCCATCAAAGTTTTCAACTCTTCAGGTTCATCAATCTCCACAGCAGAACCATAGTGCATCAGCCACCGAACAGCCAGTTCCAGGTTGTCCATCATAAATTCAACTTGTACACGATCGCCCAGGTCTGTCTCATTAACAGCACCATAGAAAGGTCTTGAGGAGAGGGAGGATTTCTCGAAAGTAAGCTTAACTTTTATCAGGCCTTCATGGTCAGATTCATAGGTTTTGAAATACTCTTTCAAAGACAAAAGGTTACTGCCCTCAAAATGATCTCCAGTTAGCTTAAGTTCTTTAATCTGATCAGATCTAAAATCGCGGTATCCCTTACGCATTCTGCACCAGGCTATCAAATGCCAGGCTCCAGCATAAAAAAACAAACCAATAGGCTCCACTTCGCGAGAAGTAGTCACATCTTTGGAGCTACAATACTCTATTTTAAGTACCTCCTTATTGGCCACTGATTTCTGAATATCTGTTATGAAATGATTAGGTAGTTCAGGATTCCTTCTCCATTGATTGAAATGGACTGCCATCACGGAATTCAGGTTTTCCAGATGATCTTTCTCTGCTGTTTTAAGAACCGCTTTGATTTTATTCATGGCCGATTCGAAAGCCATCCGAACAGATTTGTCTGTCATCTTCTCCACCAACTTACCCGCCAGCATCATTGCTCCCGCCTCCTCTTGACTGAACATAACAGGAGGAAGATGATAACCATCTACAATAAAATATCCTTTGCCAGCTTCTGAGCCAATGGGTACACCGGCCTCCATCAATGCCTTCACATCACGATAGACAGTGCGGAGAGAAATCTCAAATCGGTCCGCCACTTCTTCCGCCTTTACAATCCGTTTGGTTTGCAGTTGAATGAGAATAGCTGTAAGGCGATCGATACGATTCATACTATAAATTGTATTGGCAATTTACTGGATAACCCTCAAAATTCCGTTAGGAAATAACACGAACTCTATTCTTCTTTTCGCAAGGTCCATCCGATACTACCAAGGGCTACCAACAACAATATCCACGATGATGCCATCGTGATTTTGTTACCAATGATATAAGGTTTCGGTTCAAACCTGAATTCAATTTGATGCTTACCTGCAGGAACCTCCAGTGCGCGCAACACATAATTGGCTCGCAGGATAGGAACCTCCTCACCATCGATAGTTGCCACCCAACCCTTTGGGTAGTAGATTTCAGAAAACACAGCGAGTCCGCCCGTTGAAGAGGAAGATTGATACTTTAAATAAGGAGGTGTCATTTCCACCAACTCAATACTTGCCAAACTATCTACCTTAATAGGTTGAATTTTAAATTCAGAATTATCAATTACCGCGGTACTGCGGGTATTCACCTCGCATACTTTGGCCAATTCTTCTGAAGGTGAATTCACAGTCAATACATTGCGAACAAACCACGCATTTCCATTTGCAGCGGGATTAGGAATGATGTTACCCTTATCCGGACCGAACATGATATATTTTGTATTTAACATGTTCATCAACCCATAATTACCGAACTGTAAGTTTCCTGCTTGCGCATCCTCAATAAATTCGTTGGTTTCTCCTCCCAGGCAGTTTTCATACAAGTCCTGGTACCGCATGAGTTTGGCACCATGATATCCTCCTAATGAATTATGAAAATACGATGAACTGCCCTCTTGGCTAAAAGGCTCTTGCAGGTTATACACCCGAAAAACACTTTTGTCTTTCATTACCTCTTGATCAGCAGCCGTTGCTACGAAGTTGGCTGTCCTTTTCCTTTGGTAGCTATCAATACTGAAATAACGTCTGTCCACCAGAGACATGTCCATGGCCACCATAAATATCAGAAATGCATAAAAACCAATTTCAGAGATTCTCTTTCTTACATCGAAGAACAAAAGAACAAACACCCCAAGTATGAAAGCGAAAGACCTAAAAGCATCAGCTCTTAACAAACCTTTCCTGTCTTCAATCAGGGCATTGAGGAACCATGCTGGCAACTGAGACTCCCCTTCTCTCATAAAACTGGCCATTCCTGCCAATAGCCAAACCAAAAAGGAAAGTCCTCCAGTGAAAGCAAAAGCGATGATGAGTTTTTTCTTCGTCTCCTTGTTTAATCCCTCTTCAAAAAATTTCTCTAATCCCAACATGCCTAACAACGGCAAGGAAAATAAAAGAATGACAATGGCGAAGGTAACTGATCTGAATTTATTATAGCCAGGCAAATAATCGAAAACAAAATAGTTGAACCCTTCAAAGTTGCTTCCCCAACTGAACATCATTCCTAATACGCTTACAGACACTAGCCACCAAACATATTTTTTATCAGCGAAGACAACCCCCAGTACAAAAAGAAAACACATAATAGCACCTCCATAATACGGTGCTGTTAATGATTGTGGGCCCCAGTAAGCAGAAGTGTAACGGGACAATTGATTGGCCATTTCACCATCTCCACTTTGCATTAATGCTTTGTAGGTGGCACTCTCCTCATCCTGCACCAAATAGTTGGAACTACTGCCGCCATAAAAATTCGGAATCATGACGGTAATGGACTCCAGCATTCCACTGCTATAGGCAAAGGCATAGTCACGACTCAGTCCACTCTCAGGCTGAGCTTCAGATTGCAATTCAGATTTACCACGAATAGAATATTCACTGTATTCACCGATGGCCCATAATGGCCCTATGAATGTGCCCACTGCTAGAATTGCCGCAGGAATCAGAACGCCAAGGTTTTTAAAAAAAGGAAGGGTATTCTTTTCACGGACCGCCACGATAAGATGAACCAACCCATAGACCAGCACAATCAACAGCAAGTAATACGTCATCTGCAAATGGTTTTCGCGCAAATGCATGGACAATCCCAGCGCAGTAACAGCAAAACCCAATATTCTTTTATTGTTAAAAGCAAGATGAATACCTGCCATCACCAGTGGCATGAATGCGATAGCACCCACTCGGGCGTTGTGACCTGCTGCTACACCTATGATCAAGTAAGAGGAAAGACCAAAAGCCAACGCACCCGCTATAGCCAGCATAGGTCTGACCCTAAAAGCCAATAGTAAAATATAATAGCTTAGGAATGCCCAGTAAATATTGACTACAGGGTGAGGAAGCCCAACCGACAAAATCTTTTTAATCCCAACGATTACACCATTGCTCCATTCCAGGTTCACCAAATAGGCCGGCATTCCACTGAATATGGAAGGAGCCCACAATCCTTCTTCACCTGTGGCATCACGGTAGTCTCTTAATGATTTGGAAGAGGCCTCCCATTGCTGAATGTCATGCTGACTGATTGATTTATTATCAAAAAAGACAGGATTGAAGAAGAAAATAGTGACTATTAAAAATATAATAACAGCCGCCAGATGAGGCAGTACGTGTTCTTTGAAATTAATTTTCCTCATGCAAAATAGTTAGACTGCAAAATAAGGAAATATTAGAGCAAGAACATTACCGAAACGTTATAACACCAACTGGCTGTCTAAGCTCTTGATTAGAAAATCAGCATGGCATAGCCCTTCAGCTGATAAGTAGTCATGGTAGTAAGCATGGAAGAAGCCACTTTAATGCCTGAAACCATTTTATCCGGATCAATTTTACGGGCTATCAACGATTGACCACATACTACTATTTTAACTCCCGCATCCTGTAGTTCTTTGTATATGCCAAGGTTGGGGTTATCCACACCATACTCTTTCTTGTATTCTTCATTATTTCGTACTGTAAAAGCAGCTGGCCCGTGAATAGCCAAAACCACATGAAGTTTTTCCTTTGGCACCCCCGCCATGGCATGCAGATTCAGCATACGCGCTACGTTGTTGAGTGCCCAGTTGACATCTTCGGGCTTTTCGCTGGCGCGCAATACTTCTACAATGATCTTATAATCCAATAAAGGATCAACTTTCTCTTCTGCATCGGGTAAGTCATAGATACCTCCATAACTTTTGATGATGGGATTCACCATTTTTTGACTGTATCCAATAGCGGCAATAGTTAAAAAAGCAATCGTAAAAATCGTTTTCATAATAGGTTCAGTTTATTAATTCCTGTAAGGTAAGAAAGCAAATAAAAATGTGACATTATTTAATTTTGACAGGAAGGGTTGATCCACCAATGGTAGACATGAACCCTGACACATTCTATATCTACCTTTCTTTGCATTTGGGCTTAAAAATTGATCTTTTAATTACTTCCTAGATCCTTAACCAAACTAGAAAATCAACACTGCGTATCCTTTCAGTTGATAAGTGGTCATAGAGGTAAGCATAGAGGAGGCAACTTTAATACCCGATACCATTTTATTCTCATCAATTTTTCTGACAACAACTGTTTGTCCACACACAACAATTTCTACGCCAGCATCAATTAACTCCTTGTATAGTTCAATATTGGGATTGTCAATACTATACTGCTTTCGGTACTCTTCATTATTTTTTACTGTAAACGCAGCTCCTCCGTGAAGTACTACCGCCACATGCATTTTATCATTTGGCACACCAGCCATTGCATGTAAATTAAGTAGCCGAGCCACATTATCGAGGCTTCTATTCAAATCTTCTGGTTGATCGCTTGCTTTCCCAACGTCTACAACAATATTATAAACTAATGTAGGATCAATCTTCTCATCCGCATAGGGTAACTCGTAAACACCACCATAACCTTTAATAATTGGATTAACTATATTTTGGCCATAGCCTAAAGCAAACAACGAAAGGAAAGCAATCGTAAAAATCGTTTTCATAATAAAATCAAGTGATTAATTTCTATAAGGTAAGAAAGCAAATAAAAATTGAGGCATTATTTAACTCAGGATAGGTTGGTTTATCCACCAATGGTAGACATCGACTCTGACACTCCCGTTCCCGTTTTTCTTTGGCGCTCTGCTTCAAATCCATCCTTAGCCCTGTTTTTAAAGGCCTTTAATAATATCTCTTTCAGATCATCATCTGATGAACCGGCTCGCATCAAGTCACGGATATTAAGTACGCCATCATCGTATAAGCATGTTTTTAACGTTCCTTGAGCCGTAATGCGGATTCTGTCACATGTTCCACAGAAAGTGCGGCTAAAGGCCGCAATCACGCCAACGTTCCCTTGATGACCTGGAATTGCATAATTATAAGAAGTGGAATTGGCCTCGTCTTTTAATTTATTCAGTGTGGGATAAGTGGATCGAATATGATCTATGATCTTTTTGTGGGTCCATTTAAGTATTGGGTAATGGCTTCCCTCACCGTTGAAAGGCATCTCCTCAATGAACCTTACAGCAACAGGTTTTGATTGGGTAAAGGCCACGAGTGGCAGTATATCCTCAATATTCTTACCCTCCATCACCACTGCATTTATTTTCACGTTGATATCTTCGTTGAGCAGCAAGTCTAAAGTTTCCATCACATTGTTATACTCATCCCTCCGCGTAATTTGTTTAAACCTTTCTTTATCTAGTGTATCCAGGCTCAGGTTCACCGATTTTACTCCGGCCTGTTTCAACTCCTTCACATGAGGTGCGGTAAGCACTCCATTTGTTGTCAGGTGGATACTGGTAATT
Source organism: Cyclobacteriaceae bacterium (assembly GCA_040216665.1). Lineage (GTDB taxonomy): Bacteria > Bacteroidota > Bacteroidia > Cytophagales > Cyclobacteriaceae > ELB16-189. The sequence goes on along the minus strand of JAVJOQ010000016.1, from coordinate 364,703 downwards.
CCATCAATCGATGAAATAGATTGCACCAGTTGCATAAAGTCCTTTCTAACAAAAGGCTCACCCCCTGTAAATCGCACTTTAGAAATACCCATTTGTGCCAGCATGGTTACCAGCCTTTCAATTTCTTCGAAAGTCAGCAGATCCTTTTTGGGCATGTATTGGATTCCCTCCTCTGGCATACAATAGAAGCACCGTAAATTGCACCTGTCCGTTACCGCAATTCTTACGTAATTAATTGGCCTGCCGTGATTATCAAATAGCATCTTCAAATTCTTAGATCAACACCTTCTTTATATTATAGTATGGCACGAATAATTGGGATCAGTGGTCAAGATCAATAAATCCCTTCAGATTCAACGAAACTAATCCATAAAAGGGAACAAATTCATCCAATTCTCGGTATACTGAGAAAGAATTCACTCTAAGTTAAGAAATTAAGCACTTATTAAACAGCAATGAGATATACACTTAAAACTTTTGGAATTACCCGTGACATATTGGGCGGAAAAGAAGTGACCTTTGAAATGGACGGAGTAAAAGTAGCTGAATTGAAATCAGAATTGATGAAGCGATTTCCTGAAATGAGTTCTTTGAATTCTTTGCTTATCGCAGTCAACAACGCCTATGCAGAAGACGATGCAGTGATTTCTGAATCAGACGAAATAGCGCTTATTCCTCCTGTAAGTGGTGGTTAGAACGAAGTAATCTATGTGAAATACATTTGATGTCTGACGCTCAAATGGTATATTCAATCATTCAATTCTCTTTGTTTCTCGAACCCATACCTCATGATAAAAATTACAGAGAAAGCCATCGATGTACAGAAAGTAATAGAAACTGCTTCCAACTTAGAGGCGGGAGCCGTTAATGCCTTTATCGGTACGGTAAGAAACAATGGAAAGGGTAAAAATGTAGTTTGGCTAGAATACGAGGCTTACGAAGCCATGGCCGTAGCTGAAATCCGTAAAATCATTGACGAAGCGGCCCACAAATGGAATTTGCTGGGTTGGGCTGTGAGCCATCGAATTGGTACACTTAAACCAGGAGAAGTGGCCGTAGTGGTAGCTGTGTCAACAGCTCACCGCAAGGAATGCTTTGAAGCTTGCCAATACATTATGGATAACGTTAAAGCCAAAACTCCCATTTGGAAAAAGGAAGTATTTGACGATGGCGAAGAATGGGTAGACGCACGCCCCTCAGCAAGCATCAACGACAATTAATTTTTACAGTTGATTTACCAGTACAATACCCATCGTTACGATGGCTACTGCAATCAGAAATCCGATTGTAAAAACAATTGTTAAATCCCTATCAATAGGGTTTAAATGTCCGGATGTTTTTTCTGCCGTATTCATAATTCCAACTATTTTGAATTGACTATAAAACTAAAAACAACACCTCTCCCCTTCTTTGTTTTTTTATTGTCAATGAATGGAATGTACTTTTTGAAGCCAATTTTTTAATGAAATAGTTCAGATTTATAAGTAATGAAATAGGCTCAGTTTTCGAGAAAAGTAAGCCCTTAAATGATCAACTACTGATCAGTAGGAAGTTAGCCGAAGGCAGTGAAAGCAATAAATTGATTATTAAATTTTAAACAAGGCAATTGGACAAACAAGTGTTCGGATAAACTTAGATGTGACCGCCTTGTAAGGTTTTAGAGGGAACCATTAATTTCAGCTCATTTTCCTATTGGCATCCAAAAATTCATCAAAATCACTTGGGGTATTGATGTTTTTCAATGCCTTTTTGTTGGGGACTTGCAACAGCTTGATGTTGGCTGTCTTTAAGAAATCTCGAGGACTTGTTTTTCCTTCATCATAAAATGCCTTCAATAAAAGAGCACAACTTGGCTCCCAGATTGTCAATAAAGGCTCTGGAAGTTTACCCTCAGAATCATAAAAACAAGTAGCTACCTTGGTAACGTCTCGATGATCAATTAAAAATTGAATAATTGTTTCATCAACAAACGGCATATCTACTGGCAGGGTAAGCCAGGCGGCATCTGGTTGATGTTTAAAGGCACTTAATATTCCATTCAGCGGTCCTTTAAAGGGATAGGCATCTGTTATTGTATTCTTATCAGATGTTGCTTGAGCATTGATTGAAAAATAAGTACGACCGCAAAACTGATCCAGTAACTCAAAAGCATAATCTCTCTGTGGCTTGCCGTGATAATTCAGATAAGCCTTGTCCGCACCCATACGAACGCTCAAACCTCCTCCAAGTACCAGCCCGCACAGAGGCGTTGTTTTAGATCTCATTTCTTTTGAAGTCACTCTTCCCTCCCGTCTTCTCCATCAACTTTATTTCCTCAATGACAATATCATGCGATACCGCTTTGCACATATCATAAATAGTAAGTGCAGCCACTGAAGCAGCCGTAAGCGCCTCCATCTCTACTCCGGTTTTTGAGGTGATAGTTGCTGAAGTATCGATAATGATCCTATCACCACTAGTTTTGATATTCACTTGGCAATCTTCTAATCCGATGGGGTGACATAATGGGATAAGAGATGAGGTTTGTTTGGCTCCCATTACCCCAGCAATAATTGCGGTTTGGAATACGGGGCCCTTCTTTGTCATGATCTCCTGATCTTTGATCAACGCCATAATTTCTGCGCCCACATTGACAACCGCTTGCGCTTTGGCAATTCGTTTAGTGGCACTCTTCCCCGAAACATCCACCATGGAAGGATTACCACTGTCGTTGGTATGCGTGAGTTTGGGCTTCATAATTATTAACTTTAACGTTTAATGCTAATTCCTTAAGCAACATTTCAAAGTTATAAATAATCATGGTAAGCGTTTCAGAAGCCAATTCTATCATTGAATCTCATCTTTATTCGCCTAGCAAGGAAAGCGTGCCTGTTAACGAGGCATTAAACAGGGTGCTGGCTGAGCCTATACTGGCCGATCGCGACTTTCCACCTTTCCATCGTGTGGCCATGGATGGTATCGCCATTCAGTATAGTGAGTTTGATCAAGGCAGAAATACTTTTGAAATCGAAGACATTGCGCCTGCAGGTGTTCCACAAAAAGCCCTTACTCACAAAACCAATTGTATGGAAGTGATGACGGGAGCACCGCTTCCTGTCAATACCGATACCGTAATCCGGTATGAAGATTTGGAAATCATGGACAAGAAGGCGACCGTCATAATTTCAGAGATTAATGTGAATCAAAACGTACACCGTCAAGGTCAGGACGCACAAACTGATCAGATTTTGATGAAAGAAGGAATTCAACTTTCCCCTTCAGAAATAGCATTGATTGCCTCTGTGGGAAAAGCCCAAGTAATGGTGAAATCTCTACCGAAAGCGGCCATCATTTCTACTGGAGATGAGCTAGTAGATATTATTGACACTCCACAAGCCCACCAAATCAGAAGATCCAATAGTTACGCACTCCAGGCAGGACTGAATTCAATGGGTTGTGAAGCCAACCTATTTCACATTCGCGATGAGAAAGAAGTTATTAGAAAAGAAATGGAAGGTATTCTCCAACAACATGATTTGATTATTCTTTCCGGTGGCGTCTCTAAAGGGAAATTTGACTTCATTCCAGAAGTACTTGAGCAACTAGGCGTTCAAAAACATTTCCATAAAGTGAAACAGAAACCAGGCAAACCATTTTGGTTTGGCAGTGTGGGTAACAAAACTGTTTTTGCCCTGCCTGGCAATCCTGTTTCCACCTATATGTGCTTTTATAAATACATTAAACCCTGGCTTCGAAAAAGCTGGGGCCTAGCTGACTCCATTGAATACGCTACACTCGCAACTGATTATCAATTCAACGGTGACCTCACTTACTTTTTGCAAGTAAATATTAAAAATGAATTGGGTGTACAGATGGCCTACCCAGTCACTGGTGGTGGCTCTGGCGATTTTGCCAACCTCAAAGAGGTAAATGCCTTTATGGAATTACCTGAAGAAAAGATAACGTTTAAGAAGGGAGAAGCTTATCCTGCATTCTTTTTTAGATCGCGGTGAAAATTGTAATAGCCCCCGACAAGTTCAAAGGATCACTCACGGCAAATGAAGTCTGCAGCATTGTTCAAACTGAACTGTTGAAAAAACATCCGGAGTTTGAAATTATTTCTACCCCCCTCGCAGATGGTGGAGAAGGAACTTGTGACTTGTTGACCCAGTTAAGTGATGGAAGAAGAATAGAGATCGATGTGCTTGACCCACTTCAAAGAAAAATAAAATCCAGCTATGGTATTTCTGGCGATGGCAATACCGCCTTTATAGAAATGGCCAAGGCCTCGGGTCTTCAATTATTACAACCTACAGAAAGAAATTGTACCATCGCCTCTACGTACGGAACCGGCCAGTTGATAAGAGATGCGCTTGATAAAGGTGTAAAAGAAATAGTGATGGGCATTGGGGGTAGCGCCACCAATGATGCAGGGCTAGGCATGGCAAAAGCATTGGGTTATCAATTACTTTCTCACTCAAGCGATAGGTTGGAAGGAATCGGTGCCGACCTTGCTCGACTTCGTCAGATTGATGCTTCGGAGGCTCATCCAAAAATCAAGCAGACCAAATTCATTACTTTATGTGATGTGCAAAATCTTTTGTATGGTCCTGAAGGGGCTGCCTTTGTATTTGCCAAGCAAAAAGGTGCCTCCGATGATGAGATCAAAATGCTCGATGAGGGATTACAAAACTTTGCCACCATCGCTAGCAAAATGGATTGTAGTGTAGACTTTCCGGGAGCAGGAGCAGCAGGGGGCTTGGGTGCAGGTAGCAAATTATTCCTTTATGCCAATATCGAAGCTGGCATTGACTTTTTGATGAACTACACTCAGCTAGAGGCCGCAATAAAAGAAGCTGATGTTGTGATTACAGGAGAAGGCAAACTCGATCATCAAACCTTGTCCGGCAAAGTGGTGAGTGGCGTAGCTTTTTTAGCGCGTAAGCACAATAAAAAGCTCATCGCAATTGCAGGTTCCTGTGAGCTCGCTAAAAGCCAAATTGACCAAATGGGTATTGTGCAAGTGATTACCCTTAAAGATCACACTACATCAGAAGCCGAGGCTATAAAAAAGGCTCACGATCTATTGAAAAATAAAGTAGCACAAATTTTGCGCTGAAAATTCTTAACGAGAATATCTCAATTGGTGTTTACAGGATTAATTTCCACACCACAAGCGTTTGAATTTCCACAGTCAATTCACAAACCTCAGTACAAAATACGCTGAATAACTCAAAAAAAGCATTTACCCATTTTTGGCATACAACTAGCCATATCCCTACACATAGATTAAAATGTTTAACTAAAAATTAAAAGTCATGAAAAAGTTAATTGCAGTTTTTGCTATGGTAGCTATGAGTCTTGTTGGTGTCAAGGCCTTCACATTGTGGATTCCGAATTCCAATGATCGTGTAATCACAATTGAAGAGAAAGTGAAAATATCACCCAATGAACTTCCGGCACCGGTCAAAACCACCATCGATAACAATTTTAGCGATTGGGAAATTGCTGCCGCTTACCTCTTTACTGAGTCGAAGCAATATGAAGTTGAGTTCAAGCAAGAGGGTCAATCTCAAACAGTCAAATTTGACAAAGAGGGAAACGTACTGCGTTAAGTTAGGTACCTCCCGAAAAATAGTTGAGTGAGTGCACTCTTCACTTACCCCAGCGGGGCAATCTCTATAATACAGGGAATGTCCCCTGGGGACAAGTTGATTTTCTTTCCCTTTCGGGTGATTTGGTTACCCCCTGACAAGGCATTAAATTTGAGCCCTCAAATTGAAATACACCCATGTTCGATAGTTTAAGTCTCAAGCTGGAAAAAGCCTTCCAAACCCTTAAAGGGCAGGGCAGAATCACCGAAATCAACGTTGCTAGCACCGTTAAAGAAATCAGAAAAGCATTAATTGATGCTGACGTTAACTATAAAGTAGCCAAAGAAGTCACTGACGATATCAAGGAAAAGGCCATGGGCATGGATGTGCTTACAGCCGTTTCACCAAGTCAATTGTTGGTAAAAGTGACCAATGATGAGCTTACTGCCCTCATGGGGGGCCAAAGTGAAGATATTAAGCTAAGTGGTTCGCCAGCTGTAGTTCTTATTGCAGGTCTTCAGGGTTCTGGTAAAACTACGTTCTCTGGAAAATTGGCCAGCTACCTTAAGCGCCAGGGAAAGCAGGTAATGCTGGCTGCTTGTGATATCTACAGGCCTGCCGCTATCGATCAATTGAAAGTACTCGGTGAGCAAATAGGTGTAGAAGTATATGCAGAGCCGGACAACAAGGATGCTGTGAAGATTGCGAAAGCCGCCATTGAGCACGCCAAGAAAAATAGCATTAGCGTTTTGATTGTGGATACTGCAGGACGATTAGCTGTGGACGAGGCAATGATGAATGAGATTGCTGATTTGAAGAAAGCCCTCAATCCTTCAGAGACACTATTCGTTGTGGATTCCATGACGGGTCAGGATGCAGTGAATACCGCTAAAACTTTTAACGAGCGCCTCGATTTCAACGGAGTGGTGCTGACCAAATTGGATGGTGACACCCGTGGTGGTGCAGCCCTCTCAATTCGCAAAGTAGTAGACAAACCCATCAAGTTCATCAGCTCTGGTGAGAAAATGGAGGCCATTGATCGCTTCTACCCAGACCGAATGGCAGGAAGGATCCTGGGCATGGGTGACGTTGTAGGCCTTGTTGAAAAAGCGCAACAGAATTTTGATGAAGAAGAAGCGCAACGCCTCAATAAAAAATTCAGAAAAAATCAATTCGATTTCAACGACTTCCTTTCTCAGCTTGAGCAGATCAAGAAGATGGGAGACATGAAAAGTTTGATGGGAATGATCCCAGGTATGGGTAAAGCCCTAAAGGATGCAGATATTGATGACGACTCTTTCAAACCCATAGAAGCCATCATTAGGTCAATGACCAATGAAGAAAGATCAAATCCTGAGAAGATCAACCCCAGTAGAAAAAACAGAATTGCTAAAGGAAGTGGTAACAGCGTGCAGCAGGTAAATCAATTGTTGAAACAATTTGAGCAAATGCGCAAGATGATGAAGACCATGAACAAGATGGGTGGGGGCAAAAGGGCCCTTTCTGCACTGAATCCATTTGGCAAGTAGCCGACATTTCGGGAGGTCAACGAAAGAAATTGATTAAAAAGAGGAACCTAGTAACCGTTGATCCCGTTTACTTAACTAGTTTACAGGTTATTCTATTAATTATAGGAAGTGAGAAGTGCCCGAATCAAGTAGGGCACTTTTTTTGCACTACTAACTAAACACAAACCAAACTAAATTTATTATGATTCGAATCAATGTAATTTTAATGCTAGTAGCTTTTGTTGCCACTACGGCAATGGCCCAAAAACCGATGGCCAGTCCTCCAGACAAGGCAGAAGGTAAAATTGATGGCATCTCAGTGGTGGTTGATTATCACCAACCATCAGCAAAAGGAAGAAAAGTAATGGGTGGCCTAGTACCTTACGGAGAAGTTTGGAGAACAGGTGCCAATGCAACAACATCAATTGAGTTGAGTGCAGATGCCAAAATAGAAGGCAAGTCAATCGCTAAGGGTAAGTACGCACTCTTTACCATACCGGGAGAAAATGAATGGACCATCGTTATTAACAAAACCATTAAATGGGGATCATCGAGCTACGATGCAAAGGATGATGTATTAAGAGTCAAAGTGAAGTCTTCAAAAACTGACAGTTTTGTAGAGACATTCAACATTGCAGTAGTAGGAAGCAAAGTGGTAATGAAATGGGAGAATACTCAAGTAGCGTTCAATATTTCTAAATAACCATAATAAGTTATTAGTTTTTTTTTAAAGAGGCTGTCTCAAAAGTCGATTCGTCATTGCGAACAAAGTGAAGCAATCTCCAAAATACTCACAGCGTATTGGGAGATCGCCACGTTTCACTCGCGATGACGCCCATTGGTGGACTTTTGAGACAGCCTCTTTATTTTTTATCAAATTTTGAGCTAATCTGGCGATTCACTTTATTACCACCCTATTTCGCTTTACTTTATATTTTAGTTTAAAAACCACCTTCTCTTTCATCATATGCTCATTTTAGGACGGTCAGACCGGGTAGATCTACCAGGATTGGGACTTACAGACATTCATGCCAAAATTGATACAGGTGCCTATACCAGCTCACTTCACTGCTCTAGTGCAAAATTAGTGGACGGTAAACTTGAATTTGTTTTATTAGACGAAGAACATCCTGAATTTACCGGTATGAAGTTTACCTTTGACGAATACGATCAAAGAGAAATAAAAAATTCATTTGGTCAAGCTGAGTTAAGGTTCATTATTAAAACCACCGTAAAAATTCATGGCAGAACATTCAAAACTCAGTTCTCATTAAGCGACAGGGATAATTTAAAATTTCCAATCTTACTGGGAAGGCGGGTACTAAAGAACAGATTCCTCATTGATGTCTCAAAACAGGATGTATCATTCAATAGCAAGAGTGAAACTCCAAGCAAGTAACAAGTAAGTTGAGGTTGTAAGCTCAAAACATTTATTATGAAAATTGCAATTTTATCAAGAAACCCAAAACTGTATTCAACCATGAGACTGGTTGAAGCAGCTAAAAAGAAAGGTCATGAAGCGATCGTAGTTGATCATTTGAAATGCATCATTGAACTTGAAAAGAAAAGTCCCAAAGTATATTATAACGGAGCTTACCTGGATTACATCGATGCGATTATTCCTCGTATTGGAGCATCTGTTACTTTCTACGGTACTGCAGTAGTGCGTCAGTTTGAAATGATGAAGGTATTCACAGCTATTGAATCCCAGGCTTTGGTCCGATCAAGAGATAAGTTGAGGAGTTTACAAATATTGGCAAGAGCTGGAGTGGGCTTACCCAAAACTGTATTTACTAATTATACCAAAGATGTTGATCACGTCATCGAATCAGTTGGTGGTGCCCCGTTGGTTTTAAAACTATTGGAAGGAACACAAGGACTGGGCGTAGTACTGGCAGAAACACATAATGCGGCCAGTTCTATAATAGAAGCTTTCAATGGGCTTAAAGCCAGGGTGATCGCTCAGCAATTCATAAAAGAATCAGGCGGAGCTGATATAAGGGCATTCGTAGTGGATGGCGTAGTGGTTGGAGCAATGAAACGACAGGGAAAGGAAGGAGAGTTCCGCTCCAATTTACATAGAGGGGGAAGTGCTTCAATAATTGAATTAACTGACGAAGAAGAGAATACAGCTATAAAATCCGCAAGAGCAATGGGGCTTGGTGTAGCGGGTGTAGATATGTTGCAATCTTCTAAGGGACCTCTGGTTTTAGAAGTGAATTCATCACCTGGTCTGGAAGGTATTGAAGGAGCAACCAACAAAGACATAGCCAGGGAAATCATTCGCTATGTTGAACGCAATGTTTAGCCACAAAGGTTGTCCGAATAAAAATATATCTATTCTAATTCAGAGCATCCTATAATTTTACGACTTTCGAGCTATGAATAGGTACGTCAGCTTTAAACTGAGTAAGTCATGAGGGTAGTAAAAATTGCAGGCCAGGAAATTAAACCTGGAGAGTCAAAGGAAATTGATATTAAAATTGCCAGGCTTCCCTCCCACACCCAAATAGATACACCGATTTTTGTCCATCGTGCGTTAGAGGACGGACCCGTACTTGCCTTAATGGCCGGAATGCACGGAGATGAAATCAATGGAGTAGAAATTGTACGAAGAATATTGGACAGCGACTTGAACAGGGCCAAAAGAGGCACTGTGGTGTGTATGCCCATTGTCAACGTTTATGGGTTTTTGAACTACTCCAGAGAAGTTCCAGATGGCAAAGACATCAACCGTTCATTTCCCGGAAATAAATCAGGGTCATTAGCCAGTCGCGTGGCTTACCATCTTATGAGAGAGGTTATTCCCTATATTGATTACGGTATCGACTTTCACACGGGAGGAGCCGCAAGAACAAATTATCCGCAGGTCAGGTGTGTAATGAGCAATGAAAAGAATGCGGAGCTGGCCGCGGCCTTTAATGCCCCCTTTACCATCGACTCTCCTTTTAGACCCCGATCATTAAGACAGGCCGCAAGTAAAAAAGGGAAAAATATTATTGTTTATGAAGGAGGTGAATCACTAAGATTTGATACCCACGCTATTGAAGCTGGACTGGCGGGTGCATTGAGACTCATGAAGCACCTGAACATGATCGACTGGGCACCGGAACCAAGTGAAGAGAACCGTGTGATCTGGAATTCTACATGGGTGAGGGCCCGTACCGCTGGATTATTTCAAGCGAATATACGTGCTGGCAATAAGGTGGAAAAAAATCAGTGGCTTGGTACAATGACGGATCCGTTTGGTGAGTTCAAAGAACCAATTAAATCGCCAACTACTGGGTATGTGATAGGCTTAAACAATGCACCGGTAATCAATGCAGGTGATGCCCTTCTTCACATTGGGTTGGATGACTCCTGCAAAATCAGGTAAGTATAAATTTTAAAAATCAGGACAAGGAATAATCAGCTTATCTTTTGGTGGCTTACGCGGATCGCGTGTAGACCAGGAGTACACTAAGCTAAATTCATGTGCACCTCCACTACCCGATCCTAATTTGGAAATGGTAAAATCATAACTGTAACCAATGTTCAGAATATCCTTTGGTCCTTTTTTAGTAAAGCCAAGTAAAAGTACAATCGATTCATTGTTACTAAAACCATTTACTTTCTTAAACGGAACCCCTCTGTACCACAGTCCAACAATCAAAGGCTCCAAAGTGAGATAGGTACCAATATCCATCTGATCAAATTCTCCTTGGTGACGATATTGTAAAGCAGGCGCTATACTGCGTTCTGACGGACGAGCATAAATTCCTGATCCAACTACTCCTGGCCTAAAATGAAATTTAATCCCGGTATGTGCTGAAATTTTCATTGGAAGCTTACTCTCCTCTCCTATCAAAGATTGATTCGGTTGCGTAATGTGATGGGCTGCAAAGCCAAGCCATGCGGTTGGTGTGTAAAACAATCCTCCAAATGAAAGGTCGGGAAAAAACTTATTGCCTCCATTTAACGCTTCCGCGGAAGTTGGATTGATTACATCTCCTGTTGCCGGATCGAACTGATCACCAAAAGTCAGTTTATCAAAATTGACGGAACGTTGGTATAAGGCAAGTTGAACACCGGGCCTGAATGACAGGCCTTCTGTCAAACTCAGGTTATAAGAATATTGTGCAGCAAGACTAATTGATTGCAATCCTAAAATACCTTCCCTATCACGCGTCAACATTACACCCACTCCGCTGTTCTTATCTTCAATATAGGTATCAAAGTAGGCTGAAATGGTGGTGAAATTAGCGTCTATGGCAGGCCACTGATTTCTGTAATTAATTCCAAATCTGGCCTGATTGGTAGACCCAGCAAACGCAGGATTCAAATAAAGCGGAGCAGCGTAAAATTGAGAATATTGTGGATCTTGGGCAGTTACCGTTTTGTGCATCAACAGGATACACCCAAGAACCAGGGACAACTTGTACAACAACTTGGGGGATTTAAATCTCTCCATTAAAGCAAATTAAAACGTTTATCCCTATTAATAAAAATGCAAGTGGTATTCAAACGTTAAGCTTACCGCTACTTAACGATTTTTTCAGTCAAAATGTATACTTTAGCATACGTTAGGCGTTTTAAATTTTGGGAAGAAAGTTTGAAAGATTAGGTTGAAAGCGTAACGCATAATATGAACTCTAGAATTCCGAGCGTGTCTGTAAATAAAATTCTCTTTTTATTTTTATTCTGCTCCATCTCTTCAGCTTTTGCTCAGGAGTTGACCAGAAACAATTGGTATTTTGGCAACTCAGCCGATGGAATCCGGTTCAATCGTTCAGATAATACCGCAAGTAGTGTAAATGACCAGGCTACTCCATTTGGAACAGGCGGAAGTTCAGTAGCTACAGACCCCGGTAATTCAAACCTCCTGTTTTATTCCGATGGAGCTAATGTATACGATGCTTGTCATGGCATCATGCCCAATGGAAATGGAATAACAGCAAATAGTGCGGGTAATCAGCCAACTGCTATTAGCGCAGCTCCCGGACAGCTCGGAAAGTATTTCTTATTTACCAACACCGCCAACTTTACGGCCGGTGGCGCAATAAGCAGAAGTGTAATCGACATGAATCTTTTTGGAAATGCTGTATTTCCTTCTCCTGAATTGGGTGACGTGGAATCAAAAAACGCTGCTATTCCCGGATTGGTAAACAGATCGGAAGGGATGATCGTTGTGCCACACAGCAACAACACGGATTTCTGGTTACTCACACATGAAGTCAATTCTCAAAACTACTCTGCTACATTGATTGATCCAGCAAGTTACACGGGTACATTCAATACCATCACCACCTCAGGTGTGGGGTTGACCATAACGGTAGCCAATTTTGCTTATAATGCTGCACTGGGAAAAGTTGCTGTTTCTCCACAAGGGCCGAATACCGATGCAGTGATATTGAACTTCGATAATACAACGGGTGCTTTTTCTTTTGATCGCTACATTTTAAACACTGGCTTGCCAACGTTAGGCAATCAATCAATATATGATATTGAGTGGAGTACCTCAGGACAGTACTTATATGTTTCACGACATGGCGAAGCAGGAGTAAATGCTAATTTATTCCAATACGATTATAACAACCCTAGCATTACCCTTGCTTCCGTATTACCCAACCCGGTTTTTAGGAGTTATGGAATTCAGTACGCGCCAGACAGCGCAATCTATCACCTTTATCAGGCAACCTCTGGCGGTCCATTTTTAGTAGGGAAATTTACGAATATAGACTCAGTGGCCAATCAAGTGGTTTATAATGCAACCCCATTTGGTCCTAATGATGTGGACGGCACTCAATTTCCATCTTTCTTACCACGGGAAGATGTTACACTGAATGTAAGTTTTACGTCCATTGGCACCTGCCAATATGCACCAACCACTTTCTTCAGTATAGTTACTCCGGCTGCTGATAGTTTAGTATGGAATTTTGGAGATGGTGCGGGAGTAGCCAGAGGGGCAAGTCCCATTTACACTTATCAAACGGCAAATACATTCAACGTTAGCCTTACCGCTTTTTATCAGGGGCAAACGCAAACTACATCGCAACCTGTCACCATAACTGCCCAGCCATTGCAATTGCAATTGGTACAGGATACAACCGCTTGTCGTAGCGAATTTCCTCCTCCCAGAGGCACCTCAACTCCTGCACAGTTTCAGGTCACTGCTCAGGTATCCGGAGGAACCCCTGTTTCTGCTATTTGGTCCAACGGAGATACAGGTCTAATACTCACTCCTGATTCTGCAGGGTATTATTATGTAGTAGTAACCGATGTTTCTGGATGTTCTGTTTATGCTGGAGTGAATGTAAGAGAATACGGGCTTCAAGAACAACGTGCCAACATTTGGTATTTTGGTAATCGAGCTGGAATTGATTTCAACCCATTGCCCAATCCTGCTATTCCGCTAGATGATAGTGCCATGGATGCACCGGAAGGAACCTCCACCATATCCGATCGCAACGGAAAAGTAATTTTCTACACGGATGGTGATAAAGTATACGATCGAACGCATACAGAAATCGCGACAGGTATAGGGGGTGACCCGTTGTCGGCACAGGCAGCGCTCATTGTGCCAGTACCTGATGATGAAACGCTCTATTACATTTTTACCACCCAAGCTATTGATGGCACCTCTGCCAATGAACTTCGTTATTCACTTTTTGATATTAAGCCCAATGGTGGACTAGGAGCTGTTACCCAACAAAATATTTTATTGTTTGCTAAAAGTACAGAGCGCATTACCGCCAATGGCAACTGGTTAATCACCCATGAGTATGGCAACAATACTTTCAGGTCCTACCCCATCACTGCTGCTGGTATAGGGGATCCTGTTTACTCAAGCATTGGTTCTGATCACACCTTTAAAAGCCCTCAAGCCGGAGAAGGATACATTAAACTTGGCGCCAGAAACAATATGGCAGTCGCCTTATCAAATCCTGGTACCAGTAATCTTGTTGAACTATTTACATTGGTCGACTCCACCGGAAGGATAACCAACTTTAGACAAATCGATTTGAATGAACCCAATGGTCAAGTGTACGGAGTGGAATTTTCTCCTGGAGGCAATAAGGTTTTCGCCACTTTAAAAGGAGCGCCTGCCCCATCCGCAGTGTATGAGTACTTCCTCGATTCGTTGGACATGCCGTATCTAAGGAATGTAACACCAGAGCCAGCTCAAGAGCTTGGAGCTTTACAGATAGGTCCGGATGGGCAAATTTACATGGCCATCAATGGTAGTAATGTTTTGGGAACCATTCAAGCGGTTGAAGATACCACACTAGTAAGCCCTGTTAATTTTTCTGGTTTTGCTTTAGCTGCCGGTACTAACAGCCGACTAGGGCTTCCTAACTTTACTCAGATTATTTCTACAGCAACAGGTGGCCCGTCATTAGATTTTACTGGAGTCTGCCTTGGACAACCAACAGCATTTGTGGCGACCCCCACTGATGCCATCGATGAGTTTCAATGGTTCTTTGGAGATGGAGGTAGCGATACTACACCCAATCCAATGCATACATATGCAGCACCTAATACTTACAGCGTTTCCCTTCGTGTATTCAACCGATGTGGACTTGATGTTACATTGGTCGAACCCATAACGATTAATCCTTCCCCTCCTGCACCCACTATTCCGGGAGCTGCAGCATTATGTACGGGAGCTGTGACTTTAGATGCCAATAGCAACAACTTACCTAATCATACTTACCTATGGTCAACAGGAGAAACGACTCAACAAATAATGATTGACAGCCCCACATTGCTTTCTGTAACCAACACAGATGGTAATGGGTGTACTTCCACAGCACAAAGTATAGTGGTAGAAAATAGACCCCAACTTGAGTTAGGACCAGACCTCACCATTTGTGAAGACAATAACACACCAGCATTGAATGCATTCAATCCGGGAGCAAATTTTGTATGGACCATTAATGGTGCACCCGCCAGCACCTCACAAGCACAAGCGGTAGATGTAACGACACCTGGTGTATTCACTTATGAAGTAACCGTTACAGATCCCATCACAACTTGCACTGTTACTGATTCCAAAACATTTACCATTAATGTCGCCCCTTCATTTACAATGTCTGGAATAAATCCATCCGCATGTAATGTTGCTGATGGAAGCATCTCGTTACAATTAAATACAAGCGCACCTCCAGGTGGCCCTTACTCCTATTTCTTAACAGGGCCCGGAGGATTTAATCAACAAGGTATTGATCAGACTGCCCCTACATTAGTAGGGCCAATTGGTGGGCAACGAGCGGGTACTTTTTCAGGTATTGTTACAGATCAGATTTCAGGTTGTACCATATCTCAGGCATTTGGACTGAGCGACCCTGCTGCTTTTACTTTTGATTTTAATGGAGTGGATTGTGATCCAACAGACATTACTGCTGTAATAACAGGTGGCGCACCTATCGCACCCATTCTGTATCGGTTTACTAACGGAACCACTGGGCAGTCCATTTCAACTAATAATATTGCTACGGCCACTCTATCTCCAGGTGCAGGAGATTATGTAGTTGAACTTCATGAAAATAATGGAACAGGGTGCCTTGCTACATTAGCTAAAACCATTTCTGTAACGCCAAAAACAATAAACTTTACTGAAGACATCTGTATTGATCCAGCTACAGTAACTGCAGCACTTGCAGCTCCTTTTGGCGCGGGCGCTATTTATAGCTGGACAGGGCCTGGTATCGTAAGTGGAGGCAATACTGACCAAATTACTGTTAATGCCAGTGGTACCTATCAAGTTACAGCTACAACTGCTGCGGGTTGTGATGTGGTTGACACCAGAGATATTATCTATGACAGCAACATCACACCCTCTTTCACACAAAGTGACGCATGTGCTGAGACTGTCATTCTTACAGCAAGCCCAAGTGGCCCTTATACTTATCGTTGGTTTAGAGGCGGTGTTTTCCAACCTACTCTTCTCGGTCGGCAAATTTCATTAGGCACCACAGAAAATGGAGCCAACTATTCTGTAACAGTTGTAAATGGTGTCAATGGATGTACCTATGATTCTCCTGTTCAACCCGTAAATGTAGTAGGTGCTGTAACGGCAAGCCTCATGTCTACACCCGCATGTGATGATGATCAGCCATTTACACTAACGGCTTCTTCTATAGCATCTGGTGTCTCTTATACCTGGTTTGTAGATGGCATCGCTATTCCAAACGAAACTACCCCAACTCTTGCTCGCACGGAAGAGGGAACCTATCTTGTAGAAATTTCTAAATCAGTATGTACAGCTTCTTCGCAGATACAGGTCATCAAAGCCCCTATACCTGTAGGAAGTCTTCCTAACCGTGTAATCATTTGCGATGACCCTGATAACAATGACCCTGCTACACGTCAAGTTGATCTGGATCCGGGTTCATTTAGCCAATATGAATGGTTTAAAAATGAATTGACGACCGGCAATACAAATCAGGTTTTTACTGCCGATAGTGAAGGCTTATATATGGTGAATATTACCAATTCATTTGGCTGCGTTGCTCCAGATGAAACAGAAGTGCTCAGTCAGTGCATACCCAAATTGGTAGCGCCTAATGCCTTCAGACCTACCAGTACCCTGGATTCAAATAAGGAATTTTCGGTATTTTCCTTCTTTATCACGAACGACTTTGAGGTCTTTATTTACAACCGTTGGGGAGAGTTGGTGTTCCAATCCAACGACAGATTCTTTAAATGGAATGGCACCTATAACAATTCGGGACAGAGCCTTCCAAGTGGATCGTATGCCTACGTTATCAAGTATGTGAGTTCATTCCGCCCAGAGCTCGGAGTTCAGGAAAAACGAGGTGGCGTAGCACTGTTAAAATAACTGCCCAAATTGCCGCATATCTAAAAAACAAAACTGATTGCACCATTGGTTTTATTTTCTGGAAGCCTTTGGGTATCTATGTAAGCGTATATTTAAAATGCCAACAAAATGAAAAAATTACTGATTCTTCCTCTCATGTTGCTACTAATGACTGCGGTTGACAGTCAGGCACAGATATTCAACACATCGCTTACCCTTACTGTACGTGATGACCTGGGCAATACCGTTGAAGGAGCAACTGTTCAACTATTTGGAACAGAAGCAGACTATCTGGCTGAAACCAATATGGTGATAGATGGTGTTACAGATAAAAAAGGAGTAGTGAAATTTAAAAAGTTAGAAGCCAAATCTTTCTACGTAATCGCTCGCAAAGATGATCTTGATAACAGCGGAGGTGGTGAACAAATAGGCCAACTGGAAGAAGGTAAATTCAATAAGGCAACTGTAATCATTCAATAGTTTGGATCGACATCAACTGATAGAAGAACTTACACAATACGGCTCCTCCTACCCGGAGGAGCTTTTGTTTGTTACCCAATTTAAGACTTTGCTGAAGCATCCGAATTGCTTCCACAGAGATCACCTCCCTGGGCATATCACTGGATCGGCATGGATTGCCAACACTTATTTCACTAAAGTAGTATTAGTACATCATGCCAAGCTCGATAAATGGCTTCAACCCGGAGGGCATGCCGATGGTGATGAAAACGTAATGAATGTAGCTCTAAAAGAATTACAGGAAGAAACAGGACTCACTCAAGCCACTCTTAACCGTGATTCTATATTTGATATTGACATCCATACCATTCCGGCACGTGGCAACTTCCCGGAACATTTACATTATGATATCAGATTTCTATTTGCTACAGATGAGAGCGATTCATTGACCATGAATCACGAGTCCCATGATATTCAGTGGGTAAATCTTTCCTCATTAGAAAGATACAGTCAGGAAAAATCAATCCTTCGCATGAAGGAGAAACTGATACACCTGAATGCTATTTGGAACTAATGAGCATTACACCAAATGCAGCCACTACCATCCAAAACTTATACACTGCAATAGCAGGAATCATAATAATGTGAAGGTCCATTAACACGGCCAACAACACGATTACTACAGCGATTGCTCTTAAAATTGATCTGGTTTTGTTACTCATTGCGCTTTCGGTTAAAATCTTAGCAAAATAGATTTTAGCTTTGGATTTATAAAATGGCAACAATAGGAAATGACATATCGCAGGCCAAAAAGCTACTTCTGGAAGGTGAACTGGTAGCTATCCCCACTGAGACCGTCTATGGACTGGCCGCCAATGCCCTCAATCCTGAGGCCGTCACCCAAATCTTTGTTGCCAAAGAAAGGCCTTCATTCGACCCGCTTATTGTACACGTGGCATCTATAGATCATGCTCAAAAATTTGTTACTGCCCTACCCGATAAAGCAATTCAATTGGCAAAACACTTTTGGCCTGGGCCTTTAACACTCGTGTTGCCTAAACGATCCATTATTCCTGACATTGTAACCTCTGGACTTACCACTGTAGGAATTCGTTGTCCTGATCACGACCTAACACGACAATTGCTGAATGAGTTGCCGTTTCCACTCGCGGCACCCAGTGCTAATCCATTTGGTTATGTAAGCCCTACCACAGCCGATCATGTAAATAACCAACTTGGACATAAGATAAAATACATACTGGATGGAGGCCCATGTCGTATTGGTCTGGAGTCCACTATTGTCGGTTTCGAAAAGGATGAGGCAGTTGTTTATCGCAGAGGGGGAATAAGTGAAGAGGAAATTACTAACGTAATTGGAAAAGTAACTCACCAACTTACCTCATCCAATCCCGTATCGCCCGGACAACTCGACAGTCATTATGCACCCAGAAAAAGATTCTTCCTGGGAAGTATTGATGAACTCAAAAAAGATCATGCAGGAAAAAAAGTAGGGGTACTTCGTTTTAAAGATGATCCTAATTCAATAAATGAACATGAACTGGTTTTATCGAAGAATGGAAACCTGGAAGAAGCTGCCAGAAACTTGTTTGCAGCCCTTAGGCAATTCGATCAAATGGATATTGAAGTTATTTTAGCAGAACCAGTGCCTGACTCAGGAATTGGAAGAGCCATCAATGACAGACTGAAAAGAGCTGCCACAAAATAGCCGTTTAGAGTTCGGGGCTCCCTCCAAAAGTATTATTTTCGCAAAAGTTTTATTAGACTCAATTGATTCCCTCATGAAAACAGTAAGTGACATCAACTTCTCCAATAAGAAAGCCCTTATCCGTGTCGACTTTAACGTGCCTCTCGATAAAAAAACGCTAGCAGTAACGGATGACAATCGCATCAGGGCTACCATCCCGACTTTAAAGAAGATTTTGGGCGATGGAGGAAGTTGTATCTTAATGTCGCATCTGGGAAGACCTAAGGAAGGACCTGAGGATAAGTTTTCATTAAAACATACTGTAAAAACTGCAGAGGCGCTAATCGGTGTTCCAGTTCAATTTGCCACTAACTGTATTGGTGAAGAGGCTGAGAAAATGGCCGCTAACCTAAAACCTGGGGAAGTGTTATTATTGGAAAACTTAAGATTCCATAAAGAGGAGGAAAAGGGAGATGTGGCATTCGCAGAAAAATTATCAAAGCTGGCTGACATTTATGTAAATGATGCCTTCGGAACGGCCCATCGCGCTCATGCCTCTACAGCTACGGTGGCACAATTCTTTCCAGAAAAATGTGCTGGATTTGTAATGGCAGCAGAACTAGACAATGCCAAGCGGGTATTGGAAAAAGCTGATAAACCATTTACTGCCATTATGGGTGGGGCAAAAATTTCAGACAAAATATTGATCATCGAAAAACTCCTTGATAAAGTAGACCATCTCATCATTGGTGGTGGCATGAGTTACACTTTCTTTAAAGCTCTTGGAGGACAAATAGGAAATTCTTTGGTTGAGGATGACAAGTTAGATTTGGCCAAAAACCTGATTCAACAAGCAAAGGCAAAAGGTGTAGAACTTCATCTTCCGATTGACTCTGTGATCGCAGATAAATTTGATGCGAATGCAAACACAGAAATAGCCAACAACAGCAGCATCAAAGAAGGTTGGATGGGATTAGATATCGGCCCGCAGGCCGCTCAGGTATTTAGTAATGTAATCAGCGAATCAAAAACTATCCTATGGAATGGCCCTATGGGTGTATTTGAAATGGAGCAATTTGAATCGGGCACCAAAACAGTGGCCGAGGCCATTGTAAAGGCGACTGAAAACGGAGCGTTCTCACTGATTGGTGGTGGCGATTCCGCTGCAGCTGTAGCTAAATTCAACTTTAATGATAATGTGAGTTACGTTTCAACGGGCGGTGGAGCACTACTGGAATACTTTGAAGGAAAAGTACTGTCCGGGGTGAAGGCTTTAGAAGATTAAGTAATCCTCAACACCCAAAACTCATCGTATTTAATTTCATTGGCATCCAACATCTCTCGTATTACCTCTACCAATAATTCCTGATCTCCAGGATTGACCGCTTTTTCCAACTCTTCGGAGGTCATAGGTTTTTGTTTTAAAAGCAAAAGAATCTGATCGTGATAATCCTTTATTTCCGTCTGGTTTTCTTTTTTCTTTTTTGCCAGACAAATATCACATACTCCGCAGGTGCTGAAAGTTTCTTCATCAAAGTAAGATTGAATAAACTGAGTACGGCAGCGATGTGATTGTTCTACGTATTCAATTAACGTTTCCATTTTTGTGAGCGCAAGGTCCCTCCTTTCATTTAGCCTTGTGACATCAAGTTGTAAACGATCAGCGTCTTGCCGTGGTGTTAAAAAAGTAATCTGTGGTATTTCGCTGGCTGGCTCGTAATCCAGCAACTGCATCTTATGCAATTGATCCAATCCAATTTTAGTCTCCGATATATTCCAACCTACTGCCCTGCTCAGTTGTGACTCAGAGATATTCACATAAGTTGAAAACAATTCTCCACCAGACAAACGCAACAAGCCTTTAATCAATTGGTCAAAATGATCGTTGGACACCTGAAATTCGTACAGTTTTTTCTTTTCTACCAAAAAATGAACTCTTGACGGGCGATAAAAACTTTCACTAAGCGTTATCAAGCCTTGCTCTTCTAATTTCTTCAAAGCAGCAAAAGCCGTTATTGGTTTTAATTCGTAGCGATTACTAAAAGTTGTTAAATCAAAATCAAAACTCTCCCCCATCCCACTTCCTTCTGCCAGTTGCAGGTAATTAGACAAAGCCTGATAGGTTTTTTTCAGTACGGCAAACTCCGGCTGGGATTGTTCCACTTTTTCACGCAACGATTTTACATCGATGGGATGATAAATCACCACAGCGTAAGACTTGTTTCCATCTCTCCCTGCTCTCCCGGCCTCCTGATAATAAGCTTCCAGTGTTTCTGGCAAATCCATATGTATCACCGTTCTTACATTGGCTTTGTCTATCCCCATACCAAATGCATTGGTGGCCACTACCACTCTTGCTTCTCCTTCAATCCATCTTTTCTGGTGTTCATTCCGTTGTTGA
Source organism: Cyclobacteriaceae bacterium (assembly GCA_040216665.1). Lineage (GTDB taxonomy): Bacteria > Bacteroidota > Bacteroidia > Cytophagales > Cyclobacteriaceae > ELB16-189. The sequence goes on along the minus strand of JAVJOQ010000016.1, from coordinate 343,258 downwards.
TAGGACAATCCAGCATGATAAAAGGTGGCTGAAATTCCACTTTTGATGAGCCATGTTGATAATTTTTCGGTGGCTCTTCTTGATCTCACATACACAATGGCTGATCCATTTACCTTTTGAATAACCTGTAGTAACAATTTTTCTTTGTTTTCCGTTTGGCGAACCACAAAGGATAAGTTTTCTCTGGCAAAACTCTTGGTAAAAATAGCTGGCTCTTTCAGCTCCAATTTATCAATAATGTCCTCGCATACTTTTTTGGTGGCTGTGGCTGTTAGCGCGATCACGGGCACCTCCGGCTTCATCTCTCGCAAATCGGAAATAAGTAAATAAGCTGGTCTAAAATCATAGCCCCACTGTGAGATACAGTGTGCCTCATCTATTGCAATAAGGTTGACTTGTATTTTTTGAATTCGTGCCTGAAACATTTCAGTTTGAATTCGCTCTGGGGATATATAGAGAAATTTAATTTTCCCATATGAACAATTATCCAGCGCTACATCAATTTCACTTTTACTCATACCAGAGTGAATGGCAATAGCAGCAATCCCCCTTTTCTTCAACTGACTCACCTGATCCTCCATCAATGCAATCAGAGGAGTAATTACCAGACACACTCCTTCAGCCATTAATCCAGGAATTTGAAAGCAGATAGATTTACCTCCCCCGGTAGGCAGAAGCGCTACTGTGTCCTTGCCTTCGAGGACATTATTAACAATATCTTTTTGAGGAGGTCTGAATTGATCAAAACCCCAATATTGCTTTAGTATGTGCTCCGGGGTTTCCATCAACCAATATTTACCAAGTCAACTTCTCTTTGTTCAGAAAAGCTCCAATGCCCCGTTTGCAATCATCTGTTGATCTGGCTTTAGCATTCATTTCAGAAGCATAATTCAATCCATCCTCCAGAGACATTGATTGCGATCGAGCGATCATCTCTTTTGTGAGTTCCATAGACTGAATCGAATTGTATTGAATAAGCCGGGCACAAAAAGCGTTCACTTCATCAGCAAGTTGCTCTTCAGCAACCAACGCGTTAACCAACCCAAATTGGACGGTATCTTCTCCTGCTATTAATTCTCCGCTAAGAAGTAATTGCTTGGCTTTTTGCTCTCCCACCTTACGAAGTAAAAATACCATAACAATAGCAGGTACAAATCCGATGCGGACTTCCGTATAACCCATTTTTGCTTTAGGGACTGCGAAAACAAAATCACAGACCGTTGCCAATCCACAGCCACCAGCCAATGCATGACCCTGTACTTGCGCAACAACCACTTTTTTGAGTGTGTAAATTTGAAGAAACAATTCTTTCAGATGATTGGAATCTTTTAAGTTCTCTTCATGCGTATTCTTTTGAAGTTGCTGGAGTGATTCCAAATCGGCACCGCTGCAAAACACATCCCCGCTGGCTTTTAACACAATTACTTTTACACTTGGATCGCCCTCTGCCTTGGTGAACTGGTTCTTAAGATCAGAAACCATAGTGGCATTCAATGCATTCTTTTTCTCTGGTCTATTCAATGTTAAAAAACAAACCCTATCCTTTACTTCATACAATACATTACTCATAACTAAAATATTTCTATAAACGCTCCCTCTTGTTGAACCGAGTGAACAACGTCATCGTCTTCACTTTGAATACGACTTGCAAGATAGGAACTGTTACTGCTATCCAGTATCAATTTATCAAAATTGATGGTATTCCGGGCCTGAGCCAGCGACTTGAAAGAATTATTACCAATAATCAGATAATCCAATTTTAGGTCGTTGGGCCAGGACAAAACTGGCGCATTGATCACCCCTATTTTCTTTCCATTTTTTACAAATACATTGGGATACTGGCTAGTCAATTGCGTGTCCACTTCTTTCACCCCACAGAACAAGCGATTAGGTCGTACATGAAAACGCATTCTTTCAGCATCAATAATCAAGGAAGAATCACCTAAAAACTGTGACCGCCCACTTGAAATCCATTCAATGCCTTGGTGCCCCGAAATGTTATAAACAACAAAACGATCTCTTTTTACTTCGACATTATGATGATGCCACTGGATCAACGAAAATGAAATGATACAAATGAACGATGTCAACATCAATGAAAATTTTTTCTCTGTAACTAAAAAGAAAAGAAATCCAATGGCTAAGATCAATAACCAACATTGAAGAGTTGTGATGTAAATATCATTGATAAGACTAAATGGGAATTTCTCAAAAGAGAAAACAGCAAAATTAAGAATTTGAATTAGCCATTGTAGTACAGCACCAAAAATGGCTGCTACTGGAGCAATCCCACTTGTTACCAACACCAAAATACTAGTCACCAAAACGGATATGGCTCCGGGAATCACGAAAAAATTTGAAAATAGAAAATAGACCGGAAACTGGTGGAAGTATAAAATGCCCAAAGAAAAGGTGGCCAACTGCGCGGCAATAGAAACACATGAGATATTCCACACCCAATCAAGAATGGCACTCCTTGGTTCCCACAACTGATAGAGAGGACGATGAATAGTGACAATTCCCAAAACAGCCAGATAGGACAATTGAAAGCCCACCGACATTATTAAGAAAGGATCAAACAATAGTAAGATAAATGCCGAAGACGCAAGGGTATTGTAAATACTCGTTCTTCTCCCAAAAGGTTTAGCGATAGCAATGAAAGAAAACATGGTAACCGCCCTTAATACAGAGGGGGACAATCCTGTGATAAAAGCAAAGGACCACAAAGCCATTAAGCTAATGATAGCAATAACCCACCTGCTCCACGCCAAGTTTCTAAATGGCCTGAACAATAACATCACTATGCCATACAAAATACCAACATGTAATCCGGAAACTGCCAGCACGTGCATGGCACCACTGGAAGCGTAAGCACTTTGAAGTTCATTGTCTATCCCATCAGTCACTCCCAGTGTTAGGGCCAACGCTATGGCCTGCTCTTGTTTATTGGGCAACTGCAATTTTAATTGCTCGGTACCCCACTGTCGCACTATAAATGAATAATACTTTAGGTCTTTTGTTTCTGCATTGGAGATCAATTGAACCTGATCACTTTTCACAAATTGTTGATAGTAAATATTTTTAAAGCTTAAGAAGCGTTTGAAATCAAACTCATGGGGATTTTGAGGTGGTTGTAATAGTTGAGGGTGTCCATAAACTAATACCTTATCACCATAAAAGTATTCAGGTTGCACCTCTGCCTTTCTTATATAAATTAATGCTTTAGTTTCCGTGGATCTCCATGATTCCCCATCGCTAACATTAACAATTTTCACATTGTACTTATAAGAATTTGTTTTATCCTCAGGCAATCCTAATACCTCAGCCTGATAATATTTGATCTCTCCACTGTACGTAGAGAGGTGATCAGGTTGGTCCCAATCAACAAATAGGGAAAGGTGAATATACCCTGCTAAAGAAATACTCAGTAAACCCAGAATTCCCAAAATCAAAGTTCGCTTTCTTTTGGAAAGTACCCAGTAAACCAAAAAGTAGAGACCTACAAAAAGAAAGAGAGCGGTCTGCGCAAAATCAAGAGAAAGGATGCCAGGTTGATAAATACCCAATAAGACTCCTGCAATAAAAAAAGCAGCGATCCTGACCATGGCATAGGGAATCCACCGAAACATGCCATAAGTTAAAACAAAGAAAATCCCGAATCAATCTACCCCAGACACTTTTCGTAGGCCAGAATTATATCCCAAACAAGGCCAGATCGTTGGTTATTGGCACAGTCATCTAAGCGCTGGAACCTATACGCGTTAAAAACATTTTCATCTGGATTGAAGCGGTATTTCGGGCTTGATCCTATAGAAATCTCCCAACCACCAAATTTCAGCTTAGAAATCAATGGTACTAGAAACCCCCATTTGAAATAAATCATCAATAACTGATCGCAGTTACCCCCATAGATGATGAAGATCATTACAATTAGTATTACTGATATGTAGTTTCATTACAACCAAACAGAAATGAAAAACTCAAAAAAATGGGAAACGATCTATATGGAAGATATAGAAAGTAAAAAGACACCAAAAGCCGATCTTGCAAATTACCAGAGTTTGATTTTAAGTTTTAGTTTGACTTTAACTATGGGTATAGTGATTATGGCTTTTGAATGGAAGAGTTATGATAAGGCCATTGCAGAGTTAATGGACAAATCAGTGAATACTTTTGAGGTTCTAACGGAAATTCCACCAACAGAGATTCCACCACCACCACCCCCGTCAATAACCTTACCCTCTTTTGTAGAAGTTCCTGATGAAGAGGAGATAATGGAAGAACTGGACATTAAAATTGATGTGGAAATAAGTGAGGAATCCCGAATTGAGGAGATTACAATTCCAGCCTTGGACAATACCATTGAGAAAGAAGATACCGATGCTATCTTTACCATAGTGGAATCACCCGCTGCGCCTAAGGGAGGGTTTGAAGCGTTTTACCTCGACATTGCTGAAAGAATGAATTATCCTGCACAGGCAAGAAGGATGGCCGTTGAAGGGAGAGTATTTGTTGAGTTTGTCATTAATAGAGATGGCTCACTTACTGATTTATCCGTAATTAAAGGGATTGGTGCTGGCTGTGATGAAGAAGCTATTCGAGTACTTAAGACTGCACCACCATGGACACCTGGCAAGCAACGAGGAAAGCCAGTTAGACAAAAAATGGTTTTACCCATTGTTTTCAAATTATCTAAATAATAGCATTACAAACCAATCTTCAGTTTTCTAAGATAAATCAAGTCGCATTGATCCATCAAAATAGACCAAACAAAAGGAAAATTCCTCATCAATCTAATTGCTGATCAGGACGCTTTTCATAAGCAAGAATAATATCTTTAACGAGGCGATGTCTAACGACATCCCGTTCATTGAGTTCCACAAAACCTATTCCCTCTGTTTGATCTAAAATTCTGACCGCTTCCTTAAGCCCCGAACGTTGATTATTGGGAAGATCAACCTGCGAAGTGTCACCAGTGACAATCATTTTAGAGTTGGGGCCCATACGAGTCAAGAACATTTTCATCTGCATAGGAGTGGTATTTTGTGCCTCATCCAACAAAATAAATGCATTGTTTAAGGTGCGACCGCGCATATATGCTAACGGTGCAATTTCGATGATCTCTCGTTCCATATAATACCCTAGCTTCTCAAAAGGAATCATATCATGAAGTGCATCATAAATCGGCCGAAGGTAAGGGTCTATCTTTTCCTTTAAATCACCAGGCAAGAAGCCAAGGTTCTCACCTGCTTCTACAGCTGGGCGAGTGATGATTATTTTCTTTACCTCTTTATTCTTCAATGCCCTTACTGCCATCGCTACTGATATATACGTCTTGCCCGTACCGGCAGGTCCGAGTGCAAACACGAGATCATTCTTTTTTACAGTATCAACCAGTCGCTGCTGGTTTACCGTTTTTACCTTGATGGGTGTTCCTCTCGTGCCATATAGCAACAAACCTTCAGGGCTATCCTCAGCCACATTTTCTTGTTTTTCCTGTGTTATAAATCCCTTCACATTTTCTTCAGTAATTTTACCATACTTATGAAAGTGCTTTACCAATGCATCCAGCACATCGGTAATCTGAGTGATCTCCTTTGAATCACCCTGCACCAAAATTTCGTTTCCCCTGGACACAATTTTGCTTTTAGGAAAAGCTGATGCCAATTGATTGATATTCTTATTTTCTATACCAAGAAAGTCGGTTAGAGAAATGTTTTCGAGTGTAATGCTTTTTTCTATCAATGAAATATTGTGGTTGAAATCTTCTATTTTTGAGGTTAAATCTAATAAAATATAAACTACCCATTCATAACGGTGTGGGTAGAAATAGAGTTCGCCAATGGCTATTGTTACCTTACTTACCGACAGCGGAAAAAGCGACCACTATGCTGGGGCAATAAAAGCTGCTATTCTAAAGGTAAATCCAGGTATCAATATTGTCGATATCAGCCATCAGGTAGATGCATGCGACATTGCTCATGGGGCATTCTTACTCAGAGCAATTTTTAGAGATTTCCCGAAAGGTACTGTACACCTGGTGGGAGTAGATGCAATAGGTAATCCAGGGGACGCCCATTTGGCGCTACAACTTGAAGATCATTTCTTCACTGGTGTAGACAACGGCCTGTTTGGATTGATAAGCTCAAAAGTCCATCAACAACTGGTAGCGCTCAATACCATCAATACAATTGAATCTACCTTTCCGGAAAGAGACATCCTTGCTCCCGCTGCTGCCAAGTTGGCAAGTGGCGTAGCCATTACAAGTTTAGGAAAGCCAATGCCTTCCTTTAAGAAAATGATCAACAGACACGTGAAAGCAACCCGAAAGCAAATCTCAGGGCACGTGATACGGGTAGATAATTATGGTAACCTTATTACCAATATTCCTAAAAATGATTTTGATATTTTGAGTAAAGGAAAAAATTTTACAGTTCAATTTGGTGGTGAGAAATTCAGACGAATACACACCAATTACAACCAAACAGAACAGGGTGAATGTTTTCTTATATTCAATAGCCAGGAATTCCTTGAAATTGGTATCTATAAGGGCAATGCCAGTGAGTTGCTAGGATTGATATATGATAGCCCCATAAGTATAACCTTTGACGAATAATCATGCTCATACGAATTGTAAGAATGCATTTTACGGAAGCTGGAATTGATGAATTCCTTGAAATTTTCAATCAGAATAAGGAAGCAATTAGAAACTTTCCAGGATGCTCTCACCTCCAATTACTCAAAGACAGCGAAGACCCTAACTGTTATACCACGCTGAGTCACTGGGATCGCCCAGAAAGCCTTGAAAACTATCGGAAGTCCTCTCTTTTTGGGAGTGTATGGGGTCGAGTGAAAACTCTATTTTCGGAGCGCACACAAGCATTCTCACTGGAGAAATATATCGAGCTGTAAATTGCCAGAAACTCAAAGTTTAAGCATATTTGCAACCCGAATATCAAGTACCTGCCTAAGTGCCTGCCTGCCGCAGGCAGGGCGGAATTGGTAGACCTGCCTTCGCTTATGCTTCGGCAGGCAGGCGCGCACTAAGCCTGACTAACAAGAGTGCTGTATCTGCCTGAGTGGCGGAATTGGTAGACGCGCACGACTCAAAATCGTGTGTCGCAAGACGTGCCGGTTCGATTCCGGCCTCAGGTACAGATCCCAAGTTGAAATCAACTTGGGATTTTTTTTGAACCGTACTGCCCTGAGATCAGGATTATAATCCATTAGAAGGGATAGCCAATGGCAATATTGAGTATCAGGTTTTCTCCCCGCCATTGGCTACTACCAAAATCTATCTTATCAAATACCCACCTCTCTCCAATTGGTAAATAAGGTTTCCTGATCGGAAAAGCTGCATCAAGGCGTAAAATAAAAAAACTAAAATCATAACGCAGTCCAAGCCCTGTTCCTGCAGCCAGTTCATTCAGAAAAGTATCTTTATCGAATGCAGATCCCGCTCTGCCATCCTCTTTCAGCATCCAAATGTTTCCAGCATCCAGAAATACTGCCCCTTTCAGTGAATTCACAATATCAAATCGATACTCCACATTGCCTTCCAATTTCATATCGGCCCGCTGATCAATAAATATCGGAGCTTCTGTAGCATTATCCCTGATGTTGAAGGTACCTGGCCCGATAGACCTCGCAGGGAAAGATCGGATACTGTTGGAACCCCCAATTGCAAATTGTTTAATGTAGGGTAGTTGAGTTGAGTTGCCAAAAGCATAGCCCGTACCCATCGATAATCGCGTAGCCAGCTTTTGATGCCTGTCTAACTGGAGGTAGTAACGAAAGTCTATTTCACCCCGTAGGTATTGTGAATAGGGAGATCCTAATACTTCATAAGGCCGATCTCCAGTATTGCCTACTGACTGCATTAAGTTCAATAGATTACCCGCCAATCCAACCGTTCCATGAAAATAGAAGTTTGATTTATTTAATTTTTGCTCAAAATACTTCTGTTCGATATCCTCCCGCAGCTGCGAGTTAAACGTAAACGAGTACGTTAATCCTGGAATGAATTGATCCTGGAATGAATTGGCTAGCGTTGGATTTTCAGTAAGTCGTTGATCGAATTCTGCAGAAATGTTACTTGATTGGACATAGCTTAGGTCGATAGGAAAGAATTCATGGGTCTTCAATGTAGTTTCGCGCCATGTATACCCATACCCAACATTAAATGAAGTCAGCTTAAAGAACTGGAGGCGTTGTTGCAAATTATATCCTATCCGAAACTGTGTTTGTGGTAAATACTTTGCTGAGCGATAAGGTATATGAATTGGCGTAATAAATCTTGGAACTGTAAGGCTTGCATCTGCACCCAACTCTACAGCATTTAAGGCTCCCGACTGTTGTCTGCTGATTTGTGATTCATAAGCACCGCTCAATCGCAATTGAAACAACTCCGCCCCTCGGAGAAAATTTCTATTTGTAAATGTAGCCTCAAGGCCAGGGCCAACAAAATTGTTGGACTTAGATACCACTTGCAATTGGAGCCGCAAAGACTTCTTTGTAAGGGGTGTCATATAAATATTCGCATTCAACGCTGAAGAATCATTAGGATCATCTGTAAACTTTACGTTAACAAATTTGAATGTATTTAAACTCATCAGGCGGCTTAGTGTATACTCATGGTCTATTTTACGGTACACACTGTCGTGTTGCAGGTTAATGACATCAGTAATTATTTCAGGTCTGAAAGCGTGAGTATTGTCTATGTAATTGTAGCCCTTTATTTGTGTTGTATCTCCCCTTGTTGACAGGCTGTCGTTGCGCAATGAATAGTTTGGAAACACATTCACCTGATTGACATTATAAATTCTTTTAGATTTAGTAGGTACCTCCGGCTCGAAGACAAGATCAAGATCTACTTTGCGATTGCCTACTGTACTGTCGGCCTGAAACAACAAGTAGCGATCATCGAAATAAAAATAACCCATATTCTGAGCCGCCAATTCAATTCTATTTTGTTCTTTCACTGGAGATAATACTTATCCTTTGATCTTCATTGGCAAGTGAAAAATTATTGGTGATGACATGTTTCTCAACTAGAAGGGAATCACAGTTGGACCGGAAAGAATTTTTACCAACTTAAAGTACCTGTATCCGTCTTAAAACTCACCTTCACCTTAATCTAATTTTTTTATGAGTAACCATACCAACACAGATAATATATATAAATTAGGAACTCACGTTACTTCTAAGACTGATCCAACCCTAAAATTAGTAATAGTCAAATACTACCAACGCATCTATTATTGTGCTGAAACAAAGAATCTTTCCAGGAAACATTTGGCTTACTTTGAGAATGAATTAAATCCTTCCCGCTAAACAATTAATAAAACCCAACATGTTTCGGGCAAATTATTTGCAGCCCCGTATTTCACTACTTCTCTTCCGTTCTCACAATTCTCTTAAAGTAAAAAGTAAAGAAATAAATCAAAGTACGAATGGTAGCAAAGGCACTCCATTGCACCAACCTCTTTAACCTATTGGTTCGATTGGTTCTATAAGAATCAGAAATGGGAGTACTGTTACTGATTACGCTAAGCTCAAGATGATGCCGAAGGGTTTGAGCAAATTTTGGGTTCTTTACATCAAGATTAAGTTCAACGCTGGCATAAGTACTTATATCGTTGACATTAAACGATCCTAACGTAATCCAATCATCATCACAGATGGCAAGCTTTCCATGAAGAATGGTTTTATTGTATTCATATATTTTAATGCCATTGGACAGTAGCCATTCATACATAAACCGCTCGGCCATTTTAGCAATTTTAACATCAGAAATTCCGGCTACTATAACTGTTACTTCTACCCCTCGATTTCTTGCATTGCGTATGGCTTTTCTAAAAACTCTTCCAGGCAAAAAATAACTTGAAAGAATAATAATTTTTGATTTTGCGCCTCTGAATAGCTCTATATAACTTAATGAAATCTCATCCTTCCATCTCACCCAATCATTTCGCCTCATCCTAACTTGACTTCTTTCCTCCAGAGGAATAGAAAAGGAGGGTAAATTTTCTACTTCAGGTATTTTTTTTAACGGTTGAAATCCATTCCAAGTTTTCTGGCAAAGAATTAACAATTCCTGAACAATTTCTCCTTCTACACTTAGCGCAAAATCAAGCCAAGGTGGATTACCAGGAAGATCATTGTAGTGGTCGGCTATGTTGATGCCTCCAACCAGCGCATAGCTAACATCAATCACACAAACTTTATGATGAAGTCTCCTTCCTAAATAAAACTGCCTACTGCGAAATAAGGGTTCAAAAAACTTAAACTTTATACCTTCTCTTTTGAGATTAATTATAAAATTTTTACTCAAGCTTTGAGAAGCATACCCATCTACCATTAAGAATACATCAACTCCCCTATCCACAGCTTCAACCAAAGCCTCTAAAACGGAATTCCCAGTTTCATCCTCAGCAAAGATGTAAGTCTGTAAATAGATTGTACGCTCTGCTTTGGAGAGAAGATCAATTAGATGATCGAAATAAGGGCGCCCACCTGTAACTAAACCTACACGGTTATTCTCACTATATTTATTGGTCGGTGTATTAGGCAATTATTAATTGGTCATTTGGCCTGTAAGTTATACCTTTTAACAAATAGATTAAATAATTGGTTTTAGCTGAACAACAACCTTAGTATTAAAACCGTAATATTAAAACACATACTTTTTGGATTCTCTCACACACATAGCATTGGGTGCTTGCATTGGTGAACTTTATGCAGGTAAATCACTTGGGAAAAAGGCATTGATAATAGGGGCAGTAGCACAGTCCATTCCAGATATCGATTTTGTAGCTTCCTTTTGGAACTCTCCAGCAAGCGACCTCCTGGCTCACCGAGGGTTCACCCATTCTTTTCTATTCATTGCCATTACTGCCTACCCGCTTGCTCTGATGGCCGCACGATGGCAATGGTTGCCAAGAATGTCCGTGCGCAAGTGGACCGGGTTCCTTCTGCTTGAATTATTTGTCCATCTATTCTTAGACGCATTCAATGCCTATGGAACAGCTTGGTTTGAACCATTTAGCCACTACCGGGTATCCTTTCATACCCTTTTTGTTGCTGACCCCATGTTTTCCATATCAATTGGGGTTGGCGCTTTACTTCTCCTTTTTTTTCCTGCAACTCATTCAGCAAGAAAAAAGTGGGCTAGAAATGCAATCGTAATAACCGCAATATATTTGGGCTATGCGCTTACCAACAAATTCTTCATTAATAACACCGTTGAGGATAATCTCTCAGAGCAGCAAATTAACTACACGCGGTATTTCACTACACCTACGCCTGGAAATGTGTGGTTATGGAATATAGTAGTGGAAGGTGACCAGGGCTTTTATATTGGTTATCGCTCCATATTTGACAGCAATGACATTATTCCGTTTCAGTTTTTTAGTCAAAACGACAGTCTTCTTGATGCAGTAGATGACCATGAAAATGTACAACATTTAAAACGCTTTGCAGAAGGGTATTATGTGGTTTCCACCTATGATGATAGGTTGGTCTTCAATGATCTTCGCTTTGGGCAAATGCTGGGCTGGGAGAATCCCAATGCTCCTTTTGTATTTTATTACTACCTCAATCATCCCAGTGACAATGAACTACTTATACAAAGAGGAAGGTTTGCACGGTGGACCAACGAGTCTGCTATGTCCTTCATTAAAAGAATTGCTGGTCAATAAAAAAAATTATTCCCCTCCTCTTCCCTGACTTATGTCTTATTTTATCATGATAGTTATCATTCTTTATAAACAATAGCGCTACTAAATTGAATTCGTTCGCTATTTGATATTTAAAAAATTAAACACACAACGATGACTATTTTAGTTCCTACTGATTTCTCAAAGCCATCTAAGGTGGCTGTCTTATATGCGGCTCAACTCGCCAAAAAAACCAATGCCAAGCTGGCTATAGCTAGTGTAGTTTATGGACAGGCCTCCTCCCGTGCCATGATGGTTTCTCAAAAGCTTGATACCGAGATGAAAAATATAGCACGCATAGAGCTGGAGGAGTTAACAGATGATATCAAGAAAAAGGTGAAAGGTAAACTTGAAATAACAAATCATGTGTTATCCGGTTTTCCAGTAACACAAGTCATTCAAAGATTTGTGAAAAAAAAGGAAGTTGATCTTATCGTAATGGGTACTCGAGGTGCAACAGGCTTGCAAAAAGTGTTAATAGGAAGCAATGCAGCCGCCATGATTCAGAGCTCCTCTGTTCCGGTAATCATTGTACCCCATAACGCCACATTCAAAGGCTTCAAGAAGATTGTTTATGCCACAGACTTAAAACACATGGAGGAGGAGTTAGCAACTGTAACAGCGTTTGCTAAGCTTTTTAATGCCAGGGTTGAGGTTATGCACGTAATACCCGAAGCTGAATCTACTGATCTCAATGCAAAGCAGATCAAAGAAGATTTGATCAAAAAAATGAAATACGAAAAGATTTCATTTAACCTGTCCAAAAATGATGCTGTCCCAGAAGCCATTGATAATTTTATGATTGACAGGAAGGCAGATATGCTCATCATGTTCACGCACAAACTAAGTTTCTTTGAAAAGCTATTTAGTACGAGTGTTACTAGAAAGCTAGCGTTCCACTCTTATATACCAATGCTTACTTTTAATAAGGACAATTTATAGAAAATTACCACCTATTGGTTTACTATGAGTACCGGCAAGGCAGAATGGTTGATCAACCGTTCTGCCAAGTTGGAACCAAATAATCTGCCTACAATATTTTTCCTTTCCATTGCCACTGCAATTAAATCTGCTCCAACATCACTGGCAAACTGTGCTATCCCAAACTCTTTATCATTGGTTTCTGTAATATTTAGTGTGTAGTCAACATTTGAAAACTGCTCCATTTGTTTAGACATCATCAAACGAGCCGTATTCTCCTCGATAAGATGATTAAAGAGATTAACAAACAACAAATGTATCCGCGAACTCCATAATCTGGAGAAAGCAACAACCTCACTAAGCGAGTTAGAACAATCCCTTTTAAAATTAGACGCAAAAACGATATGCTTTAATTCTATTCTTTTAGGCATTTGTTTTACTACCAAACTAGGTATCCTAATATTTTTAATCACATTTTGGGTATTTGACCCAAGAACCATTTCTCTAATACCGGTGGCTCCATGAGACCCCATAATCAATAAGTCGATCTTATACGGCCGTATGTAATCCTGAATCTGTTCTTGCCCACTACCAATTACCAATTCTTTCTTTGCTTTAATACCATCCGCTTCAGCGGCCTTAACGAGCTGATCAAGGTTGTCTCTGATGATTCCGATTTGATTATCATCATGAACTACTGATTTTCCAGGCACATGAGCTGGTGTTGATTGGTCAACAGCCAGATGAAGAAAATAAATTTCAGACTCTTCTAATTTAGCTATTTGTAAAGCCATTTCCGCTGCAGCATTGGCACAAGCAGAAAAGTCAGTGGGTACCAGAATTCTTTTCATAATAATTTTAGATATGCTTCATTAAAAAACTTCCATTTAAGACAGGTCTCAAATCAGAGTATTTGGTTATTTAAAACTTAAATTAATAACCATGTATTGAATAGATCCATGATATTAAGAGGCATCTTAATTGATTATTGTCATTTTATCGAGGTTTCTTCCTTCTTAATACTTTTTCCATCGCATTAGTAGCTATTGAAACTGCTTCCTCGAAAGTCGATGCTGTTTTCTTTATAAATGGATCCTCACCCGGTATAGACAATAAAATTTCACAAGTTTTGTTCTCTGGATTACCCCCAGGTTCAAGTGAAAGTGTGACATGTGCCCTAACTATTCTCGAGTTAATTCTGCTTAATCCTTCAACTTTATCTCTAGCTAATTGCTCTAGCTCTGCGCCCGCAGTAAAGTGTACTGATTTTATAAGTGCCTGCATTCTTATTGAATTTTATAATTCATCTGGTAATAGTACCAAATACAACACTTCTAATTAAAGACAGTTTAGGCAATTTTATACTGACAATAATCAGGTGTTTGCCTTACTGTTATCATTGAATAAGTCTTTTAAACAATGTAGAATGCGTAATAGATTTTAATCAGTTTCTTTAATGGATAATTATGGAATACCACTATTCAAAAAAGTCAGGGTTACCCTTTGACGAAACCATTACCAAGGTTACCGAAGCACTTCAAAAGGAAGGTTTCGGTGTATTAACCAATATTGACCTTAAGGCAACCTTCAAGAAAAAGCTAGATGTCGATTTTAGGAATTATCAAATTTTGGGAGCTTGTAATCCCAATTTTGCCTACGAGGCCTTGAACATTGAACCTACACTGGGGGTTATGTTGCCTTGTAACATTGCTGTGCAAGAAACAGAAAATAAGGAGGTAATTATTTCTGCCATCAACCCGATGGAAACCATAGGCAAAACAATAAAAAATAAAAAGTTAACCGAGGTGGCTGAGAATGTGAGCACACGACTCAAAAAGGCCATTGATTCCTTTTCTTAAAATACATTTATAAATGACCCATCATATGGGGATGCGTTCACTCCCAAAAGGAAAAAATAGTTATTTGGTCACCTTACAATATATTTTTTTCGGATCAGTAATCATGTATTTCGGACGAACATTTTTTATTCCGTTGAGTTTTGCTGTACTGATTAGTTTCATACTCTATCCGGTGTGCGCCTGGCTTGAAAATAAATCAATTAGCAGAATGGCATCCATACTTTTTAGTATGTCTGCTGTCATTCTATTCGGAGCCTCAATGCTTGTTCTATTGGTATATCAGTTTACTACCTTCCTCTCAGAATGGCCTGTGATTAAAACAAAACTCCTCGAAGTCATCGAACAACTTAGCGGTTATTTATTCACAACTTTTGGAGTTAGTCGAATAAGGCAAAATGAACTTCTCAGCCAAATCCTCAATGAGTCAAGTGGAAATATATTTAGTATTATTCGTCAATTAATATCCACTTACAGTCTATCTATTGTTTTACTCATACTGGTTCCCATATACTCTACACTCATACTCTATTACAGAAAAAGGCTGGTGAAGGCCATGTATATGATTTTCCCAATAGAAAGTAGAGTAGGCATTAGAACTATCCTCAGTCAGACCATCACTGCTTATTATAACTTCATTAAAGGTATGGGTATTGTTTATCTGGCTGTGGGCACATTAAATAGTATTGGATTGCTCTTCCTAGGTGTGCCTCATGCCATCTTCTTCGGTTATACTGCAGCCATTCTTACCTTTATACCTTATGTCGGTATTATGGTGGGCGCACTATTGCCCATGGCCATGTCATGGATCACTTACAATTCAATTTGGTATCCAGTAGGTGTCGTTCTCTTGTTCTCCCTTGTTCAATATCTGGAGGCCAACCTCATATTCCCACTTGCTGTTAGTAATAAATTGAAAATCAATGCATTAGCTACAATTAGCGCTATCGTTATTGGTGGCATTATCTGGGGTGTTGCAGGCATGATCTTGTTTGTACCATTTCTTGCTATCGCCAAACTTATAGTTGACAACTCACCAAAACTAAAATACTGGTCTGTGCTTTTAGGTACATCAAGCATATGATATCGATTTCCCATCATTATTTGGATGACTAGCGTTCGGGTGATTTTTATCATAACCCAACTTGACAGTAATCATTAAAAATAGGCTAGCTGTGAGGTTATCTTTGAAGAATAGGTTGATATGTATTGTTAGTATTCAGTCAAATGCCGGTCCTAAAAATTGATGAAGGTAAATCAGTAAGTGGTTTTCAGAAAGATTTCACCACACTCTTTCCATTCTTAAAAATTGAGTTTTTCAAAACTCAAAACAGCACTTTAGATTCTAAGCATCACAAAACATACACGCTTCTAGCACCCAACTTTCCGTTGGATAAGACTACTGTTTCATTAGAGCTAAGTGCCACAACTAGCGTAGCTCAGCTAAAGGCTCTAATTTTAGAAAAAACTGGTATATCGTGCCTGGTATATCGCAAATCCGGATCTATGTGGATAGAAACTTCATTAACAGAAGATTGGTCATTGGAAAGGCAGAATCATGAAGCCGAACTAATGAATATCCACTAATTGGACAAGTGTCTTAACTTATTTTCCTGAAGGATAAGTATTTTACCAGATTCAATATCTATCAGTTTTTCGCCTTTAAAATCACTTAACGTTCTGATCAAGGATTCGGTGGCTGTACCTACTATCCTTGCCAGATCATCACGCGATATTTTAATTCTGGCATCCTCCTTCATCTCACTTTTAAATTTGTCCAGTATTTCAATCAAACCTGAAGCGACTCGTTTACGAACAGAGTTGTATGCCAAACTAAGCAACCGATCCTCCTTTTCTCTGACATTTTTTGCAAGTAGCTTGATAAACTGCCCAGCTACCTGTCTATCGAAACCAATCAGATTAACAAAATCTTCGCGGGGAATAATCATCACTTCGGCATCCTCCAATATTTCAGCAGCATCTTTATATATAGTGTCTTCTAGTATAGGCGTATACCCGACAAAATCACCTGTGCTACTAATTTCAATGATCAACTCTTTGCCGTCTTCGTTGATTTTATAGGTTTTTACTTTTCCTGATTTTACAAAGAATAAATTGCGTGGATATCCCGCTTCAGAATACAATGAATGCTTTTTCTTAAACTTGGACACCTCATAACGATCAGACAATAACTTAATATTGGTGCTTGATTTTACCGAGTCAATAAAACTATCCACACCCTTTTGATCATGCGAGAAGCTTTGTTTCAGAATCTCACTCTTCCTTAGTCTCGTTTCAATCGCATTAAGAAGCTCTGTATCGTCAAAAGGTTTAGATATATATCCATCAGCACCCATTTCCATTCCCTTCTGGTAATCGCTTTTCTCTGCTTTTGCAGTTAGAAAAATAAACGGAATGGTCGTTGTTTCAGGGTTTTTACTGAGAAGATGAAGGACTCCGTAACCATCCAGCACTGGCATCATTATATCGCAAACAATAAGGTCAGGCTTCTCATCAATGGCCACTTCTACCCCTATCTTTCCATTCTCAGCCGTAAAAACTTTGTAGCCTGCCAATTCCAGGATTTCGGCCGTATTCTCCCTTACCTCCAGATTATCTTCAATGATCAGAATATTCTTCATAACGAAATGTTATCCATTTGTACAAGTTTAGCAAAAGTAAAACAGATTATTGTGGGATTTCTATGAGAAAGGTAGTTCCTCGATTTATTTCGCTTTCACATTTTATCCTACCACCCATTAATTCCAGGTATTTGGATACAATGTTTAACCCCAAGCCGGTGCCTTGGATATTGGAAGCGTTCTTAGCCCTAAAAAAACGCTCAAATAAATGCTGTTGATCCTCAACAGATATGCCAATCCCGGCATCCTTTACCGCAAAATGAAAAACGCTCTTATCTTTTTCACATCGGAGTTGAATTTTTGAATTCTCCGGACTAAACTTTATTGCATTAGAAAGGAGGTTAGATAGCACATTTCCCATTAGTTTCTTATCCAACTTAACATCACCTACAACCGTACACTCAAGGTCTATTTTTTGTCCAGGTTTACAAAGGTGCTCCATACTATTGACTACCCTATGCAACTCATCCCTCATCTCCTCATTAGATAGCAACTCCATATTGATATCAATTTGACCTTCTTCTAATTTTCCCAAGGACAGAAAATCCTCCAAAATGTCACGCATATTATTGACTGCCTCCTTTATCCGGCCAACATGCTTTTGCCTTTTATCGTCTAATTCTTCAGTGGTGTATTTTCCTATTAAAGAAGCTGAAGACAAAATTGTACTCAAAGGAGTTCTAAACTCGTGAGAGGCCAGGGTAACAAACCTTGATTTAAGATCTCCTAATTCCCGTTCTTTTTTCAAGGCTTTTTGTAAATCATCTTTAGATGCCTCCAACTCTGCTAAAGTCTCTCGGAGCATTTTAGTTCTGCTGTCAACCTTTTGTTCAAGCTCAGTGTTTATTATTTTAATTCTCTTCGTTGACTCATTCAGCTCTGCCTCGTTTCTTTTTCTCACCGAAATATCAATAATGAAAGCGATTACGAAGCTTTCGTCATCTTTCTTAAAATGACTAAGACTTATTTCCACTGGAAATACTTTATCGTCACTACGCTTGGCATATAAGTCCCTGCCTATTCCCATTGCTCGGTTGGAGGGAGCTTTTAAAAATTCTGTACGATGATGGACATGCCTTTCTTTTAAGTTATTGGGTAGCAACATCTCAATAGATCTACCTATAACCTCTGCTTCTGAATACCCGAATTGTGTTTCAGCAAAATGATTAAACTGAGTAACTGTACCCTCTGAGTCGGCTATAATCATACCAATAGTGGCATGATTAAATACTGCCTCGAATTGAAACCTGCTCTCCTTTTGATCCACTCCTGTAAAGTTTTCTATAAAATTACAAGCGTCAAAATAGATGCTTTTTGGGACTTTTTCTAGTCGCAGTGATGCATTAAAATGATATCAGGCAGCATTTGATGCTATGAATCTAAAAATTCGAGCGTAACTAATCTGGATGTCTATTGTTATAAAATCTGGTTGCTTCTAGAAAATCAGCAATTTTATTCATGCGAAGTTTTTCTTTACGGATGAACTCGGAAGTCAGTTGGTCACCTTCAAAATATTTGATGTTTCTCTTTTTATCATTGCTAAATATCTCAAAAGACGCCCCCCACTGAATATAATAAGTCTCTTTAATCAAGATTTTATAATTACGATCCCCGACTGCCAGACCCGGCACATAGGTGGGAGGCCTTACATCAGAATAATATTGGCAATAAACCTTTATTTTACCCTTCTCCATTATTTCTAAAAACGCATCTTTATTGTTTACTCCCTCGATGTATCTTGCATTAATAAAATTTCTGTTATCAACAGTGAATAGCTTGATCTTTTCTCTATTTAGAATGCGAACATTCTCCCCATAGGGAATTTCAATATCTCCATCTTGCAGGTTTAGATTTAATTGCTGGCCTTTTATTGTTTTATCAATAGCTAAGCTCAAGTCAGCAACAACCCAATCTTCAAACAAGTAATAATCTCCTTTTACCTCAGGAGCTGGCCTCTCTTTACCAATCATATTGTATTGGGTCAAAGACCCACCGGATTCTATCGCTTCAACATTTGATAGCATCTGAGCGGCTAGGGAAAAGTGTAAGCCACAAAATAAATAAATTAGATATACGGTCTTCATTTTTTCGTATTAAGTTTATTTATCAAGGTTTTTTTACTAATCAAACAATCTTTTTATGATTAATACTTTAAGATAAAAAGCCACACCTGATCAGGTGTGGCTTTTTATCTATAGTAGAATTAGTGCACTAAGGCGTTACATCTACGGTCCAATCACCAACATCACCAAAGCAGTTTGACCAGTTAATAGTTATTACACCCGTTGCTGGGTTATAAGTTCCAGATCCTGCTATCGCACAGGAAAAACCATCATTTTTACCTATGATTGTCAGGTTATTACATACATCACTAAAGCTGATTGAAGTTTCAAATGTATAACCATAACATGCCCCATACCAATTTTGATAAACTCCGGCTGAAAAGTCAGAAACCGTATAAACCCCAGCACCATTGTCCGTCAATGTGATATCATAAGAAAGACCACTTAGGGGATTCGTTGGAGGGCACCCATCTGCAGATGTTCCCCCACTTGTTGCCGTAAAAGTTCCAACAGGAATAGCTGAGGGGCATGAAATTGCCCAAGCTACACCACATCCTCCAAATGATGGCTGAGCAGGTTCATTGCATAAATCTGATCCTAAAGCTGTAGTCAAACGTCTACCGTCTGCAGTATTAATTGGAAGCGTTATTTGAAACATATCGCCAACTGCTAAACTATCAATTGGAATGCCCAAAGCGGCCGCTACATCAGCTCCCGTAACCACCACAGTTGATGGGAAAGTGGATAGTGTCATAAGCGTTACAGCAGAATGCACTGAGTCATACTTTTCTTCACGAAATGGATCATATAAACGATCCTTATCTGTGTAAACGAGCTCTACCTCGACACTATTAACCGTTGTAATTCCAAATCCATCTACATCCAAAGTAAACTCAACCTCTTCTGAGGCCAGCGAGGGAGCAGTAAGATTAAAGAAGTTTTTAGCGGGATTAACAGTCACTTTCGTCACAGCTCCAACATTGTCATTTACATTGGGTGACTTAAGTACATACTCATCGGAACACGCCATCACTATTAGAAGTGATAGAGTGGCTAGAATAGAAAATATTTTATATTTTTTCATTATTTCAAATTTTAATTATCCCAGAAAACTTTTTCTGAATTAAGAGGCGCTGGATTAGGAGCATTTGGATTGGTTACCAATTCGCTTCTACCATATGGAAATCTCGTTAAAAATGGTGCAATCGGTTGTAACGATGCCGGCATGTCGTTGGGAGATCCCGTTCTTCTAAAATCAGTGTAGGAATCAAATCCATTTCCAAATTGAGCAGTTGACTTCTCTTCAATGATCAAATTCAATTTACCATTGTTAGATGCCGCCTGGTATTCCGCTAGTCTATTACTAACATAGGTTGCTTTTGCTGCTTGAATGGTTGCATCATTTGCTGCTGGTGCTGTTGCAGCAATTTGATTCCCCATGCTATAAACAAAATCAATTGACAAAGTCATACCTTGCGTAAAAAGTACTTCAGCATTGCCGGTGGTTCCAAGCTGAAGTGCAGCTTCTGCCAGTATGAACTTAGTATTAGCTGCTGTAAGCCAAGGCATTATACCTCCTCCGTTACCGCCTTTTCCTAAAGTAGCATCAGTTTTCGAACCATCATCATACAATCCACCAATTGGGTAAACCCCCCAGGTTGCACGTAAAGTATTATCACCAGGAATACCAGAAGGATCGCCATGATCTCTTCCAATATAACCATCCGCGCTTGCATCATTGAGGAGCAAGGTTGCGTAGGTACAATCTGTTCTACTGGAGCATGGCGTAGTATCAAAATCCAATTCCGAATTAGCTCCTTGCCTATGAATGTAGTACTTGATTCTTGGATCATTTCTACTATGCAATTTGTACATAAAGTAGTTGTCCATATAGAAACTCTTACCCCCCGAGCCTGTATAGTCCTGCTGATATAATGGATTTTGATTCAGAGGAGAAATTGCCGTACCATATCTGAAGAAAAAATTCTCATTGTTGTCATCAACAAAATTGTTTTCAGCAATCAAGGCATTGATCTCAGTAGTTGCCCTCGCAGGTTCGGTAAGACGAAGGTTAAGTAACAAGCGCAATTTCACGGTATTTGCAACCTTTTTATAACCGCTAAGGCTACCTTTCAAAACAACATCACCAGCAACGACTTCATTGTTAGCAATACCCGTATCAAGGTTTCCCTTAGCTTCATCCAGCAACAATAACAACTTATCATAAATGGCCTTATCGTCTTCAAACTGAGGCACTATGTTGGTTTCCCCATTCAAAGCATCTGAATAGGGTAAATCACCCCACAAATCCACCATAAGCCCGAAGATATAAGCTTTGTATACCTGTGATATACCTACCATTCCAAATCTTTCTTCCTCAGTTCCTTGATCAATAATTCTCTGAAACTCTTTCAAAACCTGTGAATAAAGTCCATTGAAATCATTATTGATGTTATCGGGACCGATGCTGTATTGACTTGCCGCCAAACCATACAACTGTCTGGACAAAATCATAGCATCTTCATTAGCTGTTCTATTAGTCCAGAAACCAGCAGTCGTTTCTGCTCCTGTCAAAAGCAGATTAAGTTCAGCTTCTGTTGCCAGGTTTGGATTATCGTTAATATTGAGTACCTCATCTGCACAAGACATCAATATCAGTATTGAAAATATTGAAAATATTTTTTTCATAACTAGTCTTGATTAAAAGGTTAATTTCAAATTCACACCATATCTTTTTGTAGTCGGTATTACTCCAAAATCAACACCTTGGGAATTACCAGATTGATTAGGATTTAAACCAACAATATTTCCAGCTCCCAACGAACTTGTCTCAGGATCAAAGTTCAGGTCACCTGGAAAATTAATGGCTTTATACCACAAATTACGACCAGTAAAAGTTATGCTGGCGGAGCCAAATGGAGTTCTTGCAAGCAGTGATTTAGGCAAATCATAGCCCAGAGATAACTCACGTAATCTAATGGTAGAAGCATCAAAAACAGAAAAACTATCATCTCCGCTTGATGCGAATGTATTGATGAAGAACCAGTCATTTACTGTTAGCTGAGTTCCATTCGGGATTGTGTTTCCACTATCATCCAAAACAGCCTCTTGCGTGGTTGGATCTCCAACAACTCCAGGAATAACTAATGTAATTCTGCGTCCGTTAGGCCCATCTGGAATAGTGCCTGGAGTTAATCCTCTTCCATATAATTGATTATATGTACCAGAGAACATATCTCCTCCGTGCTTATAGTCGATTAGAAAATTAAGCGATATGCCTTTAAAGCTAAAGGTGTTAGTAATACCAATTTGATAATCTGGATTGGGGTCTCCTATAAACTCCAAATCATTGCCGATAATTAATTTACCTGTACTAGGGTCTACTAAAAGATTACCAGCTGCATCCCGCTTCGCAGTCTGACCTTTCAATTGTCCGTAAGGTTGACCTGCAGCATGAACAACCTGAACACTATTACCAAATCCATTGATAAAAACTTCCTCTAAACCATCAGTCAACTCTTTGACCTCGTTTCTATTTCTTGTGAATACCGTAAAAATGTTCCAGCGGAAACTGTTATTCAACTGAACCGGAGTTATGTCTAAGGCAGCTTCCCATCCACTGTTCGTTACCTCACCAATGTTGACAGTTTTGGAAGCGAATCCAGATGATCTAGGAATTGGAATGCTAACAATTTGATCTGTTGAGCTTCTATTATAATGGGTTAACTCAAGCCCTACGCGATTGTTCAAAAACCTTAAGTCCGTTCCAATCTCCCATTCTGTTGTAAACTCTGGTGTCAATTGTGGATTACCTAATGCACTACCTATACTCTGAATGTTAAAAGCTGCAGCACCCGGAGCTGCTGAAGTGTACGGAAATCCATAAGCTGCAACGTTATTACCTAATGAACTATTTGTAAAGAAGTTGACTTGCTGAGTCAAATAAGCCTGAGTGTCATTACCTACTCGAGCAAATCCTGCACGTAGTTTACCATAACTGAACCAGTTGTTGGAAATATCCAGTGCCTCTGAAAATATGAATGATGTACTACCTCCACCATAGAAGTAACTCCTTTGATCCACAGGTAATGTGGATGTCCAGTCATTACGACCTGTAAGGTTCAAAAACAAATAATCTTTGTAACCAAATGTCAAGTCAGTAAAGATGGCTTCATAACCACGTTCTGTGATACCACCACCAAAAGGTAAAACGCTTTGTGTGTTATCCAAATCGTTCAGGCCTCTCACAATGATACCAGTTCCCTGATAAGCTTGACGTTCTGTCGTGCGCTTATTCAAGTTTCCTCCTAAGATTGCTTTCAGATTAATATCTGCAGAAAGATCCTTAGTAGCCGTAAATATTAAGTTATAATCTGCCTCCCGGTTTGAAATTCTATCATCCGTGATCTGACCAGTCGGGGCTACATTAGTTGATATTGGTAGCACCCCAAAATTCTGCTGACTGTAAGAGTTAAACCCACCCTTCAGTGTAACATTCAACCAATCCGCGATATCATATCCAAAATAGAGATTACCGAAATAACGATCTACGTTAGATTCTTGTGGCGCAAACTCAGCCAGGAAATAAGGGTTATCATTATCAGGTCTGTAAAAGGCGGAATTTCCCTGGGCATCCGTACTTGGCAACCCTTTTACATTAACATTAGGTGGAGTATAAAGTAATCGTTCTGTAATAGAAGTACCTCCGGTTGAAAGACCTGCAGAAGGAGGAGAGGTTAATTCATTTCTTACATAACTTGCACTACCTCCCACATAAAGGCCATTATCCAACTTCATATTACCCCCTATGTTTACACTTGTTCTTGTTCCAATATTAAAAGGAGTAATTCCTTCATTGCGTGAACGAGAAACACCAGCTGTAATGTTCCCTGTTTCATTTCCTCCAGAAACACTCAAACCAGTTTCAAATACACTACCTGTTTGGAAAAAATCTTTTGGCGTATTATATGATTGAAGCAATACAGAGTCTCCAACGTACTTTTGGCCAAAGAATGGTGTTGAACTTGCACTGGTATACCGATCATAAGGATGAGGCACCCAAGGCCTTCCAGTTGCAGGATCTATACTTTTGATCAAGTTAGCATTGTTAGACACCAACCATTCAGGTTCAGTAGGATCAAAAGATGCTCCCCAAGTTCCAAAGTTGCCATCTACATATTTGAAGTTGTTTCCTTGAGTATATCTGGTCTGATAATCCGGTAAATTAGCCACCTGCTCAGCAGAAAATCCAGAAGTCAAAGTAATTTCAAGACCCTTCTTGGTTGCTTTACCACTTCCAGATTTTGTAGTTACTACAATCACTCCATTGGCAGCCCTAGAACCGTAAAGTGCGGCAGCAGCAGCTCCTTTCAAAACAGTCATTGATTCAATGTTATTTGGATCTAAATCAAATGAACGGTTTGATGCAGTTGTTCTACTACTAAATGAACCTGATGTAAAAGTGCTGTTATCGAATGGTACACCATCCACAACGAATAAAGGTTGATTATTACCTAACAGAGAAGAGTTACCCCTAATGGTAATATTAGTTCCTTCACCAACAGCTCCACCAGCTCCGATAATGTTTACACCAGCAATTTTACCTTGCAAACTCCTTACAATATCCGGTTCCGATTTCTGGCGAATCCGATCTCCGGCAACCTCTGACACAGCGTAACCAAGTGCCTTTCTCTCTCGCTCAATTCCGACAGCGGTTACTACAACCTCTGTTAACTGTTGCACATCAAGTCCCATCTGAATATCAATTATTGAACGATCACCAATTGTAATTTCCTGGGTTTGCAATCCAATAAATGAAAACACCAATGTCCCTCCTGAACTGGGCACACCCAGTCTAAAGTTACCGTCTACATCGGTAACTGTTCCAGTTGTAGTTCCTTTCAGAACCACGTTTACACCCGGTAAGGTTGTACCGTCTTCTGCGGCTGTAATCTTACCAGAAACCACTCGTTCTTGCGCCCATGCACTGAGTACAAATACGAATGAGAAGCATAATAGTAAAAACTTCTTCATAGTTATGTTTTAATTAAAAGTTTAGGTTTCACAATCCTTAAGTGCAAAGCAGACAGAATTGCTTATTCCAAATTTCTTAGAATCAATTATGAAAGACCCTAATCCAATTAAGAGTATTTTGAAGAAAAAAGGCTATTATAAGCGTACAATTGCGTTAGCCAACTAACCCCCATTATGATTAATACCCCTTGATGTGGTACTAACCAAAAAAGAAAAAACCTATTTACAGGAACTTAGATAAATCGTTCTTTCTGTGCGAGTGCAATTGCTTCAGATTTAGAATTAACCTGAAGTTTTTTATAGATATTTCTAATATGAACTTTTGAAGTCTCTTTGGAAATACTTAGCTCTTCTGCGATCTGAGAATATGTCATTCCACGAGAAATCATTTGCAACACTTGAATTTCGCGATGGCTTAGAGGAGAATTAACATTAACATGAAACTGGTCAACCACAAGTCTCGCTACACTACTGCTCATGGGAGAACCCCCAGAGAGCACATCATCGATGGCCTGAATAAGCTCTGCGTAGTTAAAATCTTTAATCAAATACCCTGAAGCGCCTGCTTTAAAGGCTTCCAAGATTAAGTTGTTGTCATCATGTACTGAAATGACTATTATTTCAACTTGAGAAAACTTTTCTTTTATAAGAGCTGTTGCCTCCACTCCATTTTTGCCCGGAAGTTCGATGTCCATCAATATAACATCTGGCAAGTTTTTTGATATTTTAGAAATACTTTCTTCATAACTATCATACAGGCCAGTGACATTGTATTTGTTGGAACTCTTAATGATAAAGTCAAATCCTTCACGAAGCTCTTTGTTATCCTCAATAATTGCGACTTTCTTTTTACCAAGGGAAGACAAGTTGACTTTACTGCTCATGCTTTCAAAATTTATATTTTGTTAGTATACCCCATATTGATTAATCTCTTATTCAGTTTTCAATTCTAAAACACACATCACTCAACTTTGCACATTAACAGAATAGTATTTTTACTTCAATTTGGTGTATGTTTTTCATAGTAAAATTAGCACCACGTATTTTTAATACTATGTTTCAATTGGTATCAAACGAAACTAACAAGAATAGGGACTATTCAAAATGTTTCGCGAGAATAATAGAATTACGACTAAGAAAATTTAACAGACTTTAATGATTAGTCACTCACTATGTGGTACTGAATAAGAAATGAATCAAGTAAAAAAGTATTACTTATAATAAATACTTTAGGTATCAAATTGGGTTACACATTTCAATGCAATAAATATTCCATGCTGATGTTATTCGCCTCAACTCTCATTCTCGTCTATCAAAAATGTCGATTGAATACCTATTTTTACCATGATCGCCTTTTAGTTTGCTTATCGAATACCTAAATTTGAGGTATAATCTGAAGTTTAGTCACGTAATTCTACTTTCCTCTATTATTTTCTTTTTTTATTTCATCACTAAACCTTTTTTAAAAAATGACAATCTCTAAAGACGCTGTAGTATCTATTCATTACACACTTCGAGACAATAATGGCAACATTCTGGATTCAAGTACAGGCAAAGATCCTCTGAACTACTTGCATGGCCGTGGTAATTTAATCATCGGAATGGAAGAAGGACTTGAAGGTAAGGCAAGCGGAGATCAGCTTGATTTGAAAATTGCCCCTGAAAAAGGGTATGGAGAAAAAAATGATAAGCTTGTTCAGAAAGTTCCTAAGTCAGCTTTTGGAGATCAGAAGGTAGACAAGGGAATGCAATTCAATACACAAAATGGTCAAGTAGTAACAATCACAGAAGTAGGTGAAGAAGAAGTGACCGTAGATGGCAATCATCCTTTGGCTGGAGTACCATTGAACTTCGAAGTTGAGGTGGTTAACATCCGTGAAGCCACTAAAGAAGAACTAGAACATGGACATGTACACGGGCC
Source organism: Cyclobacteriaceae bacterium (assembly GCA_040216665.1). Taxonomy (GTDB): domain Bacteria; phylum Bacteroidota; class Bacteroidia; order Cytophagales; family Cyclobacteriaceae; genus ELB16-189. Next base: position 316,105 of record JAVJOQ010000016.1, on the reverse strand, counting down.
TGGGGGGCACGCACATTAAATCACTGACTATCTTATTAGGATAATTTTACCGTTTCTGAAGTGAGGAGTTCCATCAATAGTTATTCCCAACTTATAGATGTACATCCCTCCCTTCAGTGACGTTTCAGGATTTTCACTTGCCTCCCATGTAAGTTGGTTTCGGCCAATATGCATATTCCCCTGGCTGCTAGAGTAATTCTCCACTAGCCTCCCATCCAATGTAAAAATTTGCAATAGGTATGAATCAGGTAGTTGGTTACCGGAAACCACAAACTCAAAAAACACATCGTTGGCTGATGGATTTGGGTAAGGTGCAATAAAATATATAGCCGTATTCAGATCAACTTTTAACCTGACCTCATATGGTGTCGCTGCCATGTTGCCACTACCATCTGCAATCTCAATCCTCAACGTATACTCGCCCTCAATTGAAAGATTGGGTTTATATTCAATTCTAAAGTCAGCTTCATCAGTTGCTGGAGTCCAGGTTATGTCAGTACGGCTAAAGTAAATCGATTCAAATTCACAGCTTCCTTCGCATGGTGACTTCAATAAAAGACGTACGCCAACCGTATCTTTCTTATGAATAAATCTATTCTCATCCCATATCTTGGCCACAACAAACGGATTACTTCGGATAAAGTCTCCATTGTCAACATACCTTCCATCAACTGTTACATCCAATACGGGTATAACCTTATCTTTTTTCACATCCAGATAATTGAGCAACTCTAAGGTATTATTCTCATAATACTGTTCCGGAAGAATTTTATCATTCACAAAAACATTCACGTCATTAAGTCCTACCTTTTGTCTACTATCAATCATAAAACTAAAATGAGTAGAATCTCCGGGTGTGGGTGCCTTAATATTTTTTTGCTTTTTTTCAGCTACTCTTTGCTCCTTATTGAAAGTTTCAAAATTGACTTCAAGTGAATCCGAGAATACCTTCTCAGAAATATTTAGGAAGGAATAGCTTGCCTCCCACAATTCTCCCTCTGATATCTCCACACCTTCCGGTGTGCCTCTAAATAACAACACACCCTCAGCTACGGGCTCATAGTTCACAATCCAATTACGAAGTTGCACAGGCGTTTGGCGCACTTCATCTTCAGTATGTAATATTAATCTCATCATTGGAAAGGTTTCAGCATCAATTCCTGACAAATCAACTTTTCCTTTAATATTCGAAAAAAGCAACGTCTCCACCCCTAAAAGATTAATTCCAACCAAATCAAAAGAATAGTCATCCGAGGTTGAAACCTGTCTCGCTTTTGAGCTAAAACTGGCCCAACTGCTAGCTGGCCCAACTACTGAAGAAAACATTTTACCGCTGGTGTACTTACCGGTCAATGACTTACTCACCTGCAATTCCTGCTCGTCTGGTGGTGTATCAATGGATTTTTCTATTGATGCATCCCCAGGCGCACTACCTTTTTTGCTAAACATTACTATTGGCTCACCATCTTGTAGGGATGATAACTGAGCTCCACTTATGCCCAACTCTTCTAATTTCGTTTTTACATTGGCCGACCACAAAGTATAACCAGCATTGCCGATTGAAAAAATAACAACTGAATCGCTTACGCTAATATTATCAATATACTCCAGCAAGTCATCAGTACCGCCTGCATCCAACTGTGCCGGTGTAAAACTATTAATCACTTGTGGTTCTCTACCACATGTTCTGGGATCTTGAAAAATAAATGGAATACCCGCATATGGAACCAGAGTGGTTTTATCAAAAGCCACAAAGTTGATTGTATTATTTCTGCAAGGCTGTCCTTGTGTGCTTAGATTATATTCAATGTCATTTATTTTAAAAGAAGTAGTGGATGGTGATGGATGATTTGCCCCAAAGTTATCTACAAAAATGGTAGCGGATGTTTCTTCAAATTTAAGTTCTCTTAAGACCGGATCTTTAATTAACCCTTGAGTGGCATTTTCAAGGTACTGCGGAAAATGAACCTGGGCCCACCCTTCTTCTCCATTATTGATATAAGTAAAAGAACTACTTGCCCACTCTTCGTTCTCTCCTGGTTGTGGATCAGCCAACTTGGTTCTCCAATAATAAGCGAGTGAATCATTACCAAGCAACGTTACAGGCCATTCTAATAATACTTTTCCCTCAAGTGTTGCTTGTTTTAAAAAGGAACTATTGAAGGTATTCACGGTATCTACTTCAATATCATATGCTCTGAATAACGAGAGCAGATCAGTGTTTTGCCACTTGAGCAGCACTTCAGTTTGGTTTACAATTCCAAATGGCCTAGGTAAAAGGTTCCTCGTGCCACTTAACGGGATGGATAACTCCAGAAGCGCTATGTTATTCTCTTCATTCAGTTCGTCAATCTTATTTTCAAAATCCAATTCCACCCGGAATTGGTTTCTTCCATACCCACTTACTCCCTCTTCCCTTTTGATAAGAAACGAGAGGGTGTCTAATGAACTTGGAGATGTAAACACAGAGTCATAGGTTATTGAAGACTGGTCATTGAACGTTCTTGTTACTCTTATTCCAAGATTGGCTTTACTTACAGAACCAAAATTTCTCACAATCATCTTTACAGCAAAGGAATCCGTTAAGGCTGTAACCGGTTTGCCATCAAATGACTCCAGGTATAGCGCATTATCATTGATTTCATAATCAGGTTTTAATGCACCAAATAGTTTTACTGCAGGATCACCCAGCATCATCATTTGCTGTACCTGTGTCACTGTGGATATTCCTGTAGAGTTTGTTTCAAGATACCTGCGTGCTACTTCCTTTTGGATATCCCCAATCCCCGTTCTGATAAACGTAGAGTCTCCAAAACCGATTTCATAAAACAACTGAGTGTAGGATCTCAGCGTACTTACGAAACCAAAAGAACTATGTGCTATTAAACCACGCGCCCCTTTGTTCGCTGCCAACACCCAATCTTCACCAAAGACAGTAGCGTTGGAGAAAAAAGCACCAGCATTACATCCGTTAATCAAAAAAGCAGGATACTTCCCTGGATTATTATACCCAAGAACCGGATCAGTGACAAAACCAATGTCTATGTCTATAGTGCTTGGTGATGAATGTCCAAAAAAAGTAATGAAGTTGACACCTTTATTTACCTCTTCAGAAACATTTATAAGTTCTACAGGATTAGGTTCTTGTTTTCCAATTGTTTTAACCTTCCCTCCATAGTATGGCCCTTTTGCCACATCACCAAAATTATCCATGTATTGTTTGAAAGTAGTAAGCTCCAATGGTTGAATCCCACCACTCAAATGAAGGACATCCTTTCTCCATAATTCATCAAAACCTAATGCATCTGTTTCCTTCACTTTGTTGAGGTAAGCAGCAACTTGTGTAGGTGTACTTGCAGTAATCCTCCCTGTAGGCACCGCAGGTTCAAATGTGGTACCATTCAAGCCAGCAGTATAAGCCATATCAGAACCCGGCATACCTGCTGACGGAACCAGGTCTTTAAAGTCGTTCGGTCCAAAAACAGTTTTTCTAAAATACCCCTGCGATACATTCAGCCCCTTCCCGATTAAGAAAAGGTACTTAGGGTCACCATTCTCCACCATGAATTTCATGAATTCGTAAATAGCGGTAGATGAACTCTCACCATAATTGAACTGATTGTATAATTGGTCCATAGAAACTACCAAAGTATCATAGCTCCCTCCTTCTACGGAAGCCCTATAACCACCATAGGACTTTACTGCATCTGCATAACCCAAAGCCGGTTTCATTAATGCCTTATTGGAAATAATTATATAATCATGGGCCGATGGAAATATCTGTCTCAGGCCGGTGCGCTTGATAACAGGTGTCAAAAAAGTGTTTTTAATATATAGCTTTCTGCTAACTGCTGTATTGGGAACAACAGCGCTTGTATTGGGTCCGGCAGGGTTAGTTCCAATTACCTGAATTGAATTAGGATCGGTAATATCCCAAACCGACAAACCTGCTCCAGGATTGGTAATTTCTATATAAGATTTGTTAGAAGGCTTCTCGGCCAAAGTAAACCATTTTGAATTCTGGGCAGTCATATCAAAATCCTGTGGATGGATTACCTTAATGTAGGAGACGCTCAACCGATCGCGTACTCCTCCCACCCCCAATGCCTTTACTCGAACTGTAAGTTGGCCCCCAGCACTAATGTCAGTCCACTCAAGTGGAAGGTCGATTTTTTTTGTTTGATAGTTGGTGAAGTTTTCCGTTGTTAACAATCGAAGTGAACCCGCAGAAGACCCAACGTAAATCTCAGCCAAATGATTAAGTGCATCTCTTCCTACTAACAACAATTCTAATTGAGGAACCCCTCCAGGCACAACTCCTCCAGTCAAATTATTAATGGTAAAATCTTGTTGGCCAGTGCAACCAGCATTGCCAATACATATGGTCGATCCTGTCCACCCCTCTCCTTCATCAAATTGCGTGTATTGAAGTACTCCACTAACTGTTAATCCAGTTGCATATTCATTAGCATAGACTTGAAGTTGTTCGTTATAATGAAATGTTTCTTTTGGAATACTGGTAACATTGACTTCAGAGAATGTTGACATCCTTTTACCCTGGGCAATCGATTGATTCCAGGTAAGGAAATAAGCTGAAGTATCGCTATATAAATTGTGATAAAGATGCGGTTGCAAATTTGCAGCCGAGTAAAGCCTGGTGTCATTGACACCATCATTTTTCTTGCCGTAGAATTCGATGTAATCACCAGGATTAAATTGAGCGTCAGCTTGCCCCTGCACAATAACCGCCTGCTCCACACCCCTGTGATACAGCTGAATTCGTCTAGGATCAATAGAAGCTACAGGAAACCCAGCATTTTGCAGATCATTAAATGATAGCCTGTAAGCTCCATCGGTAGCCACGGTTACTTTATAATACTCCTTACCAAAGTCTATCCAGTCATTGGCGTACTGCCCCGATGCACTCGTGTGCAAAAACAGCATTAAAGCACATAATACAGGAAAAACAAAGGGAAATCTATTCATCAGCGCGAAACCAACTTAACACAGGTTGAGAACAATTCAGCAAAAATAGGCACTAGCACCCATTTAAATACGATTTAAAAAGTCAAAGTAACAGGTAGCGAAACAGTCAATGCAAGATATTTAAAAGCCTCTCATGCTAAGGTAAGGCGGCCGTCATTTCAGGGCAATAATAGTAACTCACCAAAATATTTTCACAAAAAATAGCCGATTATAGCCTGAATTGGACATTTTTAAAAATATTTCATATGGTACTTGGCCATACATAGTACTTTTCCGTATACAGTAATATGAGTCACTTAAAAACGGATGTATGAACCTGGAAAACACGCAAGTTCAGATGAGGAAGGGGATATTAGAGTACTGCATTCTGCACATTATCTCAAGAGGCGAAGTTTACGCTTCCGATATGCTTGAGGAATTGACCTCAGCCAAAATGATTGTAGTTGAGGGTACATTGTACCCGCTACTTACCCGCCTCAAAAATGCTGGATTACTAGAGTATAAATGGGTGGAATCAAAGTCTGGACCACCTCGTAAATATTACACACTCACTAATATGGGGAAAAATTTCCTTGATGGGCTTTCCGACACATGGAAAGACCTTGTACTTTCAACTCAGAAGATCACTAATAATTCAAAGTAGCCTAAAATGAAAAAGAATATTAGCATCAATATTAGCGGCATCATCTTCCACATAGAAGAAGATGGGTATGACACACTCCGCAAATACCTTGATTCCATCAACGCGTATTTCTCTTCCTTTGAAGATAACAGTGAAATTCTAGCCGACATTGAAAGTAGAATTGCCGAGTTGTTCCTTTCGAAATTGAGTGAAGGAAAGCAGGTAATTACCAAAGATGATGTGAGTTCCCTTATTAACACCATGGGAAGTGTTAGTGATTTTAAGGCAGCCGAAGAGCAGGAAAACGCGGGTAGTGCGTCAACCACAAAATCATCGAAAGATGAAAAAAGATCTTCAAACCAAAGCACCACATCGAAAAAATTATACCGTGACCAAAAGAGAAAAATATTAGGAGGCGTTTGTGCTGGTTTAGCACATTATTTCAATATCGATCCCGTTTGGCCACGACTTTTGTTTGCATTGTTGGTGCTGGGTAGTTATGGAGGATTATTACTTGTTTACATCATCCTCTGGATTCTCCTTCCCGCCTCAGCAGAGCTAGAGGAAGAGGAAGAAGTAAAGAAAATGTTTAGGGACCCGGAGAAAAAAGTAATAGGCGGTGTAGCCTCCGGGGTCAGCGTTTTCTTTGGCATTGATGTTACTCTGGTTAGGGTGCTCTTTGTGATTTTTACAATAGTCGGTGGTATTGGTTTTCTAACCTACATCATCTTATGGATAGCCTTACCCGAGGCTAAATCCATTACAGATAAAATGCAAATGCAGGGAGAACCTGTTACGCTATCAAATATAGAATCATCCGTAAAAAAAGGGCTGAATGAAAAGGAAAACGAAGAGGAGAGCATACTGGCTAAAATAATTTTATTTCCATTCCGGCTTATTGCCATGATCATCAATGGATTGGCCAAATTACTGGGGCCCATATTCTCCATGTCAGTAGAGATTCTGCGTGTAGGCTTTGGTGTACTTATCACCATGATCGGAATTGTCCTCCTTTTTAGCCTATTCTTTTCTGCAGGAGCAGTTTTGGGTGTATTCTCTATGGGGCCAGAACTATTCTGGTGGAATATGGATGTAAAGGGATTGGGGTTGCCTATTGAAGCCATAAGAAACACATTTCCGATTTGGGTACTTCTTACTGGATTTATTACAGCACTCATTCCAGCGCTTTTTCTAGCACTACTTGGTATTTCAGTAATTGTAAAGCGTATTATTTTTAAACCTATTGTAGGCTGGAGTTTGTTTGTACTGTTCTTTATATGCCTAGCCATTCTAAGTTTCAAAATTCCTCAAACTATTTATGCCTTCAGGGAGGAGGGAACAGTAAGACAAGAGGAGCAGTACCCTATAGATGGCAAAACTTTAGTATTCAAAATAAACGAAGTAGGGCTTGAAGACTACGATGTGAGTTCACTTCGCATTATTGGGCATGACGAGAACAATATTAAAATTGTAAAACGTTTTGAAGCGCAAGGACCAACGCGTAAAGCAGCTATTGAAAATGCCGAAACAGTCACCTATCAAATTGTGAGAGAAGACAGTATCTATATTTTCGATTCTAATATTACTTTTAAAGACAAGGCGGCCTTCCGTGCACAGCGTATTAATATAGATGTGTATGTGCCTTACAATCAGGATATCGCTATTGACAAATATCTTTGGGATTTAATTGACAACTATGGCGGTCATTACTATCGCAATTATAACAGTGACGATACCTGGAGAATGACTACCTCAGGACTTGAGTGCGTTACTTGCGAAAAATCAAGCAGTTCAATAAAAAACTATGGCAACAGCAACATTGAACTTACCAATTTCGAGTCTGTAGAGATAAGTGGCTTATTTGATATCCGAATTGAAAGAGGGGATGATTATTCTGTTGAGCTAGTTGGATCAAGTAGTCAAAAGCAGCACTATGATATGTATATAGAAAATAAAACTCTAGTGATTGATTATGACAATGATAATGAGAGTTTTTTTTGGGAGAATAGTCTGTTTGAAGACGATAAGATCACCATCAACATCACCATGCCTCACTTACGAGACCTAGATGCGAAAGGGGCTGGAAAACTAAAATTCAGAAATTTTAAAGAAAGTGATGTAGAAATAAAATTAACCGGAGCCGTAATTGCGGATGGAAGATTGGATGTAAGCACATTAGACATAAATATCACTGGAGCCTCTTTTTTGGATCTTGAAGGCCGAGGTACTTTTATGGAAGCCAAAATAACCGGTGCTTCAGGGTTGCGTGCTTATCAATATGAGGTAGATCGTGCAATTGTTGACGCCAACGGAGCCTCTTCTGCAAAGGTGAATGTGAATGAGTCGTTGGAGATTAGCCAAAGTTTTGCCAGTAATGTGTCGCATAGAGGTGATGCCACGGTAATTAAAAATCGTTAAGCTAGTTGATACATGAGATCAAATTGGGGCATTACGCCCCTTTTTTATTTCTAAAAGAATGCGCTCCTTTACTGACAAAGTAAATGTGATGGATGTACGTGTGAAATTTCTTGGAGGAGCTAAAAGTGTAACAGGCTCCAAATACTTATTAGAAATAGACGACAAAAAAATACTTGTGGATTGTGGCATGTTTCAAGGCAAGAAAGAACTTCGGCTTAGAAACTGGAATGAACTGCCAATAGACCCATCAACAATTGATCTGGTGGTCATCACACATGCCCATATCGATCACACAGGCTACCTTCCACGGTTAGTTAAAGATGGGTTCGGAGGGAAGATAATCTGCACGCGAGCCACAGAAGACTTGATGAAAATCTTACTGTTGGATGCTGGTAAGTTGCAAGAGGAAGAAGCTCAGTTTGCTTACAAAAAAGGTTATTCCAAGCATAGCAAACCCCAGCCTTTATTTGGTACTGAGGATGCTAAAAAAGTACTTGAAATGGTAGAGTCCCATCCATTGGAACGAGAAATTGTTTTGACCGAAGGGGTGAGCACCCAATTTTACAATGCAGGACACATACTTGGTGCAGCCATTGTGGAGATCAGCTTGCAAGGAAAGACGCAAAATAAAAAAATTGTATTCTCTGGAGACCTGGGACGCAACAGTGACCCCTTGATGTACGCTCCAACTGTAATAAAAAATGCTGATATCCTTTTCATTGAATCTACCTACGGAGATAGAATCAATCCCATCGATGAGGTAGAGAACGATCTTGCTGAAGCAATAAACTATACCTACAACAAGGGAGGGTGTGTGATTATTCCTGCATTTGCAGTTGGACGAACCCAAAACCTTCTACTCTATTTAAACAAGTTGATATCGGCAAATAAAATACCCAGTCTCCCCATTTTCATTGATAGCCCTATGGCTATTACAGTAACTCACTTATATGAAAAGCACAGCAGCATCAACAAACTCAATGTTCAGAATAACAATGGCACTTTAATAAGTGTTTTCGATTCAGCCAATATTCATTTTTGCAACTCAGCCGAAAGCTCAAGAGAACTTAACGATAGAAAAGAACCTGGCATTATCATCTCCGCCAGTGGCATGTGCACTGGTGGCAGAATACTACATCATCTCTACCATCGTCTACCTAATAAAAATGATACAATACTATTTGCAGGGTATCAGGCAGAGGGTACAAGAGGAAGAGATATTTTGGATGGTGCTGAATCTGTAAGAATCTTCGGAATAGAGGTGCCTGTTAAATGTTCCGTTAAGGAGGTAAACGGGCTGTCAGCTCATGCTGATCAAGAGGAATTAATGCAATGGATTTCAAACTTTGAGTCATCACCAAAGATGACTTTTATAATACATGGAGAAATCAAGGCCGCAGAAGTTCTGCAAGCCAAAATTAAATCGTCTTATCATTGGAACTGCACCGTACCTGAGTACCTAGAATCATTTGAGTTATTTTCATCTATATGAAAAAGATTGCCACCCTAGCTTTCTGCTTGGCAGTACTATCCAATGTGCAAGCACAACGATATGGAATTAAAGGTCAACTGTATTGGTCCACTTCTGAAAGTGTGAGCACTTCCCAAACTGTAACTTACAATGGTATTCCGCTTGAAATATTTGTTCATGAATTGACATCAACTGCTGAAGTCGACATGCTTGACGGGGTTATAACAAAAATTTACACTCCGGTAGCTGATCGCTTTTTTTGTAAATGGGATGGTTCATTCAAATCCAGGCTCCCCGCAGGCAAGTACTCAGTATTTGTTCGCTATAAAGATAGATTCTACGGTAACCTTCAAGACGCAAATGACAATCTAAGCCCAGTATTCTTAGGGCAAAACAAAAGTGAATGGATTACAATCACTATCGACTATTCCTCCTATTGATAGTGTCGCCTCATTGTTATTAACTCAATAAATATGGTAAATTGAAAATCATGAGGGAATTCTTAGTCCTTCTTATCCTTCTACTCTCCGCTTGTTCTACTACAAAACCCCGGCAAGGTATAAAAGGACAAGTGCTTTGGGCGTCAGGAAATCAAATGCCTGGTCCAGGGGCAGAGCAACCATCCAATTATGGTGTGCAGAGAGAATTGCACGTTTATGAACTGACCAGCCTTAAAGAGGTCACTATGTCCGATGGTTTTTTTTCAGATATTAAAACCAAACTCGTTACCATAGTAACAACAAAGAAAGACGGAACCTTTAAATTGCGACTTCCAACAGGGGAATACAGCATTTTCGTAAAAGAGGATAAAGGATTGTTTGCTAATCGCTTTGATCAAAACAGTGCTATCAACCCGACTCGTATCAACGAAAAAGAGTTTGTGTGGCTACCTATCACAGTCGATTATCAAGCTTCCTACTAAATAAATATTGAGCGGATGCAACCTCTGGGTGGGGTTCGGCATCTTGCTATTGAAACACTTTAAATGGGACTCCAGATCTACAGCGCTAAGGAAACTGAATGGATAGAAGGATGCAAAAGGCAGGATTCGCGTGCCCAGGAATCCTTATATGCGCATTATTCAGGAAAGATGTACGCCCTATGCTGTAGGTATGTTCCATCCAAAATGGAAGCGGAAGATGTACTGGTAGTGGCTTTCACCAAAGTGTTTGAAAGAATTGATCAATTTAAAGCAGAGGGAAGTTTTGAAGGTTGGTTGCGAAGAATTGTTGTTAATGAATCACTGACTTATTTAAGAAGAAATAAAAACATGTATCTGGAAACAGAAATTGAAGCAGTAGATAAGAATCCAGACTTTGGTCAACTGGAAAATCATTTGGAAGCTGATGATTTGTTAAGAATGGTTGGAGAACTTCCAACAGGTTATCGCATGGTGTTCAACCTATATGCAATAGACGGCTATTCGCACAAGGAAATTGCTGAGCAATTAGAAATAAGTGAAAACACATCTAAATCTCAGTTAAGCAGAGCTAGGGTCTTCTTACAAAAAAAATTGACAGCGTTGGAAAAGGAAGTGGAGACAAAAAAATCAAATGGCTATGAGTAATCAAATAGATAATTTATTCAAGAAAAAACTTGAAGCCCATTCCGTGGAACCTTCAAAAGGTGCCTGGGTAAAAATTTCTTCAAGCGCTTCAAAAAAAAATAAAGCAGTAATCTGGTTTAGGGCTGCTGCCGCCCTATTGCTTATGACTTCAGCACTCTGGCTATATAACAATACGAATGACACTACTTCATCAGAAATTGCAGAAGTAACAACTGAGGAGACAGGAACAAAGGAGTTAAGTACAAATGAACCCGTGGCTATTCAGAAGGAAGAAGATAGAGCGCTAAGCGCTGAAAAAAATAAAACATCTCAACCTTCACCTCCCTCTGTTCAAAAAACTAATGTACCGCTGGTTGCACAGAACAATGAGAAACTGAAAAATGAAAGCACAACACCCTTGAAGGTAGATTTAATATCTGAACCCCTTGAATCTATAGCTCTGGTGGATAGTAATCCATTTCAAGATGCACTTGCTGTTGAAGCAAGCATTACTGAAAGTACATCTAAACCCATTGTGATTGAGTATGAACTAAAGTCATATGCAAAAACACCGGAACCAGAAATGGAACCGCTTTTTCAAAAGAAAAATGGACTTAAAAAAGTGCTTGATGTTGCCAACAATTTAAGAACGGGCGAAAGTTCACTAAGTGGATTGCGCCAAGCCAAAGAAGATCTCTTTGCATTAAACTTTAAAAAAGAAGACAAGAAGAATAATAGATAAGAATATGAAGAAGAGAATAATAATATTGCTGTTAATATTTGGAGGAATGAGCCGTCTGGCCTTTTCTCAAACCACCGCACCTGATTCAGTGGTAATAAAAATAGGAGAATCCAGTAAAGTGATTTTTGCCATACACAAGAATGACTTACAAACCCTTAAGTATTACGACTTTCAGGCTCTAATGAATGATATGATCACTAAGCTCGAAAATGAGGACAGATCAAATGTAAGTACTCCCCCATCCGACTATCTCATAAACAATGATGATGCTCCTTCGGTTGCCAATGATGATGATGATGATAATGAAACTTATGAGTGGCCCGAAGATGAAGACTCGAACCGTAGATATGGCAACGATGATGATAGCGGATGGGTGACCTATGAAGGGAATGATCGCTCTTACAGGAGCAACGAGCGCCATGAAGGCCGAAGCTACAGGGGCAGACGAACCACCTCTTCGATTAATTTTGATATAGGCACAAATAATTTCTTGAGTGATGGTGAATTTCCTGACAGTAATAATGACCTCTACACCGTAAAACCTTTCGGGTCATGGTATGTAGGTATCAATTCCGTTCAAAGGACGCGCTTGTCCAGAAAGTTTTTCCTGGAATGGGGAATTGGTGTGAGTTGGTACAATTTCAAATTTGAAAATCAAAGGACGATCATGACCAAAGACGATGCAGGTGTAACCTTTTCAACTGATATGCGAGACCTGGACTTCAAAAAAAGTAAACTTACCGCATCCTATGTCAACGCTTCGTTTGTTCCGGTGATTGATTTTGGAGGGAACCGGAGAAAACCGATGCTATTTGACAGTCGCGGTGCCAACTCCTTCAGAATAGGTGCAGGCCCTTATGCAGGCTATCGTATCGGAAGTTACACTAAGCAGGTTTTCGAAGAAAACGGGGACAAGGAAAGAGACCGTAACCACGACAATTACTTCCTTGAAAACATCCGATATGGTGCGCGTCTTCAAATTGGATTTAATGATGTCGACCTGTTCTTCAACTATGATATGAATGAGTTATTTAGTGAAGGAAAAGGCCCTGCTCTAAATGCCTTTAGTTTTGGAGTTACTTTCTAAATAAGAAAATACCAATACAAAAGGGAATCCTAATTCAGAAGGATTCCCTTTTGTATAAGATCATCTCCTTCTCATCCCCTTTCAACGCCAACTCTGCACACATTTTTTTTGGTGTAGGCCATTGATAAGCCATCCACAATAGAATTACTAAAAAGTAGGCGCTAAATATTTCATTGGCTGAAATCAAAAGCCCACCAGCCACTAGCACAGATGCAAAGGCTCCTAATACAATTCTATTTAGAGACAAATAAAAGTATTTATCCATCTTATTACCCAGGCTTAAATCACGGGAGTAGCGCTTCATTTTTTTCTTTACTACCCAATGAACGATCGTTAGGAGAGCCGCACACAAAACAAAAACTGCTATCTGAATAATCAATATTTGTTGGGGCTCTTGAATGATGGCTGAAATTTCTCCTTCTTGCATTTTCAAATAAAGAAAGATAAAAACACCCAGTGGAATCAGCGTAATTAGATAACAAATGTTATTGAGTTTATAGAAATACTCCTTGATAGAACTGAATTTCATAAGTGTTCAACTTTTATCAAATTTAATTAATTATCTTCGGGAGTAGATTGATATGGAAGTTGTAATGAATTTAACGCGTAAAGAACAGGTCATTCGCATGGCGGCTGAATTGTTCAGAGAAAAAGGTTATGCGGCATCCTCCATGCGAGATTTGGCACAAAAGCTCGGAATCGAAGCCGCAAGTTTGTATTCACACATTAAATCAAAAGAAGAGATTCTGAGAAGTCTTTGCTTTGACATGGCAGCAGAATTCAGAAGGTCCCTTGATGCTGTGGAAAAACAAAATGTCTCAGCCAGTGAAAAACTGAGGTTAGGGATTATTGGTCATATTAGCGTAATGGCCAAGGACCTTACGGCATCTGCTGTATTTATGAATGAGCACAGGCACCTGAGTGGCCCTTTTCTAAGAGATTTTCTGCTTCTACGCATCAATTATATCAACCGTTTTAAAGCAATTATAGAGGAAGGAACAAAAAACGGTGAATTCAAAGAGAATATTGATACTAAACTTTCTGTGATGACGCTTTTTTCATCCCTCAATTGGATGCCTCAATGGTACAATCCGGATGGAAAAATTGACTCCATCAATATTGGTCAGCAACTTTCTGACATGCTCGTCAACGGCCTAAAGAAACAAAAGGCCTGATATCCCTGTTGTATTATTAATACAGCTAACAGATGTTAGTTAAATACTATTATCTGGGCGCATTTTACTTTATTTTTACTAAAAAATAAGACCCTATGTACGGAGGCGGAAATACATTTGAAGGAATTAAATCAGACGAGCTAACGGGTGAAGATCCAATCCAATTAGCTGAATTTGAAGCGCGTATTGATAGAGGTGAAAAAATTGAGCCCTCTGACTGGATGCCCAAGCTTTACAGAAAGCAGCTCATCCGGATGATTGAGCAACACGCGCATAGTGAAATTATTGGCGCGCTACCAGAAGGTACCTGGATCACCAGGGCTCCGGGCTTTAAGCGCAAAATGGCTTTAATGGCAAAAGTGCAGGATGAAGTAGGTCATGGTCAGCTTTTGTACAGTGCTGCCGAAACATTGGGAAAGTCACGTGAAGAAATGATAGACGATCTCATTAACGGAAAGTCTAAATATTCCAATATTTTTAATTACCCCACATTTACCTGGGCGGATTGCTGCTTCATTTCATGGTTGGTAGATGCCGGGGCAATCGTCAACCAATTGGCGAATGCCAAAGGAAGTTACGGCCCTTATTGCAGGGCACTTGACAGAATTTGTGCGGAAGAATCTTTCCATTTAAAATATGGTCATCACTGTGTGATTTATCTTGCCTCTGGTACTCAAAAACAAAGAGACATGTTTCAGGAGGCACTCAATCGTTGGTGGCCACCCATGATGCATTTCTTCGGCCCGTCTGATAAGATATCAGTACACACAGAGGTGTTGATGAAGTGGAAGGTGAAAATGGGAACCAATGATGACATGAGAAATCAGTTTTTGGACATGTACGTACCCAAAATTTGGGAGCTTGGCTTTACCATTCCTGATCCTAACCTTAAAAAGAATACAGAAACAGGAAGATGGGAGTATACAGAACCAGATTGGGAAGAATTTAAACGGGTAATCAATGGCGATGGCCCTTGCAATAAAGAAAGACTGGAAGTAAGGAGAATTGCAGAAGAAAGAGGCCGCTGGGTGAGAGAGGCATTACGTACTCCAAAGACAGCCTACGTCACTCCGCTGGCTTAGCCAAATCAAACTGATCGAAGTCATTTTGTATGTAGAAAGTTGAAGTTAACTTTCGTCAACTGAATTGACTATTTATTCATTTAATAAAGAACGTAAATTATTATCCTTTGAAATCCTTAGATCCAAGAGTAAACCGATTACCACAAACAGATGGTGCTAACACCACACCAAAAGTACCTCTGGATCAATTTGGCACGTTTGAAGTCTTTGTTCAGCCGAAGGCAGGCAAACCTTTTCAACACGAAGGGATTGTTCACGCTCCTAATCTTGAAATGGCTTATGTATTGGCCAAAGAAGCATTCACGCGAAGGTTTACATGTGTTTCTATCTTCGTAGCAGAGACCAGAAATATTCATATCTCCGTTTTAACGGAAGGAGATGATGATGCTTATAACCATGTTGTTGAGAGTGCGCCAAACGGTGAAAAAACTTCATTTGAAATTTTTCATTTGTTCAAACGCGGAAAGCAGCACCAACATATGGGTGCTGTAGAAGCCACCAACCCCAATGAAGCACTGTGGGTGGCCAGCAAACAATTGAAAACAGAGAAGCAGGTTTTTAACATTTGGACCATCCGCACCAGCGATATACGATTTACCAATCAGGACGACATGGATTTGTGGCTTACTCTGCCAGAAAAAAAATTCAGAGATGCAGCGTCTTACAAGGGAGGCGATAAACTGAAGACCTTTCTCGAAGCATCAAAAAATTGATTACAACTATAATTTGTAAATAAACATGAATCAAGAAGCCATCAAAGAACTCCTTTATAAAATGGCAGATGACCAATTGATTTTAGGTCACCGCAACTCTGAATGGACAGGTTTTGGCCCTCTTCTGGAAGAGGATATTGCCTTCTCCTCGATGGCTCAGGATAAAGTGGGACACAGCTTGGCGCTCTACACGATGTTAAATGATCTCGGTGAGCAGGATCCGGACACCATTGCTTTTACAAGAAATGCAGATCAGTTCCACAACTCCATTTTTACTGAGTTGCCCAACGCAGAATACGATTTTAGTCTCATTCGGCATTTTCTTTACGATACAGCAGAGGCCCTGCGTTTTGAAATGCTAAGCCACTCCTCCTTTGAGCCACTTGCACAGGTAGCAACCAAAGTACGAGGCGAGTTAAGGTATCACACTATGCACGCCAACACATGGGTAAAGCAATTAGGAGCGGCAACAGAAGAGAGTATAAGCAGGCTACAACAATCGCTTGAGTATGCCCTTCCTTTTGCTCTAGGTATTTTTGAATTATCTCCCTTTGAAAAAGAACTGATTGCTGACAGAATATTTGAGGGCGAAAAAGCCTTAGAAGAGAAGTGGAAAAAGAAAGTGGAAGATTTAATAGCTCAAACCCAATTGCAACTTCCTAAATGGGAATCTATAAGCCCGCAATATGGTGGGCGCACCGGAAAACACACGGAGCACCTACAACCCTTGCTGGATGAGATGAGTGAGGTATTTAAAATAGATCCTACAGCTGAATGGTAATGCAAGAGGTCATCAAAGAGTTGGATGAAATCGTAGTAGAGTTTACTAAGAAAATAGGAGCCTTTTCTGAAACAGAGCTGGCTGAAAAGCCATTGCCCAACAAGTGGAGCAAGAAAGAGGTTGTTGGTCATCTGATTGATTCAGGACAAAACAACCTGCGCAGGTTCATTGTAACACAATACGAAACCTCACCTCCCAAAATTGTTTATGATCAGGATTTTTGGGTAAAGGCCAATAACTATCAAAAGATGGTTGGAAAGGATGTAATCGAACTTTGGAGATTAACTAATAATCAGATTTCGAATGTGCTCTCCACCATGGGAAATGATAAGTATTCCAAAACCTGCAATACCTCGAAAGAAGGAGAACAACTTCGATCACTAGAATGGCTTGCCGCTGATTACGTAAAACACATGAAACACCACCTCAATCAGATTATAGAGGGCTCATTCGATATTACCTATCCCTAAAATGGCCGAGACTGTTACCATAGAAAAAATTTATCAATGGCTTGAAGAAGTCAAGGATCCGGAGATACCGGTTCTTTCCTTGGTGGACCTTGGAGTGATTACCAACGTTGCCATAGACGGCAAAGTGAAAATAGAAATGACCCCAACATTTGTTGGCTGCCCCGCTATTGATTACATGAAAAATGACATTGTTAATACCTTGAAAAAGCATGGGCAGGAAGCCGAAGTAGTGGTGACATTTAGAAAGCCATGGAGCTCCGATCTCATTTCCGAAAAGGGTAAAGCGGCATTAAAAAAATATGGCCTTGCTCCTCCCCCAGACAGTAAGCTCTTCACTGACCTTGAAATTCTTGAGAATGCCGAATGTCCAAGATGCAACCAAACCAATACAGATCTTAAGAATCCGTTTGGCCCAACTCTTTGCCGAGCTATTTATTATTGCAATAATTGCAAAGAAGCTTTTGAACAGTTTAAGCCGGTTTAATATTTTTCCCAACATTTATGAGCAAGTTTCGTATGTACGGGGATAATTAAGGAATGATCAAAAGAGCATCTTATATCGCCCTCATCACCTCCTGTACCTGGCTATTGTCTTGTAATAAGCAGCAGGCTACACAGCAAAAAACCACTTTCACCAAAATAGATTCACTGACTGAAACCTATCTTATCCTTCAGGATAGTCTGTTGCACGCCTGGAATGTGATGGCCTGGGACGAAAAAGAGAAGACGAAAGCCATGCATGGGCTGATTCACATGATGCATCAAAAAGAAGAATTTGACGACCAGCAATTGATCACACTTGAGCAGCGGCTGGACCAACTGGATAGAATTCGCTTTACTCAAAAATCATTAGCCAATAATTACGTGATAGAGGAATACGATTTCGCATCGAATTCGCTGGTTTCTGAGATATTGAGTCTTGCTGAAGCTGACCCGGAATTTATCAAAAACATGGCTGCGCAAAAGCTAGTAGATAAAGTGAAAGTGACGGATCAACGGGTGGCTGAATACCGATCTCAATATGACAGGATTGCCTCACGCTACAATGCCTTCCTTGAAAAGAACGATAAATACATCAAGGAAATCGACAAAGATTACACTGGTCAAAAGTGGGCCTTATTCCGAATGGCCTACGACTAATACCTTTTCCTGGGTCTTGGCTTATTCTTTGATCCGTAAAATCTTTCCTTTTTCTTATCAGAATACTTCTCCTTCTTAGGGCTCGTCAACTCAAGGCGCACTGCCCTGCCTCTCACCTCCACATCTTCAAACCCTTTAAATACTTTCTCTGTGTCCTTCTTGGTCACTTCAAAAAATGAGTAGGCACCCTTTACATCAATCTTTCCGATTTGTGATTTGTCGATTTCCCCAAAATCACAAATCAAGCCTAAAAGACTTCCTTTATCCAGCCCATCCATTTTACCTACGTTGATAAATACGCGATCGGCATTGGATGATGCGGATGATCGATCGTCTGAATGGCGATCTGGTGCATTTTGATTTAAATCTGGTGCATCCCTGTAGTAAGCCAGGAAACGATTGAACTCAATCGCGGCAAAACGCTTGATGATGTCTTCCTTACTTAAACTTTGAAGTTCATGAAATACTTCTGGAAGGAAGTAATCCATTTCCTTTTCGTTGATCTCTACTTCCCGCACCCTGTGCGTCAAATCCAATAATTTCTTTTGGCACACTTCATTGCCTGTAGGTACAGACACTTTGGTAAATCTCCTTTTGATGCTACGCTCTATTTGCTGTATTCTTCCAATCTCGCGCTTGGAAACAATCGCCAACGAGATACCTTTCTTACCTGCACGTGCCGTTCTTCCACTGCGATGGGTATAAAATTCCATTTCATCCGGCATGTTCATATGGATAACATGCGAAATGTTACTCACGTCAATACCACGGGCAGCCACATCTGTAGCCACTAGTAATTGCAATGCATTATTTTTAAAGCTGCGCATCACACGATCACGTTGCATCTGAGACAAATCTCCATGCAAGGCATCGGCACTATAGCCATCCTTGATCAAGTGCTCTGCAATCTTTTGTGTATCTATTTTTGTGCGACAAAAAATCACACCAAAAATCCCCGGATTGTAATCAACATGGCGTTTCATGGCCAGGTACTTATCTCTTTCAGTTACTACTGAGTATTGATGATCAATATTCTCATTTCCGGTCTTCTGAACATCCATGGTAAGTTCCACCGGATCGTTCATATAATTTTTAGCAATCGCCCTTACCTCACGAGGCATGGTAGCCGAAAACAACCATACCTTTTTATGCTTAGGAGTAGTTAAAAGAATTTCATCAATATCTTCCTTAAAGCCCATGTTGAGCATCTCGTCAGCCTCATCCAATACCACAAACTTAATAGCAGTAAGATCTACTACTTTGCGAGACAACAAGTCAATTAAGCGACCGGGAGTAGCTACGATAATCTGAGCTCCTCGCTTTACTTTTCTAATCTGATCTGAAATACTTGCTCCTCCATAAACAGTAACAATATTGAGTGATCGGGTAGATTTACTAAAATTTTCAAGGTCGCTGGTGATCTGAACACTTAACTCACGAGTAGGCGCTACAATAAGCGCTTGGGTAGTTTTATTGGCAGTGTCGATCAATTCAATCAACGGCAGTCCGAAGGCAGCTGTTTTACCAGTTCCTGTTTGTGCCAGTCCTACCAAATCGGTATCTCCTTTTAAAAGTATGGGAATTGCCTGCTCTTGAATAGGTGTAGGCGTTTCAAAGCCCATCTCAGTGATAGTCTTCACTATTTCCTCGGATAGACCGAGGGCATCAAATGATTTCATATGTGTTTTTTTATAATAACTGCAAGGCCAGACGAAGCACCTTACAATTTATATGCTGCGGTCATGCAACAAAGGGAGGCAATCCATCCAATCTTAATAATGCCACAAAGGTAATCTAATTAATACAAAGTCATTTTTTTGTTGTTGAAAGTCATTATACCAAACATACAGTATGTCAATAAGCCATCGAACCCTATAATCTACTGGCGATATCACTTATAATCCACTAAATTAGTAGTCCAAAATTTATCGCCATTGAAAAAACTTAAGTTCTTTTATGCTTTTGAAGTACCCGCTTTGGTGGTTTTGGGTTACTACCTGGGGGGTTGGTGGAACTTTCTGGCCATTGGTTTTGCTTTTATTGTCCTCCCTCTGATCGATCAACTCATTGGAATCGACACTTCCAATATTGACGATGACAAAGCTAAAATTGTAGGCAACCAGTTTTATTACCGTTTTGTCACCTACATCTGGACTTACGTTCAGATAGGTATAGTATTCTGGGGAGCCTATGTTGTTTCCTCGGGCGCTCTTGTTTTTAGGTATGAATGGGTAGGTTTCATTATCAGTTTCTCATTAGTGACTGGAGGAATTGGAATAACGGTTGCCCATGAACTCGGGCACAAAAAATCAACTTTAGAAAGGTTTTACGGCAAGCTACTACTAATGACTGTAAGCTATATGCATTTTTATATTGAACATAACCGAGGGCATCATGTTCATGTAGCTACTTTGGAGGATCCAGCTACTTCGCGAAAAAATGAGGCTTTCTATATGTTTTGGCTGCGCTCCGTGTTTGTGGGATATTTCCATGCCTGGAAACTGGAAATTGAAAGTTTGAAAAGAAAAGGCTTGTCCACATTTAGCTTACAGAATCAAATGATTTGGTTTGCCCTGCTTCCTATTCTTTTTTGTGCCCTGCTCACCTTTACTTTTAGCCCAGCAGGTGCCATCAATTGGCAAATACCGATGTTCTTTTTCGCTCAAAGCTTTTTTGCCTTTACCTTATTAGAACTGGTGAATTACGTAGAGCATTATGGCATACTTCGAAAGGAAAAGAACGGAAAACCAGAAAGAGTAAATCCACTGCATTCCTGGAACTCCAGCCATGTGATGAGTAATTTCTTTTTGTTTCAGCTACAGCGTCATTCCGATCATCATGCCAACGCTATCAAACGGTATCAGGTATTAAACCATTACGACTACAGCCCACAATTACCTTTTGGCTACCCTACCATGATCATCATAGCATTGGTTCCTCCCCTATGGTTTCATATGATGAACCCCAGGTTAGAGGAATGGGAGGGAAAAGTATACAACCAACCCATTGCCGCATAGCATAGGCTAGTTCTCTTTAAACCAATTGAGGTTGGCTGCCTTCACCTTATCACGATAGGCTTTCCATTCATTATCAAAAAATGAATTGGACTTCTCAACGAATTCATTGATTAGTTTTTCAGCTACCTCCACTCTCTCAATATCTTGTTCTGATGGTTTATATAAACGTGCCCTCAACGCCTGTTGTGCATCCGATAGTTTGGATTGTGGTGTTACTTCGAAGGAACTCCAAGCCCCAACTTGCTTTTTAGGTCGTGGTGCACGCGCCATATCTGTTAGATCACTTAGTGCTTTGTCTATCTTTTCTGACGCTACTTTTAATTCATCTGTCTCCTTGCTCTTATTTAATTTTAGTTGAACTAAGATTTGATCTACCACCTCTCCGCTTTCATTAATTCGTTTAAGTGCTTTTGCTAATTTTGCTGTGGCAGCGTCCAGTCTTTTAGCAATTAAATAATTGGATTCATCCACTACCTTCATTTCATCAAATCTTGGATCTGGAATTACTTTTACTGTTGTAGAATCTTTCTTACCCAAATAACTCAGCACTACCTTATAGGTGCCCGGAACAACAGGAATACCCTTTGGATCATCTCCCATATAGCCACCAGGAAGTTGAGATTTCTGCTCGTCCAATTTCCAGGTGATATAATTCAATCCGGCATCAATCTGAGAAGTCGATAGCGTTTGTACCAGCCTATTACTTGCATCAAAAACCTGCCCCTTAATCCCAATGCTATCCCCAGGAGAGACTGTTCTTACGTAGAAAGGAATCATTGCTCTACCGAATGGCCTGTTCTCTCCTTCAAAAGTGGTGTGAAATCCTGTCCAGATATTACCGGGAGGATTAATAAAAAGTCCCTTCACCTGTACCGTTTCATTGACGGGAAAAACAGTGAGGTCTTTTGTAATTCCTTCACCAGCCACATTTCTCAATGTGTTAAGGTCATCCAAAATCCATATCGATCTGCCAAACGTGCCAACGATCAGCGCGGACTCACGCTCCTGAATGGTCATGTCCATAGTGGACACAGAAGGAAATCCATTTCGAAATTGCTTCCAGGTTTTTCCTTCGTCAATACTGATCCACAAACCATTCTCTGTCCCTAGAAAAACAAGTCTGGGCTCTACGGTATCCTGCATTATTGAAAGTGCATAGCCCTTCACCTTAGTATCATCTAATATACGCTGCCATGTTTTTCCGAAATCTTTTGTTCTGTATAAGTAAGGACTATAGTCACCCTTTCTATAATTATTGGTCACTACCCAGGCTTCACCTTTATTAAATCTGGATGCCTGTATCTGTGCGATCCAACTTTCTTTAGGCAATCCTTTAATATTCGCTGTAAGATTACTCCAAGTCTGTCCTCCGTTTTGTGTCAGCTGCACATTGCCATCATCGGTACCCACCCAAATAATTTTGTTATCAAGTTTACTCGGAGCAATACTCAAAATGGAATTATAAATTTCCGCACCCGAGGCGTCAATCGTTAATCCACCATAATCTTGTTTTTGATGATCGGGGTTGTTGGTAGTAAGATCTGGAGAAATAATTTGCCAAGTGGCTCCCTTGTCTGTGGTCTTATGCAAAAACTGACTTCCGTAGTAGGCAGTAGAGTTATTGTTCAAGTCTTGTGCAAACCCTGCATTCCAGTTGAAACGAAGCCGGGTTTTCAGATCGGGCTCGGGAGGCATTATACTTTGATAATATCCCGTTAGCTTATCATATCGATAAAGGTTTCCATTTTGCGATGTACCATATCCAAATCTTGAATTCTCCGAATCAGGTGAAATGTAAAAGCCATCACCCCCTACTAAGTACTGCCAGTACAAAGTTCTTATCCCACCACGTTTCCAAACATATCCAGGGCCGAACCAATTTCCAT
The DNA here is from genome assembly GCA_040216665.1 of Cyclobacteriaceae bacterium. Lineage (GTDB taxonomy): Bacteria > Bacteroidota > Bacteroidia > Cytophagales > Cyclobacteriaceae > ELB16-189. Next base: position 292,969 of record JAVJOQ010000016.1, on the reverse strand, counting down.
TATCTTGCAGTCCTCCGTATACATTATAGGGCATATCGTTATCTACGTTGATGTGATAAAACTGCCCCACTGGAATGCTCTCAGGAAAATACCAGCTCATTCCTTTATCATGCGTAATGCCAATACCTCCATCACCACCGATGATAAAAAATGTCGGGTCACTAGGATCAACCCAAAAAGCATGAAAGTCCGCATGAATACCTTTCGTTTCATCAGCAGGTATCATTGGCTCTGGATCAAAACTCTTTCCACCATCCTCACTAACTGAAAGTGGTTGATAGATGTTATACAATCGATTCTCATCGAACGGATCTACTGCAATATCTTGAAAGTAAAAAGGACGGTTGTTGGTAAATCTTGGATTATCGTTAATCATTTTCCAACTATGGCCACCATCTTCACTTCGGTACAAAGCATTTTTAGTAGCTTCTACTTTTGCATAGATTCTATTGGTGTTACTTCTCGCAATGGCAATTCCAATTCTCCCCAACTCACCTATTGGCAATCCGTTTTCGGCTCCCAATTTTTTCCAAGTCTTGCCCCCATCGTAAGTGAGGTACAATCCTGATCCTGGACCACCAGAAGTAAAACTGTATGGCGTGCGATGGTGCTCATACATGGCAGCAAATATTTTGTTAGGGTTGAATGGGTCCATCACCATGTCTCCTACTCCAGAGAGGTTGTTGGTAAACAAGATCTTATCCCAGCTCTTTCCACCATCTGTAGTTTTATAAACCCCTCGGTGTTCATTAGGTGTAAATGGATCGCCCATCACTCCAACGTAGACCGTGTTGGGGTTTTTAGGATCAATGAGAATTCGGTGAATGGTTTTAGAGTTTTCGAGTCCCACCTTGAACCATGTTTTTCCTGCATCCAAACTTTTGAACAAACCCAATCCTAAGTTCATGGAGTTGCGCGGATTGCCCTCTCCGGTGCCTACCCATACTACACTTGGATTATCTTGTTGCACGGCAACAGCACCAATGTTAACCGTAGGGTTGTCATCAAAAATACTCTCCCAGGCACTTCCGCCATTTTCCGATTTCCAAACCCCGCCAGATGCTGCTCCAAGGTATATTATTTTTGTATTGGACTGTACTACATCAATAGCGGTGATCCTTCCGCTCATGTTAGCAGGGCCTACATTTCGTATTTTTAGGTTTTTGAAGTTCTCTGCATCAAACTGCTGGGCAGATAACGTTTGAACAAAGAATAAAAAAGTAATCGCAAAAAAAGCTTTGGTTGTGTAAGAAGGATACATGCAATACGGAGTTTGAAATAGACTATTTAACAATGCAATTAATGCAAATTGAGTGGGTTATATCATAGTTCTCCTATGATCGGCAGAATTGTTTTATGTTTTATAAGAGTACTCAGCGTTAAACACGCACTTTACGCTCCTCCACTTTACCTAACTTTCTCATTCCAGTTTTACGGGCTTTTCTCACATCTACCGCCACCACTTTGTATTCAGGGCACATAGCCTCAGAATCCACCACACCAGATGTAAGAATATTCACCAACACTTCAGGGAAATGAAAGGTAGTGCTCAATACACCTGGCTTTACCTCATTGGTAACACGTGCCTTTAGGTCTACCTTACCTCGGGCAGAACTAACACAAACAATATCACCATCCTTTATGCCTTTACCTTCAGCATCCTGTGTATTGATAAGCAACGCATCTTCTGTTAAGATTTCTACATTGGGTGTTCTACGTGTCATCGCACCACAATTGTAGTGCTCCAGTTCGCGGTTGGTCGTCAGGATAAATGGAAATGATTCGCTGTTCTCTAAAATTTCAGAAGATTCTTCGAAGTGGTGGAATTGAATTTGACCTTTCCCGATTTTAAAAGTTTCTGTGTGCATAATCTCTGTTCCCTTTCCATCTTCCAACACAGGCCATTGCTTACCGTTATCACCTAACTCATCCCATTTCACTCCTTTGAAAAACGGAACGATTTTAGAGATTTCTTCCAGTGCAGTTTTAGGATGATAGTCAGGTTGCTTGTATCCCATCCTGTTCATGATGTCAACAATGATCTGACCGTCCACTCTTGTTCCAGGCAATGGATCAACCACTGCATTCACTCGTTGTATTCTTCTTTCACCATTGGTAAACGTCCCGCTCTTTTCTAAGAAAGAAGCAGCCGGAAGAACCACGTCTGCCATCTTTGCAGTCTCCGTCATAAAGAGTTCACTTACAATAAAAATATCCAGATTGGAAAGTGCCTTCTTTACATGATTAGTGTTTGGATCGGTCTGCACTACATCCTCCCCTATTATCCATAAGCCTTTTAACTTCCCTTCTATAGCCGCATCAAACATTTGTGGAATCTTATAACCAGCATGCAAAGGAAGATCAACACCATAAAAATCCTGATACAAATTGTGGTTCTTAGGATCATCTACTTCCAAGTACCCGGCACCCTGGTGAGGTTGCGCTCCCATGTCTGCCATGCCTTGCACATTGTTCTGCCCCCTTAAAGGGTTAACGCCCACACCGGGTCTTCCAATGTTCCCGGTGATCATGGCCAGATCAGCAATCAAAGTAACTGTAAATGTTCCTTGAAAATGTTCTGTCACACCCAAACCATGGAATGACATCGCGTTTTTAGCAGTTGCATAGGTGATGGCTGCATCTCTCACCAAATTTTTATCTACACCTGTTATGGATTCAAGTTCATCCATATTCAGCTTCAAAATACTTTCCTTAAATACTTCAAAGCCTTCAGTTCGTTGCTCAACAAAGTCACTATCCACCAATCCCTCTCTCACGATGTAATGCATCATCATGTTCAGCAGCGCTACGTTGGTACCGGGTCGCAGTTGTAGGTGATGTGTTGCGTACCTAGTCAATTCAATCTTACGTGGATCAATTACAATCATAGGCGTTCCTTTCATCGCCTTCTGTTTCAGTTTGGCTCCGGTAACAGGGTGAGCATCTGTTGGATTGGCACCAATCACCATGATACAATCTGTAAACTGAATATCCTTAATAGAATTAGTAGCCGCTCCTGTTCCGAAAGTACGTTGCATACCCAAGGCCGTTGGTGAATGACATACGCGGGCACACCCGTCAATATTATTGGTTCCCACAACAGCACGAATAAACTTCTGCATGAGATAATTCTCTTCATTGGTCGCTCTTGCACAGGAGATACCCGCAATGGCATCAGCACCATTGTTGCTTTTAATCTCAGTAAACTTATCGACTATGTAATCGTAAGCTTCATCCCAACTCACTTCTTCAAACTCTCCATTCTTTTTTATGAGTGGACTCCTCAAACGATCTTCATGATCGTAAAATTTAAAGGCATAACGTCCCTTCAAACAAGTGTGCCCCTGATTTACTTCCGCATCATAAGGGGCAAGAATCGATTTTATTTCTCCGTCCACGGTAGACACATCCAGATTGCAACCCACACCACAGTAGGTACAGACAGTTCGTGTTACTTTATCGGGAACGGTCTGCTTAGAATTAAATATATCAGTGATGGCAGAAGTAGGGCACGCCTGAGAACAGGCACCACAACTTACACAATCAGATTCTTTGAATCCTTCATTCATGCCCATCGTAATGGTACTATCAAATCCACGACCTGACATCGTAAGTACCATCTCTCCCTGTACTTCATCACAAGCTCTTACACATCTATAGCAATTGATACATGTAGATAAGTCTGCTCGCATGTAAGCATGAGAGGTATCAGGTTTTCTATCCAAATGATTTTTTCCTAACGGATATCGAATGTCATCTGGAGTGATGCGCAATTGATTGGCTACATTTTGCAATTCATTCTTTCCGGCTTTACTTTCATACAAACGATCCAACGGATAATCTGTAAGCACCAGCTCAAGAATATTTTTCCTTAATCGCGTGATCCGTTCATTATCGGTATAGATATACGAATTGGCCATCACGGGAGTGTGACAAGAAGCCATCGTTTTTGCTTTTCCATTCTTCTCCAGTGCCACATCTACACTGCACACACGGCAAGAACCAAATGGTTTAAGATTGGGCGCGTCACACAATGTAGGAACGTTTACCGATTGCTCCATTCTCCGCACAAAACTTAAGATCATCTCTCCCTTTTCGAATTCAAAAGGCTGATCATTGATGTAAGCGATGTTTTTCTGTTCACTCATAACCTTCTTTGTTTACCCTATTAAGCAAAATAGGTTTTCAATTCTTTATCAAAATACTTCAATGCATTCTTTATCCCTAGCGGCAAACCACCACCAAGGGCACATAGCGACCCGATCTCCAATGTCTCCAATAAATCGTCCATGAGTTGGCGATCTATTTTAAAATCTTCGTTCTGCGCTTTTTGAATTAATTCCTTTCCTCTCACCGAACCGATACTGCATGGAAAACATTTTCCGCAAGACTCAACTGCTGTAAACTCAAAAAGATGTTCCAAATATTTAATCATTGGAAAATCTTCAGGAATGCTCACCACCCCGGCATGGCCCAATAAAAATCCATTGCTGGCAAATGATTCAAAATCAAGTGTTAAATCATCAATTTTCTCTACGGGAACAATTCCACCTAAAGGGCCACCTACATGAATGGCCTTTACTTTTTCCTTAAATCCTTTTCCAAAATCGTTTACGACTTCAGATAATGGAGTTCCCATCTCTATCTCATACATCCCCGGATTGTTAAACAAACTATCGAGGCACACCAACTTCGATCCAGTAGATTTTCCAGTACCCAAAGATGCATACTTAGCTCCCCCATTCTTCAATATGTAATAAAGCGTTGCGCTGGTCTCCACATTGTTCACTACTGTTGGTAGATTAAACAATCCTTCTTGTGTTGGGTAAGGAGGCCTTACTCTAACCTCTGGCCGTTGTCCTTCGATTGATGATAAAAGCGCAGTCTCTTCTCCGCAGATGTAAGCACCTGCTCCCTCAATAATTTTAAACCGAAAATCAAATCCGTTGCCGTTGATATTCTCTCCTAAAAGTCCAATTTTTTCCCACTTATTAATTTCCTCGTGTATAACGGTAATCGATTCCGGGTATTCACCTCTGATGTAGATGACACCACGGTTAGATCCAATAATATATCCTGCCATCAGCATTCCGAACAGCAGCAAATGAGGTTGCTTTTCTAAGAGGTAACGATCTGAGTAAGCACCAGGATCACCCTCATCCGCATTGCACACTACAAATTTCTGATCGCTCGGTACATTCTTACAAGACTCTAGCTTAAGTCCCATAGGAAAACCTGCCCCTCCTCTACCTCTTACATTCGATTTTTTAATCTCTTCAAGCAATTCATCTTTATCTCTGGTCAAACACTGCCGAACGAACTCGAAAAAAGAATTTTCATCAGGATACGGGTTAGTCAGGATAGGGTCTTTCAAATTGGATTGAACATGATATATGTCCAGATTTTCGCCTTTCCCTTTTATCACCTTCTCTATTGCTAATCCATTGTTACCTGAATAATTTTTGCCCTCATAGTGAAATGCGCTATTCTCATGGCACCTCCCAAGACAGCACATGTGCCCGATTTCTTCTTCCTTAAAATGGGCTGTTAGTTTTTTCTTTAATGCGTCTTGAGTGCCTGCTACCAAACATGCACTTCCATTGCACATATAAACTTTTTTAGACTGATGTTCTTCGCTCAAGAAATCATAAAAGCTTAGTGCACCATGTACATTGGCGTTACCCACTAAAAAATCTTTGGCAAGAGACCTCATCTCTTCAGCTCCTGGCTTTCTTTTCTCTTTGGAAATGGTGACCAGTTTCTCAAACAAAGGATTTTTCAACCCTTTACGATAAGCTAATTTTGATAAGTTCTCAGACATGCGATTTACATTTCATTTACCCTCAAACCCGATACCAATTTCAGGATTAGGTATGCCTAATTTAATCAAAGAAAATCAAAAGAACTCTCCATAGTTGATGCCAGAACATTTATTGATGTGAGAGGCAGATGAACACTATAGACGATGGCAGTAACCTTCAAAAAATAGCATAATAGAGCCAAAAAAGCGCTTTAAGTGCTTATGCGCTGGCTCCCGCAGTATACGTTAAAACTAGTACCCCTTACAAAGCCCATGAGCGTCATACCCAAATCTTTTGCTAATGTAACTGCCAGACTGGAAGGTGCACCTACAGCAGCCATTACGGGAATTCCGGCTCGTAGTGCTTTTTGCACCAACTCAAAACTAGCGCGCCCGCTTACCATAATGATCCTTTCGGATAGGGGAATTTCCTTTTTGAACAAACAGGCTCCTACGATTTTATCCATGGCATTGTGCCTCCCAACATCTTCCCGGGTGAGCAGGAGTTTGCCATTAAGATCAAACAAACCTACTGCATGAAGACCACCTGTATGTTCAAAGATTTGCTGCGCATCCCGTAATTTATCGGACAATCCATTAATGACTTTTTTATCTACTTTGATATTATCCTGAATTTTCCGGCAGGTAACATGGACAGCCTCAATAGAAGATTTGCCACATACCCCACAACTTGAAGAGGTATAAAAATTACGTTGCAGTTTTTCTAAATCTAAATTGACTTCTGGTTTTAATTCTATCCTCACCACATTTTCCTTCTCTTCCAGTCTACCCACATCTTCGCAGTACTTAATACTCTCTACTTGATCAAAGGTGTCTATGATCCCTTCTGTGAAAAGAAATCCAGTGGCCAATTCATAATCGTGGCCAGGTGTGCGCATTGTCACTGACAAACTTTTTTGTTGCCTTTCACCTAAGGCCCCATAGCCTATCCTGATCTCAAGCGGTTCTTCTACCGCCATCAAGTCCGGTGTAACTTTGCTACCGTCCGCACTTACCTTCGTAATCTCAACCGGTTTTACAGACAAGCTCATAGTTTATTCTACATCAGGAGAGACCTGAAATTTTTCCATCGTTATCAATATCCATACCCATAGCTGCTGGTACATTAGGCAGTCCAGGCATTCTCAGCATGTCACCCGTAATTGGAATAACAAAGCCAGCACCTGCCGCCACTTCAATTTCCCGCACAGTTATTATAAAATCTTTTGGCCTTCCTCGTTTCTTGGCATCATCAGAAAATGAGTTTTGCGTTTTTGCAATACAAACAGGTCTATCACTCAGCCCTAACCGTTCAATTTTATTCAGGTTCTGTCTCGCCTTAGGTAAAAACTCAACACCCTTAGCGCCATAAATCTTTATAGCTACCGCTTCAATTTTCTCTTGTATGCTGTCTTTCCATTGATATACAGGCCAACACTTGCCATCGAAGGATTCTGCTGCATGTGTCACTTTTTCAGCCAATTCTCTCATCCCTTCTCCACCTTTCTCCCATCCTTCTGCCAGCGCAATCTGAACACCCAATTCCTTGCATTTCTCCATCACCCAGTTGATTTCCTCATCAGAGTCTGTAATAAATTTATTCAAAGATATCACGGCTGGCAAGCCAAAAATCTTTGTGTTCTCAATGTGCTTTTCCAGGTTGGCAAACCCCACTTTTACGGCATCCAGATTAGATTCAGTTAGCTTTTCACGCTCTACCCCTCCATGATATTTCAACGCGCGAATGGTCGCTACCAACACTACAGCATGCGGAGAAAATCCGCCATAGCCAGACACGATGTCGATAAATTTCTCAGCTCCTAAATCCGATCCGAAACCAGCTTCAGTTACCACAAAATCCGAAAGGCTCATTCCCATTCTGGTGGCAATAATGGAATTGGCCCCTTGAGCAATGTTGGCAAAAGGGCCACCATGAATAATGGCAGGATTGCCTTCCAATGTCTGTACAAGATTTGGCTTTATTGCTTCCTTCAAAAGCAAGGCCACAGCACCTTGTGCATTGATATCTTTCGCAAACACCGCTTTCTTGGCGTAAGTATCCCCTATATAGATATTTCCTATTTTTTCTTTTAAGTCATTCAGGTTCTTGGCCAAACAAAGTATGGCCATAATTTCAGAAGCAGCAGTGATGTTAAATCCTGTTTCTCTGATCATACCTCCGCTTTTTCCTCCTAACCCCGATACAATATTTCTAAGGGCCCTGTCATTCATATCCATTACCCTTTTCCACTCTACAGTGCGTGGATCTATCCCCAATCCTCCATCAGGTTTTTGAATGTCATTATCGATAAGGGCTGCCAAAAGGTTATTTGCTTTTTCTATAGCTGCAAAATCACCAGTAAAATGAAGGTTAATGTCTTCCATCGGAACCACCTGAGAAAATCCTCCCCCAGCAGCACCGCCTTTCATTCCAAAGACAGGCCCCAGTGACGGCTCTCGCAACACCACAGTAGTTTTTTTACCAAGCTTATTCAGTCCTTCACACAACCCTATGGAGGTAGTTGTTTTTCCTTCTCCTGCTGGGGTCGGTGTCATGGCTGTTACCAATACCAACTTGGCTTTGGCTATTTTCTTTTCATCTGTTAATGACAAGGGCAACTTCGCCTTGTACTTGCCATAGAGTTCGAGGTCGTCCTCCTTAATACCGAGCGTTTTAGCAATTTCAACAATGGGCTTTAGTTTGGAAGCCTGAGCAATTTCGAGGTCTGATTTAAAAGTCATTTTCCTAATTTTATTCAGTTTTAGAAAGATGCACAGAAAAAACGGCTCAGACAACGCGTTCTATTTCAAACAGTTCCATATCCACCATGATCGGTGCGCCATGAAAGTGGGCACCGATGGAGTGCTGCTAGGTGCCTGGGCAGCCATAAACACTGCACAAAAAATTCTTGACGTAGGCACCGGCACAGGGCTGATTGCCCTCATGCTTGCTCAGCGATCTGGGGAAAATGTGCATATTGACGCTATAGAGGTAGATTTTGATGCCCATCAACAGGCTATAGAAAACGTGAATTCATCCATTTGGAATAAAAGGATAACTCCCTTCTGGACGTCTATTCAGCACTACTCCGCTTCGGCTAAATATGATTTGATCGTTTCCAACCCTCCCTACTTCATCAATAGCCTTAAGCCGCCTGATCAAAAGAGGAATTTATCGCGGCACGCAGATGAATTACCTCATTCCATATTAATTGAAAGTTGTAAGCGGCTTTTACATCCAGAGGGCAGACTGTGCCTCATCCTTCCTTATTCCGAAGGAATTATTTTCGCCAAAATGGCTGCCACAGCAAACCTATTTTGTAATAAGAAAATTAATGTGCGCCATAAGGAATCTAAACCAGTGGAGCGACTATTATTAGAATTTTCTCATCATCATTCCACCTGTCAAGAGGGTGAACTTATTTTGTTTTATAAAGATGGAAAACGCACGGCTTTGTATCATGAACTGGTATCCGATTTTTATATCACAAATTGAGTTAACGCATTCTATATGAGTGGTTTGCGCCAATCCTGTTGATCGTCCACTCATCATAAATGAAAACCCTTTATAACCTAATCGCAGTATCATTGCGGCTTTAAAATTAACCAGAGTGCTGTGCGTATCGCTTTTTTCCTATTTGTTAGTTTATTAAGCCACGTTGGATTTGCCCAACAGCAAGGACTAAGCATCTTTAAAACTGATGAGAGAATTACTATTGACGGGAATTTAGACGAATCGGTGTGGGAAAACGTGCAAGTAGCGGATCAGTTTAAGCAGTTCTTCCCTTCTGACACCACATATTCTCAGATCAACACAGAAGTTCGGATGACTTATGATAATAACTACATCTATGTCGCTGCCAAAATGCATAACAACGTGGAAGGAAAGGGCAAATACGTTACTCCCTCTCTCCGTAGGGACTTTAAAGGCGATGCCAATGATGGAATTTCAGTCGTTTTTGACACCTTCAAGGACAGGACCAACGCATTTATTTTTGGAGTAAATCCGTACGGAGTTCAACGAGAGGGGCTTATTTCGAATGGTGGAGGTGGTGGAAGCTCTTTTTCTTTGAACTGGGACAACAAATGGTATGCTGAAGCCCAGCAGTTTGACGGATATTGGACAGCAGAGTTCGCCATACCTTTTAAAACACTTCGATTTAAAGAAGATCTCAGTTCATGGTATATCAACTTCTTTAGAATTGATAGTCAAACAGGAGAGCGCTCCACCTGGTCGCCAATACCTCAAAATTTTAGTATTTCAGCATTGGCTTTCAACAGAGAATTAATTTGGGACACCCCACTAAAAAAACCTGGAGGTAATATTTCAGTTATCCCCTATTTAGCCACTGCTCAAGAAAGAGATTTTGAAGGAGGTACTCCACAAGAAGGCAATCTTAGTTTTGGAGGAGATGCGAAAGTTGCTCTTAGCTCTGCGCTCAATCTGGATATCACTGTCAATCCTGATTTTTCGCAGGTAGATGTAGATGAACAAGTGACTAACCTCGATCGATTTGAAATTTTCTTTCCCGAGCGCAGACAATTTTTTCTTGAGAATGCTGATTTGTTTTCCGATTTCGGTGTAGACCGGATGCGTCCCTTCTTTTCAAGAAGAATTGGTATTGCAGAAGACACTGCGGCCGGTGAAACCGTGCAAAACAAAATACATTATGGCGTACGACTGAGCGGAAAGATCAATAATAATCTGCGGGTAGGTATTTTGAATATGCAGGGGGAGCAAGACCGCAGCATTGGTTTGTTGTCTAACAACTATACCGTGGCCACATTCCAACAAAAAGTATTTTCTAGATCCAACATTGGAATGATCTTTATGAACAAGCAGGCCTTTAAAGATTCTTTAGATGGCTCATTTACATTGTCGCCCAATGATTACAACAGAATTGTTGGGCTGGACTACAATCTAGCCACTGCCAATAACCAATGGAACGGTAAGTTCTTTTACCATCGTTCTTTCGATGCTGGCCAACTGGACTCCACGTTCGCTACAGGTGCCGATATTGAATACAACACTTTGAAATGGGAAATACGAACCAGTATGCAAAACATTGGCGCGAACTATAATCCAGAAGTAGGTTATGCCAGACGCGTAGACTACCAGCGTGCTTCCTCCAATGTCTGGTATAATTTTTATCCCAGCGCTGGTATAATTCAGAAGCACGGTCCTGGGTTCGATTTTGATTATTATAGAAACCAAAAATATGGTGCCACTGACTACGATGTGAATGCGATGTATCAATTAAGGTTTACCAACCTTACTTATTTCAATTTGCGACTCAGGAAAGAGTTTGTCTATCTGTTCAATTCCTTCGACCCCACAAGGACAGAGTCACTGGAACTGGCGGCTGGCACATCGTATACCAATAATGTAATTATGGGTTGGTTTAAATCCAACGAGCGCAAGAAGTTCTCCTACGGTTTTAACACCAGACTGGGTGGATATTTCAATGGTACCCGCCTCAACATTGGTGGAGATATCAAATACCGTTATCAACCCTATGGTATCTTGTCAATGGATTTCTCCTATAATCGGATTCGGCTACCACAGCCTTATGCCAGCACTGATATTATTCTGGTAGGCCCACGATTTGACTTTACATTTACAAAAAATGTTTTTTGGACCACTTTCGTTCAATACAATAGCCAAATCGAAAACCTGAACATCAACTCCCGTTTACAATGGAGATTCAAGCCTGTTTCCGACCTTTTCATCGTTTATACTGATAATTACTTTGCTTCCGCCCTCGAGCATGGAGAATCTTTTCAGGTAGGACAACCCAAATACAGATCCCTGGTACTAAAACTTACCTATTGGCTTAATCTTTGAGATTCATTATCGTATCTTGATAATACAGCACCAATAGATGTTTAAACATTGTTTTAGCTACATTGTACCATAAATACCCAAACTATGAAAAGAATAAGCTCAATACTCGCATTAAGCGCTCTGGTAAGTTTTAGTTATGCTCAGAGTACCTGGAACATTGATCAGGCACACAGCACAATTGGATTTAACGTTGCCCACATGATGATATCAGAAGTGGAGGGAAACTTTAAACAATTTGAAGGCAAGTTGACAACAACTTCAGACGACTTCAATGGCGCCCAGGTAGAATTCACTTCACAAGTAGCCTCTATTAATACAGATAATGATAGAAGAGACGGGCACTTAAGATCGGATGATTTTTTCAATGCTGAAAAATATCCCACCATTACTTTCAAGGGAAACTTAGTAAAGAATGGCAGCAAGTATCAATTGAATGGCAAACTCACAATCCGTGATGTTACCAAAGATGTAACTTTTGATGTGACCTATAATGGAACTGTAAACACGGGAAAAGTAATGAAAGCAGGATTCAAATTGAATGGCACCCTCAACCGTCAGGATTATGGCTTGAAATGGAAGAATAAACTTGAATCCGGTGAATACGTAGCAGGAGATGAAGTAGAATTGGAGTGCAAATTAGAGTTGAATAAAGCGTAGATATTTTATAGGGAAGGTTATTTATAATAAATCACCTTCCCTATTTTTATTCACCATGAACATAAAGGAAGAAATAAAACAATCTCGTTTTCGCAACATTTACCAGGAAACCTCAATTAACATAATCTACACTTCAGGATGGCTTGCTAACCAGCATAAAGATTTCTTCTCTCAGTTCGGCATTACCTCCCAGCAATTCAATATCTTATCTATTTTAAGGGGCCAACATCCCAATCAAATCTCAGGATCAGAAATAAAGTCCAGAATGATGGACAAAAACTCTGATGTTTCCCGGCTTTTGGATCGCCTTCTATTGAAGGGGCTAATTGTAAAAACCCAGAGTCCGGAAGATAAACGTGCTGCCAATATTGAAATCAGTCAACAAGGACTTGAGCTACTCAAAAAGTCTGACGAGCAAGTATCCGCTTTGGACAATATTCTGAACAACCTCACAGCTGCTGAGGCCGATCAGCTCAGTCGTCTGCTTGACAAACTAAGGGGCTAGATTTTTCCCATTTCTTGCTTCACAAAGTCCATTAGCTCCTTGATATACTCTTTGCTAAAATCGAAGCGAATGCCGGCAGCTGAATAAATTTCAGGAATGGTTTTTATATAACCCAACTTCAAGGCATTCATATAACCCTGCAATCCTTTTTGTGGATTATTTCTGTAATTTCTCCATACAGCAATTGCCCCTAATTGAGCCATTCCATATTCTATATAATAAAAAGGCACTTCATACAAATGCAACTGCTTCTGCCACATGTAGTCTTTACCCTCCTGTAGTCCGCTCCAATCTGTAATACTATCAGAGAATTCATTCAGGACTCTATTCCAATTTACTTTTCTCTCTTCCAGCGTATGCCCTGGATTTTCATAGATCCAATGCTGGTACTTATCTATAGTAGCTACCCAGGGTAGAGTGGCGATCAAATCTTCAAGATGCTCTAACTTGGCTCTTTTTAAATCAGCTTCGTTGTTGAAGAAAATATCCCAATGGTCCATTGAAATTAACTCCATTGACATTGAAGCCAACTCAGCCACTTCCATAGGAGGCGATTTGAAATCGTTAAGTTTTAAATCCATGGTGAGGAAATTGTGCACAGCATGACCTCCCTCGTGCATGATCGTAGTCATGTCCCTCAACGTAGAAGTTGCATTCATAAAGATGAATGGAACCCCAATTTCACTCAGCGGATAATTATAACCTCCAGGTGCTTTTCCTTTTCTCGAATCCAAATCCAAATGCCCCATCTCTCGCATGATGGTAAGGCACTGTCCCAAATAAGGATCTAGTTTTGAGAATACTTCTATAGCTTTTTCAGTCAACTCCTTACCATCATTAAAGGCTTTCAATGGCTCTCTTCCCTCCGGATCTACCGCCTTGTCCCATGGTCTCAGTGTTGGCACCGCTAATTTTTCCTTACGCTGCTTCGCCATCTTGTCCAAAAAAGGAACCACTTCAGAGTGGATAGCTTCATGGAATTGAAAACAATCTTCAGGAGTATAGTCGAAACGGCCGTAAGACTTGAACATATAATCTCTGAAATTAGAAAAGTCAGCATTGGAAGCCACCTTGGTCCGCAATTGTATCAACTCTGAAAACAATTGATCCAATGTCTCTTTGTCCTTAAGTCTGCGCTCAAGAATGGTTTGATAGACTGTCTCTCTCTCTTTTCTATCAGTAGACATCAACAATACACCTGCTTGTTGCATTGTCATTTCCTTTCCATCAATCTCAACACTCATTGCACCAGAAATCTGGCCATACTTTTGTGTTTTCATATTGATCTCGGTGAACAAAGAAATATTCGCCTCTCTGAATAGTTCAATTTCCTTTCTGATGTTTCTTATCATCATATCATACCCTTCCCGATCTTCCAGTCCTTTAAGGTATTCACAGTCCATCAGTTTTTTATTTAAAGCATCAGACAGAGGAGACATGTGAGGTTGAATATTCTCAACAAAATCCTGGTAACTCTTTCTGTGCTCTTCATTTTCTGTGAAACAGGTCATACGAATGTATCTCCATCCAGCATCCTCCGAAATGATAGACTCCAATTCACTGCGATGTTTCAACCATTCTTCAAGTTGATCCAATGATAGTAAATCCATAGCCATGAGTTGGTCGAAAAAGGGCTTCAAGGCCTCCCACGTGGTCACTTTAAAATCTTCGGGTAGAAACTGGCGTATGGGTCTTTTTGGAATAGAAAGTGCAGTACTCATGAATGTATGGATTGAATAAAAAAATCGATGGGCAAAATTAGTTAAATTGACTGTTCAACCCAGCCCAATTGGAATTTCTCCTTTTCTTTTTACTCACACTGCTCTCTGAAATAATGGGAACGATAGGGGGTTTTGGGTCCTCCGTCTTCTTCGTTTCTCTAGGTCAATTTTTTTATAGTTTTCAAACCGTACTTGCCCTAACAGGCATATTGCATGTTTTCAGCAATACCACCAAAATCTTTTTATTTAGAAAATCCATTGATTGGAAGCTGGTTCTCTGGATCGGTGTTTCAAGCGTTGTATTCGCCATTGGAGGCGCGCTCCTCACAAAAGTGGTCTCCTTTGTTTATGCCAAAATGCTCCTAGGTATTTTTCTTGTTTCCCTTTCCACTTTGTTATTTATAAAACCTCAAACTAAAATTGATCCTACTTTAACCAACAGTATTTCAGGTGGGGCTTTGGCCGGTTTTCTTGCAGGATTCATAGGAACAGGGGGAGCCATCAGGGGTGTGGTGCTGGCCGCATTCAGTCTTGAAAAAAACCTTTTTGTGGGAACGTCCGCTGCGATTGATTTTGGTGTTGATCTCAGCAGGATGTTAATCTATTTAGACAATGGTTTTTTTGACACGGACTATTTATGGGCGATTCCTTCCCTTTTCGTTGGCGCTGTGTTAGGCAGCTACCTTGGTAAAAGAATCCTGGACAAGATATCTCAGGAGACATTCAGAAAAATAATCCTGGCTTTGATCCTGATGATTGGACTGTCACTGATCGCAAACGAAATATTGCAGATTTTTAATATGTAGTTTAAATTCACAATGCTAAACTCAGTAGTATGGGCATCACATTATATCTTATCACACAAATCGGGTTTGTTGCTATTACTGTTGTCTTTTTTGGGTGGGTTTTAAAAGTACTTAAAAATGCGCTAGCTCAATCCACCTTAGCAGCAGACAGGCAGAATAAAATATTTAGAAATGTAATTATCGCACTCACCCTATGGATGGTGGTGCTTTCAAGCTTATCGATCATAGGTTTTTTCTCCGACTTTTCAGGATTTCCTCCACGATTTGTAATTATCGTACTGGTGCCCATGATTACTTTGGTATGGTCGCTACTTATTTCCAAGACAACAAAACAACTCCTCACCCACATACCACCGCAAACCATAATCAACCTCCAGGTGTTTCGTGTGTTTGTCGAAATATTACTCTGGATGCTTTTTATCCAAAATCTGTTACCCGTTCAAATGACCTTCGAGGGGAGGAACTTTGATATTATCGCAGGTATCACTGCTCCTCTTGTTGCTTATCTGGCTTATTCAAAAAACTTACTTTCGAAGAACATGGTTATTGCATGGAATTTTATCTGTCTTGGTTTACTGCTCAACATTGTCCTTACAGCCATTTTCTCAATGCCCACCTCGTTTAGGTATTTTATGAATGAGCCCGCGAATACCATTGTTACTCAATTTCCTATCATCTGGCTGCCAGGGTTTCTTGTGCCTCTGGCCTATGGACTTCATTTCTTATCCATTCGTCAGTTGTTGAATCAGAAGGATTGAATCCCTACTCAAAATTGTATACTTATGCAGTATGAAATTACTCATAGATATACTTGGCTGGGTAGGATCGGTCGAAGTGATACTCGCCTATGGCCTGAACAGTTACCAAAAGATCGATTCTAATTCACTTCTTTTTCAGATCCTCAACCTTACGGGTGCCGCCTTTCTCATTGCCAATACAGTTTACTACGGAGCCTTCCCATCGGCCCTTATCAATGTGATTTGGGTATTAATAGCCATTCCTGCGATTTTCAGAATACTTAAAAACAATAAATCAGCTATTGAGAAAGGACAATAGGTGCAATCGAAACTGGGCACTTTACCCTATGATTTTATATCTTTCTAAAAAACATGCCCTCATGAAAAGAATTAGTCTCCTCCTACTTTTCTGCGTACTTAGCATAAACTTTGTCTATGCGCAGTCAAAAGCGTTAACCAAGCAGCTTAAGGAATTTGATGCCTACGTAGATAACGCCCGAAAACAATGGGATGCCGTGGGGATGGCCATTGCTGTAGTCAAAGACAATGAAGTGATCTTTAAAAAGGCTTATGGTGTAAAAGAGTTGAACACCAACAATGCAGTTGATAACAATACACTATTTGCCTGCGCCTCTACCACCAAGTTGATGACTGCCACCAGCATGGGTATCCTGGTGGATGAAGGAAAGGTAAACTGGAATGATCCTGTGATCAAATACCTTCCCGAATTTCAACTTTATGACCCCTACGTAACGAGAGAGATGAGAGTTAAGGACCTCTTTCTCCATAACAGTGGTGTAGGAAATACTGATTTTTTATGGGCTTTCATGGATATCCCGAGCGAAGAGGTATTGGAACGCATGAGATTGATAACACCCAGTTATTCTTTCCGTTCAAGTTTTATTTATCAGAATATTTTTTATTTGGCTGCCGGTCAATTAATTGAAAAAGTAAGTGGAAAACCCTGGGAGGTATTTGTCAAAGAAAGGATTTTTAATCCACTAGGAATGAATAACACTTACCCTACTCTGGAGGCTGCACCCGACACCAACAGAACCAAGCCGCACATGAAAATGGAGGGTAAGAATATAGTAATAGAAGACATGAGCGCAGATGCCATTGGGCCCGCTGGGTCTGTATGGTCATCTATTGATGATATGAGTAAATGGACCAAAAGTATGTTGGACAGCAGCAAATATGCTGGCGGCCGATTGGTTCAGGCAAAAACATGGGAAGAGATTACCAAAGTGCATACGCTTGTTCCTTCCAATGAATTTTACCCCACTGCTCAACTCACTAAACCCAACTTTACTACCTACGGATTGGGATGGTTTCAACACGATTACAAAGGGAAAAAAGTAAACTTTCATACCGGAAGTTTGCCAGGATCTATTGCCATTCACGGGCAGATACCAGAAGAAAAGATAGCCGTTTATGTATTTGGAAATACAGACCATGTAGAAGTACGCCATGCCTTGATGTATAAAGCCTTTGATCTTTTTGCTCTTGGTGGTGCTACTGATTGGAGCAGTGACTTTCTGAAACTTTATACTGAACTCAATCTGGCGGGAGAAGCCGCACAAAAAGCACAAGAGAAAAAACGAGTTGCCAACACAAAACCTTCCTTACCTCTATCCGCTTATACTGGATCTTACCAGGATGAGCTACTGGGGGAAGTGCTAGTTGCTGCTGCGGGTGATAAATTAACTGTGAATATTAACAATATGCACAAGGCAACGCTATCACATTGGAACTTCGACACTTTTAAAGGCCCAATGGACAAAAAGTGGAACGGTGATTTGACTGCTCTTTTTCATCTCAATAGTGCAGGTGAAGTAAGTACACTTGATCTGGCAGGATTTACGTTACAAAAAGTAAAGTAACAGCAAAATCCCCCTTCTTGCAGAAGTAATTACCAGGCAATAATAATTAGCTTTGCCAGTTAGAAGACAGAACATGAAAAGATCGATCGTAAGTATATTAATAGTGGCGTTGATTCAGTTAGGGTGCTCCACGCAAGAACCTTTTTTTAAGCAAACCACGGTAGAAGAATACCTCACTCAAATGCTGGATTATATGGAAGAGAACCATATCAACCGCAAGTCTATTGACTGGCCTGCATTTCGATTGGCTGTGCAACAAAAAGGTGCTACAGCGGCCACTATTGATGATGCAAATGAAAGTATTGTGCTGGCGCTTGAGAAGCTCAATGATCAAACCAGTTTTTTAATTACAAGGCTTGGAGAACCGCTTACCTTTAGTACACCCTGCACTGATACTGCGGCTCCTGAAGTAACTGTTCCTGACAATATAGGTTATATAAAGATTTCAGCATTCGGCAACACCGGTGTAAACGCAGCCATCTTCGCAGAAAAAATGCATGGTGATATCAACGATCAGGACAAAGAGGATTTAAAAGGTTGGATTGTGGACTTGCGTGGAAACACTGGTGGCAACATGTGGCCAATGATTGCAGGTATCGGACCAATTTTAGGAAATGGCACCGCAGGTTTTTTTGTAGATAGCGATAATCTTAAAAATGCAATTGGATATAGCGATGGCGCAGCTAAATATGACGATAATGCGGTAGTAGCGGTTAGTTTTCCTTATACACTTAAAAGCCCGGGTGCCAAAGTGGCTGTACTTGTGGATCATGCTACCACCAATGCTGCTGAGGCAGTAGCCATTGCCTTTATTGGTAAAACCAATGCACGCAGTTTTGGGACACTTACCTGTGGAAGAGCAGGTGGTAATCAAACTTACACGCTTTCTGATAATTCGGTATTATACCTTACTGTTGCTTTTCTGGCTGACAGAACTGAGACCGAACAACGCGGTCAGTTAACACCGGATGAAGTGGTGAATGACCCCGCTATGATTTTTGATAAAGCAGTGGAGTGGATCAATGAGTAATTAACCAATCTCAATCACAACATCATCAGTGAGAGGATGACCTACGCAGGTCAACACGTACCCCTCATCTCTTTCCGATTGAGATAGTCCCTCCTCTTCGTCCAGTTTTACTTTTCCTGACAAGGCTTTTCCGCGGCAAGCGGTACAAAGCCCGCTTTGACAAGAGTAAGGAAGATCAATACCCATATCCAAAGCTGTTTCTAATATTGTACTATCGGGCTCTACCTTCACTTTGTACTCTTCTCCATCGTATCGAATAGTCACTTCCCGTGTTTTTACTTCATCATCAACGGGTGCAGCTTCTTCTTTTTTAGCTTCTTTATTGATTGTACCCTGTACAAAACTCTCCTTGAAGATTTTCTCTTTAGGAATATTCCGATCGGCCAATAATGTATCCACATTCTTCATCATTCCTTCCGGACCACACATCAGGTAGGTAGTTTTTTCATTGCCCCAGTCTGGAATACGCTCTACCAATTTGGCCAGCATCTCTCCGTTCAACAATCCGGAATATCCCTGCCAGTTCATCGGAGCGTTGTCCAGCACATGAATGACGTGTAGCCTGCCTTCAAAAGTAGTTTGCATTTTCTCGAGCTGGTCTTTGAAAATAATGCTGTCAATATCTCTGTTGCAGTAGATAAGAGAAAGAATACTTTCTGGTTCCTGGTTGAGTATACTTTTGATGATGGACATCATAGGAGTAATTCCTGATCCGCCTGCAAAAAGTATAAGATGTCTCTTGTTGGCTGTATCGTAATCGGTAACAAACTGACCCATCGGCTCCATGATCTTCACCTTGTCGCCTTTCTTCAAATTATCCGGAAGGTGATTGGACATCAATCCATTGTCCACACGCTTTACGGTGACAGCCAGTGTATCATCCACAAAAGGTGAAGAGCACAATGAATAAGCCCTTCTCACCTCTTTTCCACCCACTGGTACGATGAGGGTAAGGAATTGGCCAGAACGGTACGTTATTTTCTTATCCGTAGGATGATCAAACACGATGGTGATAGCATCCTTTGTTTCTTCTATTATATCTTTTACAGTAAGCTCATGGTAGTGTGGCCCATGACCGCTCTCCTGTTTTTTTTCTTTTTTCTTAAATAATCCAAACGCCATTTTTCTTCGATCAAATCAAACAAACTAGGGCAAAAATAGTTGAAAGATGCCATTCCTGCACCCTATTTAGATATTAAACCAATAGGTCCACTTGAGTACCAATGCCCTGTTCTTATTGACAAAATTACTGGACAAGTAGTTCTCTGTGTATACAACAAAGAAATCGGATGCTGGTTTAAATCTCCACTGAAACCTTGTGTTCAGGTTCACATTCTCAGAAAAGTCATTGTATTGTGCAAAAGCTGTCAAAAACAGTTTGTCGGTAAATGTAATATCCAGCTTGGGGCTGATCAGGAATAATTGTTTTTTGCCATAATTACCAGGCAAGTTGATATCGTTGTAGTCGAATTGCACAGAAAAGCTGCCATAGGGCTGGAAACGGTAGCTTAGCTGCCCATTTAGGTTATTGTTGGAACCATTATAAAACGTACCTACACTTCCACCAATTTTGTAAGTGACACTCGGCCGTTGATCAGAGGAGTAACTTACGGAAGCCCTGTTCCAATCGTACGCTTCACCTTCCAAAAAGCTGTCGTATACACGAGCATCCACGGGGTTGAAGTCGCGGACCAATCGTTGAAAATAATTCTCAACACTCACGTCAAAACTTGAGGTATTGAGAAAACTTATTTTATAACCTGTCTTGATGCTTTTGTCCCGGTTTCTCCATTCTGAGATATTTGTAAAATTAATTTCCGCATAAGGGCCCATGGTAGAGATTGTGTTACTCTTGGGTATAAACCTTCCTTCAATCCGGCTGAAGCCAGAATAGTACCCAGAGAATACACCCAGCTTGGGAACAAAACCCACTTCTGCATTGTAATTTTCTCCGGCTCCATTTTGCCCTACCTGTATGCTGATATTTCTTCCATAGTATCCCAGAAAAGTTCCAAAGGAATAATTCTTATCCGTTACTCCTGCATCAATAGATCTATGGTAATACATATCTCCTCTCAATTTATTTTTCAGTGCTCTCAGGTTAAAATCAACGCCAAACACCCGATTGTATCTTTTTAATGATTTTATAGTATCAGTACCTACTACATTTTCTTTCACCAGGCTTTCATGATAGAAGGCACTTGGATCATAATCAGAAATACCTAAGGACTCTTTGTTCACCATTACAAACCCAATATTGGAGGGCCCCAAATTACGCTGCACTACCCCCACTGTATAGTTTTGTTTGGGCAACCCCATAGAAGGTTGATCGTCTGTTTGTAAATTCATTAACCCTATCCTCCACTTGGAACCCAGCTTACCGCTTAATCGGGCACCGTATTGTATGGGCACCTTTTGAAGTACACCCGATGTATCCCGTATCAGTCCTATCCGCCTTGAGAAAAACGGCCTGGTATCCGGGAAGCCGGGCTGCTCAAACAAATCGTTGTTTTCTAAAAAGAATTGCCTTCTCTCCGGAAAACCAAACTCAAATTGTGTAAGGTTGATTACCTGCTGATCTACTTCCACCTGTGAGAAATCGGGGTTTACTGTCAGGTCCAGATTAAGGCTGGGTGTCACGGCAATTTTTGCATCGAAGCCAATACCAGGGTCATACTCCGTAGGTGTGGCCGCTTCGTTGTCTTTCACTGCCGATCCCGACAGGTAAGGAATCAATGAAACGTTCATTCCTGGTTTGGGTGCAGGATCATCCCAAATCATTTTTCCTGAAAAAGCAAACGCACTGGGAAAGTATTGCAATGGAGTTTCAATCCAGTTCGATCTTTCATTGCGTTTGGCATCATTGCGAAGAATGTTGAAATTCCATATGCCGTCATTGTATCGTATGGATTTAAAAGGAATGGCGACCTCCACCACCCACCGATCTTCATATTGTGCGGCAGCGGTGTACCACTTGTTATCCCAAAAAGAAGAGTAGTCCCCTGGATCATTCCCACCCGATGACATGAGCCCTTCCCTCTGCACCCCAAAAGGATTGACATTAAAAAAGAAGCCATTGGTTTTATCATTATAGGTATCTACGTAAAAACCGATGTTATCATTGTTGCCAAAATCAAAATCCCTTCGCAATGACTGAATGAGCACTTCTTTATTATTATCAAAAGCAGTAAGGCCCAAGTACAAATTATGATCGTCAAAAGTCATTCTTACTTCTGTTTCATTTTGAGGTGGAATGGAATCGAAAGGAGTGTTCATAAAAAAACCAGTGATTACATCACCCGATTGCCAATCCTCTTCTGTCAATGCACCATCAATCTGAATGGGAGCTTTGGACTTGCGGATATGAAACTCGGTTCCGGGCTGGTTTTGTGCCTCTGCCTGTAGTGAAGCAAGAATAAAACAACAAGTGAGCGTAAAGTAGAGTATCTTCATTTTCGTAAAGGAATAAAAGATATTCTGTAATCCTTTACCATTGGAATAAACGCTCCATTAGCGTCAAAATTTTTAAAGATGCCATTCCAGCACCCTACTTAAAGATTAAACCAGTAGGTCCACTTGAGCACCAATGCCCTGTTCTTATTGACAAAATTACTGGACAAGTAATTCTCTGTGTACACAACAAAGAAATCGGATGCTGGCTTAAATCTCCACTGAAATCTTGTGTTCAGATTCACATTCTCAGAAAAGTCATTGTATTGCGCAAAAGCCGTTAAAAACAGTTTATCGGTAAACGTAACATCAAGCTTAGGACTGATCAGGAATAATTGTTTTTTGCCGTAATTATCAGGCAGGCTGATGTCATTGTAATCAAATTGTACAGAAAAGCTACCATAAGGCTGAAAACGGTAGCTCAGTTGCCCATTGATGTTATTGTTGGTGCCATTATAAAATGCACCAACACTTCCACCAATTTTATAAGTAACGCTCGGCCGTTGATCCGATGAATAACTCACTGAAGCACGGTTCCATTCATACGATTCACCCTCCAAGAAACTATCGTACACTTTATTATC
The DNA here is from genome assembly GCA_040216665.1 of Cyclobacteriaceae bacterium. GTDB lineage: Bacteria > Bacteroidota > Bacteroidia > Cytophagales > Cyclobacteriaceae > ELB16-189. The sequence continues at coordinate 269,951 of JAVJOQ010000016.1, read as the reverse complement.
CACGGGGTTGAAGTTGCGGGCCAATTGTTGAAAAGTATTCTCTCCACTTACATCAAAGCTTGAAGTATTAAGAAAAATGATTTTATAACCTGCCTTGATGCTTCTATCCCGATTTCTCCATCCAGAGATATTGGTGAAATTAATTTCTGCGTAGGGACCCATGTTGGAAATTTTATTGCTCTGAGGAAACAGCCTGCCCTCCACTCGGCCATAGCCGGAATGATACCCTGAGAACACACCCAGCTTTGGAACAAAACCCACTTCCGCATTGTAATTTTCTCCTGCCCCATTTTGCCCTATCTGCACGCTGAGATTTCTACCATAGTATCCCAGAAAAGTTCCAAAGGAATAGTTCTTATCACTTACTCCGGCATCTATCGATCGATGGTAGTACATATCTCCTCGAAGCTTATTTTTCAATCCCCGTAAATTGAAATCAACACCGAACACTCGATTGTATCTGTTCACTGTTTTTATAGTGTCATTGCCCACCACATTTTCCTTCACCAGACTTTCGTGATAAAATGCTGTAGGATCATATTCAGAAATACCCAACGACTCTTTGTTCACCATTACAAACCCAATATTCGAGAGCCCCAAATTACGCTGCACTACCCCCACGGTATAGTTTTGTTTGGGCAATCCCATAGAAAGCTTATCGTCTGTTTGCAAATTCATCAAACCTATCCTCCATTTGGGACCCAGCTTACCACTTAATCGGGCACCGTATTGTATAGGCACCTTTTGAAGCACTCCCGATGTATCACGTATCAAGCCAATCCGCCTGGAGAAGAATGGTCTGGTATCAGGGAAGCCGGGCTGCTCAAACAAATCACTATTCTCTAAAAAGAATTGTCTCCGCTCCGGAAATCCAAACTCAAATTGTGTGAGGTTGATTACTTGCTGATCTACTTCTACTTGTGAGAAGTCAGGGTTGACAGTCAAGTCCAGATTAAGACTTGGTGTTACTGCAATTTTTGCATCTAAGCCAATACCGGGATCATACTCGGTAGGCATACCCGCCTCATTGTCTTTCACTGCAGAACCTGCCAGATAAGGGATAACAGAAACATTCATTCCTGGCTTTGGTGGAGGATCATCCCAAATCATTCTTCCAGAAAAGGCAAACGAACCCGGAATGTATTGCAGCGGTGCCGCTATCCAACTGGACCATTCATTGCGCTTGGCATCATTGCGAACTACATTAAAATTCCAAGTGTCATCATTGTAGCGAATAGATTTAAAAGGTATGGCCACCTCCACTACCCATCTGTCTTCATATTGTGCCGCAGCTGTATACCATTTGTTGTCCCAGAAGGAAGAATAGTTGGCTGGCTCATTTCCTCCTGAAGACATAAGTCCCTCCCTTTGCACACCAAAAGGGTTTACATTAAAATAAAACCCATTGGTTCTATCATTATAAGTGTCGATGTAAATACCCAGGTTATCATTATTACCAAAATCAAAATCCCTTCTTAACGATTGGATGATGGTGGCCTTATCGTTCTCAAAACAAGTGAACCCTATATATAAGTTTTGCATATCAAAAGTCATCCTGACTTCTGTCTGGTTTTTTGGGGCAATAGAATCGACAGGGCTATTCATAAAGAATCCGGTAGCCACAGACCCAGTTTGCCAATCCTCTTCTGTCAGCGCCCCATCCACCTGAATAGTAGAATTAGCCTTGCGGATGTGAAACTCCAAGCCGGGCTGATTTTGTGCCCGCGCTATCAGCGAGGCAAGGACAAAACAGCTAGTGAGAGCTAAGTACAGTACCTTCATTTTTGTAAAGAAATGAAAGATATTATGTAATCCTTTACCATTGGAATAAACCCTCCATTAGTGCTAAAATTTGTAAATTTGCCGCTTACTTAAATTACAGCATGTCCATACAGTCCCTTAAAGCCATATCCCCAATTGATGGCCGATATGCAGGCACTACAGCCCCCTTGAGCGCTTACTTCTCTGAACAGGGTTTGATGAAGTACCGCGTGCTTGTAGAAATAGAGTATTTCATTGCGCTGTGTGAAAACGATTTGCCTGAATTGGCCTCTTTTCCAAAAACTAAGATGGAGGCAATACGTGCTATTTATAAAAACTTCAATGACGACAATGCGTTGGAGATCAAACGCATAGAAAAAACCACCAACCACGATGTAAAAGCTGTGGAATATTTTATCAAACAAGAGTTTGATAAGTTGGGCATAGAAGCCCACAAAGAGTTTATTCACTTTGGGCTTACTTCACAGGACGTGAATAACACGGCAACACCGTTGTTGCTAAAAGAATTTTTGGGGAAAGAATTCCTGCCCCTGCTTAAAAGCACAATTGAATTGTTAGAGGGGCAATCCAAAGCCTGGAAAGATGTTCCTATGCTGGCAAGAACACATGGGCAACCAGCATCCCCTACCCGATTAGGCAAAGAGATCGAGGTATTTATTGTCCGTTTAAAAAAACAACTTGCACAACTGAACAACATTCCGCACAGTGCCAAGTTTGGCGGTGCCACAGGCAACTTCAATGCCCATCATGTCGCATACCCTGATATCAATTGGCTCGACTTTGGAAATAAGTTTGTGGCTGACTACCTCGGATTGGAGAGAAGTCACCCGACAACTCAGATCGAACACTATGATAACATGGCTGCGCTATTTGACAACCTCAAACGCATCAACACCATTTTGATTGATTATAGTCGTGATGTATGGCAGTACGTGGCAATGAACTATTTCAAACAAAAGATAAAAGAAGGTGAAGTAGGCTCTTCTGCCATGCCCCACAAGGTGAACCCGATTGACTTTGAAAATGCAGAAGGCAACCTTGGGTTGGCCAACGCACTCTTTGAACATTTGTCAGCCAAGCTTCCTATCTCCAGGTTACAACGCGACCTTACCGACTCCACTGTATTGAGAAATATTGGAGTGCCACTGGCGCACAGTTTTCTGGCCTTGCATTCTTTGGCAAGAGGTATCAACAAACTAGAATTGAATAAGGCTGCTATCGATCATGACCTGGATGAGAACTGGGCAGTAATCGCAGAGGCCATACAAACCATCCTGAGAAAAGAAGGTTATCCTAATCCTTACGAGGCATTGAAAGACCTTACCCGCAAGAACAGTAAGATCACTAAAGAAAGTATTCACACATTTGTGGAGTCATTGGATGTGAAGGAGGAAATCAAGGAACGCTTAAGGGGCATCACACCGTTTAACTACACGGGTTTATAACTGAATGAAAAAGATCATCTCTTTTTTAATTCGCTTCGTTCCCCGCAAGTACCTGCAACGTATTAGCGGTGTTGGCCTCAAAGTGTTGGGCATTTTCTATTCGGGCAATAATGTAACTTGTCCTATCTGTAATCACCACTACAAAATCTTCATGCCCTATGGCAGAATCAACCCACGACAGAATGCCTTGTGTCCACATTGTCAGTCACTGGAAAGACACCGGCTGATCTGGTTGTACCTGCAAGAGGAAACGAACTTCTTTACTACTTCACTCAATGTATTGCACATTGCACCCGAAGCGTGCTTTATGCAACGCTTCGAGAAGCAACATGGTGAAGGGTATATTACTGCAGATCTGGAATCCCCCTTGGCCAAAGTGAAAATGGACATTCATGAAATGCCTTTTGACAACAATCACTTCGATGTGGTGCTTTGTAACCACGTGCTCGAGCATGTAGCAGACGACATTAAAGCCATGAGAGAAATCCATCGGGTATTAAAACCGGGTGGCTGGGCGTTGGTGCAGGTTCCTTTCTTTTCTCCTGTCCCTGAAGTTACGTTCGAAGACAATTCCATCACTGATCCCAAAGAAAGAGAAAAACGATTTGGGCAGGATGATCATGTGCGCAAGTTTGGAAAAGACTATGCAGACCGCATCAACATGTCCGGCTTAAAGTCGGAAGCCAATACTTTTGCTGCATCACTTCCAACAGAACAAACTCACCGGTATGGCATTGAAGGGAAAGAGGTCTTGTATTTGGGGAGGAAGGAATAGTAGTATATAGTATTGAGTCTTGAGTATTGAGACTTTGTAAGTTGTTAATTTTAAATTATTAATTTTTAATAGTTGTAACTCTAGAGCATCCGTTATAAACGCGCTAATTTTTGTTTTTAAATGATGTAAAAAGAGTTTCGACAGATACGCTATGTAGTGAAGATTGTCTCTTACCCTAGCGACTCCAAGTAGAGGTCTTCTACTTTTTTTCGGGCCCAGGGTGTTTTGCGCAGAAAGGTTAAACTTGATTTGATACTCGGATTGCTGATAAAACAATTGATGGAAATGCGATTACCCAGTTCTTCCCAACCATACCTATCTACCAAATGACGCAAAATGTTTTCCAGTGTAATGCCATGCAGCGGATTGTTGGGTTGTGTTTCAGCCATGTCTTAGGTTTTCAATTTCTGCTTTGTAATCGTACTGTAAGTCTTCCTCCAGTTTACTTAGCGCCTTGTCGATCTTGTTGATTTGTTGCTGATACATATTGGCCAACACCACACTCTTGCCCATGGGTATAGCCTTGTCTTTCATCTGCTCGCAGAAATGAATGCGTAGTGCTAACTCTGTGGTGGGCAGGCCACTGTACTTGATTTGTTTGTTTACTAATCTCAGGATTCTGCGTACGCTTTTCTTGACATAATATACGTTCATATTGGATAATGCATTGAACTGCTCTTCCGTTTCCCGTTTGGCATCCAGTACATACGCTTGTTCATCGTGCGCTTCGAATAAAAGATAAGTGAGTAATTCTTTATTCTCTTTTTTGAATTTAGCCAGTCGTAGACACAATGTCTGCACCTGATCAGGATCCAATGTCGCTAATTCCTTTTTGATCTCATGTACGGTTGCCGTTTTCATGTGTAGCCGCAAGATAGGAAGACGGCTATGGTTCTGAAAGGGGACTTAGGGTTTATGAAGAACGAAAACTTGGAGATTAATAATTATAAATTTTAAATTATTAATCTTGAATAAGGTCGTAGAATGAGATTACGGAAGGAGCTAGAAAAATTCTCTTGCTGTATAATCATTTTTGAAACCTTCAGCTATATTCAAAAGTCTTGCCCTCAAGCCCTGCCAAAGGCTGGCGGGCAGGCTTGTAAAGCACGCGTTATAAACGCGCGCTAATTTTTCTCGAATGAAACTCAGGAAGGAACTTCCGCGCTAGCCGAAATTTATCCCAGGTAAGATCTTAGGATGTCAAGCCTGGAAGTTCTGCGCAGTTTGCGTGTTGCTTTTTCTTTGATTTGTCTCACGCGCTCGGGAGTCAGATCAAACTGGCTACTTATATCGTGTAGCGACAAAGCGTGCCCACCTGAAAGTCCGTAATACATAGAAAGTACCTGTGACTCGCGCTCGGATAATGTAGAGAGCGCTAACTTAATTTCATCTACCAACGAAGCTTGTATCAAACTGGCATCGGGAGATACTGCATCTCCATCAGGCATTACATCCATCAAGTTACCTGCTTCTCCATCATTACCCATTGGTGCATCCATGGATAAATTGCGGCCACGGTGTTTTAAAATATTTCCAATGTTGTCGGGTGTTATTTCCATCACTTCTCCTAACTCTTCATTGGTAGGTTCGCGTTGATGTTTCTGCTCCAATTCGGAGAAGCTTTGATTTATTTTATTCAATGATCCGATACGGTTCATCGGTAGTCTTACAATTCTGGATTGCTCGGCCAAGGCCTGAAGTATACACTGGCGTATCCACCATACTGCATAGGAAATAAACTTAAAACCTCTCGTTTCATCAAATCGGGAGGCTGCCTTAATCAACCCTAAATTGCCTTCATTGATCAGATCACTCAAGGTCATGCCGACCTGATGGTACTGTTTGGCCACAGAAACCACAAATCGTAAGTTGGCATTGACCAGTTTTTCCAGTGCCACGCTATCTCCTTGACGGATGCGTTGTGCTAAATTGACCTCCTCCTCCGCTGTAATCAAGCTTATTTTAGCTATTTCAGTGAGGTACTTATCCAATGACTGTGTTTCTCTGTTGGTGATTCTGCTGGTGATTTTTAATTGACGCATGCTTTTGTTTTGGGTAAAAATTATTTTTTAAGGCCATTCAGTGCTCTGAATACTCTTTTCTTATCAGCAGCAGGGTTTTAATCAAACCAATAGGGCTGCAAGGGAGGGAATAAGGCGCTAGAAGAGAATTTCCATATCTTATAGTATAACGAATATAAGTGACAAAAGAAAGGGTTTGTGAATATATCTTTTGTTGGTGCTTGTAAGGCACGGAAATAACTTCCGCGCTTAATGAGAAAGCCCGTTACCATAATTTTGGCACCAGCGACCAAGTGCGCTTCTTGTATGCTTCATAAGCAACATTGCCCTCGTACTTCTTCTCCAACATGGGAACTCCAGAAACAAAGACAAGTAACAGGGTGATGGTCATCGGACTAATGATTGTCCACCAACTGTTGGGTAATGGCAATACGATGCAATAGATACCCCACCACATCAATATCTCACCAAAGTAATTGGGATGACGGGAGTACTTCCATAATCCTTTCTGCATGATTTCACCTGGCTGCTTTGTCTTAATAAATTGTGCCAATTGATAATCTCCGATACTTTGAAAAAGAAAACCAGGTATCCACAAGCTCAAGCCTATTCCTGCAAATAGTGACCAATCGGCAACAAACAAAGAAGCCCATAAGAGGGGGGTGCAAATGATCACCAGGAAAAATGCCTGCAACAAATACACTTGCAGATAGGATCTCCAGTAAAAAGATTTCCCCCACTCGGTACGCCATTGCTTGTATCGAAAGTCCTCCCCCTTACCTCGGTTACGAATATAGATATGAGTGCTCAATCGCACGCCCCAAAGTCCAACCAATGCATACAGCAGCAAGTTGAGGGAGCCATTGGGTTGCGTCAAAAATAACCACCCACATAACAAGACATAGCCAAGACCCCAGGCTATGTCGGCAATGTCATTACGTTGGAGGATAACCGAAACCAAAAACCATCCGGTGGCATACACCCAAAGGATGATGGCGGCAGACAGCCATAAGTCTATGAATTGATCCATCGTGTAATCGTATATCCCGCGGCACTTACTGTGGCCGTTAAAACAGCACCCCAAGTGATATCTATAAATACAATCGTTAGTGGCCAGCCTTTGAGTGTGGCCAAATTGGTGAGGTCGTACGTAGCGTAGGTAAAAAAACCGAACAAGGCACCCAGCACAATGGCTTTGCTTAACGAAGCCTTGTCAACAGCCGGAAGAATGGCGAAGATAAAAATGCCTACAATAAATAGCAGGTAAAAAATAATGGCAGCCGTCCAGTTAACTTGATCACTTAACAAATTGCCCAGGTACTTATTATACAATCCCTTTGCTACCACTCCCAGCCACAAAAGGTCGATAGCAAAAAAGACAACCGCGGTAAGAAGGTAACTGATAATCAATTTTGAAGACATAGCTACATATTAATTAGTTGAAGCGTTCCTTATAACACTTTTAAAGCATCTTCCATGCTGATGGTCGCCACCACCTCATTTCTACGAAAGACAATATCCCAAGGGGCATTGTAGCCCAGGTAATGGATATTGTTGCTGTGTTGAATTCCTAAGGATTCCAATTCCGCGAACAGTTGCTTTTTCTTTTTCTCAATTTTATCATCTGAGGCATATCCACCAAAACGAAGTACGGCTACATATTCTGCTTCTGACTCATGCAGTTGAATCTCGCTGTTCAAGGGTGCAGGCAAGTTGTTCCTATCATAACCCTCCGGCATCACAAAACTCATCTGAGATTGGTTCACATCAAAATCCATGCGAACAGGTGCCGTCATTGCAATTTCTTTTTTCCCTTGATTACTACCAAAAATATAGGCCGCTAGTTTTTGGAAGTTATTGTTGCTGCTCTTTTTATAGGTGGTTTCCTTGCTTGTTACCGTAGCCATCCATGCTTTAGGATAGTATCGTATTTCAATATCCCCTACTTTCTTGACTTCTTTATAAGGTTGCTCCGGTGTGTTGCCCATGATCATATAAAAGATAATGATAGATGATATTACTAGCACAACTACGCCTGTAACAATAAGAGTTGATTTGTTCATAGGTTTGATTCTTGTCTATCTAACAACAGAAAGAGTGAATGGTTTTGGGAATTGGCTAAGAAACTCGCATTAGCTAACAATAGTAATTTGTATTGTTGGTGAAGAACATCAACAATGGTTACAATCAGATTGAAATGCAGCAGGTGTTCTTTCTCTTGGCATCCTCCGTACGGTTCGTTACCTTCATAGCAAATCAATCAACATGAATAAACTCTACGTACTCCTAGTTTTGGTTATCCTTGTTACTTCCTGCCAAAGTGATAAAATAGAAAACTTATCAGGCTGCGATTTTCGATCTATCATTTCCTCAGAGAAAAATATCGATTGTGGATATATTACAGTCCCGGAAAATCACGATGATCCCGAAGGCAAGAAAATCAAAATTGCCTATGTCCTGCTTCATGCTGAAGATACCACCAGCAAGGAATACCCAGTAATCTATCTAAGTGGAGGTCCGGGAGGCAGTGCAGTTGACTCCATAAGAATCAATCGCTGGTACAGTCATCCCTTCAGGGCACAACGTGATATTATATTGTTTGACCAAAGAGGAATTGGGTACTCATCACCATTGCCCAACCTATACATGGAGTTGTATGATATCATGGCTAAAGATATTACAGCAGAAGAAGAACAATTATCCGTTGGTCAGCTAATAAACGACTATGCCCAAAAGTGCAAGGAACAGCAAATTGATTTGACTAATTATAATACATTTCAAAATGCAAGGGATGTAGGTACACTCATGGATCATCTTGCCTATGAAAAATACAATTTATATGGCGTCTCTTATGGCACTCGGTTGGCCCGGGTGACCCAAGATATGTTTCCCGGAAAGTTAAATTCGGTAATCCTAAACTCTCCTAACCCCATCAAAGGAGATATGCTGGTGGATAGGCTTAACAGTTATTCACTGGCTTTGTCCAGGGTACTTGACTACTGTGAAAAAAATCCAGAATGCCGCGCAGCCAATCCAACCTTACCCTCCGACTACCTCAAAAGCATAACTGCCATGGAAGAGCAACCATTGGTCATACGCCTTAACGAGGACTCTGTTTTTCTAAATGCACAAGATGGAATATATTTTATTCGAAGACTCCTGTACGGAACAAACTCGCGAACGGAAGTCCCTGCACTTATCAAAGAATATCTTAATGGAGGCGGGCCGCTCATTACGAATCTTGTTCGTACAGAGTATCAACCCGACTACAATTTTGCCATGTGGTTTGCAGTTGAGCGTCACGAGATGTACGACCCCGACAATACCAAAGAGGTTATTGACCAGGTGTACGCCTCTCTTCCATTGCTGCCTGCAAAGTTAGGTTTGTTCCACGCTGTTTATCTTTCGTTAGGAAAATTTCATGAATCAAGTGTGGCAGAAGAAAAAAAGAAATTTTTACCCTCATCTATTCCTACATTGATTACCGTAAATCAGTTTGATCCCGTTACCCCTCCTGAAAATGGGCTCATCATGATGGAGACACTTTCAAAAGGCCAGTTATTTATTTTAGATGAAGGTGGTCATGGGGGTGGAGATGTCGCTTGCAAAAATAAAGTAATGAATGATTTCATGGGCGCCCCTGATGGTCCGCTGGATGCTTCGTGCTTGAATGTGTACAAGGAACCAGGGCAGGAAATGTAACCATCGTAGCTGCCTTCGCTGCTGCCACCATGATACCGTCCGCCCACGTGCGAAAGCCACCGAGCTGTATGCATATGGGTTCCCGACAACTATTGGGAGCGAAGCATCTCTTGCTGTACTTAATGACCCACCTGCCAGGTGACTATAGGTTTTCATTCTTTTTATAAAAACGCTTTGTCACTACTTTTTGCAAGACACGTTTAATAATGAGCTCTGCTATCGTCATCCAATGATTCTTATTGTTGTCCTTATTGAGGTATTTCTCCAATTGAGATTCACTTATGTCTATACGATAAAGCAATTGCAATACATCTGAATCTGCTCTTTTTTCGGACCGTTGGAGTTCGAGTACTATTTTTTCAAGAATGTGGTTGTAATCTGGTTGAAGATCTTCTATAAAGCCTGTTTCAAAATTACTTTGCTGAAAATCCTTTGCTAATTGAAGCTTAAAGTCATCAAACAAATCCTTAGCGCTCAGCTGATCGTTAACATGAGTTACATGTTGCATTGGATAAAATTACAACAACTTTGGATAAGGCGTAGACAGTTTCAATTGTTGCAGTATGGCTGTAGTACCTTAAAACAATAATACCCCGCCATGTGCGAGGCTCTTTAACCAGTTACTAGTTGTTGGTTACTCTACTTTCTCAAGTACTAACTTAAGCATACAACCATCGCGGCAGGTGTCTCCCGTAAGTATTAGTTCGTTGCCCTTTAATTCAACCTGTTGAAAATTGATGGTGTAGTCGAGTATTTCCTCTTTAGGAATCCAAATATTATCTTCATCCATGTTGCCTTGGTACATCATATAAAAATAGCTCACCCTTTTCCTTTTAGGTGCAACATACTTCCATTCACCTGCCACTTTCCTACCCTTATGGTGATCTCCTTTAAATGAACCATCCGCTAAAAACTCAATTGTTGTTATTCCAAAGGAACGATAGTATCGGGAATCTTCCCTGGCCTCTTCTTCCCATATAAATTTATCTTTATTGTTATCGTCTATTGGCCAATATAGATCTTCCTCATCCATTTTGTCATAGTTGGGTGTGAAGAGTGTCTTCAATTGCCATGTGCCGGGAAGCGTTGTCACTAAGACTTTGGATGATGGATCACTTTGTGCAGTGGCTGCGCATAAACTGCCAATTGTAACCAGTATCAATAGTGTAAATTTCATAAACGAGTGTTTTTAAAATTCTCTACAGTGCATCGCAACGCCAACATTTCAAAAATAAGTTATTGGCACTGGTTCCATCTTTATTATTGGCAGGCCACCACCTGGCCGCTGGCTACATCAAATCGAAAGCAGGGCTGGCAACCGCGCGCGCCTACAAAATCCTTCCAACTCCCGTCACCATCGGCAGGATCATGGGAGAGGCAATAGCCTTTGCCCTCGTTGGCACCCCAGTGGGCGATCTCCTGATTATCGACATGCAATAGCACGCGGTCCATCCAAAACCCATCGCTGCCGGAGGTAATGATCTGCACGGCTACCACTTCATTCATCAACTGGGCGGAGGTCATTGATATGTAAGTGTCGAGATCACAATTATTGATGACTTTAGTACTGTTGCCGTCCACCAGTTTGGTACCATCTTTATTCACAAAACTTACTGTGATCTGATCGTTGGTGCCTGTGTTGGTGAGGGTGGAATAACCCTTGCAGTCAATTTGCACCGTAAAGGTTTTGTCTCTGTATTGCTGTTGTTGTTGCTGTTGTGCTATTCGTTGCTGCTCTTGTTGTGCGCGTTGCTGATCGAGTATTCGTTGCTCTTCGCGAGCGCGCTCTTGTGCCACTCTTTGCTGCTCCTCCTGGGCGCGCTGTTGCGCCAATCTTTGTTGCTCTTGTGCTTGTGCCAGTTGTGGTTGTGCCAACTGAGTGATGCGTGCCCGCTCATTGTTATACACATCAAGTGGTAACGGCCCTTTGTGTTCTGCCCAACGGAATATGAATGTGGCATCTTTGCGGAAGAGTTCCGTACCATCATAAGGTTGCAAGTACAACCGATAGTTGGAATGGCGAATATAATGACCGGGGTATTTGGCAGACTCGAAGGAGACCAGCGCTCCGTCATTGACTCCGTTCCAATGGGGCTCGGTTTGTGTCAGCCCTTTTCTAGAGTAGAACGATGCCTGATCGAAAAATTCTTTTGAGTCGTCCGACAAGGCAATGGTTATTTTTCCATTCAGGTTGCGCATGTAGTATTGTTGTGCATTCAGTGGGTTGAGGAAAATCAGAAAGTTACCTTGTGTTTGGTCTTCTTTTTTCTGGAAGGGGCTCACGTTCCACGCAAATTCGGTGAAGATTTTATCGGCATCGTTTGTAATGGGGCCGATATAGAAGCCATCCGGAGCGTGATGAATATAGTAACCAGGAAAATTGGATGATTCAAAGGAGTGAAAGGATTCCATCTGTGCATAGGCAGATGAACCGCCTAAAAAGACGAGGGATAGGGATAACACGAGTGAACTTTGCATGCACTGCAGGGTCTTCATGGGGATGGGTTTAGACTTGGCCAGTATAGGTATAGTAAGCTACATTTATATGGGGTAAAATAAAATTAATGGGGTGGTTAATGGGGTGTATTTAAAGGTTTCAGGCTGCCTGCCTTCGCTTAAGCTACGGCAGGCAGTTGCAGGTAAAAACAAAAAGCCTCGCGATATGCGAGGCTTTTTACTATTTTATTTAACTGATCACCGGCAACCGGCTAACGGCTTACTTATTGGGGAGATTGCTTCTCCGCCTACTAGCGGATCCCGCCAGAGGTCGGACAGGCGCAATGACGGTGTTATTATCCCAACTTCTCCAATACTTCCATTACTTCTTTCACATGCACACGGCTGGTTTCGAGCATGGCTTTTTCCTCTGCATTCAGGTCAAGCTCAATTACTTTCTCTACTCCGTTTTTGCCCAACACTACTGGCACGCCCAGGTAACAGTCGTTGATGCCGTACTCGCCTTCCAACTTAATGCATACAGGGAAAATTCTTTTCTGGTCTTTTACAATCGCCTCTGCCATTTGTGCTGCGGCTGCTCCGGGTGCATACCATGCGCTGGTGCCCATCAGTTTCACCAATTCACCTCCACCGGTTTTGGTTCTTTCGATGATGGCGTCCAATTTATCTTTAGCGATCAATTCCGTTACCGGAATACCTGCTACGGTAGTATATCTTGGTAGTGGCACCATGGTGTCGCCATGTCCACCCATCAACACGGCCTGAATTTCTTTAGGAGATACGTTCAATGCTTCTGCCAAGAACGCACGGTAGCGTGCGGTATCCAAAATACCAGCCATACCCATCACTCTTGATCTTGGAAACTTAGAGGTAAGGTGCGCCTGGTAGGTCATTACGTCCAAAGGATTGGATACGATAATGATGATGGCTTCGGGTGAGTGCTTCACCACATTTTCAGTTACTGACTTTACGATGCCTGCGTTGGTTCCGATCAAGTCGTCACGGCTCATGCCCGGCTTGCGCGGAAGGCCTGAAGTGATCACTACTACGTCCGATCCGGCAGATTTAGAATAATCGTTGGTGGAGCCGATGGTGCGGCTGTCGTACTGATTGATAGGCGCTTTTTGCCAAATGTCCAGTGCTTTTCCTTCAGCAAGTCCTTCTTTAATGTCTACCAATACAATTTCATTGGCGATTTCACGCGTGGCCAATACATCGGCACAAGTGGCTCCTACGTTTCCAGCTCCTACAACGGTAATTTTCATATTTTAATTTAGATTAAACGATTCATCAAGGGGCTGCAAATTTATCAATCGGGGTGGCAATGAAAAAGGATATTGGTCATAAATGTGGTCGCAATGTCAATTGCAGCACTTCTTTTGTGCGATCGGTGATTTTGTAGCGGTTGTCGATGCGGTAGCCTACCACCCAGATGATGTTTCCGTTGGATTCGAGCACAGTGGCCATCTCCTTGTCGGTGCGGGGCACTTTGGCATCGATGAAGAAATCGCTTAGCTTTTTCTGATTGTGCATGCCCAATGGGGTGAATGCGTCTCCCTCCTTCCACTTTCTCCATGTTAATGGGAAGGTGATGTGGGCGGCATCCAGTTTGGCTTCCGTGGGTTGGGTAGAAATGGTGTGGTCGTTGCTTGGCGCAATCGTCAGGTCCCATGCACCGAGCGTTACTTTTTTGTCGGTTGGGTGTATTTCTGTGGCCCTCATCTCTATTGCGAGCGGTGCTACGATCCAGGCTTTTCTATCGATGGTCAGTTGATGGCTGGAAGAATGAAATAGTTTACCCGATTGATCGGCTGCAGCCACGGCATCGGCACATTGGGTGTAGTTGAAACCGTAGTCTTTTAGCAGTTCCCACAGCACTACCTCCGGAAAGGAGATGTGTTGCTGTAATTCTGTACTGATGCTGATCCTGTTTTTTTCTTCCGTCACGAATTGCTGTCGCAGATGACTGAGGCCCAATTGAAATACCGCAGCAGCGCCTTGGAGGCGTTGGTTGGTTCGTTTGAAAGTATCTTCCAGCGCGGGGTTGAGTTCCTCTAATTTTGGGATCACCTGATGGCGTAATTGGTTGCGGTCGTAATCGTCTGTGGCATTGGAGGCATCTTCGCGCCAGTTCAATTGGTTGTCCTTGGCGTAATGGACTAATTCCTTTTTGGTAAACGTTAGCAATGGTCGGATGATGTTGTCGGTAGTGGGTGGTATGCCTTTCATTCCGCTGATGCCTGTTCCTCTTATGAAATTGAGCAGAGTCGTTTCTAAATTATCGTTAAGGTGATGGGCAGTGGCCAGCTTGTCGTAAGCGTGGGTGTGCATCACTTCTCGGAACCACGCATAACGCAGTTCGCGTGCTGCCATTTGAATGGAACATCCGTTGACTGCGGCATAATTGTTGGTTTCAAAACGTTGGGTATGAAACGGAACCTTCCATTGTTGACACGTTTGCTGAACCAAGTGTTCATCTTCATCGGAGGCTGCATCGCGCAGCTGAAAGTTGCAATGGGCCACACCGATCTTGTATCCCGCTTTGTGGAAAAGGTGCAGCATCACCATCGAGTCTACGCCTCCGCTTACTGCGAGCAGTATCCGCTGATCGGGCGGGCACAGGCGAGAGAGGGTGTGGGTGAAGGGGTGCAACATCTGACAAAGATAACTTTTCTCTATTTTTACGAGTCCAAATGATGATGCGCCACTCCTTATTTATTTTATTCCTCGTTTTCCTGGTTTCTACCGAGGCACTGAGTCAGCGCAGGGTGAAATTGAAGCGAGCAGACAACCTGGTAGGCAGCGTAAAAGATGGCAAACGCTACGACCGCCTTTTGGGCAATGTCATTTTTGTGCAAAACAAAACCACCATCTACTGCGACTCGGCCCATTATTTCAAGTCGGAAAACCGCGTGGAAGCATTTGGACGCATCCACATCACTGAAGGCGACTCCATCGATGTGACTTCGCGCGGGCTCTCCTATGATGGAGATAAAAAAATTGCTCACCTGAGAAAGAATGTTGTTTTCACCAAGCTGGGACTGGCCACCCTTTACACCGACTACCTCGACTACTACCGCAACCAAAACGAAGCGCGCTATTTTAATGGTGGTAAACTGGTGGACAGCACCAACGTGCTCACCAGTAAGAAGGGTTATTACGACATCAACACCAACGTAGCGTCTTTTAAAAGAGATGTGGTGGGTGTGAATGAAACATACACCATGAAGTCGGACACGCTGCAATATAATTCTAAGTCGAAAGTGATTTTATTTCGGGCTACTACCACCATCACCGACAAAGAAGGAGGTGTGGCTGTGTATGAGAATGGTTTTTATGATACCGGCAAAAAATTATCATCGCTTAACTCGGGTGAAATTGAAACCCCTACATACAAGCTGAAGGGCGACCAGTACTTTCTCAACGACTTGAAGAAGATGTACAAGGCAAAGGGCAATGTGGTAATGACTTCTAAAGAAGAGAACATGATCATCTTTGGAGATGATGGCGACTACGACCGGGGCAATGGCATCACCAAAGTGTATGGCAACGCCTACCTGGCGAAGATCACCGATGAATCGGATACCCTTTTTATGTCTGCCGATACATTGGTGTCGATAGAAAGCCCGGATCCTTTGAAAAAGAAGTTGCTGGCTTACAACAACGTGAAGATTTTCAAGACCGACCTGCAAGGACTGGCCGACTCGGTGGTGTACCAGGCGCACGATTCTACGCTCTACTTCTTCAACGACCCGGTATTGTGGACGGATGAAAACCAGATGACAGCAGACTCTATCCGCATGTTGATCACCAACAAAACCATTGACCGTATTTTTTTAATCGACAACTCCTTTGTCGTCTCGCAAGATTCATTGTCGCATTTCAATCAAATCAAGGGACGAAAGATGACGGCCATTTTTAAAGACAAGGCCATCAACCATGTGGATGTAGAAGGCAACGGAGAAAGTGTGTACTTCGCACTACAAGAAATGAAACCTACCGCTCCGCAGGACAGTGCGGCCACCCAAAAACCTAAGTCAATCATGATGGGGATGAACAAAATCATCTGCAGCAACATGAAGATCAACTTCGTAGCGGGAAAAGTGAATAACATCAGTTTTTACATCCAGCCCGATGCCTCTTTTATTCCCCCTGCCGAACTGGAGGAAGGAGACAAAAGACTCCGTGGTTTCACCTGGCGGGTTACGGAAAAACCTGAGAAAAGTGATGTGGTGAAGTCTAAAACGGAGCCGTAACGCACAGCTTGGGGGATAAATTGTACCCACCTGTCATTTTTTTATCAATTATCTAGGACAAAAACATGAATTCGATTAAATTATCAGTTGAATCAGTGTGTCCATATGAGATTGAGGTTGACCATAGCGTTTTTGATTTTGTGCAGTTGGCCTGCGTGGGCGCAGCGACCTGAGTTGATCAACAAGGCTGAAACCAGCTACCAGTCTCAATTGAGCCAGGTTTTGAAGATTCCCCTCCAGATCAAAAACACCACCAACAAGCCCCAATTCTACATTATTCGCAAAGTGCAGGGCGACCTGGGAGGCACCCAAAAAGGCTATTTTTGCCTTGATGATAACTGTTTGGAGCCTGGAATGGACGAATTTTCCAAAAGAATAGAACCCGGCCAAACAATAAGTGGGCTTTATTACACACTTGAAACCGGACTGGTGACAGGGCAGACGCATTTCAAATTTGAGATCTTTGAGCGCGGACGGCTTTCTGAAGCGTTAGAGCACAATGTGAGCGTTTCCGTGGAGGAAAGAAGGGAAAAATCGATGGTTTTCCAGTCGAAAGACATCACCATCCACGATGTGTACCCTAACCCTGTTTCTGACTATGCTTTTATCGAATATCGGCTGAATAATGATGCTATTAAGGCCAATGTGGTCATTCACAACATTCTGGGTATGCCCATGGGTGATTATGAGTTACCGGCTTTTGAGACCAATGTGAAGCTATTTACAGAGGACTTGGCGCCAGGGGTTTATTTCTATACCCTCTATCTGGACAATGACGGGGTACTTACCCGAAAATTAATAGTAAGGAAGTAGGCAATTTTCATCTATAAATAAGGTTGAGGGAGAACACGTTAGCAGATTGTGAATTCCTGCCAGTGTAGTATATTTGCAGGCTTATGCGGGTTAGAAAATTGTTGTTTTACTGCTTCTTGGCAGGTATCGTTGGTTTAGGGGCTTCTTGCAGCAAATATCGCAAAATTGAGAAGAGCGAGG
The DNA here is from genome assembly GCA_040216665.1 of Cyclobacteriaceae bacterium. Classification (GTDB taxonomy): domain Bacteria; phylum Bacteroidota; class Bacteroidia; order Cytophagales; family Cyclobacteriaceae; genus ELB16-189. The sequence continues at coordinate 252,520 of JAVJOQ010000016.1, read as the reverse complement.
ACTGGAGGGTGAAGTACGAAGCAGCGCAAAACTATTACGAGAAAGAGGACTATTATCACGCAGCCCTGCTGTTTGAGCAAATTCGCCCGGTAGTGAGGGGTTTGCCAGAAGGGGAGAATGTGGAGTTTTTATTGGCTTATTGCCAATACAATGAAAGGTCTTATTTGTTGGCTTCGGCACAGTTTAAATCCTTTTATGAAACGTATGGACGTAGCGCACAGTCTGAAGAAGCGCATTTTATGTATGCCTATTCGCTGTATGCCGCATCTCCTTCATACAACCTGGATCAAACCAGTGGCATTGAAGCGATGGCTGCCATGCAGACGTTCATTAATCAGTTTCCTGGCAGTGAGTTTGTAGATCAGGCCACCAAAGTGATCATAGAAAGTCAGCAGAAGCTGGAACAAAAGAATTTTGAAAACGCGAAGCTCTATCTCAAAATAAAAAGATACAAGGCAGCAATTATCGCCTTTGATTCTTTCAGAGAAAGTTTCCCCGATTCCCATTATATGGAAGAGGTGGCGTTTAGAAAAGTAGAGGCGCAGTTCAAACTGGCTACACAGAGTTTGCCCAGCTTGCAGAAAGAGCGCTATACCATAGTGATAGAGTTTTATACAGAGTTAGTGGACAACTATCCGCAAAGTCAGTTTCTAAAAGAAGCTGAAAAATATTATTCAGAGAGCATAACGAAAGTCAATCAATACAAAATAGATAACACATAATACCATGGCCATTGTACAACCTTCTATTATCACACGCGACATTGAAAAAATCATTGACCCTACTGGAAACATCTATGATTCCGTAGTGGTGATTTCTCATCGTGCGCGTCAGATCGCAGTGAACATCAAAGAAGAATTGAATTCTAAACTTGCTGAGTTTGCTACTACGGTAGACAACCTGGAAGAAGTATTCGAAAACCGCGAGCAAATCGAAATCTCTAAGTTTTACGAGCGTATGCCAAAGGCTACTACTACTGCAACTGAAGAGTTTCTAGAAGGCAAGCTGAACTTCCGCATGCGTACTGAGGAGATCTCAGAATAACTTGAAAGGAAAGAAGATCATCCTGGGGGTTTCTGGAAGCATTGCCGCCTACAAAGCAGCAGTTCTTACACGTTTATTGGTGAAAGAAGGTGCTGAGGTGAAGGTGATCATGACGGAATCCGCAAAGGATTTTATTACTCCCCTTACTCTTTCCACCCTTTCTAAAAACCCGGTCTTGTCTCAGTTTGTTAAAAATGAGGCAGGAGAATGGAACAACCATGTAGACCTGGGGCTGTGGGCCGATGTCATGGTGATCGCCCCGGCCAGTGCCAATACGCTGGCAAAGATGGCGCATGGTGAATGTGACAATCTTTTATTGGCCGTTTACCTTTCTGCTCGTTGCCCTGTGTTTGTAGCTCCGGCTATGGACCTGGACATGTTACAGCATCCTTCTACCCAAAAAAATTTGCTGTCGCTGAAAGGTTATGGCAACCATACTATTGCGCCCGGTCATGGCGAGTTGGCCAGCGGACTGGTAGGCACTGGCAGGATGGCCGAGCCGGAGGAAATCATGGAGCAACTGAACCAGTTCTTCAGCGAAAAAAAAAAGCTTAGCGGAAAGCACGCGTTAGTAACTGCTGGTCCTACACACGAAGCATTGGATCCCGTTCGATTTATTGGTAACAACTCCAGCGGTAAGATGGGCTTTGCCATTGCGGAAGCTTTGGCCAACGCAGGAGCAAAGGTGACATTGGTATCGGGGCCCACCCACCTCACCCTTCAGCATCCTGATATTGAAATTAAGAAGGTGACCTCCGCAGCTGATATGTATGAAGCCTGTAAAGGAGTGTTTTCAACATCAGATATTACCGTATTCTCTGCAGCCGTGGCCGACTACCGGCCTGCCACTCAAGCTGATCAGAAAATAAAAAAGAAAGACAACGACCTTACGCTGCAATTGGTGAAAACCCATGACATTGCTGCGGAATTGGGCAAGCAAAAGAAGAATGGGCAGTTCATTGTTGGTTTTGCCCTGGAAACGGAGAATGAAGAGCAAAACGCCAAAAAGAAGATTGAAACCAAAAACTTCGATTTGATCGTCCTTAACTCACTGAAAGATAAAGGGGCTGGATTTGGTCACGACACCAACAAAATCAAATTGATTGACAAAAAGGGAGAAGTTTTGGAATTTTCCTTGAAGAATAAGAAAGAAGTCGCCATTGACATCGTTAGTGCTATAGTACAACGCTATGCATAGAATTATTGCCATTTTGGTTTTCATTGGAACCACCACAGAACTCTTTGGTCAGGAGTTGAACTTTAAGGTGGTGGTGAATGCCGAGCAGGTGCAAACTACAGACCGCGCCATCTTCAGGGACATGGAGCGGGCTTTCGCCAATTTTTTGAACACCCGAAAGTGGACCAACGACAACTATAAGAACTACGAGAAAATCAACGGAACACTTTTTCTCAACATTACCAAGATGCCGTCCATTGGTAATTTCACTGCCAACGCGCAGATCACTGCTGCTAGACCGGTATACAATACCAACTATGAAACAGTATTACTCAACTTTGCAGATCGCGAGTGGGAATTTGAGTATATCGAATCGCTACCGCTAGAGTACAACGACAATACGTACATCAGCAACCTCACTTCCATGCTCGCCTTTTACGCTTATATCGTGTTGGGCATGGACTACGATTCATTTTCTGAACTTGGAGGCACCCCACATTTTCAAAAGGCCCTTACAGTAGTGAACAATGCGCAGCCTTCTAATCGTCCGGGGTGGCAGGCATTAGGGAGCAACAGGAACCGTTATGCACTGATAGAGAATTTGAACAACCCACAAATGGTGGAATTGAGGAAGAACACCTATCGCTACCACAGGCAGGCGCTGGATACGTTTGATAAAACACCCGACCAAAGCAGGACAGTAGTGCTTGACGTGCTTAAAAACCTTAAAACAGTTTGGTCCATCTACCCTAACGCCATTTTCGTGGTTTCCTTTTTTGATACCAAAGCAAATGAGTTGGTAAATATATTTTCTGATGGCAATCTGAGTGTGCGCAGAGAGGCGTATGATATTCTTAATAGCGTGGATCCTAAGCGGAACATTTATCAGAAGATTATTAGTAATTAGATTTCTGTCTAGCTCGAAAGTCTAGCGGAAGTCATTCTCCATGCTTGGTGGTAGCATTAAAAAGCAGAGCTTATTTGCAAGGACACCCCCTGCCTGCGGCAGGCAGGGGGTGAGGGATTATAACTGATCTTACGACAAGAGATAGCACACAAGCGGATTGGTGATAACACCAACCGCAAGCAAATAAGAAATTCAAAGGCACAGTCTTCACTATCCCGTCATTCAGAGGGAGCCGGGCCGGCATGCGTGCAGCCGACCGAAGAATCCCATTGCTATGGAACAGTAAGTAAAATTATGAGATTCTTCCTGCCTGCGGCAGGCAGGCACCCTCCCCGCCAACCATCGCTCGGTGACTTCCGCCACTAGGCGGACAGGCAGAATGGCGGCAGGGCTGCTAATGAAAAGCACAGACTGAGGCATTCAACACTACTATCGATTCTGCCCTAAATAAATTAATATTGTAAATGCCTTTGACAAGAATCCGCAGGCGCATAAAATAACCGATGCTCACTCACCTCACCATAAAAAACTACGCCCTTATCGATCACCTGGAGATGGATTTATCCCGTCACCTGAATGTGATTACAGGTGAGACGGGTGCTGGTAAGTCCATCATGCTGGGCGCCATGGGTTTGTTGTTGGGCAACAGGGCCGACACCAAGGTGTTGTGGAACGAAAAAGAAAAGTGCATCACCGAAGGCACTTTTGATATTGGTGCTTACCAGCTGCAACCGCTTTTTGAAAGTGAAAATTTAGACTACGACAAACAAACCGTTATACGCAGAGAGATCAGTCCTAACGGAAAAAGTCGTGCGTTCATCAACGACACTCCTGTCACGCTGGACATCATGAAAAAGATTGGGATGCGGTTGATGGACATTCACTCGCAACACGAAACGCTGGATCTGGGCAACCGTGCCTTTCAGCTCAGTGTAATCGATGCTTTCGCTGCCAATGAAAAACTTCGAGAGGAGTATAAAAATGCGTGGCAACATTATGTGATTACCCGAGAAGCATACAACGCGCTGGAAGACGAAGCCAACGTACTGCGACAGGAATCCGATTTTGTGAAATTTCAATTGGAGGAATTAAGCAAAGCCAACCTGGTGGAGAATGAGCAACAAGAATTGGAATCGGCACTAAAAATAATGGAGCATGCCGAGGACATTAAAACAAAATTCAATCAACTCCTTGCCCAGCTTGATCGCTCTGATGTTTCCGCTTCAGGCATTTTAAGTGAGGCGCGTACCATCATGAGTTCTTTGAGTAACTACTCAGATCATTACAAAAAACTCACTGAAAGGTTTGAAAGTGTAAGGATAGAACTGAACGATATTATCAGCGAGGCAGAAGGAGAAGAAGAGAAAATAGATTTCGATCCTGAAAAAATTGAAGAGGCAAAAGAACGGTTAAGCCTTATTTACCAATTGCAACAAAAGCACAGGCTGGGATCGGTGGCCGACCTGCTTCAGTTGCAAGACGATTTGCAAATCAAAGCAGATAAAACCAGCAACCTCGATGATGAGCTAGCTTCTCTGAAAAAGAAACTGGACGAAGCCGTGGTTAAACTCAATGAAAAGGGAGCTAGGCTAAGCCAGTCCAGGACCAAAAGCTTTAAAGGCTTTTGCAAACAGATGATCACTTTACTTAATGAGTTGGGTATTCCGGAAGCTCAGCTGAATGTAGAACATCATGCAGGAACACCCACTGCTTCGGGCATCGACAGCATAGAATTATTGTTCAGTGCCAACAAAGGAATAGCAGCGAGATCGTTGGCACAGGTTGCATCGGGAGGAGAGTTTTCCAGGTTAATGTTTTGCATCAAATACCTGTTGGCAGAAAAAACAGCGCTTCCCACCCTCATTCTGGACGAAATTGATACGGGCGTATCCGGTGAAATTGCCATGCGACTGGGTAAAATGATGAAATCCATGGCCAAAGATCACCAACTTCTTGCTATCAGTCACCTCCCACAAATCGCAGCTAAGGCAGATTGTCATTTTTATGCGTATAAAGATTCGAAAAGCACAAAAACAATCAGTCAGATAAAAAGACTAACAGAAGAAGAACGAATTGAAGAGATCGCAAAGATGATTGGAGGTGAAAAACCTTCCTCATTGGCAAAAGAAAATGCCAGAGAACTCATCACCAGCTAGCTTCATCTCTTCCTCTCCTTGAATATTTATCAATTAATTTTTATTTTGTATCACAATGGTTTGATGGGTGACTCAAAAGGCACCATCATTCCTTTGAATACAATTTTAACCTAATATGCTGTCATGAACATTTTCGTTGCTAGACTCAATTTTAAGACCGGACATGATGAACTGGAAAGAGCTTTTGCTCAGTTCGGAGAGGTCTCTTCTGCCAAAATCATTACCGACCGGGACACGGGTCGATCTAAGGGTTATGGTTTTGTAGAAATGCCAAACGATGAGGAAGGTAACAACGCCATTGCCGCCTTAAATGAAACGGAGTTGGATGGGAGGACAATCATCGTGAAACCTGCCAACCCAAAAACTCAATAAAATTCGAAATAATTTTAGTGCATTTCAGGCCTGGGCAATCAGGCCTTTTTACTTACACAATTTCAGTTTGCTTTACTTCTGAAGAACACTAACTTGTTTTAGTTCTACTAAGCCCGAATCCCATTGACTGCTACCGCTTCTAAAAACAAAACTGTAGGCCTCATCTTGGGCCCATTGCTATTTACCATTCTTTATTTCCTGCTATCGCAAACTGCACTGTCCTACAAAGGTGTGGTAGTGCTGGCGCTAGGCGCCTGGATGGTGACCTGGTGGGTGAGTGAAGCGGCTCCTATTCCCGTGACTGCACTTCTTCCTATGATTCTGTTTCCACTCTTCACGGTGGCTACAGCAAGAGAAGCCGCAGCGCCCTATGGTGATAGTATCATTTTTTTATTCATGGGTGGGTTTATGATTGCCCTAGGTTTGGAAAAACACAACCTCCATACCCGTATCGCACTCAACCTGATAAGGCTTACGGGCACCAGCGGCAACGGAATCATCTTAGGCTTTATGATTTCTACCGCCTTGATCAGCATGTGGATCAGCAACACCGCCACAGCGGTAATGATGCTTCCGATCGCCACTTCGGTCACTAAATTATTAGCTGGAGAAATCACCGAAGCAGATAAACCCAAGTTTGAAAAATTTGCCACGGGACTGATGTTGAGCATTGCCTATTCGGCCAGTATCGGAGGCATCGCCACCATTATTGGCACACCTCCCAATGTGGTGACTGTAGGATTTATCAAACGTTTTTATGACCAGGATGTGAGCTTTGCTACCTGGATGGTCATTGGAATACCGTTGATGCTGGCCATACTAGCGGCCTGCTACCTTACCATCACACAGATACTCTACCGCAATGGACTTCGTTCGGTGGAAGGCTCTGCAGAACTGATCAATTCAAAACTAAAAGGGCTCGGAGCATTTTCAAAAGAAGAAAAAAGAGTACTGGCCATCTTCGCTGTTACCTGTTTTTTCTGGATTTTTCGTCAAAACATCAACGCACTTATTGGCACCAACCTTCTGGATGACACTACCATTGCTATGACAGGAGGCATACTGATGTTCATCACTCCTATTGAAATGAAGAGTGGTACATTTATTTTGGAATGGGGAGACATGAAAAACCTTCCCTGGGGAATATTATTACTCTTTGGTGGTGGGCTCTCACTAGCGCAGGCCATGGCCGATGCAGGTCTTGTACAGTTGATCGGTGATCAGATTGCACAACAAGGAAACTTATCAACAGGTGCATTGATTGTTACTCTTTCAGGGTTGTCGATGTTTTTAACTGAGTTGATGAGTAATGTAGCGCTCACTACGATATTTGTACCTGTAGTTTTGGGAATTGCTGATGGTCTTCAAATCAATCCAATCATTCTTGCTATGCCTGTTGCATTTGCTGCCAGTTGTGCTTTTATGATGCCCATCTCTACGCCACCTAATGCTATACTTTTTGCCAGCGGACACATCTCTGTAAAGCAGATGATGAGGGCTGGAATATTGGTGAATCTATTTTCTATTATTCTGATATCTGTGGCCATGCTCACAATTGGCCTTTGGCTGTACGGCTAAGAGAAAGGAGTGGTTAACATGACGGCAATCTCTCCTCCAGATGGAGTGAGAGATTGCTAAAACATTTGAGGTTACTTTCCCTCTTTGTTTTTGCGCTCCTCTACCATATAAGCAACGCCTAACCCGATTCCACCAAAAATAAAAATCATAGAGAAGTAGGCTACGTCATCCATTCCAAAGGCGCTGTCTAGCCAATACCCCATCAGCAAACCCAAACCCGCACCAATCAGTAGAAGAGAAGCACGCAACGCTGCTGCGGTAACACGTTCAGACTTAAATAAGGAAGGATCTAGGCCTTTGTCAATGATGGCCATACGCTCCATGTTCTGAAATTTGCGCAAATAACCTATTATGATAAATGCTCCGATTATTCCGATGATGGGTATCATTACCCCTAACATTGCTACATCCATAGTTTTATTGTTTTTGGCCCTTTGACGCAACCCTCAGCGCTGTGGTTACAAGCTACTCAAAAAAATATTTATCACTCCCGCCACTATTATTGTGTAACTTCATAGTCAAACACTGCGTCCAAGGCACGTGATCACAGTTCAGGAAGAAAATACCCTCATCAACCGCATTTTAGCAGGCGAAAAGCAGCTTTACGCGAAGCTTGTAGACCAGTATAAAAGTTATGCTTTTACCATTGCCTTCAAGATAACTGAGAATAATGCCGATGCGGAAGAAGTAGCACAGGATGCGTTTATTAAAGCCTTCCATTACCTTAAAGGATTTAAGCGCGGAGCACGATTTTCTACCTGGCTGTACAGGATTGTATTTAATACGGCCATCAGTTACAAGCGCAAGAACAAAAGGGTATTCCAGTCGATTGACCATACTTTTAATCACGCTGGGGAGACGGATAATACATTGGAAAAGGATGATAAAACCGTGTTTATCGATCAAGCTTTGAACAAGCTGAATGAAGCCGACAGGCTTTCTCTTCAACTGTTTTATTTAAAAGAATTTTCATTGGAGGAAGTGGCGGATATTATGGGACAGAAGATCAATACCACTAAGGTGAGAATCCATCGTGCAAGGCAACGTATGGCCGATGAGTTGAAAGGTATTTTACAAAAAGAAGCATTAACTTTATAGTATCATTGATATGAAAAAGGTATCACAAGAGATTGACGAGTTGTTAGTAGCCTACCTGGATGGGGCGCTGACAGGAGAAAAGCTGGAGAAAGTAAAAAATGGACTATCCACCTCAGAAGAACTCCGAAGCAGGCTGGAGGTTTTAAAACTGATCCAACAATCGATGGAGCATAACAGATTACTTCATCCTTCTGACAATTTCACACAACGCGTAATGGGAAACCTCGACAAGGTGACTACTGCCAGCATGCTTACTCCTAAAAATGGGTTGATCTTGTTGGCTGGCATTTTGGTGGCCATGGGAATCGGGGCCAGTTTAGTAGACACGGGTATATTCAACGAACTCAATGGTATGCTCTCTTTGAATCCGGTTAAGTTACCCACAGGAATTACTACTCCAACGTTACCTTCAATACCTTTCAGTGGTAAACTGATTGTCAATTCTATTATAGCCTTAAATATGGGACTTGCCTTTCTGTTACTGGACAGGACTATTTTAAAACCCTTTTTCAACAGAAGATCCAGGATGCAGTTTTAATTTATCGGTCTTTCACCCGATACATAAATTTCAGCCCTGACCACACCTCGTCTACCGCGCAAACTTTTACATCTACCAATCCATTGTTAAGGCCGAAGTTGCGAATAATGTTTTCATCCAGATCGGATGCTACTTTGGAAGACTTCTTAGGCCAGGATACCCACAGCATCCCATCTTTTTTCAGGTCTGCTTTAAGCTTCAAAAACTCTTTTTCGAATTTCTTCTTCTCCATACAAAAAAGGTGAATGAAGTCTATTCCCTCTTTCTTTGCTCGGGTTAATACTTTTATGTCTTCAGGTAATGGGCTGATCCAATCCCAATAAGATTGAGGTTCATTCACAATCCGGATAGAAAACCCAGGTTGAATACCTAGTTTCTTAATTAGAGGAGTTCCTGAATAACCTGCAGTCATATTTATGAATTCAGTTAAACAAAAAGAGCCCCTTGAAATCAAGGGGCTCTTTTTCATTCGTTAGGGAATTAGTTTCCCATTTTTGCCATTTCCTTTTCGAAAGTTTCTTTGAACTTCTCGTAGTCGTAATCAATTTTCAACATCTCATCTTTGGAAAGACGCTCGTTGTATTTTGACACCAACTCGTCAGCTGAAAGCTCGATAGCAACGTAGGTCTTGTAAGTTCCCTGGTCAGTTTTTACCAGTTTTTCACAAAGGGTACGTACACCTGTAATGGTTTGGTCTACTATCTCTCTGTTCAGGCTCTCAAATCTTTCCTCTACCTGCTCTTTGTTATTCATCTCACGTGAGTTCACGTAGTTGTCAGTAACAGTTTTTACAGTAGTTTGGATGCTTTGCGCTAACTCATTTCTGGCGTTAGTCAATGCCTTTTTCTTAGAGGTAACCTGATCCTGGCTTTCACCAATTGAATTGGCCCTAAAGTATTTATTTGACGTGAAAAAGTCCGGTCCGGAACAAGGTACTATAATTTCCTGCTCACCTTGTGGAAGCTTTTCTTTTCCTTTACAGCCGGCAATCAAAAGTGCTGCCACGGCAACAAGGATAAATGATAGTTTGGTTAAATTTTTCATATTTGATATCTTATTTGGTTCTGCAAGTTAAACAATGCAATTATAAGGCCAACTCATTATTTTTCGATTTTTAGCCCTAATTACTGCAAAATCGCGTTGAGTAATTCTGGTAATTTTTCCCTTTCCAGCACCTCCAACGACTTATTATAAGCCTCCTGACTTGAACGTTCGTAGTCGAGGCTATATCCCTTTATCCTATCCAACGTGGTGGCATATATCTCCTTATTACCAGAAAGTGTAACCACCTTAATTACCGCGGTGACGTAGGTAATGTAAATGCTACCAGATACAGCACCCTTCTCAGAATTGGCATTGATATCCATCCACAATTCGGCCTTGCCCCTGCTATCAGTAAACTCAAAACCTGAACTGGTAAGGAAGTTTTTCACCCGATTGGTGATCTGGTCATTCGACTTATTAACTCCCAATGTTTTTTCATCAGAAGTGATATAGACGATTGGCCGTTGGACTTTCAGTAGGATGTTTACTTTTGGGGCTACCATGCGCTCAGCTACCAATGAATAAATTGGAGAAGCATTGGCTCCCGCAAAATTTAGCATGTTTACTTTTACACCCACTGTCTGCTCCAAATCCTTAGAACTGATTTTGGTGATAAGAATTTTACTTTGCCCGGATGCATCGGTTTTGTATTCAGGAAAAACATCACCAGCTCCTTTTTCGAAGGATGCCTTCAGGGGTAAGTCAGGAATTACCTTTTTTGAATCCTTATAGACCGCAGTAACTACTACCGTTTCTGTACCTGTGGTCACCCTGCGATTAAGCATGATTTCGGCAGGGTTAGCTACCAATTGAATCCGATCCAATATCTGCTGGATGGAGGCATAAATCTCGTTGGTCAGCAAAATTTCCTTTCCCTCGTATTCTAATCGAATAGGATCGCCCAGGTACTTTTCAATAGCTCCAAATCCCTTGAAATAAAAACCCAACGCCTGTATGTCTTCGCCAGCCCTTTCCGATTGCTTTGCTTTGGAGAAAAAATCCAGTGCCAGGGTTACTGCATTGCGCTTTTGTTCATCCTTAATTTCCTTATAGCGTTGTTTCGAGAGTCGATAATACACCCAGTAATTCTGGTCATCCTCCCAGGCATCTACTTGCTCATATTCCTCCAATTCATCTGATGCAGTAGTCTTAATAATTTGCTCATACCTCTCCTGGAATTCTTTATTGGCATCGATCTGGCTCAATACTGAGGTGGAGGATACCGTTACCCGGATTTCTGATATTATATCTTCCAGTGCACTATTTTTTGCAGATGTTATGTAGTTGTTAATCCCGTCTTTTACGCTATGTCCAATGCCAATATAATAGCGATCTTGCAAAGGCTTGGCACTTAGCCATTCTGGGCGTGGGTTTTGCAAATCCGTCTTCAAACTGTTGTTGGTCAGGGACGGGCTACACCCAAGGCATACTATGAGAATAAAAAATAATCGATTCACCAACTAAAAGGTTAATGTGCTTGTTATACTAACATAACCACATCCGTGCCAAAAAGGCCGGATAATTGAAACAAATCTAGTTTGTTAATACGGTAGGACAAGTTAAGATCGTTTAAAATATTGTAATTTTAACATAGAACGGAAGCAATTATGAAAAGTTGGATTGGAGCTCTTGCAATTATTTTAGCGCTTTATGGCTGCGAGGAAAGCCAAAGTGTATCGGATTTTACTGGAAATGAGGCTACGTATGCCTTACAGCAAACTTCGGATTTTGCAGTGAGCGGAACGGTTACATTTAAGGAGAAACGAGATGGATCCGCCTTGATTTTGGTAGAACTTCAGGGAACTGATGGAGATGTGGAGTTACCCGTGCATTTGCATATGGGTGATATTTCCGAACCAGGTGCTGAGGTGGCTGCCCTCCTCAATCCTGTACTTGGCAGTACTGGCCGCAGTGAAACGAATTTTGTACAGCTGGCCAACGAAACTAAACTCAACTACACCGAGCTCCTTGGATTGGAAGCATCTATTAAGGTTCACTTATCTGATGTAGGCCCAGAGAGAGACATCGTTCTGGCTGGAGGGAATATCGGATCCATTGCTAGTAAAGGTTTTAATGGCCGTGTTGGAATCGGCTTATGTAAAAGCGAATAACGCATCTTATATAACAAAAAAGCCACGTTGATTGATCAACGTGGCTTTTTTTATTCTTATTAATGAAAACTAGACGTTATTTGAACTCAACTTCGCACTGAAATACTCTCTGTTGAGCCGCGCGATGTTAGTGATCTTAATATCTTTTGGACATTCTGCTTCACAAGCTTTAGTGTTGGTGCAAGCACCAAAACCTTCTTCATCCATCTGCGCTACCATCTTCTCTACACGGGTTTTCCTTTCCACCTGCCCTTGAGGAAGTAAAGCAAACTGAGATACTTTGGCGCTCACGAAAAGCATGGCACTGGCATTTTTACAAGCAGCAACACAAGCACCACAACCAATACAAGTGGCCGCGTCAAAAGCCTCATCAGCAATCCTTTTAGGAATTGGAATTTCGTTGGCATCTGGTACTCCCCCTGTATTGACGGAAACATATCCACCTGCCTGCTGAATTCTATCAAATGCAGCCCGATCCACCACGAGGTCTTTGATTACTGGAAATGATTTGGCACGCCATGGCTCCACGGTAATCGTTTCACCATCCTTGAATGATCTCATGTGCAATTGGCACGTGGTGGTCTGCACTGGTCCATGAGGGCGCCCATTAATGTAAAGACTGCACATACCACAAATACCTTCACGACAGTCATGATCAAAAGCAATAGGCTCCTCGTTTTTCTTCACCAGGCTTTCGTTCAGAATATCTATCATTTCAAGGAAGGACATATCTTCTGACACACCGTCAACAGGATAGGTTTTAAATGCTCCCTTTGTTTCGCTGTTTTTTTGTCTCCAAACTTTTAATGTGATCTTCATAATTATTTGTAGCTACGCTGTGTGAGTTTTACATTTTCAAATTTCAGTTCTTCCTTATGAAGTTCCTCAGGCTGATTATCTCCTTTATATTCCCATGCGGCAACGTATGAGAATTCATCGTCTTTTCTTTTTGCTTCTCCCTCCGGTGTCTGAGACTCTTCTCTAAAGTGACCTCCACAGGATTCCGATCTGTTGAGCGCATCATCCACCATTAGTTCACCGAGTTCCATAAAATCAGCCACACGGCCAGCTTTCTCCAACTCCTGATTGAGTTCTCCTGATCCGCCTACTACGTTCACATTTTCCCAAAACTCCTTCCTTAATTCCTGGATTTTCTTTTTAGCAGTTTTCAATCCCTCCTCAGTACGCGACATACCACAATATTCCCACATGGTAAGCCCCAACTCGCGGTGAAACTGATCTACCGTTTTATTTCCTTTGATGCTCAGTAATTTGTTTACTCTGCCGTTTACATTTTCCATGGCCTCTTTGAACTCAGGCCGGTCAGTGCTTACCTCCTCATAAGGTAAGTTCGCCAGGTAATCTCCAAGCGTGTATGGAATCACAAAATATCCATCAGCCAATCCTTGCATCAAGGCACTTGCTCCTAAACGGTTGGCACCGTGGTCAGAGAAGTTGGCTTCACCTAAAGCATAAAGCCCGGGCACGTTAGTCATCAAATTGTAATCTACCCAAAGACCTCCCATCGTATAGTGAACGGCCGGATAGATCATCATCGGCATTTCGTATGGATTGTCACCAGTAATCTGTGCATACATATCGAAGAGGTTACCATACTTTGCTTCGATGCTATCCTTACCCAAGCGTTTTATCGCATCAGCGAAATCAAGGAATACTGCCAGCCCAGAACCAACACCTCTTCCTTCATCACAAACATCTTTTGCGTTTCTTGAAGCCACGTCTCTTGGGACAAGATTACCAAACGAAGGATATTTTCTTTCCAGGTAATAATCGCGTTCCGCTTCAGGGATATTAACTGCGTCTTTCGCTTTCAATCCAGGCTTAGCTGTTTTAGGTACCCATACCCTTCCATCATTTCTCAACGACTCTGACATCAGTGTCAATTTCGATTGATGATCTCCTGATACAGGAATACAAGTAGGGTGAATTTGTGTAAAACATGGATTGCTAAACAAAGCTCCCTTCTTGTGTGCACGCCATGCTGCAGTGGCATTGGAGCCCTTGGCATTGGTAGACAAAAAGAAAACGTTTCCATATCCTCCAGTGCAAAGCAATACTGCATGTGCACTGTGCGATTCTATTTTTCCAGTTATTAGATTTCTGGTGATAATACCGCGCGCTTTTCCGTCTACCATTACCAGATCTAGCATCTCTGTGCGGGCGTGCATTTCTACTTTCCCGTTGGCTATCTGTCTGTTCAATGCACTATAGGCACCCAACAGCAATTGCTGCCCAGTTTGGCCTCTGGCATAAAATGTTCTTGATACCTGCGCTCCACCAAATGAACGGTTGTCCAACAACCCACCATACTCTCTTGCAAATGGCACACCCTGCGCCACACACTGGTCGATAATATTTACGCTTACTTCAGCCAGTCGGTGCACGTTGCCTTCACGAGAACGATAGTCTCCACCTTTTACGGTATCGTAAAAAAGCCTGTAAACGCTGTCCCCATCATTTTGATAGTTCTTGGCAGCATTGATACCTCCCTGGGCAGCAATACTGTGCGCTCTTCTTGGGCTATCCTGAAAGCAGAAAGCTTTAACGTTGTAGCCCAACTCAGCCAATGAAGCGGCAGCAGAGGCTCCTGCCAGTCCAGTACCGACCACAATAACGTTGTACTTCCTTTTATTGGCCGGGTTGACCAATTTCAGGTTAAACTTATGTTTGGTCCATTTCTCGCCTATTGGGCCTTCAGGAATCTTGGAATCTAGCGTCATAATACTTGAATGGCTATATTATTTTAAAAACATCATTATAGGAATGAGTGCAAAAAGGGCTGGAACGATAATCGCAAAAGCTCTTCCTACAAAAGTTATAACAGGATTATACTTCACATGGTTTAGACCCAGGGTCTGAAATGCGCTGGCAAACCCATGCCATAGGTGAAATGCAAGTCCAATCATACACACCACATACAAACCAGCATACCATGCTTTGCTGAACCAGTAAGCTACCAGCGTGTAAGCATCATTCATTTCTTTACCATCATAAGCAACCATGGGTGTAGTGCCCCAATGCAACTCTGCATAAAAGTGGCGAAGGTGAACTACCAAAAACACCAACACGATAGTTCCCAGTATGCCCATGTTTCGGGAGGTCCAGTGAGAGGACTTATTATTTACAGCATACCCCTGGCCTCTTGCAGCTCTGTTTTGCCTGCTGATCAGAATTGCCCATACTACGTGTATTGCAATGAGTGCGAAATTGACCTTGGATATCGTTTGAATCAAAAGGTTGTGCCCCATGAATTCAGAATAGATATTAAAGGCCTGGCCACCATCGTCCTTAAGGAGCTGAAGGTTACCAATGAGATGGACTACTAAGAAGGTAATCAAGAAGAGGCCTGTTAGGGCCATGAGCAATTTTCTTCCAAGTACACTTGAGAAGAGGTTTGTAAACCATTTCATCCGTTATTGTTTTTTGTCTTTAGTCAGAATGCTCAGGTTTGATCTTGATCATCAAAAGTGAAAAACATTCCTTAAGCATTTCAAAAGCGTTGTGCTATTTTCGAAACGTGTCAAAAATACTCCTGAAAGCGGTAACAAACAATTTGAGAATGGATTTTTAAGGGATTAGATAATAAACACCGTTTACCCCGCTAAAGGATATTAAACAATAAAAAGACAAGAGATAATACTCCTAACATGATCAGCAAGAACCATTGTTTTTTTACAAAATCTTTAAATGCTTTTATCCAGTTCATGACGTTTACTTTTAAATAACACATCATGAAGACCAAACCCTATACCAAGTGCCAAATCAGCCAAATAAAGCCCTAAACACCATTAAATAATCTATAATTAGGAATTAATTCTCATATTGGGATAATCAGGCGCAGATTTAGTTGTTGTCCACCCCCCTCTTTAAACGTATTTTTACATTTTGACAACCACTAATCACGCTCGATGTACTTAATCTTTGACACGGAAACCACGGGGATTCCGCACAATAAGTCTGCACCTATTACAGACTTAGACAATTGGCCAAGGCTGGTTCAGCTTGCCTGGCAACTGCATGACAACAATGGCAAGTTACTTTCTCAGCACAGCTACATCATACAACCCGATGGATTTGACATTCCGTTCAACGCTGAACAAATACATGGAATAAGTACAAAGAGAGCCCAGGAAGAGGGTATTCAATTATCTAAGGTAATGGAGACCTTTATTAAGGATCTTGACCGCACAAAACTTCTGGTGGGGCACAATATAGAATTTGATATTAATATTATTGGCGCTGAATACATCCGACAATCTCTTCAGCCTGACTTTTTTCTTTCGCTTGAAAGACTTGATACCGGATTAGCTTCTACTGAATACTGCCAACTAAAAGGAGGGATTGGAGGTAGGTTAAAAATGCCTCGCCTGAATGAGCTTCATCAGAAACTTTTTGGCAAAGACATAGAAGATGCGCACGATGCCGCATACGATGTAGATGCAACGGCAAGATCCTTCTTTGGATTGATTAAGGAGAAAGTAGTCAACCCTCTGGATGATACTCCCATTATTGATATTATCTATGAAGAGCCCAGTCTTGACGCTGGCAACTCTACCAAACGCGAAAAGATAGAAGATGCAGACTACAAAGTAGATGTAGATGCTAAGGATCTCATTGATCTTCCTTTTAGTCACCTTCATACACACTCTCAATATTCAGTACTACAAGCTACTCCTCCTGTTAAGGCTTTAATTGCCAAAGCCAAAGAAGAAAACCTTCCCGCTGTAGCGCTTACGGATCTGGGCAATATGTATGGCGCCTTCAAGTTTGTGACCGAGGCCCTGAAGCATGAAATAAAACCGATAGTAGGTTGCGAACTTTTTGTGGCAGAAGAAAGACTAAAACTAAAGTTTACCAAAGACAATCCGGACAAGCGATATCACCAGGTGCTCTTTGCCAAAAACAAAAAAGGGTATTTGAATTTGGCCAAGCTCAGCTCTCTCGGATTTACGGAAGGGCTTTATGGCATCTATCCCCGCATCGACAAGGAGTTAATTGAAAACAATAAGGAGGGGTTGATTGCTTCCACTGGTGGATTGCACAGCGAAGTGCCCCACCTTATTTTAAATGTAGGTGAAAGGCAAGCTGAGGAAGCCTTTCAATGGTGGCATCAATTGTTCAAAGACGATTTCTATGTTGAGCTCAACCGACATGGCATCCCAGAAGAAGATCGTGTCAACGAAACACTGCTGAAGTTTTGTAAAAAATACGGTGTAAAATATTACGCAGCCAATGAGTGTTACTACCTGCAGAAGGAAGAGTCCAATGCACACGATGTATTGCTTTGCATAAAAGAAGGAGAATTTAAATCCACGCCAATCGGATCAGGTCGCGGCTATAGGTACGGCATGCCCAATGACGAATTCTACTTCAAGTCACAAAAGGAAATGAAATCACTTTTTCATGACCTACCGGAAGCGATTGAAACCGTCAATGAAATTGTCAATAAGGTAGAAGCCTATGACTTGCGTCAAAATGTGTTGCTGCCCAAGTATGGCATCCCACCAGAATTTGAAACGGAAGATGACTACCTGAGGCACATTACCTACGAAGGAGCAAAAAAAAGATATCCTGAAATTACTGAAGAAATCAGGGAACGATTGGACTTTGAACTTGAGACCATTAAAAAAACCGGTTACCCGGGATACTTTTTGATTGTACAGGACTTTACAAGCAAAGCCCGCGAAATGGGGGTGTCTGTTGGTCCTGGAAGGGGATCTGCTGCAGGATCTGCTGTTGCTTATTGCACCGGCATAACCAATGTGGATCCGATAGCTTATGATCTGCTATTCGAACGTTTCCTCAACCCCGACAGGATATCACTTCCCGATATTGATATTGACTTTGATGATGAAGGCCGTGATAAAGTACTTCAATATGTTATCGAGAAATATGGCAAAAACCAGGTAGCACAGATCATCACCTACGGCACCATGGCAGCCAAGTCTTCCATTAGGGACTGTGCACGGGTAATGGAACTACCGCTGTCCGATGCCAATAACATGGCCAAACTAATTCCTGAAAGGCCTGGCACCACTTTAGAAAAAGCTTTTGAAGAAGTAAAGGAGCTCAATGATATCAAGAAAGGAACAGACTTAAGGGCTCAGGTACTTAAGCAGGCCATTATACTAGAAGGATCTCTTCGCAATACTGGAACGCATGCCTGCGGAGTAATCATCACCCCTGATGCACTTACATCACTTGTACCCGTTTCTACAGCACGTGATTCCGAAATGTTGGTTACTCAATTTGATAATAGTGTAGTGGAGAGCGCGGGCATGCTGAAGATGGACTTTCTGGGGCTGACCACCCTCACCATTATCAAAACGGCAATAAAGAATATTAAAAAACGTCACGGAGTAGAAATCGATATTGACACAATTCCACTTGACGATAAGAAAACTTTCCAACTCTATCAACGAGGTGAGACAACCGGAACATTCCAGTTTGAGTCGGAAGGAATGCAAAACCACTTGAAGGGATTAAAACCTGATAAGCTGGCCGACCTGATTGCCATGAATGCATTGTATCGGCCAGGTCCAATGGAATACATTCCCAATTTTATCGCCCGTAAGAGCGGTAAGGAACCCATCAAATATGACCTCCCCATCATGGAGGAATTTTTAGAGGACACTTATGGCATTACTGTTTATCAGGAACAGGTAATGCTTCTATCTCAACGGCTGGCTAATTTCTCTAAGGGAGATGCCGATGTGTTGCGTAAGGCAATGGGAAAGAAGCAGAAAGAGGTATTGGACAAAATGAAAGATCAATTCATTGCTGGATGTAAGAGCAATGGACATGACGAACGCGTGGCAGAAAAAATATGGAAGGATTGGGAAGCATTTGCACAATACGCCTTCAACAAGTCACACTCTACGTGCTATTCTTTAGTTGCCTATCAAACTGCTTACCTCAAGGCCAACTACCCTGCCGACTACATGGCGGCAGTTTTGACCCACTCTCAAAACAATTTGGATAAAGTAACTTTCTTTATCGAAGAATGCAGAAAACAAAACATTGAAGTACTGGGGCCGCACATCAACGAATCAGGTGTATTCTTTGAGGTAAATAAAAACGGAGAGATCAGGTTCGGGTTGGGCGCTATAAAAGGAGCTGGAGAGGCCGCTGTTGAATCGATTATAAAGGAGAGAGAAAGCAAAGGTCATTTCAAGGATATCTTTGAGTTTGCCACAAGGGTGAACCAGCGGTCGGTAAACAAGAAAACATTGGAGTGCCTGGCACTGTCTGGTGCTTTTGATTGTTTTCCTGATTTTCACAGAAGGCAATTTGTATACGCCAAAGATGGCGAAATTACTCTGACAGAAAAGCTAACACGCTATGCTACCAAAATGCAGCAGGAACTTGAAAGTGCTCAGGTGAATATGTTTGGTGGTTCATCTGGTACAGAAATGCCATTACCCAAAGTAGACACCATTGAACCCTTTAGTGAAATTGAAAAGCTTCACTTCGAAAAAGAAGTAGTAGGTGTATATATCTCCGGTCATCCATTGGACAATTTCAAATTTGAAATGGATGCATTTTGCAATACACCGCTTAGTCAATTGGCGGAATTGGAAGGCAACGAGGGAAGGGAAACCAAAGTGGGAGGCATCGTAGCCTCCGTAGAACATCGCATGACAAAAACAGGAAAGCCTTTCGGCAAACTGGTTTTGGAAGATTATAGTGGTCGATTTGAATTTATGATGTGGAGTGAAGATTATTTGAAATACAAATCCTTCCTCATGCCAGGGTTATTCCTGTTTGTAGAAGGTAACATTCTGCGCAAGGCCTGGGGAGATCAAAGCCTGGAATTCAAAATCAGGAATATCGACCTCCTGAATGAATTAGGGCTTAAAAGGACAAAAGGCCTTCAGCTCAAAATAGACACTGCCGCTATCAGCCCTAAAATGATCACTCAGATTGAAGAGCTGTGCAACGAGTTTTCTGGCGATTGTCCCCTGTTTCTCCGACTACAGGACCATAAGGAAAACATCAATCTCGAGCTATTGTCCAGAAAATACAGGGTAATGCCCATTAATGATATGGTGAAAAAGATCAAGAAAATCCAAGACCTACAGGTAGAAGTAGTCTTTTAATTGGTCGCGATACTGACGAAATAGATAGCCAATATCCCGACAGGAACAAAAAGAACTATATTTGTGTTGGCTATTTGAACATATTAATAACTCATAATAAACGTACCGAAATGGGCAAAACATTAGAACTTAACGACTCGAATTTTGATGAAGCAATCAAAGGAGATAAACCAGTGTTAGTAGATTTTTGGGCAGAATGGTGTGGTCCTTGTAAAATGATAGGACCTGTTGTAGAAGAACTAGCAGGTGAATATGAAGGAAAAGCAGTGGTTGCTAAAGTTAATGTGGATGAAAACCCAGGAGTAGCGGGTCGATTTGGCATCCGTTCAATTCCAACATTATTGGTTTTCAAAGGAGGCGAGATCGTTGATAAGCAGGTAGGCGCAGTTCCAAAATCTGTGTTGGCGCAAAAGCTTTCAGCTCAAGTAGCTTAAACTAAGATATTTATTTTGACAAGTCGTTCCTAGCCAATAGGGACGACTTTTTTTATTTCCCGAACCCAGACTTCTGAAGTCGCTCTACCATTTCCAAGACTGCAGGGCACACCATTGTATTTTTATAGGTTAATTCCATTACCTGCACCATCTTCTTTCTATGGGTGTGAGGATACTCACGGCAGGCCTTAGGTCTACTTTCATAAATACCACAATAATTTTCATCATCAAGAAATGGACAGGGAGATGATTTTAAAACGTAGTCCTTGTCTTCATCTATCCGTAGGTATTTTTCTACGAAATCACCTGGTTTAACACGAAGCGCCTTTGCTGCTCTTTCAATGTCTGTCTCATAAAAAATAGGACTTGTTGTTTTACAACAATTGGCGCAGTCCAAACAATCTATTTCCTCAAATACTTCCTCGTGCATTTGATGAAAAGCATCATCCACTTTTCGCGTATCGATTCGCTTTAGTCTGGTCAGGTATGCTTTATTGGCTCTGGCGTTTTTTTTAGACTCATTTTTAAAAATATCCAGATCCATACTCTTATTTGGGAAGAGCGGCAATTTACTAATATTCCTCTACTTCATTGATCAACGTAGATAGCCCTCTGATCACCTTATCCAGCTCGGAAGTCTCAGCAGCTATCAATTTAATTACCTCATCCTTTTCCGTATCGGAGACATGCCCCTCCTTAAATAAATTGACTAAGCCCAGCAACGTGGCCACATGAGCTCTTACCTCATGTGAATTAATAAAAGCATACTTCATCAATACCTCAAACTGCTCATTTAATTTGTCACGATCATTTTTTCTAACGGTGATATCTGTGATCGTTCCCTCGATATAGGCGATGGTGTTGTCCTTTTCATAGGAAAGATGCGCACTTACGCTGATCCATATTTTCTCCTTCTTCCTGTTGAGGCTTTGAAACTCCATTTTGGTTACGGCACCCTTCACAAGTAACTCTCCTAAAAACCGCTCACGGTCTTGTGGGGAATAATAAAGTTGCTCCGCGATATTTTCTACCTGATTAATCATCTCATCAGGAGAGTTGTATCCAAACAATTTGGCCAAAGAAGGATTAGCCAGTAATAGTTGTCCTTCCATTGTACTCCTAAAAATTCCCTCGGAAGTATTTTCAAAAACTTTTCTATAGTTTTTCTCACTTTGATCTAACTTCTGACTTAAAAAAACCGGTGCTTTACTCATCGCTCGAATAAAACCTGCTGCCGTGAAAGAAAGAAGCAAGCCAAAAATAAAAATGGGTATCGTCTCATTCACAGCACTGCTTTCATCCATTCGAGTTACTGACAACTTAAATTCACCAGACGGAATTATCACTTGAGAAGTATAAGTCTTCTTACCCTTTTCATTTTCTTTCAGAAAGAACTCCTCCTTGCCAGTGTTGGGGTTTATTTTTGAAAGTTGAAATTGGAATCCATTATGTGCTAAAGTATCAATATTGGCCGCTTCCAATAAAGTAGAAAGTTTTATCAATACCGCTGAGAAACCCCAAAATTTACCTTCCTTAAAAATGGGCAATCGACCCAACACAGCTACTCCACCTTGTTTAAGTGTAAACGGGCCAGCAAAAAATAATTGCTTTCTTTCTATCGCTTCAAATGCTTCACGGTTACGTGTAGGATCTTCCAAAATATCATAACCAATAACGGGTTCATTTCCCTTCAACGGATATACGCAGCATATCACACCATTGGGCAATAACTCTATGGCGTCAATGTGTTCTTGAGCTTGTAAAATTTTCTCTGCGATAGAGTCAAAATTATTTATGGCTTCATCTTCATATTCCTGTACGAGAAAAGCAAGAAGCTCCGTTGCTGAAATACTATAGCTAAATACTTCCTGCATCCTGTTCTTTGCCTCATTGACAAGGGCATATGCCTCAAAAGCTTCTCTTTCTTCAGCTGTGTTGTATTGCTGTACTGAAAAATAAATGGTGATGAAAAAAAGTGGAATAAAAGTGAGTAACCCTAATGCATTAGGCTTAAGACCAGAAGTAAAAAAATGTTGCAATGGCTTTAAGCGAGGCATTGTGCGGAGAATTAAGAATAGGCAGCGGTATCGGATTTAAACACAAATACTTCTACAATGTTAGTTGTATCTATGCGGATTTGATCGCTTTTCCAGCGAGATGTAAGAAATCTGAGGAAATTAAAGAAATTGAAAAGCAGAAGGTAGGTTCAATCATGAAGAAGATTTGTCTGCCTATTCAAACACAAGCCTAAACAAATACATGTCCAAACAACGTCTAACCGTTGTATTAACTTCCAATGACGTCAAGTACGATCTTCCAGTTGGTGCCGGGCTCTCTTTTCCACACTCTCAGGTAATTTCCTTTCTCCATATTACCATCCTTACTTTCAATTTTCACCCTGCCATAAGTGAACCCAAGGTCTCCTGATTCTGCTACGCTCCCATCTACGGGTTCAAAATAGAACTGCTTCTCTTCCCGTATTCCCTCAATTACTTTCCAGGACGTGTAAGGCGCGGCACCTGTTCTATGAATTCTACACTCTTTAGAGAAATATTCTGGCAAGAAAGAATTGCCAGTTTCATTTAACCATTGGGTATAGGATTGTTCAATAAAAATAAGATCCTCTTTTGATGACGGTAATGGCTTTTTTCCTTTACTCGCGGGCCTCCTCACGGTACGAAGTGAAGGATTCTCTTCTTCCGGCTTCTCCATATATATGCCCAAATCGACTAACACTTTCCACTCACCCATTCCATTTTTTTTCCACACTGTGGAGTAGTATCCAAATGCAAAGGGCTCGCTGTCCTTATCTTTACTCATTTGATAGGGCCCTGTGGTATAGCCATAATCTTCACCCACTGATATATCGGCAAATACTGGCCACCAATAAAGCACCCCGTTGGTCGCTGACCTCTTTTTCCACATATCCATCCCATTTACCGGCTCTCCATTGGCAAAAACAACTGCATCCGTAGCCATAAATTCCATAAAAGCCTCCTTGGTACTTTTATCCTTTGACATCTTAGCGAAAGCCATCTCAGCATCTACCACCTCCTGAACAGGACCTGATAATCGCTGCGCCACCACTGATGAATTCAGCATAATCAAAGCACCCAGCACACACCCAATTATGTATTGTCTAATCATTCCACACCTAAATTAAGTCGAAAATTTAGAATAATAAGCCCCATATAAAAATCCCTTATATAGAAGGATTTTTACAGGCGGTAATTAATAACTATTGCTCATTCTCCCTTTACGAGATGCAATGCAATTCACATACTACATCTATTCATTTAGGGGCTGTATTAACTCTCATCAAGCACCTGGCATCTTGGCCATTATAAAGAATTACCACCTGCGTTGTCTGGACACAATTTTTTTGCCAACATCCTCCCTTTACATTTTTATAAGACGTTTAGCCATACAAATACCCCATTTAGGTGAATCTCATTCATCGTATCCCTTAGGTGCTAAAATTTTAATAGCTTGAGGTATTGAGCACCATACCTTCACTAAACTGATCTCATAAAATGAACATTCCAGCATTCCTTTTAAGCATAGTTAGCCTCCTCTCCATAGTTTCATCAGCTGCTTATGGTCAATTGTTTCCATTAAATGACACAAGACTCATAAGCGTATTGGACGATGAACTATCAGGAGAATCAGCAAAACGAAATCTGGAGTATTTATCAAGGTTGCATCGCATGCGTGGTTCAGATGATTATCAACAAGCGGTTGAGTTCATTCAGGTACAGATAAAAAGCTATGGGCTGGAAGACATCGAACTACTAAAAATACCAGCAGATGGAAAGATCATGTATGGTACGCAAAAGTCACGACCTGCATGGGATGTAGAGTTTGCTGAGCTGTGGGAAATGGAAAATATAAATGGGAAATGGAGCCCAATCAACCGAATTGGAAATTGGGAAGCTGTTCCGCTTGTATTGGCGCAAGACAGTGAAAGTGGAGAGGCGATTGCAGACCTTATCGATGTGGGTACAGGAAGAAAGGATGAAGATTATTCCAACAAAAATGTAAAAGGCAAGTTGGTGCTTACCTCATCGCAACCCGGTGCAATTGTGCCTTTCGCCATTGCCAAGTATGGAGCAGCCGGCATCGTTAGTTATGCACAAAATCAACCCACAGCTTGGTACGGAGAAAATGACAATCTCATCCGATGGGGCCATCTGGAAACCTTTGCGGAAAATAAAACTTTCGCGTTTATGGTTTCATTGAAACAAGCTCGAGATTTTCAAAAGCGACTAAAGGCAGGTAAATCCATAAAGCTAAGTGCGAAGGTAAAGGCCGGACAACACCCAGGCAATTATGACATTCTCACAGCGGTCATTGAAGGAAGCGATCCAACATTGAAGAATGAAGAGATTGCATTTACTTGTCATCTAGATCACCCAAGGCCGGGTGCCAATGACAATGCCAGCGGATCGGTGACTATAATGGAAGTAGCAAGGACATTAAAAAAATTGATTGATGAAGGTAAGTTAGAAAGACCAAAACGAACCATTAGGTTTATTTGGTCACCTGAAATTGAAGGGACTACAGTACTACTTAACTATAGACCTGAGCTCGCCAACAATATCAAGGCAGTAATCCATATGGACATGGTAGGTGGCGGACCGGAAACCAAAGCTATCTTTCATGTGTCACGCAGCCCGAAGAGTTTACCCAGTTTTGTGAACGACATTGGTGAGGCTTTTGGTATGTACTTGAATGAAGCCTCGGATAAATACGCGAGTGGTGAGGTAGTGGACAACCCCGTAGTTTCATTAGAAGGTGGAAAAGAAGATTTGCACGCTGTGCTTGGGCAGTTCCACATGGGCAGCGACTTTCAGGTCTTTAGTGAGGGCTCTTTTCGAATTCCTTCTATTTATCTCCATGATTGGCCTGATAGGTATATTCACACCAACTACGATTTGCCGGCCAACATTGATCCCACCAAACTCAAGAGGTCTGGTTTTATCGGAGCAGCCAGTGCCTATGTGCTCGCTAATTTTGATACTCCTTCAACAACCAACTACCTCTCCTTGTATAAACATCAGGCATTGTTGCGCACTGCAACTATGCTTGAACGTATTCCGCATTTGAATGTAGTTGATCAGGAAAACTTAAAATTTCATCATTGGCAATATGAGCGTGGTGTTGCACAGTCAATTACAAAATTTGGGAAACCTGATTCAAAACTTCAAACTGAGTTTCTCAATTATATAGCTGACTTGGAAAAAACAATCGGTAAAGGGGCGCCAGCACCTGGAGCAGGTAAGATTATTTACACTCGCAATGAAAAAGTAAAAGGACCAATGTCAGTTTTTGGCTATGATTATCTGGAAGATAAATACGGAGCGGACAAAACAGCAAAACTCAAAGTGTTTTCATATCGGGGATTATGGGGGTCAAGTGGAGAATACACTTATGAGATACTCAACTTAGTAAATGGGCAACGAACAATCACTGAGATAAGAAATGCGGTAGCTGCAGAATTTGGACCGATACCAATGGATATTGTTACTGAATTCCTTTTGGCACTAGAAGAGATTGGCGTGATCACAAAACCCTGATTTGTTACAAAGGTGTTTCAGGGTCAAATCCCATTTCTTTCAACTCCTCTGCGGTTAGCTGAATAATATTTACATCTAATGAAATAGGTACAAGCGGTTTGTCAGTTGAGTCCCTCTCTACATTGACAATCCCATCCACTATCTCCATTCCCTTCAAAACCTTACCAAATACGGTAAAGTTTCCATCCAGTCGATGCTCTCCCTCACTATTTTGCACAATATAAAATTGGCACCTGGCAGATAACTTGTCCGGGTTATTGTCTCGCCCTGCCCCTAAAGCTCCATAGGTATGAAGCAATTTCTCATTAAACTCTGGAGGCAATAGGTATTCAGGATCTGTAAAACCTGCTGGTGTATCCGGGCAACCACCTTGTGCTACGAAGTTAGGTATTACCCTATTGAAAGTTAGAGAATCCCAGTACCCATCATTGGCTAGTTGGATGAAGCTTTCTTTGTGACTAGGGGTTTCATCGTATAACCAAAGAATAATATCACCCTTAGGGGTTTTTATTTGCCCCACTGTATACTCGGTGCTTTTAGAAGAACACGAAATTAATGTTGCGGAAATGATCCCTAATACAACTATATAACCTTTAAATGTCATTTTACGATAGAGTTTGACCTTTTTTATCACTCAGTAAGGTAAGCAAAAAGGAAAATTACCGCTCAACAAAAGGTCCATATATTTAGCGGTAAAGGGTCTAATTTTATGCCTAATAATTAAATCAACCATCTTAAAATTATAACATGAGATTTTATATCACATTTATGCTCGCCTTGGGACTGACATTGTCCGCTTTGGCGCAGGATCGAAAACTGCCTGCTGACACTACGGTTACCACCACACACGAAGTAACTGTGAAAGGGAAACGTTTTCCATACACGGCCAGTACGGGTACCCAGCCAGTGTGGGATAAGAATGGTAAAGTAATTGCTTCTCTTTACTATACTTACTATGAAAGAAGCGATATCAAAGACCGTGCTTCACGCCCATTACTAATATCATTTAATGGTGGTCCTGGGTCAGCTTCTGTATGGATGCACGTTGCCTACACTGGACCTCGCGTGCTCCTTATCGATGATGAAGGTTACCCTGTACAACCTTACGGTGTAAAGGAAAACCCAAATACTGTATTGGATGTCGCTGATATCGTTTATGTAAATCCAGTAAACACAGGTTACTCTCGAGTACTGGATGACAAAGCACCACGCGAAACATTTTTCGGAGTTAACGCTGACATTGAGTACCTGGCTGAGTGGCTAAACACTTTTGTTACTCGTAAAAACCGCTGGCAATCACCTAAGTATTTGATTGGTGAAAGCTACGGAACCACACGCGTTTCCGGACTCGCCTTAGAATTACAAAATTCTCAGTGGATGTATTTGAATGGTGTGATTTTGGTTTCGCCTACTGATTTAGGTATAGAAAGAGGTGGCCCTGTAGAGATGGCCAACCGATTACCTTACTTCGCTGCCGCTGCCTGGTACCATAAAGTACTTCCTCCTGACTTGCAAGCAAAAGATTTGGATGTGGTATTGGCAGAGGCCGAACAATACACTATCAATGAATTGATTCCAGTAATGGCCATGGGAGGTTTTGTGGATCCGCAGAAAAGAAAAGCTGCTGCAACGAAAATGGCATATTACTCTGGGCTCAGTGAGCAGTATATCCTACAGAGCAACTTGGATGTAAGCACCAGAGCATTTTGGAAAGAACTTCTAAGAACGAAAGGTTTCATCATCGGTCGTCTTGACTCTCGTTATCTTGGAATTGACAGAATGGATGCTGGTGAAAACCCTGACTATAGCGCAGAACTTACCTCATGGTTGCACTCATTTACGCCTGCCATTAATTACTACATACGCGAACATTTGAAATTTAAAACTGACATTAAGTATAACTTGTTTGGCCCTGTTCATCCATGGGATCGCTCTGGGGATCGCACGGGAGACAACTTACGTCAGGCAATGGCACAGAACCCTTACCTGAACGTAATGTTTCAGTCTGGCTACTACGATGGTGCTACCACCTACTTCAATTCTAAATACTCGATGTGGAATATGGATCCAAGTGGTAAAATGAAAGATCGTTTTAGTTGGAAAGGATACAGAAGTGGACACATGATGTACTTGCGTGCTGAAGATTTGATCAAGGCGAATGATGATGTAAGAGACTTTATCAACAAATCATCATCTAAAGGAAAGCCTGCGAAATATTAGGATATTACCTTAATTGATGACAATTAGAGCCAAATGATTTCTATGAAGCGATTTATAAATATGATCAACTCACGTTTATACTTTCTGCCTCTTTTAGGAATCATTTGGCTTTTGTCATCTTGTTCTTCAAAGCCTTCTCTC
The DNA here is from genome assembly GCA_040216665.1 of Cyclobacteriaceae bacterium. Classification (GTDB taxonomy): domain Bacteria; phylum Bacteroidota; class Bacteroidia; order Cytophagales; family Cyclobacteriaceae; genus ELB16-189. Next base: position 224,004 of record JAVJOQ010000016.1, on the reverse strand, counting down.
GATCAACTCAAACAAGATATAGAGAACGCCCTTTCAAAAACGGAAGGTGATTACGCTATCGCATTTAAGGATTTGACGACAGGGGAAACTTTATTTATCAATGAAACGGAAGTATTTCATGCTGCCAGCACCATGAAAACTCCTGTAATGATTGAAGTTTATAAGCAAGTTGCTGAGGGTAAGCTTTCGTTCATTGATTCTATTGAAGTGAAAAATCAATTTAAAAGCATAGTCGACAGTTCACTTTATAGCCTGGACTCAGAGGAAGACAGCGAGTTCGAATTGTATAATCAAGTGGGTACCAAAAAAATACTGGGAGACATTGTGTATGACATGATCATCGCAAGCAGTAACCTCGCCACTAATATTGTTATCGAATTAGTGGATGCTAAAAAAGTTACTCAAACCATGCGCGATCTTGGCGCGCCAGACATTTTGGTTTTGCGAGGCGTTGAAGATCAAAAGGCCTTCGAAGCTGGATTAAGCAATACGACTACAGCATACGACCTTATGGTGATATTTGAAAAGCTTGCCAATGGCGAAGCGGTTAGTTCAGAGGCAGATCAACAGATGATTGATATCTTACTAGATCAAAAATTTAATGAAATCATTCCCGCTCACCTACCCAAAGAAGTGAAAGTGGCTCACAAAACAGGAGTTATCACAGGTGTACAACATGACTCCGCTCTTGTCATCTTGCCTGATGGAAGGAAATATGTACTGGTTACACTTTCCAAAAAATTGAAAGATGAGGATGCAGGAGTGGCAGCCATGGCAAACGCATCAAAACTTATCTACGATTACGTAACCAATTAATGTTAAGTTGTTGCTGATGCACCATTAGTGACATATCAAAGCAATTATATCACACAAATCAGTATCTTTCTTTTCCAACCAAGAAAGCATACATGGAATCTTCCATCACATCTGCAAAAAAAATTGGACTATGGACCAGCACATCACTGGTAATAGGCAACATGATTGGTGCTGGCGTATTTCTGATGCCATCTGCATTGGCAAGCTATGGAGGTATCAGTTTGATAGGCTGGGTTTTTTCTGCGGGTGGTGCCATATTCCTCGCTCTCCTTTATGGCAAGCTCAGTAAGAAAATGCCCACAGGAGATGGAGGTCCGTATGCCTATACCAGAAAAGGATTTGGAGATTTTCCCGGGTTTCTTGTTGCTTGGGGATATCAAGTTTCCACACTGGCCACCAATGCTACCATTGCAGTTTCTTTTGTAGGAGCAATGAGTTTATTCATTCCTGTTCTCGGCACTAGTGCCATTGCCGCTGTTTTTACAGCGCTCTCAAGTATCTGGTTACTCACGTGGATCAATACACTAGGTGTAAGAGCGGGCGGTAAAGTGCAACTGGTAACAACCATACTAAAATTAGCTCCACTATTTCTAATCGCATTTGGTGGCTTATTCTTTATCAAGCTTGAATACTTCACTCCTTTCAACTTAAGCGGTGTTTCCAGTTTTCAAGCCATTACAGCCACAGCAGCGATGACATTGTTTGCGTTTCTTGGTATTGAGAGTGCCACCATCCCTTCTGGTGCGGTGGAGCATCCAGAAAAGACTATTCCTCGCGCCACCATGATCGGGACTTTGATAACAACATTTGTATATGTTTTAGGAACGTTTTCCGTGCTTGGTACAGTATCACCCACAGAACTTCAAACCTCCGTGACGCCCTTTGCCGATGCCGCAGAGGTAATGTTTGGAGAGCATTCAAAATATTGGGTAGGCGCAGGTGTTGCCATATCCGCATTTGGTGCGTTGAATGGTTGGATACTCATACAAGGTCAAATTCCGTTTGCCATTGCCAAAGACAAATTGTTTCCCTCCATATTTGCCCGGCAGAATAAAAAAGGAGCTCCAGCAATGGGAATAATAATTTCGAGTGTGTTCGTTTCCTTGCTGGTGGGGATGAACTATACAAAAGGATTGGTTGAGCAATTCGAATTTTTGGTATTGCTGACTACTACCACTATTCTCGTTCCCTATCTTTTTTCCGCTGGCTCTCTGATAATTTTATACGCAGAAGAAAAATTATTGAACACAAAAGGATGGATCAATACCATTTTTATTGGAATGGGTGCTTTTTTATTTTCGCTGTGGGCCATTGCTGGCACCGGACAAGAATCAGTTTTCTGGGGCTTTCTGTTGTTACTTGCCAGCATACCTTTATACATTTGGATGGTTGTTAAAAGACAAAAAAATTGAAATACACATCACACTCAGAATTCGGAAAATTAAAGTCAGTTTTTATTAAAGGAGTTAGAGAAGCTTTTATTAATGATTCTCATCTTGAAAAAAATTGGAGAGACCTTAACTATTTAGCAAAACCCGATTTTACCAAGGCCCTCGAAGAGTACCAATCCTTTGAAGCAATGCTCTCTGAATCTGGAACTGACATACATTATCTTCCAAAAGATGATAAGGTAAATATGGATTCGATTTACTGTAGAGATGCCTCCATTGCTACTGATCATGGTATCGTCATATGCAATATGGGTAAAGCAGGCAGAGCGCGTGAGCCACGCGCTGAAAAAGAAGCTTACGAAATGTATCAAATGAAGATTCTCGGTGAAATACAATCTCCTGGAACCGTTGAAGGTGGAGATGTAGCCTGGCTGGATGAAAAAACTTTAGCTGTGGGATTGACCTATCGCACCAATGAAGAAGGCATTAAGCAATTGAAGGATCTACTTACACCTCATGGTATTAACATAATTACAGTGCCCCTGCCCCATTACAAAGGGTCATCCGATGTATTCCACCTGATGTCTATTCTAAGTCCTGTAGATAAAAACCTTGCTGTAGTTTATTCACCGTTAATGCCTATCGTTTTCAGAAATGAATTACTGCATAGAGGATTTGAATTGGTGGAAGTACCTGATGAAGAATTTGAATCAATGGGTTGTAACGTATTGGCTACTGCCCCCAGAAGGTGCCTGTTGGTAAAAGGAAATCCTAAAACAAGAGAAGGGTTAGTTAAAGCAGGATGTGAAGTACTGGAATATGAAGGAGAAGAAATAAGCGTAAAAGGTGGTGGTGGTCCCACTTGCCTTACTCGGCCCATCCTTCGCTTTCGCTGATCTTAAGGCCAGTCATTCAAGCTCCAATCGTAATCCAGATAAGAGATGTCAGCATTGTCTTTTATTTTCACAGGAGCATACTTGTTCAAAAATTCTATCAATGTTCCATTCTCAGTAAAATCTCCCTTGTACCATTTGAAAAGGCTGGAGATGGCTGCTTTATCGGTTGATATTTTATTCCTAAAAGTATTTTTTAAAAAGTCGCGTCCGGCCTCATCCAGTTGTCCATCCAATCTTGAAGCCACATAAGCATCTTGTTGCAATTTGGGACAAGATTTGGAAGCACAAACAACTGCAAAATGTATACGTGGGTCGTTATATACTCTTCTTAATTTAGCATGCTCCACATTGTTAAGATCGTAAGTTTCATCACCAATCTTTATAAACTGTATATCCCATGATGTATTTATTTTATATAAACTTCCACCCAAATCTTTGATACTCTTAACAGGGTAGTTGTCAATGATTAGTTTGATCGTAAACGCATTGTATACATTAATCCAAAATGCTTTGTCTTCATTGGCAGTCCATGTATCATTAGGTGGATGATTAGACAATGTGGATAAGTATTTATTTAAAGCCACTGAGTCTTTAATGAAGCCTTTGTAATTTACACGGCCATCTTCCAACACATACTTCTTGAGCAATTTATCAAATCCATCATGTGATGGAGCCTTGTTTTGCGCAACTACCCCCAATACTGCAAAAACAAGCAAAATCGAGAGTACAAATTTTATTGGATACATAGTCTTCATAATTGATGCAGTTTACTACACTAAATAGTGTGCCATTGTCACTTCTCTTACACATATACGAATTTTTTTAACAATTGGATTGTTTAAAAACCGGTTTAGGCACCTGTTGCGTATATTGAGTTGAAATGATTTTATACAGTATTAATTAAAAAACTCTCTATGAAAACCTACTATAACCCTGAAGATCTAAAAAAATTCGGCAATATTGGTGAATTCCAAAAACCTTTGGCTGATAAGTTCTTTGATTACTATGGAGAGACTTTTAAGGAAGGCGCATTAACAGCCAGAGAAAAATCTCTCATTGCACTGGCTGTAGCTCATACGGTGCAATGCCCGTATTGTATTGATGCTTATACTGTAGATTCAATGGAAAAGGGTTGTGATGAACAACAAATGATGGAGGCTGTGCATGTAGCAGCAGCTATAAGAAGTGGAGCCACACTTGTTCATAGTGTGCAGATGATGAATAAATATAAAGAACTTTCAATGTGATGATAAAATCTTTAAAAGCAAGAAAGAGCGAATTAGCCGATGTAGGCTACGAGTTAAAGATTCTAAGTGAAAAAACACCCACTGGATTTGAACCCGATGCATTTGCAAGCAAGCTGAGGGCCTCCAATCTCTATCCTCTAAAACCCACCCGTATTGATACCCTTCAAATTAATGTTGGGAAAATGTGCAATCAAACGTGCAAACATTGCCATGTAGATGCCGGACCGGACAGAAAGGAAATAATGACGCGCGAAACGATGCAGGATTGCCTTGATGTTGTTAAGGAACATTCATTTGCTGCAATCGACCTCACAGGTGGTGCACCAGAAATGAATCCTAACTTTAGATGGTTTATTGAAGAGATAAGAAAGATTGATAAGAAGGTGAATATAATTGTTAGGTGTAACCTGACCATCATTGTTGCCAATCCGTCTTACAATGACCTACCTGAATTCTTCAAGACAAACAATATTGAAGTAACTTCATCGCTTCCCTACTTCACGGCCATGCGCACAGACTCGCAGCGTGGTGAAGGCGTATTTGAAAAATCAATTAGAGCATTACAAATGTTAAATGAGGTTGGCTACGGAAAGGATGACAGCGGGCTAATTCTTAATCTTGTTTACAACCCTTCAGGAGCATTTCTACCAGGCTCGCAAGAATCGTTGCAGCTAGAGTTTAAAAAGAAATTAAAAGATCCCTACAATATAGTTTTCAATCAGTTGTTCTCCATTACCAACCTCCCAATTAGTCGTTTTTTAGACTACCTACTGGCCAGTGGAAACTTTGATGGGTATATGGAAAAATTAATTTCTTCCTACAACCCGATAGCAGCGGAGGGTGTGATGTGCCGCAATACCATTTCTGTGGGATGGGATGGCTATTTATACGATTGTGATTTTAATCAAATGTTGGAAATGAAAGTTGACACTTCAGGTCAACATATCTCGAAGTGGAATACCGAAACACTGACACAAAGAGACATTCAGGTTAATCAACATTGTTTTGGTTGTACAGCTGGTGCAGGTTCAAGCTGTGGGGGTGCGACCTCTTGATTTACAAATGTTATGAATAGCCGGATCATAGCCCTTTTATTAATAATTGGTTGTTTCAGCCAAATTAGCGCAAGGGATAACCTTACGCGAAATTTTGATATTCGGTTAGCTGGATTTAAAATCGGTGAACTCACTGCCCATCAAACAAAAGTAAATGACTCCACCACCAATTATAACTTAACCAGCAAAGTTAGTTTCTGGCTTTTCTTTCAGGTGAATGTGGACTACGCGTACACCTCTACTTTCCTCCACGGACAATTAATTTCTTCAGAAGTTAAAACCGTTACCAACAAAGGGAATTTTATTTCTACCTCCAAGTGGGAAAAGGACCATTACAAAGTTGAAGTAGATGCTTACGATTATAAAAAAGATACTGTTCTGATGGAACCCATTACATTTAACATCGCTAAATTATATTTTGAAGAACCTCAAAAAGGCGACAAAATATTTGCGGACGGCTATGGCATCCTATCGCTCGCTGAAACGATAGACGAAAAGTCTTATCTTGTAGAGGTGCTAGGAAATAAGAATAAATACTACTTCGAAGATGGTCTGCTTATAAGGGCTTCGATGGATAGCCCCATTAAAAATTATGAAGTTCAGCTAATTCAATAACCACATTGAAGATCAGTGTTATCATACCCACTTTTAATGAAGAGGAAAACATTGGTCGACTTGTTTCATACATTTTATCAAATAGTCAGGAGTTAATAAAAGAGGTAATCGTTGTTGATGGGCAAAGTGAGGACAAAACAGTTTCACTAGCTCGCCAAGCTGGCGCTACCGTAATAATATCTACTATCAAATCGAGAGCCGCTCAAATGAATCTTGGAGCAAATCAGTCCTCTGGTGAAGTTTTGTATTTCGTTCATGCCGATGTAAAACTTATTGACAGTTTTTCTACTGATATTGATGAGGCCATTCATTTAGGTTTTTTAGCCGGATGTTACCGCTTTCAATTCGACTCGAAAAGTTGGCTCTTAAAGGCAAATGCCTATTGCACACGATTTAATGGAATAATGTGCCGAGGTGGAGACCAAACATTGTTCATCAAAAGAGCACTTTTTGATTCGTTGAATGGGTTTGATGAGCGCTTTATCATCATGGAAGACTATGACATTATTCAAAGAATCAGGAAGAATAATCGATTTAGAATAATTCCAAAATGCATTACAGTTTCTGCCAGAAAATATAAATCCAATTCGTGGCTTAGGGTACAAATCGCCAACCTCACAATTTTCATTATGTATTTTTTAAAGCAGCCATCAAAAAAAATGGCTTCTCTTTATAAAAGAATGCTAAATTATGGCTGAAATAAGATCGAGTAATGAAGTTGCCAATAATAGCAGGAATTCAACAAGTAGGAATTGGGGTTACTAATGCCGAAGAGGCGTGGGCGTGGTACCGCAAGCATTTTGATATGAACATACCCATATTCAAGGACAAGGCGACAGCCTCCTTGATGACGAGGTATACCAATGATATAGCGGAAGAACGTTTTGCCATTTTGGCAATAAATGGACAAGGTGGTGGAGGTTTTGAAATTTGGCAATACACTTCGAAAACTCCCCAACCCCCAAAAATTCAACCATCACTAGGTGATACTGGAGTTTATGCCATCAAGATGAAATCCAGGGATATTGAAAAGTCTTTTGCGCACTTTGAAAGCAACGGCATTGATACTTTAGGTGGCTTACAAACAGGCCCTGATGGGCGGAAGCATTTTTTCGTCAATGATCCTTACAATAATACATTCCAGCTGATTGAAGGAAATAGTTGGCTAAAGAAAAATGATTCACATTCCGGAGGAGTTTTCGGATGTGTTATTGGAGTCTCGGATATTGACAAAGCACTCCCATTGTACCAATCTGTATTGGGGTACGAAGCGGTGACTTATGACCACACCAAAGTATTCGAGGATTTTTCAGGTCTACCTGGTGAAACTAAAAAATACAGACGGGCCCTTTTAAAAAGCAATTCTAAAAGATGCGGTGCCTTTAGCAGGCTGCTCGGTAACACTGAAATAGAATTGGTTGAAATCATTGGTGAGAAGCCCAATAAAATATTCGAAAACAGATACTGGGGCGACCTTGGATTTATTCATGTGTGTTTTGATGTGCATGGGATGAAACAATTAGGGGACTCTTGTGCAGAAAATAACTTTCCCTTTACTGTGGACAGTAGTAATTCTTTTGACATGGGTAAGGCAGCGGGCCACTTTACGTATTGCGAAGACCCTGATGGCACGCTTATCGAATTTGTAGAGACTCATAAAATCCCCATTATGGAAAAATGGGGATGGTTCTTAAACGTAAAGAAAAGGAACCCAACGAAACCTCTTCCAGATTGGCTGTTCACTTTATTGGGATTGGCGAAGGTGAAAGCTTAAGTAGTTGTATGCACCTAAATTACCCATGGAAGGGTGATAGAAATTGAACAGATTATACTGAAATTAGCTATTAAAGAAGGGTCTTTTATCTGGTACCTAAACCTACCGCAAGAAGAAGCTCTTCCGGGACGGCATTCAATGAATGCCGTCCTTCATTTACGCACCTCCTCCGACACTATTCAATTCTGCTGAACGTTAGTATCTTTATAGCAAATAACACATTATGAAGTTCACCCTTGCAACCCTTTTTGTTTCCATTTCGGTACTTGGTTTTTCTCAGGTGACTGAATATGAAGACTTCAAACTTCAGGATCAGGAAATCATTTATCAGTCTGTTTTTCAAGATGAAAGTGTAACGTATGCTAAACTGGAAGAGCAATACAAAAAAAACAAGCAATTCTCCAGCATAAAGATAAGTGCCAGCGAAATCACATTCAACGTTAATGACCTTACTGTTGACTATCTAAAATTTCAATTCAGCCAGGTACAAACTCCATTGATCCTACAAACCGGAAAATTCAGCGGACAAGTATCTGTAGCTATAAGAGATGGCCGCTACCGGGTCACTTTTAATAAAATAATGGTGACAGGAGAAATTGGTTACAAATCCATCAAGGAAAAAGAACCGCTAACAGGGTTATGCAGTAAAAATAATGGAACTCAACTTTCTCAGGATTGGATGAAACCCAATACGCTTGGATTGCTGGGAAAATCCCTTGCTGACAATTTTGAATTGAAAGCTACAGACGATGACTGGTAATCAGTGATCAGGTTTTTGCCTCCACTGTTTCTTTTCGCTTTTTAACTTTTTTTGCTTTACTCTTTTTCGGACAGAAGATTTAGTGGGCTTCGTTGGTTTTCTTTTTTTCTTAACTGCAAATGCCTTCTTGAGCAGGTCATTCAATTTGATGATCACCTCCTCTTTATTCACCAACTGCGACCGCGATTCCTGCTCTTGGAGCACCAGCACTAGATCTTTCGTTAATCTGCTCTTGAGCTTACTGAAGATAATGTCCTTCTGATTTTCATTGATTTGAGTCGAATTGGCCACATCCCACTTCAAAATCACCTTACTATTTACTTTGTTAACATTTTGACCCCCCGGGCCACTACTGCGAGAGGTCGTAAATTGCAGTTCTTCTTTTATATCTTCAATATTTGGCGCTCTCTCAGGCATTAAGGCATAAAGTAGGACCTCACAGTTTCGTAAGGCAGGTTTACCTCCAGGCACACTGGTGCATCATTGATACTATGGTAATTCAATTCCACTATAGATTTGCGGCTATTCTGTGGATCAGGGAATATCCTTCCAACATTAGACACATTCACCAATATTGACTTCACTTCCTCTTCCTCTTCATCCGCTATCGGTAATTCAATAAATTTATTCATGGCTCAATTTTATGTTTTGCAATATATCCCTAATCGCAGAAAGGCTTACTATTGCTTATTGATGATGATGAAAAATATCTTTTTAACTTCGCAGCCATAAATGTCATTATTAGTTGCATCATTAAACTCAGGAAGCAATGGAAATTGCTACTACATTGGAAATCAGAATGAAGCCATCCTGATTGACGCTGGTATTTCCTGCCGTGAGACAGAAAGGCGGCTAAAGCGACTTGGCCTCCAGCTTAGTAATGTAAAGGCAATTTTCGTCACCCACGAGCATTCTGACCATGTGCATGGAATTCCATCCATCCATAAGAAGTTTAAAATTCCAGTTTACATCACTACCCGTACGCTTTTAAAGGCACAACTAAAAAAAGCAGAAGCCTATAATTTTAGCCCATACGAATCCATCTCCATTGGAGACCTTACTATCCAGGCATTTCCAATATTGCACGATGCCACTGACCCGCACAATTTTATTGTATCAAATAAAAACGTTAATGTGGGTGTGTTCACTGACATTGGCGGTGTTACAGATCACGTTATCCAAAACTTCAAACAATGCCACGCAGCTTTCCTGGAATCGAATTATGATGATGAGTTACTGGAAACCGGGAGGTACCCAATAGCCCTCAAAAACCGAATTAGAGGAGGCTACGGACATTTATCTAATGTTCAGGCAGCCAAACTATTTACAGAACATAGACCCGATTTTATGAGTCATCTTTTTCTGGGCCATCTTTCCAGAAACAACAACTCCCCAAGAATAGTACAAAATCTTTTCGATGGTATTTCAGGCGACACTGAAATTATTGTCGCCTCACGCTACAAAGAAACAAAGTTGTTTTCCATTCAAACTTCCTCAGAATCACGCGCTTTTCCTTCAGGAGTTAATTTTCCCAAACAACTTGAATTATTCTAATTCAAGAGCAACACCATAAAATCTGTCTTTCAAAATATAAAGATTGATTACATTGGTAATTACAATAAATAAGAATGAAGAATTCTTTTAGTGTCCTTATATACAAGCTCAAAGAACAACTGGGCAAATCTTTTGCGGAAAATCAAATTCAGACTGAACAGCTTATGCTACAATTGGCTAAAAAAAAGCTGCCAATTAATCAATCCCTGCTCCGCTATCATGAGGCATTACTTTTTATTTGTGCATACCCAGCTGATCAGTATCAACAAAAAATTGCTGAAAACGAACTATCACGCATCACATCTTGCCTAAAAAATGCACCTAAAAAGGCAGTGACCACACTTGCCAACACTGGACTTCCTTACACACATATGACATCCAGTTATTCTCATGATTGTATCCAGTGGCTAAATGATCATTCACAGTGCCGAATTGAACTGGAAGGTCAATCAGAAAATACATTGAATGAAATCCTAAGTCATACGCTACCCACGTTAGAACGGAGCAACACAACGGCAGGATTTAATAATCAAGAACTACTTGATGTTCTTGAGGTAAAGAAATCACAGCGCTTAAATTTTTATTTGGATCTACTCAGCACCCTCAATGACTTTCCTTCTATCAAAGACTATTTTTTCGACAAACTAGGCCTTGAAGTAAGAATCACCCCAAAAGGGAAGGCATTTTCAAGAACCTACAATCGAATATCTTTAAACTCAACATTCTATCAACAAGATTGGAAAAGACATTTTGATGCTATCGCTTTATTGAATACCAAAATCCCTCAACATAAATCAATCAGCATTCATGAAACGAGTGAAGTAATCCTGACTATAAAAAATGCAATGACACTCAATGATCGTGAGACCGATCCAGTTACCTACTTGAATCCTAAGTCGCTTCGAATATACGAATTGGAGCGTGGTATTACTGTTGCTTTATTCGGCATGACTCCATCGCGTCAGCTTCCGTTGGAATCCTATGTTGGTTTTACACTATTTAAGAATGGATTTCCTTCCGCTTACGGAGGCTCATGGGTTTTTGGCGAGAGGGCTAATTTTGGCATCAATATTTTTGAAGCTTTTCGAGGAGGTGAATCAGGATATGTAATGTGCCAACTGCTACGCGTGTACCGAATAGTGTTTGGGATTTCTTATTTTGAAATAGAACCCTATCAGTTTGGTCTCGACAATCCTGATGGAATAACTTCCGGAGCATTTTGGTTTTACTATAAGTATGGGTTCCGTCCGTTAGACAAAACGCTTAACGCTCTGGCATCACGCGAACACAAGAAAATAAAGGGTAACAAATCTCATAAAACAAGTAAATCTATTCTTATTCGTTTTACAGAAAGTAACATGGCATTGAACCTAGGTAAAACAGTTCCATTGTCACTTCCAGTGGTTACCCAAAAAATCACTAAAATGATCCAAAGGCAATTTGGAGGTAATAGAAATTTAGCGATTAGCGAATGCTCGAAGATTCTAAAAAACAAAGTCGCAATTAACCACCCACTCCCCGATGTACAACTAGCAACTTTTCAAGAATTGGCACTGTTCTCCAATTTATTTAGAAGAACAACTCTCGAATCACAAAAATTATTAGCCTTAATGATAAACGCCAAATCCGTTGATCTTTATGAGTATCAGGGTTTGCTCCTGAGATTTTTAAAAAATGAAACAGGAAACAAAAAGCAGTAGCGCTTTAAATTACTCACAATGGCTTTGTGTTTCACAAGGGATTCGATCAGTAAATACAGCCATCACCTCGCTATCACCTGATACGCTTTCTCTCCGCTCAACTCAGTCTCCCTCACCACTCTATCTCTGGTAAGTTCAACAAGCATCTCTTTCATTTGTGCCTCCATGTCTTCTCCCAACGCAGCAACCAACTGATTGTGTGTTTTGATATCGTTGGGTGCTTTACGAAAGTCTGTGATCGTGTTGAGGATGTCAATTTTTCTCATTTCTAAAGTTTTTTATTTCCTTTACGAAATGAACCGGAAAATGTTATCCATTTTCTGTGGAACTATCTCCTTGTGGCGTCTTCCGGAATCTCCACCCAATAATGATCATGATTTCTAAAATCAATGTACACATCCAACTCATCGCCCATATTCAAACGGAGGCTTCCATAGATATTTGCGCTTTTAAATTCCTTATCAATTCCAGAGATGGGTGCTGTACATATAACAATATGAGGATGACGATTATTGACTTTGATATTTTGGTTCTGTGTGATATGGGTGATGATCGCCTTTAATTTTCGCCCGGTTTGCATCAGCATTTTTCTTTTTAGCCGTTGTTTGCGTTGCATCCACAGTACACCACCTCCAATTGCCATAAACACAAAACCCATAAAGCTAAATACGGCAGGTCCAATTAACATTTCAAAACTCACACTGGCAGCGTCATCAATGATAACCTGGAGCCAAATCAATCCAATTGTAAAAAATGGAAGACCAGCAATGAAGAAAATAAATCCAAAAAGCCTCATGGGAGATTCAATTGAAAACTAGCGTTGAGAAACTTCGGAGCCTTACGGTGGTGAGTTCCTTGCTCGTAGGCATAAGCCATTTCAAGTAGTAGCGGTTCGCTCCATGCACGTCCAAAGAAAGAGATTCCAACTGGAAGTCCTTCAATAAACCCCATGGGCACGGTGATATTGGGGTATCCAGAACGAGCCGCTGGTGAAGAACTTCCTATATGGCCTGAATCACCATTTGTCCAATCTGTTTTCCAGGCTGGTCCCCCTGTAGGTGCAATGATTGCATCCAGGTTGTGATCATTCATCACTCGATCGATTCCTTCTTCCCGGGTACCTCTTAACATTTTCTCAAGAGTTTGCTTATACTCATCAGAATCTAATCCAGACTTCTCCAGTGCCATCTCCAGGTAGCGCTGGTTGTAAAACCTCAATTCAACTGAGTCTTTTTTATTAAAAGCAATCAGGTCTTCAAGGCTTTTGATCTTGGCATCTGGACCCAGTGATTTAAAATATTTATTCAATCCATCTTTGTACTCAAACAACATTATTTCAAACGACCACTTTCCTACTTCATCTACTCCTATTTTAGGAATCTCTATCACTTCGGCTCCCTGGCTTTTGATATAATCAATCGCTTGATGCATTACTTTGTCCACTTTGTTATTCCTACCCATTGGCGCCATGTAGAGCCCAATCCTCTTTCCTTTCAGTCCATCTTCCTTTAGAAATTGCGTGTAGTCTGTAAACTCTTTTCTGTTTCCGTCTTGTGTTTTACTGTCATTGGGATCTACGCCCACCAAAGCGCCAAGACAGATGGCTGCGTCTCTCACTGTACGCGCCATGGGGCCTGCAGTATCCTGGGTAAATGAAATAGGAATTATTCCTGAACGACTAACAAGTCCAACTGTCGGCTTGATTCCTACAATTCCATTCGCAGTAGAAGGACATACGATCGAGCCATTTGTTTCAGTACCTATTGCAAGCATAGTAAGGTTAGCAGAAACTGCTACACCCGAACCAGCACTGGAGCCACAAGGATTTCTTGTAATATCATATGGGTTTTTAGCCTGACCACCCACTCCACTCCAACCACTGGATGACATTTCACCCCGAAAGTTGGCCCATTCACTCAAGTTGGCCTTACCAATAATGACAGCACCAGCTTCTCGTAATTTTTGCGCTACAAAACTATCCTGTAAAGGATGTGATCCTAGAAGAGCGCGAGACCCTGCCGTTGTCTCCATTTTATCATGCGTATCGATATTGTCTTTCAAAACTATAGGTACGCCATGTAATGAACCGCGAGAAGTACCATTCTTTAGCTCCTCATCCAATGCCTTCGCAATTTCCATAGCATCAGGGTTCACCTGAATGATGGAGTTCAATTGAGGTCCGTTTTTATCCATTGCATTAATCCTATCCAAATAACCCTGAGTTATGTCCTGAATAGTATATTCTCCATTTTTATATCCCCGCTGTAATTGCGCAATGTCAAATTCTTCATAACTAAAATCATTCTGAGGTGAATCATGCCCCGACTGCGGCTCACATGAGATGGCCAGACCAATGATCAAAAGAGAAGCAATAGCATTTTTCATTTGAAATTTATTAAGAAAGTAACGAATATCGTATGAGTAGATTTTTATCATTGCGCCAGCGCAACCATCCTTCTCCTACCACACGCATATCTTTGTCACGCAAGGATACCTTCATCCAGTTTTCATTGACTAAATCAGGAATCATCCATTCGTATGCTGCACCTTTCCAGAGCCCTGCCTGCGCTAATGGACGAACCCTTAATGGGTTATTTTGGTGATCAGGATTTTCAACAGAGTTAACACTAAGTAAAAATTGTGGCCAGTTAAATAATTTCACTTCACTTACATCCACCCATGATGACTGCCCTGTTTGCTTATTCACCTCTACCTGCATCCAATCCTTACCTTGAAGAATAACTTTCATATAGAGCACTTCATAATCCATTTTCATATGAGCCGGAAAAAACCAGGGCGGAGCATAGAGGATATCATATTGGTGATGATCGGATTGTCCAAAAACCAAACTGTCTGATGGCGTGTGATCAGAGACAGATTTTCCGAGTGTAGGTGAGTTATAAAAATATAAAACACGCTTTGAATAAAAGTCTGGCCTCATCATTCCTAATCCCAAACCCGATGAATTGGATTGCATGTAACTAATTGGCGTTACGGACTTTGCCGTTGAGGCGGGTTCCGCATCAGTAGATTTATTCGTTTTAATTCGGTAAAACAACCAACAAATGGGTATAAGGCAAATCAGCAAAAAGACAATGGTGATTTTCTTTCTAATTTCTGGCTTAATTTTTCTATTGATAATGATAGAAAGCACCAGAGATATCAATGCCACCACGAGCGCATAGCCCAAAACTTCGGCCGGACCTGCTAAACCACTATTTTTTGGTACCGTAGCAATACCATAAAATAGACCTATAAAACCTCCAAGAAACGTAGTTGCTATTACGAATAGTACCTTCATAGCCTGAATTAAGGATATGAATATATTACATTTTACCACTATGGCCTAAACGAAGTCCTCTTCGATCACATTACTCCATTAAATGAGATAATTATAAAAATCGTTTTACTTGCTGACATAAGGTTGTCACACCCAGTATGGTTATTTGTATCATCATTAACCAAAAGCAAAAGAATTATGACAACTAAAGAGGTAGCAAAAGAATTTTACGCACTGGCTCAGCAAGGCGATTGGGAGAAAATTCAGAATGAGCTTTTCAGTAAAGAAGCCAAAAGCATTGAACCCGTGCATGCCCAGGGCTTCAAAAATGCTCATGGAATGGATCAAATCAAAGAAAAAGGAAAACAGTGGCAAGAAATGGTTGAGGAAACCCACAGTGGGTTTTGTAGCGAACCACAGGTTGCTGGAAACTACTTCACATGTACAATGGGATTTGATGCCACCTTTAAAGGTCAAGGAAGAATGAGTCAGGAAGAAATAGCACTGTATGAAGTGAAGGATGGAAAAATTATACTAGAACAATTCTTCTACTAATACAGAACCATTTGCCAAGTGTTTGCGTCTCCACTAACGTTGAATGTGGAGGCGCTATAGCACCTACAGTTTTATTTATCAGGCATTATAATGGCAAGTATGATATAAGCCAGAACCCCAGTTCCCGCCATAAGTACCGCGATAATAAATAAAGCGCGCATTAAGGTGGGATCTATGTCCAAATAATTGGCCAGTCCACTGCATACTCCGAACAATTTTTTTTCTCCTTTTACTAATCTCTTTGCCATAGCTTCGTCATAATTTTACCTAAAGATAAAAAAATCAAACGACTAGGCGTATTCTGATAATGTAACTAAAATTAATTTTTCACCACTCTAAATATGGCTCGTTGGCCTTTTGCAGTAGTAACATCAAGAATATAATAACCTGGCTTTAAAAAATGAACAGGTATTTCTTTCTCCGGATTTATCTGAAGCTTCTCAACTACAATTTTCCCATTTTCATCCAGTAATCGGATATCCACCTCGCCAGACACACCGGACAAGGAAATTGTGTTTGTGACTGGATTAGGGTATGCGATTATTGAAATATCCTCTAATCCATTATCAATGGAAGTGATAACCAGTGATTGCGTTGTACTGGCTTCACAACTATTTGTATCTCTCACAGTAAACGTATACTGACCATTGGGAAGTAAAAAGGTGTTCTCCGCTTGAAAACCTGTATCATCTACAGAGAAGTTAAATGGAGCTGTACCACCGGATGGTGTGACTGTAACACTAGTACCGTCAAACAATGCTGATATTGTCAACTGCTCAGGATCAATTATTGTGACAATATCTTCATACAAACAGGAATTTCCATCTTGTGTAGTAATGGTGTAATTACCAGGACCTAGATTATCGAAGTTCGTTACAGAACCAAAAGCAGAATTGTCTATGCTAAACGCTAAAGGCGATGTACCGCCTGAAGGTGAAAGGGTAATACTTCCATCATTGGCGCCATGGCAAGAAATGTCCTCTTTTAACAGACCAGAGATGAAAAGATCTGGTTCAATAAGAACTACATTATCAACCACAGTACACCCGTTGGCATCTTTAGTGGTGACAGAATAGGTTCCACCGCTTAATCCCAGAAAAGTGGAGGCAGACTGAAAACTGCTCCCATCAATAGAATACTCAAGCGGAAGTGTTCCTCCCGTTGCAACAATCTCTATTTGACCTGCTTGTGAGCCAGAGCATATTAGGTCGGTCTTTGATACTGAAGTGCTAAGAACAGCTGGTTCTGTGATGGTTTCAGTTCCCAACGTAAGTTCACAGTTATTTGCGTCCTTAACCTTAATGGAATAGCTGGCCACCACCAAACCACTAAAAGAGTTGGAAGTCTGGAAAGTTGATCCATCTATACTGTATTGCAATATCCCTGTTCCTCCTGTAGCATTAATTGTTATGGCACCATCAGCTGCTCCGTTACAAGTAATATCTGATTTAGTAACTGTGGCTACTATTTCTGTCGGTGATGATATTACGGCTGGAGTAGCAATAGTAAAGGAGCATGAATTCGCATCTACAATAGTTACATTGTAAGTACCCGCTACCAAACCAGTAATTGAATAGCCCCCCGTAAGCTGAGGCGTAACAAAGGAGGAGCCTCCATCGAAACTAATGCGCCAAGGGGGTGTGCCACCACCAAACTCACCTCCTATTATTCCCTGTGCTTCTCCAAAACATGAAACATCAGTAACATTTACTGTAGCTCCCAACTGAGCGGGTTGATTGATAGTGATTGGTTCAGTTACAATACACCCCTTGTTATCTTTCGCATAGGCTGTGTACGATCCGGCAGTTAAGGATGTAAAAACATTATTAGCAAAATAGTTGGTTCCATTCAAGCTGAAAGTAAGTGGCCCATGAGTGCCCGTTGCATTCAGTGTTACTTGTCCATTATTCTCACCAAAACAACTGACGTGAGTCACATTGTTTGTTGAAAAGGAAGGCCGCAGCGATTGTACTTCATAGGCACCCAAATCAATTGCGCTACCAAACACCCGATTATTTCCTGTAAGATCAGTTGTAAGGAATGCAGGTATGTTGGAAGAAGACCCTATATCGATTGCCGGAGAGTTACAATAACTGATAGAAAAATCATCGTTTAACGCATCAGTAAATACTGGATCAATATTAAGTGACGAAACACCCGTCACGCCACCTTCAACTATATTGGCAGTAAAAACAGGGCCTGGATTGTTCAACCTAATTTGTTCTTGCCCTTGCCCTGAATTGATTGCTATATTACCCCAAACTATATTGTTTGTATAGGCTGCATCATTTACTGCTACACCAAACTCTAAGTAAACTATACCTGCACCACCACTATTGTTAGAGGTATTTTCCGTCACAGTATTGTTAATGATATTAACCAGATAGTTAGCTACATATATAGCTCCTCCTACCGATCCTGAAGTATTATCATAAAATAAGCAATTAGCAATAGTAGATGCTACATTATGTACAAATGAAATATTTGATTCCGGGCGAAAAGCAATTGCTCCACCCCAAGACAAACTAGTATTTTCATAAAAAACACATCCTAAGATAATTGGATTTGATTCACCAGTATTAAACATTCCACCACCAAATCCTCCAGCATTTTCATTATTTCGGATGGTACAATTTCTAATAATCGGACTCGCATTTGTATTCCTTATACCCCCACCACCGTTTACACTAGTGGTGCCAGTAGAAACAGCATATCCACCTTCAACTATAACTCCATCCAATATGGCCGAGGCGGTAAGCGGTGCTGTCGACAGGTAATCATTATTGATCACATTATTAGAATTATCATTTTTATCTCCCAACACCCCAATATCTCCTGAGAGTATTGTTTCATTGGCTATCCAATCACGTTGACTCAGAAGCGTTTCTGTCCCTGCAAAACCACCATAAATTTCAACGTCATTTTTCATCGTAAATGAGATTGTCCTATCCGTTCCGGTTGTAGGAAAGTAAGTACCCGCCTTGACCCACACCTGTGCTGGCGTGCTCAAAGCTGCAGCGTCAATCCCAGCTTGCAAACTTGTATAAGCATTTACCCAACTTGTTCCATTATTGATTCCTGAAGCACTTCCATTCACATATACAATTGTTTGTGCGTGCAGCACTACTGTAGTCATAACTACGATTGTAGTAAAAATAATTTTGTATAGAATTTTCATTATCTCTATTTAATTAGTGAAAAAGTAAAATTGCCCGTCACGCCTTTAGTTCGTCCGCCAGCCAGAGTGCTGAAGTTGAAGGAGAGTATAAGCTCGTCTGCTGTTACTTTGTCGACAGTAATATTTATCCCATCACTCCTTCGCAGGGTGGATAATTCTTCAGCATTAATTTCGTAGGTACCTGCGTCAGGCCACGGGTTTCTCCCATTTGTAGTGGTATAGTTTTGGCCGGAAATAGTCAGTGTAAATCCTTCATACTGTTGAGTAACATCTACATTATCATTTTCAACAGTATTTACTTTCCATGTAGCGGTGAGTTCATTGATTCGCTGATCAACTGGATCAGGATCATCCTTTTTACAGGAAGCTAAAAACAGCTGAAAACTGAAAAGAATTATTAAATAAACGGTGAGCTTAGGCTTGTTGAGTACATTCATTATTTGACACTGTTTAGGTTCACAAAACCACCAAATGAGGGCATGATTTTGTATTTAATACCTAAGATGTGTTTACAAATAATAACAGAAGGGTCAATCTGAGTATCTGCACTACCCTATTGAGTACATGCTGGGGACAATTTATTATTAGGATACAAAGCGTGGGTTACCACAAGCTGGGGTGAAGCTATGCTTTAAATTTTTTTAACACCTCACCTAATATCTCCTTTTTTCTACTCGACACGGGTATTACAACCCCATTTTTCATCACCACCTCTCCCCCATCGCGTTTATTAACACGGTCGAGGTGGTGCAGATTGATCAGATAGGACTGATGAATTCTTACAAAATCATTTTCACTCAACAATTCATCGTAATGCTTTAAGGTTTTTGAGATAACGATCTCCCTTTCATCCTGAAGAAAGAAGTGTGTATAATTACCAACTGCCTTACATAGGACTATGCTATTAATATCAATCAAATGAACGTTAGCATTATCTGACAATACAATCTTGTCAAATTGTTCCTGGTTTTTATTTTGTAACAACGTATTCAACTTTACCTGGTCTTGCTCTATTCGTCTATCTCTCACCTTCTCCATTGAAGCCACAATCTCTTTAGGGTCTACCGGCTTGAGAATGTAATCGAGAGCACTAAACTTAAAAGCCTTCACTGCATAGTGATCATGAGCGGTAACAAAGACAACAGGACAATCTATTTTTTCAATTCTTGTCAGAAAATCAAAACCAGTTCCATCTCCCAATTCTATGTCTAAAAAAATCAGATCAGGAGCAAATGAGGTAACCAACTTCAATCCCTCTGCCACTCCCGATACGTTTAATATTTCCAAATCAGGGTAATAATGAAGAAGGATAGTTTGGATCGTTTGCCGAACTGAATCTTCATCATCTATCAGCGCTACTTTCATTGTCTTGGTTTTACAGGTACGATCATCGAAACTTCAACCCCTGTTTCTCTATTACCTAAAGTAACCTTATCTATCACTTCAATTGCAGACTTATCCCATGCCTTATGCAAGAGATGAAGTCGATCTTTCGTAATTGTAGTTGCCAATGATTTATGGTCCTTATTTTTTGTTGCCATCAATCCTTCCCCATTATCAGAAATCTTTAATACTAAATCAACTCCTCTTTTCGAAAAAGATATCTCTATTCGTCCATCAGTTTGGTTTGCAGCAATACCATGCTCTATGGCATTTTCTACAAATGGCTGAGCCAATAGCGGAGGAATAAAAGTAGTAGTAATATCAATATCATCAGCAACAACGATGGAGTACTCAAATCTATTATCAAATCTAAGCTGCTGAACAGTCAGATAATTAGACAAAGTATTTACCTCATCCTCAAGAGATATCCAATTTTGTCTGGATTGCTCTAAAAATTGCCTCATCAATGCTCCAAATTTTGCAATGAAGGATGCGCCTTCAATGGCATCTTTCTTTATGACAAATTTTTGGATAGCACTCAGCGCATTAAAAATGAAGTGAGGATTCATTTGCGACCTGAGTAGCCTTTGTTGCAGTGTGAGCAGTTCATTCTGCTTTCTTAATTCTCTGTGTCGATAATACAACAGAATAAACAATATGATGATAATGGCTACCACCAAGCCACCAACGATCATCCCAATCTGCTGCCTTATTTTTAGCTCTTGAAGTTTCGTCTTATTACCGAGTGACTCTATCTCTCTTGACTTTCTTTCTGTATCATATATGGCTTCAAGTTCAGTAAGTTGATCCCTCTGTTTTTCCAGAGAGGAGTTCTGATACACATCAAAAAACAACTTATAATATGCTAAAGCTTTATCAGGGCTATTGAGCCCCTCATACACCTGTGAACTTAAAAGATAAACCTGCTCGTTAAAGGGATCATCACGATCCAATTGCTCCATCAGGCGTTGACATTTTAGCAACGCTGATTTGTACTGTCTTAATCCAACTAAAGCAATAGCTTCCTGATAAATCATTCGTCTTACCAACACTTCGTCTCCAGATTCTTCAAACAAAGTCATTCCTTCCCTAGCACTATTTAAGCTTCGATCAAACAACTCCAGCTTGGCGTAAATATTTGGTAAAATCAGCAATGCTCTGCCCATACCGTACTTCATGTTATTTTCGGCCGAAATTTGGTAGCAGGCATCGGCATAATACAGCGCTGAATCGTACTGATTTCTATTCTCATAATATATAGCAAGATTGACCATTGCCGGTAGCTGTACGTTGAGTAATCTATTTTCCTTTGCATACCTCAATGCCTTTGTAAAGTACAACAATGCTTTTTCGTCTTGACCATTAGCATTCATAACTGTACCTAGGTTGGAATAAACAGAAGCCAATCTCTTTTGCATCCCAAGCATTTCAAATAACTCAGCGGCCTTAACATAGTTATTCATTGCGCTATCAGGTCTATTCTTGTAATAATAAGTACCCCCGATGCCCATAAGTATTTCTGCATATAAGGCTGGCATACTTGCACTATCCGACAGTTCCAAGGCCATTCGATAATAAACTAAACTTGAATCATATTGAGAATGCATTCTTTCCGAAAGCGCCAATAATGAAAGTGCCTTAACCAAACCCTTCTGATACCCAATTTCTTTAGATAAGACATATGCTTTCTCTGCAAATATCTTCACTGAATCTGAAGAACCGGTCTGAAAAAACGCTGCAAGTTCATTTAACACATCGGCTTTCTGTTCTTGTCGAGCTGTGGTCAACGCTATGCGCAGGCTATCATAAGTTGATTGTCCAAAACAAGACATCTGCGCAACAAAAAATAAAAAGAGGATCAGAGCCCTAGTCATAGGTTAAAGAAACCCTACTTTTGAATATATATCAACAAGGTCTGGTACTTAATTGTGTATTTTAAGTTCTAAAGCGTCAAAATCTTTCCCACGCCAATCATCAAAAAATTAGTATCTTTACTATTCAATTCTTTGAGTCAAGTGGAATAGACTTTATTACAGTCGCTTTCGATCTGATTCATCAATTGAAATAAAGACTCCGGTCTTGGTTTTTCTCATCACTTCGTTTTTACCATACTCGATAATATGCTATGAGGCAACTAAAAATTAGTAAGCAAATCACCAACCGCGAAAGTCAGTCCCTGGACAAATACCTTCAGGAAATTGGTAAAGTAGACCTGATTACAGCGGAGATGGAAGTAGAGCTGGCCAAGCGGATTAAGCAGGGAGATGCAATTGCATTGGAGAAGTTAACTAAGGCCAATTTGAGATTTGTGGTCTCAGTTGCTAAACAGTATCAAAATAACGGGCTTAGCCTGGGTGACCTTATCAATGAGGGTAACGTGGGTTTAATTAAGGCCGCAGAACGCTTTGATGAAACACGGGGATTTAAGTTTATTTCTTATGCTGTATGGTGGATTCGTCAATCTATTTTGCAGGCCCTTGCAGAACAAGCACGTGTGGTGCGCCTTCCATTAAATCGTGTGGGGTCACTGAATAAAATTTCAAGGGCTTTTTCAGAATTAGAACAAAAGTTTCAGCGTGAGCCCTCCAGTGATGAATTGGCTGAAGTATTGGAACTCAGTGTAGATGAAGTTGAAAAAACTATTCGCTCAGGCGGAAGGCAGGTGTCTGTAGATGCCCCATTCGTACAAGGCGAAGAAAATAGCTTACTGGATGTTCTTACCAGTGATCAGGTAGATACTCCTGACACTGCTTTGATGCACGATTCATTGCAAAGAGAAGTAAGTCGTGCCCTCTCTACTTTAACAGAAAGAGAATCTGAGGTCATTTGTGACTATTTCGGGCTAAATGGGCATACTGCGATGACTCTTGAAGAGATAGGTGAAAAGTTTAATCTTACCAGAGAAAGGGTTCGACAAATAAAGGAAAAAGCTACACGAAGATTGCGACACACATCAAGAAGTAAAGGTTTGTTGACCTACCTAGGTTAGCAGTTTATATTCCAAAATCAGAAATTAAAATAAATAAAAATGAGTCCTCAATATTTCAGCTCCATGACGAATCAGGGATACGCATCGCTTTGGCATAAGTATCGCCCTGCCATCTTACAATTAATGCTTGCTGCTGAAGAAGCCCCTCAGGAATACAAGTTTTTCAAACATGAGTTTAAGGCATTGAACCCTAAAGAAAAAGCTTATGCATTTACTTTAGAAGCCCATCAGGGCAAAGCAGTTAACAATATTAAAGGTTCCGGTGTAGCCAAAGACTTATTGAATGTGCTTTCTGAATCCCCAAAAGCAACTGAGCTAATGGATGAACACATTTTTGAGTTTTCGTTGGATAAACAATTTATGCTGCACATCTCAAGGCATGAGACCGACACAGATGAAGATTCTGCTAATAAAGAGGAGAAAGACACCGACAATGGTGCTGCATAAACCAACAATATTATTTAATCAAAGACTTTATTAGCGAGGAACTATTTACCTGAGTTCCATTCCAACCGCAAATTGCATCTCTGTGTCTATATATGAAAATATAATAACAGATGAGAATCAAAGCGTTAAAATCGTTGGTTTTGGTAGCATTTACAGCAGTGATCCTAGTGTCCTGTGACGACCTGACTGAACCTATAGAACCTACTCCGTTACCTCAAATTGATGAAAATCCACAAGAGGAGCCCTCCAAAAACCCCGGTGATCCTTTCGGAAATCCAGGCGATCAAAATGAGGGGCAACAAGGTGGCATTAGCACAATTGCATTAGGTTACAAAACCGTTTCAGGAAACTGGACTACTACTCGAAATTATCAATACAATAGCAGCGGCAAAATAAACAAGATAACCTGGCGATCTGAAACTCCATTCGTTCAAACGGGAAGCTACACCTATGATTATAATCAAGATGGCAAATTGACTACCGTTTCCAATAACCATGGGAAGGTGGAGGAATACATTTGGGAAAATGAAAGGGTGGTGCGTAAAAATATACTCTCAAATGGCTTTATTTCCGAATACAAAACTTTCACCTACAATGAGCAGGGGTTGCTGGCCAATGTTGCCGAGTATTACATGCGTTATGAGGACCATTACGCATTGCGAGGGGTAAATGAATTTCTGTATTTTACCGATGGTAATCTCTACACTAGCTTGTACTACACGTACAATGCACATGCAAATTCATTTGAGTTAAATAGCAGCAAGACTTACGCGAATTACATTGATGCCCCTAATCCATTTCCAATGGTAGAGGTGATTCCAGGAGTAATCATGCAAACTAAATTACCTCTCCAACATACTGTAACCATTGGAAAGCAAACCATTCATTATTCTTTTAACTATGAATTGCGACAAGATGGATACCCTCTCACGCGCACTTCAAGCAGTGAGTATGGAAACGAACTCACGACTTATCAATACTATTAAAGTTAGTGCCCTATTTGAGGGCACTAACTTAGGCAGTTTTACTTTTCTTTCGCCAACGGAAAAATAACCATATACCTCCTGTTATTAAAAGGATAAATGGCCACAAATTCATAATGCCTATCAAAAATAAAAGTAGGTTTTCCCAACCATTACTAAGTGATGCCATAAATTTTGACCCAAATCCAAAATCCGAATCCAATAGTTGATAGTAGTTGACATTAAGTGTACTGAAAGAAACTTTATTTTTGATATAGTTTAATCTTCCTTCCATAGATTCAATTTCCGATCTCACATTTCCTATTTCTCTCTCTACGGATAACACATCTTCAACGCTACGCGCCTGTTTTAGAATCTCGAGATACCGTAATTCCAGCTCTTTCTTCGTTTTCAGCCGGGTTTCCAGGTCAATGAATTCCTCAGTCACATCACGGGTATTAATGTCTTTGCTCTCGACTTTTAACGCTAATTTTTCCAAACCCTGAATCAACCCATCAAATTTCTCGGCTGGCACACGAATAGTTTGATGATAGTTGAGGTTCTCTCCATAACTATCCTGCCCCTCACTGGATGAGTAAGCACCCAATTCTTTAATTATTTTATCCACTTCAGATTTGGTCTTCACCACATCTTCACATTGAAAACTCATGGACCCTTCCTTTATCAGCTTTCTTTCTGTTTCCGGCTCGTTTTGGGAAACCAACTGTTTAGTAACAGGAGCCTCCATCATTTCGTCATAAGATTCATTTTCGGCCGGCATCCGATCATCATTATAACTGCTTTCACAAGCCATCAGGGAAAGCATCAATAGCACCATCAATTTAATTTTTACATTCATTTGCATAGTCATCTAATTCAAGATTAACGAACAGCCACCTTCACTTAAGGTAAACTATATGAAAAATATTTACCCTCAACTAAATATATAAAACAATAGGAAAGAGATGATGGAAGAAGCCAACCCCAGGCCGTGCAGTATAATGGAGATCTTGCTCAACTTATTCGTATCATCATACTTTCTCCCAAAATACCACAGCACCACCCCCAGTAGCCCTATTGGGAATGAGAAAATCAGATTGATAAGCCAAGCCCAAAACCAACTAGTGGCTAAAAACCAGACTCCACAAATCAGGCTAGTTATGTTTAATATCCTTTGTTTGGTTTTAACATCCATCGCTGAAAGATAGGATTAATTTCGATTTTCAATAAGCTAGTTTACGATTTCGATACATGACCGGGTCGTAAATTGAGTTGCCTTTTATCAAGATTTTACCTTGATTCTACCTGCTCCCATAGTATCTTCACTGCTTATAATTATTAGCATCCTATGAAGCATCTTTTACTACTCACTTCCCTTCTTTTAAGTACAATATCTTTTGCTCAGAAATCGCCTAATGCAACCAAAAAAGCATTGGACCATACCGTTTACGATGATTGGAAAGAGATTACTTATGAAGAATTAACTCCGGACGGCAAGCATGCCGCGTTTACTATCAATCCTCAGGACGGGGACGGAAAAATTATTTTTTATGACCTTAAGACCAACACACAAAATGCTGTTCATCGCGCTACTGACATCTCACTCACCTATGACAGTAAGTACGCTATTTTTAAAATAAAGCCTCAACAAAATGTGGTTAAAGATCTTCGCAGGCAGAAAAAGAAAAAAGATGATCTACCCAAAGATTCTCTAGGCATCTTTTCGTTCCAAACGAAAGCCATAGAAAAAATTCCAACAATCAAGTCTTATAAAGTTCTACAAAAGGCCAGTGGATGGGTGGCTTACCAATTGGACGCAAAAAAAGAGGAAAAGGCTAAAACAGAGAATACTGCTGATAACGAAAGTAAGCCTAAGAAAGTGAGGAAAAATAGTGAAGACAATGGGTATACCCTTGTTCTTCGCAAGTTATCAGACAGTAAAGAAACTTCTTTTGAATTCGTTACCAACTACGAGTTTGCCAAACACGGCCAGGGACTTCTATTTTCTACAACTGGAAATGAATCAACATTGGATGCGGGAGTGTATTGGTATGATTTACAAAACGAGCAACTTAAACCTATGTATAAAGGACATGCCAAATTCAAATACAAAGGACTTTCTATAAGTGAAGGAGGAGATCAAAGTGCCTTCCTCGTTGACACCGATACAACCAAAGCAGTAATAAAATATTTCAAACTATACCATTGGACCAAAGCTGATGAAACCGCACAGCTACTTGACATCACAACCGCGTCCAACTTTCCTAAACAATGGCTTCTAAGCGAACATTATACTCCGCATTTTTCAAAAAAAGGTGATAAACTTTTTATTGGAACCGCCCCAATCCCTGTAGTGCAGGACACAACGCTGCTCCCAGAAGAAATTGTGAGTGTGGAAATCTGGCACAGTGAAGATGATTATATCTATCCTATGCAAAATGTAAGACTAGATAACGAAAAAAAACGCTCCTACCTGGCCGCTATTAATTTAGGTACAAAAAAAATGGTGCAGTTGGCAGATGAAGCCATTCCAACAGTTTTGCCTGGTGATGAGGGTAACTCTAACATTCTAATGGGAAAAACCAATGTTCCGTACCTCAAAGCCATCACCTGGGAAGGAGGCGTACCTCAAGATCTCTACTTATTTAACTTACAAAGCGAGTCTAAAAAGAAAGTTGCCAGTGCTATAAGGGGTTTCACCGATCTATCTCCAAAGGGAAATTATGTCTATTGGTTCAGTGAACCAGACACAGCATGGTTTGCGTACGCTGTCAAAACTGAAAAAATAGTTCAGTTAACTTCTAGCCTCGATGTGAAATTTGCTGATGAGCTGGACGATCATCCAGATTATCCGGGACGATACGGTGCGGCAGGTTGGACAGCGGATGATGAACTCTTCATTGCTTACGATCGCTACGACCTTTGGGCCTTCGATCCCCAGAACAATAAGGCTCCTGTGAATATTACAAAAATTGGGAGGCAACAAAAGATTACATTTCGATATATAGAATTAGATGATGAAGAAAGGTTTATCGATCCTAGTAAAGAGTTATTACTTTCCTCATTTGATGAAACAACAAAAGCATCAGGGTTCTATACACTTTCCCTTAAAAATGGAAAGCTAACAAAGCGGATATCTGATGACTTCCGATTTGGTAATGTGGAGAAAGCCAAACTTGCTGATCAACTACTCTTCACTAGAGAGAGTTTTAGAGAATTCCCGGATGTGTGGACTACTACTGACACCAAATTTTCCAACATCAAAAAATTGAGCGAAGCCAACCCTCAAATGAAAAATTATTTCTGGGGCAATGTGTCACTGGTGAGATGGAATTCATTAGACAATGTTCCTTTGGAGGGCTTGCTCTACAAGCCTGAAGGATTCGATCCGAGCAAAAAATATCCCATGATTGTTTATTTCTATGAAAGGAATAGTGATAATCTACATGACTATACTCATCCAACCCCACTTCGATCCACCATCAACAGAACTACCTATGTAAGTGATGGCTACCTGGTATTCGTTCCGGATATTGTTTATAAAATTGGGTTTCCCGGTGAGAGCGCATACAATAGCATTATGCCAGGCGTTACCAGCCTTATGGAAAAAGGTTTTGTTGACGAAAAGAACATTGGTATACAAGGACACAGCTGGGGTGGATATCAGGCCGCCTATCTCGTTACACGCACCAATTTATTCAAAGCAGCAGAGGCGGGAGCCATTGTAGCCAATATGACAAGTGCGTATGGTGGGATCAGATGGGGAAGTGGAATGAGTAGAATGTTCCAGTACGAACGCACACAAAGTAGAATTGGAGGAACGCTTTGGGAAAAGCCATTGCTCTATCTGGAAAACTCGCCTTTATTCTTTGCAGATAAAATAGAAACACCAGTGTTACTTCTACACAACGATGCTGACACCGCTGTTCCTTGGTATCAGGGTATTGAGATGTACATGGCCATGCGCAGACTCAACAAACCAGTTTGGATGCTCAATTATAATGGCGAACCACACTGGCCTGTAAAACGTGAAAACCGAATGGACTTCCAAATTCGAATGAAACAATTCTTCGATTTCTATTTAAAAGGAGCTGAAGAACCTGAATGGATGAAAGAAGGTGTACCTGCAATTGAGAAAGGAATCAAGACAGGCTACTAATTCATTTAATTTTGTATTTTAGGTTGTTATCAATAAATGGAACATTGATAATGGCAAACTGACGATTCTAATTATCACACCCTTCTACTATGAAAAAAGTACTACTACTGTTGATCTTCTTTTCTTATCAGGTAAGTGCCCAGCTCAATATTGGCTACCAGCGTCCTGTGGAAGAAATTGCCAATTTACTTGAAGCACCTTTAACTCCCTTTGTTACATTTTCTCCAGACAACCATTGGATGGTTTTATTTGATCGATCGGATTATCCAAGTATTGAAGAATTATCACGTCCTGAACTCCGCATTGCAGGACTTCGGATCAACCCGGAAAATTTTGGAAGAAGCCGAGGGGCCTATCTTATTGGATTAAAAATGAAATCATTGGACGACAAAAAGGATTATGAGATTACAAACCTGCCTAGCCCACTGTTGATTAGTGATTATCATTTCTCACCTGACAGTAAGAAACTTGCTTTTTTACAAAACTACAACGACCGCATAGAATTGTGGATGGTAGACATGGATGCTAAAAAAGCTTCAAAAATCACAGAGCGCAAAATAAACAATGTATTCTCTGATTCATTCCACTGGCTTTCCGATTCTGAACATGTAATTTTTACAGCGGTACCTGCTAACCTAAAACCCTTACCGGAAAAATCACGTGTACCCAATGGTCCTGTCATAGAAGAAAATCTTGGCAAGCAAGCTCCCTCGCGCACCTACCAGGATTTATTAGAGAATCCTTATGACGAAGATTTATTCGATTATTATGGTTCTTCCGAAATTGTGATAAAAAGAATTACTGGCGAAGAAAGAACGATTGCTCCAAAGGCGTTATACCTTTCAGCAAACCCTTCTCCCGATGGGAAAATGATAATGGTTGAAAATATTCATAAGCCCTACTCCTATCTTGTTCCTTATTATCGTTTCCCTCAAAAAATAACAATAGTTGATCTCAATGGAAAATTGATTAAAGAAATTATAGACATACCACTAACCGATAACATTCCCAACGGGTTTAACTCCACGCAAACAGGACCGCGCAGTCATGGGTGGAGAAGCGATCAACCTGCCACCATCTATTGGGTAGAAGCACAAGATGGAGGTAATCCAAAAACGGAAGCTGCTATTCGCGATAAGGTCTACCAATTAAGCGCCCCTTTTACTGGAAATGCAAAGGAGATTATTAGCCTGCCACTTCGATATGCTGGTGTACAGTGGGCAAAAGAGGATGTTGCTTTTATTTATGAATCATGGAGGAGTGATAGAAAGCTAAAAGTCTATCAAGTAAACCCGATTTCTAAATCAAAGAAAGTAATTATTGATCGCTCCACTGAAGATAGCTACAATGACCCCGGAAGTTTCATTACAACATTCAATAAATACGGACGAAATACCATTCAGATTACACAAGATAATTCAGTGTTATTAAATGGCCGAGGTTCATCACCAGAGGGAGACAAGCCTTTCATTGATAAAATGAATTTAACGACCGGGAAAAAAGAAAGACTATGGCAATCTGCTGCTCCCTATTACGAGCGTGTTGTCAATGTGATGGATGACAAAAAAATGTCATTTGTTACCTCCCGAGAATCCCAGAGTGAACCACCCAACTATTTTATACGAACAAGGGGGGACAATGAGCTCACCAAGCTTACTAATTTTCCTCACCCCTATCCACAGCTAAAAGATGTAAAAAAGGAAGTGCTCCATTACAAACGTGAGGATGGAGTTGATCTCACTGTGGATATGTATTTACCTCCCGGATACAAAAAAGAAGATGGGCCACTCCCTGCCATTGTATGGGCTTACCCTCGAGAATTTAAATCTGCTGAAGCCGCAGGGCAGGTCACAGGATCGCCCTATGCGTTTACTCGAATAAGTGCAGGCGGTGTTTTATTCTGGGTTACACGCGGCTATGCAGTTCTCGATGATGCTGCTATGCCCATCATTGGTGAAGGAGATGCCGAACCCAATGACACATACATTCCACAACTGGTATCCAGCGCAAAGGCGGTAATAGACTATACTGCTAATTTGAATATTGTAGACTCCAACCGTGTTGGAATTGGCGGTCATTCTTATGGAGCTTTTATGACAGCCAATTTATTGGCTCATTCCAATTTATTTAAGGCGGGTATCGCTCGAAGTGGCGCCTACAATCGCACACTTACTCCTTTTGGATTTCAATCTGAAGAAAGAACCTACTGGGAAGCTCCAGAGATCTATTATGAAATGTCTCCATTCTCTTATGCCAATAAAGTGAATGAGCCCATTTTATTAATCCATGGGGAAGCAGACAATAACAGTGGCACGTTTCCTATACAAAGTGAGCGGTTCTACAATGCGATCAAAGGCCATGGAGGTACAGCGCGTTTCGTAAAACTACCGTATGAAAGCCATGGTTATCGCGCCAAGGAATCGTTACTCCATATGCTGTGGGAAATGGATAATTGGCTTGAGAAGTATGTAAAAAATGCGAAAGGATCAGTTGGTGGTGATAAGAAAGTAGATATGGATCGTTAAACGATTGACCCACGCCTAGCGGAAAGATTTAGGCCAGCCACAACACGGTCAACATTATAATACCTCCAAGGGCTGCTAATTTTTTAATAAGAGTGAATCTGATTTTTAATGTCATGAGTTTTTTGTTTAGGTGACAAAATTTATACTTATGCGCTCAGTTTATTTAACAACGTTATCTAATGTACTTTATTATAAGTCGCCAAGCTAAATCCGGATCGACTTTATCCCTACTCGATAATATAATTCACCAAGGTTGGGGTACGTTAAAATCACTTTTTAATACACTAATCTTGTTACTCCCCCAAGGTGATTCATTTTCAATACATTAAATATGAGCATCCGATGGTTAGTAATTAATGGTAGGCAGATGGTAGTAGGTTTCGACAGTTATTAATTGACACAAATCATTGCATCAAGAATAGATTTCTAATTAATTTAAATCGAAATAGTACTCCACACACATAGACTACAGAGTAGAATTATGACAACTGAACTTATCCTGCGCTATCTCCACTTTATTTCCATCTTTGGCATTGTTGGTACCCTGATATCCGAACACCTTCTCCTAAAGCCAGAAATGACACGAAGTGAATTGGCTCGTGTTTCACGAATTGATGCTGTCTATGGGTTGGCCGCTTTGACACTTCTAATAGCTGGGTTCACATTGTGGCTCGGCGGCTACGGTAAACCAACCGAATTCTATTCCAAAAACTGGGTTTTCCATTTAAAACTAACCTGTTTTATCGCCATCGGGTTACTTTCCATTTACCCTACCATCTTTTTTATCAAAAACAGAAAAGGTAGTGTCTCAGAAACAGTAAAGGTGCCCAAGTCAATTTTTATAATGTTAAGATTAGAACTGCTCTTACTGTTTATTATACCGTTACTTGCCGGATTAATGTCAAGAGGAGTCGGATATTTTGGTGTGTAAATAATAACCTTCACTTGCGGCATTCTCTCCGCAAGAAGCATCATCCTTAGGTCTAAATCATTCATTTATTAGAAAATGGCTCGTTCAGCTCTAGTTTATCTGATTTGACAAATTACCCAATGAGGGTGATGGTTTATTGTTTAAAATAAATGACCTTTAGTTAACCCAACACCCAACAATAAATTTTAAGACTATGGAAGAAATAACAATTAACTGGATAGCTGTACTCATTGCTGTAGTGGCCAACTTTATTCTTGGATTCTTATGGTACACACCTTTATTCGGCAAAGCATGGGCAAATGAAATGGGATTTGATCTATCCGTAAAGCCATCAGGTGGAGAAATGGCAAAAGGAATGATTATCATGATAATCGGCAATTTCTTCTTTGCCTTTGTATTTGCAAATAACATGGCTGCCTGGTCATTTGTGCCGGGTATGGATCAAATGCCAAAAATTGGTTCTATAATGAATGCAGCCATCTTCACATGGCTTGGTTTTTATCTTCCTGTAGACATTGGTGCTGTCACTTGGGAGAAGAAATCATGGAAGCTTTTTTGGATCAACACAGGATATCATTTAGCAATGCTGTTGGTAACTGCCACCATACTTACTTTCATGTCATAGAAAATTGCCTTGACTTATTTGAAGATAAGAGGAGTTAAAATTCCTGTTACTTAATGGATAACGGAACAGTGATCTTTACTTTAGTTCCTTGATTATGCTTTGACTCTAGCACAATTTTTCCATTTAATTTAGTAACCATCTTTTTAACAAGAAAAAGCCCAAGTCCAGAGCCAGTTGAAACTTCATGCGCTCTATAAAACATTTCAAACAACCTCTTCTGCAACTCGCTTGGAATTCCTTGTCCATTGTCTTCAATCTCTAATTCCATTATCTCGTTATGTTGTGAAGCACTGACCTTAATAAATGGATCAGCTTTTCCTAAATCATGGTATTTAATTGCATTTGACAATAGATTAGCAATAATAGCCCTCCAGCCTTCCCGATCTGAAGTTAATTCAACGCTACTATCTATCTCATTAATGAATTTCAACTGAATAGCATTATCCATAAACTCCAATTCAGACCATACTACATCAACTAATTCCTTGAGATTAAAAGGCTCTACAACGGAGTGGTTTTTACTGTTTTTAACATAACCGTTGATCTCCAATAACAATCTCTCGAGCTTACCAATTCGGTCTTCCAACATTGGTATAAATTCACTTCGATTCTCATCTGATATCTTTAAAAGGTTTATCAGTCCTTTTATGGATTTCACCGGAGATACCAAATCATGGGATGAACGATAAAGAAATGTGTCCAACTCTTCATTGGTCTCCATCAGGTTCTTATTACTTATGATCAATTCCTGCTGATGCCTTTCAATCTCTTTAGTTTTTTCGTTCACTAACTTAATTAAAAGCTTTTGTCGATGTCGGTAACCATTCATTATAAGTAGCGCTATTATAATAACAGCAAAGAGAGCCATAAGAATGTACCCAACTGTTCCAAAAAATAATGCATACCAGGGTTCGTTTATAATCACAGATAACAAACCCTCCTCTGAACTACCCTCAGGCCACACACTTTTAACTTTAAACGTGTATTCTCCGTTTGGCAAGTGTTCATAAGAAGCAGCGCTTTTTCCGCTTACTGTACTCCATCCGGAGTCATACCCTTCCAAGATGTACTGATAAACGCTATCACCAAAAAAAGAAAGTCCTGGTGTAGTAAAATCAAACCTGAGATGATTAGGCCTCCGTTCAATACAAAAAGTGTCCGTGGAGCCAGTGGTGTAAGTAGTCAAGTTATGATTGGTTATCATTGCCAACACCTTACTTTTTGGAGTCGAATGAGACTTGGGTATAAGGTTAGGTATTGCCTCTGTTAAATCGATCGTAGAAATTCCGTATTCTGTTGCAAGCCATAACTTTCCAAGGTTATCAAGTACCATACTATACGTACCATCTGAATTTAAACCCTTTTCCGTATTCCACCTTTCAACAATTTTCCCTTTTAAGTCGGTTAGGATAATACCATCTTTCCATGTAGCCATTGCAAACAAACTATCATTAACCATGGCACCGTAGTAATACCGATATTTCTTAACCAGTTCTGACCAAGGGTGTTGGAAGGGCGTAATTTTATTAGTATTCAAGTCCCGGTGAAAGATCCCGATTCCTATAAAAAAAATTATATGTTGGTTCTCTTTCCACTTCATCACGTTGAAAGCCACTTCATCTTTTGGAATAGGCTCATTCCAAATCGCATATAGTGAATCCTGTCTCCACTCATACAGGGAACCACCAGTTTGAGAAACATATTTGCGGTCGTCTACTTCGTAAATAAACGCATCTCTCATCCGCGTAAGCGTGATTGAATCCCCTTCATACGAGAAAAATCCCTCTGAAGATTGAAACATCACCTTATCTTGATCAAGGAAGATTTGCCAAACAGACCTAAATGAATATTTTGATTTTACTGGCAATGAAAGAGAGACATATTTATATCTCGCTATGGCATCTTTTTCGAGATACCCAAAAGTTGTCATGCCTCCTACATAAACCCGGTCAGTTCGTAAATCATAGGTTAAACTTCGTATCTCTACTAATTCCTCAGAAGAAAACATTTGCCATTTCTCTCCGTCATAAATCAGAACTCCATTTGATGTAGCGAAATAAAGTAAACCTTCCGCGTCAATGGTCACGGCATAAATGGCATCACCAGATCGGTTGATTTCAGGACTATAGTTAGTTATGTAGTTGTTATCGGTTTGCCCCATAGCCAATTGCAAGCATACAATTGTGACCAAAATGGTAAGTTTGCAATACATAAAAAGAGAGCTTGAGATCAAATTAAAGTATTTTTTGATGAAGTCTTTAATTTCAAATCAAATATTCCTTCTCTAGTCAGGCGCTAAAGTTCAGCCTACATTATATCTGACAGCTGGAAGAATTGTCACAGGACGGAATAAATAATATTTATGGAAGGTGTAAGTTGAGCTCAACAAGTTGAGAGCCCTTTAGCGTTTACCCAAATTAAAGCCGATCCCTGCGATGGAGTCAGCTAAATCACTATTTACAAGGTTGACTTTATCAGATGCGTTTCAAAACCCTAAATGGAAACATGATAATCGCCCCAATGGCTTCGAATATTGCTGAAAGCGTAAACCCTATAATCCTAAAAGGCAAAAGTAGTAGCCACAGAAGAGGAAAAATAAATATGGCCAGTAATGCCAGCGGCCAGCTTACTGCTAAAAGTAAAAACCAAAGTATAATTGCAATCAGCGTTCGCATTAATTCTGAAATTTAGATTCAGGAGATGTAATGCAAAGTTGTTGCCAATTCCAAGAACTGGATTTTTAGGCTAAAAATAGATTTCCTTTGGATACTCTATCCATTATTGCACAGCAAAGTGTTCAAAGATGAACAGCATCCTTCCTCACCTACAGAGACTTTTCTTTATTCTGAAACAAACCAGTTAAGTATTTTTCCAAAAAAACTTCTCGGCTTTTCGGCTTCCGCTGTGTACACCTCATACTCCTCCTCATGTTTATTCTTTTTAATAGGCTGAGGTGCTGGGGTATAATTTTTCACTTTCTTAAGATACCGTTGGGTTCTCATTTCTTTCTCTCGTTCCTTCTCCTCTTGTTTCCTTCTTAAAGCTTCCCGCGCCTCTCTTTCACGCTGCAATGCAATACTGTTTTTACGAGGTCTTCGTTCATTCTCGCGGTTTACATTCTTTCTCCTCCTTGGCCTTTCAATGATCTCCTTTGCCGGCTGATTTTCTTCATCAGTCACTTCCTTATCTCCAGATGAATTCACCTCTTCATTCTTCTTTGGCTCAGGCAAGTCAATCTTTCCTACTACCTTCAATCCTGGCAACTCCACTAAAACTGGCTTAATCACCTCCTTAACAATAGCATCATCATTCTCAAGGATGACCTCACTGAGTTTATCAAGGTCACCTGAAGGCTCATCTAATTTCACATCCTCTTTTATATCAGTAGGCGCAGGAACCAGAATGGATTCAGTTTTTTCCTCAAGTACTTCTATAGATTCATCAACCTCCGCAGAAGACAGCAGATTGGGAGCATACTCCATCAATACTACCTCCAACTGATCCTCAGCTACTTTGGCATTGGAAGAGTCTTCGATCGGCAAATTCTTGCTTGCCAAAAAAGTGGCTATTTCACTTGGTTTTACCCCAATTTTTCGAGCTAATTGAGCTAGTCGCATTCTTTATCTAAATTCTTATGATGTTCATTTTCAGGGGCAAAGATAATAATAATCAATAAGTAAGGAGTGCAATGCCCCTGATTGGTATACTCGAAAACCATGAAATTGGCCTATATCATTAATCTCATTAACTTAAGCACTCAATAAAAAAAATCAACTCCATGGCCAAAGTGACCATCAATAGCTTCGAAGATTTTGCAGCCTACACAGGAAAGGAAATTGGAGCGTCCGAATACTTGAAGATTTCGCAGGAACAAATTAACAAGTTTGCGGATGCCACGTTGGACCACCAATGGATTCATACTGATGAAGCCAGAGCAGCGACCGATAGCCCTTTTAAAAAAACGATTGCCCATGGATACCTTACATTGTCTTTGGTGCCTTACTTATGGGGACAAATTGTGGAAGTCAACAACATCAAGATGTTGGTAAACTATGGAATTGATGGATTGAAATTTAATCAACCAGTCGTGGTAGATTCGGAAGTTTGTTTGCGCGTGAAATTAAATTCTATTGCTAACCTAAGGGGTATTGCAAAGGCCGAACTCAATGCTGTAATGGAAATTA
The DNA here is from genome assembly GCA_040216665.1 of Cyclobacteriaceae bacterium. Taxonomy (GTDB): domain Bacteria; phylum Bacteroidota; class Bacteroidia; order Cytophagales; family Cyclobacteriaceae; genus ELB16-189. The sequence goes on along the minus strand of JAVJOQ010000016.1, from coordinate 186,978 downwards.
AGGGCAATGTCAAACCAGCTTTTGGCGCGACCATTATATTGCTGTATCACTTTAAGTGACCCCGGCATTTGTTATCGCTTCTTAATTTCTTCCTGAGTCAATCGGTAGATTAATAAAGCAGCCCTTTTAATTTGCTCATCCAGGGTGTTGAGATTAACAAATTCTTCTGGGGCATGAGCACCACCACCCATAGCACCGAGCCCATCTAGCGCAGGAATACGATCTGCAATAAATGCGATGTCCCCTCCTCCACGTTTACCAGGATCATAGGGCTTCACCTCTCCCATTCCCAAATCTCTGCTTACCTGATCGTATACTTTTAACACCTGCATGTTCCCCTCTTTAGGGGACATAGACGGATAGCTATCAATAAACTCTATTTCGGCACTGGTGCCCGGGAGATTGTCCTTAACTATTGCCCGCATCTTTTCTCGTGTCATTTCCTTTTGCTCTTCACTAAGGAACCTTAGATCACCATTTACAATTACTGTATTCGGTACAATGTTTTGCTTCCCTGAAGCCGTAGCCTCGTATCCGTTCTCGTTTTTTGTAACAGTCGTTCCCCCAGCAATCATTCCAGGGCTATAAGTAAGACTGGGATCTCCTAGTTCATTATAGAATAGATGAAGTATGCGCGCTGATTCATAGATGGCTCCAGCTCCAACCGGCTCAGTAAATATTCGAGACGAATGTGCTTGTTTACCTGTAACAGTGAGTCGCCAGCTGCTAGAACCTCGCCTGGCCACGGTGGCAAAATCAAAACCAGTTGACCCTTCAAAGGAAAGTGCAATATCACTTCGATCCGCTGCTGCCACCATATCCCCTCTACTAACACTTATTGGTTTACCAGCAGCCTCTTCATCGCCTGTTAACATCACAATTATTTGTGAATTATTGAGCAACCCGGCAGTATACAAAGCCTTAAGGGCAAATAACATTACCATATCTCCACCTTTCATATCACTGGTTCCCGGACCATAAGCCAACGTATCCTTTCGCACAAAACCAGTTCCCTCACCTTGAGGCTCAAACACCGTATCAATATGTCCAAGCAACAATAATTTCTTTCCCTTTACACCCTTACGTTCAGCCACAAGGTGGCCGGCTCTCTTCATTTCTGCAGGCATATCAATCCATTTGGATTCGAACCCCATGGCATCCAACTCTTGTCTAAATGCCATACCCACTTCCTGCACTCCCTTCAGGTTATTAGTACCACTGTTAATGTTTACGATTTTTTCAAGAAATGAAATGGCCTCGTTCGTTTGCTGATCTACAATAGTTATTACCTTTTTCTCCGCTTTACTTAATTGCTGTGCGTACAACGGTGTTGCAAGAACAAGAACAGCCAGAACACTGATAAGTGATTTCATAAATTGTGGTTTAATATTTTGAGGTTAAGCTGAAAGATCATTTACGATGGAAATTGCTTTATCAATTTCCACGGTGCTATTAAAAATATGTGTACTGTGACGTACTCCAAATACTTCGCCAACATTACGTGGACGCATACGCCCCTTTTCCCAGTAGGCATCTTGTAATTGTTCGCCCGTAAAACCATCAATATTATATACTGACAACCCCGCGCACATCGAGGGATCAGCAGGGTTAAAAAATTTCACTTTTTTATTCTCTGCCAATCCATTTCGCAATCGATCTCCCAAAAATTTAACTCGATCTGTCCAACGCTCGTGCCCTACCTGAAAATAAAAATCAAGTGCCGCATCAAGCCCAAACAGAATAGAAAAATTTCCAGTACCTCTTTGGGTAAAACGATATCCTTCGTCCTCATGATTATCCCATTGGGCGCTGGCAACTGTAGTCCATACCTCTTTTATTTTATTGGGATTGACATACATGAAGCCAGTACCTGTAGGGGCACCTATCCATTTATGGAAACATCCCACATAGGCATCGCAACCCAGGTCTTGAATATCGACTCGGATATTTCCAACCGTTTGAGCTCCATCCAATATTGTAAATATTCCACGCTCTTTGGCAGCTGCACATATTTCCTTACCAGGAAGTATCGCGCCACTACCAGAGATGATATGGGAAAGCATCAGCACTTTAGTTTTAGGTGTAAAGCTTTTAACAACAATATCAATCACTTCCTCGGGTGACTGAATTGGTTTTGGTATTTCAATTTGTTTTAACACCACTCCATCTCTTTTCTCCCTCACCTCCCAAGAACATCTACCTCCTGGGTGCTCCTGATTACTGGTAAGTATCTCATCTCCCTCCTTCAAATCAAGACCATTGGCTATGTAACTCATTGCATTTGTTACATTGTCGGTCAGCGCAATCCCTTTAGGGTCGCAGTTAATGATTTTTCCCACTTTGGTGCGGATGTACATCAGGTCTTGATACCCGCTAATAAATCTTTCTTTACTATCATCCTTATAAGGCCAATCGGCCACATATGCTGCCATATAATTAAGATGATTAGTAACAGCTTCGACTACCACTCGGGGCATTACACCTACAGTACCAGTGTTGAAAAATACCTTGTCATCAGCCAACATAAACTGCTTTCTTAACTTTTGCCAATACTCAGGATCATCACTATTTGGCATTGAATTCACCTCTGATGTTTGACTTTCTCCACCGCAGCTGTAGGCTGATAAGGTAGAAAGTGCGAGGGTACTTAAACCAAGAGATTTTAGTAGGTTTCTACGAGTTGTCATAGGGATAGCATTTACTGTTCTAAAATAGTAAATTAAACGCGGTAATATGATCATAAACTATGCGAGTGGCTAGTCTCATTCTCTTCCTTATTAGTTTCTGCGCTATTATTTCATGTAGCCCTAAAAAGCACCTTGATACGAGGCCGAATATTCTACTTATCGTAGCAGACGATTTAGGTTATTCAGACCTGGGCAGTTATGGTGGAAATATTCGTACGCCCAACATTGATCAACTGGCAAAGAATGGATTGCGTTTTAGCCAATTTAGAACTGGGCCTACGTGTGCTGTAACCAGAGCCATGTTGCTCTCAGGTCATAACAATCATGTGGCTGGTATGGGGATGCAAGATGGGCTGCTGACTGATTCCCCACGAATTGGAAAGACTGGGTATGAATCTCATTTATCAGACAGAATCATTCCTGCCTCGCAGCTCCTTAATGAATCAGGATATCATACTTACACCACAGGAAAATGGCATTTAGGTAAAAGAGAAGAGGACAGCCCTAAGGCAAAAGGGTTTGAAAGATCTTATACACTTTTACAGGGAGGCAGCAACCACTTCAATAATATTGGGATAGAACCTGCGGATACGCTTTCCTTATTTAGGGAAGACGGAAAACTGGTGGACTTCCCTACCGGACAGTACTCCACAGAAGTCTATACCAATAAATTAATTGAATTTATTAAAGAAGGGACAACAGAAAAAAGTCGACATCCCTTCTTTGCATTGGCTGCTTACACCAGTCCTCACTGGCCGTTGCAAGTACCTGGCAATTACCTCGACCGATACGCGGGAGACTTTGATATAGGCTATGACTCTTTAAGGGTCTTACGATTTGAATTGTTAAGGGAGAAAGGGCTCATTCCTCCTACTGCAACCTTGCCACCACGGCTGGAACACATCACACCTTGGAAAGACCTTTTAGTGGAAGAAAAAAAGATTGAAGCTCGAAAAATGGAGCTCTATGCTGCTATGGTGGACAACCTTGACTACCATGTAGGAAGGATAATTCAGTTTCTGAAAGTGGAGGATTTGTATGACAATACCATCATCATATTCATGTCAGACAATGGTGCAGCAGGCAATGATTTTTACAATGAAGAATGGTCCATGGATTTTATCCGCAAGTATTACAATAACAATTATGATAACATGGGTAAAGTAAACTCCTTCGTATCCTATGGACCGCAATGGGCTCATGCAGGAGCCGCACCATTCAATAGATTTAAAGGGTATACCACTGAAGGAGGAATTGCCTCTCCAATAATTATTACTTCTAAAAATATTACCAACCCAGGAACAATAAACAACGGCTATTTTACAGTGATGGACCTGGCTCCAACCTTTTATGAATTGGCCGGAGCCACTTATCCTGGAAAAACAGGCACAGCAAGAACAAAACCATTGCTCGGTAAATCCATCCTTCCACTACTTCAAGGAGAAGATGAAATTCACGTAACAGATTACATTACAGCGCTTGAACACAGAGGGAGAATGTTTATTCGCAAGGGAAATTGGAAGCTCGTAAATCTTCAGCCCCCTTACGATGAGAGTAAAATGATGCTCTTTAATTTGGAAGAAGATCTAGGAGAAACAAAAGATTTATCACGAACCCAGCCAGAAAAATTTGAAGAATTATTGGAAGCGTGGAGAGATTACCGAGATGCAAACAATATTATCATACAATAGCTTAAGTCATATTTAAAAAGCATTTCTACAAATGAAAAGACTACACTTAATTATTGTGTTATTAACAACCATGCTGGGGTGCACCAATAAAGATAAAGTGGACCTGCTCCTGACCAATGGAAAAATTTGGACTGGTGACGAAAGTAATCCATGGGCCACGTGGTTGGCAGTAAAAGATGAACACATTTTTGCTCTTGGTAAAGCTGACCAGCCATTTGAAGGAGAAGCCACACAAACAATCGACCTTAAAAATCGATTGATGTTACCTGGTTTCAATGACTCACACGTTCATTTTGCATCTGCCGGCCATCTTCTATTAAACATAAATTTACTGGATGTTAATAGTTCGGATCGTTTTATTGAAAATGTAAAAAAAACAACTGATCGACTTCCCCGTGGCAGTTGGATAACACGTGGAGATTGGGGTGCCTATGAAGCTTGGTCGATGGGATCAACAGGTGGTAAAAACGCGCCAAAGTTTTCACCCCACCGGAGTATGATTGATTCTATCACAACACAACATCCAGTACTGGTGACACGCTACGATCGCAAAGTAGGATTAGCCAATAATCTCGCCCTTGATTTCCTGGGAATAGACTCCGAAGATGGTGTGCTTGAAGGAAGCCTTCTTGACGATGCCTTAAGCAGAATTCCAGAAAAATCTTTCGATCAACTACTGGCAGAATCAAAACGTGCCATGGAAGAATGCAGAAAGTGGGGAGTAACTACTGTGCAAGATATGTCTCCTCCTGATCAGTTGGATGTTTATAATAAACTTAAGGAGGAGGGTGAACTGACCTGTCGTATTAATTTCAGTCCCTCCAGGCTAATTGAATACCAGGACATGAAGGATAAAGGATGGGTAATTGATTGGTCCGATAAAAATAACCCAGGTACAGCGGGAAATGATTGGATAAGTTTTGGAACGATAAAAACGCATATCGATGGAATAATGGGTGGACGAACTGCACGATTTTATCAACCATACAGTGACAACGATATGGAAAACAGATTTTGGAGAGGTGGATGGAGAGAGTTTTCAAAAGATATGCCTTCATTTAAATCAATGCTCATTAAAGCGGATGAAGCGAATATCCAGCTACGCATTCATGCAATTGGCGATGAGGCCAATGCCATTCTAATTGACATTCTGGATACCTTAAATCAAGTGAATGGCGAGAAACAAAGAAGGTTCAGATTGGTGCATGCTCAAGTAATCAGTGATGAAGATTTTCCACGATTACAACAACATGATATTGTTGCAGAGGTACAACCATTCCATGTAACAGACGATATGCGTTGGATGGAAGAACGAATAGGTTATGAAAGATGTAAAGGCGCCTACGCGTTTAAAACATTAAAAGATAATGGTGCAACACTTTCATTCGGATCTGATTGGCCAGGAACTAATGCCTCTTACTATCCTATTAACCCCTTGTATGGTCTTTATGCGGCAGTGACGCGTCAAACTATACATGGTGAGCCAAAAGACGGATGGTTCCCAGAACAAAAATTAACACTGGAAGAATCACTACGAGCCTATACTTATGGATCTTCCTTTGGTGCATTTGAAGAAAGTAAGAAAGGATCAATTGAAAAAGGAAAGCTAGCCGACTTTGCGGTTCTTGAATCCAATATTTTTGAAACTGATCCAGTTGATTGGTTACAAACCAAAGTAGATTACACCATAGTGGGTGGAAAAGTTGTATATCAAAGAGAAGACTGATTAGCGTGTTGAGGTGCTAGTGGCAGATTAGGACAACCTCCTTCCGGTTAAACCCGTAATAACTCTATGTCTGTTGCTAGATTGATCTCGCTTTCATTACTACTCATCTCCACAATTGGATTAGGTCAGCCTTCGAAAGTAAAGCCATACGCACCTGAGATATTTCACTCCGGACTTTCTGGCGCAGTGTGCGGATTTTCGGACAATGGAAACAGCATTTACTTTGTCAGGGAAGACACTACTCAGAAAAAGCTTTACCTCTATCAAGCTGAGCGAAACGGCCGTAAATGGGTAAATGAACAAGTGCTTTCGTTTTCTGGTGAGCACAACGACATGGGTGGCCGCTTATCCCCTGATGGAAGTCAATTCTATTTCACATCTGATCGCCCGGGTGGTTCTTCACGAGACAATGACGAATGGAACCTTTGGGTGTCCACTCGCATGAATAGTCAATGGAGTGAACCAATTCCACTAACAGAAATTAATAATAAAGGCCACGAGTGTTGTCCTGTTCCTATGGTAAATGGAACACTTATCTTCTCAAGCGATCGAGGAAAAGGACAAGAGTGGCGAATCTATTCATGGAATAAGGATGAAGAGGAATTAATTACTGCACTTAATTATGATAATGGCTGGCAGTGGCCTTCCTTTTTTGTGGACTCCGAACAGTTAATGCTTTTTAATAGCATGAAGCGACCCGATACGAAGGGAAAGGATGATATCTATGTTTCGTTTTACAGCAATAATTCGTGGTCACCTCCAATTAACATTGGCAGTCCGGTGAACACCATTATCTACGAGGATGGTGCGATACTTTCTCCAGATGGAAAGTATCTTATTTTTAATCAACACGAAACAGGTGAGACGCCATCAAAAGTGATGCACACAAAATGGAAATCAATCTTAACCAAGATCAAACCGTAACTATTACTCCTTAAACGTATAAGTTGCTTCATAACTCCCAGTAGTTCCATCATAGTATGTTACATCCACCACTTTCCTAATTGGATAACCCTTTTCATGATAAGTATAGCTGTACTTTTCAGTAATCGTTGAATTGCCTTTATCATTCTTCAAAATCATCAAGCCAGGATTGTTTTTTCGCAAGTTTATTAACGGATTGATACCAATGATATCAAAGAATTCTTCTGAATTAATCTTATTGTCATAGTTACTGAATTCAAATTCACTTAACAACCTGGCTTCTTCTCCGAAGGAGGTGTAATAGTAAAGCGTCTGAAGAATTACATTGTCATTTTGATCGTACTGATAAGTTTCCTTAGATACTGGGATTTCTCCACCCTCCTCGGGGATATCCTGATACGTAATCCTTTCTATTATACGCCCACGTTCATCATAACTAAATGTATGGAAATCGGATTTTTCACCATTAAGATACTCATCGGTCCTTATAATTTTATTACCGCCATAGGTGTAGACCAAGCGAAAACCAGTATCGGTCGATGACTCTGTAAGGTGATCAATGGTATTGTACACAAAATTATGGTTACTCTCCAGCGTTTTATCATCTGAAAAAGTGGTCAAATAATGAATCTGAATGAGTCGCCCTTTATCATCATGAAACAAGGTCTTAATGAATCCAGCCTCCGTATAAGAAATTGCTATCAAATCTGACCCATTAGAAATTGGTGATTGTTGTTCATCATTGCATGAGAATAGGGCTACAACCCATCCAAAAATTATATATCTAAATAACCTCATTATCTGGCTTGTTGATGGAAGGAAAACGATGGAATTTGATAAAGGTTGCTGGTTCCAAAAATTAATTTCCTTTGCCAAAAAAGCTTTTAAACAATATAAATTCAGGTGGTTTTGTGCAATGACCCCGCCTATCACCTGTTAGGGATATAGCCTCGTTCTCCGTATTTTTATACCCCAAAATCGTGAAGAAATAAAGATGGAAACTGCTATCAAAGAGAAGAAAGAAAAAGAACCTCAAAACTTGTCTGGACACAAAGCTCCGGCACCCTACAAACCAAAAAACAAGGTGCGTATTGTGACAGCTGCCAGTCTTTTTGACGGACACGATGCAGCCATCAATATCATGCGTAGAATTATTCAGGCCACAGGCTGCGAAGTAATTCATTTAGGCCACGACAGGAGCGTGGAAGAGGTGGTAAACACTGCAATTCAGGAAGACGCTCAGGGTATTGCCATGACGAGTTATCAGGGTGGGCACAACGAGTATTTCAAATACATGTACGATTTACTCAAAGAAAAGGGAGCTTCACATATCAAAATTTTTGCTGGAGGTGGTGGAGTCATTCTTCCTGAAGAGATCAAAGAATTAATGGGATACGGAATTACCAAAATCTATTCTCCGGATGATGGAAGGGCAATGGGACTTCAGGGAATGATCAATGATTTGGTCATGCAGTGCGACTACCCACTTGGCGAAACACTTGCAGATGAACCCAATCAGCTTGAAAAGAAAAAACCTGTAGCTATTGCCCGGCTAATTTCAGCTGCAGAGAACTATTTTGAAAAGCACCAATCGGTTTTTGATACCATTCACAAAAAAGCTGAAAAAGCAACCACTCCTGTATTAGGTATTACCGGAACTGGTGGGTCAGGTAAGTCATCTATGGTGGACGAAATCGTTCGCAGGTTCTTAATTGATTTTAAAGATCAGCCCGATAAAACAATAGGCATTATATCTGTAGATCCTTCTAAACGCAAAACTGGAGGGGCCCTACTTGGTGACCGTATTCGAATGAATGCCATTAACCACCCGAAGGTGTACATGCGTTCATTAGCTACACGCCAGTCCAACCTGGCGCTATCAGCTTATGTAAAAGAAGCAGTTGCCATCCTTAAGGCAGCAGGATACGATCTTATCATTCTGGAAACTTCTGGCATTGGGCAAAGTGATACCGAAATTCTTGACCACAGTGACGCATCCTTATATGTAATGACCCCTGAGTATGGAGCAGCAACTCAATTAGAAAAAATTGACATGCTTGACTTTGCTGATGTCATCGCCTTAAACAAATTTGATAAACGCGGAGCCCTAGATGCACTACGTGATGTAAAAAAACAATATCAACGCAACCATAACCTTTGGGACAAAAAGCCGGAAGACATGCCTGTCTTCGGCACTATCGCCTCCCAGTTCAACGATCCCGGAACCAATCAACTGTACAAACATCTAATCGACACAGTAGTTGCCAAAACTGGTGCAGCACTTAATTCCAGCTTTGAGATCAGTAGGGAGATGTCGGAAAAAATATTTGTTATTCCCCCCAACAGGACACGGTACCTTAGCGAAATTTCTGAAAGCAACAGAGGATACGATCAATGGGTGAAAGAGCAAGCTGAAGTTGCCCAAAAATTATACGCTATTCAAAAGTCGATAGACACCATGAAGGAGTCTGCGATCGAGGACAAAGACCGTATTGTGAAGGGACTTCAGGAACAGTATGAAAAAATCTCGCTCAATTTTGATCCTCATAACAAACAATTGCTGGATAAGTGGCCTGAAAAAGAAAAGACATACAAAGAGCCGCTTTTTAAGTTTAAAGTAAGGGACAAGGAGTTGGCCATTCAAACCCATACTGAATCACTCTCACACACACAGATACCCAAAGTCTCATTGCCAAGATATGAAGCCTGGGGAGATTTACTCAAGTGGGCATTAACTGAAAATGTACCCGGAGAATTTCCGTATGCAGCAGGAATCTATCCTTTCAAAAGAGAAGGCGAAGACCCTACCCGTATGTTTGCGGGTGAAGGCGGACCGGAACGCACTAATCGAAGATTTCACTATGTAAGTATATCCACACCTGCCAAAAGACTCTCTACTGCTTTTGATTCCGTTACGCTATACGGTAATGACCCTGACTATCGTCCAGATATTTATGGTAAGATCGGTAACTCTGGTGTGGCTATTTGCTGTCTTGATGATGCTAAAAAATTATACAGTGGATTTAACCTTGCAGACCCACGCACTTCCGTTTCAATGACCATCAATGGACCTGCACCCATGTTGCTTGGTTATTTTATGAATGCAGCCATCGACCAGCAATGTGAGGCTTACATTAAGCAGAATGGGCTTGAGGAGGAAGTCAACAAAAAGATTGCTTCCATTTATAAAGGAGCAGAACGACCTGCTTACCAGGGGCCGCTTCCGAAAGGGAATGACGGATTAGGTTTGATGCTGCTTGGAGTAACCGGAGATCAAGTATTGTCCAAGGATGTTTATGAAAAAATAAAAACAGATACCTTATCGCAAGTGCGCGGTACAGTACAAGCAGATATTCTAAAAGAAGATCAAGCACAGAACACTTGTATTTTTTCTACAGAGTTTGCTTTGCGCCTGATGGGAGACGTACAACAATATTTTATTGAAAAGAATGTACGTAATTTTTATTCTGTATCAATCTCAGGGTATCATATAGCCGAAGCAGGTGCTAATCCTATTACTCAGCTTGCTTTTACGCTGGCCAACGGATTCACCTACGTGGAGTACTACTTAAGCAGAGGAATGGACATCAATAAGTTTGCCCCTAACCTCTCCTTCTTCTTCTCAAACGGGGTTGACCCAGAGTATGCTGTAATTGGGCGGGTGGCCAGAAGACTTTGGGCCAAGGCCATGAAAAACAAATATGGTGCTAATGCCCGTAGTCAGATGTTGAAATACCACATTCAAACATCAGGAAGATCACTGCACGCCCAGGAGATTGACTTCAATGATATTCGAACAACCCTCCAAGCGCTGTATGCCATTTATGATAACTGTAATTCATTGCATACTAACGCTTATGATGAAGCCATCACAACTCCAACAGAAGAATCAGTGCGCAGAGCTATGGCCATTCAATTAATTATCAACAAAGAATTAGGGTTAGCCAAAAATGAAAATCCACTTCAAGGATCATTCATCATTGAGGAACTTACTGACCTAGTAGAAGAAGCAGTGTTGATAGAATTTGATAGGATAACAGAAAGAGGTGGCGTACTAGGCGCTATGGAGACCATGTATCAAAGAGGAAAAATTCAGGAAGAAAGCCTGTATTATGAAACGTTAAAACACACTGGGGAATATCCGATCATCGGTGTAAACACCTTCCTCAGCTCCAAAGGATCACCTACTGTCATTCCACAAGAGGTGATCAGGGCGACCTCAGAGGAAAAAGAATATCAGATAAACATGCTGAAGAACCTACACAAGTTCCAGTCTGAAAACGCACTTCAACAAATTGAAACTATTCAACAGGCCGCGATCCACAATAAAAATATCTTTGAAGCATTAATGGATGCTACCAAAGTTTGCTCCCTAGGTCAAATTACAAATGCGCTTTTTGAGGTTGGAGGGCAATACAGAAGAAATATGTAATGAAACTTACAGGTGTCATGGCTGACCATGACGCCTGTCATTATTTAGCTTTCTTCCATGAGCTACCTTTACTGGTTACAGACCACTTATGTTAAAGGGACTCAAAAAGTTTTTTATTACTACAGGAGAAATCACAGAATTTTCCATCAGGTATTTTCGTGAAGTTCTTTTTCCCCCTTACGAATTTCATGAGTTACTTAAGCAAAGTTTTTTAATTGGTAATAAATCCATTGCGCTTGTAGGCTCCACTGGGTTCATTATGGGTATTGTGCTCACTTTACAAACCAGACCTACATTAGTAGAATTTGGTGCAGAATCATGGATGCCATCAATGGTTGGGATTGCAATTGTTCGTGAGATCGGCCCCGTCATTACTGCTCTTATCTGTGCCGGAAAAGTAGGCTCAGGGATAAGCGCTGAGCTCGCCTCTATGAAAGTAACAGAGCAAATTGATGCGATGGAAGTATCCGGGACAAACCCTTTTAAATACCTTGTGATTACACGTGTTACAGCCACCACCATCATGCTACCAGTACTTGTGATAATGGCTGATCTTATTTCACTAGGTGGTTCTGCACTGGTTGAATACGTTAAAGGAGGTGTAACTCTTCAACTCTACTTTAACAAAGTATTTGATTACCTCAATTTTGGGGACTTAATACCCTCCATTATTAAATCTTTCTTCTTTGGATTTGCCATTGCTATTGTCGGTTGTTATAAAGGGTTTACATCAAGTAAAGGAACAGAGGGTGTAGGCAGGACTGCAAACGAAGCCGTGGTGATAAGCTCAATGCTCGTATTTATACTTGATTTTATTGCTGTTCTTGTTTCAGACATTTTTTATGATCTCTAATGAAGGAGCGTGAAAAAATAGCGACACCTGTGATTGAAATAAAAGATCTCTATAAATCCTTTGGTAACAATCATGTGTTGAGAGGTTTTAATTTTGTCTTGAACGATGGGGAAAATGTGGCTGTATTGGGTAAATCAGGTTCTGGAAAATCTGTTTTAATCAAATGCATCATTGGATTGATTCGTATTGACCAAGGTCAATTGAATGTACTTGGTCAGTCTGTTCCAGAATTACAACAAAAAGAGCTAGACATTATCAGAAGAGATGTCGGTTTTCTTTTTCAAGGTTCAGCCCTTTATGATTCTATGTCGGTGAAAGAGAATCTCGAGTTTCCTCTGCGAAGACACCACGAAAAGATGAATGGAGGCACCTCCATGAATAAGCGTGTTGAAGAAGCCTTAGAATCTGTTGGATTGTTGCATACACTCCAACTCATGCCATCAGAACTGTCGGGAGGAATGAAGAAGAGAGTTGCGCTCGCAAGAACCCTTATACTGCAACCTAAAATTATTCTTTACGATGAACCCACCGGTGGTTTAGACCCAATCACTGGTAGAGAAATTAGTTACCTAATCAATCAGGTGCAGGAGCAATATAAGGCAGCGGCAATAATTATAACCCATGATCTTGTGTGTGCCAAGATTACAACTAACCGTATTGTTATACTCTCCGAGGGCAAAAACTATATAGAAGGAAATTACGATGAACTAGACCAATCAAAGGATCCGGTTGTTCAGGAATTTTTTAAGAAATAAACACAAATGGAAATGTCAAAAAAAAGAACAATACAACTCGGCATTTTTGTCATCTTCAGTGCAGTTATACTCGTGATTACTGTTTATCTGATCGGACAGAAAAAGGATATATTTAGCAACACCTTTGATCTAAAAGTGGAATTCGGAAATGTGAATGGACTTCAGGCAGGCAATAATGTAAGACTTTCCGGCATCAATGTGGGCTCTGTTCTCACTGTAGAAATTCAGAATGACTCTACCATTGAAGTAACCATGCGGATACGCGAAGATGTGAGATCACACATCAAACAAAATGCGATAGCTACTATTGGTACTGACGGCCTAATGGGAAATATGCTTATCAACATTAGTCCAGGAAAGGGTGGATCACCAGTAGTAAGCAATGGGGATGTACTGCAGACCTACAGTAGAATTAAAACCGATGACATTCTAAAAACACTAACGACAACAAACGAAAATGCGGCTTTACTCACTTCTGATCTATTAGAAATCGTGCAGGAAATTAAGCAAGGCAAAGGCACTGTATCTTACTTGCTCAATGACACCAGCTTAAGGCAGCAAGTATTTATAACTGTATCTAATCTTAAAAAGGCCACCGCTCAAACCAATGAAGTCCTTTCTAAGCTCAATCAAATTTCCGGTAGTATTAACGAAGGAGAAGGGCTTGCAAGCTGGGTCATTAATGATACCACCTCTGAGGTCAAAATTAAATCTACTCTAGAAGGGCTCGAAACAGCCTCTTTGAAAATTAATTCGTCAATAGATAACCTTAATCAAATGCTATCTGAACTTGGAGAAGGTGAAGGAGCGATTCCCGCATTGATGAAAGACACCGTTATGGCAAACGATTTACGTGTTACTTTAAAAAATTTGAATATAGGATCTGGTAAGTTTAGCGAAGATATGGAAGCCCTTCAGCACCATTTTCTATTTAGAAAGTATTTTAAGGATAAAGAGAAAGAAAAAAAGTAAACAGTATGCTGAAAAATCAATTTAGATGAAAAACATCCTTTGATTTCTCTGCCTCCAGAACAAGGTGAGTTTGATAACGGAGTCTCGACATTAAGAAAATTTCTCTTTTCTCAGTATCCGATTCGACAAACTTTAATTTATCCTCATTGTCAAGGCTTAATTCATTAGCAATATGAAAGATGGAGGTAGTCTCCTCAGAACGAGCGATAAGCAATAGCTTTAAATAGGAATTAAATTCCTGTTGCAATTTGTCACCCACCGGTTGATTGAAATCAATATTATAGAGCTCCACATCACCCCCCGGATAAAGTTTATCTTTAAAAGTTCTGTGTAAAGATTCCATCTTAAAAAGATCAATACACTTAACAATAATATCAGACTCTCCTCCCGGAAACCGCTTAATCACACTCTCTAATTTTACGATGGAGCCAAGCTTATGCGTATTGCTCACGTGATTGAAGAATACCCCAAAAGAGATATCTCTTTTTTCGGCATCATCCAACAATTGGCGGTAACGGGGCTCAAAGATGTGCAAAGGCACCATTTCTCCAGGAAGTGGAAATATGGCCAGGGGAAAAATTGGTATTCTTATCAAATCTATCACAACTACTTAAACACAAAAATAGCCTAAAAGTTACAGTTTCAATACGCTATTAGGTAGTCTGCTGTACACTTGTATTCTTTTTCAAGTAATTGTCTTCCATCCAAAAATTCGAGATGAACGATAAATGAGAAGCCCAATACTTTACCACCCAATTTCCGAATCAATTGACCTGCTGCATTTGCAGTGCCTCCTGTGGCCAATAAATCGTCATGAATTACGACCTGCCAATTTTTCTCCAAAGCGTCCTCATGCATTTCTATTGTGGCAGTGCCATATTCAAGGCCGTATTCCTGGCTAATTTTTTTATAGGGGAGCTTACCTTCCTTTCTAAGGGGAATAAATGGAACATTTAATTCCTGCGCTAAAAGAAAACCAAATAAAAAACCTCTGGCCTCAATGGCCGCAACAGCATCCACTTTTTTCCCGACATAACACTTCGCTAAAGCTTCCACTACTTGCTTGACAATTTCAGGCTTCTCGAGTAATGGTGTAATGTCCTTAAATAGAATTCCTGGTTTCGGAAAATCAGGAATATCACGAATCAAAGTTTTGAGGCTGTCAGTTAGCTGCACAGAGCAATAATAATTAATTTCATGCGAATAAAACGATAAGCACTATGAAAAGCATAACTCGAATGATTGAAGATGAGGTATACGTATCTCAAAATGAGCTTGGCCATGAAGTTCGAATTGACATGCGTAAGCCTGATTTAAAGGAAAGTCAATCTCCTGTTGAGTTGCTACTATCCGCTGTAGGAGCATGTGGAGCGGTTGATGTTACTTTAATGCTTAAAAAGAGAAAAAAAACCATTATCGAATTTATCACTGAAACTGAAGGCGAGCGAAGGGAAGATCATCCAAAGTCTTTTACTAAAGTGCACTGTCACTATAAGGTCACCTCACCTGATGTAACAGAAGAAGAATTATACAAAGTAGCAAAACTCTCTTTGGAGAAATATTGCTCTGTAGCAGACAGTCTAAAAGCAGAGGTTACACTCTCAGTAGAAGTGGTTAGGCCTTAATCAACTAATTTTCCATTGATGATCACCTGATCCACGAGTTGGGCACCAAAACTATAAGGTAGGTAAGCAAGTGTAGGCATCGGTTTTGAAATACATACACTGGCTACCTTTCCACGAGTGATACTCCCATGCGTTTCCAGTACCTCCATGGCTGCAGCAGTATTGATAGTGGCTGCATTAAATGCCTCCTCGGGTGTTATTCTCATTTTAATACAGGCCAGCGCCAGCATCAATGACATGTTGCCTGATGGCGAACTACCCGGATTGTAATCAGAAGCAATGGCCAGTGGTAAACCAGCATTCAAAATATCCCTGGCAGGAGGGTAAGAAAGATTCAGGAAGAATGCTGCTCCAGGCAAAGCCGTGGGAATAGTTGAGCTATTTTGTAGCGCCTTAATTTCATCCTCACCAATATTCTCAAGGTGATCAACACTAATGGCATTTACTTTTACCCCCACCTGAACTCCACCTGATCGATGAAGCTGATTGGCATGAATACGTGGACGCATCCCAAATTTTTTTCCTTCTTCACAAATCTGCTCCGTCTCATCAGCGCTAAAGAATCCCTCTTCACAAAATACATCGATGTAATCCGCCAGTTGTTCTTCCGCTACAGCGGGAATCATTTCTTCAATTATGAGCCTAATATATTCGGCCTTAGTGTACGATTTGGGTACAGCGTGTGCCCCCAAAAATGTAGTCTTTACTTTTAGCGGAGTCTCAAGGCCAATTCTTCGCGCCACCCGCAGCATCTTCAATTCATCCGCCACAGTTAAACCATAACCGCTCTTTATCTCTACAGCTCCCGTTCCCGTTTTTATTATTTCAAAAGCCCGCGCCAATGAACGTTCATAAAGTTCATCTTCAGACATCTGCTGGAGCTTTTGTGCAGAATTCAATATCCCACCACCCTTTGCTGCGATCTCTGCGTAACTGATGCCTTTTATTTTCATTACAAATTCTTCTTCCCGGCTTGCTGCAAACACCAAATGGGTATGGGAATCCACAAAAGAAGGAAATACGAATCGTCCTGAAGCGTCTATCACCTGATCGGCACTTGGACTTGATAAGGATTGCATCTCTCCATAATCTGCGATCTTACCATCGGCTATTGCCAGAAAAGAATTTTCTAATATTGGTAGTTCAGCCATGGCTGACCCTGACAACACTGTGGGAGTGTTATCTCGAACCTGAACAAGTCCTTTAATATTTGTAATGAGGATGTCCCAGGCCATTAGAATTCTTATTGGCCAAAAGATTCAACTTTATAATCGAGGTTGGTGCCAAATACCGGGAAGCTGATTTTGAACATAGCGAAGAATGATTGCCCTTTAAAGCTAGGTCGATAACCAAGCTCCCCGCCATAGGACCAACTTAAAGTTCGGTTAAACTTTCCATCTATCCCTAAACGAAAACCTAAAGCACTGGTTTTAATAGCATCTACAGCATACTCTGTCCCAAGATATTGAACTGGATCAACATTGAGTGCTGGTGAATAAAGTATGTCAAAATAAAGTGTGAGCATTCCATCATCTACAGCGTCTTCATAATTATTAAAGCTCACTGCAACATTGCGGAACCATGAAATAGAACTTCCTACATACAATCCAGCAGTGGATAGATTACTAAAAACCCGAACATCCTGAGTTCTACCAAAGTCATCCACATAGGTAGCAGGAATACCAACACCTTCTGTCGTTCTCAGATCATCATAAGTAAGGTCTTGTTTTTCCATTACCCTATTCAAATCAGCAGTTGTATTCCAAATGATCCCTCCGAGTCTTGCACCATAAATCTTCCTTACTTTAGCAGGCACTTCAGCGGTCAGAGGCACGCGCCCAGCCCACTTATTTCCTTTATAGCTATTCTTATACAGTACCATTTTTGTCTTGGACGTCTCTTCTACATCCTTAAAATGATAGGTGCCCCCAAACTCTATATAGCTGAAACTTTTAGGTTGGGTACTGGTAGTTGCGTTCTTAGATGCAAGGTCATTATTTAAATCAAAAAAACTGGAGCTGTAAGGCTTTCGGAAATGCGCCTTAAAATCTGCTTTGTCCTGATAATAATAAGAAGCCTCCACCCCAAATCCTGCATTCACATTAGTAGCAAATGCTTCTCCATACAGCGGTTGAAACCCAATAAAGAGTTTATTGACACCATAGGGTTCGTCATATATCTCCTCGTAGGTAACAGCACTTTTATCATCTTTTCGTTCCCCTTGAGCAAAAGCCCCAACGAAGGTACCTGATAGAAGTAATCCAAATATTATTTTTAGTCTCATGACATTACAGTCGAAGCATAAAGGTAACAAAAACAAGCATTTCCTTCTACAAATGAAGGGATGCCCCTAAAAGCTAAAGTGATCTGAAAATTAGTAAAAAGCAGATTTAAGTGGACTTTCGTGTAATATAATCGCCCAAACGGTCTATTTATTAAGCATTGGAGGGTTTTCTATAAATTCGACCTCTCCGCCTTTGAAGTGTACAAAGGGTACGAACTGGTTTGACTGACCTTCGCTAAAATCATATCCTTTAAACAAGTAGCCAGGAACAAATGATTTCTCTTTTAGCCCCTCCTGAAAATAGACTCCGTGTGTTTTCAAGCTATGTCCTACAAACAACATAAATTCATATCCAATTTTTGAGTTGTCTGTAGGCATTACTCCATGCTTTCGAATGAACTCCTCTCGGAATTTTTTGTAATTGGGATTCGATGATTTAGTGAATGTTGGAGCCGCCATCGTGATATGCAATCGCTCATACGTCTCAAAATTTGCAGCCGTGTTATTCAATAAGGATTCACCGCCTACAATAATTACGGAATCGCCTCGGGTATCCACACCGCTGATTACCTTGGTATAAAGGATAGGATCATCCGAAGCGATGAATACACTGCCTATACTATCCACCTTCAATTCAAACTCAATTGGGTTTTTGAATTCATCATACTCCACTGGGGTTGCCAGTTTAGTAAAAATTGAACCACTATTCTCACGAGACACTTTCTCAGCAAGAACAACATTCAACTCTAATTCTTTTGCCCTTTTTAAAAAACTAGCTGCAGTCACAGTATCTTTTGCCGCTTCTCCATAAAAAACCATACAGTTTCTGTTCTGAATATTGGCAGCGATCCATTCAGCAGATCGTTCTCCAATCGTTTCATTGCTTGGCTGAAGCAATAAAGCAAAAGGATTTGGTCCGAGAAATTCGCTGTTACTAGACACTGGGCTCATCATGTTTATCTTATTATTAATAGAAAAATCCTGGACGAGCTTAGTCTGATTCTGAAACAATGGCCCCACAATCAAATCTGAACTTTTCAGTTCCTCTATTTCCAATAATGCGGTAGTCGCAACTAAACTTCTCTCGGTATCATATGACCTTAAATCAATATTTATTCCCTCCGACTTCAGGGTATCCACAGCCATTCTTATTCCTAAGTACAAATCAAGAATGCTTTGATTAACCTTTGTAGATGTAGTGGGCTCAAGTGTTTTTGCTAAAAAAGGAAATAGGAGCGACACGACATATTCATCTTTAAAGACGTTTACTGGTTTCAGTGATGCTTCAAACTCCTTTCTATCAAAATTAAATTTAGTGATCAGTGAGTCAACAAGCTTTGTATCCTGATCAAGAAAGGGTTGCTTAGAAATTGCCCGCGCCAAAAGCTTTGCCACAACTGTGTCTTGTGGATGCTCTTCCCACATCATTCGCAATACCTCCACATCTTCAATTTCTTTCAAGTAATGCTGCTTCATTTCTGAAACGTTCTTCTGCAGACTTAGCACAGGATATTCTCTCAGCATTTGCATGGCTTGAAAATACTGGCGTTGGTCGAAATAGATTTTAGCCATCCAATAGTTTACTTCTGCCATCTGGCTCCATTCAGGATAGAGTTGCTTGATTTGAACAAGCATATCCTTTGCTACCGCAGGAAATTTCTGGTGGTAAGCAGATAATGCATAAAAGAAAGAGGAGTGCTCTAAAAATGAATTGTCTTTATCGTAAACAATGAGAGGTTTAAACGCCTCCATTGCAAGTCCGTAATTCTTATTATCAAAAAACTCTCTGGCCGATCGGTATTGACGTTTATAGTCCTGTGCCATAAGGGCAGGAGAAATCATCAGGCCAACCAGGATGATAATGAGTACAAGACTTTTATTTGTGTTCATTATGAATCAGCAAATAGTTATTCCCATTCTATTGTTGCAGGTGGCTTAGAACTAATATCATAAACCACCCTGTTTACTCCCTTTACATTATTGATGATGCTAGAGGACACTTCACTTAAGAACTCATACGGCAAATGGGACCAATCGGCTGTCATGCCATCAACGCTTATCACAGCCCTAAGTGCAACCACACTCTCATACGTTCTCTCATCACCCATTACTCCCACAGATTGAACAGGCAACAACATTGCCCCTGCCTGCCAAACTTCATTGTATAAATTCTTCTCGCGCAAACCATTAATGAAGATATAATCCACCTCTTGCAATATCCGTACCTTTTCACGTGTAATATCACCTAAAATTCTTATTCCCAGTCCAGGGCCAGGAAATGGATGCCGCCCTAAAATAGTTGGATCGAGATTCATAGACTTACCCACTAACCTCACTTCATCTTTGAATAGCGTATTCAATGGTTCGACAACTTTCAAATTCATCTTTGCTGGCAAGCCACCCACATTATGGTGCGACTTTATAGTAACAGAAGGACCATTGACAGAAACAGACTCAATCACGTCAGGATATATGGTGCCTTGACCTAACCACTTTACATCAGAAATACGATGTGCTTCCTCGTCAAACACATCTATAAATGTTTTTCCAATTGCCTTTCGTTTCTCCTCGGGATCCGTAAGGCCATTTAGTGCAGTGTAGAATTTTTCCTTTGCATCTACGCCTTTGATGTTTAACCCCATTCCTTCATAGGAATCAAGCACCTGCTGGAACTCATTCTTGCGCAGCAATCCATTATCTACAAATATGCAGTACAAGTTCTTGCCTATTGCCTGGTGGACCAATGATGCTGCCACTGTGGAATCCACTCCACCAGAAAGCGCCATTACCACTTTATCATTACCCAGTTTCTCTTTGAGGTCAGCTACGGTAGCTTCTACAAAAAGGTCAGGTGTCCATCCTTGCTCACACCCACATATATGTACTACAAAATTGCGGAGCAGGTTTTTCCCCTCTGTTGAATGAGTCACTTCAGGGTGAAACTGGATGGCATAATGCTTTTTTGTTTTATGTGCAAAAGCTGTCACTTTAACGGAAGGGGTGCTTGCAATTATCTGATACTCCTCTGGAAGAGAAACAATGGTATCGGCATGCGACATCCAAACTTGCGAGTCCTGAGTTACCTCTTTTAATAGTTCATTGTGATGATCTACTGTAGTTAGCTTTGCCCTGCCATATTCTCGTGTTTGTGACGGTTTTACCTCACCCCCACTTTTATGGGCCATGAGCTGAGCTCCGTAACAAACACCCAAAACGGGAATATCCCCTAATGCAGACAGATCAATATCCGGGGCTCCTTCGTCTCTGACAGAACATGGGCTACCTGATAGAATTACTCCTTTAATATCGCCTGTAATGGGCGGAATTCGGTTAAATGGATGGATTTCACAATAGACATTAAGCTCTCGCACCCTGCGGGCAATCAATTGGGTATACTGAGAACCAAAATCGAGAATAAGAATCTGCTCTGGCATGGTGCAAAAATAACCCGATCCTGCCAGAGAACAAGCAGAGAAAGTGGTTTAACTAAAGTAAACGAGGGGTTACCATTCCAACATTATTACACCCAACTGCACACCCAAATTATTGAATGCGTCAAGCTCAAAATCTTTGCTTTTGGCAGAAGAATAATCATAATGAATCCCAGCCAGAAAAGCCCATCGAGCATCCTCTTTCAGTTTATACAGAAACCCACCCTGGGGTCTGACCAGTACACCCCAACTGTCATTTTTGTTGGAATAGACATTAAAAAATTGCTGATAACTCATATAAGAAGCCCCTACCCCCAGGCCTGCATAAGGCATTAATTTTTGCTCAGTACTAAAGAAGTAATCAAAGCTCAGTGTCAATCCATAGCTATAGACATAATTGAACAGGTCGGAAGTAAGCGCATTTGTACCATTGTAGTAAGTCTTCCTTGGTACGTGCTTGGTATAAGTACTGTTAGTAAAATCAACGCCTCCAAATAATTTTTCGTTGATCATTTCACGGTAACCCAATTTAAATCCCCTCGCACTCACCTTATTAACATAGTCTGTATTACTCAGGGGCACATTTACATCCAAAGCCAGTGAATAGGTCTTGTCAAAGTATTGTGCCTGCAGGGAATTCACCCATCCTATTAAAATAATAATGAAAATACTCCTCTTCATTTTCCAATAATTGCAGATTGAACAAATGCCTGATCTATCGCAGCAACCGATTTTTGATAGGGATCTACAGACGATGATAAATCTCCAATGAAGCCTCGCCAAATCAGTCTAAATTGATTTTGAGTTGTTTTTGTATTAAGATCAACCAATTGAAGAATCAAAACGGTTGAGTTGGACGCATAAGTATTTACTCTTGGGTAATAATAGCCGTAGTAAGGAGAATAATAACCTCCTCCATAGCTGGGATATGAAATGGTTTGGTAAACACTAAAATCGCTTACGAGAAAAGCTACAAAACCTAAATCAGGGTTTTGGCTCTTATCCACATAGGTATAGCCTCTGGCATCCATGTTGGCTTTTATTTTTGCTGTAACATCCCTCGCGTAACCGCCTAGCTGCAGGGTGTCATTTGTAGTGTTTGAGATTAACCCGAGGGTATCTAACGTAAGAGTATAAGTGGTGAAATTGTTAAAATTGACGGTGTCATCATAGTCGGTTTCAACTACAAGATCCTGGTTAAGCTCCTCTGCGCTTGGTACAGGCTGGCATCCTGCTAAAAAAAGGCCAAGTCCACTCATTAGAATAAATGACCGTAACATATCCTATAAACGATAAATTTATTTGAAAATTATGATGCTGGTATAAAAACAAAACTAAGCCGAAATAGGTTTGGCCTATTTGGTTAAAGTGTAGCACTTTTCCTTCAGGTAGCCCCCTGCGTCATCTTCACCAGCATAAAATGCTTTGGCAAGTAAACTACATCCCTCATCCAGACGATCAAGTTCGAGCAAAGCAATGCCCTTGTAAAACTGTGCATTCAAATTTTCCGGATCGAGCCTCAAGGCAACATCAAGATATTTTAAGGCCATTTCGTTATTGCTTTCCTGCAAGCTAAAAGAGCCTCCGTATAAATAGGCCGGGAGGTAAGTTGGCTCCAATTCAATGGCTTTATTTATAGAGATAAAGGCACTATCCACCTGATCGAGGTTATAATAAGCAAAGCCGAGGTACATCTCCACCTCCGGGTCATCCTGTATTGCCTTTACGTATTGTAAATCTTCCTTTACTTTCTTGTATTCTTCCTGCTCAAGATATAAGCTGGAGCGCCATTTAATAAGCCCAGGATCACCAGGCTGCAGTGCCATGGCTTCATTGAGAGAATTCAGCTGATTTTCCGTGTCGTTAGTTTCTCTATAGATAAATGCTTTCAGCATGTGCGCCTGAAACAGGCTCGGATATTCCACCATAAAGGTTTCGATATCTTTCAACGAAGCGTCAAATTGACCTATGCTGTAATAACACACCGCTCTTTTATAAACCGGTGGATAGGCAGATTTGTCTTTCAGCTTAGAGGATTTGATAGCCTTTGAGTACAGCTTAATAGCACCCTCAAAGTCCTGCTTGTTCATTAATGTATCAGCTTCTGTCTCCCACTTCTTCCATTTTGGGTCTTGCGCCATCGCAGTCCCCATCGCAAAAACCAATGCAAAAAGTAAAAGCCTAGGCATTCGTAGCTACTCTATTTCTTTCGCGCTTGCGATCGTTTTCGTTAAGGTGAATTTTTCTCAAGCGGATGGATTTTGGTGTTACCTCCACATACTCATCAGACTGTATGTATTCAAGTGCTTCTTCCAAAGTAAATTTAATAGCAGGAGCTATCTTCATTTTTTCATCCGACCCTGACGCTCTCACGTTACTAAGCTTTTTCGTTTTAGTTACGTTAACCACAAGATCTCCTCCTCTACTGTGTTCACCAATTACCTGACCTTCGTACACTGGATCACTTGGATCGATGAAGAACTTTCCTCTGTCCTGAAGGTTGTGCAAACTGTATGGAATAGCTTCGCCCTGCTCCATACTGATTAACGACCCATTGATCCTACCTGGGATAGATCCTTTGTAGGGTTGATACTCTTTAAAACGATGTGTTACCACGGCTTCTCCAGCCGTTACGTTCAATAAATAACTTCTTAGTCCAATGATACCACGGGATGGCATCGAAAACTTAAGGATCATTCTGTCCGCTTTAGGTTCCATGTTCACCATCTCACCTTTGCGTACGGAAACTATCTCTATTGCTTTTCCAGAAACCTCTTCAGGTAAGTCAATCGTTAATTCTTCCATTGGCTCGCACTTCACACCATCGATTTCCTTAAAAATTACTTGAGGCTGACCGATTTGCAATTCATATCCTTCTCTGCGCATAGTTTCTATCAACACAGACAAGTGAAGAACTCCTCTTCCGAATACTATAAAACTATCAGCAGAATTAGTTTCCCCCAAACGCATGGCCAGGTTCTTTTCCAACTCTTTGTATAGTCTATCTTTAATATGACGTGATGTTACCAATTTTCCTTCCTTACCATAGAAGGGTGAGTTGTTGATTGTGAAAAGCATACTCATGGTAGGCTCATCAATAGCAATGCTCTTAAGTGGCTCTGGATTTTCAATATCCGCTACTGTATCTCCAATTTCAAAACCCTCCAACCCTACTATAGCAGCGATTTCACCAGCCTTCACCACATCCACTTTTTTCTTATCAAACCCTTCAAAAATGTAAAGTTCTTTTATTCTAGTCTTCGTTATACCCGCTCTATCTCTTTTCACCAAAGCAATCTGCTGACCTGGCTTTAATTCTCCACGATGTACCCGTCCAATAGCTACTCTACCTATGTAAGAAGAATACTCAAGTGAAGTAATCAACATCTGTGTCTTTCCTTCTTCTACCACTGGTGCTGGGATATGTTCAATGATCCCATCCAGCAAAGCAGTAATATCTTCTGCTGGTTGCTTCCAGTCTTTGCTCATCCAGCCTTGTTTGGCCGAACCATAAAAAGTAGGGAAATTTAGTTGTTCTTCTGTAGCATCAAGTGCAAACATTAAGTCAAATACAGACTCATGTACTTCATCTGGTGTACAGTTTTTCTTGTCCACCTTATTGACCACTACAATTGGCTTCAGACCCAATTCCAATGCTTTTTGCAATACGAAACGAGTTTGTGGCATTGGCCCTTCAAATGCATCTACTAAGAGTAGACAGCCATCGGCCATATTAAGCACACGCTCTACCTCACCCCCAAAGTCACTGTGGCCTGGCGTGTCAATTACGTTGATTTTATAGTCTTTGTAGCGTACAGAAACGTTTTTAGCCAAAATGGTGATCCCTCGCTCACGTTCAAGGTCGTTGCTATCCATGATCAATTCGCCAGGATTTTCGTGATCCTTGAAAAGATGGCCTGCATGTAGCAGTTTATCCACTAAAGTGGTCTTCCCATGGTCAACGTGGGCAATAATGGCAATATTTCTTATTTTGTTAACGTCCATAGCAACCGGCTAAAATCCTTTTTTGTAATTAAGGCCGCAAAGATAGAGTTAATTTGACGATTAGTTAAACCAGTTTAGAAATCTGGTATTACTTTTTTAACCCCTGAACCGCAAAAAGGTTCCCATGGGTAAGTGGCTTTGCCTGCTAGAATGCAGATAAAACTCCCCAAATTCTGGCTTTTCTTCCTTAAAATGTGATTGGACAACGTTAAGGCCCACTTGAGCGGAAAGCCCCGCAGCATACATGCTTAAAATAAAAAACCTTTGCTTTGGTTGTAATAGCTCAGTGCTCAAACCTACCAGCTCATTAAGCTTATCCTGTAACATCCATTTTTCGCCATCGGGACCCCTTCCATAAGGAGGTGGATCCATAATGATTCCATTGTACTTATTTCCCCTTTTTACTTCACGCTTCACAAATTTCAGGGCATCCTCATGTACCCAACGGATATCCTTTTGATTGTTCAATTGCATGTTCTGATTGGCCCAATTGAGTCCAGGTCGGGAGGAATCAACGTGCGTTACATCAGCACCAGCTATCCTTGATACTACTGATGCGGCTCCTGTGTATGCAAAAAGATTCAGCACTTTGGAATCAGCTCCATTCCATGACCTCACCGTTTCGTTTATAAAATCCCAGTTATTGGCTTGTTCGGGAAAAATCCCAACGTGACCAAACCCAGTAAGCGCAAGGCGCAAAGTAAGTTTCAGCGGGTCATAATAAATTTGCCAGCTATCGGGCATATTCTTTTTCTTCTTCCATCCTCCCTTAGCATCCTCACCAAACCGATAATTCTCTTTTTGTTCCCTGTTGAATTGTGCATCTGCTTTTTGATTCCACTCCTCTTTAGATAATGAGGGTTCCCAAATAGCCTGTGGCTCTGGCCTTACCAGTGTATAATTTCCAAAACGTTCCAGTTTTTCAAAGTTGCCAGAGTCTACGAGCTCATACTCTTTCCAGCCAGAAGGGTAACACATTAACATAATCGAAAGGTATTGGTGTTTACCTAAAGTAGCAAACTTAGCGCGCCCTCTTAAGCGTGAATGAAAATTTTGATACCTTGCAAGGTTCACTTTTAACGGTCATAGTTCCACCATTCTTATCTACAAACTCTTTGGTAAGTAATAACCCTACTCCCATTCCTTTTTCGTTGTCAGTTCCTTCTTTGGTAAAATGTGCTGAAGGATCAAATAACTTAGATATTTCATTTTCACTGAGGCCGATTCCGGTATCACTTACTGATACTTCTACAAACTCCTCCGCAATTGCGCTTGATACAATGACCTCCCCATTTTCATTACTAAACTTTATTGCGTTCGATAACAGGTTTCGAAGAATAAGTTTCACATGGTTAGGGTCAGCGTCTACCTGAATTTTTGAATCAATGTGATTCATTAATTTTATTTTCTTTGCAGATGCAATGGCCTCAAAAAGGGAATGTATTTCATCCACCATTTCCTTAAGATCAAAAACTTCAGGTTTCACATTTAATCCTTGAAGTTGGGATTGAGTCCACTGAAGAAGATTTCCCAAGTCATCATACACAGTGTCTAGCTGATCGCGAATTTGGCCGGTTAATTCAGCAAATTTCTCTTGAGATACACCTCCTGCTTGTGCAATATTGAGCACCCCGCGCAAGCTGGAAAGTGGACTTCGAATATCGTGACTTATTATAGAAAGGAGTTTGTCCTTGGTTTTATTAATGTTGCTCAACTGAGCCGCTTGTGATTCTACCTGATTTGACTTTACTTCTAACTCCAAATTTATTCTCTTGATTTTTCTATTACTATACAGCAGTATCACCGCTATGCAAGTGCCCAGCACAACGCAACCAACATAAAAGTACCCTAGGGTTTTCTGCCTTTTGATTTCCTCTTCTCGTACCTTTGCATTTTGTGTTAACAATTCAATTTGTGATTGCTTTAGTTCAGATTCAAATTGCGCTGAAAGCAAACTCATCCGCTCACTGTTCCTCTGATCCAATAAACTATCATGGATAGCTAAGTGTTTAGTAAGATATTCTAGTGATAATTCAACATTATTATTAGAATAATTAATTTCTGAAATTAATTTGTAAGTGCGTTCCAATTCATCTGCGTATCCATTTTTTTGGGCTAATTGAATATTCCTGTCTAGCGTTTCCAGCGCTGCCTTGTATTTCTTTTGTCTGGCATACACTTTACCAATGCGATGAAGTGTTGAGGCTTGAATAAAATAATTTTTAGTGACCTCACTAATTTTTATTCCTTCATCGAAATATCTGAGAGCAGATTCCAGATTTCCTTTTTCAAATTCGATATCTCCTAAAATACGATAACTAAATGCCGGTAAATAGCCCTCCCGATTAATGTTACTGCTCTCCAACGCCTTTAATGCATAGTATTCCGCAGAGTCGATTTTGCCTAAGGCCAAATACGAAAAAGAAATATTATTTAAACTTCTAACAACAGTTTCGACATCCTTCTGCCGAAAAGAAATCTCATACGCTTTATTGAATCTATTTATAGCATCTTGATATTGTGATTTCTCGTAGTTAATTGCAGCTACATTATTAAGACATCTGGCCATTGCAATGGAATCCCCAAGTGCTTCTGTAATTTTCAATGCATCCTGTGAAAGCTCAAAGGCATCCGAATAAAGTCCCCTTCGGTAATATATCCAGCCCAAATTCTCTAAAGCAAGACCAAGGCCCTCCTGATAATCCAGCTTTTGAGCAAGATCTTTTGCTTCTGTGCCATACTTTACTACATCATAAATATTCCTTTCACGCATTTGGGTAACAATGCGATTGAGCAAATCTACTCTTGCTTCTCCGGGGGGAGTTGGCTCCAACATATTTACGAGCGTATCCAAATTCTGCCCCCACAACGTGATTGACAAGAAAGAAAAGAATACGAGTAGTTTAATCTTACAGGCCATCAAGCCAATTTAACAATGAAAATAGCCGAAATTTACCAACCTTTAGGTTTTTATATGTCGTCATCAAACCTATAATGAGGCCATGTAAGAAAACCCGGTTAATTTAATTTTTTTGAAATGCACCCAGTGATTTCTAGCACCAGTAACCCAAAGATAAAGCATCTTTTATCGCTTGATAAATCAAGGGAGCGCAAAAAACTGGGTCTATTTGTTATTGAAGGACTGAAAGAACTAAATCTGGCAAGAAACAACGGATATGAAATTGAGGCAGTCTATTATTCAATTGATTTGGTAGAAGAAAAGATGCTCCTTCAGTCAGGGTTTTATAAAAATCAACTTCATCCCATTAGTCAAAATGTGTTTGAAAAAATTGCCTATCGTGAAACGACTGGTGGAGTAATTGGTATTGCCAAACAAGGCACACACCGACTAGCAGATCTTAAATTGAAGCACAACCCATTATTACTGATTCTTGAGCGTTTAGAAAAGCCAGGTAACCTTGGTGCAGTACTTAGAACAGCGGATGCAGCTGGTGTAGATGCTGTTATCGTCTGCGATCCGCAAACTGATCTTCACAACCCCAACGTAGTGCGATCAAGCGTAGGTTGCGTGTTCACCAATCAAGTAGCAGTAGCTACTTCTGAAGAAACCATCTTATGGCTAAAGAAAAATCAAATTAAAATATTCTGCACGTATCTGGAAGGATCAATACCCTATACAAAGGCATCTTATCAATCCGCATGTGCCATTGTGATGGGAAGTGAAGCTTTCGGGTTAACTGAGGGCTGGATAAAAAACGCGGATGCAAATATTATTATACCTATGAATGGGCAAATCGATTCGATGAATGTTTCGGTAGCAGCTGCCATTGTTGTATTTGAGGTGGTGAGGCAGAGGGGGGTAAAGTAAATTGAACACCTACATTCTGATCTTAAAGGAATATTGTTGATTTCCTGAAGTAATGACAACAATTACAACAGCTTCATAATTGTTCAATGTCAATTGATATTCGTTATCTTTTATTTCGTCTATACAATGGGAAATATTTCTTCCTGTAATACTATAAACAGATGTATGTGTTATTCGCTTCCCGGATAATACTTGCAATTCATAGTTTGAGATTGTCGTTATATTTGGGTTTTCCGTTAACAACATTGGATCGGAAGCACTCACTACATCTCTTACTAATTCATATCTACTTTCAAAAAGATTTTTTCTCATTCGTTTCTTTTGCCCTTCAGTAAATAAGGTCATACAAAAATCATCTGATTCGCTCATAAAATTCTGAATCATATCCAGCGATCCACATGAACTACTCGTTAAATCACACTCAGAATTAGGGCCTTGTTGCAGTGGAGTATCTTCAATTCCATCATCAAATTCACATCCAAAAGACACACCCCAAAGGTGATTTAATCCCAACCAATGACCTACTTCATGTGTAACAGTACGTCCTAGATGATAAGGTGGCTTAACAGTTCCGATAGTGCCAAAGTACTGATAGTCAATAACCAAGCCATCCATATCCTCTGAAGATCCAGGGGGGCTACCGTATCCAAAAATCCCGTCAGGCAGATCACACACCCAAATATTTAATTTTTCTCTGGTTCCCCACGCATCCTTACCCCCTTTGACTGAATAATGGATATCATCATCAAAAAAAGGCCCATGATCAGTTGAAGTTCTTGTGATCCCTAAAAAAGGAAAATTACTCTCATCTTGACTGACGAGAACAAAATTGATTTTTGTATCAGCTGCTCTATCTACAAATTCTGAAATAGTCCTTGAGGAGTTAGTATTTGATTTTCTGAAATCTTTATTTAAAGCTTCTAGTTGGGAAAAAACCTGATCGTCACTTATGTTTTGAATGGGATTTGAGTAAACAATATGAACAACAACTGGTATTGTAACAATTTGGTCAAAGTCCATTTCCGAGGCACGAAAAGAACTACTCAAATTTATTTTTGATGGCGTCTGGGTTCTGCAAAGTCTTTGACCCTTTACATTGTGTGCTAACACAATTAGAAACATAAAGGTCAAACTTCTCAACATGGCTAAATCTTGATGAATCTTAATGTTCTAGCCTCCTCATTCACAAAGATTCTAATAAAATACGTGCCCGATGGAAAGTCTCGAATATCAAACTCAATAGTTTCTTCTAAAATGCTGACGGTTTTCGATTCAATTAAAAAACCATTTAGTGAATATAGATTAATAGTAATATTAGCCTCGTTATTAAGTGCAACATCAACATTGAGGGTTAGAGAGCTAGGATTAGGATGTAACTTAGCCTCAACTAATTCAATAAATGGCAATATAACATCAGCATGTTCTTCATCACGCAATAATCTCACTGTAATGACTTTTGATTTTGTGTCGTAGCAATTCTTTGGGTCGCCTACTTTCAAGGCCACATCAAAATCACCCGGGCGTAGATAAATATGCATTGGGTCTGCTAGTGAACTTTTTAATCCATCAGCGAAATCCCAATCAAATGAAACCGGATCAGGATAAGAGAATTCCACAAACTGCACCGAATCACCTACATCAATAATTGAAGCGACCAAAAACCTGGAAGTTATTGGGTCTGGGTCAATTTGAACATCAACACTATCAATCTGTATACACCCTTTTATGTCTCGAGTTACCAACCACAAATTTCCAGGTGCATTTAAGAGTATTGAACTTTGATTACTTATTATCCCCGCTGCATCACGCCATTCATAGCTTACCCCCTGTCCCGAAAACCCATTGAGCAACAGAGGTGAATTTGCACAAAGTTCATATGATTGATTTAATTCATTTTGAATTTCAGGAAATATTGTAACACCCACCTGGTCATTCGTAATACACCCGTTGCTTCCAATTACGTCTACACTATACAAGCCAGTTGATGAAGCAGTTATAGTTGGCGTATTTAGACCATTTGACCACAGATAGGTAGCTCCTTGAGCGCCTCCATTGAGTATTACACTCTCCCCAAAACATAATTCAATATCAGGACCTAAATCAACAATTGGGCTGGCATTAACAGTAACACTTGATGAAGTAAACAAGTAACAATCTTTATCAGTCGTGATTTCAACACCATATGTCCCGGATTTATCCACAACGAGAGTGGGATCAGTTGAATTATCCGACCATAAATATTCAGACCCAGGGTTGCTTGCATCAAGTATAACCACATCGCAAACTACCAAAGAAGGGAGTAGGGGGTTGATAGGCATTGGATTAATGATCACATTAATATCATCATTAGTTACACACCCAAAGGAGTTGGTTACACTTACCTCATAATGGCCAGACTGAGTAATTACAAGTGTTCTTTGAGTGGTACCATTTGACCACAGATACGATACCCCATCATCACCAGCATCCAAAACCACTGGTTGATCCGCACATACTTCTATATCGGAACCGAGATCAACAACGGGAATAGGGTTTACCGTTATAAAAACCTCATCTGATCCAGAGCAACCATTTTGATCTGTTATTGTAACATTATAAGCCCCTGTGGAGTTAACAGAAATCGTCTTGGTTGTCTCACCATTAGACCAATTATAACTGCTCCCCGGATAACCTGCGTCCAAAGTGATACCACCACAGACCGTTCGATCTATGCCTAAATTAGGAACTACCTCGCCTTTTAGTGTTATATCCACTGATTCAAAGGTGCTGCAGCCATTCACTGTGGTAACTGTTACGTTATAAGTGCCGTTTTGTGTGGCGGTAAATTGCTGATTCACCGATCCATCTGACCAGAGATAAGTACTTCCAGGGTTACCCGCATCTAATAGGTAGCTTACACCACAAGTATTGATAACCCCGCCAAGATCTACAATGGGTAACGGGTATATCTCTACTGGCTTTATTAGTGATGAAACACATCCTTGATCAGAGGTAGACGCAAGTTGAACATTGTAAGTACCATCCACCCCATAGTTATGTGATGGGTTGGTTAGTGATGAGTTCCCTCCGTCATCAAATGACCATGAGTAGGATACTGTTCCATTTGCAATCGTAGTATTGTTAGTAAAATCAGCAGCGAGATCCTGACAAACATTTGTTGCAGTAAAGTCCGTTTCAGGCACCGCATAAACCTCCAAATTGTTTATTGCGGTATTTACGCAGCCAAAAGAAGTAGTTGCTGTTAACGACACATTATAAGTAGAGGGATTCAAATAATTCTTTATGGGATTTATATCCACTGATGTATTTCCATCATTAAAATTCCAATTGTAAGTTAGTGATCCTTCTCCAGAAGTGGATGTATTTGTAAATAGAAATGCTTTATCCTGGCAATCATCTGCTACTGAAAATGATGCAATCGGATTTTGACGTATATCAATAGAAGCACTTGCAGCATCTACACAATTGAAATCAGAAATTGCAGTAAGTGAAATTGTATAAGGCCCCGCACTGCCATATGACTTTATAGGGATGGCGTTTCCATCCGTTGTAGCATCACCAAAATCCCAACTATAAGAAAGCGTCCCAGCCGTAATTGTTGAGTTGTTAGTAATTGGAACATTGATTAATTCACACACATCACTAGCTGTAAAACTGGAAACAGGTGTGTGATGTACGTCAACAGTTTTTGATACCGAATTAATACAATTGGCATTCGATGTTGCGGTGAGCAATACATTGTATGAAGATATCGCTCCGAATAGGTTATTTGGGTTGGTTTGGGTTGACGTATTTCCGTCTCCAAAATCCCAGAAATAGGTCATTCCACCAACAGATATAGTTGATTCATTTGTAAAGTCAGTTGGAATTCCAAGGCAAGCTGGTGTCAAACTAAAATCGACAACTGGAATTGGGTAAGAAGTTACGTTCTTAGTCAAGTTGGTTACACAATTGAAATTCGAAGTAGCCGTAAGGCTCACTGCATAATCTGAAGCAAGGGAATAAGTATAAGAGGGGTTAGTTGCAGTTGAATTGTCGCTAGTTGTAGAAGGATCACCAAAATCCCAGGAATAAGTCATTGAACCAGAAGCTATGGTTGAGTTATTGGTAAAATTCATCACCTGTCCTTGGCAGGAGATACTATTGTTAAAGGCGACCACAGGGGAGGGCCTGCTGATTAAGTCAATGGTGTCAAACCCAGTACAACCTTGAGCGTTAGTAACGGTAACCGAATATGTTCCTGCCGTTGAAACAGTAATCACCTGAGTAGACTCGCCAGTGGACCACAAATAGGCGCTCCCTGGGTTCCCAGCATCAAGGTTGATAGTATTGCCTGTACAAATATTTATTGAAGGAGAACCGAGGTCAACAGTAGGAGGAGTTGTACAATCTTTATCTGAAAGCGTAATCCTAAAATCATTTGTGATACTCAGGCCAGAAATCGCTACGAAATTGGAAGCTAAATCCACTGTCCCTCCGATTTTCTCCCAGGAAGAACCATTGTTGTATGAAATGTAAAGACTTAAATCTGCCTCAGTGATTCCATTCAACTCTGGTGTAAAATAGTTAAATCGAATTTGAGTAATTTCATCACCTGGATCGATATCTATATCATAATACCTTTGAATGCTTCCGTCACCAGCATTGGGTTGAGGCAAATGCCCTCTTGAAATTACCCTTCCTGCAAAAGGGATCCCCTGAGTCTGTAAGCCTAAACCTCCTGGGTTATCGCCTATAGATGGTCCCATGCTTAATGTATGCCTAATGGTTCCTGATCCAAGGGTAAACACTCTCTTAGTATCATCTTCTCCATTTAGAGCGCCAAACTGACCGAGATCAATCTCATAATTCTGTAAATCCACATTACCTGAAACCAACTGAAGATTCGATAACACGGAAATATTCCTCTTTACAATCACATTTCCTGTTTTATTTACTCTCAGTTCATTAAGTATTAAACTGGAGGCCCCTTCTAAATCACTATTCCCAGATCCATTTAATTGCAAAAAGCTACTACTATTGTTTTCATCGATAATATTCTGCACACCATTGTTCACTATGTTTCCTGTGATAAACAGTGGGCTATTTAACCAAATCTGAGGGTCACTGGTTGCTGATGGCGAGGTAGGATTGCTAATGTAGTTACCATTGATATAGACCGACCCACCCGTAGAATAAATTATCTCACCTGTATTGGTAACAGTAATCTGACCCAAGGATAAGGTGCAGGTTAAACCCAATAAGCAAATCGCACCAATGGCGCCCCTCGCTATTTTTTTTAAGTTTATTTTATTCATAAACCAAAATGTTTACTACTTGCCCGTTTTTACAACTACCGGTGAAGAAACTACAACATCACCATCCAAGGAGTACATCCTCACTTGGTACTGATATTCACTTTTAGATGCAACATTTTCTTGTTCGAATTCAAGGTGCCTTTGCAGTCCAGATATCGGTTTCCATACTTCACTAGCACCGTTTTTTGTGAAAACAACAAAACCGTTAATACTTGATGAACTCTCCGGCTTCCATTTCAACAATATGCTTTTTTTTCGCTTAGAGTAACTGGCTTCAATTTCAGAAAAGCCGAGACTCAACTGGCTTGAAACTTCATTGCTAAAATAGGCTGATGGAATGGACTCATTGCCGGAACGATCAACAGCGATTAATTGATAATGGTACAAACCAGAAACGCTTATCGTATCCACGAAAACATTTGCCCCTTCTATGAGCATACTATTATTCAAGTTTAGGGCATCGCGTGAATCTCCTTTAAATCTTTTTAACCTATAACCAGCCAAATCAGGTTCAGGGTTTGGTAACCATTCTACCATTATTGTATCTCCCTTTTGACTAACATTTTTAATGAATGGTTGAATGGGTGGAGTTACATCAGGCAACCGCACTGTCACACTGGCTGACGGAAGACTTTTATTAAAAGATGTATCCACTGCTACAACACGGAACGAAAATTCATTAGCTGCGTTTTGTGGAAGCAGTTGCGTAAACGTGGTGTCCTCTATTGCCAGTGAATTAACCAACAGAAAATCAGACTGATCCTGACTTCCAATTTTTCTAAAAATATGATATCCAGCCAAATCCGTTTCTCTGTTTCTGTGCCAACTCAATAAAACCTTACCCGTATCACTCTGTGCGATTACAAATTCTGGAGGAGCAGGTGGTGTCGTATCCTGAACTTCCGCTAAAATTGTATTAGATGGAGCTTCATTGCCCGTCAAATCAACAGACACTACATAGTAATAATAGAAGCCTATTGAAACGCTTTCATTGTAAACAGAATCATTATTCATCAATTGGACTGAATTTACTTTTTCAAAAGGTCCATCGCTTTTAACACTTCTGTATACATTAAAACCATGAATGTCGCTAGACATGGGGATGCTCCAAGAAAGCGTCACCTTTTGATTTTTTACTGATTTGGATAAATTAAATGGAGCCGGAGGTGGAGTTGAATCCTTTACCTCTACCATTATTTGCTTCGTCATTTCCGTCTCGCCACCGAAAAAATCTAATCCAGCCAATTGATAGGAGTACGTGACACCCTCTTGGATGTTAATATCCTGAAACATAGTATCAGAATCCGGGGCATTTCCCTCTGACTCGGAAAGCACTATAGGTGTTTTGTTCAACCGTTGCCACGAAGTATCAAGGGATGATCGCTTGTACACATTGACACCATAAAACCTATCGTCCTCTGGTTTCCATTTTAGCTTTACAATTCCTTCATCGAGCTTTGCTTCAAAA
The DNA here is from genome assembly GCA_040216665.1 of Cyclobacteriaceae bacterium. Lineage (GTDB taxonomy): Bacteria > Bacteroidota > Bacteroidia > Cytophagales > Cyclobacteriaceae > ELB16-189. The sequence goes on along the minus strand of JAVJOQ010000016.1, from coordinate 150,999 downwards.
TCTTGCACAGCAGTGAGGGGCTTATAATCACCAACCTCAATGGACACCACTCCTAGCTCTTCTTCAGCTCGTCCCACAATTTTCATCACTTTGTAGCGATAACTATTTCCCCATTGCACTTGCGCGTCATCGAATTGAATTCCAATTAATCTAGAAAAATCCTGGCTTTGAAACGATTTAACAAAAAGATTGAGCAACATAAATCCATTGTTACTCGACTGATTGATATCCGCTGCCATTTCCAGGAATGCATCCAAATCCTCATCTCCTTGTAAAAGGTTTGACGGAACCACCTGTTGTAGTACAATTGGTGAGCTATTTAGTTTTACCCAATTCTGATCCCCACCTACTCTTTTGTAGATGTTAACACCTCTGTGATAGGTTAAAGATTGACTGTACCACTTAATATTCACAGAAGCATTTTCTTGGGTATTGCCATAAGCATTCTGAACTAGAACCTTCCCTTGTTGTGCAAAGATTAAAGAAGGGATTACCCAACAGATTAATATGGATAGATAGTACTTCAAATTAACTTATCTTATACTGATCATACATTAAATAAAAGTTTCTAACTCAGCAATTTTTTAATTTCCAAGTCCTCCTTGACTATCGCCACGAAGTTGGGCCCAATAAAATCTTCATGTTTAAATTCATACTTTCTAAAGTCAACACTTTTAGGATATAATTTCCCCAGTATGTATCCACGGTTTTCAAAGAACTCGTGAAAATCTCTTAAAAGAACCTTAGTGCTTATATTGACATTCCCATATTCGAATTGGAATACACGAATTTTCTTATGCTTTATTGCTTCTTCAAAGCCCATGAATACATCCATTTCCGCCCCCTCCACATCTACTTTTACAAAGTCTATTTTATCCAATCCTTTTTCCTTCATAAAATCATCCCCCTTCAATAGTACAATAGACTCTTTGTTTGATTGTCTTTGGTCCATCGCATCATGATACAAAGTGGATAGTTGGTGTTCTCCGTAGACGTTTATCTCAAGGGTGCTTTTTTCCTTATACAAACCCGCTTTAATAGGAATTATGTTTTCTATTTTTTCAGATACCCTTTCAAGGGATTCATAGGTCTTAGCTACCGGCTCAAAAGAATATATTTTGGCATTTGGAGAGTATTTGGCAGCCATCTCTGCATACTCTCCGATGTTCCCACCCACATCAAAAATGATATTTGGATTGGTTTTGCCTATTTGTTTTAACAAATACTCTTCTCCGTTGCTATGAATATCATGATTGCGGTTTTCATACATCCTGTAGAATGACTTACCAAGCCCTGCAAGGGCTTTAAATAAAAGATTGTGGGTGTTGCGTTTAAATATTTGTTTGAATGAGGCCATTCTCGTTTTTTAAAGTGTCAATTAAAGTTTCATAATATAAGCAAGCGAATAGTAAGGAGGCAGGTTCTCATGCGATTGATTAGAGCCAGTTGCGTTTGATGTTCGGGTTACCCCATAGCCGGTGTTATCACTATCACTGCCCCCTGAGCCTATATTACCGGGAACCGCAACAGCAAAAGCTCCTGGCGGTCTAAACGCATTAGCTTCAGAATAAAAAACATCCGTGTAGGTATGGGTATGTGATGGAATTTGATTAACATTTAAAGTCACAGTGCTAGCGCCACCTGTATTCCCCACCCCATACGCACTACCAGCGCCAACGATAAATCGATCCATTAAGTTAGGAGTACCGTTGGCTCCATTGCACAATGCCCATCCTGCAGGAACAGATGCGGTAGAACCTGACCACATAACGATAACCCCGCTGGGCACCAGTGCATTGGCAGCAAAACCCGTAACCGCAAGACTGCCCGCAGAAACGCTACCTGATACCGATGCTGAGCTCGCGTTCAGGCTTGAAGTCGTAATGTTATTCGAAGCGGCAAGATTAGTCATGTTCATCGTAGATGAACTTATATCTCCTGTTACACTTGCATTACCCGACAATGACACATTATTACTCCCATCTGTCTTCACCCACTCATTCAACACAAACCAGCCTCCATTATAAAAATAGAACCTACCCTCTGTTGTATCAAACACCAGCAGTGACTGACCAGGAGACCCAATGGCCTGCCTTTGTGCAGTTGTCATTCTCGGAATTAATAACCCTTTATCAGTAGCGGTGAGATCCAAGACGGAAGAAGCGTGTGGGTTGGGATTATTGAAACCCACCTGGGCATTTATTGTCACTGACAATAAAATTGCATTGATTACTAATAATGGTTTTAGCATGATTTTTATATCAATATTCTGTTCATTTAAATATCATTTTTTCTACATATAAGTAATGGTTATCCACCCCCTATTATATCCGGTAGAACTAAAATTGACTTGTGAGAAAAAACCACTATTAGTTCTATATAATATTATAACATCAGATGGGGAAAATGCATTATTAACTTGATACCATCCTCCTAAAAGCCCAGACCCAATCGCTAATGGAAAAAGTGAGTATTCACCAGATCCATCTGATCTAATGGTAATATCTATAGATCTTATTGATAATCTAGAGACTCCAAGCGGAACAATCACAGAAAAAGTTGACAGCATATTCCAATCTCCAATCTCAATTACCTTCGTCTTTAGGTAGTCACCTGCATTTTGGGTTCTAATACCCCCTAAAACTTCAAGTGTCCCACTCATAGAATCTCCAGATCTGTCAACCTTTGAATCTATTTGAGCTTTATTGACAGCATCACCTGAATTGATTGCATTGGCCAAGTTGGTAATACGTACTCCATTTGCAGACACCTCATTAGAAACCGCTGCTGTTTTTACAAACTCATTCAACGCATACCACTGACCAGCGTTAAAAAAAAAGAAGCCGTTCAGCTGAGTGTCAAATACAAGTAGACCGACAGCCGCAGTAGCACTAAGCGCTTCTCTTTGAATCGTTGTCATCCTGGGGATAAGCAACCCCTTATCATTGGCTGTGAGATCCAAGACAGAAGATGCATGAGGGTTGGGATTATTGAAACCCACCTGGGCCAGGACGTTGGTCGAAAAAAAGACAATCAACACCGCTACTATGTTTTTGATCGATAAAATTTTCATATTGCTAATCATATTTCATTCTATGTTCCTTCTCCTCACCAAGAGTGGCACTGAAGAAAAGGTTATATTTTTTCTTTTTTAAGTTGTGTGTAGGTATATAGAAACGCTAGTAAATTTATCAAAGACTGAATTAGAAGTAACTCATTGAATCTGACCGCTAAAAACAAAAAATATGCTAAATGTGACAGTACTAAAACCGCAACTTTTATATTAATACTCAGTTTGATGGAAGAAATCAAAAAATATGAAGAGGTCAAAATAGAAAATATTAATTGGGTCATGCCAAGATATACCGTTGATAGTAGTACAGCTCGATAAAAAGCATCATTGCCAGGATGGTTAGGTGCTTTTACGTATACAAAAATGCTTACAAGAAAAAAACTGCCAAAAAAAACAAATACATTTACTTTCAAATAATGCCGCAACATTCTTAATTAATTAGGGTGAAAATTGTACCGTAGTCTGTTAATTGGGTAGAAAATTCCACTCCTTTGCTAGACAGATATTTCCTTGTGTTTGCTACATAAGCATCATGGGCTCTCTTCTGCCCTGGTAAATATGAGATGTTAATGTGTACGATAAATGTATTCATATTTCTTAGCTTAGCTACCTCATAATTAATTATCCCTAATAGTGAGATTTTATTAGTAGTAGCATACATCGCCAATTCATGAGTCTTATTCCACACTTGCAGTTTATTTATTTGCCTAGCTTCTTCATATTTATCAATAAATACATCGGCTAATAAATTTACATATTCTTCATAAAGGCCAGGTCTATTCTTAATAAGATCGGGTTCGCTAAAATCCCACAAAAAATGTTGAAGTGTTGCTTCATTATCATCCCTACCATATAAATAATTGGACCCATCCAATTTCCTATGAGCAAATGAATCACCAAGTCTATGTATCAGTCTTCCAAGCTCTTCAAAATTGTATTTATCAACCTTCTTGATTTGATCTACAGTTTCTTGAGTAACGTCAGGACCAAATCGTCCATTCAAAACATGTGTATCCTTCTGATCTTCTTTTTTCATCCAAGAATATCTTTCAGCATATTGATTATCAATTACTACCCCATCAGGATACTCTGCAGCATATGCAATCGAACCTGATATTTGATCTTCGATACCTAGCAACATAGCTACAAGGTATACTGTCCAATAATGACCATCTGTTTGATATATCGCCCCCTCTTCAGCATCTTCAAACAACCCCGCGAAAATATTCTCCTTCACTCCTTCTCGCGGAGAAAAAGAAGTCCGTGTTCCCGAACTTGAAAAATAGAACAGCTGATACTTAACACTTCCAGGAATATTTACCAGCGTAATCGTTGCATAGCGCGTCCCCTCGGGTAAACCCACTGGTTTGTTACCCCCTTCACGACTTTGGTACGTTTCCGAACTTATATCCTGACTGTAATTAATAAAAGCATACATTGGAGGTGATTGATTTTTTAATGAATCCTCCAACTGTTGAATAAAAGCTTGCCTTCCTTCGAACTGCACATGTGGGCTCATGTATACATGTCTTGCAGGATCAAAGGTTTGTGCAGTGGGTTGACTTTGAGCAACAGGCAACGGTTGTTCAGGTGCTAATGCTTCAGGGGCATACGCATCCACATACCGTTGCATGTTTTGATTTATATAGTCCACCACAATATTGCGTGCAATGTTTTCCTGTCCCTCGCTGTCCTGCCCCAAGATCAGGTTCGCAATCAACTCTCCGCTGTTGTTAAGCAAATCATCCAGTACCACTTTCAATTGATCCGGATTTTTAGCAACCAAATCAGCAAATGCTTCAATATTAAATTCCCGCTTGATGGCCTTTGCAAGGCGCTTGCGCTTTTTAATCTCTCTTAAGCTATTGGCTTTGTCACTGTTGTTTTGAAATTCAGTAGAATCGGTAAGTGTGACTGGTTCAGTAAATAAAGGCGTAAAGGAAGCGCCTGTGCTTTCCATAGGAAAATTATCCTTCTCCAATGAAGCAATGAGCTGCCCTATGCTGTTCACATTGGCGATGGAGTCCTGCCTTAGCCGCACAAGGCTATCAGTCGCTTGTTTCTTTTTGGCAGACAGGGTTTCTACGATGAGTCGTTTCAATAATTCGTTTACATCCAATGTAAACTCCTTCACTTTCACCGTCACCCTAATCGGATCATCACCGGATTTCAGTGTTACGTAATCGGTTCTTACTTCATTACTCAAAAAGTCTACGGTATTTCCACTTCCTCTCACACCTGTCCAGGTGAGGCTGCCTGTCAATAAATTCCCATTGCGATCCACAGCCTCCAGCCGTGTGAGGCCATCGGTGCGTTGCCAGGTTTCAATAGTTTGACCGTTGAGGTACAACTTATCTTCAAACCGAATGGCAATGTTGGGAGCGTAGCTAAGTCCCAACAAATCTTGCAGTTGTGTGAGCCCTCCAATAATCGCATCATTAACAATCGTCTTTGCTTCACGGGGTGAGGCAAATTTCTGTGCGCTAAGTGCGTTATTGATTTGCTCCTGTACCGAGGTGATATTTTCCTTAATCCCTTCACTGGGCTTCAGTATCACCTTGGTGAGATAACCTGTATTGTTGTCCACCGGAGTAAACCACACTTCCATAGTAATGTAAGGCGCATTGAGTGAAGAGTATTGCGCATCCGATACCTGGTTGAGTTTTGTAGTGATCCACTGCTCTCCTCCCATCATGCCTTTGGGGTACACGTTGACAAAGGTAGCCGCTCTGAACTTGGCCAACTCGGCACTCAGTTCAGGGTTGGTCACAAATCCGGCAGCAATGTCAGCCGCTTCCGCATACTCCGCCAGATCCACCTTGTCCGACAAATCAAGGTCCGAGTACATTGTAAATACGGAGACCCAATGAACCAGTCGCTTGATGGTATTCTGATTGACCGTAGAATCAGCCTGCTGGGCAAAAGCAGACACCCCACTGAATAACATCAGGATGATAAAAGTGAGTTGCGTTATGGTTTTTCTTATGCGCATCTTGTCACCCTATCTGTTTACTAAATCCAGCATCAAAATTAATGGTAACAATACTTAAAAGCCGCACGTGTCCTTTCAGGCTACCTTCCAAAGTAGTCGGCTTGGGCTCAAAAATCAACAGCAAGTCACCCTGCGCATAAAGGGACAACACGCTAAAGCTTTTCCAACTCCCTGCAGGTCTTTTATAGTTTACTAACACGTCCGCCCATAAGTCAACCCATACACCAGCCCTCAGCAATGCAAAGTCAGGATCATAACGCACACCTGCTACTACACCAAAAGCCAATCCGGCATCCAATGCTACATTGGCCTTTACGATTACAAAATTAATAGTAGGGGTTTCAGCGTACACAGAATATTGCACCCCTAAGCCCAACTCCGCCTCACTTTCCGAGACAGCTAGCCAGCCTGTGGGTGACCACCCTTGACAAAAAGGCACAAAAGTGATCCGGTCATCGCGGTTGCCAATTTCTACTCGCCAGCGACCAGGTTTGGTATCTACCAATACGGAACCTGAAGCACACAACTTGCCTGGTTTCATCACCTCTACCCTTCCATATCCTAAAAAGTGCTGCTCAGCTGAGTTGTAACTAAACCTAAATTCACCACGCGCGGCTGCCATCGGGTCAATATTTTCAACAGTCGGAGCCTTACTCATCAGTTGAATGTCACCTTCAAACTCCAATACATAATCACCATTGGTTTTTGTATCGAAGGCACCCGCCACATTAAGGCGCATGGCCCTGCCATTCTTTTTGTTGTCAAAAAAGACGAGATTCAAATACGCTCCATAATCATTGGAGGGATCAGGTACTATAGCCTTATCGGGTGCATCCAGCATTCTGTGGTATACTCTTCCAGATACGCCCACAATTTTGGCCACACCCATGTTGATAGGTGTTTGTAATGGTCTGGCTTTTTTTGGAATCACATCTCCAAGCCTTACCGTTTCTCCCTGTGAAGGGGAGACTTGTGCAAACCAATAGCTATAATCATCTACCCTGCCATTCACATAGATGGCCTTCAGGTTAAAAGGTTTTGGCACTTTGATCAATACATCGATGTCTCCCAGGAATACATCTCCATAGGTGGGTTGATCTCGCTTGAAGTAAACAAAACCATTGAGTTCAAGCACTTTGGTTTTGAGTCTCACATTCACGGAGTCGAGAGAAAGTAATTTTTCGCCACTCAATAATTTTTTTCCTAACCCCGTGAAATTGATAGGAACATCAACACCCAGTTGGTTGTTAAGAAAATCATGGGTAGCTGTTGCCACTTTTTCATTGGCAAGATCGGTGAGGGTATTCACAGCAATGGAGCCAGCACCTGCCTTGATCTCATTGACAATACGGTCAATGTTAATGCCTGCAATGGCGTCATTAACGGAACTATAAGCCATCGTGGTGATGGCCGAAAAGTTAATTTGATCATAAACAGCGTTGGCAATGTTGCGAAGGACAGTATCCGCTCCCTGCAACATACTTTGTGGGATATCTTCAACGCTCAGTTTTCCCTCCAGGGAAGATATAATCACCGTAGTGGCCGACTGTCTTATATAAAGGTTGACACGATCAGCTATTCCATTCTGAACCAACGAAGTAAATGGTGTTTCAATGTTCTTTTTAACCGAATTGGAAACAGAGGTTTTTACCTCTTTCGTAACTGATTCCCGAACAATATCTGCCAGTTGCTCGATCTGAGAAGAGATGTCCACCTTGCCGTTAGAAGTAGAGTTGATAATTCCCTGAGCAATACCGTTCACCAAAATTGCCACCTTGTCATCAACCTGGGCATTAGCCACCTTAATGATTTCATCAATCTCTTTAGTAATTCTGTCATTGACTTGTTTTGCCTTTAGGTTAACAGAATCTACTAGTGGTCGCGTGAGTTCGTTGATCACCCTTTCGATGATTTCTTTAACTATCTCCCGTTGCCTTGGGCTAAATTTTGAAAGGAGTCCACCTTGATCAGGCGAATTGGTGGGATCATTAAATGTGGAAGAAATCGTCAGTCCCTCTAATGCATTTTCAAGGGTAGCGGTAGTGGTCTGTCGAGAGGTGAGATCGGCCAGTCTTTCATTGGCTTTATTTTTAATATCAGCTTCGTCCAACTCAAGCTGTTGTGTTACATTGCCAGCAACAAGCTGATACTCTGTTTCTACTTGTTTTATAGTGGCTTCTGTACTCGTGGGGATCGAACCAGTGCCAACCGTCTCTACCTCAGTCTTGGGTAAGTGTACACTGGGAACAATTGTGTATATATTAATAGTGGGTGGGCCTCTTTCTCCACTTACGTCATCTCCTAACATGGCTTTGCCTGACATGGCAAAGCTGTACATACCACCGCTTGCTCCAGCTGCTACCGCATCGATGGTATAAGGGTAATTACTAATGGCTGTTTCCAACTGTTGATCTAAAGCACGTGTACCATTGGGGCTACTAAATCCAATTCTATAATCACCCCAAATCTTGAACCCTGTAATGGATTCTGATTTTACATTTAGAGCTGGCCATTCCAAATCAATGGTCATATCAATCAAGCGTTGCTCAACAAATACACCTCTCCGAACTGTCAGGTTTATCTCTTGCTCGCCCCCTCCTTTATTGAAAGTATAGGTCTCATTTTCAAACTCCTCCAAAAAGCCAGGCTGAAACCCCTCATTGGTAATAGGAATAGTAAAAGCATAGGGTGTCGACTCACTAAAAACAGGGAGTAAAATATTGCCCAACATTTTGCTGGACGAAATGGCATTTTTACTGATGGACAGCTCCAGTCGTAAAAGATTTCCCTTAAAGGTGTTGAATTCAATTTCTGTGTTATCAAAATCTCTTCCGACAACTAAATTAAGCCCGGCACCATCCACCCAAGCATTAGTTTTTATTGATTCGATTCCACTATAGGGTTGATTTAGATCATTACTTAATTTGAGCTGAGCATATTTATCAGTAAAACTACCATAGTGAATTTCGTATTCATGAAAATAGATTCCCTTCCAGAATGGGTCACCTTGACGATTTTCCGGGGATACGGTTTCTGACAGGTCGACAGTAGCAACCATAGGATGGATATAAATCCTGGTATTCTTAATGGGTGCGATATCATCCTCGAAAGGTATTTTTAATTTTTCGAAATAAAATAATTGTTCAACCCTGGCAAATTTTACTTTTATTCTTCCACTTTGTTTTCCCTTAATTTTATCTGGCAAAATAAAATTCCCCTCTGCTCTTAATTCAAATATTCCACTACTTATCAGAAAATCAGATGCCGTGCTCAGTTGCAAGTCAAATTCATGAGGATCAAGGAGGGTAAACTTATTGTTACTATTCAGCGGAGCAGCTCCTAAAGGTTGGTACTTATCGTAATTCAGCCATACCCTGTCTGATTTTACCATAGCTACTTCACCTGACTTAATCGGATAGGGCAAGGGCCAATGCACTTCGCCCTCTATGGCCAGCTCATACCGATTCAGTTTTAACGCTCTGGGGTGAAAGTTGGCTGCTCCATTATTCTCACTTTTAGGTTTTAAGATAATAGGTTCGGCATTAGGTAGATTTTTCCTCAATTCTCCCTCTTCCAAAACCCAATAGGTGGCTACGCGCTTAAGTTTTAGATTAGTGAACTGAACCTCAACAGAGTCTTTTGCGCTGACTTTAAACTTCCCAGTACCTGAAAAATTAAGAGAATCTTTGCTCGATGAATTAGTAACCACTACCCGATGGCGACCAGCAAAAAACCATTCAATCAAAGGAGGACCATGGAATACCCGGGCCTCACTTTTTGCAACAGTTTGGCTTCCACTAAATCCAGTTATTTGCCACACATAGTCCTTCGAGGGTGTTAGTACTTTTGGTAACAGATGATCTAATCCTCTATCGGAAAAAGTTCTTACCGTTCTTTGTTTATACCATGGAGAATTATTTGTAATTGCCTGATCGGGATCTTGATCCTGTTCCAATTCCACAATACTGATTTCATATTCAAATGGCTGATTCCGAATTCTGATATCTGGGGCCGTCCAACGAAAGTAGGGACGATCAATTTTTCTATAGTTTTTATTTTCATCTGGAGCTATTAAATCAATTTTTGCATTCTCCGGATAACCGTAATGGAACCAGCAAACTTCACTGAGTCCATTATTTTTAAATAAGTCCTTTCCGCCAATATCGATAGCCTTAACCTGATAAACATATGTTTTTCCCACATCCAGTGCAGGAGAGGCAATTGAATAGTTGAAAAATGGCTGCGTTTGTGGATCAGTTTCTAAAATCTTCAATACTTTACCACTGTTGATAGCGGTGAAAGGAGACGCATGTGGGTCTGTTACTTCATAAACAACCAAGCGAAATTCAGTTCCCAAGGTGGCATTTGGGGAAATAGTATTGGACAATTGCCATTGAAAAGGAATGTTAAGCGGCAAGTTGGGATCAATAAATAATCCACACTGCGGGGAGATAATTTTTGGAGGATCATTAAGTCGAATCCACACACTTGAACAGGAGGTGTTAGATAAAACTTTTCCCGTGGGATAGTCAAGTACTTCAAAGCAAAAGGTATAAAGCCCCTCCGGAAGCCTTCCGTTTTGTAGCAGCGCTTCAGATGACGAGCCCAGAATGGATAAATTTCTAAAATCAAAATATTCACTTAAATCTACCCCAGAAAATTGGACAGAAACACCTGGAGTAACAGTAATGGGTGAGGAAGGAACAAATTCAGGCCGTGTCTCCAACCGCAAAGTGGTGCTTTCAATTCTTAGACGTAGTCTTACTTGCCAGCTTGGCTCTCTAAAGTCATTGAAAACAAAATTACAATTCAATTGATTTGACGCAGGTGAAATATAATCTCCCAAATAAGGTGAGTAAGGTGGGTTGATAGAAGTGCTTACCGTTACCGGAAACTTTGTCTGAGCAAAGGCTGGACTAAGCAAGGTTAAAGCAAGCCAGAATATTATAATGTATTTGCTGGATTGTCTCATTAATTCGAAAATGAATAGTTGTAAGTTAATCCCCCCCGAAACTCAGTAAAGGAACTGGAATTGACCAATCTGGAGTCTCGATTTAAAAATGAAGTATCAATACCAAATACATGTTTTGACTTTGTGGTATAAGTCCAGGCCATTCTAAAAGTCATATTGCCACTCGCCAAATCTCGTGATTGGTAGGCCTGAATATAACTTGTAGAGAAGGTTGATCTTATTTTCTTTTCAAGAAATGATTTCATCAAAGCCACTGTTGGGCCCGCAGATAAATTATCTGTCATTCCAACCTTATTAGAATTAACATTAAAATTAGCGTTGAATGTGAAGTCTAACGGAGTAAAGGTCATCTGGTAACCCAGATTGGCATTGTAGAAAATTGATTTATTCCCTTGGTTATCAGACGCCACCTGATAGCTATTGCTTGATGATATTGACTTTTGAATTGCTCCTTGTTGTAATGTATAATTAACTCCTGCAGTAAGATTATTGGTCACCTGAAGGTACAGCAAAGAGTCTATAACATCAATTTGAGATTGTTGAAGAAACTGAACCTGTTTTGAAGAACTGTTGAAATTGCCGTAGGAAAAATTAATATTTAATTTTTCACTCACTGAATAAGCTAGGTTGGCCGATCCTATAAAACGTTTTACCTGAGTTTCCTGAGTTCTACTGAGGTTATTTCTTTGAACGCCAGAGTTCAGTGCAACAGAAACGCGGTTGTCAAAAAATGAACTAGCAATTCCACCAGTTATATCCTCAAAGTCATTATTCATAAAAGGCGATCCCATCGTTTTATACTCAGGCCCAAGTCTTCTGTATTTCAAATTCAACTGATATTTTGCGGCCATGAAACTGGCCTGCCCCTGAAAAGCTCCATTAAACTGAGAGGAAATAGTTGGAGAGTATAACCCTGGTAAATAATTGGCATACCGAAAATTATTTAACTCAACCTCTGGATCTCTTAAATCCTTAGTATAGGCACTAAGGGCATATTCAACATTCATGTTAACTTTGGAACTAATGTTTCTTCTTACATTCAACCCCCAAACAAAATTTTCAGCGGGAGAAATACCGAGCCTTGTTGCCGAAGAGTCTTGAAGGGAATTAGGATCATCCCGTCCCCGAAAGGTTATCAGGTCAACTTCATTCCCGTTTTTACCCAAGGTTATTTTTGATCCATATCCCCAGCGTTCGTAGGAAGGCAATCCGAATTCCAAATCATTAATACCACCCACCTCGCGTGCTTTGGCCAAACGACCATACATCGCACTAACTTTTATCTTACTTTTTTCTGGGGCAACATCTACACCAGCCCCAAGAAAAATGGGTCCTGCCAGGGTAAATTCAGAAAAGTTCATGCTTCTATAACCTAGATGAAGCGTCACCGATTTATAATTAGGGCTTATACCAAATTGATTGAACGGTTGAGGATAACGAAACGTCTGATCTTGCTGGCTTGCTGTAAATGTAAAGGGAGCAGTAATTTTCCAATAGCTCAAGGTAAAATTACCCGATAAAAGCCAGTAAAACGGATCTCTTCGTGCAGGAATTCCGGAGGCAGTATACCCTATTGCAGATCCATTAACACCTCCTGAAATTTTAAATGGAATCCTGTTATTATTGGTTTTTGTCGAATCTTGTCCAAATGAGACAATAGCTGACCCACATAGCCCGATAACTATTGTTAACATCCGAAAATTCACTAGTGTCAAAAAGCCAAACATAAACAGGTATAATCTTAAAAATAATAAGAAAATTATGTTTTTTCTTATACAATTTTCCTAAAATTTATTCATGTAAGGTTTTTCGCAAATCTATATGTAACAAATTTTTACAACGATCATCAACTCCAGGGCAGAAATTTTTCCTCTTGTAAGGCTACCAATTTGGGAGGGGTAAGATTTAACTTTTCCCCATTTAACACTTTTTCATATTTAACTAGATAAGCGTCTGCCATTACACTTGAATTATGAACATCTCTGGCGTACTCGTGACATTTTTCTCTGGAATAGGAATCAACATTACGGACGGCTTCCGCCAAATCGACTAAATTACTTGATAAATGACCCAATTCATTGGGCACCAATTCCGGAAGTGAACCGTAAGGTGTACCAAAAACAGGACATCCAAAGTATAAACTTTCAGTAATAGCTATCCCAAACGGTTCATGCCATCTTACCGGAAAGATCAAGCCCTTTGACCTTTTGAGTAGATTATACTTCTGCTCACCACCTACCATACCATAAAATCTGATATTTGGGTCGAGTGTTAATCTAAATCCCATTTTTATATTCAGTCTTGTCCCGCCTAAGACCTTCAGTTTTTCACCTTTTAAATGTTGTACCGTATGGATTGCTCCTTTTACATTCTTCACTCTCCAAGCGGCTTTTCCCAAAAAATGAAAATAATTCCTTCTGGACACGAAATCAGGCTTTCCATAATCATCCCAATCCATACCATTGTACACATAAGATTCAGACCCATATCTGTTTGCATGGTTTTTAGAAACAAAAATTGTATTGAGATCCAGAATAGCGTCAGCAGGCGAGTTAATCTGAAGATTTACAACATAAGGCTTGTTCACTTCCTCCTCAGGAATAAACTCAAATTGGATAATGTCAATATCATCAGGGATATGGTCATTAAGTCTTTTGCCCGTTTCAAATGGAATAATATTCGCGAAGTCACAATAGGAACCAGGTGCAGCAAGAAATGTTACCTGATGGCCTGACTTTGACAGTTCCTTTCCGAGATACCATACAGCTCGCTCTATTCCACCATATTTAAGGGCTGGAATAACACTTTTTAAGGCAATCAAAATATTCATAGGTCAAACGAAATGTTAAACTCAAATTAACTAAACACGGACAAAAGCATTATAATTTCTTAAATTCTCTTAATCAGAAAGGTCAAATTAGCTTCAATAAAAATGCATTTTAACAGATAGCCTAATTACTAAGCTGAAACTTACCGGAAAATAACAAGGCTCGAATAACCCATCTACTATAGCTCTCTAAATGAATCTAAAAAACATTTCATTGATATCTTTTGCAACTCACTACACTATTTCCGCAGCTCAATGCATAGTCCTTGTAAGGAGTGAATCTAAACACTTCATTTGTGGGTATAATCAGTGTAAATGAATCATAAAGATATGCTAAGGGTTAAAACTTTGCTTGTAGCCATCCTTCTCACCACCATCGTAACCAGTCACTATGGTCAGGAGGCCAACGTCCAAATCAATCGAGATCACAACAAAATCGTTATTAAAAACAGAAATGGGTTCTCCAGCTTTGATGTAGAGTTAAGGGGAAAAATTCAGCTGACTGATGATGATAAGGATATCAAAAGCATGTCACCGGATGGATATCTTGAAGTAAAGAAGACCGTATTTGGAAGCCGAAGAACACTGATTGTATCTCCGGAAGCAAATGGATTAAAAAAGGAGTACTACGAGGGAAGGACTAAAGTTCCCTTTGAACCAGCTGGAAGAGCGTGGATGGCAGAAGTATTGCCCGAATTGGTGAGAAGCACAACTCTTGGAGCAGAAAGTCGTGTAGATAGATTTTTCAAGCAAGGAGGGCCGCCTACAGTTTTAAATGAAATTGACAAACTGGAAAGCAATTATGTGAAATCTCACTACGCCAACTTGTTGATGAAGCAGGCCATAAAGCCAAGTGATTATTCACGAGTTATAGATCATATTGCCGGAACCCTTAACTCCAACTATTATCTGGCAGGATTCTTAAAAGGCAACATGTCTAAATTTGTGAAGTCTAGTGATGCCCTCGAGGCAGCCTTTAGGGCCACCAATGAAATGGACTCTGACCATTATAAGACGGAAGTGATTAAAACCGGATTAGAAACTGAATTCATTACAGCCAACGCAGTAAAAGTCATTATGAAATCCGCTGGGTCGATGGACTCCGACCATTACAAAACCGAAGTGCTAACATCACTATTGAGAAAAGAAAATCTAGATGATGAAATCATTGGTGAGATGATCAATACATCCAAAACGATTGACTCGGACTATTACAGAAGTGTCGTTCTCAATAGGGCGTTGAATAAGAATGGACTTTCCAACGCCTCATTCCAAAGAGCTCTGGAATCTGTAAAAGATATTGATTCCGACCACTATAAATCTGAAGTACTTACCTCGTTATTACGCGAGCCCATCACTGATGACCTTCAAATGACGCTCATTAATATTACGGGATCAATAGATTCTGATCACTATAGAAGTAGGGTTCTTGAAGTTATCCTGGATAAACAAAAAGTAAATGATCAGGTGTTTATTGAATTAATTACAAACGCAGGATCAATTGACAGTGATCATTATGCGTCTCTTGTCATGAAAGATGCGCTGGCTCACCCACTCAGCGACAATAGCATGATAAGTCTTTTTGATGCTGCAGGTAGAATAGGATCTGATCATTACCTTTCAGAAGTGCTTATAACCGCTGCACCAAAAATCAGAAATAGCAACAACCGTGTGAAAGATGCATTTAATGCAGCAGCCAGAAAAATTGACTCAGAAACCTATTACGGGAGAGTCATGAGGGCAGTGAATGATAATTGAAACTTCATTTCTCCAACTTATTTTTATTCAGTAGTTTAATGGTGTGCAGCTACCTCCCCGACCGCCAGTATTTATGAAGCGGTACCTGATATTATTTCTGATCGTATCGGTACTTGGCGTATCCATCTTTGCTTACCTGTACTATAGCGAAACAGGAACACTGCCTGCACTAACGAAGGAATTACATTTTTTTATTATCAGTGTAGTGATGGCCAACTTATCCGCGTTGATAGTTAGCACTATTGATAAAATTTTGGATAATGTTATCAGTTGGAAAAAAATGTTCTTCACCAGATTTGCCGCTGGCTTTTTGTTCAACGTTATAATCGTTTCATTATTATTAGTTGTACTTGGCTACAGCATGGTACTGTATCTTCAACAAAAGGTTGAACCTTTCTATTTGCAGTGGCACGAAGAGATATGGAAACTAGGCATACTTAATTTAATTATTCTCTTCATCTATGAAGTATTCTATGGCTGGTTCTATTCCTACCGTTACTTTGCCTCTACTCAAGTAGACCAGTTAAGATCAGAACGCCATCAAATGGAACTCCAATTTGAGTCACTCAAGAGTCAAATTAGCCCACATTATTTATTTAATTGCCTTAACACGATCTCATCACTTTTGTATAAAGACAATAAAGTAGCAGAGGAATTCATCAGAAGAATGGCGGATACATTTCGGTATGTGATTGGCAATCAAAAGAGAAAATTAGTTACCCTTGAAGAGGAATTGGCGTTTGTTAAGTCATACTATTACCTTATGCAGGTTCGGTATCAGGACCATCTCAAACTGGACATTAATATTCCCTCACGCCTATTAGATTCCAGGGTTCCTCCTTTGGCCATTCAAATGCTCATAGAAAATGCAGTGAAACATAATGAAATATCAAAAAGCCACCCATTGTTTATTTACATCGCAGCTCAAGACAACACATTGATCAATGTAAGCAGCACAAAAACAATCGCCTCAAATGCTCAAAGTCTTAACATTGGCCTGGCCAATATCAGAAATAGGTACAAATTTTTTACCAGCGAAAAGATCATTGTCAAAGACATCGACAAATTTGTTGTGCAACTGCCAGTCATTAAGGCTGTAGACAAAATAATTAACACGAATGAACTTCATCCTAATCTTACTTGATGCCGAAGTTTTTCATTCATAACACCTTCTTTCGTCTTGGAGCCGCACCCGTATTTGGTATGCTGGTTTATCTACTCATTATCCTTATCAACAACACGGTAGAACAGTTAAGTGAGATATTCAATAATCAAGAACTTTATGTTTGTATAGTGCTAAGCTACATTGCATTTGAGTCCATGCGTTTGGTCATCTGGGGTTCCCATAAGAAACTCTCCAATGAACAAAGCATTCAAACTCGGCTGATTTATCAAATAATTCTGACATTGTTGGTTGCCCTTACTTTGGTAGGCATTTCCATCTCTGCCTATTTCCGTTGGGTAATTGGATTTAGTATAGGTTCATCAGAGCTCAATCTGTTTTTAATTATTTATGGTGCAGGTGGACTTCTCTATAATATACTGTTCTTTAGCCAGGTCTTTCTATTTAGGGAGAATAAAATGAAAATAGATGAAGAGAGAGCACTTCGAGATAATTTGGAATCAGAGTTTATTTCATTCAAAAATGATGTAAATCCTGACTTATTGTATGAGAGCTTAGAAAGTTTGATTCTTACTCTTCATAAAAATGTTGATCAAGCTGATGAACTGATTGACAACCTTGCTGGAATTTACAGATACAGCATAGTAAACAGAAACAAGGAGTTAATTCCACTTGCTGAGGAACTACAGGCCGTGAATTATCTTAGTACCATTTTGAATGTTAAATATCAAAATCAGATTAAGCTGGATATTCAAGTTACCGAAAATGACGTCCATCTAATTCCTGGGTCTCTTGTCGTATCTATCGATCATGTAGTCAGAAATACGTTAATTGCACCACAGGTGCCACTTGATCTCAAATGTTATATAGAAGATGGGTACCTTGTAATGAATCACACCATCAACGATAGATTGGTTATTCAGGAAGACAGCCAGCAATCATTTGAAAAGCTGCAGCGTTCGTACTCCTTTTTTAGTGAGAAACCCTTTGTACAAGTAAAAGCAAACCGAGAAAACTATATTAAATTTCCACTTGTTCGCATCTCTACCGAACAACCTATTGATGTAAATGTATGAGTGACCCATTGGCTTTAAATGTGTTAATAGTAGAAGATGAAGCGCCAGCTGCTGAAAAACTGGAGCGTTATCTTCAAAAATACAGCACATCAATTAATGTGGTTCATAAAACAGAGACTGTGCGTGACACTGTTTACTGGCTGAATGAAAATCAGGGTTCGATTGATCTTATTTTTATGGATGTCCAACTAAAAGATGGAATAAGCTTTAGCATATTTCAGGAGATAAAAATTGAAAAGCCCATCATATTTATCACTGCCTATAACGAATTTGCATTAGATGCCTTCAAAGTCAATAGCATTGATTACTTACTTAAACCCATCACATTCACAGATCTTTCTATCAGCCTAAAAAAATTGGAAGCCCTAAGCTCACAACTCAGATGGAATGATGAAAAAAGCAAAAAAATAGAACAACTATCCACTTCCCCATCCAAAAGCTATAAAAACAGATTTATGGTAAAATTGGGTGAGCACATAAGATCCATTACCACCGATGAAATTAGCTTTCTATTTGCCGATGGGCGGGATGTTTATCTAATTACCAATCAACAAAGGAAATTTATCATTGACTATACATTGGAGGCCCTGGACGAAATCCTGGATCCAAAAATGTTTTACAGAATAAATAGATCATATATTATCAACATCTCAGCCATTCAGGACGTTGTTGTTTATTCCAATAGTCGATTGAAAATTACGCCACATGCAAAATGGGAAAGAGATATTATTGTCAGTCGCGACAAAGTGAACGATTTTAAGCAATGGTTCGATGGGGGGCATTAAAAAAGCCACTCAACCTTCCTGATTGAGTGGCTCTCTTTCTTTAGTTTCCTCCACAATACTCTAATCCAAAATCACCAATGGGCTGGCCAGGAGGTGCTTCAAGTGGGCTTTCATTTTTAAAATCATCAGGATTTTTTTCGAACCAATCGATTTGAGTCAGTGCGTAATTATAATGCGCTTTCCAGTCTTCATCACTGGTAGACCTTACTTTACCAGTGAGCCAGGTTTTTAATTTATCTATTTCCAAATATGCAATTGCCTTTACCTGAGTGGAAGCGTCATCACTTGCTGCCAGCGCAAGCATGTTGGTGAGCAATACATTATTAACAGTTATTTGTACTGCACCTTCATAACCAGCTTTTGTAGCTGCTTTAAAAGTATAACCAATTGCCTTATCCATTACACTTTCCAAACTTGGAAGTCTTGCATCTCGAGAATGGAATTCAAATAGCCTTGCTGCCCTTGCTGGGTGGAGAAGTAGACTGAAACTCAAATCTGCCGCACTTTCTGCCGCAGCAAGAGGATCAAAGGTGAGGCTTGTTCTGATTTTAATCACCTCTCTGTGTCTTGAATAACCAAGTGGTCGTGGTGGAATTAGTTTAATTACACTTTCAGGTAGTGCTAGCACGGTAGGATCCACTGTCTTTAATACCGCTTCAATTGCTTTGATCTGATCTTGCGGTGATACCATTTCCGTTACAGGTTGTCCATCTCCACGTAATGCATACCGATAGTTTAAGCCACCAATCACTTTGGCTGCAGCCTGCACCTGATACCTGTGGAAAAAATACATAGGCACCAACACCTCTTCTAACATGGCCATTGGGGCATTTGGTTTAATATTCTTTTCTCCGAAATTTTTAAGTACTACAGCGCGAACATCAAGCATCCGAAGTAATTCATCAGAAGCATCTGCACCATTATCCCAAAGGTGAGTATAAGGATGTGCACTGCCGAATGGTCTGGCATCTTGATCGGAGAGAAAGGTTAAACCCGCTTTTAATGAATTTTGAATTATATCATTGAGCGCTTTTTCCTCATCTGTGCCTGAAGGAAAATCTTGATATCCATATGCAATTGACACTTTATCGAAAGCCCCAATTTTATCATCATATGCATTGGCTAAACTTACTTTCCCATCTTTCAATTCTGCATTGGGATGAGGGTAATCCATTACCGAAGCAAGCCCTTCAGCACTTGATGAATAAGAATGTGCTAACCCTATCGTATGCCCTACTTCATGCGCTGATAGTTGCCTTAATCTGGCTATCGCCATTTGTTCCATTTCTTTTGAAACCGGCTTTCCGTCTTCATAAGGCGCCAACAATCCTTCAGCAATCAAGAAATCCTGGCGAACCCGAAGCGACCCAAGTGACACTTGTCCTTTTATGATTTCACCCGTTCGGGGATCGCTGATTGTTGACCCGTAAGACCATCCTCTTGTAGAGCGATGAATCCATTGAATAAGATTGTACCTCACATCCATGGGGTCAGCATCTTCAGGAAGCATCTTCACCTGAAAAGCATTTATATAACCAGCAGCTTCAAATGCCTGATTCCACCAACGTGCCCCATCTAATAGTGCAGAGCGAACCGGCTCAGGCACTCCGGGATCCAAGTAATAAACTATCGGCTCAACCGCCTCGCTTTTAGCCGCTGATGGGTCTTTTTTGTTTAACCGATGTCGTGTAATAAATATTTTTTCTACTGGTTCTGTAATGGGTGTTGCATAGTCGTAATAAGCCATTTCAAAATAACCAGCTCTAGGGTCAAATTTTCTTGGCTTGTAATTGTTATCCGGCAACTCGACAAACGAATGGTGTTGCCTTACCGTGACATTATCTGGCGATGGTACTACGCTACGAATGTAAGCCCCTGTCGGCTGACCGGTAAATGTTAGTGTAGCTTCAAATTCAGAATTTTTAGGAAAACTCTTAACCCTTGGCAGGTAAATAGCAGAACGGGTTTTATCCAAAGAATAATTACCTTGGTTGTTACGTTTCAAACTGCCAATCACATCATGTTCGTCTCGCAGCAAGAATTCTGTAGCATCTACTAGCACTCTGTTTCCTTCCTCTGCTACTACTGTAAAGCCCCACAATGCCGATTGCGCAAACGCTTGCTCTACTGCTCTCTTTTCCATAGCATTATCACTATTTGCTCTATACCTGTAGTTTGGCTGAATGAGCAGAACCTTAGGGCCTCTCCTGTCAAATTTCACTATGCGCTCTCCACCAAGCTGTCCCCTATCTAGCCCGATATCATTGGAACCAATACCTGCGGAGAGTGAATTGATGTACAAAAATTCTTCATTGAATTTATCAATGACTAAAAAGATTTTATCCTGCTTCTCATCATAATAAAATTCAAAATAGCCTTCATACTTTTTCATGCCAGTCGTTTTCGACTTAATGGCCGATTGCTGAACAGTAGGCTGTGGCTCTGGTTCTTGTTTTGACTTTTTCCTTTGAGCATAAAGACCAATGGAAAGCAGACACAGAAGGGTAATTAGAAAGGATTTGACATTCATAGTAGGATATTTTGTACGATTTTAAATCTAAAGATTATTCGGGCCATTAAAAAGTCAAAAAACAAAACGGCCGCACCTGTTGCCAAGGACGGCCATTTATAGCTACAAAAGGATTTTAGCTAGATGAGCTTATCCTGATTGGCTTTTGCAATTGCTTCTGATTTGCTTCTCACCTGCAATTTTGAATAAATATTTTTAATGTGAGTTTTAGAGGTTTCTTTAGAAATAAAGAGTTCCTCAGAGATTTGGGTATACGTTTTACCTTCAGAAATCAGCTGTAGTATCTCTGTCTCTCTCTTAGTAAGAGGCGTATTTGGATTCAAATGAAAATTATCAATTACCATTCTGGCAATCTTACTGCTCATAGGCGCACCTCCCCTTGTAATCTCATCCAATGCGGAAAGTAGCTCCATGTAATTTGCACTCTTGGTAATGTAGCCTGAAGCTCCTGATTTCAATGCTTCATAGACCATCTCACTGTCTTCATACACGGTAACCATGATAATATCAGAGTTGGGGCTTTTCTCTTTAATAATTTTGGTACCCTTTATTCCATTCATACCTCCTGGCAACTCAACATCCATCAATACGATATCTGGTTTGTCAGAATGCAAATGCTTAATCGCATCTTCACAGCTACTGTAGCCATTTACTACGGTAAACTTTTGCGAACTATCCACGATCATAGTAAAACTGCTTCTGATTTCCGGATCATCTTCAATAATCAGGACTCTTTTTTTAGGTTCAGAGCTCATATCTTCTCTTTAAATATATGTATAGGCAGCAATAGGCTTATTTCAGCCCCTGCCCCAGCGTAACTTTGAATATACAGAATACCTCCAATTCTTTCCGCCCTTGTCCGCATATTTTTTAAACCGTTCATTTTCTCAAGGGTCTTTTTATCAAATCCCTTGCCATCATCCACCAATTTCATGACATAGCAATCTTCCTGAAGCTTCATCGTGAAGGTAACATTCTTTGCTCCGGAATGATTAAAAGTGTTGGTCATTGCTTCCTTGAAAATGAGATTAGCTTCTCTACTAAATCCATAGGGAATACGAACATTTTCATTTACACTATTGAGGGCACGATACATCATTCCCTTCTCCTCAAATAATTTTTCACCGAAATCACGTATATGCAAAAAGAGTTTAGACAACTCATCATTACCTGGGTCAATACTCCAAATGAAATCCCTTGCGCCTGTATATAGATATTTTGCGGATTCCTCCACCTTATCATACAAGGCCACCGCATTACCATTTTTATTCAATTTCATCAAACTGACATAATTGATAATTCTTGTCAATTGATTTCCCATTTCATCATGGAAGTCTCTAGCAATCTCTTTGCGTAAACTTTCTTGTTCCTGTTGCCGTATGCGCTCCACCTCCATCATCTTATTGATCTTCTTTCGTATCCGTAGATAAAAAATCAGTACAATAACACCTACCAATAGTACGATTACTAAAATCTGAAAGATAGTAGTTTGATAGAATGGTGCTCTTACAACAAAGGGGTAAACCAAGGGCACCTTATCCCAACTGCCCTGATTATTGGTAGCCACGATATTGAACACATAGTTTCCCGGAGGAAGGTTACTATATGTTGCGTTTCCTACTGAAGAAGGTTGTGACCAGGTTTTATCAAAATTTTCAAGGTAGTATTTGAATCTTACTGATGATGGGTAACGCTTATCTACTTGATTAAACTGAAACGTAATATGATTTCTGTCGGCAGGAAATTCTGGCTTATACGGCAACCTATAAAAACCTGATAAACTATCCGTATAATCCCGACTTGGATATTGTCCGTAGAATATTTCTAAATCTCGAAGGTGTAACGGAAAGGAACTCCAACCCTCTCTGGGAAGTTCATTATAATGATATGCCCCATCAATAAGACCAAAGTATTTTTCTCCATCTAGAAAAAATGCGTTTCGATTAGTCTCCACACCTTCTAAACCATTTTCATAACCATAGTGTAGATTTTGCTCAATCTCCAATTGGTCATTAAGTCTCAGCATAGTGATCCCCTGCTCAGTGCCTATCCAAATAATGTCATCGCTGTCTGCAGCTACAAAATAAATAAAGTCTGATGGCAGTCCATCCAACGTTGAAATTGTCTTTCTTCTGAAGGATACAGGATCGATAAATATGATACCGCTACCTCCCGAACCCAACATTAATAGAGAATCCTTATAGGGGTTTATGGAATTGATTATTGTACTAGTGAATTCCGGCAATGGAATTTTTCTTACAATAGAATCATTCTTTATAACAGATAACCCTGATTCACTACCAACAAAAACAGAATTGAATCTGGGGAAGCATTTTAGAGCAGTAACATTTCTTCCTTCAAGTCCCTCATCTAGGGAAAGATTTTTAAACTCACTGCCATTATAATATCCAATCCCATTGGCCCTTGTGCCATACCACACATTACCCTTCTGATCAATGTCCAGATTATTGATATAGGCACTGGCTATGCCGTCCTCCCTGGTATACCAATCGAACCGATCTCTGGCTTCATCATACCTTCCTAATCCATTATATGATCCTACCCATATTTCTCCATCATCAGAAGAACGAATTACATTTATTTCACTGGTCGTCCCTACATCATAATATTTTAAAACGCCATCGGTGTCTTTCCAAATTCCCTTATTCAAAGTACCGATCCATAACTCCCCTTGTTTTCCCCTCTCAAGCGCAAGGACAGATCCGAAAAGATCACCTCCGAACTTATCAAAATCCTTTACATAATATTTATAAAGTCCCGATCCGGAAGTTCCCAACCAAGTATTGCCTTCAGAGTCAGGTAAAATTTGATTGATATTTACGTCACGTAGTATTGTATCGATGCGGTGCTTATTCTGCGTTTTTCTTTCCATGAGAAGGTTGCTCTCATGCCTCGTCCAATACACATCATTTATACTATCATATTGGATGATGGGATTATTAATCTCCATTACTCGTTTTACAAATCTCCTTTTTTGAGTATCAATGGAGAAGTAACCTTTCTCCGTATTTATCCATACCTCCTTTTTAAAATTGAAAATTGAAAGTGCAAAGTCAAAATCCTTGGCGTGATTCAATGAGTACTCACCATGAGGTGACTTAATCATAAAACTACTGTCGTTGAGATAAAGACATATTTCTTTACCAGGCATAAGATGGGTATACAGTATCAGTCGCTCATCTTTAACTGGTTTGTTCCAATAATAAATGGAGTCATTGAAAATTTTACCAAGTGCCCGTTGAGAGTTAACAAAAAAGACGGTGTCGTTAACCTCAAATACCCTTCGAATACTAAGTTTGGAATGAGATCCCTGAGGGATAAATTTTTTAAAATCGATACCGTTGTATCTGGTAATTCCAATGGGATTGATGATCCATAGATTTTGCCTGGAATCGAGCTTTAGGTACTGAACGATGTTACTCGATAAACCATCCCTGGTGGTGTAAACTTTGAATTCGTTACCATCAAACCTGGCAAGCCCTCCACCATTAGTGGCAATCCAGAGGTAACCCTCCTTATCTTCCACCATCATGTTTACCTGAGATTGCGGAAGTCCATCCACCGCTGTGTATTGCCTCAGCGAATATTGCTGTGCCCACAACGGTGAAATGGTTACCGCACCTGAAAAGAAAACGACAAAAACCAACCGCCTCATTAGCTTCCCGAAAGTAGTTGTATTTGTGATAACCATCGTACCGCAATTTACGTCAATCTTATAAAGGTTGGTAAAATGACTCCCGTTTGGCAATGGAATCAACAAGAGTTTCATTTTATTCGTATCCTAGGCGATTTAAATACTGTTTTAGTGCAACCAAGTGCATTCCAAACTAGTCCAATAAACTAAAAAGCCAGCCCTATGATCAGGAATTACTTTCTCACCACCCTAAGAAACCTCAGAAAACACTTTAGCTATTCACTTATCAATATTTTTGGCCTAGGTCTCGGCATTTCTATCAGCCTTCTGCTCACATTATGGATCAGGCATGAAGTTAGCTACGACCGCTTTCACACCAACGCGGATAACGTCTATCGGGTTTCAATGGAAATGAGCTTTGGTGGACAATCAGCCAAACATTCTATTTCTCCAACGGCTTTGTTACCCACGTTACAAAAAAACTTCCCAGAAGTAAAATCTGGTGTTAGGTTGTATAACCCAGCCTCTTACAATCCATTTATTGTTAAAAAAGATGATAACTTTTTTCAAGAAGAACAATTTTACTTTGCCGACAGCACATTCTTTGATGTACTAACCTATCCGTTATTAAAAGGAAATCCGAAAACAGCTCTGACAAAGCCCAACTCTGTTGTCCTGACTGAAAGCATGATGAAAAAATACTTTGGCCAGGAGGATCCTATTGGGCAAACATTATTAATCAATGGCAATAAAGAATATACGATAACTGGCATAACTAAAGATGCCGCAGAAAACTCTTATCTCAATTTTGATTTTATTGGGTCTTTCTCTTCTTTAAATGCATCAAGGAATGAGATTTGGTGGAGTGCCAATTACCAGACTTTTGCCTTACTGGATAAGAATGCAGATGTAAAGGCTTTGGAACAAAAAACCAATGACTTGGTAAAAGAAGCGCTTGCCGCTGAAATCACAAACCCAGGAGATTATGTAAGGTACAATTGGACAAACATACAGGACATCCACCTTTACTCAGAAGCATCTACTGAAATGGAACCAGTGGGCAACATACAGTACGTATACTTATTTGCTGGTATTGCTTTCCTCATCCTTTTTATTGCTTGTATCAATTACATTAACCTTGCTACCGCCAGAGCTGCTTTCAGAGCGAAAGAAGTAGGTGTGCGTAAAGTGGTCGGTGCTTCCAAAAGGCAACTTATTTCTCAATTTATCGGGGAGTCCATAGTGATCACATTTTGCGCTTTGATATTGGCCTTTTTACTATCCCAACTATTACTCCCATTGTTCAATACCCTTACTGGAAAAAACTTTGAACATACCGCTCTCACTGAACCTCTATTTCTGGCAGGCGTTATTGGCACAACCGTAATTGTTGCCCTTTGTTCTGGGGCATATCCTGCATTGGCTATCACCTCATTCAAACCCGTAAATATCTTAAAAGGGAATTTCAGAAATTCATCTAAAGGTATTTTGCTGAGGAAGGGGCTTGTTGTTTTTCAGTTTTGTATTACACTTATCCTAACAATTGGCACAATAGCAATTACCCAACAAATCTCTTTTATCCAAAATAAAAATCTGGGTTATGAAAGAGAGAACACAATTATTATTCCCTTAGACAGAGAAACCCAAAAAGTTTACTCCTCCCTTAAAAGTGAATTCATTCGTTCGGGAAGGGTAGCTGAAATGGGAAGAGCTACAGAGTCGCCAGTACAAATAAATGGAGGCTACAGCATTAAATTAAAGGAGTCGCAAGATCCCGCCTTATCAGTAGTAGCACTATCCGCTGATGAAGATTTTATTCCTTCTCTTGGTATGGAAATTATATCAGGTAGAGATTTTAATGAAAATGATCTTGAGAATTATTATAGAGATACTACTTATGCTTTTATGATCAACGAATCAACGCTGGCCAACCTCTTTCTGAATAAAGATGAAGCTATTGGTAAGCGGGTAGAGTTAAACGGACGCAGCGGAGAGATAGTGGGTGTGGTGAAAGATTTTCATTTTGCTTCACTTCATATGCCCATCGGTCCGCTAGCAATTTTCAGTGGACCCGATGAATACAACTTCGCTTTTGTTAAACTCAACCCAGGTTCTCTCAGTGAAGCGTTAGCTGACTTGCAGGAAATCTCCAATACTATCGCCCCACACCGTCCGTTTAGTTACGAATTTATGGATCAGCAATTTGATGCCTTGTACAACTCCGAGGAGCGTATGGCAAAGCTATTCGGCATCTTTTCTACCCTGGCCATCGTAATTGCATGCCTTGGTCTTTTGGGATTAGTTTCATTTTCTGCCACACAGAAAACTAAGGAGATTGGCATAAGGAAAGTAATGGGAGCAACGGCAGCCAACATCATTCTCCTTATCACCAATGAATACACAAGGCTAATTCTACTCTCTATAATCATTGCGGTTCCAGTATCCATTTATGCCATCAACCAAATGTTGAACAACTTTGCCTACAAAACTACAATTGGGCCTATTTCAATTACATTGTCTGTAGTTGGCTGTGTGCTGATTGCCTTTTTAACAGCCAGTTATCAGGCACTTAAGGCTGCCACCATCAATCCGACAGAAACACTTCGCAATGAATAAGCTGGCATTCTGTATCGTCTTTTACTTATTTGCTAATCTCTCTGACAACCCAACGGCAGGAGCCCAGGATTTACAGCATTATTACAATGCTGCCAAAGAAGCTTATGGGAATAAGGACTATAAAGAGTTCTATAAAAATATTGTCGAGGCCAATAAACTACACCCCTATCATCAAGTTATTTTATATCAACTTGGCGTTGCGGCCGCTCATGTTGATAAATCTGAGGAAGCAATATCGGCTTTAAGAAAAGCAATCCACATTGATGCAAGCTTTGACCTAAGTACAGATGACTTCGAAACTATTCGGAATACACAAGAGTTTATGTCTTTACTTGATTTGCAACAGGAACTTCCAAAAGTGGAGATAAAATCGGATACCGCCTTCTCCATAAAAGATAGTGGCTCACATATCGAATCGATTGCTTTTGATGAGACCAACAACGAATTCTATTTCGCTGGCATTCACAAGAAAAAAATAATAAAAAGGGATAAAAACGGAAAGTTAACAGACTTCGCAAAATCAGGTGAGCATGGACTTTCTGCTGTTTTTGATTTACAAATTGATAGAGAAAACAATGTGTTATGGGCATGCGCTAGCCCAATGCCCGAAATGGTGGGTTACGATTCTACTCAACACTCAGCACTCTTCAAGTTCAGTACTAAAACAGGAGCCTTGCTTGGTAAATATGAAACCGAGAAAACAACATCATCAGTCTTTGGAGACCTTACACTGAACGCCAAAGGTGAGGTATTTGTAAGTGATGGAAAGACGAACACTATATTCATAGTAGATGAAAAAACAAAGACCCTTCAAACCTACTTCACTTCAGAGGAGTTTTGGAATATTCAGGGGATTACTTTTTCGACTGATGACCGTTACCTTTTTATAGCCGACTATATTAAGGGGCCCTATCGGCTCGACACATCCAATAAAAAACTGATTCAACTAGAATCAGATATTGAACAATCACTCAAAGGAATGGATGGATTACTCTTTTTCAACAACAGTCTTATTGCTATCCAAAACGGTGTCACCCCGAATCGTGTAACAAGATATTTCCTTAACGATGAGTTTAGTGAAATTCAATCAGCTACTATTATTGACAAAAACCACCCCGCCTTTGGAGAGCCTACAATGGGTTGCTTAAACGGAAACCGTTTATATTATGTGGCTAACAGTCCGTGGGCTGCCTATGATGAAGGTTTTAATCTAAAGCCGGATCTAATCAAGGACGTGGTCATACTAAGTACAGAGTTAAAATAACTGAGTCCAACTTAATTCATTCACTCCTTGTGACTTCCACAAAGTCTTTGCATTATTAATAAGAAAAGATGCAGTATGTCGGAAGAAGAAATACGACAAGAGGAATTAATAATCACAAAAGCCAAAAACAATCCTGAGGCTTTTGCTGCCCTTTACGAGAAGTATTTTGATAGAATTTATTACTACCTCTACCGACAAACTGATGATGAAGAGTTGGCGGGAGACTTGTGTTCACAAACTTTTGTCAATGTTTTAAACAACATCAAAAGATATGAACTTAGAGGAGTACCCTTTTCCGCATGGCTCTATAAGATAGCCAGCAATGAAGTAAAGAAGCACTATCGGAAATCAAAGGGTAAAAAGGTATTTAGTATTGAAGAAGTCAGGATCAAAGAACTGATTGAGGAATCTGATGAAGTATGGGATGAGGATCAAATCAATAAACTCATTGACTTCATGAAAGATCTACCAGAGGATATGTTGCAGGTGCTTGAGTTAAGGTTTTATGAAGAACGAGACTTTAAAGAGATCGCCTACATATTGGACATTACCGAAAGTGGAGCAAAAATGAGAACCTACAGGGCTTTGGATAAATTAAGAAAGAAATTTAAGATCAAGATCAAGTACGATGGGTAGAAACGAAATTAGGTTGCGAAGGCATCGCATGACAGCCCGAGGAACCGAGCGGTTTAGAAATTATAATTCTGTTTTAAAACGACACGAAGAGAACAGGCGTATTCGGAAAGTGATACGTGTTTTTGGTTTTTTTGTGGTGATACTGGTGGTGATTATGATTATTGTCTTCTTATCAAGATGGGAGGAACGAAGTCAAATAAAGGAAAAAGTAAATAATACTTCAGAAGTCATTAAAAAAATAGACCGATAATTTTAACACCATTATCCACTGAATATTTTTAAGGCGAAAATGGAACGAATTGGCCAAAGAAATAAATATACCTTAGTGATATTGACTTCCTTAAGGACAAGTCCATTTTGAATGTTAGCTGAATCAGCAATGGCAATCATTTTGCAAGGGTTATCAAATAATTACCAATCAGTTTAGAAAATTTAAGCATATTGTGGGAAGGAATAATTATCTTCTTATATGAGTGTGCTTGTCGAAAAGGAACATCCCATTACTGCATGGCTTCGCAATGCCAGTGGTTTCACATTTGCTTTCTATACCTCACTGGCTGCGTTTTGTACCTATGCCTGCATATTTGCAGTACGAAAAACCTTTGGAGCTGGTATTTACGAAGACATCACATTCTTAGGGGCAGACTTCAAAGTGTGGATGGTCATCTCACAAGCTGTAGGTTATATGATTTCGAAATTCATCGGAATCAAAGTAGTCTCAGAATCAGGTAGTGACAACAGAGGAAGGGGAATATTTATTGCCCTCAGTATTGCGATGCTTGCTTGGTTAGGCTTTGGGCTAACACCTGCTCCTTATAATCTGGTATTTATGTTCCTCAATGGCCTTCCATTAGGAATGGTGTGGGGCCTTATGTTTGGTTACTTAGAAGGAAGAAAGTTTACAGAAGTCTTAGGTGCCAGTCTTTCCGTCAGTTTCATCTTCGCTTCTGGTTTTGCCAAAACTGTGGCAAGTTTTGTAATGGTCGATTGGGGAGTCTCTAATATGTGGATGCCTTTTACTGCTTCCCTATTATTCTACATTCCTATGCTCTTCTTTTTATGGTTGCTCAATAAGATTCCGCCTCCTACAGCAGAAGATGAAGCCCTACGCACAAAACGCGCGCCCATGATGGGCAAGGACCGAATGAAATTCGCCATGACATTTGGGCCCGGATTGATACTTCTGGTACTTACTTATACTTTGCTGACTGTGTTCCGCGACTTACGCGACAATTTTGCTGCAGACATTTGGGTGGAGTTAGGTTATGGAGACAAACCTGCGATCTTCACTGCTACCGAATTGCCTGTAACCATTGTAGTGCTCGTTGTAATAGGGAGCCTGATGGTGATCAAAAACAACTACAAAGCCATGATTATTAATCATCTAATTGTATTGTTTGGAATGATACTGGTAGGCGCCAGCACATTGGCCTTTGAAAAGGAATTAATTGGAGCTCCGGCATGGATGGTTTTGGTGGGAATGGGCTTGTACTTCGGCTATATACAATTCAACAGTATATTTTTCGATCGCATCATCGCAGCCTTTAAATATATCAGCACCGTGGGCTTCCTTATCTATCTGGCCGACTCAGTAGGATATGTGGGCAGCATGGGTGTGCTCATTTACCGATCATTTGGGCAAGCCAACATGAGTTGGTTAAGCTTTTTCATGTCAACAGGATATGTTGTCTCGATTGCCGGTAGCGTTCTTATTATCCTGTCTCTATTTTACTTTAAAAAGAAATATAGTACGTGGGGTAAGTAGACTAAGGCAACGTATTTAATGAGGTTTTCCTGCTATAAATTCAGAGACCTTAAAAAATCTCTTCCTTTACCGGATTTCAAAAATACTTCTCTAGCTCTGGCTTCCTCGAAGGAAGGGTAGCTCCAGGGTTTAAATCCCTTAGTAGAATTCACCTTTCCGGTATTGTGAGAAAGTAATCTTCTTTCCGGATCTTCACTCAATCCTTTATAGAGACGGCCGTCTTTTTCGCTCTTGATCACATAAATGTAATGTGGCGCCATAGAAATGATAGGAGAAAAAGGAAGGTAATAAGTGAGCCTGCAGGGATTCAAACCCCGAGTCTTCTGATCCGTAGTCAGATGCTTTATTCAGTTAAGCTACAGGCCCATTAAATCAACTCAACTAGAATTCAGAGCTGATAAGGATTGCAAAAATAGTGGAATAATTGTTCCGAGCAAAAGGTAAATAAAAACCACCCACTAAACGAAGCAATTCTGTTGACAAAACTACGTTTTCAATACTTGTATCACTTTAGGTTTTGAGGAGAGTCTTCCCTGCCTGCGGCAGGCAGGTGATCCGTAGTCAGATGCTTTATTCAGTTAAGCTACAGGCCCAGAATCACCCCAGATAGGTTACCGAGGGCGTTAATTAGGTTTGCAAATGTAAAGGAATAAAATCTTTCGACCAAAGAAGGTCTTGGCGCCTGTCGCCAAATAACCTATTTTTGATGCTTTAAAATTAAAATTGGACTATGATCAGGAGTGCAGTTGTGTTCATCTTTCTTGTTGGAATTTCATTTTCCGCATTTTCACAGGAGGTGTCAAGAAAAACGACAAGGGTTAACATCCCCGGGTCGTTTTTAGTAGATATAGGCGTTAATAATGGACTCAACGCTCCAGACAATTTTGACACTGGTTTTTGGGGTTCAAGAACACTCAACCTCTATTACCAATATCCTTTTAGGCTGTGGGAGACCAAATTCAGTTTGGTTCCTGGTGCCGGACTTGGAATGGATCGATACAAGCTCACCAATAATGCCACCCTTAGCCCCACACCGGGAACTGATGGGACTTATGGGTTGATCGGTGCTTCTACCCTATATCCTGGCACAAAAAAATCAATGATAGTTGCCAACTATTTTGATATCCCTATAGAAATCAGATTCGATTCAAATCCTGATGATGTTTCGAGGAGTTTCAATGTAGCTGCAGGAGTTCGTGGCGGTATATTACTGGATGCCTTTACAAAAATAAAGTACAAGGAAGATGGAGAAACAAAAACCATCAAAGACAAACAAAATCATGGCCTTAATGATATCCGCTATGGCTTCTATACAAGAATAGGTATCGGTGGCTTCAACTTGTTCTTTCAGTACAACACATCACAATTGTTCAAGGTGGACAAAGGACCTGAAAAGACAAACATGAATGTCTTTACTACAGGTATTTCCATCAACGGGTTCTAGTTTCCTGAAAAATTAGGTTTTCTTTTCTCCAAAAAGGCAGCAACTCCTTCTTTATAATCAGCTGTATTTCCTGCTATTTCCTGACAGTAGGCTTCATAGTCCAGCATTTCTTCCAATGAAGACTGCGTTGACTTGTTCAGCATTTTCTTTATCAGTCCTATGGCCTTGGTAGGCGCATTGGCAAAATAAGTAGTGTATTCCGCTACAGCATTATCCAATTGGTCAGCAGGTACTGCTTTGTTGACTAGCCCTAATGCCTCCGCTTCCTTTCCTTTGATGCGACTACCCATCGTACACATTTCGAATGCCTTGGCTCTGCTCAACATACGAGGCAGAAAATAAGAAGATCCAGAATCCGGAACCAATCCAATATTGATAAACACTTCAATAAGGGTTGCTTCCTCAGCAGCCACAATCATGTCGCATGCCAAAGCCATTGAGCAGCCTGCTCCAGCTGCCACACCATTCAATTTACAAATGATGGGCTTTGGCAAAGTTTGCATGGCCATAATCAAAGGGTTATACCGCTTATGCAATGAATCCAAAAAAGATCTTTTCTCAGCCCCCGACACGGCCTTCAAGTCCTGACCCGCGCAAAAGGCTTTTCCCTCGCCCGTAAGCACCACCACACGAGCTTCTTTATCGCGTGCTGCCGATTTAAATGCATCCTGAAGCTCGTAGGTGATAGCATCATTCAAAGCATTGTACACCTCAGGGCGGTTAAGCGTAATCGTTACAACGCCCTCCTTCAACTCGTATTTAATAAACTTGAAATCCATAATATTAAATTATATATATCAGAATAGAATTATCATTCCAAAAAAACCAATGGCAAACCCTGAAGTGCTCCCAATCAAAATCTCTCGAGGGGTGTGTGCGTTGAGTGCAAGACGTGCAGACATCACAACCCCGGCAACAACAATAACAATAGCTGTCGGGATCAACAAACTACTCACTTCTGAAACTTTATTCATTGGCAACATCATGCCTACTGCCCCCCACATGGCGAGACTATGAACGCTTAGCTTATAGAAAAAAGTAACTATGGTGGCAAACACAACCATAGCACTCACAATCATCATCAATCGCAAAAGATTAGGGATCGGGAACTTCCAATAGAACATCACCGTAACAAAAACATAAATAGCTGAAATGAAAATAAAAGGCAATATGCGCTGATGCCGATGTGGCATGCTTAAATCTCTGATAGACCCTGTAAGCCTTAACAGCAGAAAGTTAACTGCAGGGAGTGCAAAAGTAGTAACGAAGATGAGTAGAATAATCCAAAGTGAAGGCTGAGCCGGTTGTAATATCACCGGAAGGAAATAAGTCAATAGTAGAAATAAATAGGTAGTCATCAGCAAAGGATGAAAAACCGCAGAAATAACCTTAGCCGCTCCCTTCACCCTTTACAGTTCTTTACGTAAGCGCGCAACAGGTATATTTAATTGCTCGCGATACTTTGCAACAGTGCGTCTGGCAATATTATAACCTTTAGCTTTTAATAAATCTTCTAACTTATCATCAGAAAATGGTTTGCTTTTATCTTCTTTTTCGATCAAGTCTTTGATAATCTGCTTCACTTCCCGGGAGCTTACTTCTTCACCAGTATTAGTAGCAATCCCTTCACTAAAAAAATACTTCAACGGATAAACCCCAAAGTCAGTCTGCACTGTTTTGCTACTGGCCACACGGCTTACTGTAGAGATGTCCATATTGATAATCTGAGCAATATCCTTCAAGATCATTGGTTTTAGCTTCGTCTCATCTCCCTCTTGAAAATAATCATATTGAAAGTCTACAATGGCGCGCATCGTTCTCAACAGCGTAAGTTGTCGCTGGCGTATCGCATCGATGAACCACTTGGCTGCATCCAATTTTTGCTTTACAAAGGAAACAGCTTCTTTCAATTTCTTGTCCTTCTTATCACTTTTGTCATACGCTTTAAACATCTCATTGTATGATCTGCTAATGCGTAACTCTGGTGCATTTCTGGAATTTAATGCCAAATCCAGTTTTCCATTATTATTGGATAAAATAAAGTCTGGAATTACGTATTGGTTTTTAACCATTCCCGAACTGCTCTCTCCTCCGGGTTTTGGATTTAACCTTACGATCAGTTCAATCGCATCCTTGATGTAGTCTTCATCATCAAGATCAAGTTTCTTTAATATTTTTTGATAGTGCTTCTTGGTGAACTCTTCGTAGCATTCATTGAGAATCCTCTTTGCCACAATTACATCCACATCCTGCCCATCATCCATTCGCTCCAACTGAAGCAATAGGCATTCTTGTAAATTCCGAGCAGCAATACCGGCAGGATCAAATGCCTGAATTTTGCTCAGGACTTCCTCTGCTTCATCAAGGGTAGTTTCTATCCCCTGAGAAAAAGCAAGGTCATTTACAATGGCTTCAAGATCACGCCTGATGTACCCATCTCCTTCTATGCTACCTATTAATTGTTTGCCTATTGTCAGTTGATGATCATTGAGTCCTAAAAAGCCCAATTGAGTCATCAAAGTTTCATGAAGGGAGGACGATGTAGGCATGGGCATTTCCTTGTCGTCATCATCATCTACATCATTATGGGTTTTATAGCCGCTATAGTCGTCATCCTGCAGATAATCCTTTATATCGATGTCTTCCTCCTTGGTGTCGGTCTCTTCTTCTGTGGTATCGTCCTTAAACTCATCCTCAGATTCTTCTGGTTCACCCTCCTCCAATACGGGATTAATCTCCAACTCTTCCTCTATTCTGTTTTCTAGTTCAGCCGTAGGCACTTGCAGCAGTTTTATAAACTGAATCTGCTGAGGAGACAGTTTTTGTTGTAATGACTGCGTAAGGCCTAATTTCTGCATGTTCTCGTTTTATGACGCTAAATTACCAATTCAGCCCGTCTGTTAAAAATGCTTTGTTGTTCAGCAATAGCCCAAAAGAATTAACTAATGATTTCACTTAATATAAGGCAAAGCTTGGTTGTTTTGCCTCCGGGCTTTGATAAAAATTACAAATTCACGTTTTTTGCGTGCCCAATTGTCATATAGTCATGTGGGGTCAGCCATTTGCTGGCATTTTTATTTGAGTCAATTAAATACAGGCCATTTCAGCCAAACAAAACGAAATGAAGCGCACCAAAATTAAGGATCTTTTAGTAGCTGCTCCTGAGGAGCAAACAGTGGTATTGATGGGATGGGTCCGCACATTCAGGAACAATCAGTTCATTTCAATAAATGATGGTTCTACCCTACAAAACATCCAGGCCGTTGTGGAGTTGGATCAGTTCGAGGAAGCATTAGTGAAGCGAATCACAACCGGAGCATGTATATCTATTACAGGAAAACTTATTGCCTCGCCTGCCAAAGGTCAAAAAGTGGAGGTAAAAGTAGCGCAATTGCAAATTCTAGGTGATAGCGATCCTGAAAAATTCCCACTTCAGCCTAAAAAACATTCCCTTGAATTTCTCCGTGAGATTGCTCACCTAAGACCACGTACAAATACTTTTGGTGCTGTGATGCGCGTGCGCCACGCCATGGCGTTTGCCGTTCATCAATTCTTCAATGAAAAAGGATTTGTGTATGTACATACTCCAATTATCACCGGGTCTGATGCTGAGGGAGCTGGTGCCATGTTTAGGGTAACTACGCTGGATGCGGAAAACCCACCTCGGAATGACGAAGGCAAAGTAGACCACAACCGGGATTTTTTTGAAAAAGAAACCAACCTTACTGTTTCAGGACAATTGGAAGGTGAGACCTACGCCCTGGCGCTCGGTGAGATATACACTTTTGGTCCTACTTTTCGGGCGGAAAACTCAAACACTACCCGTCACCTTGCAGAGTTTTGGATGATAGAACCAGAAATGGCATTCTATGATATCAACGACAACATGGATTTGGCGCAGGAAATGCTTCAATATTTAATGAAGTATTCATTAGAACATTGCGCAGAGGATCTGGCCTTTCTTGACAAAAGAGCTAGCGATGAAGAAATGACCAAACCACAGGCGCAGCGCAGCGAACTGGGATTGCTTGACAGAATAAGATTTATTGTTGAGAATGATTTTCAGCGCCTTACTTACACTGAGGCCATTGACATTCTAAAGAACTCAAACCCAAATAAGAAAAAGAAGTTCCAATACATCATTGATCAATGGGGTGCTGACTTACAATCAGAGCACGAAAGATTTTTGGTAGAGAAGCATTTCAAAAAACCAGTTATTCTTTACAACTACCCCAAAGAGATCAAGTCATTTTATATGCGTCAAAATGAAGATGGCAAAACCGTAGGTGCGATGGACGTATTGTTTCCTGGTATTGGTGAAATCATTGGTGGGTCTCAGAGAGAAGAGCGATACGATAGGCTACTAGCCCGTATCAAAGAGATGGGTTTACCTGAAAATGAATTGAGTTGGTATCTCGAACTAAGAAAGTTCGGCTCAGCCCCACACAGTGGATTCGGGTTAGGTTTTGAGCGGCTTATCCTATTTGTAACCGGAATGACCAACATACGCGATGTGATTCCGTTCCCAAGATTTCCGGGCAACGCGGAATATTAATACTTATAGTCTTTACTTAACTGGTTTTACTGACCTTCTCTTGAAAGTCAAGAGGGGGATAGTTCCCTGATAAGCCAATTTACGAGTTACGCTTCTCGCGAAGATTTTCTCAAACAGATTGAGCTCATGGGTAAATGTGGTTAATACATCACCCTTCTTCCCTTTGAGGTACTTATCGATAGCCACTGGCACATCGTCATCAATTACAACGTCAAGGCTAATTTTTGCATAATCCGCCTTTTTTACCAACGCACTTGCTTCCTCTCTCCTAGCATCAACGTCTTTATCGATCGCTTCCACCACGTGCACCATATGCACAGTAGATCCAAATATTCTTGCGAAAGGAATAATAGTATCTAACTCTTTTTGCACATTCTTTAAATCCGATGCGTACACCACATGTTTAAAGTTGGTGAACTCAGCTTTTTCTGGAATAGCCAACACTGGCGAGTCACTTACATCAATCACAGAAACTGTAGTTCCACCCAATACTGCTTTTTTAATTCTACTTGCACCACGACTCCCCATGATGACCAGGTTGATCTTATTTGCTTCAACATATCGACCAACAGTGTCTGCCACCTTGTGCGATTTTATGGCTTTGAAAGTAACCTTTGCTTTCGATTTGGTTTGTTTGATACTTTCTTCTACCAACTTCTTGCCCTCCTCTTGTGCAATGGCAAACAATGAATTCTCAATCTGTTTCATTTTCAAATGAGATTTTGGAACTCCATCAAGACGAACAATATTCAGAATAGTGTACTCCGCCTCAAGCTTACCGGCCATGCTAAGGCCATAGTTAATAGCTACTTTTGATAAGTCTGAAAAATCTGTAAGAATAAGAATTTTGAGTGCTGCCATAGTTTTTGCTTTAGAATGAGCAAAAATATAGGATTCATGCAGCAGATAAAAATATAATTATGGCAGCGGAAAAACGACTAACTAGCGCTTGAGGAATTTGTAAGAAGCTTTCAGGCCGGAATTCTCCTCCTTGATTGACAAGAAGTAATAACCCGATGGGAGATCCTTTACTCTAAGCCTTACCTCGTAAGCATCAATTTGTTCCTTCTCAATATTCAAGACATTGCCGATGACACTGTGCATGGCCAATTGAACAGAACTTGCGTTTGGAGTAGGAAGCTTAACTGTAAGATAATCCGAGGCGGGGTTTGGGTACATTTGAACCAGTTTGTCTGGGAGACTTACCTCTTGGTAAATAGCCGACCCTTCAGTTTGACCATATCCCATAACGGAAAAGCTCAAAAGGAGGCTAAAAAACAATATGGTTCTGATCAGTTTCACTTATGCTATTTACGTAATACCACCCCATAAGGGTTTACCAAAACGTTAAGTTTCGGCTATTTATAGTTCTTTGATACAAAATGTAAGCCAAAGGTTTAAAGCGGATCTAAAAATTTTATCGCAAAAGCTGCTTGAAAGCCTCTGGCAGGGCTTTGATTATGTCTGAAGCCGTTAATGAGGTTTGCCCCATTTCCCAGGCTGCCAAATCGCCAGCATAACCGTGGACAAAAACACCCAAAATGGCGGCATCCAAAGCATTGATACCTTGTGCTCTCAATGAAGTGATGATACCTGTGAGCACATCACCACTTCCCGCAGTGGCCATGCCTGGGTTGCCCGAACTGTTAAAAAACACCCTTCCGTCAGGAGATACAATGGAAGTATTAGCCCCTTTAATTACTAAAACACATTTCACCCGAGAGGCAAAGGCTTTGGCCTTTTCCAGACGATGGAAATCGTCATCCCAATCACCAATCAACCGTTGAAGTTCTCCAGGATGAGGAGTAAGAATACAATCCTCTTTTAACAGATGAAGTAAGTTACTATTAGCTGACAACAAATTGATTCCATCTGCATCAATGATCAGTGGCACGGTCGTTTCCTTCAACAGTGCCTCTAACCCTTTTACCGTTTTTGCATCCTGCCCTAATCCAGGGCCAATACCGATCGCACTAAAATCATTTCCTCCAGAAAGAGAAGTAAAAAATCCCTCATTATCATCCACTGAGGCCATGGCTTCCGGAACAGTAGTTTGGATAATTTGATAACCACATTGAGGCACATGCACTGTAAGCAGGCCAGTACCCGACTTCATTGCCGCTCTTGCGCTTAAGGCTGCAGCGCCCATTTTTCCGAAACTTCCGGCAACAAGAAGTGCTCTTCCAAAATCACCTTTGTGCACAAATTTTTTTCTTCTGGGCAAATGTTGTGCGACCCATTTTTTTTCAACCCAAAAATGTTTTGATAAAGACTCCTTTAAAAAAGCTTTATGTAAACCAATATCTACAACAGTCCACTGCCCAACCTTACCTTCATTTTCCGGAAGCAGAAAGGCAAGTTTTGGTGTTTGAAATGTAACGGTATAATCTGCATGCACACATACGCCACGCGTATGCTTGTCGGCAAACAAACCAGAGGGTATATCAATAGCGACCACTATTGCATTGGCAACATTAATCGAATTGATCACTTCCGCATAGGTACCTTCAGGTTCCCTGGATAAACCAGATCCAAAAATTCCATCAACGATGACATCGCAAGTGCTAAATGTTTCTAATTCAGGCTTTGTTGAAATTTCAACTGGCGGTTCAGATAGGAGTTGTTTATTGATTCTGAAATCCTCAGATTCATTCCCGTTTACAACCCAAACTTTCGTGGAATAACCCATCTCTTTAAGAAGACGAGCAACTCCCAGTCCGTCCCCTCCATTGTTTCCAGTACCACAAACAATCCCCACACTTTTCCGCTGATCAAAATGGATTGTAAACCATTGCACAAAAGCTATATATGCCCTTTCCATTAATGCCATTGAGGTAATAGGTTCATTCTTTATAGTGAATGCATCCCATTCTCTGATTTCGGATGTATTTAGTA
The DNA here is from genome assembly GCA_040216665.1 of Cyclobacteriaceae bacterium. GTDB lineage: Bacteria > Bacteroidota > Bacteroidia > Cytophagales > Cyclobacteriaceae > ELB16-189. The sequence continues at coordinate 111,033 of JAVJOQ010000016.1, read as the reverse complement.
TTTTGAGCATGCTTAGGCGAAGATAAGAATCGCTATTGAGTTTTTTGATTGATATTTGAAGATGACGCGCAATACACCCAAAGACCTTCTTGAAAAGGGGTTTATTTCAGAAGCACAATTCAACCGGATTGAACCTATTGTTTCCAGGAAGATCGTCTCCGTATTTTATGAACTCCGCACTATGCTCTACCTCGGGGTATTATTGTTCACAGGAGGGATTGGTATTCTCATTTATGAAAACATTGGCTCTTTAGGGCACATTATTAGCATTCTTTTGCTTAGTACTGTCTGCCTTGTTTGCTTTTGGTATGTGTTTACCAAAGGACTACCCTTTTCGGTAGAAAGAGTTAAGCCACCCACTCCTTATTTCGATTATATCGTACTGTTGGGAAGTCTGCTTTTCATTTCTGTACAAGGTTATTTACAATTTCAATATGAACTGCTTACCGATAACCTGGGCTGGAGTACGTTAGTAACAGCTGCATTTTTCTTTTTTATCGCTTACCGTTTTGATAACCTTGGAATACTTTCTCTGGCCATCACCGCACTCGCTTCATTTTGGAGCATTAGCGTTTCACCGCAAAAGTGGTATAGCAACGAATTTTTTGAAACCGCAAACCTTCATATCACGGCTATTTTTTTTGGATTAATACTAGGTGGATTGGCAATGGCATTGGACTGGAAGTCAATTAAAAAACACTTTACTTTTACTTATATCAATTTTTGCATCCTCATCTTTTTTGTTGGTGCTACAGCCGGACTGTTTGAAGAAGATTATTATTTCATCTATTTATTGTTAATCTATGCTGGGTGTGCTTTTGCAATTTTTTATGCCAATCGAGAGCGCTCTTTCCTCTTCTTGTTGTACGCCTTTGTATTTGGGTACATTGGCACTACCTACTTGATGACTGTTTTGGTTTTTGACTCAGTTCCAGAGTTGATTTTCTACTATGCTATACTATCATGTGGAGGCTTTGTTTACTTCATTGTGTCTTATAAAAACTTTTTTACCCGTAAAGTATGAGAAGCGCATACAACGAAACATGGCTCTACAATCTGGAGGTGATCAAAGAAACCAAGCGCTGGCTGAAAGCCAATTTTATTGAAAAAGTGCAGTTCAATGTAATTGCTGAGGAACATGCTTCCTCTTTTTATCATCCCAATTTTATTATTCGTCTATTGATTTTTGTTGCAACATTAATGGGGCTTTCAGGTGTAACAGGTCTTTTTGCACTTATGATTCTTGATACCAATCAAGTCGTCATTTCAATTGGATGTTTAATTTATGGTATCGTATCATTTGTATTTGTAGATCAGGCCATTATTAAAAACTCGAAGCATTTTAAGTCCGGACTTACTGAAGCGTTGATCTATCATGCTTGTGGATTTACTATTGGAGGCTTTGCAGGGCTTGTTGACTTTGAAATTATATCTGTTCTAATCGTCAGCACAATCGTATTGTCCTTCTCCGCTTATCGTTATTTGGATTTACTCACCACTATTGCCGCATTTTTTACTTTGGCCTATCTGATCTTCTATTTATTCTATTCCTTTGGAGGTATTTTTCAACAAATCATTCCTTTTACCTTTATCCTGATTTTTGTTCCTGTTTACCTTCTGAGTAAAAAGTTAAAGTCGGTAAGTGATCTCTCTATATGGACCAATAACCTTATTATTATAGAGTCATTAAGTCTACTCATGGTTTACCTTGCGGGAAATTATTTGGTGGTAAGAGAGCTAAGCATCAATATGATGGAGATGTCTCTGGCTGAAGGCGAAGACATTCCATTCGCTTTTCTTTTTTATGGACTTACTGTTTTAATCCCTGTAGCTTATCTCTACGTAGGTATTACTAACAAAGATATAGTCATCTTGCGCACCAGTTTGTTGGTACTGGTATTTTCAGTTTTTACTTTCAAATATTATTATGGTTTCGGTCATCCTGAAATTACATTGACCATCTCTGGTACTATTCTTTTGGGAATTGCCCTCCTATTATTTAATTATTTAAAAACAATTCGCAACGGATTCACACGAGAGGATTTGATTTCAGAAAAATGGACCAGCATGAATGCAGAGGCATTTATCATTGCTCAAACAATGGGTGGTAATCAGGTAAAAGTGGATGATTCATTTCAAGGAAAAGGAGGAGAGTTTGGTGGAGGCGGCTCCAGTGGAAGTTTTTAACTCCAAAATTGACGAACCTTATACCTAATTAAATGTTACCCTATAAACCTAAAAAGATTCAATGAGCCACCAAACACTTGATCAAATACTTGGAATTGAATATCCTATCATCATGGCACCCATGTTTCTCATCTCTAACACGAAGATGGTAAAGGCTGCATTGGATAATGGGATAACCGCTGCTTTTCCTGCATTGAATTACAGGACAGACAAAGAACTTAGAACAGCAATAGAGGACATTAAGTCTCATACCGATAAACCATTTGGTGTAAACCTCATCGTCAACAAGTCGAACCCAAAGTATAAAGGGCAATTGGATACGTTACTTGAGATGGGCGTAGCATTCATTATTACCTCATTAGGAAATCCCAAAGAAGTGATAGAGAGAGCACATGAAAAAGGTATTAAAGTTTTCTGTGATGTAGTGGATTTGAAATACGCTCAGAAAGTAGAGGATCAGGGAGCAGATGCTGTGATTGCCGTCAATTCAGAAGCAGGAGGCCATGCCGGAAAAGTGAGTCCACAGGATCTCATTACCTTATTAAAGGACAATTGCAACATTCCAATTATCTCCGCTGGAGGGATTGCCCTTGGAAGTGACCTAAAGCAAGCCATAGAATGGGGTGCTGCAGGAGCATCTGTAGGTACAATTTTTATTGCCTGTGAAGAAGCCGATATCTCCCAAGAATACAAACAAGCCTGTGTTGATTATGGAGCGAAGGATGTTGTGCTTACCACAAAAATGTCAGGCTCCGCCCTTACAGTGATTAATACACCTTATGTTCAAAGCATAGGCACTGAAGCAACGTTTTGGGAAAGACTAATGAACAACAACAAGTCGATTAAGAAGTATGTAAAAATGCTAATTGCATTTAAAGGCATGAGACAAGTAGAGAAAGCAGCCAAAGAGGCTACCTACAAAACAGTTTGGTGTGCAGGGCCAGCTATAGAACACGTATCCAGCATTCAACCCATTGCGAAAATCATTAATAAATTCACCTCTGAATATTCAGATGCAGTAAAGAAGTCAGCATTAGTTTAAACAATAAAAATCTTCAATATGAAAATCTACGCATTCATTTTATTCCTGATGATTTCATCGATGGCTACCGCGCAGCGATCAGCTCCAGATCAAATCGAAACTAAAAAAGGACCAGTGTCGATTCAGCCTATTCTACATGGCACGGTTACACTGACCTGGGATGGCAAAACAATTTACGTTGATCCTTATGGAGGTGCTAAAGCATTTGAGGGGATAGCTGCACCCGATTTAATATTGATCACTGACATTCATGGCGATCACATGAGCATTGAAACACTAGAGGCCATTGAAACCTCAAAGGCGATTATTATTGCACCCAGTGCTGTAACAGAAAAACTACCTGAAAGTCTCCAGTCGCAAACAACAAGTCTGGCCAATGGAAATAAAATAGAAAAATTGGGGATTTCCATTATAGCGCTACCTATGTATAATCTGCCTGAAGACCCAGAATCACGTCATACTAAAGGAAGAGGAAATGGGTATGTATTGAACTTGGGCGGAAAAAATATTTACTTCTCTGGCGACACGGAAGACATTCCTGAAATGCGAGCACTTAAAAACATTGATGCAGCTTTTGTTTGCATGAACCTTCCTTATACAATGGACATTGATCAGGCTTCGAGTGCAGTGTTAGCATTCAAACCAAAAGTTGTGTACCCCTATCACTACCGCGGTCAGGGTGGCCTTGTGGATGTAGAGGCATTTCAAAAGAAGGTAAAGAGCGTCAATGATAAAATTGAAGTTCGTCTGCGCAACTGGTATCCTTCATACGAATGAAAATTTCTCCATTTAAGCTCGAACGGTATTTTGATAAATATGAGTTTTCAGCGCCTTATCTGTTAAGTAGCTCCGATTGCGAACCACTACAGCTTAATGAATTGCTGGAGATGGCAGATGAAAAAAGTAGGTCTGAATGGGATGTGCTAAAACTAGGTTATACCGAATCGAAAGGAGATCCGACATTTCGCAGCGAAATTTCCAAACTGTATTCCTCCATTTCTCCAGATGATGTACTGGTACTCGTTCCCGAAGAAGGCATATTCATTGCGATGAATGTGTTGCTGGATAAGGGCGATCATGTAGTCACTACCTTTCCAGGATATCAATCATTGTATCAGGTCGCTGAAGATATCGGTTGCTCTATTTCTAAATGGGAGCCCGATCAAAATTTAAATTTTCAGGTTCAAGATTTAAAGGCTTTAGTAACGGATAGCACAAAGCTTATTGTTATGAATTTTCCTCACAATCCTACTGGTGCACTTATTTCCAAAAAGGATCTAAAGGAGATTGTGAATATTGCGAGAGAAAAAAACATCACCATCTTTTCAGACGAAATGTATCGATTCATGGAATACGATGAGAAAGACAGGCTTCCATCTGTCAGCGATCTCTATGAAAACGCCATTTCACTTTTTGGTTTAAGTAAAACTTTTGGACTTCCTGGGCTCCGTATGGGTTGGCTTACGACCAGAAACAAAAAATTCATGCAAGACCTTATCAGCTTTAAAGACTATACCACCATCTGCAACAATGCGCCAGGGGAAAAACTAGGCACTATAGCATTACAAAATAAAGACAAGCTGATTCAAAGAAGCTTAAGCATTATACAACCTAACCTTAGGTTACTCGAAGACTTTTCACAACGTCACAAAAAATGGTTTCTCTGGAAAACACCCAAGGCTGGGTCTATTGCTTTTCCTGAATTAAAAATTAAGGGTTCAGTAATGGATTTTTGTCAGGATTTGGTCAAAGAAAAAGGCGTTATGTTACTTCCTCACGACATGTATGACTTTTCGAGAAATCACGTGAGGATAGGATTCGGCAGAAAGAATTTACCAGAGGTACTTAACGTATTTGAAAAGTACTTAAAAGAAAAGAAACTGTAATTACAAACTACGGTGCTTCCTGCCCGAAGAACTGATAGTTCAATGGAATATATTTTTTCCATTCATCAGGCACCTGGCTTTCTTCAAAAATGGCATCTACAGGACATGCTGGCACGCAAGCATCGCAATCAATGCAAGTTTCAGGATCAATATAGAGTTGTTTTCCAGCAGGATCAAATCCCTCCTCTTTGACCTCCTGTCCACTTCCATCGGTGCTGATCGGCCCATGAATGCAATCAACGGGGCAAACATCAACACAAGCGGTATCACAGGTTCCAACACAGGGTTCACAAATTGTATAAGGCATAGTCTAATATATTTAATAATTGACAACTATTAGATTCAGGGCTGAGTTTTGTCATAGGAAAAATATAAAATAAAAGTCAAATCGAAAAAAGAAAAAAAGAATAGACGATTTCAAATTGTTATTGTGATGATGGCAAGGTAAATTTAAGTAATCTGAATTTTATGAGTGAGACCTTAGCAAACGGCAAAAAGACGACCGTTGAAAAAGACAAGGTAGTATTACGCTTTGCGGGTGACTCCGGAGATGGAATGCAGTTGACCGGATCACAGTTTAGCTTTACTTCCGCCCTATTTGGCAATGATCTGGCCACATTTCCGGATTTTCCGGCAGAAATACGAGCGCCCCTTGGTACCGTAGAGGGTGTTTCTGGATTTCAAGTCCAGATTGGTCAAGTGGACATTTATACCCCAGGTGATTTGGCCGATGTGTTGGTAGCCATGAATCCTGCCGCACTTAAATCAAACTTAAGGTATGCACGAGTGGGGGGCACTATTATCCTGGATATGGATGCTTTTGATAAAAGAAACATCGAAAAAGCTGGATTCACTGCCAACCCGGTGGAGGATGGATCCCTTGACGCATACAATCTTGTAGAAGCGCCCATCTCTTCTCTGACCAAAACAGCGCTCGAAGGAATTCAGTTGGACAATAAAAGTATCATGCGATGCAAGAATATGTTTGCATTGGGTATGATGTATTGGTTGTTTGACAGACCGCTTAGTGATACAGAAAAGTATCTCGACAGCAAATTCAAGAAAATGCCGGCTTTGGCCGAAGCCAATAAAAAAGCGCTACACACCGGATTTCATTTCGCAGAAACCATTGAGGCGCTGCCTTCGATGTACAAAGTACCGGCTGCTAAAATAGAAAAGGGAAAGTACCGTCACATTTCCGGCAACGTAGCCACCGCTTGGGGTTTTATGGCCGCTGCTGAAAAAATGAATAGGAAGATCTTTTATGGTTCCTACCCCATTACGCCTGCCAGTGATATTCTTCATGAATTATCTAAGCACAAACATTTAGGTGTTATTACCTTACAAGCGGAGGACGAAATTGCTGCCGTGTGCTCGGCCATTGGTGCAAGCTATGCTGGACAAATCGGACTTACTGCCTCTTCAGGTCCGGGTATTGCGTTAAAAGGCGAAGCTATTGGACTGGCTATTATGGCTGAACTTCCACTCATTGTAGTTGATGTACAGCGAGGTGGCCCATCGACTGGACTCCCTACAAAAACGGAGCAAGCAGACATCAATCTTGCACTGTATGGACGCAATAGCGAAAGCCCCTGCATCGTACTTGCAGCAAGTACACCTGCCAACTGTTTTGATTTTGCCTATATGGCTACTAAACTGGCATTTGAGCATATGACACCGGTTATTCTTTTGACTGATGGTTATCTGGCCAACGGGTCTGAACCATGGAAATATCCCAAGATGGCAGAAATGGCAGATATTACTGTGCCCATGGCCACTCCTAATGGCGAGGCTTACCTCCCTTACTTAAGAAACAAAGAAACACTTGCAAGGTATTTTGCCGTTCCTGGTATGCCAGGATTTGAACATCGTATTGGTGGACTTGAAAAACAAGAGAACACTGGTAACGTATCGTACGATCCTGTTAATCATGAAGACATGGTGAAAGTACGGGCCGAGAAAGTGGAGCGCGTAGCTAATTATATTCCAGAACTGGAGGTAATGGGTGAGGGCAAAGGAAAATTACTAGTAGTCGGCTGGGGCGGAACGTATGGAAGTCTTCATACCTCTGTCTCTGAGTTGTGGAAAGCGGGTAAAGACATCGATCATGCTCACTTTAATTATATCAATCCACTTCCGAAAAACACGAAACAATTACTTAGCAGTTATGAAAAGATTGTAGTGTGCGAATTGAACATGGGACAATTTGCGTCTCATTTAAGAAGTAAATTTCCTGAATTAAAATTTGAATCCTATACTAAAATTCAGGGGCTACCTTTTACTGTAACTGAACTGAAAGAAAAATTTATTGACTTATTAAAATAATAGGTATGGCTGAAGTAGCAGAAAAAGAAGAAAAACCAAAACTAACGAAAAAGGATTTCGCCAGTGATCAATTGATTCGTTGGTGCCCCGGTTGTGGAGACTACTCCATTTTGTCAGCAATGACAGGCGCGCTTCCTCAACTGGATATTGCAAAAGAAGATATTGTGTTCGTTTCAGGGATAGGTTGCGCTGCACGCTTCCCCTACTACATGAATACTTTTGGCTTCCATACCATCCACGGGCGTGGACCAGCCGTTGCAACAGGCGTTAAGTTAGCCAATCCAAAACTAAGCGTTTGGGAAATTCAAGGAGATGGTGATGCTTTGGCGATTGGGGGAAATCATTTTATCCATGCCTTAAGAAGAAACATTGACATCAACATTCTTTTATTTAACAATGAAATCTATGGGTTAACCAAAGGCCAATACTCCCCCACTTCACCCACAGGATTAGTTACCAAATCAACCCCATTTGGTGCACTTGAAAGACCATTTCATGCAGGCGAGTTGGTACTGGGTGCACAAGGAACTTACTATTCGCGCACCATTGATACCAACCCAAAATTAATGACTGAGATTTTTGTAAAAGCTGCCAAACATGTGGGCACATCGATGGTAGAGATTTTACAAAACTGCGTGATCTTCAATGACGATGCGCATGGAGCGGTCACTGACCGAGCCAATCGTGATGAGTTTCAATTGCATATCGAACATGGCCAGCCTATGCTGTTCGGAAAAGAAAAACAAAAAGGCTTAAGATTAAACGGGCTTAAGCTTGAAGTAGTAACGCTTGGCGAAAACGGTATTACTGAAAAAGATATACTTGTTCATGATGCACATGAACTTGACTCTACTTTGCATATGATGTTGGTTCGCCTTCATCCTCCAGAATTTCCAATTGTATTAGGTGTGATCCGTGAAGTAGCTTTACCCGCTTATTCTGAAAAAATGGAAGAAGAATTGAAGCGCAGCAGTGAAAAATCGAATTACACCTCCATGGACGATCTTTTGAATAGCGGAGAAACCTGGGAGGTTAAATAATGGGAGCCGAAGCCTTAATCATATTCTTTTTTTGTGGCGTCATCATGGTGGGTGCTGGTGTTCTTGTGGCGAACCTTGTTGCCCCCCGATCAAAAAATGATCAAAAAGATGAACCTTACGAATGTGGCATACCCACGCAGGGGCCGTCCATGATTCAGTTTAAGGTGGGTTATTACCTTTTCGCCATTCTGTTTTTAATTTTTGATGTAGAAACCGTTTTTATTTTTCCTTGGGCAGTAGTGATGAAGAAAATGGGAATGGTTGCCTTTATTGAAATTGTAATATTCTTTGTCGTGCTGGGCTTAGGGTTGATTTATGCCTGGAAAAAGAAAGCTTTAAAATGGGAATAAACCAAAACACCATAGATCCTGCAGAGCAAGAAAGATTGCTCAAAGACTTTCCTGGTGAAATCCAGAAAGGACCGGGAAGTAATATTGTCATTACCTCTGTTGATGGAGTTGTCAATTGGGCACGCTCCAACTCTTTATGGCCGCTCGTATTTGGTACCAGTTGTTGTGCTATTGAAATGATGGCCACTGGAGCCAGTCGCCACGACTGGTCGAGGTTTGGCACTGAAGTAGCGCGCGCTACACCCAGACAAGCAGACCTCATTGTTATTGCCGGAACCATTGTGAATAAAATGGCACCTGTGCTGAAGAGATTATATGATCAAATGGCCGATCCTAAATATGTGATCGCGATGGGTGCTTGTGCTACTTCTGGAGGGCCGTTTTACTACAATACCTATTCCGTGGTGAAAGGAGCTGATCACATCATTCCTGTTGATGTGTATGTGCCAGGTTGCCCACCCAGACCGGAAGCTTTGCTTTATGGAATCATGCAATTGCAGAAAAAAATAAAAGGTGAGTCTTTCAGTGATCCTCGCGATCCTATGAAGGACTTTGTTTGATAATGGCACAACCACAAGGGGTTTAAATTACACAAAGAACGCATAGAGTATTACTCTGTGCTCTAATTGGGTATTCCTCTGTAAACGCTGTGGTAAACGTTAAAGTTAGATTGTAAATGAATAACGAAGAAATTAAGAAATTCATTTTAGATCATGTGGCGGAAGCTGAGTGCCTGGAGGGCACGCAATTTTTGCAAGTAACTATTCCTGCTGAAAAAATCCTTCCACTGGCCGCTGAATTAAAATCAAATGAATCCACTTTGTTTGATTTTCTTTTTTGTCTCACTGCCGTTGACTGGCCAGATCATATGGAGGTGGTCTATCATTTAAAATCTACAACACTTAATCATCAGTTTGTCCTAAAGGCGAAAATTAGCACCAGAGAAAATCCAGAAGTTGAAACCGTTTGCCACATTTGGAGAACAGCCGAACTGCACGAAAGGGAGGCTTATGATCTCTTTGGCATCAAATTTTTAAACCACCCCGACCTCAGGCGCTTGTTACTCACCGATGATTGGGAAGGCTGGCCTATGCGCAAAGACTATGACGACCCTATTAATATGATCGCCTACTGATGGAAGAAATCATTCACGATCAGGAATTAGAGTCGAAGGAATACTTCATTAACATGGGGCCACAACACCCTAGTACCCATGGTGTCTTGCGGCTTGTACTCTCACTTGATGGTGAGATCATCAGAAAGGTAGAGCCTCATTTGGGCTTCATTCATCGCTCCATTGAAAAAATGTGTGAGCACGACAGTTATCAGCAAATTGTGCACCTCACCGATCGAATGGATTACCTTTCTTGTCACATTAATAATGAAGCGGTTTGTCTTGCTGTGGAGCAAGCGCTTGAGGTAGAAGTCCCCGATCGTGTTAAGGTGATCCGCACAATCATTGATGAACTGAATCGCATTTCTTCTCATCAATTGTGGTGGGGCGTGATGGGTATGGATTTGGGTGCTATTACTTCTTTTCTGTATGGTTTTAGAGATCGTGAATTAATTACTGATATTTTTGAAGAGACTTGCGGTGCACGCTTAACCATGAATTACAACATACCGGGTGGTTTGTTTTTTGACATTCACCCCAATTTTCAAAAACGCACTAAAGACTTCATCACTTACTTCAAAAAGAAATTACCTGAATACGATACCCTCCTATCCAACAACGTCATTTTCACGCAACGTACCAAAGGAGTTGGCAAACTTTCTAAAGAGGACGCAATTAGTTATGGCGTTACAGGCCCAACGGGAAGGGCTTCGGGTTTCTCTTGTGATGTAAGGAAACATCATTCTTACATGGCTTATGACAGAGTGGAGTTCAAAGAGATTCTGGATACGGAAGGTGATTGCTTTGCACGATACAAATGTCGCATTGCTGAAATGTGGGAGTCGATGCACATTATAGAGCAATTAATTGATAACATACCCGAAGGAGATTATAAAGTGCCCACCAAAGCAGTGATCAAGTTGCCAAAAGGAGAATGGTATCAAAAAGTGGAAACGGCACGTGGAGAGTTTGGCGTGTATATAATAAGTGAAGGACAAAGAAGTCCATACCGATTGAAGTTCCGTTCTCCAGGATTTAGTAATTTATCGGCATTGGATCATATGGCAAGAGGATGCAAGATTGCAGATTTGGTGGCTATTATGTCAACTTTAGATTTGGTTATACCTGATATTGATCGTTGACATATGAACTGGCTCTACGACTTTTCTATACTCACGCAAAGCATCCACGAAAGCCTTTCGGGTAATTTCGAATCTGGAACTGTAGTACTCCTAGAAATGATCTTTGCCGGAGTAGCATTCATGATCCTATTCGCCCTCCTGGGTTTGGTATTGGTGTATGCAGAAAGAAAAGTGAGTGCTTTTTTCCAACAAAGACTAGGGCCAATGCGTGTTGGGTTTTGGGGAACTGCTCAGACACTGGCGGACGTGATCAAGCTTTTGATGAAGGAGCCACTAATGAACAAGAATGCAGATAAGTTCTTATTCAACCTCGCTCCCTATATTATAATGATTGCTGCCTTCATGGCCATGGCATCGTTACCTTTTGCCAAAGGCTTACAAGCTTTAGATTTCGACATCGGTTTATTATATATATCAGCAGTATCCTCTTTGGGGGTTGTGGGAATTCTTTTAGCAGGCTGGTCATCCGACAATAAATATTCTCTAATAGGGGCATTGCGATCAGGGGCTCAGATTATTAGTTACGAACTTTCAGTTGGGTTATCGTTGCTCACCATTGTTGTGTTAACAGGCAGTTTGCAATTGAGTGTAATAGTGGAATCGCAAGCCAATGGCTGGTGGATTTTCAGAGGGCATATCCCCGCAGTAATCGCTTTTATTATTTTTCTTATTGCTAGTACGGCAGAAACAAACCGAGGACCATTTGATTTGGCAGAAGCCGAATCAGAGTTAACTGCAGGGTTTCACACAGAATATTCAGGGTTAAAGTTTGCTTTTTTCTTTCTGGCTGAATTTGCCAATATGTTTATTGTGTCCGCCATTGGGGCAACAGTATTCCTTGGTGGGTGGATGCCTTTCCATATTGGAGGATGGGAAGGGTTTAATAATGTGATGGATTACATACCTCCTATTGTTTGGTTTTTTGGGAAAGTGGGTTTTATGATTTTTATGATGATGTGGTTCAGATGGACGTTTCCAAGATTGCGAATCGATCAATTATTGACATTGGAGTGGAAGTATTTACTGCCTGTCAATTTGATGAATATATTAGTCATGGCGTTTTTGGTTTTAATGGGTTGGCATTTTTAACATGAAAAGTATAATCAACTACTTCAAAGAAATCTTTTCAGGACTAAAATCCCTGGTAAAAGGCATGGCTGTGACCGGGCATTACATCACTCACCCTAAAAAAATCATTACGCAGCAGTATCCCGAAAACAAGGATACTTTAAAAATGTTTGAGCGCTTTCGGGGAGAGGTTGTTTTATTGCACGATGAAAATAACGAACACAAATGCACGGGTTGTTCAGCATGTGAAGTAGCCTGTCCTAACGGAACAATAGAAATCATCCCAAAGCGCATTGAAGTAGATGGCAGAAAAGTAAAAGCCATCGATCAATTTGTTTATCACCTGCAAATGTGTACGATGTGTGGTTTATGCATACCTGCCTGCCCTACCGATGCGATCGTGATGGCCAACACTTTTGAACACGCAGTCTTTGACAGAAGCAAGCTTACAAAAATATTAAACAAGCCAGGTTCCAAAATAATGGACGGCATTAAGTAATGGGAGCAAGCGCCATCATATTCTACACCATTGCCACGATCATGATCGTATTCTCATTATTGGCGGTGACGTCACGTAAAATTTTACGCGCAGCTGTTTATCTTTTGTTTGCTTTGGGTGGAACAGCAGGAGTTTATTTTATGGTCGATTATTTTTTCCTGGCCGCAGTACAGTTGATCGTTTATGCGGGGGGCATTGTAGTGCTCATCATCTTCTCTATTTTATTAACATCGCATATCGAGGAGAAAATGCAGAAACCAGATGCCTGGAAAATTATACTTACCTCTGTAGTGGGATTGGGCGGAGCTACTCTTTGCTTGTATGTAATCACCAATCATTTGTTTACAGCGCAGCCTGCTACGGGTACTGAAGTCAACATGACCACTATTGGAGAAAAATTATTGGGATATGGTGAGGGTGGATACGTACTACCGTTTGAGGTGATCAGTATACTTTTATTGGCCGCCATGGTCGGAGCTATCGTAGTAGCTAAACGTAACAAACCTGAAGGCAATGGTTGAGCAGGTACCTCTAAATCATGCGCTGATTGTAACCACGCTGATGTTTTTCATCGGGGTATACGGATTCTTAACCAGAAAGAATCTCATCACTATGCTGATCAGTGTGGAGATTATGCTCAATGCTGTCAACCTCAACTTTGTATTCTTTGATAGTTATTTGTTTCCGGGAAAATTAGAAGGGCATTTCTTTTCCTTATTCATCATCGCGATTGCTGCTGCCGAAGCGGCTGTAGCGATCGCCATATTTATCAATCTATATAGAAACATACGATCCATAGACGTAGAACAAGTAGACAAAATGAAATATTGATGGAGTTTCATTATACCATATGGATTGTGACACTGCCCTTCCTGGCATTCCTTATCAATGGATTAGGAAGCGGAAAACTTCCTGGGAAAATTTCTGGTTGGGTAGCTACCATCGCTATAGGTATCTCTACATTTCTTTCTTATCAAACCGCCTTTCAATATTTCTCATCTCCTTCCAGAGATAAAATAATTGCATTCAAAACTACTTGGCTAAGATTCAATGACACGTTACAAATTGATATGGGTGTTCTATTAGATCCTATATCTGTCATGATGCTGGTAGTGATCACCACTGTTTCTTTGATGGTCTTTATTTATAGCCAGGGGTATATGAAAAATGAAAGTGGCTACGACCGCTACTATGCATTTCTTTCCTTGTTCAGTTTCTCGATGTTGGGATTGGTGGTGGCAACCAATCTATTTCAGATGTATATGTTTTGGGAGTTGGTGGGTGTGTCATCGTATTTACTCATTGGCTTTTATTATGATAAGCCATCCGCAGTAGCAGCTTCCAAGAAAGCGTTTATTGTTACTCGTTTCGCAGATTTAGGATTCCTTATCGGAATCTTAATGGTGTCATTTTACACGGGCACCTTCGATTTTGAAATCCTTACAAATCCTGAAGGACTAACTTTTTCTGCTGCAGCTTCATTCATGGGGCTTTCCACCATCACCTGGGCATTGCTCCTTATCTTCATGGGAGGAGCAGGAAAGTCAGCCATGTTTCCATTGCACATTTGGCTGCCCGATGCCATGGAAGGCCCAACACCTGTATCAGCATTGATCCATGCCGCCACGATGGTAGTGGCGGGTGTCTTTTTAGTGGCAAGACTATTCCCGCTCTATTCCGTCTTTGCACCGTCAGCATTAGAAGTAGTGGCCTTCATTGGGGCGTTTACTACTTTGTTTGCAGCCATCATTGCGTGCACTCAATTTGATATCAAAAGGGTATTGGCATTCTCTACCATGTCTCAGATCGGCTACATGATGTTGGCATTAGGTGTATCTGGTTATGGAGGAGAGGAAGGACTTGGTTACACTGCTTCGTTATTTCATTTATTCACGCATGCATTTTTCAAAGCACTGTTGTTCTTAGGTGCTGGCGCCATCATCCATGCTGTGCATTCCAATGACATTAGAGAAATGGGTGGCTTACGAAAACACCAACCCATTACGCATATCCTATTTTTAATTGCCTGCTTGGCCATTGCCGGTATTCCACCCTTTGCTGGGTTCTTCAGTAAAGATGAAATTATTGCAGCCACTTTTGTTAATCACCCTATCTATTTTGGAATAGCTGTGTTGGTAGCGGGACTTACTGCTTTTTATATGTTCCGCCTCTACTTTATTGTGTTCTGGGGGAAAGAAAAAACATATGAAAACACTCCGCACGAAGCATCAACCATCATGTTACTACCCATGATAGTGCTAGCTGTTGGTTCCATGTTTGCTGGTTTCATTCCTTTTGGTCACTATGTATCTTCGGATGGTCAGTCACTTGCACTGCATATCAATTGGCCTGTAGCGATCACATCAGTTGTTATTGCTTTAGTGGGTATCACAATGGCTTGGAAGTTTTACAAAACTGAATCTGATTCATCAGAGAAAGTAGCTAGGGCATTTGGCAACAGCTACAAGAGTGCGTCCAACAAATTCTACATCGATGAAATTTACATTCTCATTACCAAAGGAATCATATTTCAAATGATTTCTAAACCATTAGCATGGTTTGACAGAAACGTCATTGATGCCTTCATGAACCTGTTGGCAGCCACCACCAATTGGGTATCATCACAGATCAAAGAATTTCAATCAGGTCAGGTACAGAAATATGCCTTTATATTTATTTCAGGAGTTCTCATTATTGTGTTAAGCTTTATTTACGCCAATCAATGAATATCCTGATCTCCCATATCGCTGTCCCCACACTGACTACACTGGCACTTATGTTTGCCAGCACACAAAAACAAGTCCGGACGATTGCAGCAGGAGGCATGACTATTCAATTGATCCAATCACTGGTGTTGCTCTACCTGTTCTTACAAGAAAGAGCAGGGGGTAATGATGCAGCTGTTCTCTTTACGCAAAGTTTTGCATGGTATCCCAGTCTTGGTATCTCATTCGATATTGGTGTGGACGGAATTGCAGTGGCCATGATTCTGCTTACCTCTATCGTCATCTTTACAGGAATCTTTGCCAGCTGGGAAGTTGACAAATTATACAAAGAGTTTTTCATTTCACTCATCGTGCTGGCAACAGGAGTTTATGGTTTCTTCGTGTCACTCGATCTTTTCGTGCTGTTTTTATTCTTTGAATTGGCAGTAATCCCCATGTACTTACTCATAGGCATATGGGGCAGCGGACCAAAAGAATATGCCGCAATGAAACTCACCCTTATGCTCATGGGTGGATCTGCTTTACTTGTAGTTGGAATTCTTGGGGTATACTTTACGTCTGATATTGAAGGTGTCCGAACTTTTAACATTCTAGTGTTGGGACAGCATCATATTCCTGTTGAAATGCAGCGAATATTTTTTCCAATGCTCTTCATAGGGTTTGGAGTGATCGGTGCACTGTTCCCATTTCATACTTGGTCACCTGATGGGCATAGTTCAGCTCCGACAGCCGTTTCGATGCTACACGCTGGTGTTCTGATGAAACTTGGCGGCTATGGATGTTTGAAGGTAGCCATCTTCCTCTTACCTGAAGCCGCTCATGAAATGTCGTGGATATTTCTAGTACTGACAGGGATATCAGTTATTTATGGAGCTTTGGCCACCGTTGTGCAAACGGATCTAAAATATATTAACGCTTACTCCTCTGTGAGTCATTGCGGCCTGGTCTTGTTTGCAATTTTAATGCTCAACAAAACCGCTTATACAGGAGCGGTTTTACAAATGATCTCTCATGGCTTAATGACTGCTCTCTTCTTTGCGTTGATTGGCATGTTGTACTCCAGAACAAAGACACGCATCATCACAGAAATGGGAGGACTCATGAAAGTGCTTCCCTTTCTTTCTGTATGTTATGTTATAGGTGGATTAGCTTCATTGGGACTGCCCGGGTTAAGTGGCTTCGTAGCTGAGATGACCATTTTTGTTGGAGCCTTCGAACATGAAGATCTGTTTCATCGTGTTGCTACGATAATTGCCGTTTCTTCCATCGTAGTAACTGCAGTTTATATCCTGAGAGTAGTTGGGCTTTTGCTGATGGGCCCAGTGAGAAATGAAACATACCATAATTTCCCCAAAGCAAAGTGGTTTGAAAAAATTGCTACCGTGTCTTTAATAATAGGAATATTGGTCATTGGATTGACGCCATTATGGCTATCCGATATGATAAGAGAAAGCTTGGGGATGATCGTAGATAAATTAGTACTAAAATGAGTCTACAAGAACTTCTTCTTCTACGACATGAATGGGCACTGATAGCAGCGGTGCTTTTCCTACTTGTGCTCGAACTCAACTTTTCAGAGGAACAAAAATCGAAGAGTATTCTATCTGCCGCTATTCTTTTTGCGGTCGTAACGTTACTTGGCTTTTTACCAGCAGAAACTGGACGCACCTTCGGTGGAATGTATGTGACAGACCCCATTCGCATTCTTATGAAGAACATTCTCAACATTAGCGTTTTGATCGTTTTTCTTCAGTCAGGCTCCTGGTTACGAACCAAAAACAATTATAACCGCATCACTGAGTTTTATCTACTCATGCTCTCAAGTGTTATTGGTGTGAACTTTATGATTTCGTCCGGACATTTTCTCATGTTCTACCTGGGGTTGGAATTACTCACTATCCCTATTGCCGCTGCCGCATCCTACGATCAATACAAAAGCAAATCGGCAGAGGCTGGCATCAAACTCATTCTCTCGTCCGCTTTTTCTTCTGCCATTTTGCTCTTCGGTTTGTCCATGCTTTATGGCTCAACAGGATCTATGTCCTTCGATGAAATGCAATTCTCCATGGATTTGTTACAAGTACTTGGCTTTGTTTTCTTCTTCTCAGGCTTAGCTTTTAAAATCAGCATCGTACCCTTCCATCTTTGGACAGCCGATGTTTACGAAGGCAGCCCTACCAATGTAACTAGCTACTTGTCGGTAGTTTCAAAAGGAGCCGCCATTTTTGTTTTGGTTTTGCTATTGGTCCACTTATTTGAACCCTTACGACAGGTATGGCAGCAGGTTATTTATGGTACCGCCATTTTCACCATGACTATTGGAAATCTTTTTGCCATAAGACAGCAAAATCTGAAACGCTTCCTTGCCTTCTCCTCCATTGCGCAGGCTGGTTTTATTTTACTCGGTGTAATCGGTGGATCCGCCCTGGGTATGGCCAGTGTGATTTACTTCGTTTTGGTTTATGTATTCTCCAACCTTGCTGCCTTTGGAGTAGTCATTGCCATTGAACAATTCGCTGGCAAACTAAACATGAAAGACTACAACGGTCTGTATAAAACTAATCCAAGGTTAAGCTTGGCCATGATGCTAGCATTATTCTCTTTGGCTGGCATTCCGCCTCTTGCGGGCTTCTTTGGAAAGTTCTTTTTATTTACTGCCGTAGCAGAGTCGGGGTACTATGTTTTACTTTTTATAGCTGTTCTTAATGCAGTAATTTCTCTCTACTACTACCTACTCGTGGTCAAAGCCATGTTTATCAACAAAAGTGAGTCACCCATTCCTTATTTTCAAAGTGACTACCCCACCCGAATTGCGTTGAGCGGATGTATCATTGGAATTTTGGTTGTTGGGTTTTATAGCCCCGTATTTGAATACATCAAACAATTATGTTTAGCTAGCTTTTAGATATGTCATTACTAAAATTCGAACATAAAATAGTAGATATAGACGGAGTTGCCCACCGAATCATTGAAGCTGGTACAACACAAGAACGTGCCAAATTTCTTCAGCAGTTGCTTCTGCTCAATCAACACGAAACTAAAATTCAAGAAGTGCCTCCGAAGGAAGAAGGTCAGCCCTCTACTTATAACCTCGTTACTCCTGATGTCACCCTCAATCCGATCGTCAAAGTGTATAACAGAGAGCTAAAAACATCAGATGGCAAAAAAGTAACTCCTGATTACTGGAACCAAAAGACTACTCAATTGGAGCCTAATTACTGGGATAAAACTAAGAAAGATTTTACGGGGTAATTTTACCCATTTAAAGCAACTACCTGATGTGATCATCCGTTGTAAGCAATCGATGGGACTTGTATTTTCTATCTAAAAAATTAAATTATATTGCGTCAAAATTTTTGAATTAAAAATCCTATGAAAAAAAATCTAATTCTATTACTTCTTGTTGGTGGCTTTATTTTAAACTCAGGCACTGCCTTTGCACAGTATGAAAAAGGCGACAAGCTCCTGAACATTGGTATTGGAGTAAATTCTTATTACAATGGAGGAATTCCAGTTGGTGCCTCTTTTGAAGTTGGGGTAACAGATGAAATTAGTGTAGGGGCATCTGTCGACTATTTATCTCATAGGTACAGTTTTGGCTCAGATTATAGATTTACCGCCATCTATATTGGGGCAAGGGGTTCTTATCACTTCAGCGAATTGCTAAATCTTAACAATGAGAAAATAGACCTCTATGGAGGACTAACTTTGGGTTACAGAAACTTCTCATGGAGCGATTCAGGGTTTGGATCAGGGCTAGGCAATAGCTACGGAAGCAGAGCGTTTTTAGGGATTTATGCCGCTGGTCGTTACTATTTTTCTGAAAAAGTAGGAGCTTTTCTGGAAGTAGGAGCTGTAGGGTCTACCAACGCCAAACTTGGAGTGGCTTTTAAGTTTTAGCAGTATCTCTTTCTAAAGACTAAAAAAGTACGCCTCCAAAAGGTGTACTTTTTTTATTTCAAAACATCTTCTTCGTATCAATCACATTGATTAATGGCTTTCCTTCCAGGTAGTTTTTAAGGTTATCGCAAAAAACATCGGTTATCAATTCATTTTCTCTATCACTGGTACTTCCAGAATGTGGACTCACAATTACATTCGGCATCTCCCATAGTGGACTGTTGTTGGGCAGGGGCTCCACTGCAAACACGTCCAATCCTGCACCACCCAAATGCCCAGATTGTAATGCGTGAATCAAAGCCGGTTCATCGATCAAAGCTCCACGGCCAATATTGATAAGGATCGCTCCTTTAGGCAGCAGCATCAATTCTTTCTCTCCTATCATATTTTCCGTTTCCGGAGTATGGGGTGCAATCAATACCAAATACTCTGCCCTTGGCAGCATCTTCTCCAGTTCACTCTGATTATACAATTCTTCGGCAAAGACGCTAGCCGGCTCAATACCCTTGGTGTCCCGTTTTACTCCTACTACCTTCATTCCAAAACATTGACATAACTGCCCCACCCGTTGGCCTACCTTACCCATTCCTATAATTCCAATGGTTTTACCTCTCAGATCCGTTCCCGCAAAGCGTTCCCAATGTTTCTTCTTTTGGCTCTCGAGAGTATGAATCAGTTTTTTATTAAAGGCCATCATTACCATGAGACAAAATTCAGCCAAAGGCTGATCATGGACTCCGCGTGCTGATGTGAAAACTGTATTGGGCATCCGCTCAGCATACTGAAGTTTATGCAGGGCCTGTCCAATGCCAGAACTGGTGGCTTGCATCCACTTTACATTGGGTGCAAGCTCTGGCAAATCCTTCAAATGGGTTTGGTCGAAATCGAAAAGTATGTCAGTTCTTTTCAAAAACGACAGCCAACGTTGCTCCTGCTCAGGTGTTCTTTTGATAGGCTCACCTTTATGATCCGCAGCGTAACGAGGAGCTGCAATTAGTTCAGGTTCATAAATTACTTCACACTGAGGGGCTGCCCGTTTTATGCGTTCAATATGCTCTGGTTCTAAATAACTGGCAATTAAAATGGTGTAATTCATAGTCGTGAAAATACTCAATTTTCAACGACCGAATTTTATCAATACCGCACTTATTCAATCAAGGTAAACATTCGGTGCAAGCGGATTTTGTGCAGCAGATCGGCTTCACTATTGATAGAAAGCCAAATGAAGAGTGGTTTCCCCACAATATGATTCTCTGGAACAAACCCCCAGTAACGAGAGTCCAATGAATTGTGTCGATTGTCACCCATCATAAAATAGTAATCCTGTTTAAAAATATATTCCTTTACGTTCTCCCCATCAATTATCAATTCCCCATTGGCAATAGATATGTTTCCATTCTCTTCGTACAACTGTATCATCTCTCCATATAACCCAAGCGTAGAATCGTTCACAATCATTTTCATCCCTTTCGCAGGCATAACAAGCGGACCATAATTATCTCCATTCCAGAAGGTGTTTTTTGCTCGTGGAAAAATATTCACATCAGGGCCGTCATGTGTTGTGAAGTCCTCTTTTACAGAAAGTACAAATGGTAGCGCTTCAATCTCATTCCGTTGTTCAGGTGTCAGCAACATTTTATATACCACGCTTGCATTTGCCCTTTGCCCTAAGTGGTAATAATCATCTGAAGTCAATGCTAATTTATCCAGATGCCGTTTGTGAATTTCATCTTTCGAAGTGACGAGGTAACTGAATTTCATATTCTCCGGATTCTCAAGCGGTTCACCGTTGACAAATATCTGTTTGTTCCTGATCTCAAAACGATCGCCAGCTATGGCAACGCAGCGTTTCACATAGAAGGTCTTCAGGTCGATCGGTCGTTCCTCGCCATCATTTAATATCACTGGTGGTATATTAAAGACGACAGGCTCTCCACGTTCTACTCCTCTTAACCCCGGCAACCGATAGGAAGGCAACTGCACCACATCGAGATAAGATGGAATTTCTGTTCCCCATATTTTCTGATGAGTAAGTGGTATTTGTAATGGAGTTCGTGGAGTACGGGCTCCATAATGAAACTTGCTCACAAAAAGATAGTCTCCTACTAATATTGTATTCTCCATGGAGGGAGTAGGCACCACGAACGCCTCCACAAACGACCAACGGAATAGTGTGGCCACTACTACAGCAAAAACAATGGAATCACGCCATTCGATCAATTTAGTTTTTGGTTTTTGGGGCTTTTTCTTTTTGAAGAGATTGAGTTTCATTGTCTTGAGGGGTTTAAGTTATGAAACGGAAAAATGGAGATTGGGTTCAAGAAAATTGTTTGTGTAGTCAGGTCTTACGACCTGACACCCATTGACACTCATCAAAAGTACTCGCGGTAATCCGTAACCGGTAAAACACCTTGCTGACCCAACTCATAGAATGAAGCACTGGAGTATTTCCACTTTTCAGGCACATCAACCAAACTCCAATGTTCCTGCAATGGATTTAGATGAATGTAATCCAACTTAATTTCAAGTAGATTCGTACTCTCCAAAAACAAATCATCAAACCGATCTTCCCAAATTTTAAATACTTGCTTTTTAGGTCCTTGTACACGCAGACTTTCTAGCACTTCAAGCTGCCCAGACTTTTCAATTTCCTTTCTAATCATCACAGCCGTAAATTTCTTCATATCTCTCATCCAATTAGAAAGTTCATTTCTCCTTCTAAAGTAGATGATCAAATGCATGTGATTAGGCATTATTACATAGCCAAGAATATCAGTCTCATATTTCGAATTAGCAAACTTCATGCTCTCAACAATGATATCCTTACAGGAGTCCATGGCCAATAAATGATACCACTTGTAACAAGTTGTTGTAACAAAGAAGCAGTTCTGATCCAGAAACTGTGTGCGGCCACGCAAACCCATATTATGAATTTCGCTATTTTAGTTCAGAATTGGAAATCATAAATTTATAGTCTGAACCAGGTCAGGTCGGAAGACCTGACTACCCTAGAAGAGATTGAGTTTCATTGTCTTGAGGGGTTTAAGTTATGAAACGGAAAAATGGAGATTGGGTTCAAGAAAATAAAAAAAGCCAGACCTCTCAAGTCTGGCTTTTAATAGCGTTAAAATAATTTACTACTTCAACTCCTCCCTCTTCTTCTCTATCTCTGCTTTTATTTCCTTCAATCGCTTTAGTCCCGCTATAGCTTGTGTTGTGGGTGCCACATCCGCATTTTGAAACACCAGCTGCATATGCAAAAATTTATCTTGTAACCCTACAATAGTTTCGTTAGGGCTTTCCGTAATGCTACCATAAATGATATCCGGGTTCTCGGGAGCACCTTCGCCTACCATATCACGCAAGGAAGTATACTGAGCCTTTTTTAATTTTTTCTTGCCATTCAATTGCATCTCCACAGATTCACGCAATGCCTTCAACTCATGATATGCTTTGTAACACTCCATAGAATAATCATGTTGCGCTTTTAAATCAGTTGCACTAATGCTCACACGCGGATCCATTTTTATTTCCAGTGGCTGCTCCATTACTTTTCCATCTACCGTCAGGCGAACCGCGTATTTCCCCGGCATCACAAAAGGTCCCTGTGGGCCAGTGGGTGTATTTTGATAGACTGCTGAAATAGAATGTTGCCTTGTAGAACCCGCTGGAGGTGCATAACGCAAATCCCAAATGAAACGATGGTGCCCTGTGGTTGTTTCAATTTTTTGTGCCGGCCTGAACCAATAAGTAGGATACTGCATAGAAGCAGAATCCAGCACTTCAGGCTTGTCTTTGCTGGAATATTTACGAACAACCTCTCCGCCAGTGCTCACAATTTCAAGTGTTACCTCGTTGGCATTCTGCTTTATCATGTAATCAAGAATAGCGCCATCGGGAGGATTTTTACCTGTGGGCTCTTCAGGAGGAATGGGCGTATCCAAAAACATATTGTCGCGCACGCGTACTGTTACGGGTGAACTGAACAAATAGGCTTTTTCAGCAGCGGCTGCTTTGGCTTGCTCACGCAATGGATTGATATTATCCATGATCCAAATCGATCGACCGTGCGTACCAATCACCAGATCATCCTCATGAATAACTAAATCTCTGATCGATGTAGCTGGCATATTCATGCGCAATGATTGCCAGTTCTCTCCATCGTCAATAGAAAAATATACTTCACGTTCCGTTCCCGCAAACAGTAAACCTTTTTGTTTAGGGTCTTCTCTTACCACATTCACAGGCCCCATGGGGTTCATTCCTTTCACAATTTCCTTCCATGTAGCTCCGCCATCGTGTGTGCGAAAGATGTGTGGCTTCATATCGTCTTTACGAATTGCGTTAATGGCAGCATAAGCGGTATTCACATCAAAGTGTCCAGCATCCATGATGGATACCTTGTCCCACGACTTCATTGCAGGAGGTGTTACATCCTTCCAGTTCTTTCCACCATCTTTCGTAATGTGTATTAATCCATCATCAGTACCCGCCCAAAGGGTATTGACGTCCAGGGCCGATGCACTTACAGCGTATATTATTGCACGCTGACGCATGGTTTCCATTTCCTTCGTTTTAAAATCACCCACGCTTTCCGGTATCTCCGGTTGCTTGCGCGTAAGGTCAGGGCTAATGATTTCCCACTGCTGGCCACCATTCATCGTTTTCCATAAAACGTTGGTACCCAACAGCAACATGTTAGGATCAGCAGGATGGAATAACAAAGGCAAGGTGCGCAACATTCTATATTTTCCGGAGCGCAGTGCTTCAGGTGCTACGTTTTGTGATTGGCCTGTTTTTTTATTGAACTTCATCACCCGTCCGCCATAGATAATGTCCGGGTTTTTAGGGTCTGGCGCAATGGTAGCATATTCATCATTACCAATACCCATCCAATCGCGCATTGAAATCTGTCCCCCGTCACCACGACTGGCTGTACCAATGGCACCACTTTCTTGTTGACCTCCGTATACCCAATACGGAAATTGATTGTCGGTAGCTACATGATACATTTGAGAAGTAGGTTGATTCAACCAGCTGCTCCAAGTCTTACCTCCGTTCACACTAATGGTTGCACCTTGATCCACTGCAAAAAACATGATATCCGGACGTTCAGGGTTGATCCACAATCTGTGATAGTCATCACCTCCTGGTGCGCCTTTGAATGACCACCAGGTCTTACCCCCGTCCGTTGATTTGTAAGCAGCAACGTTAGCAGCAAACACCGTATTCTCATCTTTTGGATGCACACGAATTTCACCAAAGTCTCCCCCTCGTCCCCATAATCTTCTATCCGTCTGAATTAATGTCCAGCTCTCACCCGCATCATCACTTCTATAAATACCTCCATTCACTTTTCCATCTACAGTTGCAAACAATCTTTTAGGATTGCTTTGCGAGATACCAAATCCAACTCTGCCTAAACCTTGCTCAGCACCCGGTAAGCCCGTGGTAAGCTGACGCCATGTCGTTCCACCATCACTTGACTTATACAATCCACTATTAGGGCCGGAGAATGCCGCATTTTCCCATGGGCCTTCCAGATGCTCCCACATGTTGGCAAATAATATCTGTGGATTAGTAGGATCAAATTCGATTTGAATTGACCCCGTATTGCGGTTGATATAAAAAACTTTCTCCCAGTTTTTGCCTCCATCTGTCGTGCGAAAAATTCCCCGCATCTCATTGGGGCCATAAGGGTGTCCCAATCCCGAAACAAAAACAATATCAGGATTAGTAGGGTGTACAATTAATCTACCTACCTGCTGTACGTCATTCAGTCCAACATGCGACCATGTTTTACCTCCATCTGTTGACTTAAAAATACCATCTCCAACACTAAGATCAGGACGATGCAATCCTTCTCCACTTCCAACATAAATGATATTGGGATTGGTAGGCGATACCGCAATGTCTCCAACAGAGCCTGTGGGTTGATCGTCAAATATGGGGTTCCATGTACGACCATAGTCGTCCGACTTCCAGACACCACCATTATTCACACCCATAAAGAACACATTGGGTTGTGAAGGAATACCTACCGCACCTACTGTCCGGCTTGCCCTAAACGGCCCGATGGAACGGTATTCCAAATCTTGAAATGATTGTTGAGAAACCGACTGGCCAATTGCCGATAGGGAACCGACCAGAAGAACTATGAGTACAATTTGTCGCATGATAAAGGATTTAAGTTTTCGATTTTAGGCATTATCCAAAGCAATAACAACAGAAACCTACGAATGGAAAGCCATTCCTATTCCTACGGTATTTATTGCTGGGCCTGGTTCTAATTGGCTATTTCACCTTTCGATAAGTGCCCAAAATATCGTACCTTTGTAACCTTCATCTGATTTTACGAAGGCTCACTTCACCAATTCATTTGAAATCAGCTTAAATCAATTATTAACGGACCAAAACAATTTATGGGAAAATCGCAGGAGACCTGGAACAAAAAACAAAAAGAGAAGAAAAAGCAAAAGAAAAGAGACGACAAAGAGCAAAAAATGCAGGATAGAAAGGCTAATCCTACTAAAAGTAGCCTTGACGATATGTTAGCCTATGTGGACGAATTTGGCAACATTACTTCTACTCCTCCAGATCCTCTGAAGAAAAAAGTGGTTGTGAAGCTCGAAGACATCGAGGTGAGTATTCCCAAACAGGCACCCATAGATCCAGCTGACCTAATTAGAAAAGGAAGCGTTACTTTCTTCAATGATGCCAAGGGATATGGATTCATAAAAGACGCAGAATCACAGGATAGCGTTTTCGTTCATGTCAATGCACTTAGTGAGCCTATTCAAGAAAAAGACAAAGTAACTTTTGAGGTGGAAATGGGGCAGAAAGGTCCTTCTGCAGTCAATGTAAAGTTGATTAAGCCAGAATAACAACCTATATACTTATTCATTTATTAAAGCCGGTACTACCGGCTTTTTCTGTTTTCAGCTCATTGTTCTTGAATCGATTTACCAAGAACAACCGCCTGGAAAAGTTGGCTTCCAAATCATTTGGCAAATTCTTACATTGGTTTGATTGTGAATCTCTGTTACACCAATAAAGAATAACCATGAAAATCAGGATCCTTGCCACACTTTTGATTCTTGCTCATTTTATTGCCAGCGCTCAAACCAAAACTCCTTTCAGCAGAATGGACGTCTTTGAATTGGAATGGGTGGCCGATCCTCAAATATCACCGGATGGAAATCAGGTAGTTTATGTAAGGCGAGGCATGAACATCATGACCGACCGAAGGGAAGGAAAATTATGGATCATTAATTCGAATGGAACAGGTCATGAAAAATTGACCACCAATGACGTAGGGGAAAGTAGCCCCGCATGGTCACCCGATGGCTCCCGAATTGCCTATGTAAGTAGCAAAGGTGAAGGAGCTGAAGTATACGTCTATTGGATAAAGAGCGGACACACAGCCAGATTAACACAACTCAACCGTTCTCCTCGAGGACTGGCATGGTCACCAGACGGAAAACAATTGGCATTCTCTATGCACGTACCCGGCAATGAATTGTCATTAGTAAAACCTCCTTCCAAACCAGATGGAGCCAAATGGGCAGATGCTCCCAGAGTGACAACAAGATTTAAGCATGAAGCAGATGGATCAGGATACATGGAGCCCGGCTATGCTCATCTTTTTGTTATTCCAGCTGAAGGCGGAACAGCAAGACAGATCACAAGCGGAGACTTCCAACATCGCAGTTCACCTGTATGGTCAAAAGACGGAAAACAATTAATTTTTTCGGGTAACCGCAACGAAGACTGGGAATATGATTTTGATAATTCAGAGTTATACGCTGTCACCGTAGCTGATGGAAAGTTCACCACACTCACCACGCGCAAAGGTCCTGATGGTAGCCCGACAATTTCACCTGATGGAAAAACAATCGCCTACCTGGGTTTTGATGACCGTACACAGACTTATCAAATCACCAGGTTGTATACCATGAACCTTGATGGATCAGGTAAAAAAGAAATCGATACGAAACTAGACCGAGATGTGAATAATCCGATGTGGGATAGTGAGGGCAAGGGGCTCTACTTTCAATACGATGACAAAGGCAACACAAAAATTGGCTATGTTACTCTTGCAGGTAAGACCTCTCTCATTACCGATAACCTTGGTGGCGATGATCCCGCCCGACCTTATGGAGGAGGTTCATTCACAATGTCTAATTCAGGTAGGTTTGCTTTTACGCATACTACACCCGAGCATCCCAGCGAATTGGCTATTCTTGATAAGGGAAGTAGCAAAGTCAATTTGATTACCTCGCTCAATAGCGATCTTCTGGACTTCAGACAATTGGGTAAAGTGGAAGAGATTTGGTGGAAGGCTTCTGTTGGCACCTATGATGTACAAGGATGGATAGTGAAACCACCCAATTTCGAAGCTGGGAAAAAGTACCCGCTGATCGTTGAAAATCATGGTGGCCCCATTGCCAACTACGGTGATCGCTTCTCTCCTGAAATGCAATTGCTAGCAGCTGGTGGTTACGTGGTGTTCTATCCTAATCCACGAGGAAGTACCAGTTATGGTGAGAAATTTGGAAACGAATTATACCACAATTATCCAGGAAACGATTACGATGATGTGATGGATGGTGTGGATGCTGTAATCAAGAAAGGATATATCGATGATCAGAACTTATTTGTGACTGGTGGCAGTGCCGGTGGCATCATGAGTGCCTGGATGATTGGTAAGAATAATCGGTTTCGGGCAGCTGCTGTAGTGAAACCCGTAATGAATTGGATAAGCAAAACATTAACAGCCGATAACTACTATGGTTATGCCAATTCCAGATTCCCCGGACAGCCTTGGGAAAACATGGAAACTTATATGAAGTTTTCTCCCATCTCATTGGTAGGAAATATTCAATGCCCTACTCTTGTAATGGTGGGGTCTGAAGACATGCGCACTCCGTTATCTGAAGCTAAACAGCTTTACCATGCATTGAAAATCAGAAAGATCGAAACTGCCTTAGTTGAAGTGCCAGGATCGTATCATTACATTGCCAATAGACCAAGTCAGTTGATTACAAAAATTGACCACATCCTGGCGTGGTTCGACAAGTATAAAAAATAGGTAGCTCCCATGGCTATTCTCGTTAGAGAAGCTTCTGTCAAAGACTTTACCGCTGTCTATCAGTTCATTTGCGAGCTGCAAGGTAAAGTCTTTGATAAGGAAACGATGAGAACGCTGTTCAACGAGAATATTGCCAATACCAACTACATCTACTTAGTAGCCTATGAAGACAAAACCTCACTAGGTTATATAAGTTGTCATATTCAAAATTTATTGCATCATGCAGGGAAAGTTGCCGAAATACAAGAAATGTTTGTCCTTCCTAAATACCGAAGTGCCGGAGTTGGCAAACTAATGATGGATAACATAAAGAAAAGAGTTAAGGAAAAGGGAGCCCTACAGCTTGAAGTGACTACACGGGCAATTCGTGAAAAGGCCATTGAGTTTTATATTCGTGAGGCCTTTCAGGATTCACACAAGAAGCTAGTGCACTATTTTTAATCTGCTATTAATCGTAGGCCGCAGATAATCCACCCGTCAATCGCATCAATTCTGTCTCTGTTTCAATTACGTTATAAATTGCCTGAAGGTAATTCAAAGAGCTGGTCAGGTAATTGATTTGAATATCCCGATAGTCAAAAGAAGAAATCGTTCCATTCCGATAGCGATCTGTTGCCAGTTGTAAATTCAGCGTTGCTGTTTCTACATTTTCTTTGGCAATAGAAAGAAGGCTTGATCTTAAGTTATATTGATCAAAATTGCTGATTAGGTTGTTTTTCAAACTGGCCTTCAATTCAGAAACCTGAATCAAGGCTATCTGTTCATTCACCCGTGCATTCTCCAATTGAGTTCTGATCTTCCCTCCGTTGAACAATGTGAAACTCAGCGTTATTCCTGCAGTATAATTAAGTGTACTTGATTTAATCCCTGAGTCCCCTGTTTGGCCACTCGCAAACACTGCCGAACTTAAGTCTTGAGTTTGTCGGTTGCTTGATCCGTTAAGGTTCAAAGAAACAAGTGGGTACATGCCCGACCTGGCCAGCAATACATCTCTCTTAAAAATTTCCTGATTAAGGTATTGGTTTTTGAGATTGCTGTTATTGGACGTCATTCTGGCAAATAAGTCATCCCTATCGAACTGCTGAGGTGCTACGGTTAGTGAATCCGACAACTCAAAGGTTTCATCCACATCTACACCCATCAGCAAATTCAAGTTGCGCACTGAATTGTTATAATTTTGAATCTGTTGAATGTAATTGGATGAATCCGTTAGGTAAGCGCTTTTATCCTGAAGGATATCGAATGTAACTGCTGTGCCTATCTGACCCCTTAATTTCACATATTCATACCTATCACTTGATAACTTTAGAGTCCTCTTAAACACATTCAGTCTTTCCTCTTCCAACAGTGCTGTATAATAAGCCAGAATAATAGATTGAATTGAATTTTCCACTACTACCTGCGCATTTCCTATACTCTGATGTTCTAAAAAATCAAGCTTATCTTTTGTAATACGAACATTAAATCCGTTGAATAAAGTCCACGCTACACCAACTGTCGGGTTGAGGGAACTTCCTTTGATGTTACCCGATGATAAAAAGCTTGCCGGGTTATCAATTTCAGTTCTGCTTAAAGATTGAGTGGCCCCGATGGTGGCACTCGGCCACATTCCCGCATTGCCCAGTGTATTATTGTTCTTTGCAATTTCAGTCCTTTGATTTTCTATTTGAATAGAAAAATTTTTGTTCAATCCCAGGCGTATTGCACTTTCCAAGTTCAAATTTTCCTGAGCGAAACATAACCCAGAAATTATCAGACAACAACCTGTTAAAAATACTCTATTCAAAACCTTACCCATTAATATTGAAGTTCCTTTTGAAGTTCTCTAACAGCGGGCTCCACCTCTTCCTTTTTAGGCTTTGGCACATTGCTATTAAAAATTGTTTTAATAAACCACGAGAAGTATACACGCATGTCATTCACCACCAATACAATCACAGGGAAGAATAACAAGATAAAAAATGTACCCATCAATACTCCCCAGGCCAGCGATATAGCCATAGGAATAATAAACTGGGCCTGGAAACTGGTCTCAAGAATAAGTGGGTAAAGACCTGCTACTGTGGTAAGAGACGTCAAAATAATTGCTCTAAAACGAGCAATACCTGACTGATAAGCAGCCTCCGTCACACTCATTCCTTCTCTCAAGTAATGATTGAATCTATCCAACATCACTACCGCATCGTTAATAATCACACCAGAAAGCGCAAGTATACCATAGCCACTAATGGTAGCATAGAATACTGCATCCTCTACCCAATGTCCAAACACTGCACATGCAAATCCAAGAGGAATTAAAATCACAATTATCATCACTGCTTGTAGCAGCGATCTAAAGTTGAGTGTTACGATTAAAAAAAGTAGGATAACGATTGGTACCAATATTTTTAGAAAGGACGCTCCTTCGTTAGCTGCCCTGCGTGACTGCCCTTCGAAAGTATACTCTATGCCAGGGTACTTAGCTATAATTGGTGGCATCACCTCTTCAGTTATTTTTTGCAAAACATCCGGCAAGCTTGCATCTGTTTGCGCCAACTCACCCTCTACTCTGATTTCTCTCTTTCCATTAAAGTGGTTGATGGAAATCACACCTCTCTCAATGGTATAGTTAGCCAACTCAGTCAGGGGATACTCTGCACCGTTAGCCATTTTTATTTTCATCGATTCAAGCTGTGCAATATTCAATCTATCTTCTTGTGGGTATCGTACCCACACCTTTACCTCGTCAGTTCCAATCTGAAGCCTTTGCACCTCTTCACCAAAAAAGCCTTGTCTTATTTGCTTTGTAATATCCTGATGCGTCAAGCCAAGAAAATAGGCAAGTGGTTTCAATTCCAACTTTATCTCACGCTGACCTATTGATGCATTGTCTGTAACATCTTTTACAGTGCTGATCTGATCCAACTGATCCTTAAGTTCAGCTTTTGCCGATTCCAGTTCGGAAATATTCCTTCCCTTCAAGCTAACAGAAATTGGTTTTCCAAAGTAATTGACGTTACCAATAGAGAATTGCTCTGCCTCCGGGACATCACCAATCTTTTTTCTTATTCGAGTGCTAATATCAAATGCCGCTATATTTTTTTCATCGAGGTTTTCAAAATTAATTCCCAACCTTCCCACATGGCTACCTGATGTGCCTCCGTTGTTTTGGGAGCCCACTACCAAATCAACTGTGCTTATTACAGAATCTTGAAAATTATATTCCTTCTGCAGTTCTTCGTGAACAGCCCAGACAGAGTCCTGAAATTTTCTTAGGTACGATTCAGTAATATTTTCTCTCGTTCCTGGCTTTAAAACCAGATTGACATTAATATCATCTGCTGGAGGTACAGGAAATATGCTGAACTTTATCTGGCCACCCATTAGCATGGATACCATGATAATAAAAAATGCCAACGGCAGCGTAACGGAGGCCCAGCGGTATTTTATAAAAAAACTTAAAAGCCTGGCATACAATTTAACTCTGACCCATTCGATTCCAGATTCCATTGCTTTCCTAAAACGGATGTATGGACCACTACTTTTTTCACGTTTAGATAAAATCCATTTACTGGAAAGGTGAGCTGGCAATACAAAAAATGCCTCAACCATTGAAAAAGCAAGGCATGCAATTACAACAATAGCCATTTCTTTAGTAAAGCCTCCATTATCCAGAAAGATCAAACTTGTGAACACCACGATAGTAGTAGTTACTGAAGTGAACACTGAGGATACCATTTCCATAGTACCATCAATAGCTGCTGTCTGTGGGTCTTTACCTTTTTCAAAATGCGTGTAGATGTTTTCTGCGATTACAATTCCATCATCCACAAGAATACCCACCACCAGCAGCATACCAAATAAAGAAAGCATGTTGATGGTAATTCCGGCAAAATCACCCACGATAAACATGAATAAAAATGAAAGAGGAATTCCAGCTGCTACCCAGAATGATAATCTAAGGGAAAGGAATAAACCCAGCGTAACCAGTACAAGGAACAATCCTACTCCAAAGTTTTTGGTGAGCAATACTAATCTTTCCTGTAATATTTCATTGAAGTTAAAATAAGTGAACAGTTCAATATTTGAACTTTTTGAATTGTATTCCTTAACATAGTTATCTACATAAGAACTGATAGCAGCTATGTCTTCCTCAGGCAATTTAGATACAATGATAGAAACCGCTCTTTCATTATTGGAGTATACTGCATTGGGCAAGTCCGCAAACTTCATCCGTACATCAGCTACATCTCTAAGTAATAGCTTCGTGCCATCGGGGTTTGCGCGAATGATAATTTCTTCGATGAAGCTTGGATCAAATGACTTGGAGTTGGCCCTGATTTTTATTTCCTCTGATGTTGTTTTTATCGAACCACCTGATATATCCCGGTTGTTGCTCCTTACCGCAATTGCCACCTGATCAAAAGTAATTCCATAACGTCTCAAAGATGCTTCAGGAACGTCTATTGAAATCTCAAGGTCAGGAAACCCAGAAAGTCGAACCTGAGAGATGAGCCCTGAGTTTAAAAAATCATCTTCTACTTTTTCTGCTGCTAGTTTAAGGTCTTGAAGTGATACATTTCCCTTTACCCCCATAAACATGGCGACACTGGTCGCCTTCTCCTTAAAAACGATCGCTGGTTCTGCATTCAAGGGAAAAGAATTAATTCTATCAACGGCATTTTTCACTTCCGTTGTTACTTCCTCCAGATCATAATCATCAAGGGTCTTAATTGAAATGCTAGCGCTGTTCTCTGAAGAAACAGAGGTGACTTCATCAATACCAACTATCCCTTTAATTGCTTCCTCAATTTTCACAGTTACCCCCTCCTCTACCTCTTCAGGAGACGCTCCGGGGTAAATCATGCTAATCGTAATGTTTTGTGGAGTTCTTTCTGGGAAGAAAGATTTTTTCAACCCCAATGTGTAACTGAGTACGCCAAATATTCCAATAACGATTATGATAGCATTGGCCCAAATTGGATACTTGACAAAAAAAGTGACTAAAGATCTCATAGCTAGTCTTTAATTATTTCAACGTCCATATTATTAGAAGCATTGGAAGGTGCATCTACCACCAGCATTGATCCAGGAGCCAGCCCATTAAAGATTACTTCATCTTGTGTAATTTGAGCAATGTTGATTTTCTTGGTTTGCAACTTATTATCCTCTACAACAAACACCTCCGATTTGTTTTGAACAATACTGCGTTGAATTCGCATACCCTCTTTGACTACTTTCCCCGGGATTACAGCCCGTAAGTACATCCCATCGTAAACGTCACCTTTAGGGTTGTCTATACTTACATAAGCACTCACAGATTGCGTGTTGGCATCCACAAAGTCAGCCTTTCGCATTACTTTACCATTCCATGATTTACCTTCATTGCCCTCCTGAAATATCAACACTTTCGTTCCTATAGAAATGTTTTCAAAATCTTTCAGTTCAATAGGTATTTTTAATTCAAGGCGATCAGTACGAAGGATACTTGCTACTACAGACCCAGGATTAACAACTGAGCCTATCTCAATTGAGACCGATTGAATACTTCCATTGTAAGGTGCGATAAGTGTATATTTTCTTAAATTTTCCTCAAGGCTTTTTATTGTAAAGTACTCGCTAAGAATATTCTTGGTAGCCAAAAACGCTTTTGCCTTGGGTGTTAATTCTTTTGGTAAAACTGGAAGTGTATTATCAAGATCAATGTTATTATAATAAGCATCCCATTGATCATAGTTTTCAGGAAAATCAATTTTCAAATCCGGAAGAACAGAAGCCACCAGATTTAGAAAATTACTCTTCCTGCTCTGGAGATTCAACAACTGTTCACTGTTATTAATTTTCGCCAGCACATCACCTTGTCTGAAATTTGTCCCTTCTTTGAATGAAATATTGCCAGGCAGAAGTTTACCTCCTACTTCCGCCACAAGATTAAGTTGCTGAGAAGACCCTACTCTACCAAAAGCTTCTATGGATACAGGGATAGGCTGATAAGCTACGGGTACAACCTTGACATAATTTTTAGTCTCAGTTTTCGGGCGCTGAGGTGGAAGCTCCTTTTGGCTAATCAGAAAGTTGCTAAAAACAATTGTCCCTCCAATTATGACAATGAATACAATTCCTAATACTATTTTTCTATTCATGAAAGGAAGTAGTTACAATGAGGCTATACTATTAAATGTATTTTGAGGTCTATTGTTCAGAAATAGCCAAGAAATCCGTTCTCAGCCATTATTTCGGGGTACAAAATTAAGAACTGAGTCGAAGAATGCCGCTTCCTTATGAAATTATTCTAAAAACTCCATTTCACCCTAATGAATCCTGATTGTGAAACCGAACCATAATCACCAGTAAAAGGATCTTCATCAAAGAATAATTGTCCTACAACGTCCAAATCAAAATTTTGCATCAGTGAAACGGTAATCGCAGGGTTAACAAAGAATGCATTGCTACCTGGGTAAGCAATCACTGACAACCCACCGCTAAAAAGCGGAGTAAACTGATAGGATGATTGTACAAAAGTAGACCAGCGATAATTCGAAATATTTCTAACTGTAAAGTTTCCAGGCCGAGCTCCGGTAAAAGAAAAACCAAAAGCTGGATTCAAATCAGCTACTGAGTTATACAATACCGATCCGTTTAAATATAATGTGTTGGGAAACGAATAGTCAACTGAAATGGCACCAATAAACAAACCATCATAGGGTTGATTAACGGAAGTGGCCACAACAGGAATAAAGTAAGACGCTTCTCCTTTGAAA
The DNA here is from genome assembly GCA_040216665.1 of Cyclobacteriaceae bacterium. Classification (GTDB taxonomy): domain Bacteria; phylum Bacteroidota; class Bacteroidia; order Cytophagales; family Cyclobacteriaceae; genus ELB16-189. The sequence goes on along the minus strand of JAVJOQ010000016.1, from coordinate 75,923 downwards.
CCTGCCTTTCCTAAGTTGCCCGCCCAACCTGTTCCCAATGCCAAATCCCCTTGAGCTATGCCAGCGAGAAACTGCATGTCATAATTCCACTTATTAATTCTCCACATCGCAGCACCTACAAATCGATCCATGTCTTCAGCCATCTTTGCCCCTACTTCAATGCTTGATGCCACACCAGTGTATTTTGAAATACGCAATGCATCCGAGCCCGGACGTTCTTCATAATCGAAATCAAAAAAGGAATAAGCATTGAACCAATCGTTGGGGTTCCAGGCAAGATTGACTCCCCAGTTAATTCGTTGTCTACCCAACTTCACCTCCCAGTCATTTTTATTCCACTGAATATAAACTCGATCTGCCATGACGTTTAAAAGCGCTGATTTGCTATCAATCAGATTGGCAGAGAGGTCAAAGTAATCGTTGTTCGAATCGATGATATGATTATAGTTAGGAATATCACTTACAAAATCTCCCAAAAACAACCGGTTCCTAAATTCTACGATCGTAGAAAAGTTCTCATTAGGGTACCATGCAAAATTTAACCTGTTGTGGGTCAGGTCCTCCACCCATAAGTCATCATTGAAATAATTGAAGGATCCCATATTTTTTAAGTAACCCTTAAAAGTTATTTTCTTTTCATCAGTCTCCTGAGCAAGAGAAGCAAAAGAGAAAAGGACTCCAATCAATATGAGTGCCTTTTCCTTCATTATCTTTTTACATCCGAAACAATGGCACCATCTTCTAACGTGACGATACGTCTTGCCTTGTCCATCACACGTTGATCGTGTGTGGAGAAAATAAATGTAGCCTTCTGTTCCGCATTCATTCTGGCCATCAGGTCTAAAAGATTGTTTGTTGATGAGGAGTCCAGATTGGCCGTTGGTTCATCCGCCAAGATAAAGCGAGGCTTGGATGCCAAGGCTCTTGCTACTGCCACACGCTGTTGCTGCCCTCCGGAAAGTTGAGAAGGTTTGCTATTGGCTTTATCCGCAATATCCATTCTCGCCAGCAGTTCCATTGCCCTTTCATGGCGTTCTTTCTTACCTCGCTTCTGTAGTAACATGATGAATTCTACATTTTCAAGAGCCGTTAATACAGGGATAAGATTATACGCTTGAAAAACAAAACCAATATTTCTCAATCTGAAATCGATCAACTCACTGTCTTTCATATTTGAAATATCCGTACCGTCCACTTCAACTTTCCCTTCTGTTGGTTGATCGAGTCCACCCAGAATATTCAATAGTGTAGTCTTACCACAACCTGATGGCCCTACTATCGCTGTAAACTCACCTTCCTCAATACTCAAGCTTAGTTGATTGACTGCATGAACAGGAACTGTAGTTTTATGGTATACTTTAGAAACGTTGATTGCTTTAATTATCGTTGACATCTGTTCGATGTTTAGTTTTTAAATAGTATGTAACGCGTCAATAGGTTTCAATTTGATGGCTTTCCACGCTGGATAAATAGACGCCAAAAAAGCAGTGGTGATTACTCCAATCACAATTTGCATATAATCCATCGGCTGTAGCATTGGATACAAAATGCTATCATAACCAATGGCTTCCAATCCTTCAGAATAATCAGTAAGATCAATACCCGTTTTACCCAAGTAAGCAATAGTAGTATAACCGATCAGCAACCCAACCGGCCCTCCTACAGTAGACAGGTAAATTGTTTCTAACATGATCATCAAAAATACTTTGGTGCGTTTCATACCCAAGGCCATCAGCATACCCAACTCTTTTATTCTTTCCAACACCGCCATTAGCATCGTGTTGATAATACCAAACGCAAGTGCAGACATTATAATGATGATCAATATTTTCAACGTTGCTGCCATCCATTGCTCCATGAATACCAATGCAGGCGATATCTCTTTCCAACTTTCTACCTTATCATCTGCAAAATTGGTTTGAAGTGTTTTTGCTAACGCTTCGTCATCAGTACCCGTAACGGTGGTGTAGGCGATCTCATGCACATTGTAACCAATGTTCAACAACCTATTCAAATCTGATTTGAGTACGTAAGCAGACGATTCATTGATGGCTATGGATGAAGCCTTGAGAATACCTGCTACCCTGAACCGGCCAGCCGTGATGTTTCCTTCTATATCCTGAAAAGTGAGCACCACTTTCGACTTCACATTTACTTTTAGCTTTTCAGCCAGCTTGTTTCCAATCAATACGGGATTACTGGAGATGCCTTCGAAGTAAGTCCCATCAACTATCAACGTGTTGAGTTCCGTTACCTGAGCCTCCTCATCGGGGTTTACACCAATTATCTTCACACCTGTCGCCTGACGAGACGAAGAAATCATACCATTAACCAATGAACGTGCAGTTATTGCTTCAACAGAACTTGTTTGTTCTAAAAAATTCAGAATGGATGAATAATCCTTAATGTAATACTGAATGTCATAGTCTTGCGTAAATTCCGGTTGGTGTACCTGTCCATTAGAAGTTTCATGTTTGATAGAAGATTCAATGTAGCTCGTAAGAAAACTTTGCATGAAACCTCCACCAAAAGCCATCGCCCAGATGCCTATGATCATCGCTCCGATAACTACGAGGCTCCGTCCTTTATTCCTCCATACATTTCTCCATGCTATAATTGCTATCATATTATTATATTAAGGTCTCATGGATTCGACCGGCTTCATTTTGTGAATCGACCACACTGGATAACCCGCCAAGACAATGGCCATAATAAAAATGGCATAGGCCTGATTCGTAAAAATCACAGGGTCTAATGAAAATGCATAAACAGCTTCTACTCCAAATTTTTCAATGGCCTTTGCTGCCTCTTCTCCAAAATAAATCGGATTAAAATGGAAATAGGTGAGCGCTGGTAAGCTGAGCATGATACCTACCAAAACACCTATCGCTGTCATCATCGTGATTTCCAATAAAACGATAGTCTGCAATTGCAAGCGTTTCATACCCACCGAAATCATTACCCCAAACTCATATTGCCGTTCGGCTGTCATCATTAAATACGTTCCGAACATTCCAAACCCAATGACGAGATAAAGGATCCACAACATTACTTTTCCGCTGATGTTGTCCAATTCAATACTTTGAACAAGGTCTGGCACCAACTCTTTCCAATCCATTACCTCATATGATTCTCCGCTGAATATCTTTTTTATTTGCTGAGTGATTTTGGATGCATCATCAGGATCATCAATTACAAGCGCTATACTTGTAATCAATTGATCGGCAGCATAAAACCACTGCGCCTTTGCCAGGTTCATGTACACCAATTGATTGTTCTGCTGAGGCATGGCAAACTTTACAATACCACGCACCGGAAATAAACCTGCTGCATTGGCACCGTGATATCCCTGGCCCAACAACACGATGGTATCTCCAACGTTTGCCTTGAGATAATTGGCTAATCCCTGTGATACCAAAATACCCTCATCATCAGATTCCAAATAGTTACCATCCACCAATTTACCTTTCACTCGTGTAAGGTCGTTTTCCCTTTCAGGGTCTACCCCCATTACTAAAGCTCCTTTTGTTTGACTTTTAAAAGAGGAAAGAGCAAAAGACTCCAGCCTTGGAACAAAAGTCTGAACACCTTTTAATTGATTGACTTCAGAAAGTTTTTCAGGGTCGTAGATAAAGCTGTTGTCAATTACTTTATCCTTCCAATAGCCGTCTTTGTGAATTTGAATGTATCCCGTATAAAACCGAACAGAGTTTTCGATCATGCGATCATAAGACCCTAATTGCATTGACCGCATTACGCAGGCCAGCAACACCGCAAAGGTGATGGAGAGAATCGTAATCAACGACCTTCTTTTATTTCTCCAAATATTTCTCCAAGCTAATGTTGTATACATAGTCTACCTAACTCTTTTCATGTTTTGCATTGAGAAAAATGTTTCTTTTAATCCAATATTAAATTCCTGATTAATGTATTCTATTACCGTGCGTTGCTTTGGATTGTCAGCAGGAATCATTTCCAGTTTTGATGGGAGCCGCCTTCCACCCATTTCCTTGATTTCGGAAAGCACCATTGTATTCACCAGATAATCATCCTCATCAAAATACTTTACCAACAACTGATTGTACTCTTTCTTATCGATATAACACACAACTTTACCCCAAACAACTGGGGCATCAGGTTTTGGGGTAAGCACTACTTTAAACACACTTGCGCCATTGATAGTCGAATCCTGATCAAGACTATGCGTATAATCGTTCACAATGGAAGACTCTTTTACAAGGTCATCATTAGTAAAATCTGATCCCATCCAGGATTGCAACATCATGGATGGCGGAAGTTTAACTACCCGATCGATGGAAGGTTGCCAGTTCCACATTTCGTTGTCACGCTTTAAAAACGCTTGGCCTTTATCTCTAGCTGGGCCAGTGATCAATATCAAACTGTATTCTGTCCCCAATGACCAGCCTTTCATAGTTACTTCTCTTTTCCAGTCTGGCCGAACAATGGTCATTTTCATTTCTGAACTATTGGACGTACCCCTCACCTTTTCATCCACGCGCTGCATAATTTCTTTGGCAGTTTGTGCATATAGTTGAAATCCTATGAGGAAAAATCCAATTACTATTAATACTCTCATGCTACTTATATTTTACACAATACTTTTCAATCAAAAACTTTTCCATTTCAGCCAAAGGATAGTCATCCTTTATTACCAGGTATTGAATAGCAATACCATCGAAGAGGGCGCCAATCAACTTAGCCTCCCCTTCTGGGTTTGGGAAATTGAGTTGTTGTAACAGTTCTTTTAGAAAAGTCGTATAGCCTTTCATTTTTGCAGTGGCCATATCATGCACAAATTTGAATTTTCCAATTCTAAAAGTGAGTTCAGTCATCAACCTCCAGTATTCCGGCCTATCTCTTAACTCCTTAAAAAACCATTCAATAATATTTCGCAATGTCACCTTGGGGTCTTCATTCAATAATTCTCCAATCACTTTATCGCCTTCACTCATGGCCCCAGTGACTAGCTTTTCCAGTAAATCTTCTTTACTATCAAAATAATTGTACATCAAACCCTTTGACACTCCTGCCTCATTGGCGATCTGAGCAATACTGGTTGACTCATAGCCATGCTTAGCAATCAGGGAAAATGCGGCATCCATGATTTTTTTCATGCTTTCCTGCCTAATTTCTTCGTTTTTGCTAGTTGTCCTTGGGCTCATTACAATTTTTGGCTGAACGTTCGGTCAATATTAAATAAGTTTCTTAGAAATGCAAATTGCAGTGATTCAAAAGGATTCCTTTCAATTACATAATCCATAATTTAGCAATACAATCTTTCACCCCTCACCATTGAGCAATTCACTTTCACAACGCGGCCAATTAGCATCCCAATCAGTTCTTCGTATCGACTTTGAGGCCTACTTCGAAGCCTTAAAGAATTTATATCACGAAACCGAAAATCCAGAGGGTACTTTTCCTTTGAATATCGCTGAGAATAAACTGAGCTGGCCAATGCTAAAGACCCAGATGAATCAATTGGCAACTCAGCATGAGATACCCGATTGGGTGGCTAATTATACCAACAGCACCGGCTCTCCTACTTTTAGAGATAAAGTGGCCAGCTTTTATTCGAAATTCTTAACGCACTGTGAGATTAACCCAGAACATCTGGCGCTGTCAGCTGGTGCAACTTCTGTCATTGATCTTACCTCATGGATTTTGGGAGAACCCGGTGATGTAGCTGTATTCCCAGCCCCATGTTATCCGGTATACAAACAGGACATGGAAAACAAATCAGGTCTTGAAAGATACAACCTCATTACGCATCACAACATTGAAGAACTAAAAAATGGTCCACTACTCACCATAGATCATCTTGACAAAGCATTAGAAGATATTGAAAGCCAGGGAAAGCGTTTTCGCATTTTGGTAATTACCAATCCTGACAACCCTACCGGTGGAATGTATGCTCAATCAAGGTTGAATGAATTTTCCGATTGGTGTATCGCACACAATATTCACCTGATCGTTAATGAGATTTATGCATTATCGCTAATCAATAGCCAACACCCAGAGTTAAAACAAGATTATTCAAATCCAGTTTCCTTTTACTCTTTTGCCAACATTATGCAACAGAGACAAAGCGAATACCTGCATCACTGGTATGCGCTCTCCAAAGATTTTGGTGCGTCTGGTTTTCGGGTGGGTATGGTCTATTCACTCAACAAAACCTTCCTCGAGGCCTACAATAATTTAAATGGCCCTTCAATGGTCTCCAACTATACCCAGTGGATGTTTGAGTTGATCTTTAGTGACGAGGATTTTGTTGCACAATACATCAAAACCAATCAGCAATTGTTAACTGAAAACTATCTCACGGTTGTGCGTTGTTTGAGAAAACTTAAAGTTCCCTTCGCGCCAGCACAAGGAAGTCTATTTGTGTGGTTGGATTTATCTGAATTCTTGAAAGAAAATACTCAAGAACGTGAAACCGAACTTTGGAACACGTTATACCAACAGACAGGCATCTTGCTTACACCTGGTAATGGCTTTGGCCATACTAAACATGCTCAGTTTCGCCTAGTACACTCATGCTTTTCTCAAAAAGAATTAGAAGTAGCCATGAAAAGATTCTTCCAATTTGTCGAAAACAAAAGGAAAACTTAATCCTTATTCATAAGAATAGTAAAATGATCGAAGGTGTAATGAATTCGCCCATCAGTTGAATCTATTCCTTTTACATTCTCCTCTTCAATTTGAAATAACGCTTCATCAAGCTCAACAAGCAATGATGGATCTACCTGGGGAATATTATGCGCTGGCAGTAAATATTTCAACGACTTCGATATCTCAGCTAATCTTTTAATCGAACTCTTATAGTCCTCCAAATTGGTTTCTTTGGCAAACAACCAAATAGCTCCCTGATAAAAAGTATCACCTGTCCATAACAATCCATTCTCTTTGTCCCATAAGCCTATTGCATCAGGCGTGTGACCCGGAATGCTAATTACTTCTACTAAACGATTGCCCAGATCAATAGCAAACCCTTCGGTAACATATTCATTAATTTTATAAGGCCTAATAACATGATCGTCTGCGACAACACCTTCAGGTAACGCTTTGCATAAAGCTTGGGATGAGACCTCTTCAGCAACGCGCTCATGAGGCAGTCCTTGCTTTCTCATTCTTGTAAACTCAGTATCCATCCCATAAATAAAATCGAAAGCAAAATTCCCTCCCACATGATCATAATGCGAATGAGAATTCAGCACGCGAATTGGCAGCGAGGTAATTTCATTAACCACTTCCTTAATATTTCCAATACCATTACCTGTATCAAATAACAGTGCAAATTCATTTCCAATGATGAGATAAGAAATCACTTCCTGCCACTGGTAGGGCTCATAGATCGCGTAGATACTATCCTGCACTTGGTATACTTCAAACCAATAGTTTGAGTAATTCGATTTTTGAAATTGTGCGTTGCCCTCCCTTGGTAACTGATCACACCATCGCGGTTCACTTGTTGACTTTGACTTACAAGCACCCAGCAGTATTATCAGCAACAGAAAGATTAATGTATTCTTTATCATATCACTAATATCCTTAATTCACCCGTTAAGCTTATGATTTTTACTAAATTTAAATTATGTCCTTAAGGAACCTTTTCATTCTGTGTATTTTGGTTGGTGCTATATCAATAGCCAAAGCACAAAAACTTCCACCTCTACAGTTTGTAAAGATTGTGAAACAAAAAGGTCCGGTAGCCTATCGTGATCCTTTTGGGGCCATATCACCTGATGGAAAAAAGTTGGCCTATTCAGATCGTAATCAAATTTTTGTACAACAAACTGAAGGAGGGGTCACATATGAATTAGAAAAACAGGGCGCTTTCGTCATTACCTTAAATTGGCTTCCGGATAGCCAACACCTTGTTACTTATGAAATTGGTGGAAAAAAGCAGTTTTGGTATGTCTACGACCTTAACACCAAACAAGCATCAGTACTTTGGCCTGAAAAGGAAAAGTTTACTGACAGAAATATTACTATTGATCGTTCTCAATTAAAAGAACTTGCATGGTCAGCAGACAAAGTAATTGGCACATCACGCCTTAACGGCAAATCGCAACTTTGGCAAATGGATATGGATGGGCAAAACGAAACAATTCTTACTGAAAAAGAATACATTGAATCACCTCAATGGAATCCCTCCAAACAAACCATTGCAGCGATAGTAGAGGTCAATGGCAAACGAAAAATTCAATTGGATCTGACCAATAGTAAAAGCGAATTAATCGATGTTGATTGTTATGGCTCAATTGCCTTCTCTCCTAATGGAGAAATGATTTATTACAGTAAGGCCAATAAGAACGAGGTTATTGACTTGCACAGTTATACTATTAAAACCAAAACACACAAAAAGATAGCAGGTTTTTCCAGAGACAGTTATGCACCAAGTGTTGCCGCTAACGGTTCTGTCCTGTTCAAACTCCAGGACTATCGTGTATTCATCGCCACAACAGCGGGTGAAAGCAAGGAGTCCGTGCCCGCCACCACTTTTATGTCTGAACTTTCTTATTGGGATCCAACAGGCCAAGAACTTTCATTTACTTATGGGAATTGGAGACGCGTGATGGACGACATGCACTACCCGGACATTTCACAGGAGATAGGGTACATTAATTTCAATCAGAAATTACCTGTTGAAAAGCCTGATGTAGTTGTGCGCGCATCCTACTCAGAAGATCAGGGTATGTGCTGGTCGCCCAATAAAAAATGGATCGCCTTTCACACTCATGCTGATGGTACAGATGATATTTGGATTCAACCCAACAATGACTCTACCCGAGGGATTCCACTCTCTCAAGGAGGAAGAGAAACCGGAAGACCTCGCTGGTCACCCAACGGGAAGTGGCTGGTTTACACCAGTCAGGCAGACGGAGTAAAAAGAATTTTTACCATAGGCATGGATCAGGAATCTGGAAAAATAACAACACCTCAAAAAGTATTGGTTCCTGAGAAAGAAATGCCGGGTGCCTTTGCAGATGCACACTGGATGGCTGATAGCGAGACCATGATCACTGAATATGTTCCAGATTTACAACACAAAGAATTGTACTTGATTAACAAAGATGGAAGTAAAATAAAGAAAATACACACTTATACCAGTGACCAACAATACTCAGGTATTAGCATCTCACACGACCGAAAGTGGGTAGCCTACATCGCTCCCGACAATCAAGGCAATTATCAGGTATTCAAAGTTTCCATCAATGGGAAAAATGTAAAGCAATTGACTTACGATGCCACCAACAAAACGCATCCTTCCTTTTCACCTGCAGCTGATATTATTTCTTATACCGTTTTTAGTTATCAGGTTATCTTCTGGATGTTAAGCCCCTAGTATATCCCATGAAAACAAAAGAATGTCCTTCCTGCGCGATGGAGACCGATGCAAAAAACAAAGTCTGCCATATATGTGGTTATGAGTTTGCGGAATACAGCACTGGCTTCAAATGGGTAGCCATTCTATTGATCATCTTATTTATCTTGTATTTTATCTTCTAAGATTATGTCAAAATATTTATCAATTATCCTCTTCTGTTGTTTTCTTGGTTGTCAAACTGAAAAGGAGCATGAACAGAAAGATGCTCCACAAATGCAGTTCATTAAAGCGGTAAAACAAAAAGGCCCTGTAGCTTATCGCGATCCCTTTGGCTCTATTTCGCCAGACGGAAAATTATTTGCCTATTCCGATCGCAAACAAATTTTAGTTCAACAAGTGGTAGGAGGAGCCACCTTCGAACTGGAGAAGCACGGCACCTTCGTTATTACCCTCACTTGGTTGCCCGATAGTCAACACTTAGTGACTTACGAAATCGGGGGTGACCGGGAATACTGGTATGTGTATGATCTACAAACCAAACAGGGTGCTCCCTTGTGGCCCACCAAAAGTAACTTCAATGACGGAGCACTTCAGCTTGAGCGAGCAGATGTTAAAGATTTAACCTGGTCACTGGATGGAAAACAAGTTGCAGGTCTTTCAAAAAAAGACGGAAAGACACAATTGTGGGTGATGGACGACAAAGGAGAAAATGAAAAAGTAGTTACTGAAAGAGAACTCATTGAATCTATTCAATGGAATCCTTCATCCGACTCGTTTGCAGGCATTATTGAAGAAAATGGCGAACGCTCTATTCAGCTTAATCTTTCAGACTCTAATTCTGAAAAAATAAAAGCGGACAGCTATGGCCCTATTGCATTTTCTCAAGATGGGAAGTTTTTGTATTTCAGTCTGGCCAACGAAAAGGAAGTAGTCAATCTGCAACAATATGACCTCAAAGCCAAAACCAAAACACAATTAGCAAGTTTCTCTCGAGATAGTTATGCCCCTTCAGTAGCAAAAGACGGGTCAGTACTTTTCAGACTACAAGACTATAAAGTGTTTATCGCTGCGGTGGATGGCGATGGCGGTGAGTCAAAACCCATTACCACATTCATGTCAGAAATTTCGCATTGGCATCCGAATGGTAAGCTACTCTCTTTTACTTATGGCAATTGGAGAAGAGTAATGGATGACAGGAACTATCCGGACATCACACAGGAAATAGGTTATGTCAATTTTGATATGAACCAACCGAAAGATCAACCGGATGTTGTAGTGCGCGCTTCCTACTCGGAAGATCAGGGCATGGCGTGGTCGCCCAATGACAAATGGATTGCTTTTCATACCCATGCTGATGGTACGGACGACATCTGGATACAACCCAACAATGATGCATCAAAAGGGAAGCCACTTTCAAAAGGAGGTTACGAAACAGGATGGCCACGCTGGTCATCAGATGGAAAATGGATTGTTTCCAACACGGCCCCAACATCTGATCGTATCAATAAACTTTTTTTAATTGGCATGGATCAGGAGACAGGTGAACCTGCCACAGAACAAATCGAATTGGTGCCTCCGGGGCTTGAAGAAGGAAGTTTCACTGACTCTCAATGGATGAAAGACAGTAAGAATTTGGTGATTGAATATGTAGTCACTCCAGAACTAAAAGAGATTCACATTGTGCCTATTGATGGAAAGCCAGGTAAAAAAATCCACTCCTTTAATAGCGATCAATTGTATTCTGGTATTGCGCTTTCACATGACCAGAAATGGGTGGCCTATATTGCTCCTGATGAGAAAGGTAATTTTCAATTGTTTAAAGTGTCCATTGACGGCAAGGTAGTGAAGCAACTCACCTTTGACGCAACCAACAAGGCACATCCGGCAGGATCACCTACGGATAACATTTTTTCATTTACTGTATTTAATTATGAATCTATTTTTTGGCTAATGAAACCATAAAGGCGCTTAATACTTCTTCTGAGTACCCAAGTACCAATCATCTTTTTCACCGTCTTCATCCCAGTCCACCCAACAGCCGAAGGTGACAACATTATCATTAATAGTGTAGGTGCACGATGTTGTGTCTGAAAAGGGTTTTGTAGTAATCATTGTAATCTCATCTTCAGTTGCGGTCCAGGAACCGCTGGGATTTAACACAAGGCTGTCCTGCAAATTGAAATGCTCCGAATTAAAAGTACTATCATCTCTAAAGTAGGTGCGAATAGGTCTTATTTGTAGTTGTTCCTCCCATGTATTTGCATTTACTTCAAATATACTGGTGGGCTCCCCATTCTTTCTATCTATTTCTACTTTAAGGGAAAGATTTCTCCATTCTCCTGTTAATGGATGAGCTGCTGGTGATTCAGTTTGACGTTGAGGATTCTGACAGCCCATTAAAGCGATAATAAATGTTATCTGAATGAATTTCATAATTCTACGTGCTTTAATAATGCGACCTGTCAACCAACTCCATCTTTATTCACCAAAGTCTCCAGTTCCATCAAAGCCCCACTCCATGCATTTGTGAAATATAATCTAGTAGCCTCCCACTCTTCGCCAAGGCGCCATCCAGTATGCACAAGCGTAACCTTTGTTCTTGTACTATCCATTTTTGTAAAGATGACGGTAACATTAGTTAATGGTCTTACTGAATTCATAAATGATTTCTGTTCAGCATTACCTTTCCACTCAATATTCAAATAATTAGGTTTATCGACAGCCAACACTTTACATCCGTAAGTACTGTTGTTAGTCAAATCAGGATCATCAGGAGTCCAGAATAGTTCAAACTTACCACCAGGTTTCATTACAACATCCGCCTTTGCCGTGAGCCACTTTTCCAACAACTCATTCTCTGAAAAATAACCAAAAGCTATTTCTGGCGAACAATCCAATATTGTCACTATGGTAATAATTTTGTCAGAAGAATCCCTATCTGCATGATGATTATCCGATTGACAGTTTATTAATATAGGCAAACACAAAGTGATTAATAACCTACCCATGGTTCACTATTTCCATGCTCCTATAATAACCCCCATGATAGTAAGTGCCACAATACTGTAGCCTGCGTTAATCATGAATAATTTAAAAGATTTTCTTTCAAATAAATAATGCGTTCCTACAAATGTGGCAACCCATCCTGCTCCTGCAGCAAAACCGGCAAAGGCACCAAATGATAGGTCTGCTTCAGGCCCCATAAACATGGCCAGGTTAATGGCTGCAATCAGGCCCATTAAAAAGGCTAGACCAAATATCTTTGCCATATTTCCTTTCTTCAAATCTTCTTCCGTCAACCCATTCTCTTTCATCCAGGCTTTTCCAAAAACTGCTGGTGAATACCATAACCCTCCAATTAAAAAAGTTGATAATGCCGAAACAAGAATGGCCCAATAGTTTAATCCTTCCATAGTTTTATTGTTTAAGTTGATGAAACAGAATGTTGGTTGATTCTGAGTTGAATTTGCGAACTTTATCAATACAAAAGGGAATAAAATGCCTGAATCGGAACAATCAGAGCACGAAACGGAAAAAAGGATTACTCATTCAGAAGTCAAACTGGATGACAATACTTTCAGGCGGATCGGTATCCCCTTTTTTGGGTTACTCATTCCCAATGCCACCGGATTATTTGGCACTCTTACTTTCACCGATCTTTTCTATTGGTTAGGCTACTTATATTTCATTTCCTTGGCCTTTCTCATCTGGCAAGGCAATCGCTATCTATTGTTCCGTACACGCAAACGTTTTACCTGGTTTGATAAGCCTGTTGAAAAACTGGTGCTGCTTTTAATGAATAATATTTTCTATACCGCACCCCTTACCATTGCCTGGCTTTGCCTATGGTACATATGGGCAGGGTTCCCTAAAACAGATTGGAGTGCTATTCAAATGGTAGTACTCATCAACGTGATCTGTGTATTGTTTGTCACCCATGTTTACGAAACAGTTTTTCTGGTAAAAGAAAAAGAAAGTGAAACTGTAAAAAATGAACAACTACAACGTGCCAGGGCCGAAGCCGAATTAACTGCTCTGAAAAATCAGGTTGATCCTCATTTCATGTTCAATTCTCTAAATACGCTTTCTTATTTGATAAAGTCTGATGGAGAAAAGGCACTTCTTTTTACAGAAAACCTTGCTGAAGTTTACCGCTACATACTAATTCAAAAAGACCATACACTTGTGCTGCTGGAAGATGAGTTAGAATTTACACATCGCTATATTGATCTACTCCACCTACGCTTTGGAAAAGCCTTAATCATTAAAAAGCAATTCAATAGCTCTGCAGAAAAGGATTATCTGATCCCGCCCACTTCCGTTTTTGTTGCTTTTGAAAACGCGGTGAAGCACAATGAAATCAGCGAACAAAAGCCTTTACATATCGATGTGGATGTACGAAACAATCAATTGACCATCATCAATCAAATTCAAGAGAAAGGCAACAAACCAAACTCATCACAGATAGGCTTAAAAAATTTAACCGAAAGGTTTCAGCTCATTACCGGCAACCCCATTAAAGCTTATAGAGAGAACGGAAAATTTATTGTCAGTCTGCCACTTACCCCATTAAACAGTCATGAGAACAATAATAATTGAAGATGAACTGCCGGCCCGCGCCAAGCTGGAAACCATGTTGAAAATTATCGATCCATCTATTGAAGTGATCGCCCAACTAGGAAGTGTAATGGAAACTTTACAATGGCTCATAAACAATCCTGAACCCGATCTGGCATTTGTAGATATTCAACTCTCCGATGACCACTCTTTTGAAATATTCAAACAACACCCGGTAAAATTTCCTGTGATTTTTACTACCGCTTACGACAAATACATTATGGAGTCCTTTGAGTTCAACTCGGTAGACTACTTGCTCAAACCCATTACAGAAGAAAAACTTATCCGATCGTTAGAGAAAGTAAAAAAACTCCAAGAACATTTTTTGCAAGGCAACCTTTTGAAGATTCTCAATCATATCCAATCGCCATCATCCAAAGATCGTATTCTGGCCAAAAAAGGTACAGAGTTTATTGCCCTCAACCTCAATGATATCGCTTACTTTTTCACAGAACACAAAATCGTGTTCGCTAAGGACTTTACGGGAAGGCAATTGATCATTGACAAAACCATAAGTGAATTAGAAGATATCGTAGATCATTCTAAATTCTTCAGGCTCAATCGAAAATACCTGAGTTGCCTTAACGCTATTGAAAAATTCAAACCTGACAATGGCAAAATAAAAATTCATTTAAATCCTGATTGTAAAGAAGATGTTTTTGTGAGTAAAGAAACAGCGCCTCTGTTCAGGCAATGGATCAGCTAACTGGCTATCAGTCCTTTCGCAGGATAACTATACGTGTTGATCAATAAGTACCGGGTTTCCATCCGGATCAATCAAAGTTATGCTTGCCGGTCCTGAAGAATTTTCATCCGCTTCTCTAATGAGCTCTATGCCCCTGCCCTTCAAGGATTTTTGAATTTCTCGAACATCTTTAAACCCATCGACTGTGTTGGCACTTTCATCCCACCCGGGATTAAAAGTCAATATATTCTTATCAAACATACCCTGAAACAAACCGATCAAAGCATTTCCATTTTTCATAATCAAATAATTTCTCTCCATTTCTCCTGCAAAGACAGAAAATCCGAGGTTTTCATAAAATTGTTTTGAAGCCTTCAAGTCCTTGACATTAAGACTTACTGAAAATGCACCTAATTCCATTTTTTAAAGTTTATTAATCGTTGAAAATAAAAAAGCCATATCCTCCTGGGTCACGAATAATCACATTGTCTACTACGCCTTTATCATTAAAGTGGGTAATCTCTTCTGTAATCGGAATTTTTAATGACCTGATTTTCCTGATCACTTTGGGGTTATTTTCCTTTCCGTTGAAATAAGTCAGCGATGGATTGAAAAAGAGATGGGGGCACATTAACGGATTCATAATATTCACCATCAAATCATCTTCATTTTTGCAAGCTACCCAACCTTGATCTGGCGAACCATTGGTTTCAAATCCAAGTGCCTTCCAAACTGCTACCGACCGCACAATATCCAAAGATTCTAAGCTCAGGCCTGCGTAATTGCCCAAAACACTATAAGAGGCTTTAGCAGGTTTGGTTTTTATTTTTGACTCACCTTCCACCAAATAGATCCATACATTGCTGGCATCACTCAACAAAAATCCCTCTTTTGTTTTATGCACTACAGTTAATTTTTTCAACCTAGTGACTTCCTTTGTCCACTTCTTTTTAAAAAGTTTTACACCAGCTCTGGCAAAGCGATTAGGATTAATTTCGATCAAGGCTTTCCCATCTGTTACGAGTGTTAGTGTTTTATCAGTTACTACTTTAAACTCCAGTTTCTGGTAAAACTCCAGGCTTTTTTTGATATCGTTGGTAGGGGTGTGTACGTGTGATTGCATCTTAATCAATTTTATAAATAATGTTTTGTTCTTTGTGACTTCGAGTCTTAGTGGCAGGAGTAACACCTAAATCGCCACCAAGACACAAAGGCACCAGGGTATGGCTGCTATGTAGCATGGTCAATACTTCGCTTTAGTAGAAATGCACTTAACAAAGTAATAATTAAACCCACTGGAACGATTTCCATCAACGTCATTCCAAATCGAATCAGAGGGTTTTTATACATTTCAGCCATGCTGTGCATCTCCACTTTCATTTCATCTAATTCTGTAGCTGTAGCTCCTTCTTTTTCCATTTGCTCTAAGTACTGCACAGTATATTGCTCCATAAAATCTCCTGAGGAAGTACTTAGATATACTTCCCAGCCGGAAGCATAAATAATAGCTGCGATAGCAGCAATAAGAATACCCACCTGAAAACCTTTACCAAAAGAAAGCACTCCACCATTGTGATTATCGCGAAATGACCTCACACCAAAATAGATCAGGGACAGGGCAATGATCATAGAGGAGTACCCTAACAGTTCACCATTTTCAAAACTGATGGTGCCATTCCCCATCAGCGGCATGGAAGCAAGCATGAGTGCGGTGACGATGAGCCCTGCGATCAAACCGAATGTTAAAACAACTTTTCTCATGGTGTTGGTTTTAGTGATCAATGAATTTATGATCAAATGTGTGGATTACGAATTAAAACGCTCTCATTCTTTCGGGTGATTTGAGAGAATAAGGTAACAATCACCCGAAAGGACTAGGGGATTAAGTTTAATTTTTTTGCTTTTTGAATGGCCTGTGTTCTCCTACTTACCTCCAACTTGGAAAACAGATTGGAAGAATGGGTTTTCACTGTATTGAGAGAGACAAATAATTGATCTGCGATCTCCTGATTGGCCAACCCCTGTGCCATCAGCTCCAATACTTCCAATTCACGTTTGCTGATGCTGCGTTGAATTTGTTCTTTTTCATTGAAATGAAACTCAGGACCAATCACTACTACCTTCTTACGAGTGAACCGCAACCCCACCCAAATACCCAAAGCCGTAAAGAACAGAGCCACTAGCCCAATGTAAAACTCAAGAGTGAGATCACGCACCAGGAAACGGTACTCGATCATTCTCATGATAAGAACAAGTACAGCTAGCGCTAATCCATAAAGGAAAATGGTCTTTTTCACAGAGACCAAACTACAAAATTGTGTGCAAAGAGAGACGAACATCCAAACTTGAATCTAAACAGCTTAGACTAATTCATGATATGCAAAGCAACCTCAAGCCTTTAAACGCATCTTCAAGATAGGATAAGGCTTACCAGAATCATCAAGCGGAGTACGGTCGTATTCCTCAAAACCAAAACTCTTGTAAAAGATGATCGCGTTCACATTTCCTTCATTCACATCCACTTCTGTAACATTCAACTTCTCTATGGCTAGTGTGGTTAATGCACGACCAATCCCTTTTCCAATACAATCTGGTTTCAGAAATATCATTTCCAATTTTTTATCCGCCACTCCCAAAAAACCCAACACTTCATTCTCATCAGTCAAACTCACAAAAGCTACAAACTGATTAAAGTCGATTTTACTCACAATTGATTTATAATAATCAATATCCTCCGGATCAAGAAAGTGATGCGTGGCGCGAACAGAAGCTTCCCAAACCGCTAGCATCTGCTGGCGGTAGGTATCATTATACTTGTCAATTCTGAATTTCAATGATGAGTCGTTAAATCTGTGTCACTTCCTGACGTTGTTCTCCTAACCCTTCAATTCCTAACTCTACCACATCTCCTGCTTTGAGGTAAACAGGAGGATTGTGACCGTGCCCTACGCCAGAAGGCGTGCCAGTGGAAATCACATCGCCTGGCAACAAGGTCATGAACTGACTGATGTAATGCACAAGGAACGGTACCTCAAAAATCATATCATCGCTATTGTTGTCCTGCATCATCTTGCCATTCACTTTCGTCCACATGTGCAAATTATTGAAGTCTGCAATTTCATCTTTGGTCACCAAATAAGGGCCCATGGGAGCAAAAGTATCACAGCCCTTTCCTTTTGTCCATTGCCCTAATCTTTCCAATTGATATTCGCGCTCACTATAATCGTTGTGTAAACAAAATCCTGCCACATGATCCATAGCATCTTTTTCTTCCACATAGGATGCTTTCTTTCCAATCACCACAGCCAGCTCCACTTCATAGTCTGTCTTTTTGCTATTCCTCGGGAGGGTAAGCCCGTCATTAGGTCCGGTAAGAGCAGAAGTGGCCTTGAGAAAAAATATAGGTTCGCTGGGCAGTGGCATTTTCGTTTCAAAGGCATGTTTGGTATAGTTAAGTCCTACGCCAATGATCTTAGAGGGTCTTTGAAAACAAGCGCCTAATCGTGTGCCCTCTTTAACAAAAGGAAGTGACGATTTATTCTCATCCACCCAGATTTGAAATCTATTCAATCCATTCGATTCAAAAAAAGCTTCTCCATAATCTTCACCAAAAGCTGAAGCATCGTACTGTTTGCCATTTATCAATACACCGGGTTGCTCTTTACCCTTTTCACCAAATCGAAATAATTTCATATCAATGTTTAGTTAGGATTTCTAATAACGACTTTGCGGGTTCACGTCTCTGTGGTTAATTTTTACCGCAAAGGCACTAAGACGCAAAGGTGATTCTTCTATTTATAAAATAATTTATCACTACATCAAATCATATTACAACAAAGGCAACAGGTCACAAGTCTTCATTATATCAAAACCATCACATCAACCCGCCCAACCTTCTCTATCCAAACTACGGTACTGAATGGCTTCTGCCAAATGTTCAATTTTTATTTCTTCACTCCCCGCCAGATCAGCAATGGTACGAGAAACTTTCAAGATACGATCATATGCTCTCGCTGAAAGTCCCAATCTTTCCATGGCCGTTTTTAATAATGCACGACCGGCATCCTTGATCACGCACACTTTCTTTACCATACTGGAACCCATCATGGCGTTGCAATACATTTCTGGATTGCCCTTGAATCGCTTCGCCTGAATTTCTCTGGCAGCCACTACCCGTTCTCTGATCTCTTCACTGCTTTCAGATTTCCGTTGGGAAGTCATCTCATCAAAACTTACAGGAACTACTTCCACATGCAAGTCAATGCGATCCAACAACGGCCCACTCACCTTACTTAAATAACGCTGCACAACACCAGGTGCACACACGCATTCCTTTTCAGGATGATTATAATAACCACACGGACAAGGATTCATACTCGCTATGAGCATAAAATTGGCTGGATAGTCGATAGAAACTTTTGCTCTTGAAATAGTTACTCTCCGCTCTTCCATCGGTTGGCGCATTACTTCCAACACCGTTCTCTTGAACTCTGGTAATTCATCCAGAAACAAAACGCCATTGTGTGACAATGAAATTTCTCCAGGTTGCGGATTGCCTCCACCACCTACCAGAGCCACATCAGATATGGTATGATGAGGTGACCGAAATGGACGATTGGTAATCAAGGCATCGTTGGTTCCTAATCGCCCTGCAACAGAATGGATTTTAGTAGTCTCCAATGCTTCGTTCAAAGTAAGTGGCGGAAGAATAGAAGGCAGTCTTTTTGCCAACATGGTTTTACCCGCTCCTGGTGGACCGATCATGATCGCATTGTGGCCACCGGCTGCCGCTATCTCCAATGCCCGTTTGATATTTTCCTGTCCCTGAACATCCCTAAAATCACTATCGTAAGTATTCAATTGTTCATTGAACACCTCACGGGTATCTACAATGAGTGGATCGATCTGAACCTTATCCGTAAAAAAATCAATGGCTTCCTTGAGTGTTTCAACACCAATGACATTGAGCTTATTCACAATGGCAGCTTCGCGTGCGTTGGCCTTCGGCAAAACAATTCCTTTGAAATCTTCCTTACGGGATTGAATGGCAATGGGTAATGCTCCCTTAATCGGGCGGAGAATTCCATCCAGTGACAGTTCTCCCATGATAACATATTGATCTAATTTTTCAATGGGCACCTGACCGGATGCCTGAAGAATACTTAATGCGATGGGTAGATCGTAGGCCGAACCTTCTTTGCGCACATCTGCAGGCGCAAGATTAACCACTACTTTATTGCGCGGCATGTAATACCCCAATCCCTTCAGGGCCGACTCCACCCGATGTTGGCTTTCTTTCACGGCATTGTCGGGCAGGCCACTCATCCAGAATTTATTTCCCTGAATGATATTGACCTCCACGGTGATGGTTTGCGCATCTACTCCATGCACTGCGCTACCAAAGGTTTTTGCTACCATTTGATACTGAAATTGCTAATACGTAATAATAGGATTTTTAAAAGATCAATGCTACTCCAAATGCTTCTCTATAAGAAGAATAAGGATATGTATAACTTTAATGTGCACCTCCTGAATGCGGTCAGCAAACCCATCATGAGGCACGATAATGTTGACGTCCGCTAGCGCAGTGAGTTTACCTCCACCCTTTCCACTTAATGCTACCACAGTCATCCCTTTTTCTTTGGCTGCTTTTGCTGCATTAAGTATATTGGCTGAGTTGCCACTGGTGCTTATTGCGAGTAACACATCTCCTTTATTACCCAATGCTTCTACATATCGGGAAAAGATAAATTCAAAGCCATAGTCATTGCCCACACAAGTAATATGAGACGGATCTGAAATAGAAAGTGCGGGTAATGCCTTGCGGTCGCCACGAAACCTGCCTGAAAGTTCTTCCGCAAAATGCATGGCATCACAATGTGAACCGCCATTGCCACACGAAATAATTTTATTGCCAGACTGAATCGCAGTCACCATCTTAGAAGCAGCTGTTTCAATACCGCTTAGTGCTTCAGAAGATTGTAGAAAATGAGTTAGTGTTTGTGCAGCCTGATTTAATTCAGCTTTGATGATTCCCTGTGCATCCATATTACTTGCCATCCGATTCTGGATCGGGCTCAGGTTCTGGCTTATTGGCTTCTTGCAAATCGTACACCTTTGCTTTGAGGTTGTTGATTTCAAAGCTTAATGCCTCTTGCTCTTTCTCAGAAGATTTTGTTAATCGCCAAGACCAAATAAAGTCTACTGCAAACAGTACCAGCCCCAGTACAGCTCCATATTTGAACCAATGAAGCCAACCATACATACTTGTCAGCACACCTAAGTCTTGCTTCTGAGCATCTATATAGCTTGTAAATACAAGAATAATGAGATGATATACACCAAATATAGCGAAGAAGATTACCCGTCTTTTGTTCATTCCCTGCACGTTAGTCAACAAACATATGCTTTTTCATATAAACCTAAAATGCAATATAGATGAAAACCTTGCATGAGATCGACCACTGAGGTTAGTTACCCCTAATTATCGCCATTTTGAAAGTCACTCAGTTTGCGATACACACCATTCTTTTGGTTAAGCTCATCGTGGGTACCCCGCTCTACAAATTCCCCAACCTGAATGACCACAATTTCGACTGCATGCTGAATGGTACTCAGTCGATGCGCAATAACAATAGAAGTCCTGTTCTTCATTAAATTGAACAAAGCTTCTTGTACCAGTTTTTCAGATTCAGTATCTAAAGCACTAGTGGCCTCATCTAAAATTAATATGGGAGGGTTTTTTAACACTGCTCTAGCGATACTTAATCGTTGTCGTTGTCCTCCTGAAAGTTTAGACCCACGCTCTCCGATAGTTGTTTCATAACCATGCTCTGTTTGCATAATGAAATCATGGGCATTGGCCACTTTGGCTGCATTGATCACATCCTGCTCTGTGGCATTGGGAGTTCCGAAACTGATGTTGTTAAAGATTGAATCATTAAATAAAATAGACTCTTGTGTAACAATACCCAGTTGGTTTCTCAGTGAAGTTACATCGTATTGAGTGAGTGCGTGACCATCGATTTTTACTTCACCTTCTGTAGGGTCATAAAATCTTGGTACCAAATCAGCTAGCGTGGACTTACCCCCTCCCGATGGTCCAACCAAAGCAATCATCTTTCCTTTCGGGATGGTAAGGTTGATGTCTTTCAAAACCCGCTCAGCTTCATAAGCAAAAGACACATTTACAAATTCTATCGCACCCTGGAATTTTTCTATCTTCAATGCATTAGGAGGACTCTGAATCACAGGCTCGGTATCGATAGTTTCGAAAATTCTATTGGCCGATGCGGTACCTTTTTGTAGCGCAGTAATACCATTTGAAAATGCTTTAGCAGGCTGGATGATCATTGAAAAGATGGCAAGGAATCCAAGGAACACATCCGGGGATAAGGTGGAGTCTTCACTGAGTACCATGTTACCACCAAAGAAAATTATGACCGCAATAATCATTACACCCAATACTTCCGAAACAGGAGAAGCCATCTCGTTTTTATAGGACATCGACTTATTCACTTTTCTATAGTAGTCAGACTCTTCTTCCATTTTGCGAAGGATAAAGCCGCGTGCATTAAATGCCTTCACTACCCTCATCCCTCCAAAAGTTTCATCCAAAATATTTACAATCCTGCCCAAAGATTCCTGACTTTGTTTAGCCTGACGCTTTAGCCTTTTAATAATCTCTGCCAATGCTCCACCCATTACAGGCAAAACGATCAAAGTAAAAAGTGTAAGCTTAGCTGAAATGGTAAATAATATCGCAAAATAAACGATGATGGTAATGGGCTCTTTGAGCACTGCCTTCAAACTATTCATCACCGCAGCTTCTACCTCTTGCACATCGTTGGTAAACCGAGAAATCAAATCTCCTTTGCGTTCGCTATTGAAAAACCCAATGTGTAATCTAGAAACATTACCAAAAATGGCCAACCTAATATTCCTCACCAGATCCACCCTGATTTTAGTTGCCACTACTCTTTCTAGAAATCGAAACACATTGGCGAATAAAACACAGAGTACAATTAAACCACAGACAAAGAGCAAAGCATTGAGTGTTCCATTCTCCTGGATAACCATCCGGAAATAATGATTGAATACACCTACGATGTAATCGGAAGAAAAACTGAGTTCTGGTAAAGCAGGAACGGGTTCATCAATATTGCGCTCAAACAAAACCTGAAGCATGGGGATCACCAATACAATATTGAATGCACCAAAAATGATTCCTAGGATAGAAAACACAAAAAACCACACCAGTCGAGAACCGATGTTAGGTGTGAAATTAAGAATGCGGAGAAATGTCTTCATCAATTAAAAGTCGTACAGGCGCTGGCCGATATTCCACCGCAAAGCTAATGAAGTTATGGTAGTATTATTTGTTCCCGAAATCTGTGGAATACCCGAATCTCTGCGTATCAGTTTCATATCAATGAAAAGATTATGCTTCAGCATGTAGGAAGCAGTTAAATCCAGATAAGTAATTTTATTCAGCAACCCTTGCCCGATGGTGTTACCAAATTCCTGTTCTCGAGTGGCGTTGCTTTTTAACAAATTACTTCCCCAGTTCACTCCCGTTGTATCTCTACCGACTTCTGAGTAAATCATCTTGGCTATTAAATTCAACTTGGGAATAGGCTGATAACGAACTATACCTATCAGCTCTTTAAAATTAGCGCCAAGCGGATGAGCAAAAGGCTGTCTGTAGTTTGTGTAACTACCATATTGTGTATTATGAGAATAAGTATAAGGCCTTACCACGTTGGCTTCCAGTTGTACATCAAGATTATTGACGCCCAATGCATCAATATATTTTACACCACCCTGCAAGGCAAATTTATTGGCCCACCATCCGTTGCCTTCTTTCAATCGATCCAACAAAAATTCATCAAACACTACCTGACCATAAGCAGAGATTTGCTTTGCGACTATCCATTTGAAATCCATTCCCAAAATCACATTGTCACTGCTACCAAATTGCTGTTCAATGGCCCTGTAAAAAATAACCGGATTCAGATAACTAAGATCAAACGTATTGTTATTCAAACTATCTTTTGGACTGAACACAACTGACTCAAAAAAACCAAGGTTAAATTTCTTTCCAATATTGATGCTGGCATGATGAAAGGCCATAAACTTTTCAGGATACCTTCTCTTCCCACTTCCCGATCCGCCAATAGACCCAGGTGCATCGGCTGCTACTCTGTTAAGTTGAAATAGGTAATTCAGCTTCCACACCTTTACATTAGTCCGTAGAAAAAGTGTGGGTGGCGCGTAATCCGAGAAGATAAGAGAGCGATAGCCGTTTCCGATAAACGTTTTATCATTCCCAAACTGCATGTAGATATGCTTGCTGATATCAAAGTCGATATAGGCTCTGGCTTGAAAATAGTCTACGCCATTGTCTTTATAATCCTTCCAGAATCCTTCATGAGGAACAACTGGATTTTGAGCAATACCATCACGCACATATAAGGGAAGCCTGGCTTGATTATCGGTAAGGAAAGTATAGAACCCAATTTTCTGGTCAATCATCCCTCTAATCTCCACACCCCTGGAGTTGAGGTACAATGACTCTCCCGCCTGACCATCATGGCCAAAGCTGGTGTACAATACAGGATTGACATGAATATCGAACTCAGGCAGATCGGAGAATAAAAAATCGGACTTCTTTTTATAGAGATGTTTAAGCACGGGTTTCTTGCTCTCATTGTCCTCAGACCCACTCCACTCCCAGTTGTCATTTCTTAGGTATCGGTAATTATAAAGGTCAGCTGAAGAGTTAAAAACATTGTCGCTTAATTGTACAGAATCGACAAAAGCGGCAATGGCCTTCCTTTTATAAGGTTTTACAGAAGTAAATAACTGAGGTACGATCCGACCTGCTTTTATCTCATAGCGGTCAATCCAATGATAATATTCTTCATTTAGAGGAGCATTGGTACTTTGGGCAAATGCACCTCCCACCTGAAACATCAACAAAAGGACGGCTAAATGCTTCATCTTTTATGAATCGAGGTACAAAGGAAGCCTTTCAACTGAATTTGGGGCATTTTAATTGGTTAATGGCTTGCTGACTTTGACCATAATTACCGTTCCAAATGAATTAAAACAAGTTGAAATCATCTGTATTGGCAGTCAGCTCGTAATTTTAACGCAAAATACCATCATTTTAGGTTCTCGACAATTTATGATACACTGAGCCTTGTAAATAGAGTCCAGTTCCTTATTTTTGCAGTCCGAAAAGAAAAAAATAGCTATGAAGAAGGAGATACATCCAGAATATAAAGAAGTCATTTTTTGGGATACCTCATGTGATTTTAAGTTTTTGACCCGTTCTACAGCCACTTCTGAAGAAACTGACAAGTGGACTGATGGAAAAGACTACCCTGTAATTAAGGTCGAGGTAAGTTCTGCCTCGCATCCATTCTACACTGGTAAGAAGATGTTTATGGACACTGCAGGACGTGTGGAAAAATTCCAAAAGAAATACGGAAAGAAAGCGTAAGCATTTCTGTCTTGATAATATACCAGAAAGGTCTCCGAAAGAGACCTTTCTTTTTGGTTCAAATTTCCATTTTAATGGCTGTATTGTGGTGATCATTCTTACCGGCCCCCTATTTTTACAAAATGAATGTAATCCTCTTTGACGATCCTTCCATTCGCCAGGACCTTTCCCCGTTTACCCTCACACGCCCCGTCTCAGAGGTGAGAGTTGGGATTCTTACCATCACGGAAAAATGGGAAAAGCACCTTAAGACAAAGGCATCATTTCAAACAGTCGATTACCTGCAGGAAAAGTACCCCACCCAAAACAGCTCCGATAATCTATTGGTAAACGGAGCAGTTTGCCCTGATGAGCAACTCGTCAAAGCAATTAACGAGTTAAGCGATGGCCACGGTCTATCAAAAGATGGAATGTTGGTGGCCGCCAGAAGTGCCAATACATCCTTAGAAAATATTCAACAGACAGAATACCCTGGTCAGGTTACTCTCATTGATCAAGTGTGGAAAATTTTTCAACACAACGGAGCCCAGATCAAATCCGATTTTGATTTCCTAACAAAAGGCAGAAAATCGAATGATCTCAATGACACACACACCATTGTATACGGTGAAGTAGGAAAAGATATTTTTATTGAGGAAGGTGCCATCATCAAAGCGGCTGTGCTCAATGCAGAGAACGGCCCCATCTATCTTGGAAAGAATACACAAGTGCAGGAAGGCAGTATGATTCGAGGCCCGTTTGCTTTGTGTGAAGGTTCCCATGTAAACATGGGCGCAAAGATTCGTGGCGACTCCACAGTAGGGCCTTACTCGAAAGTAGGGGGCGAAATAAGTAACTCAGTAATTTTTGGTTTCAGCAACAAAGGCCACGATGGTTTTTTAGGTAATTCTGTAATTGGTGAGTGGTGTAACCTCGGTGCCGACACCAATACTTCCAACCTGAAGAACAATTACGAAAATGTAAAAATCTGGAATTACAAAAAGGGAGGGTTTAAGGATACCGGTTTACAATTCTGCGGCTTGATCATGGGCGATCATAGCAAGTGTGGAATCAATACAATGTTTAACACCGGCACGGTGGTAGGTATCGGATGCAATATATTTGGAGATGGCTTTCCACGCACCTTCATTCCTTCATTTGCATGGGGAGGTGCAGCAGGCTTTAGCACATTTCAATTGAACAAAATGTTAGACACTGCCAGTAAAGTCTATGAAAGGAGAAGTAAAACATTAGAAGCTTCCGATAAAAAAATATTACAACATCTCTTCGAGTTGACTGTGACCAATCGTGTTTGGGAGAAAAATACTGATAAGGCATGAGATTCGCTGATATACCCGGCCTGCATCACATTAAAGAAAAGCTGATCCAATCGGTACAGCATAACAAGATGGCGCACGCCCAACTCATTGCTGGCAAAGAAGGAGCGCTGAATCTTCCACTGGCACTTGCGTACGCTAACTACATTCAGTGTACAGACAGAAAAGCAGATGATGCCTGTGGTGTTTGCGCAGCCTGTTCCAAAAATCAGAAATATGTTCACCCCGATTTACATTTCGTTTTCCCTTTGAGTAACATCAAAAACGATAAGGATGCTGATCGTTTCAAGGCGGAGATCACCAAATCGTGGCGAAGTTTTTTAACAGAACAACCCTTTGGCAAACTGGACGACTGGACCAATTCCTATGGTGGCGAAAACAAGCAGGCTTTAATCTCAAGAGAGGAAAGCAGAACAATCATTAAGACACTTTCTTTAAAGTCTTTTGAAAGTCCTTACAAAGTGATGGTGATCTGGCAACCTGAATATATGCACGGATCGGCCGCCAATGGAATCTTGAAAATACTGGAAGAGCCACCTGTCAATACTTTTTTTCTTTTAGTAACCAACGCTGCTGATCGATTGTTGCCCACTATCATTTCAAGAACCCAATTAATACAAGTTCCTTTGCTTACGGATGAAGATTTGGATGCCTATCTGCAAAAAGAAACAACAATTACCGAAAGTGACCGCAGAAGTATATTACAACTAGCTGATGGTGATCTCAACCTGGCTTTGAGGTTGACTCAGAGTGAAGAAAATATCAATCAGGATTTGTTTGCAGATTGGATGCGGGCATGTTTTAAAAAGAGTTATGCTAATTTGGTTCGGATGGCCGATGAGTTTCACCAAATGGATAAGCTAAACCAACGCAACCTACTTTATTACAGCATTGGCATGATGCGCGAGTCTCTCCTTTATATTGCTGGTTCCACCTCCATTAACAGAACACAAGGAGGTGAATTGAAATTCATTCAGGACTTCAGCAAAGTATTGAATGTATTAAAAATTGAAAAAGCCAATCGCCTGATGTCTGATGCCTCTTATTATCTGGAAAGGAATGGTAGTGCAAAAATGATTTTCCTAAATCTTTCACTTCAGTTATCTTCGGTTTTAAATCCTTAAGCTTTTTTAGCCTCTTTATAATAATTTCGAAATGTTAAAAAATTTGAATACCCTATGAATCGTATCATTTGCATTATCGTTTTCAGTGTTGCCCTACTTTTCTCCAGTTGTGCTCAAAAAAAAGATTACGTTGTTACCATTAAAACAGATATGGGTGATATGGTAGCCATCCTCTATGATGAAACCCCCAAACACAAAGCCAATTTTATAAAACTGGCACAGGATCACTTTTACGACAGCTTGCTTTTTCATCGGGTGATTGAAGGCTTTATGATTCAAGGAGGCGACCCTGATTCCAAAAACGTACAGCCTGGTCAACGCCTTGGAAATGGTGGGCCGGGTTATACTGTTGATGCTGAGTTTAACCCCAATCTTTTCCATAAAAAAGGAGCCTTATCAGCTGCTCGTCTTGGCGATCAGATGAATCCAACTCAGGCTTCCAGCGGAAGTCAGTTTTACATTGTGCAGGGAACGATAATCCCAAAAACCAGCATGGATCAACTCACCATTGATCAGGCAAAATTAAATACCGGTCTACAACAGCTATTAAAGAAAGAAGAGAATAAACCCCTTTACGATTCATTAAGTCAACTTTATTACACGGGAGATATGCAAGCTTATCAGGCCAGGATCAACAGCTTAGTACCTCGCATTGAAAGAGAAACAGGGCTGACAATCAAAAAGAACATCTCGCAGGAAAAGATTGATGCCTATACTACCGTAGGAGGAGCTCCACATCTGGATGATGGATACACGGTATTCGGACAGGTAATAAAGGGGCTGGATGTAATTGATAAAATTGCAAAAGTAGAAAGGGATGGCGCTGATCGACCATTGGAGAATGTTCGGTTTACAGTTGAAGTTGAAGAAATGTCAAAAAAGAAGATCACCAAAGAGTACGGATACGAATACCCTGAAGAGAAATGAAAATTCTTGTAACAGGTGGCAACGGTCTACTCGGGCAAAAACTTTCATTGTTATTAGATGCCAAAGAAGGCATTGACCTCATCGCTACAGCAAGGAGCCCGCTTTCCATTCAACTAAAAAGCGGAAGATTTCAATTACTAGACATTACAAACAAAGCTGAGGTTGATAAAGTCATTTCAGAAATACAACCTGATGTAGTCATCAACACCGCAGCCATGACGCAGGTGGATCATTGCGAAACCGAACGTGAAAAGTGCTGGCTATCCAATGTTACCGCTGTAGAATATCTGGTAAAGGCCTGTGAAAAGGGAAATGCAAAGCTAATCCATGTTTCCACCGATTTTATTTTTGATGGTACTGTAGGGCCTCTCAAGGAGGACGCAAAACCCGCTCCGGTGAACTATTATGGAGAAAGTAAGCTGGCGGGCGAACAGATAGTTCAAGGAAGTAAAATAGACTGGGCCATTCTTCGTACCGTACTGGTTTTTGGCATCACCACAGATCTTAGTCGATCCAACATTGTATTGTGGGTAAAGAACAGTTTGGAACAAGGTAAGGTAATCAATGTGGTGAATGACCAATGGCGCACCCCTACCCTGGCAGAAGACCTGGCCATGGGATGCTATCTGGCTGCTACCAAAAAAGCTACTGGCATTTTCCATATTTCAGGGGAACAGATGATGACCCCCTATGACATCGCGATTGAAACCGCTAGGTTCTTTAAACTGGATCAATCGCTCATAAAGGCTACTGACTCAACAAAATTTAAACAACCGGCCGCCCGACCTTTGAAAACAGGCTTTGATATCACAAAAGCAAAAACTGAGTTGGGGTATACCCCACACACCTTTACCGATGGGTTAGCAATTCTTGCCAGCCAAATTCAAAAATTAGGCGCTAAAAAATAATTATTATTCTAGCAGAAGAAATCAGAAATTAATTTCTAATCTTCGCCCGTCTAACCCCTAACGTACTATGGCCAACAGAGGTCAATTCGGATCCAAATTTGGATTCATCATGGCAGCAGCTGGATCAGCTGTTGGCCTTGGCAATATTTGGCGTTTCCCTTATCTCACTGGTGAGAATGGCGGAGGAGCCTTTGTATTCATTTATTTATGCTGTGTGCTGGCCATCGGAATTCCGTTGCTATTCAATGAGATAGCCTTGGGTCGACTTACAGGCAAAAACCCTATCGGTGCTTTTAAAGATACGGGCAGTAACAAGTTTTGGCTCATTGGAGCTATCCTTTCCCTGTGTGTAAGCTTTTTCGTAACCAGTTATTACGGAGTAATAGCAGGATGGACTATTGGCTATATCTATACTTCGCTCATGGGTGTGGAGCTCTCCTTCGCTGAGTTCACAGCCAATCCATCAATAGTGATCCCCCTCTTTGTAGGATTCATTGGTCTCAATCTTTTGATAGTTACCAAAGACATTGCCAAGGGAATTGAAAAGGCATCAAAGATTCTAATGCCAGTTCTTTT
Organism: Cyclobacteriaceae bacterium; assembly: GCA_040216665.1. Classification (GTDB taxonomy): domain Bacteria; phylum Bacteroidota; class Bacteroidia; order Cytophagales; family Cyclobacteriaceae; genus ELB16-189. Next base: position 45,914 of record JAVJOQ010000016.1, on the reverse strand, counting down.
CGTGCTTGTTTTAGTTGTTATTATCAGAGGACTTACTCTTGAAGGTGCTTCCGCTGGTTTGCGTTACTTCCTGGTTCCTGATTTTTCAAAAATCAATGCCGCTACTTTTTTGAAAGCACTAAGTCAGTGTTTCTTTTCTATGTCAATAGGATGGGGTATTATGATCACTTATGGTTCATACCTCTCTAAAAATGAAAGTATTGTAAAAAGTGCATTATGGATCGGGGTATTGGATACCACCGTTGCCCTCATGGGAGGACTAATGATTTTCCCCGCAGTATTTGCGTTCGGCATGGAACCCAATCAAGGTCCAACTTTAGTATTTCAAATACTCCCACATATTTTTAGTGAAATGCCCGGTGGTAATATTGTAGGTGCATTTTTCTTTTTACTGCTCTGCATCGCAGCACTTACCTCTACCATTTCAATGATTGAAGTACCAGGATCGTGGCTCATTGATGAAAAGAAATGGAGTAGGAAAAAAGCAGCATGGGTTGTAGCCATTGCAGCCATTATATTCGGTATTCCATCCGCACTATCAAAAGGTGCAAACGATACTCTTACGAACATGAGTATTCAATTTTCAGGCATGACAATTACCAGTTTTATGGACATCATGGACTTTATCTGGGGATCCTTCTTTATCATTATTGTTTCTCTCTTTGTTTGCCTTTATGTAGGATGGATTATCGGGCCAGCGAAAATTATCGCAGAATTGAGTGAAGGAACTCCATCATTCAGCACGGCTAAGATTGCCGGAGTTACCGCAGCTCAGGTTTGGTCCTTCTTCATCAGGTTTATTTGTCCTTTGGTCATCATAATTGTTATACTCAACCAATTCAACGTTTTCTAACGAGAACAGTGCTATTTGACCCAGTTTGGTGTAGTTAAACATCACAGGATAGCCCATTATCGTCCGTAGGGATGATAATGGGCTATCCTGTCCTAGAGGTGTTTGATTAGTTGATTTTTTTTTGAAAATTGGCTGCTTCACAATAAACTAACCTAAACTTAAAATAGCAAACATGAACGTTTCTTCAGATAACAGGGGTCAGTGGGGCTCTAAGTTTGGCTTCATCATGGCTGCGGCCGGTTCAGCCGTGGGATTGGGTAACATCTGGCGTTTCCCTTATATCACTGGACAAAACGGAGGAGGTGCCTTCGTAATGGTATATATATTATGTGTTTTGTTGATAGGAGTGCCCCTTCTGTTTACAGAAATGGGACTTGGTCGCTTTACAAAGAAAAGCACTATAGGTGCATTTAAAGACACAGGTGCCAGTACAGTTTGGATGGGTGCAGGTGCAATCCTTGCTTTATGTGTCAGTTTCTTCGTGCTTTCCTATTATGGTGTTATCGCTGGATGGACTATCGGTTACATTTACAAATCACTCATTGGTGCTACAGCCGGATTTGAAGCCTTTGCTGCCAATGGAACAGCTTCTATAATTTTATTGGGAATGTTTATGCTTGTCACCGTACTCATCGTTTTAGGTGGCGTATCTGGTGGAATCGAAAAGGCTGCAAAAATCCTAATGCCTATTCTATTCATCCTGATTTTTGTAGTTGCTATCAGAAGCTTAATGCTGGATGGCGCAATGGCTGGAGTAGAGTTTTATCTGAAACCAGATTTTTCAAAATTGACTGCCAATAGTATTTTGGCTGCATTAGGTCAGGCTTTCTTTTCTATGAGTATTGGTTGGGGTATCATGATCACTTATGGATCTTACCTACCCAAAGATTCTAACCTCGTTGAAAGTGGCGTTTATGTTGGCTTGATGGATACGGGAATTGCATTGCTATCAGGCTTTATGATCTTCCCTGCAGTTTTTGCCTTTGGAAAATCACCAGAGGCTGGTCCTACTCTTGTTTTCCAGGTTTTGCCCGACATCTTCAGTACAATGCCTGGTGGTAACATTATTGGTGCACTTTTCTTCTTGCTTTTGATGGTGGCAGCACTTACCTCATCGATATCAATGCTTGAAGTACCTGCATCTTATTTTATTGATGAGAAGAAATGGAGCAGAAAGAAATCTGCCTGGGTAGTGGGAATTGCAGCATTCATTTTTGGTGTACCATCTGCCCTTTCTCATGGTGCCAGCGATTTGTTTACCAACATGAGCATTACCCTTCCATGGACAGATGCTATTGTTGGGTTTCAAGAAATCGTTGATTATATCTTCGGGACGTTCTTCATCGTAGTGGTTGCATTAACCACCTGTCTTTATGTGGCATGGAAACTTCCCATTGAAAACATTGTTGGTGAACTTGATCAAGGGTCCCCTACTTTCAAGGCGGGTAATTTTGCTTCCAGAGCGTTTGTTTTCTTCATCAGGTTTGTATGCCCTACTGTAATTTTGCTGGTACTGCTCAACATGATGGGAGTATTCGGAATATTTGCTGGAGCTTAAACCTTTTATAGTTCTTTAATAAAAAAGGCTAACGATTATCGTTAGCCTTTCTTTTTTATACCTACCTCAGTTATTTCAATAACTCTACGATAGGCTGACCAGTAGCACCACTTGGAAACTTTATTTTTAAAATGGTGGATACGGTCGGTGCAATATCTGTAATGGGATGGTAATTAGCAGAGGCTCCCTGCTTCACGCCAAATCCATAAAAAATAACTGGAACATGTGTATCGTAGTTATAACCAGTACCGTGAGTGGTTCCGGTAGTTCCCGATCCTATCAACCATCCAGGTTCAGTAACTACCACAACATCTCCTGATCGATTGTCATTAAAACCTCTTCTGACCAGCCCTTTCACTCCACCTTCATTGAAATCAGCAGCTTGAATTGCCTGACGAGTATATACAGAAGCTATTCCCGGTTGCTTCTGCAAATAGCTGCGGGTAAGTTCCGATACGATCAAATATTCAACTCCAGATGACTTAGGATCAGCATCAAAAGCCTCATGATCAAAGAAAACCTGATTGTTGCTAATGTTTTTAATTAAATTTTTACCAGGATAATATGAACCTAGAAATTCTTTAAGCCCAACCTCGTATTTGGTGGGTTGTGAAGCCTCCGAGATTACTTTTAAATCCTTTAAATACTGTGGCACTTCTGCTACCGCATGGTCTGCGGTTAAGAATACCAGGTATTGATCTTTACCTAGCAGGTCATCCAATTTCTTTAACAGTGTTTCAATATTTTTGTCCAGTCTGATATAGGTGTCTTCCACTTCTACTGAGTTAGGTCCCATGGCATGGCCAATCATATCCGTAGATGAATACGATACTGATAAAAAATCTGTCCACTCATCCTTACCCATTCCTTCTCCATCAATAGCTGCAATGGCCAGTTGTGTAAGTATCTCATTACCAAAAGGTGTTTCTGGCAACAAAGCGTACTCACCATTCTGTTTCCTCAATTCTTTCAAATTATAAGGAAAAGTAGGACGTTCCTTTCCTTTCATAATTTCCTCATACGATGTATCATCGGGGCCGCTTTCTTTGTATTCCTGTATTGGATAAACCGTATTCCATGTTTCGTTAAGGTATTTATTGGCAAAGTTTTGCGCATTAAATATCTCAAGCCATGATGGCAACCCTGCTTTATAATATGTACTGGAGATAAATTTTCCAGTCTTTGAGTCGTACCAATAAGCTCCTTCAGGTGTGTGCCCGGCTGGTAATACCGCTCCTCTGTCTTTTATAGAAACACCTATTACTTTTGATCTTCTTTGTGTTGCCAACTCTAATTCATCTGTAACTGTAGTAGCTAGCATCCTCCAGGGTGAAACATCACCATTTCCATTATCAGTTCCCACAACTTTTTGCTTCTCATCTTCAACACAATTAACCATTTTGTTAGTGGCCTTGTCGTACCAATCATTTCCAATCACCCCATGGGTAGAGGGAGTCGCTCCTGTATACACCGAAGCATGCCCAGGTCCCGTGTAGGTTGGAATATAATTGTAATGAGCGTTGCTCAACATGAAGCCCTCGTTCATTAATCTCTTGAATCCCCCCTCTCCCAATTTAGGAGCAAAGCGATACAAATATTCTTGTCTCATTTGATCCACTACTATACCCACCACCACTTTTGGTCTGTCAGGAAAGGAATTGGCTTTTTGGCCACGAGCGCAAAGGCTACCAAAAAAAAGTAATAAAAATACAAGTCTCATTTAAGTGTTATTTAGAACCGCTAAGCTATAAAGTTATACAAATCAAAAATTCAAGTTACCAATAAGGCATTGTTAATTCTACCTGCAGTAGATGCGATCATACTCATCCGACTCGTAAATTTGCCTTCTGATCATCTTTCCACTATCATCATAATAGATCACAACAAATATTCCGGCTTCTTCTACATTTTTCTCTGTAAAATAAAAGGGCTTCTCGGCTGTACCCAGATTGAGTACGTCACTGAAGGTAGGCGGAATAATTAAACCACGGGTATTACTAAGTACTCCGTATTCGTTCTCCTTATGAATAATGGCAATTTTCTCATCATGGGTGTCTTTAATGAGGCGGTAATCCTTAATCTGATCATTTGATATTTTAGCATCATAAACAGAATAGACCATCCATCGAAAATTCTTACGCACAAAGGCAGAGAAATCACTCCATGGTCTTACTTCATCAAACTCATAGGGCGAAATTGATTTGGATGTCATATCCATAAAGCCATAGGCTCCGTCCCGAAAGACAATGAGCGTAGACTCGTTGAAAAAAGTAATGTTCCTGTCGTACTCCGCTTTGAATAGTTTCTTTCTCTTTATGTCATAAAGACCAAATTTTTTGTCTTTCAATAAGGAAATAACATTGCCGGAAGATCTAATGATAGCATCATACTCTAATGGAAGAATTGATTTACCATCCAACCCAACAATGCCTTTCTTGTTTTTGTGTTCAATTAAAAATAGACCATCTCCCAATCCTTCGATATTATCAAACTCAAGCGAGAATCTTCTAATACCGGAATCCACTTCATACAATTGCTTTTTGTTCGTTTCCTCCAGATAGAAGAAACGCACAGAATCTGGGCTTTTAACAAATGAAACTTTAGTACCTTTTGGAAAATTCATTTTCCTACCCGACCCAAAAATCACTTTCAGTGAATCACCCTTCATGGCCATGGCCAATCTATTGGCAAACCACAAACTATCCAGATTCTCTTCAATTATCTTGGAGGAAGGTTTGTGATAAAGCTTTGCACGATTTGATTGGTAGAGACCAAGCCATTTCAAATAAGGTTTGATTTCGCTGAATTCTTCCTTATCAATTGTCTCTGATAATCCCACCGTGGTAACCCTATTCAATACTCTCTTGGTAAAGCCAAATGATGTTAATGTAAGCACCTGTCTATCGAGTGGAATAATAAATTTCAAATCAGAATTTACAATTCCCTCCAGCGCCCCATTCTTCACCAATACTAAATCAGAGCTCAATTTTCTCACCTCATCAAAAATCATTTTATCTGGCAATGGATTGCTATCTGCTGCCGATATAATTTGCCCAATTGTGTTGAGCATCTGTTTTCCATTTTTGTTAAAGACAATTATATCCTCTTCAGATCGAATATCATCATACTTTTCTGTTATGAGTTTTCTGCCTGAAAAAGAATGCAGTGTCCATTTTTTGTCCTTATTTATGGCTATAAATTGTTCAGCAACAATTCTTGCATCAGTGATGCAATCTTGCACCATCATAAAGCCAGACTTATGAACCAGTCGTGTGCAATCCTTCAGGTCAACCATTAAAATCCCGTACCCCAAGTCATCTACTTCCTTCACTTCCCCAGCAAACAAAAGGCTATTGGATCGGCTTATCACCCCTCTGGAGGTCACCAAATAATCATCAGTAATATTACCACACAAATAGTCATCCTGGATATCATCAAATTGAGGGGCTAGCTTCTCTTTTCCATCACTATCCATAAAGCCAAACTTCCCATTTTTTAAAACCGGAACCCAGAATGCATTATCATTCAATACCAGTTTCACTGAATCCGTTAGAAGTACTCCTGGTATTTTTAAATTACGCTGTAAGGCGATGTGCAAAGCAATATCTCCGGCCCTTTTCACCAGCGATTTAGATGCTCTGTATTGAGATATAAAATTGAGGTAATCCTGCACTTCACCCGAGGCAGTTGTTATTCCAAATATCTGTTCAAGTACATCATCTCTATAAGGACTGTCGGAATATTCTTTATAGAAAGAAATAAAGCTCCTAAGTTTCCCGTCTTTGGTTTTATCCTCAAACAGTAGTTTTTCATACCTTTTTTTTGCCTCCTCCGCACGATGGGAGTCAGGATATTTGTTGAGGTATATAACAAAGCTCTGATAAGTATTCTCTTTGAGGGCGTCTAAAAAAGATACTTCATCACGCAACTCAATAGCATTTTCGCGCTGCTTCGCAAAAGTGAACCTTCGTAAGAACGCAATGTACGCTCCCTCGGAATTATAATCTTTTGCCCGCTCAAACGCTGCACTGTCAATTTGTCCTCGCAATTGATCAAGAATAATACTATCAAGCGGAAAACGCTGCATCCTTTCTTGTTGTCGCAGATCAACACTTTTATAATCCTTCAATGATGCAAGGGTGTATTTATAAGCAGAATCGATGCTGTACTTAGGGTTGTTGAGCGCAAAAAACCATTGGGCATAAACCAGTTTCGCTTCAGCATTAATCGAATCCTTCCTTAATGCCTTTTTTATGGATTGCTCTGCTTTTACCCATTTCCCTGTGCCCATACGCGTCTGAGCCGATCTCTCCGGACTAATCTGTCCAAAAGACTGGGCACAAACAAGCGTAAAAAATATGAGTCTGATTACCTTCACGATGTGATCTTGGAATACAAAGTTCCCCTATTTTAATCACAACATAAAACGAAATAAAAATTGATACCCTACTAACAAAGATTTATTAATATTGCACCCTAAATAATGTTCGGGGTGTAGCGCCTGCCTGCGTTGTACTTCGGCAGGCAAGCAGCCCGGTTTACCGGGGCGAAGCTTTCCAACAAAAGTGATTCGATAACGAATCTAGATATTTGGCAAAATTAGTTCGGGGTGTAGCGCAGCCCGGTTAGCGCACCACGTTAGGGACGTGGGGGCCGGAAGTTCGAATCTTCTCACCCCGACAACTTACACTTCAAGTGTAATTGAAAGCCCGCAAATCGTATGATTAGCGGGCTTTTTTGTTTCTCTGCAATCAATCAGTAACAAACGATTTCAGCAAAAATGAGAACCAAACGGTGAACCAGAAAAGGGACTAACCCTGGTTCACTGGATACGTTGTAAGTATTTGTATATCAAGTATTTGCATCATTTAATTTGATCTGCTTTGGTTGAGTTTGAATTGACAAAAATGAGCAGGTCACCAGATTGAACTATTTGAAACCAAAACTGAAATTGTTGTGAGAACAACAAACACCTTCGGAATCCAATTCATCACAAGGATGAATAAAATCAAGAACGGACTTGCTCCCATTTATGTCCGTGTTACAGTTGATGCGAGACGAGTTGAAATCTCTCTTAAGAGATACGTTAATCCAAAAGAATGGAACGGAAAAAAGGGAATGTCACGTGGGAGCCGAAATGATATTAAATCATTGAACCACTACCTGGAAGAAGTTAGGTCAAATCTGGTTGCTTGTTATCAGGAGATGCAAATTCAAAAGCAGTTGATTACTTCAGAAGGAATCAAGAACAAGTTCCTGGGTACGAACCAAAAAGATCACACGCTTTGCAAATTGATCAATTATCACAATACCCAAATGAAAGACTCACTTGCCTGGGGGACTTTAAAGAACTATTTCACTACTCAAAAGTATATCCAGATGTTCTTGAAGGAAAAGAAGAATACTTCTGATGTGTTTCTATCCGAGCTAACCTACAAATTCATTACAGATTTCGAATTCTTCTTGAGAAACTACAGGCCAATAGACCATCATAAGCCCCTAGCAAATAATGGGTTAATGAAACACATTGAGAGGTTCCGGAAGGTGATAAACCTGGCTGTTAAGCTAGAATGGTTAGATAAAGATCCGTTTGCTCAATACAAGCAGAAATTTGAAAAGGTGGAAAGGGAGTTTCTTACCAAGGAAGAGCTACAGAAAATCGAGTTTCGGGATTTTAAGGTTGTAAGACTTCAATTAATCCGCGACCTATTCATATTTAGTTGCTATACCGGGCTAGCCTATATTGATGTAATGCAACTTACTCCATCAAATATTATAGTGGGCATTGACGGAGACTATTGGTTGATCACAAGTCGTCAAAAAACCAGTAATCCGGTAAGAGTTCCTCTACTCCCGAAGGCGCTAGAACTTATTGAAAAATATAAGGGACATCCAAGGGCCTTAGCTAGGGCAACAATGTTCCCAACCATTACAAATCAAAAATTGAATAGTTATCTAAAAGAGGTTGCCGATTTGTGTGGCATTCACAAGAATCTGACTTTCCATCTGGCTAGACATACATTTGCGACAACGATCACACTTACTAATGGGGTACCAATTGAATCCGTGAGCAAAATGCTCGGACATTCGACAATAACAACTACGCAGATTTATGCCAAGGTAATTGAGAAGAAGCTTAGTGAGGATATGAAGAACCTAAGAGAAAGATTGGATAGTTTAAATTACCTAAAGATAAATACTTCAACTTAGCCATGAATGGGATTGAAGAAAATGTGGTGAAGAATAGTTTAGGGTCGAGGGAAAAGCTCTCCAGCACAAGCACGAACGGAGTGTCTTCGATGACATAGATTCGGCATAATTCCTGCATTAAGCGAGATTGAACCAACCACACCATTTCATTCAGCGAGCCGCCACTGCGCTTGTTGCTGTACTTTGTCAGGGTGTCGATTCCAGAAAGAAATAAAACAAAATCGACACTTGACATGGCCCTTGACAAAGGTTCATCAACAGGCCTAACTTTGGCTTGACGATGAAATGGTCCAAATCAAATTGATCAAATCTCTTCCTAAATATTTCCAAATTAGTACTATAATAAAGACTTCAGTACAAAGCTCTTTCAAGAGCTTGGATGCCTACAAAAGCAATGAATCACAAATCCAGGTTTGAAAGTGCTTTGTACCTAGGGTTATTGGGCTCATATTATTGTTGAACGAATAGATCAGTTTTAGAACCATTTCAGCAACATCCTGATCAACCGTTTCTCAGCATGATCGAAGAGTTTTAGGTGGTGAGAATCCTCTGATCACGACTGCTTTATAGAATTCGACCAGTAAATTATGTGGCATCTCGGAGAGCCGAGTTCCGAGGCGATCCTATATACATATAGGAGTCCTAGTACATTTGTGTAAACAAATGTACATCTTGCTAAAACCACAAAGTCGGGTTTTAATGGTCTTTAGTTGGTTCTAATCAAAGGGTATTATCACTTTCGCCCTAAATGGATCAAAGTCAAGGATCTCAAAAATGATTCTATACAATTGGATTTAGTGATGAGTCCAAAAGTTGGATTTTTAGAAATGAATGATCGTGAGTATACGAAAAAAAAAGATCAAAGCCTAGAATTGCTTTGAGCATCAACGAGGCATGGAAAAATGATTGTACTGTTTTTTTTACCCAGGGGTTCATCATTCTAAGATTAGAAAGAATTTGAATGTCCTGTAAATAGTCATTTGCTTTAAACGTAATAGTGGTGACCCATCATTGGACCGCATAATGTAACCCATAATCATTTTTAACGACCAATCTTTTCCTCAACAGGTTTACCTGCTCAATAAACTTTGCCATTAGCTATGGAAATATCTTCAGGAAATTCACCTTCAAAGATTACTCCATTCTTTTTAAGTATGCAATTAGATCTGACTCATTGGCATAGGTGTGACGTGCAGAAAGATCAACCAGAAGTATTGGGCCGTACAGATCCATCCCCAGAATCCCTAGTATTGATTTGCTATCTACTTTGTTTCAGGTACAACATTGAGGAATTTATCGGTGTAGGAAGATTCCTGAAGAACTACATATTCAAGGTTTCAATTTGCTCCTTGCTGCGTTCATTTATCTTTGACTTTTTGTTGATATAATATTTACTTGAGGAATTCAAATTTTCTGATACCAACTGGCCTGAAAGGCTAACAGCGAGTCACACTCAGCACCATTGAAGCAGTAAGAGTAAGTGGGGGAAATTAAATATGATAAGTTCCAGAATAATTATTTAAAGCCGTGAGTTTAGTTTGTATATCTTCCAGGGTATAAAACGAAACTTACCGAATAATCTTACACCTGAAAGATTGTTTGTGATCAGGCACATTTACCATGATACGATTTAAGCTCCAGTCGCGTTATTTGCAGAGATTATTTAACAAATAGAAATGGCGAACCAAGGAGGTAACAAGTTTATAGATGCAATTGATGAATGCCTTAGCAATGGAGTTAGGAACGGAATATTTCAGGTATCAACTGAAGATAATGCACTTAATGGAAGAACTATTACGATCGATGGAAGGCAGGTAGTTAATTTTGGCTCTTGTAGTTATTTAGGATTAGAAGTTGATGAGAGACTAAAACAAGGTGCAATCGATGCAACCATTCGCTATGGCACTCAGTATTCTGCCTCCCGGGCTTTTTCTGCTTGTAATCTTTACGAGGAAATTGAAGAGTTATTCTACAAAATATTTGATAACAATCCTTCCATTCTTGCCGCTACTACAACGCTCACCCATGTGGCCGCCATTCCAATCTTAGTCCAGGATAGTGATTTAGTCATTTTGGATCATCAGGTTCATGGCAGCGTTCAACTGGCTGTGCAATTGACAAAAGCCAGAGGCACAAAAGTAGCCATGATTAGACACAACCGCCTTGACCTGCTTGAAGATTTGATCAAGGATAATCCAAATAAATACAATAAGATCTGGTATATGGTCGATGGATTGTATTCCATGTATGGAGATTTTGCACCTATGGCAGAACTTACTTATTTAATGGAGAAGTATCACAACTTCCATATCTATGCCGATGACGCCCATGGAATGAGTTGGACTGGTAAAAATGGAAGCGGATACATCTTGGGCAAAATGCCGTTACATCGAAAAATGGTCTTGTCGACTTCACTGGCAAAAGGCTTTGGCACCGGTGGCGGTGTGCTGGTGTTGCCTGATAAAGAAATGATGCGCAAAATACTCACTTGCGGTAGCTCATATACATTTTCAGGGCCAGTTCAGCCGCCTATGTTAGGCGCCTCCATTGCCAGCGCAAAGATTCACTTATCAGAAGAGATTTATGTACTTCAAAACAAATTACAACAGAAGATTAAGCTCACTCAAAAATTAATTGATGAGTTGAAGTTGCCCTCTGTTTCAACGACACACTCACCCATCTTCTATCTTGGCCTTGGATTACCACGAGTTGGTTACAATATGGTGAAGCGTCTACTGAGTGAGGGTTATTATGCCAACATCGGCATCTTCCCAGCCGTCCCTGTGAAATGCACTGGTCTCCGATTGCCAATAACCAATGCTCACACAAACGATGATATAAAAAATGTGTTGGAGGCATTTAGCTACCACTTCCCTAAGGTGTTGGAGGAAGAGGGTATGACCGTTGATAACGTAAGCAGGAGTTTCAATTTGCCCTTTGCGGAAACAAAAGGCAAGTTTAGTGATTCAATCGTTTCAATAAAGAAAAACAATTTCGAAATACAGCATGAGCACACCATACACAACATAGATAAGGATTTGTGGGATCATCTATTAGGGGATATTGGAAATTTCGATTGGGAGGGTTGTCGTTTTTTAGAAGAGACATTCTCTGATAATGATGAGCCAGAGAATAACTGGAGTTATCATTACTTAATAATTCGCGATGCTAGTAATAAACCCATTCTAGCTACTTTCTTCACAGAACTAATTTGCAAAGACGATATGATTTCGCCCGCTGCTGTATCTCAGAAAATTGAAGAGATAAGGGCTACTGATAAGTATTACCTTGCATCCAAAGTTGTAATGATGGGTTCACTAATAAGCGTAGGCGATCATCTTTATTTAGACAAAAAGAATCCACTTTGGAAAAATGCGATGATCGAAATGCTTCGAATTATGAATGAAGTAAAACAATCTTGTGGTGCAACTGCGCTGCAGCTGAGGGACCTAGACAGTAATGACGTGGAGCTACGCGACTTTCTGATTAAAGAAGGTTTCTTAAGAATTGAAATGCCAGAAATCTATACTATAGAAGATACAAAGTGGAAAGATGAGAATGATTATATAGCCCGTTTTTCCAGTAAGTCCCGATGGCATTTTAAGCGAATGGTCTTGTCGAAACAAAATGACTTCGAAGTGCGAACGCTCTCGGGAAAAGCGAAAGTTGAATCCGGTAATTTTAGCGATTGGTATAAATTGTATTATAACGTAAAGAAAAAAAGCTATAACATTAATACCTATGCGTTGCCCATTAAGTATTTTTCTAACATGATTGACCACCCTAACTGGGAAATCGTTGAGTTGAGGCTCAAATCCATTGAGCCTACTGGTAATACAGATAACCCCTTGATTTCAGTTGCCTTCTGCTATAAGTCATCAAAAAATAACTACTCAATGATGGCTGTTGGATTGGATTACGATTATGTGCTTACTCACGGAAGCTATCGTCAGTGTATGTACCAATCGGTGGTAAGAGCAAATTACCTAGGATCCAATAAAGTTTACCTTGGAATGGATGCCGCTGTTGAAAAGAAGCGATTTGGCGCCACGGTTTTCCCAAAAAGTGTATATATTCAGGCAAATGATAATTACAATTTTGAATTAATCGGAGCCATTCAAGGTAATAACTAAAAAAACATGCATAGGCAAAACCTAAAAGAATATGAGTTAATAACTCTCTGGCAAGAAGAAGGCCACGAGCCTTTTATTTTTTTTACCTATTCTCCAAATTTGGAAATGGATCTTGGTAAAGCTAAAGGTATTGTTCAAAGCAGATTGGAGTACTCCCAGGGAAAACCGTGCTATTACTTAATTGATGTCACCAACCTAAAGTCTGTAACCAAAGAAGCACGTGAGTATATGAGCGACAAAAATGAGGGCCTTAGTGGTGTCCTTGGTGGCGCCTTCATCTCAAATAAGGTTTTAACTACGGTGATTGTTAACTTTTTTTTTAATATTAACAAACCAAGTGTCCCCGCACGATTCTTTACAAATAGGGACGATGCCCTAATTTGGTTGAGGAAGTTAAAAAATCAAGCAGTGCTGTAGAAGGTAAAGAATCGTCTTTGACTATTTAATGCGACACTGCTACCAACACCTCCATCAGACTCATGCAGCCTCAATGAATCTTAGTCAGCTCAAAAACATCAATTTAAACTGTGAATGAAGTACAACAAGGCAAATAAATTAGCTATTTTAGTCGATTCATCGACAATCAACTCGTAAAAAATATTTAGACCCCTTCACTTAGTCGGCAAATGGAATCTGAAAAACCAGATAACGATACGCTTCAGCAATTGCTCAAACTAAGTGAACGATTGCTCAATGGAGATTTTTCCACTCGTGTAGGCATTAACTCGGATGACGGACTCGTCACGAGCATCGTCCGCAATCTCAACGCATTTGCAGACAAAATGCAATTGACGCCCAATGCACTCGAGAGTAACGCTGAGTTAATCGTCAACAATTTTATTGAAGTAATCAGCTCCTTCGCCAATAGAGACTTTGCAAAAAAAATTCCTATATCAGACGATGGCACCGCGTTTGACGCCATTGCTGCTGGAATTAACATGCTTGGCGAGGAGTTGGAAAATAGCACTGCTTCAAAGCAAGAGTTGTTACTAGAGCGAAACAAACTTAGCGAAGCGAAGCTAATGGCGGAAAGCGCCAACTTAGCCAAGTCAGAGTTTTTAGCTAACATGAGTCATGAGATCAGAACGCCACTGAATGCCATTTTAGGTTTTTCACAATTACTGCAACAGAAGATTACTGATGATAAGCAGTCAGTTTATTTAAAGCACGTAATCAATTCTGGAAACAATTTACTGGTGCTCATCAATGATATTCTCGATTTATCTAAAATCGAAGTGGGAAAGATGGAGATTCAATATTATCCTGTCCAGTTGCAGGAGTTCATAGATGATATCAGGAAGATCTTTGCTTTGACCGCAGAACAAAATAAGTTGAGTTTCAAAGTAGAGGTGGACCCACTTGTTCCGCCACTGATTTCCATTGACTCCGTCCGGTTAAGACAGATTTTGAACAACCTCCTGGGCAACGCTTTTAAGTTTACCGATGAGGGTGAGATTAGTCTCCTCGTAAGTGTTATCCCATCGGCTGATGATAAAAAAGGAATAACACTTAAGTTCTTAATTAAAGACACCGGAATCGGCATTTCATCCGAAATGCACGAAATAATTTTTCTCCCATTCCAACAAACGGATAGTCAGGACTCACGAAAGTACGGAGGCACTGGTTTAGGCTTGAATATCTCAAATCGACTTGCCCGATTAATGGGTGGCACCATCTCTCTTACAAGTGAGTTGAGCAAAGGAAGTGAATTCACTCTTCTTATCCCGGAGGTACAAATTATTGAAAGTGTAAACTTTACTGATGCTGAGGAGCCGAAAGGTGTTACTATAAAAAAATCAAAAGTACTGGTAGTAGAGGACAACAACGTCAATCTTCTACTAATGCGCGAATACTTATCAATGCACAAAATTGCCATCTTGGAAGCTCAAAATGGTCGCGATGCGCTGAAAATACTTGAGACAGAATCTCCCGATTTAATAATAATGGATTTGATGATGTCGGGGATGGATGGATTTGAAGTAACTCGATTGATAAAATCAAACGGTCATACATCAAAAATACCGGTAATAGCGTGGACAGCTTCTGCCATGAAGGATGACGAGAGTACCATCTTGGATCAATTTCAGGGACTGATTCGCAAGCCCACTACTTTTGAAGAAGTAAAGGAAATGCTTCTAAGGTATTTGGCAGTCTAAACACACTCCGCATTCACAGCGAGGTCGAACTTCATTTAATCGTTGCTTGCAAGCCTTAGGAATAGGTCAAAATAAAACAAACTCCCCTTGCCTACTTGGCTTTCCATCTGAAGCCTACTGTCCATCAGCGCCAACAGACCATTAGCAATTGTAAGGCCCAAACCAGTACCTCCGTACCGTTTCGTAGTTGATGAATTTCCCTGACTAAATGCTTCAAATATTTTTAAATGATGAGCCGGATCAATTCCAATTCCTGTGTCCCGGACCGAAAATCTAATAGGAACTCTTCCATCATCAGGCTTTCCCAGTGATTCGATCCTAAGTTCAATTTCTCCATGTTCTGTAAATTTGCTTGAATTAGAAATCAAAATCGTCAGAACTTGTCTCACCTTGGCCTCATCTACATAGAATGAGTTACAAATTTCGGGAGCAGCGGTAAGAAATATTTTTAATTTTTCATCTTGTATTTTATAGCTCACCAGTTCTATCACCTGCGTGGCAATTGAGGATAGTTCAGCTTTGTCTTCCAGAAGTTCAAGCTTGCCCGCCTCCACCTTGGAGAGATCAAGTATGCTGTCCACAATTACCATGAGCGAATTGGCAGATTGATTAATAACTGAAGTGTATTTTTTCTGTTTATCACTAAGATCCGTTCGCACGAGTAGATCAGAAAATCCCACTATCCCATTAAGAGGAGTGCGTATTTCATGGCTCATGTTGGCAAGGAATTCAGACTTGGCTTTACTTGCTGATTCGGCCTGTTCTTTGGCAATACGTAAATCCTCCAAGTGAGTATAGTGATCCGTGATGTCTTTTACTATGCCAACAGCACTTGTAAATACACCCTTCTCGTTAAATTCAAATTCAGCAGTGGCATAAATCCATTTGATAACCCCTTTCGCAACTACTCTATATTCAACATCGTATGGTGCGCCCTTTGTTGAAGCGGTCCAAATCGCGATGACTTTGTCTCTATCCTCTTCATGCACGTAGGAAAGAAAATCATCAAAAGTGACCGGGCTGCCGAGAGGAACGCCAAACATCAGGTAGGTTTCGTCTGACCATTCAATCGTGGGTTCATTAGATTTAAACACCCAACTTCCCAGGTTTCCAATCTTTTGGGTTCGTTTTAGCAGATACTCACTCTTATACAAGGCCTTATTGGTTACTTCAGTCAGTTTTTTGGCTTTTTGAAGTTCAGCATTTTCAAGTTGTTGATAGTTGGATATTAATTCATAATTCTCAATCACTTTTAAAGTTTCAGTATTAATTACAGTCTCTTTAAGGGACAAGTACTGCTCCAAATGAAAAAGTGATCGTTTGATATCTCCTAGTTGCTTGTGTACCCTATACAGGTGATAGTCACATTTAAATTTGAATTGAGTTATATTATGTTTGGCACTAAGATCACGACCCTGCTCCAATACAGTCAAGGCCTTTTGATGTTTACCCGTAACTTCATACAAAACCCCCATTTTATAGTAGGTCATGGCAAGGCCCAGTTTTTCCCCCATTTCCAAATGGATCCGCTCAGCTTCCTTAAAATCACTCTCTGCGTCATCAAACTGTTGAGTTCGGATACGGATTTTTCCACGCCCGTAATAGGCAAAAGCCAAACCCCGTATATCTCCGCTCTCAGTTTTTGTTTGAATGGAGTTTTCGATTAGTTCAATTGCTTTTTCAATATTGTTCTGGTTCAGGTATATCCCCGACAAAGGATTGTAGCAATTTGATACAATGTTCAGATCACCTGCCTCCAACGCTGCACTTATGGCTTGTTCATAGGAGGTAAACGCATTCTTCTCATCACCAAAAAATTCATAGATAGCGCCAAGGGTTTTATGCACACGAGCCTGCTTGCTTACATCACCATACTTTTTATAAATGGCCAGGCAATCCACTAAGTGGGTAAGTCCTGAGTGATAATTATCTGTTTTGTAATAGACACTGCCAATATTAAACCTGGCGTCAGCAATACCAAGTTCATCTTGTAACTCTTTAAAGCAATTTATCGCTTCGTGCGAAGCCTCAAGGGAGAGCTTGTTCTCACCCACGATCATATAGAAAAGGGAAATATGGTTCAACGATTTGCCTACCAAGACTACGTCTCCCAGCCTGCGACTGCTGGCCAGGGCTGTTTGCGCCTCTTTGATACTTTCCCTGACATTGCTCACCCTGCCAATGTAGGCCCGCTCTAAGGACTCCCTGATCTCATCTTTTTCCTTTTCTAGCGAACTCATGGTGCCTTCGTCTTTTATGTAAGTGCCCTACCATGTAAGCAGGTAATTAGAGCGCAGTCAGTCACCATTGGATATTGCTATTGTAACTTGAACTGGTCTGTGCTTGCAGGTTGGCTCTCATATTTTTTTTGTTTTGCAAGGAAGTTGTACTGTAAAAGTTGACCCTGCACCCACCTTGCTTTCCACAGAAATACTACCGCCCAATTTTTCCACCAGCATTTTGGCAATTGAAAGCCCCAATCCGGATGAACTTTCACCGCCTGTCGGTTTAGCTGAAAGTCTCTTGAATTTCTTATATAAATGTACTCTTTCATCTTCCGAAATTCCCGGCCCCTGGTCCGTCACACTAAACACGAATTGATCTTCAGTGCTGTGATAATGCACAAGCACACTTTTATTTGCGTTTGAGAATTTAATAGCATTACTTATAATATTGTCGAGAATTCGCGTAAGTGATCCGACTTTCGTCAACATGTTCTTCTCCCCTTCATGACCTATCATACTTATCAGTATGTTTTTCCTGTTCGCAACAGTCTCAAATTCTCGAATCATGTTGCTCATCAACAAATCAATATTTATAAAACTGGAGGTTTCTTCCTCCTCTGCTTCAATCCGATTTATTTCCAGCAAGTCCTTTATTAAACTATTACCATCTTTGCAAACCTTTTCAATTAACCCGACCACTTCTTCCTGTTGCTTGCTTAACTCGCCAGTATGCCTTAATAAATTTACCAAACCAAAGGTTTTGCTAATAGGGCCACGCAAATCATGGGCAACTACTCCGATAAGTCCATCTTTCTCGCGGTTAAGATCCTCAAGTTTTTCATTTTTCACAGCCAGATCCTTGTTCTTACTTTCAAGTACTTCCGCTAACTTTTCCAACTCTTCGTTCTTTAAATTCAATTCCTCATTTTTTTCTGCTATCTGTGAATTCTTCGAACCAAGAATTCTTCCAGTTCTAATTTTATTGAAAACTATGTAAGTAAGGGCGAGAATGATTATTGCTAGACTTGTTAGCAAGGTCAATAAAAACATCTTTTCCTTTGACCGCTGCTGCCTAATCAATTCTTTTTCTTCACTTAAAAATTTAATTTCCTGATCTTTCTTTTCAGTATCAAAGCGGGTCTGTAATTCAGCGATGGTGTTGAGTTTGTCCTTATTATAAAGGCTGTCACTAAGTGCGGATCTTTTCTTCATCCAGCGATATGCCTGACCATAGCTCCCTTTAGCAGAATCCAGTTCCGCTTGATGCAGATAGTTGTCTACCAGCATTCTATGTAAACCCAACCTTTCCTCCACTTGGCGAGCCTCCAGAAAATATTTTGTTGCTTTATCATATTCCCCTAGTTGTTTGCAGATGACTCCCATTCCCTCTAGGGGATAAATACTCCCCTCAATGTCACCGATCGTATAACATATTTGAAGCGATTGTTCATAGTTGAATAGAGCTTCCTCATGTCGATCTGTCCTTCGATAAACCTCTGCCAAATTGTTGTAGTCTATGCCCTTCCCATATTGAAAATTGATTCGTTCATCTATTTCCAAAGATTTTGAAAAATAGTGCAGCGCGGAATCGTAATTCTTTGTTTCCAAATAAACATTTCCCAATCCTGTGTATGCCTCAACAATACCAAAGTCAGACTCGAAAGTGTCTAATAAGTTAAACTGCATTCTGAAATATTTGGTCGCCAAGGGGTATTCTTCATTGAGTCTATAAAATTCACCAAGAAAACCATAGGCGTGACCAATTCCCCATTTATGATCAATCCCTTCGTAAAGTTTAAGGGCTCGAAGTATTGCGTCAAGTGCTTTTTCATCATTTGATCTCAGTATTTCAACATCTGCAGTGTACAGCAGCGCGGAGGCCATTCCTTTCGTTGAACCCAGGTTTTCAAAATCCTCATATTGCCTAATTGCAAGATGGTAAGCACTGTCAATATTTCCGATGTATCTTTGATACGATATCAGAATATCATTACACCAAGTTGCTTCCTCAACGTTACCGAGTTCCATGTATATCTGATGAGACTCCTCAGCAAAAGTGAGAGATTCACTGTATTGGTCAATACCAAAATAACCCCAGGCAAGGTTGTAAAGCATTTTGGCAACGCCTTCCCTGTATTCAATTAGCTTTGCAAGAGCAAGTCCCTTTTTTGATACACTTAACACACTGTCATCCAAACCCACTAGATTGTAGCTATCGGATAACATGTCAAGCCTGTTTACTTTGATCGTATCGTCAGGCAACGAAATTAATAGCTGCCTCAGACTATCAATTTCTCTAGTTTGCCCAAGGAGGGAGCATGGTGCTACCACTAGAAACAGTAAAATCAATGACCCAAAGAAAAATATTTTAGGAAACTTCATTTGAAAAATATATGGCTTAGCGTTGCCTTCACGATGAGCTGCAATTGATCTGATGTTTTAGCCAGCTTCCATCTACGCAGCTCTTGGGTATTATAACTTTCATCGATAATTTTTATTGAACTGGTATTTCATTCGAAACAATATCTTTCACTGTATTTCTGAACTGAGTCCACTTATGGTTCTGCAAAATTGCAACACCACCACCTCTCAAAACCTAAGTTTTTAAAACTAAATTGAAGTGTATTAAATACTTAGACTGATGCCAGTATTTATACGTAGAGCCGAAAAGTTTCTCCGTAAAAACACCTAGATAAGATTGGGTATAATTCGGACGCACGCCTAGGTATACCAAGGAGGGGAAGACCACTAAATTCAGCCGTTATTTGCTGCATATTTTCAACTTAAGGTCCAGGAATCAATGCAAGTTATGGAGCATGCTATATTTATTAATAAATGCCTTGTGGGTATGGTATGGTTCCATCGAAAGTGAAGTGCAGAATTAATAGCAACAATAGCTTTTAATCAGTATTGAAAAATTTTCAAACGATCCTTGTTAAAGTCTTTGGCACTACACAAAAACCCCTTATTAAATAAAGCAGAATGCAAACCATGATTGAGTCATCCGTGAATTCATCGGAGTGAATCACAAAAAACACCCACTGTCCCACAATGAAATTGATTAGATTAATAGCAGTTCTACGGTGTGCATCATTGTGGCTTATGTTGGTACCTTCAGCAAGCCTAATTGCTCAAACAGCAGATGAGAAAATAAGAAGCCTGTCCACTAAGGTATCCCTTGAACTAAAAGTTGATTCTCTAAATAAGCGGGGGTTTGACTTGATTTTTACTAATCCAGGTGAAGCCCGAATTCTATTTGACGAAGCCTATGTAATTGCTAACGAGCATCAATACAAAAACGGAAAAGCTGTTGCCCTGAAAAATAAAGCAATATCTTATGACCTCCAGGGGAATTCTAACGAAGCCATAAGCTACTATTTCCAAGCTCTTAATATTTATGAGGCCTTAAAGGACACGATTGGGATTTCAAAAATCAAAAATAACATAGGTATTGCCTATAAGAATCTAAACGATTATGGCAATGCACACAAATTTTACGATGAATCTATTTTACTTAAGCAGAAACTAGGGGACATTAAAAGTGTAGCCTACGGTTATAATAACAAAGGTGAGCTTTTTCAAACATCCAAAGAGTTCGAAAAAGCGCTGGAATTATTTAATAAAGCATTCATCATACTAGACTCACTTAATGATACCCGAGGGCGCTCGACCACTTTATCAAACATTGGTGACTCATACTTCGAATTGGGAAATTATAACCTTGCCATTGCTAATACACTTCAGGCTCTGGAAATGGAAAGATCACAAAAAGATTACTTTGACCAAGCTTTATCGCACGTACTTCTAGCACGAAGTTATTCAGAGGTCGAAGCGTTTAATAACGCTATGGATCACATAGGGATAGCTGAGGAACTAACACAAAGCATTGGGGCACTTAGGGTATTTTATCAAAGCCAGCTTGTAAAGATTGAAATACTAAAGAAAAAAGGTGAAGTTCATTTGTTGCCTGAACTCTATGAAAAAACACTTCTCTTGAGTGATAGTCTTGCGAAAATTAACCTGGCAGAGGAAACAGCGAAACTAAGAGTCAGGTATGAAAGCAAACAGAAAGAAATCTTAATAGAAAATCTAAAAAAGGAATCAGTCCTGAGTCAGGAATTGATTCTAAGCCAACAAGAACGCTTTACCTTCAGTGGAATCACGATTATCTTACTCTTAGCTTTATTGTTTATCATCTATTTCTCGTACAAGAAGAATGAAAGAAATAGCAAGGCTTTGAGACTAGAATTTTTGGAACGAACAACAGTTGAAAAGTCGCTTCAGCTCAGTGAGGAGCAGCTAAAATTGCAAATTCAACGTATGCCTATAGGACACATTATTTGGAGTCCTGACTTCAAGGTCTTATCATGGAATCCCTCTGCTGAAAAAATATTTGGGTTTACGGAACAAGAAATGCTGGGAAAGCATCCCTATGGAACCATCGTACCCGGTGAAGAGCAGTCCGCAATTGGTAATATTTGGCAGCGGCTAATGAAGGGAGACTCGGCAGCTCATAGTATAAACTCCAATAGAACAAAAGCGGGCTCCATCATCATTTGCGATTGGGCAAATACACCTTTGAGAAATAAAGAGGGCGAAATCTTTGCTGTGCTTTCAATGATAACAGATATCACCGAAGGTGAGCTGGCTAAGAAGAAACTACAGGCTAGTGAAGAAAGATTGAGTTTAGCATTTCAAGGAGCGGGTGATGGCATGTGGGACTGGGATATTGTCAATAATACGGTTTACTATTCTCCTAACTGGGAGATTATGTTTGGTTACGAAATCGGCTCAGTAGCTCAAACACTTGAAACTGCAACTGAGCGATCTCATCCTGAAGATCTGTCTAAAATGTTCGAAGAGGTGAACCGCTATTTGAATCATGAAATTCCATCATATAGTTATGAATTCAGAATGTTTCATCTCGATGGTTCTCTGATGTGGACGCTCCACAGGGCAGTAGCACTCTTTGATGAAAATGGGAAAGCTACACGAATGATTGGAATCACAACAGACATCACATCAAGAAAGTTAGCAGAGGAAGCACTTCAAAGAGCCAAAGAGGAAGCTGACACGGCCAACCGAACCAAGTCTGAGTTTCTTGCCAACATTAGCCATGAGATAAGAACTCCTATGAATGCCATTTTAGGATTCTCGGAACTACTATCCAGTCAGATAAATGACCAACGACTGAAATCTTTTGTAGAGCACATTTCGAAAGCCGGAAACAATCTGATGATTCTTATCGATGATATACTTGATCTCTCAAAAATAGAGTCCGGTAAAGTTGAATTAAATTCTGTCACCATCAATCTCAAAAATTTTATCTACGAGTTAAGAAGCATGTTTTCCATCTTACAAGAGAGTAAAATGCTCTTTTTTAATATGGAGATCTCGGAAAAGTTGCCAGAGTATATTCAAGTAGATGCCATCCGGTTAAGGCAAATACTTTACAATCTTTTAGGCAATGCATTCAAATTCACTGAAAAGGGAGGTGTAACTTTTGTGGTCTCTCTTTTGGATAAAAATGCCGATCAAATACAATTTACCATTTCAGACACCGGCATCGGCATACCAACTGAACAACATGAGACCATCTTTGAAGCCTTCCGGCAGCAAGACGGTCAAAGCACACGTAAATATGGTGGCACTGGTCTGGGACTTGCAATAACCAAACGGCTTGTTGAGCTAATGGGTGGTGTCATTTCGCTAGCAAGTGAAAAGAAGTCAGGATCAACATTCACAGTTGTACTCCCATTCGGAAGGCAGGATGGTCTTAGTAACCACGAAGAAGTCAAAGTTGAGACTGATGAACATACCGCTACTTCAGGTCAAAGAATACTAATTGCAGAGGACAATGAAACCAATCGCCAGATGCTAAAGGAAATTATTTCCAGCATGGGCCCACATGAGATTTTTGAAGCAAAAAATGGAATCGAAGCTGTTGAAATGGCAATAGAAAAGATGCCTCACCTGATTTTTATGGACCTGATGATGCCCATAATGGATGGTTTTATTGCAAACCGAAAAATCAAAGAGGATGCACGCACCATCCACATTCCAGTTATTGCGTGGACAGCTGCAGGACTTCGTGATGACGAACAAAGGATCCAAAGCGAATTTCAGGGGTTAGTTAGAAAACCCACCACAATTCAAAATGTGAAAGAAGCACTTTTAAAGTATTTGTAAACTGTCTACGATCCCATCCTCATAGCAGCAATTCAGTAAAAATACAGAGTCCCTATTGTGTAGAAAAAGGATGTATATAGGGTCAAATCACTTATACCTATTCCACTTCAAACAAATTTAATTTGTATCTAATAAAAACTGTCACACCCCTTCGAAGGCGAAGATAATGTAGTGACATTTTGAGGTAAGAATGAGTATTAAATTAAATACAGTGGTCTGGCATAGTCTGGTAATCGGGGTTCTTCTCTTGATGTATCCATCAAGACTGGTATCGCAATCTTTGCCACCGATCATTGAACTTGAAGATTTTAATGATGAGAGGCTGTCACAGGTTGCAGTGAGTGCCGTGGTACAAGATAGTGTTGGGTATTTATGGATCGCCACATGGGATGGGCTTAATCGATTTGATGGAAAGAGTTTCAAAGTCTTCTATCATGACTCGGAAGATTCTACCTCATTGCTTAATAATGAATTGCGGGATTTACAGTACGCGCATGGAAAGATTTGGATTGCATCAGCGGATGGTCTAAGTATTTTCGATCCAAATGAAGAAGTTTTTAGCAACTATCCCCTACAATTATTTTCGGAACTACCTCCTGGAACAGCAATCAATTCCATTGATATGAATGGTAAGCTACTACGCATAGCTTCCACAAATGCAATCATCACTTTCGATATAGCATCCCGGAAATTCTCTATTGAAGAGCAATTTAAATCCTTCCAAGGAAAGAATGTTACTGCGATAACCTTGGGGCTAGCGGGCGAAACCTGGATTGGAACCTCCAAAGGTTTATACCTGCATAAGGACGGAGAAGAGAAGGAGTACCTGCCTGAAGCGCATATAAATAGTTTGTATAGAGACATGACAAAAAATAGGCTATACATTTCAACCGATGTTGGTCTTTTTAAATACGATGCTAGTGGAGAAATCAAAGAAGTACCACTACCATATCCAAAAAACCTAAAATCAACTTTTCGAGTAATGAGAGCACAGGATGGCAACTTGTGGGTAATGCACGGATCAGTCGTTGTACTTGATGGGGATGATAATGTGATTTCGCAAAGTTTCTCTCATCAGTCCTCGGTGAATTTAAGGACTCAGACGATTTATCAGGAACGACAAGGTGTTATTTGGCTAGGTGTAGGGAGGTCGTTAAAAAAATTCAGTGAATTATCCGGACGTTTTACAAAAATCACCGCAGATCCAACGAAGGAAATTCATCTCCGATCTGGTCCCGTATCAGCACTTCATTCGATGACGGATTCCATACTGTATGTAGCGAGCATTGATGGAGGTTTAGAGCTTCTTAATTTAGTCAAAGCAGAATCAGCAATTTATTCGCTAGGCATTCAAAATAACCAAGGCATTAATAAAATTCACATCCGTAGTTTTTTCAGGGATCGATTCAATTTCTTGTGGCTGGGCACATCCAATGGGCTGATAAAGCTCAAAGAGCCAATAACGAATATCAAACTAGCCAATTTCATTCTAAGTAAACCCACCCCGGCCCCTAATTACATTTTTGAAATAAAGGAACTAGACGACAACCGGCTTCTACTATCTTCCACAGCTGGGCTATTCACAGTTGATATAAAGTCAAACCATATTGAACCTTTTGGTTCTTCTATTCCACCATTTTCTGGAGGCTATGCCGATAATATAACAGCTACTGTAATGGATAGCGAAGTGTGGGTGGGGGGAATACACGGAGTAATGATTTATTCTTTCGAAGGTGAGTTAGTGCGAACCTTGAACGAGTCCAATAACTTAAGAAGCAAGGTGAAAACAATATTAAGCGACTCTGAAAAAAGGATTTGGGTTGGCACGTGGGGTGACGGCCTTAATCTTTACGACCCGCTGTCTAACCAATTTAAAAGGTACTCCGTAGAACACGGATTAGCAAATAGTGTAGTGTACGGCATCATTGAAGACGAAAACGGTTACCTCTGGATGAGTACCAACAATGGAATTTCGGCATTTAACATTGAGCAAGAACGATTCTTCAATTTCGATATTCTCGATGGGCTCTCTGATTCAGAATTCAATACCGGCTCATACTTCAAATCCAAAAATGGCCACATTTACTTCGGAGGAATAAACGGGCTAACTCATTTCAATCCCTCGGATGCATTATATAGGTCGCCCACACCAACAACAATAATTGAAAAACTCTTCATTGATGGCAGCTCTGTTGAGCATTCAGATAACATCACTAATGGCAAAACAATACGTCTTGCAAAGGCAATTAAGTTGAATTGGGACCAGCATAATTTTGGCTTTAATGTTGCAGGGATTAGTTATTATAGTTCATCAAAAATCCAATTTAAATATAAGCTCGAGAACTTTGCGGAAGAATGGACTCAAGTAAACTCAGGTAACCACATCAATTTCATCAATATCCCAAGTGGAGATTATGTTCTCAAAGTTAAATCATCACTAGATGGCGAATCCTGGAATGATGGTCTGTCTTTAGCAATCGAGGTAAAAACACCTTACTGGCAAACCATTTTTTTTAAGTTGGCGGCAATGATTCTCTTCATCGGTGTTCTCGTCTCAATCTACATCTGGCGCGAATCGAAAAATAGAAAGAGAACTGACGCGCTTGAGTCACTCATTCTCAATCAAAAGAAAGCAAAGCAAGCGCTACGCGAAAGTGAAGAGAGGACGCGTGCTATAATCGAAACCGCCCTCGATGCTGTAATCACTATTGATGCTAGCGGAACCATTATCGGATGGAACGGGCAGGCAGAGAAAATTTTTGAATGGACTGAATCGGAAGCTGTGGGTCGACTTCTAACAGACACGATCATACCCATGGCCTACCGCGACAGCCATTCAAAAGGGATGAAACGGTTTTTCGCAACGGGGCAATCTAAAATGTTCAATAAGAGAATCGAAATCTTAGGCGCGCGAAAGTCTGGTGAAGAGTTTCCAGTTGAACTTGCAATATCTCCTATCCAGTCACAAGGGACCACTCTCTTTAGCGCTTTCATCAGGGATATTTCAGAACGAAAGAAATCAGCTGAAGCACTCTTTCAAAGTGAAAAAAACTTGCGTGAAGCACAGCAAATTGCCAAACTGGGCAATTTTGAATTTAATATCGAAACTCGGAAAGTAAGGTGGTCGGAGGAAGTCTACAACATATTCGGAGTGGATTCCAAGAAAGAAGTTTCACTTGAAATCTATCAAGCTCTATTGGCAGAAGAAGAATTTGCAAAGGTGATGGTAGCGGTATCCCATGCTGTAGAGAATCAATGCGAGTATAGAGTAGAGCACAAGATTACGCTGAAGAATGGTACGAAGAAAGAAGTAATGAGTATAGGCACTCCTATTCTAAATGACGCTGGCAAAGTAGTGAGGATATTTGGCATTGTGCAGGATATCACAGAACGCAAACGGGCCAACGAAGCTCTTCAAGCCAGTGAGGCGCTACTCAAAATGCAAATTGAGCGGATGCCCATAGGCCACATCATCTGGAGTCCGGATTTCAAAGTTCAATCATGGAACCCTTCTGCTGAAGAGATCTTTGGATTCACTGAAGAGGAAATTATGGGACAACACCCCTACGGAAACATCGTTCCTGCTGAGGCAGAGACGATAGTAGATGCCGTATGGCAGCGACTGATCGAAGGAGACACCACCGCCCACAGTACCAATCTGAATATCACAAAAGATGGCAGAACCATCTTCTGCGAGTGGGCAAATACGCCTCTGCGAAACAAAGAAGGAAAAGTGTTTGCTGTGCTCTCTATGATCAATGACGCCACTGAGCGCACCTTAGCGGAACAAAGATTACAAACCAGTGAGGAACGATTAAATCTGGCTTTTCTGGGAGCTGGTGATGGCATGTGGGATTGGGACATGGTGACAAACACGGTTTACTACTCGCCAAAGTGGGAGTTAATGTTTGGATATGAAGTAGGAACTGCTCCTCAAACGCTTGAAACTGTATCCCAGAGAGCTCATCCTGATGATCTAGAGGAAATGCTCACCGAAGTGAATCGCTATCTAAGTCGCGAAACCTCCAGCTACAGTTATGAATTTCGCATGCGCCATCTTGACGGAACAGCATTGTGGACGCTGCACCGCGCGGTCGCCCTTTTTGATGATACCGGAAAGGCCATTCGAATGATCGGTACTACGACAGATATTACCTCGCGGAAGAATTCCGAACAAGAATTGATTTTTCAAAAAACCTTACTGGAAAGTACAAGCGAAGCCTCCATCGATGGAATACTCATCACAGACTCCAACATGAAATTGCTGAAAAGCAACAAAAGATTCAGAGACATCTGGGGCTTTACTGAAAAGGAATTCTATAATATGACGAGCAGCACGATGATAGAAAGAATCGCTCGACTCACAAGAAACTACGAGGAGTATATGCAAATGGTAAAAGAAGTTCACACCGATCTAAGATCGACTCGGTTGAATGAAATTTACCTGGCAGATGGAAGAATCATTGACAGGTACGTAGCTCCAATCATGGGGGAAGAGGGAACATTCTATGGCAGGGTCCTTCATTTTAGAGACATTACAGAAAGGAAAAGGTCAGAACAGCAACTGCAAAGTAATGAGCAAAAACTAAAACGAGCTCAAAATGTAGCCAAAATTGGAAGTTGGAGTTTTGAAAATAGCATCAATAAATTGGATTGGTCGGAAGAAACCTATCATATTTTTAACCTCCCTGTTGGTGAGGAAATCAACTTCATGAAATTTAAGTCCATGATTCACCATGAAGATCAGGGTCTATATGAAAAGGCATGGAATGAAGCCCTAAATGGAAAAGGACTGGATTTGACGCATCGCATAGTGGCCCATGGCAACGTAAAATACCTGCGACAACAGGCTGAATTTGAATTTGACACTGATGGTAATTTGATCCAATGCATTGGTACATTTCAAGACATCACACAGCAGTACGAAGCAGAAGAAGCGTTGCGTTTGGCAAAAGACAATGCCGAAGAAGCCAACAGGGCCAAAACTGAATTCCTCGCCAACATGAGTCATGAAATTCGCACGCCAATGAATGCCATCCTTGGGTTTTCAGAAGTGCTAATCAACACCGTTGAAGAAAAGACTTCGCAAGGTTACCTCAAAACAATTATCAATAGTGGCAAGACCCTTTTAGGCTTAATCAATGACTTGCTTGATTTATCCAGGATTGAATCCGGGGCAATGGAACTGTACCTTGAGCCCATTCACTTCTTCGACATCATGACGGACGTGAAAGAAATGTTCCGACATCAGATTCAAAAGAAGGGACTACAATTTGATATTGTCAAATCTAAAAATTTTCCAAAGGTATTGCTACTGGATGAGATACGAATGAGGCAAGTGCTCATCAATCTGGTTGGCAACGCAGTCAAATTTACTCAACAAGGAAAAATCACTTTAGAGGCAAATGCTATCCCTAATGCAGCGTTGGACCATTACGACTTGGAAATAAAGGTAAGTGACACAGGTATTGGCATATCCAGTGCCGATCATGAACTCATCTTTGAATCATTTAGACAGGCCATGGAAGTAAACGTTCGGCATTTTGGTGGCACAGGACTTGGGCTGGCTATCACAAAACGTCTGGTCACATTGATGGGTGGCACCATTTCAGTGGACAGTAAGAATGGTAAAGGAAGTACTTTCACCGTATCGCTGACCAAGATCGCTCAAATGAATAGAGTGAGGCAGGACAAAACGCTGATATGGGGAAATTCCAAAGCTCATTTCAGAAATGCTCTACTTCTAATAGCCGATGATGTCACGGTGAACACAGCACTCATTGAATCATTTTTAGAAAACCACGGACTGCGAATTGTGAAAGCAATAAATGGCAAGGAAGCAGTAGAAAAAGCTGAGCAAACTACTCCAGATGCAGTGCTTATGGATTTCCGGATGCCGCAGATGGACGGAAGAGAGGCAGCCTCTATACTAAAGTCAAAAGAACAAACAAAAGACACGCCCATTATTGCGTTCACAGCCTCCGTTCAGGGGCTGGAAGCTGAGCGGCTTAAAAAAACGTTTAATGGGTTTCTTACAAAACCTATCTCCAAGGCGATTTTGATTGAGGAACTTAAGCGGCACTTACCCTTCGATATGATATCTGCAGAGGAAAGTGAAACCAAAAACTTTGACCGGGCTGTAGCCATCACCGATGAGGAGTTTGAAACCATGCGCTCTTTTGCCCCCTACCTTAAAAATACGATCGCAGCAAAGGCAGTACAACTGATGGAAGCTCTGGATCTTAAAGAAATGGAAATGCTTTTGGAAGAATTGAAAGCCTACGCTGCTCAAAATAACTTAACATTCCTGGCTGAATATGCGACTAGCCTGGAAGAGCTTTTTGACATATTTGATATCGAGAGCCTGGAAGAACACCTTAGTGATCTAGTCAAAATAATAAACTCATTAACCCATGAGCATTATGAGCCCATCGTCAAATAAAAAAACCGTTTTGATCATTGATGATCAACCAAAAAATTTGCAACTGGCAGCTTATGTGTTGAGTCCATATTATGAATTGGTTTTGGTGAACAATGGTGCAAAGGGAATAAAAATGGCGATAGAAAAAATGCCGGACCTTATTCTACTCGATATCATGATGCCTGAAATGTCGGGTTATGAGGTGTGTAGCACAATCAAAAGCAATCCGCTTATTGATAGTATACCTATAATATTCCTCACCGCCAAAGTGGCTGAAGAAGATCTTATCAACGCCTTCGAGGTAGGCGGGGTAGACTACGTTACTAAACCTTTTCGAGCAAAGGAGTTACTACTGAGAGTCAAGACTCAGATTACGTTGAGGGATAGCCTTCAAAAAATAAAACGCTACAACGACAACTTGAAAGCCTTGAACGAAAATAAGGACAACCTGTTTTCAGCAGTAGCCCACGACCTAAAGGGATCCTCCAATCAGATCGCCAGTCTGATTGATATTATACTGGACAACCTAACATCCACATTGGATGGCTCCGAAATAAAAAAACCTTTGGCACTGCTCAAAGACAGTACTTATCGCAATAAAGAACTTGTTACAGATTTGCTGGATTGGTCCAAGAATAGATTCAATAGCGATGAAACCGTGCAAGATGAATTCAAGGTGTCTGATATTGTCAATAAGGTAGTCGATCAACTGAAGCCTCAAATTCAAGAAAAAAAGATTTCAATTATCAACGAAGTTGACCCTGACAAAATCCTCAACACAGATAAGGGTGCCATTGGATTTGTTTGTAGAAATATTTTAGCAAACGCAATTAAGTTTACTCATGAGAATGGCAAAATAAAATTTTCCAATTTCCAGACAGACATGTACAACGTCATTGCAGTAGCCGATGATGGTGTAGGAATGAAGCAAGACACAATCGATAATCTTTTCTCAAAGACTACAAGTGCCTCTTTGGATGGAACACTGGGCGAAAAAGGAACCGGTATTGGCATTAAACTTTGCATGGACTTCATTAAGAAACTGGGCGGCCATTTGAAAATTGACAGTAAAATAGGAAAAGGCACTACAATTCAATTATGGATCCCAAATCTCCAAAATCCTAAAGAAAGAGAATCAGATAATTTCTCCACGGCTGCTTTCAATTAATTAGAAGAGCCTTTATATACGTATAATCACGTATAGCCTCCTAAGTATTTAAGCAAAACAGTAAACCCATCAATAAGCCTTATTTTTGAAAACGGGGAAAACTGGAGGGCTGGCACCAATGAATTTGAATTCAAGGTTTCAGTATCCTCATTACTTGACCTTGGGTTTATGAAAATAGAACAAAGAAAATGGGACACCTACCACGGGTGGTCCAATCCGACTGAATCAATCAAGGAGGCTCCGCAATTGGTAATTGTGTTTGGTAATCGTTTTTTTCTTTCGGACGCTGGTCGCTACAAGGAAATTGAGCAATTTTATCCCAATGCGCATATTGTTTGTGGTAGTTCTGCAGGGGAAATTCTCGGAAATGTAGTAAAAGAAAATAGCCTCGTATGCACAGCGGTTTATTTTGAGAAAACAACAATTCGAGTTGCATCTGCTTCTATTCAATCAAAGGATCAATCATATACTGTTGGCAAAAAACTTTCTAGTGAACTTCAGGATGAGGATCTCGCCAATATTTTCGTTATTTCTGATGGACAAATAGTCAACGGGAGCGAGTTGGTGAAAGGGTTAAACAGCGCAAATCACTCTAAAGTAGCCATCACCGGTGGATTAGCAGGTGATGGCGGCCTATTTGAGAAAACCTTAGTTGGCTACAACGAACCTCCAAAAGAAGGTGAGGTGGTGGCAGTAGGATTTTATGGCAAAAATTTAAAAGTGGGGCACGGCACTTTTGGTGGCTGGGATACATTCGGTCCGATAAGGACTGTTACAAAATCCAGAGAAAACATATTGTGTGAATTGGATAACCAGTCTGCATTGCAGCTCTACAAAAAATATCTGGGTCCTTTAAGCAGTGAACTTCCACAATCAGCACTAATGTTTCCACTGGCCATTATACAGGAAAATGGAATGAATTTGGTAAGGACCATTCTCTCAGTGAATGAAGAGGAACAAAGCATGACTTTTGCAGGAGACATTCCACTCAACTCCAAAGTAAAGCTAATGAAAGCCAACTTTGATAAACTAATCGATGCCTCTGCTACCGCCTCAGGAGAGAGCTTATCGAAGATGAATTCAATAAAACCGCAGCTGGCCATGTTAATAAGTTGCGTGGGTAGAAAATTAGTGTTAAGTCACCGTGTGGAGGAAGAGGTGGAAGAAGCCGTAAAGTTGTTTGAACCCACTACTTTTGTCACAGGCTTCTATTCTTATGGTGAAATCTCTCCACTCTCAGAAACAGCAAGCTGTGAATTGCACAATCAGACAATGACGATCACCACTTTTAGCGAAGACCTTCATTTATGAAATATCACAAGGTACTTGAACGACATCTTCACAAACACTGGAATGGAGGGGAAATGACTCCTGAAATGGAGCAATTATTGTCTGCTATTAATGAGTCGTTTCAGTATTTTGATCGAGACCACGATCTGCTGGAAAGAGCGATGTCAATTAATTCAGAAGAACTGACTAGCGCATATCAGCGAATAAAAGACGATTCCAAAAGAAAATTTGAAAGCGTCTTCAATTTCACAGGTACAGGGATCAGCATTGTTGATTTTGAGGGGAAATTTCTGGAGGCAAATTCGCGCATGTGCAAAATTACCGGCTACAGCATGGACGAGCTACAGCGTATGAGCATCCGTGATCTCAATCATCCTGACGAAAACGCAAGAAATTTCGAACTCCTCGTAAAACTGAAAGAGGGAGAAATTGATTCTTACACTATCGAAAAGAAATACATTCATAAGAGTGGCAAAATTGTTTTTGTCATCGTTACTGCCAGTTTATTTAAAGACATTCAATCAAACAAAAACAATATACTTGGTCAGGTACAGGATATCACTGAACTGAGAGAGGAACGCTCCCTTCGCGTGGAAAATGAAAGTAAATTCAGAACCCTTGTTGAAAACGCTTTGGTGGGTGTTGGAATATTTAAGGATGATCAAATCGTTTACAGCAATCCAACTCTGTTCAAAATATTTGAATACGAAAACCAGCAAGACTACATAAAAGAGAATTCCAATCTGGTTTTTGAAAGGGCAACAGAGGAAACAAAATCTGCTATTCATGCCCGCCTTTCATCAATTCGCAAAGGTGAAAGAGTACCTGATTCATTTATTGGCCGTTTCCATACAAAGCATGGATCATTAAAAATCCTTGAGATCTATACCAAATCAGTCGTTATTAGTGGGGAGCAGTGTCGTATGTCAATGATTCTTGATATCACCGAAAAGCATACCGTTAACCAAATTCTTGCGGAAGAGAGATCCAGGTTTGCGGAGATCATCAAAGGTACAAATGTAGGCACGTGGGAGTGGAATATTCAAACCGGGCAAGCCATCTTCAATCAGCGCTGGGCTGAGATAATCGGGTACTCCCTGGAAGAACTGGAACCCATGGACGTAAACACCTGGGTGAGGTTTATCATTGAAGAGGATCTTAGAAAATCGGATGAGTTGCTTCAGAAGCATTTTACAGGCGAACTGGAATATTTCGAATACGAGTACAGGATGAAGCACAAGATGGGCCATTGGGTATGGGTGCTTAATCGAGGTAAAGTAGGCACGTGGACAGAAGACGGCAAGCCGCTGCTAATGAGTGGGTCACATTACGATATCACCGAGAAGAAAGAGTACGAAGAAAAGTTGCTCCATGCCAATCAAAAACTTGAACAATCCCTTACTGAACTAAATATCGTTTCACAGGCAAAAGAAGATTTTCTTTCTATCATGAGTCACGAGATAAGAACACCGCTCAATTCTGTAATCGGCTTGAGCAACTTGTTACTTCGAAGAAATCCTCGCGATGATCAATACGAAATCATCAAAACGCTTAAAAATTCGGGTGATAATCTAATGCACTTAGTGAATGATATCCTCGATTATAATAAGATCGAAGCTGGCAAAGTTGAGCTTGAGTCTATTAATTTTAGATTGAGCCAATTTTTATCCCACTTGCATGCGTCATTCCATCAAATGGCAGAAGATAAGAACCTCGAGTTTCATATTAAAGCTGACCCACAAATTCCGGACGCGTTGGAAGGTGACATCACGAGGCTTAATCAAATTTTTAACAACCTTATTAGCAACGCCATCAAATTCACAACGCAGGGCTACGTAAGCATTGAGGCACACTTGCAAAGCAAATCGGATAAAACGTGTTCGGTCGTATTTGACATAAAGGACAGTGGAACAGGAATACCCAACGAAAAAATGAAGGCTATATTTAAGCCCTTCCAGCAGTCGAATGTTGACATAGCCCGACAATATGGAGGTACTGGCTTGGGACTTTCCATCGTAAAGGGGCTCGTCCAAATGTTTGATGGCAAAATTTCGGTCAGCAGTGTGGTTGGCAAAGGTTCTGTTTTTACCTTGCAATTGGACTTCGGGATTTCTTACATAAGCACTGCTCCAATGATAACTAAAAACCATTCAGACACAATGAAATCCCGATTAAACATTCTGTATGTGGAAGACGTAGAGTCTAATCGATTTCTGGTTCAAAACTTACTGGATGATAGTGAAATGATTTGTACACTTGCACATTCAGGTGAAGATGCACTTGGCAAAACATTAGAGAAAAAATTTGATGTTATTTTGATGGATATTCAAATGCCAAATATAGACGGTTATCAAACCACAGATAAAATACGTTCACAAGAATCTGGCAAAAATAGAACGACACCCATTATTGCTTTTACCGCAGAGCCCTTCTCTGAAAAACTAAAAAACAGAGTTTTGGGCCATCATATTCAAGATGTAATCACTAAACCTTTTGAAATTGATGCGTTTATTGAAAAAATAAATATGGTATCCAGTGCTAGCAAAGACCACGGAGACATAATCAATTTTTCCTTTTACGAAAGAGCATTTGATAATAACAAACTCAAACTGCAACAAATCAAGAAGGCGGTAATTGATGATATTGCGCTCTTCAAAAAGAACTTTGATTCAGCAATGCTTCAGCAAAGTGTTGAAGATATACGAGCAGAGATTCATAAAATTCGTCCAATCCTCAAAAATATTGGAATCATGCAATTGATAAACGTACTTGATAGATTTAGATTGCATGAAGTTTATTCGGAGGAATTAAAAGAGCTAGGCGCAATCGTTGAAAAGAAAACTGCCAAGGTGCTTAGCGATCTGGCCAAACTTCCATACTAGCGTTTACGCTCGCCATAAGCAATGTGGGGTAATTGCAAATCCTGTTAAACTAACATTTGACTATTACCGTTCCATTGACTTCAGTCTATCCTGGTTGAAGATTTTAGGCTCAAAAACTGACTCAGTGTGTTCGTGATTTCCTCCATTGAGGATGGTTTTCTCATCAATGCATTGAATTCACTTCGAAGTCTGATTTCTTCGTCCTTTAGTCCCGTGGCCGTCCAAGCCACCACAGGTATAGAAGCTGTTGAAGCATCATCTTTAAGTCTTCTATTCACTTCATACCCATTCATTCTTGGCATCATTATATCCATGATGATTAAATCTGGTCTCTCCAAACCGATAAACTGAAGGGCACTCTCTCCATCCACCGCCTCCACAACATCGAAGTCTCCCAGTGTCGTTATTATTTCCCTCATCAGGAGTCGGTTTGAATTATCGTCTTCTACGATCAGAATCTTACGCTTGAATGTATCGCTCATGTTCTTGGCAGAATTTTCGTTTTTTCTATTTTCTGCAATCACCTCTTCAAAAGGAATTGAAACCTCAAATGATGACCCAGCCCCTGGCTTGCTCTTCATGGTAATCGTTCCACTCATTATGCTCACAAGTTTCTTTGTGATGGCCAGCCCAAGGCCACTGCCACCGTACTTACGTGTACTTTGGCCATCCTGCTGAACAAATGCATCAAATATCTTCTCATGTTGATCCAACGGAATTCCTATCCCAGTATCAGAAATAGAAAAATGTAATTTTCTCTCCGAAATACTATGGCTTACTTTAAGTATGACGCTCCCCTGATCGGTGAACTTGAATGCATTGTCTAGAAGATTGTTGGCAATCTGACGTAATTTGGATGCATCAATAATTATGAAAGTTGGCAAGTCCTCTTGTAGGTCAACTTTAAATTCAATCTCTGCAGTTTCACGTAACTGAAAGTTTATTTTCAGTTCCTCAATGAATTCAAACAGATCGATAATCGAATTTTCCGGTTTTGCTTTGCCGGACTCAATCTTAGATAGGTCCAGGATGTCACTTATCAACAACAAAAGATTCTTACCACCATTGATAATGTGGTTGATGTAAGACTCAAATCTTTCGTTTCCTAATTTCCCCTTCAACAGCTGAGAAAATCCAAGTATTGAATTCATGGGTGTCCGAAGTTCATGACTCATATTCGCCAGAAATTCACTTTTGGCTTTAGTCGCCTCCTCCGCCAAACGTTTTGACTTTGTGAGCGTTTCTTCTGTTTCCTTCTGCTGAGTTACATCTTGTAGTGTTCCCTGAATACGAATATTATCTCCATGCTCATTTTTGATAATTAAGCCCTTCTCTTCGATGTAGGCGAGCTGTCCATTTGGCTTCTTGATACGAACCAGGAATTTAAATTCCTGTTCAGGCGAATTGTCAACGCTATTGTTTGATCTGAATTCTCGATCTTCTGGTATAATTTGATCGGTAAAGATTTTAAACGAGGGAGAAGGGTCCTTGGCGTCCACACTCAAGATGGCGTACATTTCCTTTGACCAATACTCAGTTTTATTTTTCAAGTCCACATCAAAGCTACCCACTCTGGAAATCCGTTGCGCTTCTTCTAATCGTGACTGATGGTATTTCAAGTCGTCTAAAGTTCGCTGCAGCTGCTCTTTGCTGTCATTCAAGTGGATATAGGCTTTTTTGAGTTCACGTTGAATGCTATTGTCCTGGTCTACTTTAATTTTGGCGAGGACATATACAATACACATAATCGTTGACAGATTGATCACTAACAACATCAACGAGACGGAGGGCGTAAGCATCTCTGGTTTGTCTTTCAAAAAATCAGAATCATAGATAAATGAGAATGCAATAAGCACCACATACAGGAACAACCAGGAGTATTTGGCTCTTCCGTCCGAAAGGGTAATGGAGCCGATAAGTGCTAATGTAGCCCAGAGCACTACCACACCCGAAGCATAGAATCCTCCCAGGGACCATTGTAAGAAAAATGGAAGCAGCATGCTAATGCTTATTTGGATAGTTCGGGCAGCTTTAAAATTTCTATGAAGATTAAAAGTGGCAATATTTATGAATGATATTATAATATATCCATATGGATATACCGATTGCCATTTCAATCCAAAGCTTACAAGAAGAGTGCCCCACACAAGTCCACCCATAGACATGAAGATGGCAAGGTAAACCAGTAAGTTTTTACGTGCCCTTAGGTCGTTCCCATCCTTTGCATTTACACCAAGCAAAGTCAAAAAAGATAATGTTCTATTTAGGCTATTCATTCAAGGGTAGGCAATTCAATATGTACTAATCCTAACACGAACTATTTTTTCTCCGCAACTTCTAAATTATTATCCAATTTAGTACCAAACATGGGAATGCCCAATTTGAGTGAGAGAAAAAATCCCGTTCTTCCCTCTCAATCCACCGGCCTATTGATCTTGAAAAACATTTTGGGTGCACACTACTATTTGTGAGGACACAAATGAGAAATCTGTTATGAATAGAACGTGAGGTCACTCAATATCTCTCTATTGAGTGGTTTAGTGATATACTTCACAACACGCTTTGTATTAATAATCCTATTGATATCGCCCCTGTTATCACTACTTGATAAAATAACTACCTTGCTTTTCTCCTTCACCAATTCACTCAACTTTTCAAACTCATACAAAAAGACAAAACCATCTACGGTAGGCATGTTAATATCGAGAAAAATAAGGTTGGGTATCTTCTCGTACTCCCCTTGATTTTCATTCAAATATTCTAATGCCTCGCCTCCCGAATTTTTTACCTCGATGCGATCTGCGAATCCCGAAATCTCTATAACATACTTGCTTATAAAATTATCAGTTTCATTGTCATCCACCAGCATGACAAAATTCGTATTGTCAGTTCTGGTTTCTGCCAGGGTTGATGAATGGACGTCTTTCCTAGTTCTTGACCAAACCATCTCCTTCTATCAAATTACTATTCCTAAAGTTCAATTCTACATTACCCATTCTCTGATTTCATTTTCAAATGTAGCCAGATCAGGTATTGTACTATTTACGAAGTGATCCACCAGAGCTGGTTTATAACTAAATTTTGCAGCTACCTCTCTTCCAAAACTCAGTTCTTCATTGGTAACCACGTCATCCGCCAGGATCAATTTTAAGGTAAGATAGAGCACATGCACTCTATCCCTATTCTCGCTAATACTAAAATCATCATCACCAAAATTTACTTGCTCAGTAATGTTTACATCCACGCCAGCTTCTTGTGCAACCGCTTGAATCATTTTTTGTTCAGACCTATGAAATTCTCCATCAGCCTTGGCAAGACGAATGAGTAGATTTAGTTTCTTCTTAATTATGCTGTCCATTTTTTCAATATTTTTTGATGCAAATAATGTTATAAAACACTTTTAACTGAGAGCGCCTCGATAAGCGTAATTAATTTCTTTTCAAAACGCCAAACAAAAACAGGACATATAGATACATGCTCATCGAATTCGAAGTTGGCGTTAGCTAAGATGAAGTAATCATCCTCGCCCTTTTCATTACCCATTGCCAGGTTCAAGCCTTCAATATCACTCACTGGATATAAGTGCGGCACATCTCCGTAAATTTTGATATTAAGTGCATTGGAAAACTCGGTTATCACTGCAGTAGACAATATATTATCGATTTCTTTAAGAATGAGGTAATTATCAAATGATAGCTCCACATCTGCCAGGGTCGTTCCCGCAGGAATAACGTCCATACCTTCTCGTTGATAAACGACTGATTGGATTGAAACCTCTCCTGAAAGGGCATCTGCAATAGTATGGTCATCATCGTCAATACCGAGAGAATACGTCAAACTTCCTTGCGCATCAAAATCAACCAGTAACACACTACAGCCTTGAGCAGCCAGCGAGCTGCCCAAATTAATTGTAGTGGTCGTTTTGCCTGTTACTCCCTTATGATTGACAACTGAAATAGTCATACGATTTTGCTCTCGCTTTATACATGTAAAATTGGCTCTAAACGTCCTTTCTATAAGTCGGGCTTTTTGAGTAGAGGGGGGTGCTTTAATCACCTAATGGGTAGTCCGTAATCTTACTGAGCGAAAATGATGGACGGGCGATGCTACAAAATGCCGCAGATTCAGGCTTTGTTGCGTGCCTCTCTTGGCCCTGTTGTCTGGTTAGGTATTTCAATTTTGACTGTAGTCCCAACGCCCACCTTGGAGTTTAAACTTATCACTCCACCTAGCTTTATGACGGTCTCGCGGGCGATATATAAGCCTAAACCTGCTCCCTTTGATAAAACCGTTCCTTTATAGAACATATCAAAAGCATTATCAATGTGTGAAGCGGCAATACCGATACCGTTGTCGAAGATTTCAAACGTAGCCTTTTCATTGTTTACAACAATCTGAATGTCAACCAGTCTACTTGGTTTCGAGAGATCACAAAAATCCAGTGCATTTCGCAAAATCTGATTAAGGATAATGTGAAGGCGTTCCGGGTCGCTTCGCAGGGAGGTAGTATGAGGGGCACTCACCTTGATTTTAACTTTCGAATACGCCTTATGATCTCTTTCAAATTCCTGGAGAATAGTATTTATGACCTGCGTAGTGTCAACTCTAATTTCCTGAATTTCCTGTCGTGAATTTTTAGCAAAGGAACTGAGTTCCTTAACGAAGAAGTCCAATTTTTTCATACTAGCATCCATCATATCTATCAACTCAGTTGCTTTGGGCTCCCTAAA
The DNA here is from genome assembly GCA_040216665.1 of Cyclobacteriaceae bacterium. GTDB lineage: Bacteria > Bacteroidota > Bacteroidia > Cytophagales > Cyclobacteriaceae > ELB16-189. The sequence continues at coordinate 6,099 of JAVJOQ010000016.1, read as the reverse complement.
TTCTAATTTCATCAAACCAATCAAGCCTAAAACTGTACTTATCGGAGACCGAATATCATGAGATGCACTATAAATGAAGCGATCAAGTTCTAAGTTTGTTTTTTCAAGTGCACTCGTTTTTTCATTGAAACGAATCTCCTGTGCTACTTGGCCTGAAATATCAATGATTGCGCCTTCTAAAACCTGGACTCCACTTCGTTCAGCAAGGTGACAAGACAATAAACCCCAAAAATTGGCTCCATCGCGTTTTTTAAACAAAACTCTAAAATCAGTGATCTTACCCTCCGCATTCAGCCGATCATTAATGTAAATTGCGTCACGTTCGTTCGCCAGCAAGTCATCCCAAACCAAAGGTGATTGGGGGAGTAAGTCATATCCAAACATTTTGAGAATTGCCTGGTTGGCATAACTGACCTCTTTCTGGCCGTTCGTTCTGAAAATGCCCTCCTTAAGCATGCAGCGTAAAGTACTTGTTGACGCAGCGCAGGTATTCAAATTTTGCTCTTCCATAAAACCAATAGGCACATAGATGTTTTTTACCACCCGCAAAGCAACAAATTGTTCGGTTCTCCCGCCATCCTGATGTTTACGGCCAGGTGCATCAGTGTTTATACTGACAGGCCGATTTACCAACCACTCCGTAAAAAAAAATAGCAATAATGATTACCTTGTGCCTCTAATTTGTTTTAAGGATGAGCTCTATGATGTGGAGCTGCGTGATGAATCAGAAAGAATCTTATATGGATCGTGAGCTTAGCCCTTCGGAAGCACCTGAAAATTTTAATCTGAAACGAGTCTGCCTGGACATTATCAAAAGTCTTGAAGCATCTTCCCCTCAGAATTTAATCAAATTAAATATTGACATAGAACTTGAGGACAGCTTTAAGGGCGATTTATTTGGTTTTGTTGCTACTACTAAGGAGCTGGCTACGTGGCTTAGTAAGTTTTTGGTGAATGGAGTAGTAAAAATTGAAATCATAAAGTACGCTTCCGCAAATCAAGAAGTAACTCTTAAAGTAGCTCTTTCCGCATTTGGAACTGATAACGCGAATCACTCCTTACAACTAAGTGCAGCAAACTCCAATGAATTGGACCAACTAATCCAATCGTTACCTGTAAAAGTGACCAGGAAACAACGTCAAGAAAATCTTGTCTTAGAGTTTAGAGTTAAACTCACTGATTTATCGGGTAAAAAAAGAAAAGTTGAATTCGAAGGTGTAAAAGTATTAATCGCTGAAGATAATGAAGTGAACGCCATGGTCTTCTACGAATTTCTTAGCGAATGGGGGTGCGATGTCACCATTGTTGGTAATGGCGCAGAAGCAGTGGCCCAGTTGAAAAATAGATCTTACGACCTTGTGTTGATGGACATATATATGCCTGAGCTAAATGGTCAGGATGCCACGGAACAAATCAGACAATTTGACAAGCAAACTCCTATCGTTATGCTCACTGCTTCAAATTCAGAAGATGATCTTGAAAAATGTATTACCTATGGAGCCAATGATTTTATATTGAAGCCCATCTCTAGTTCCAATCTATTGCGAATACTCAGGAAGTACATTCCCATAATTCGATAGTGTAGTGCTGTCCGCTCGTCCCTACCTATTGAGTAAGTTAACTGACTATTTTGTAGCCAAACTAAATGTTGAATTTGAAGATCCGTTTGAGGCAGCCAATTTCCATCTGCTTGTTAACCTCACAATCGTTTTCTCAATTGTTGGGACCGCTTACGGTCTACATTTTTTGCTTTACAAAAATTACTTCTCCACCGTTTTCACCATTGCCGGCTCTCTTGTCCTTGTTCTTATTCCGATCACAATTAAATACATTCAATCGCAAACCATAAAAGACATCATTTACATCGTCCTGGGTATTGTCTTTTTTTCAATCGTTTTCTTTGCCAGTGGCAGCACGCTTACTGCATTTATTGTGCTCTGGGTGGTCTATATCCTCAATCTTAGCCTGGTGGCTTTTTCCAGACGAGGTGTAGTCATTTTCTTCATTCTAATCTCATTTCTGTTTGTGCTAAGATACCTACTGCTTAGACAAGGAATACAGTTTCCAAATTGGACGCCAAAGGAAATCGTGGAAGCTCCAAAATTTATAGACTTAGCCGTACCTGCATTTTATAATCTATACATGGTACTTACAGGTCGAGTATTGCAGCTGCAAGCAAAGGAACTAATTGTGCAAGAGAAAATAAACGCAGAGGAAGCAAATAGACTAAAATCAAAATTCATAACCAATATATCTCATGAAATTGGCACACCAATGAATGCCATTAGTGGGTTCTCAGAACTACTAGAGCAAACGGAGATCGTTGAAACAAAAAGAAAGGAATTTTTGCAACTTATAAGAAGTAAGAGTCAGCATTTACTCTCTATCATCAATAACATCATCACCATATCCAAACTTGAAACAGGCAGCATTTCACCAACCCCCACACTTACCAACCCAAATCTTCTCTTTCAACAAATAATTGAAACTGCCAATGCTAGTGATTCAGCAGCATCAAATCTAGTTAAAGTTGAAATTGCTATGGGGTTAGATGAGGAATTGCTACTTGACCATGCGCTCTTATCTCAAGCGTTGGGAAATCTTGTAGATAACGCGATAAAGTTCACAAAGAACGGATTCGTTAAACTCGGATGTGAACGTCAAGATGACCGTCTACATTTTTTTGTCCATGACACAGGAATTGGTCTGGCCGAAGAACACGTTACAAAAATATTCGAGCCGTTCTATAAAGTTCATGAAACGTATGAGTATGGAGGAACAGGTTTGGGCTTGCCCATAGCCAAAGGCCTGATTGAAATAATGAATGGACGAATATGGCTTGAAAGTAGCCCTGAAAAAGGCTCTGTATTTCATTTTACACTTCCTGAACTTACTGTCGTTAAAAATGAGTAACTCCATCAGTCAAATAAAACCTATCTTTCCGCATGAAGCCCCTTTTTCGGTTTACGGCATACTTAAACAATATTGTCAATCGCATTAACAAGAGGTTTTTGCGTCCAGGGCTTGATCCGTATCAAGAGGCAAAACAACTATTGAATCTCAGATTGACCTGGGTTGTTTTTCTTGCAGGGTTCATATACTCGTTCACTTTCATTTCAACAGGTAAGTACCATGTCTTCCTATTTGCGCTAGGTATGTCACTTTGTTTGTTATTAGTACCATTCACTTTAAAGCGCGGATTCAACTCTACAACAAGAAATCTACTTTTCTTTCTATGTGGTTTAATATTCGTTTGTGTCAATGCCTTGGGTGCAGGAAATGAGATCACACTCCCCATTGCCTTATGGTTGATCCTTTGTGTCCAGCTATCAATTGCAATACTGGATGCAAATGTCTCATTCCTATTCAGCCTGATTGTTGTGGTCATTTTTTTCCTTCATAAATACTTTGTGCTTGTCGGCTATCAATTTCCGTTCATTATACCAGAAGAAACTGTTCTCGCACCTCGATGGGTTGATATCACAATACCGATATTTTTGAATCTCTTTTTGGCGTACAACTCCCTATCACTGTCAAGGCGGGCGCAGGATCAAATGAAGCGATCCAGAGAACAGGAATACACATTAAATGAGGCCCTCGCAGCCAGTGAGTATCGCTACCGGCTTATCGTTGAAAAAAGTTTGGGATACATTACCATTCATGATGAACTTGGAAAATTGGTTTTTATTAATGATGCCGCATCGCAGGCGCTCGGTTATCAACCCTCAGAACTTACGGGTAAAGTAGTTAGTGACTTTTTACATACTTCCGTGAAAGCAGCGTTTTCCGCTTACCTGGAGGCGGTTCAAGTCAAAGGGTCAGCTGAGGGCATAATGAAGATGAATTCTAAGGATGACAAAGCTTTGTATTGGTACTACCGAAATGTAAAGCTTAGCAATGCGGGGAAAGAAACGCAAATACTTGGTTTCGCCCAAGACATCACAGAACTTGAAACCACCAGGCAACACTTGGCAAAAGCGATGGCACAAGCCGAGGAGTCAGATAATCTAAAATCAGTCTTCCTTGCCAATATGAGTCATGAGATACGTACTCCAATGAATGCCATAGTGGGATTTTCAGAACTATTGGAAAGGCCAGAAATCTCAGATGAAAAGCGAGCAAAATTTACCAGGCAAATCAGGGAAAGAAGTATGGATTTGCTTCATATTATCAACAACATTATGGATTTTTCTAGGTTAGAAGCGGGCCAAGTTCCAATCACAAATGTCGAAGGGAACGTTGACGAAATGATGGACCGGTTAATTGATTCGATAAGTGCAGAAACTATCTACCTTGAAAATAAAAAGATTTCCCTGGAAAAAATTAACAACCTTAAACCAGATGTCAATTTGGTGAAACTTGATTTCCTCAGACTAAGTCAAGTCCTAAGCAATCTTCTTTCCAATGCATTAAAATTCACCACAGAAGGAAAAATTAGCTTGCGATGTGACCAATTGCGAGCCAATGAATTGCAATTTTCAGTTAGCGATACAGGAGAAGGTATAACACCAGAAAAAATGGATGTAATTTTCAAGCCTTTTAGACAAGCCGATGACTCCATTCAGCGGAAGCACGGTGGCTCTGGGCTTGGACTGGCAATATGCAAAGGGCTAGTAGAGGCGTGGGGTGGAAAGATTCGGGTGGCTTCAAATGTTGAGCAAGGCACTACTTTTTATGTTACCGTTAATTTTGAACCACACTTTGATAAAGTCAATAATACCTAAAATGAGATTTTCTGCTCCACAATCTTTTTTATAAGCTCAGTAGTATTTCGCAGATTGAATTTACTTAATACGTTTGCGCGATGTGTCTCAATAGTGCGAGGGCTCACATCCAATTTAGCAGCAATTTCCTTACTAGAATAGCCCTCCATAAGATGCGTAATAACCTCTTTTTCCTTCTTCGTAAGAAAAGGTAATCCACGTTGAGGCTTATTGTAGACATTATTAATCAGGAGATTGGTAATCTCTATAGAGTAAAATTTATCGCCTTTCAATACTTTGTGGATCCCAATCAACAGTTCGTGCTCCTCAATGTCCTTATGGATATAGCCATCTACACCAGCCTCAATGGCGGTGACTACATAAAACTCCTCCCGGTGGCCACTAAGAATTACAACCTTAGTCTTCGGGTTATTAGTTTTTATGTACTTGGCTACTTCAAGGCCACTCTCCTTACCCATAGAAATATCAACCAGTGCAACATCAATATTCCACGTGGGAATTAGGTGCTTTATATCATTAAAACCAGAATACTCACTAACGGAATTGATTCTCGAATCCTTTTTAAGGATTGCCGCCAGCCCCAAACGAAAGAGCGCATGATCATCAATAATAGCCAGATTTGCCATACGTGTACAATATAAGTCAACTGTTCCGATCATACAAAATTTATTTATTGAACTACGAATTCTACAGGATCCAGGCTGGTTTCATTACCCAGCAAATCCCTAGATCTGATACTCACGGAGTGAAAACCTTTTGAAGGTAACTTAATCGGTGTCAGGTATGTTTTCTCCGGGCTTTCGTCAATTCTATAATCGCAATGCAATTCCGATGAACTGGTGAACTCTTCCGTGGCAAGTCTTGCTTCAGGATACAATTTTCTTATGTACTGACCAGAGGTACGCAATATCTACTTAGTGTCAAAGACAAAAACATCTCGCCTGGAATGGTAATGACTTTATTTGATACAAAACGAAATAAAATGGACAGCAATAAAATTAGCGGATCAATCGCTTCCGCTATTGCCTTCCCCTGCAACGCTACAGGCATCTACTACCTGCAATATACTTTTGAGCCGGGTGCTACAAGATGCGGTGGAAGCGTTCTGGGGTTTATCGTTGGAGCCACTTTTATTTTATGCACTACGTATATATCATAGAATCCCAGTCTTCTAGAAAATGGTATTATGGATATTCCACGGATACCCAAATACGACTTAAATGCTCATAATAAAGGCTTGAACAAATCTACCGCAGGGCGAGGACCTTGGAAATTTATTTTTTTACGGGAATTCAATAACAAGAAAGAAACCCTCGAATTCGAGAGCCATTTGAAAAAATTAAAGAATAAGAAATATATCAAGATAAATACTCAC